>NZ_JBIRRX010000020.1:43330-126544 GCF_044333915.1 Embleya sp. NPDC020886 | reverse complement strand
TTCTTGGTGGTCTGCTTTTTGGTCCCCCCGGCGGGGGGCCGCCCCCCCCGTGGGGCGGCCCCCCCCGCCCCCCCCCCCCCCGGCGGGGGGGGGGGGGGGGCCCCCCCCCCCGCCCCCCCCCCACCCCGACCCGTCCCCCCGTTCCCCAAGCGCGTCCCGAACGCTCAGGTCCACCAGACCAGTTCGCCATCACCGCCCAGGGCCGTGAAGCACGTCAGCAACAATCGCGCGGCGGGCTGGGCGTGTTCGCTGCCCACCACCGCATGCGCGAGGTTGCCGTCGATCACGCACAGATCGCCGCCGCCGACCGGCAGCGTCAGGTGGGCGTGGCCGGCCAACAACTCCGGCGGATACGGAAAGCCGCTGTACGTCAAGCCCAGGGCCGCCCGTGACGCGTCGTCCGGTTCGACGTTCCACAACCGCAACGCGCCGGTCCCCTGCGGAACCTGCGGGTAGACGTTGACGGCCATCACCCGGGACAACCGCTGGATCTCGAAACCCGCCTGGAGCGGGTCGCGAAGCTGGGCGACATCGTCGTGCGGCATGAGTTGGTACGCGCCGGTCTGGTTCCAGCACACCGCCTTCGAGTCGCCCGCCGCCTGGTCGCCGTGCACCGCCGGGCGGGCCCCGGTCACCACGCCCTCGTCGACCAGCGCGTCGCGCAGGGCCGCCACCGGATCGAAGGCCCCCTCGTACAGGGCCGCGACCGCATCCGCCGACTTCGCCACCTCGGACAGGTATTCCGCGGTGGTCTTCTCGATGTGCGAGGCCCCGACGAAGTACCCTTCGACGCCGTCCTGTCCCGCCCCGTAGCGCGGGGTACGCCGCTCCGAGGCCCAGAAGTTGGCGGTGATGCGCGCACACTCCTGCGGGGTGAGGAACCCGGTCACCCGATGGGCGGCCAACTCGCCGTGCAGCACGTCGCGCACGGCGGACAGGTCCACCACGCGCGCCGTCTCGTGGACACGAAATCCCGTCGCGGGCAACGCCCGCCCGGTGATCACGACGCACTCCCGAATTCGGTCACGGAGCCACCGGACGCACCCGCCGCACCCGATGCGCCGGAAGCACCGGCCGCCCTGCCCGCCGCCTCCCGATGCAGCAACGGCCGCCCCCGATCGAGGAATCCGAGCATCGCCGGAACCGGGCTGATTATTCGCGGCCCGGCGGCCAACCTGGCCCAGTTGCGCTCGCGCACCTGCGGCATCTTCGACCAGTGCATGCCCGGGCTCAGATGGTGTTCCTGATGGAAGCCGTCGTTGAAGGTGAGCAGGTTGTACAACCGCCCGTAGTGGCTCACCGAGTCGGCCGCCCGCGAGCCCGGGTCGGCTCCGTAATGCCGGTAGTAGTTCTGCACGTTCACCATGGTCAGGGCCACGAAGAAGGCCGGCAGGTAGCTCAACAGCAGCCACTGCCAGGAGATCACCGCAAGCAGCGCGGGGGTGAGCACGTGCGCCGCCCGATCCGCCCGGATCAGCCGCAGTTCGCTGCGCCGCCGACTCTCCCGGCGCGAGGCCAGCGCGTGCAGCGTGCTCTCGCCCGGACCGACCCGCCACAGTCGGACCACGTACGACACTTCGCGGGCACGGTCGAGCAACGACTCCAGTGCCCCGCCGAGCGCGTAGCGCAGCAGCGGGGCGTGCTCGCCGTCCTTGCCCCCTCGGTAGGTCGAGGTGGTGTCGCGGGTGGTCCCGTCCACGCCCGGCGCGTCGTTGTTGAACCGATGGTGGTTGCGCACGTGGGTGAGTCGGTACGCCTGCACGGACTGGCCGATGTTGGCCGAATTGAGCACCGACACGGCCGCGTTCAGTCGATCGGAGGTGAACCAGGGCACGTGCGCGAACAGATGGGAGACCACGATGATGTTGTAGGCCGTCATCACCGCGAGCGCGGCGGTCCCGCCCGCCTGCGCCGGGATCGAGGCGTCGTCCCAGCGCACCGCCAGCCAGACGGTGGTGGCGAACTGGGCCACGCTCAGGCCCAGGAGAAGCGCGTCCTTCGGGGTGTTCCGCCAGATCCGCGTCACCGTGACCTCACAGGTAGGATTCGAGCGTGCCGCGCCGGCGCACATCGAGCGTGGCGCAATGGAACGAGCCGCCGAAGCTGTTGAAGTTGCGGAAGTCGCACGGGATGGGCGTGAAGCCGAACCTGCGCATCGCGTCGATCATCGGCTCGTCCTGGCGCTCCACGACGACGCGGTTCTCGTCCAGCATCAAGATGTTCATGTTGAGCCACTTGCTGGTCATGTAGAGCGGATGCCCGTCGGGGATGACCGGCTGCGGGGCGGCCATTACATCCCACCCCTTGAACAGCTTCGGCACCTCGGGGACCCGGTCCGGGTGGATCAGCAGCTTCCCGGGGGCCATCGGCACCAACGTGGCGTCGATGTGCATCGGATGCGAATCCTCGAACTCGAAGACGTGGATCCGGTATTCGTCGCCCAGGTGGCGACGCAGCCACTCGATGCCGAAGGTGTTGGTGACATTGCTGGTCTGGGCGATGATGTCCCGCCCGCAGCGGGTGAAGTCGGCGGCATCGAAGGTCGGTTCGAACTCGGTGACCACCAGTCGGGTCGGGCCGTCCTCGCCGGGATCAGTCCAATCCTGGTCGTATTGCTCGTCCTTGAGTTCCGGTTTGGGTGCCGCGCTCCATCGGGCCCCGGCGTGGAAGTACTCCTTCAGGAGCGGCCGGTAGGCCAGCGTCTCGAAGTAGCGCGACCGCCAGGCCATCGGGCATTCGATGATCTCGTCGCCGACCACCAACAGCGCGTCGCGGGGCATCGCCGCGTACATGCCGGTGCTGGTCCAGTCCAGGGTGCGGTACTCCTGCTGCTGGGGGATGGGTTCCGGGCGGCGCACGGTCACCCCCTCGGCTTCGAGGAGATGGACGAACCCCTCCAACTCCCGGCGGGCGGCCTCGACCTGCTCGGCCGGGAAGGGGCGGCCGGCCCGGTTTCTGAAGGTCGCGTGTTGGTCGGCGGGCAGGACCGGTGGCAGGGACATATGCCAGGTGGGGAAGCCGGCGCCGTCGACGATGCCGACGATCACCTCTTCCAGTGGATCCCACTCCGTGTAGGAGCCGACGGGATACCCCGAACCGGGGTTACCGGTAAGGGTCTTCGATTGCGGTGGGGCGGTCGGTGTGGTGACTGCGTCCAGATGGTCGAGACTCATGGTCCACTCCTCGTCGGGTGGCTCGGCCGGCCGGGCCGCACTCGTCGCACAGAGTGCATGGCCTGTAACAGATGGAACGCCATGGTCACCCTTGGAGACAACCCCATCACGTTAAGTTTGTTCGGCTGGGGTGCGTCGTGGGGACTTCCCTGTGCTTATACGACGGCTCGTTCCTTCGGGTGTCGTTCCCGGGTGGCGAGTAGGCGACGTGGACATTTCACGCTGTCATGTGATCGCAGGATCGCTCGAAACTCGTCATGTCCACACAGGAAAGCAGGAGTATGAGCAGATTCCGGTTCGCGAACGGCGCGTCCGTCATCGCGTTGACGGCCTCGGGGTTGCTTCTCGTCGCGAGCGGCACGGCCCGGGCGGAAAGCAACTACGACCAAATCACCATGCTCAAGCAGGAGAAGACCCAGTGGTGCTGGGTGGCCTCCGGACTCACCATCGCCAAGTTCCAGGGCTACGGCACCACCCAGGCGGACTTCTGCACCCGCGCCGCCGCGAAGAACAGCGGTCTGAGCTGCGACAACCAGCCCGCCACGCTCCAGGACATGGCGAACGCCTGGTCGGGCCTGGGCATGAAGCAGACCGGTACCGGCCTCTCCAGGGCGGCGACGTTCAACGAGGTGAGCACCGACGTCAAGGCCGCCCGGCCGATCGGCGCCCGCATCGGCTGGAGATCCGGCGGTGGCCACATGAATGTCGTCTACGGCTACGACACCTCGAACAACACCATCGGCGTGGGCGATCCGTGGAAGGACACCCAGACCTACACGTGGTGGAACTACAACGACTATGTGAACAACAGCTCGTTTGTGTGGACCCACTCCAGGACCGGCATCTCCCAGTAGAAGGAGGCGACATGCGAGACCCAGACACGTCCATCACCCGCAAGAGGAATCGTTCCGTCCGACTGTCCGCCGTCCTGGCACTGAGCGCGTCGGCACTGCTGACCGCCGTCGGTCCGGCCGGCGCCGCGGACATCCCCGACCCGCAGGCCGCGCTGGACCTGGTGAAGTCCGCCGAGGTGCACAACGCCGTCTGTCGCTTCCTCTCCGTACCGCTGCCCCAGGGCGACTCCCGGACGCCGGTGAACATTCCGGACAATCCCGAACCGTGCCGGGACCTGCCGCTGTTCACCGTGAAGGACCCGCTGGCGGTCAACGAGATCACGCCGGACTTCGTGGCCGGCACGGCCCTGCCGATCCCCGGCCAGGCCATCGCGCTCAGCCACCTCGTGGCCTCGCTGGACGCCCCCGTCAACGGCCGCAATGCCACCGTCATGCTCGCCCCGACCCAGGGCGGCGGCTGGCACCTGGCGGCCGTTCGGGACGGCGATGTCGACAGCACGTACGCCGGCAAGGCCGAGGCGGGCACCGCGGTGTTCACCGAGCCGCAACTGCACGCCTGGTACCGGCTCAAGGCCACCACCGTCGAGGCGCTCGACGACCAGGCCATGGAGGGTCTGGGCGGCCGGTCCACGGCCTCGCTCGGCGACTACCAGAAGCTGGTCAAGGCTCGCTACGCGGACAAGCTGCCCGGGTCGGACTACGACACCAAGGGCATGTCCAGCGGCTTCGCCACCACCGACCCGGCGGACGACTCGTCGTCCGCCACCGCACTGGTGGTCGGCGGTTCGAGCGCGGCACTCGTACTCGCGGGCGGCGCCGCCTTCCTGCTCCGCCGGCGGCGCGGGCACACCGGCTGAACCCCGCCCTTCGCCCCGGCCCCCGCCGACACAGGGGGGACCGGGGCGAAGCGAGGGGCCGGCGTCTACCCGTGCGGGAAACTCGTCTTCGCCGGACGGACCAGGTCCTCCGCGTAGTTCGCGATCAGGTCCAGGTTGCGATCCGCCAAGTGGTCGAAGACCTGGGGGATGTTCGAACCCGGGGTCAACGATGCCAGCGCCCGCTCCGGGTCCAGCCGGGCCGAGACCCACCCCTCGTGCGAGGAACCGCGCGCTATGACCTCCGCGCCCGGCGTGACGATCATCGAATTGCCGAAGTACAACACGCCGGCCGGGTCGCTGCCGGTGGCGTTGGCGCCGATCACGTAGACGTGGTTGTCGTACGCCCTGGCCCGGCAGGTCAGTTCCCACAGGTCGGCGGAGCGCAGCAGCGCCGACGGGCGGCAGATGATCTCGGCGCCGTGCACGGCCTGGATCCGGCTCAACTCCGGGTAGTCGCCGTCGAAGCAGATGATCATGCCGATCCGACCGAGGTCGGTCTCCACCACGCTGACGTACTCACCCGGCGTCACCCACCCACCGCGCGACCGCAGTTCGGGCCCGAACGGGTGGGTCTTGCGGTAGACGCCGAGCACCCGGCCGTCCGGCCCGGCCAGCACGGACGAGTTGTACACCACGCCCCGGTCGTCGCCGCGCTCGTAGGTGCCCCACACCAGGTGCACGCCCAACTCCCGGGCCCGCTCCTGGAACGGCTCGGTGAGCGCGCCGGGGACGTCGTCGACCAGGTCCCACAGCTCCTCGGCGCTCAGCGCCGGGGTGAAACCGGTGGTCACGCTTTCCGGCAGCACCACCAACTCGGCGCCGGTGGACTCGACGCAGCGGGTCACCCAGTCCAGCGCGTGGGCGATGTTCGCCTCGACCACCGCCGCCGTGAGGGGTCCGGGTCGGGGGACGACCTGGACGGCCGCCGCCGTGAAGGCACGCATGGTTGCTCCTTTCCGTGCAGGCGAGGACGGATCAGCGCCGACGGGCGATCACGCCGCCGACGATCGCACCGAGCAGGGCCACCGCGGCGCCGAACAGGGCGCCCTTGGCGAAGTCGTCGCCGAGCGAGGCGGTCGGCGCCGCGAACGTCCCGGCCGGCAGAGCCGGCGCGGCCGCGACGCCATCGGCCGTCGCCACCACGGGAGTTCCGTTGACCGCCGCGGGCACCGGGGTGAGCGGCGTCTGCCCGGTCAGGATCTTGTCGACCGACTTGAAGAACTCACCCGCCGTCTTCTTGGCGACACCGGTGAGCATGCGCTGCCCGACTCCGCCGATGACGCCGCCCACCACGGCCTCGGCGTCGTACTCCAGCCGGGTGCGCCCGCCGTCGATGTCCGCGAGGGTGACCTTGACCTCCGCGCTGACCGTGCCCGGGCCGCCGGAGCCGGACGCCTTGAGCATGAACGAGCCCGGCGGCACCTGGTCGGTGAGCTGCACGTTGCCCAGGTAGGTGCCCTTGATCGAGGCGACGCCCATCGTCACCGTCATCCGGTACGCGTCCGGACCGGTCTCCTCCAGCTTCTCGCAGCCGGGGATGGTGCGGGTCAGTACCGCCGGGTCGTTCAGCGCGGCCCAGACCTTGTCGGCCGGCGCGTTCAGGATGGCGTTTCCTTGGACCTTCATGCTGGGTCGTGCTCCTTAACGGTGGGCGCTGCGCGGGGCGGGCTCGTGGTCGGCGCCGCGGCGCAGGGCCGGGATCTCGCCGGCGGCGAACCGCTTGCGCAGGTGGAAGAGTTCGGACGGCTGGATCGGCATCCGCACGATCGGGAAGCCCTCGGCGTCCTCGATCGCGGAGGCGAACACGGCTGCCGCGGGAATCACCCCCGCCTCGCCCGCGCCCTTGATGCCGAGCGGGTTGAGCGGGGAGGGAGTCTCCAGGTGGTCGATCTCGATCTTGGGCACCTCGCTGGCGTACGGCATCAGGAAGTCCATGAACGAGGCGTTGACCAACTGGCCGTGCTCGTCGTACTCCATGCGCTCGTACAGTGCGCCGCCGACGCCCTGGGCGACGCCGCCGTGCACCTGGCCCTCGACGATCATCGGGTTGATCAGGTGTCCGCAGTCGTGCACGACGCAGTAGCGCAGGACGCGGATCTCGGCGGTGTCCGGATCGGTCTCCACGATCACCGCGTGCATGCCGTTGGCGAAGGTCGCGGTCGGCGGCGAGTAGTAGTCGCGGCCCTCCAGGCCGGGTTCGTCGTCCTCGGCCACCGGCGGCTTGGTCAGGTCGGCGGTGCCGGTGAGCTGGGTGGCCGCCTGGGACGCCTCGTCGAAGGCGTAGCGCAGCGGGTTGGACAACACCGCGACCGTGCCGAGCGCGACGGACGAACCGGGGCTGCCCTTGACCCGCACGTGCCCGTCGACGATCTCCAGGTCGCGCGGATCCGCCTCCAGCGCCTCGCCCGCGATCCGCAGCGCCTTGGCCTTGACGTTGCGCGCCGCCAGCGCGATGGCGTTGCCGCTCATCACCGCCGCCCGCGAGGCGAACGTGCCAACCGCGTAGGGGAATCGGCGAGTGTCGCCGGTGGTTACCGTGACGTCCTCGATCGGCA
Organism: Embleya sp. NPDC020886; assembly: GCF_044333915.1. Taxonomy (NCBI): domain Bacteria; kingdom Bacillati; phylum Actinomycetota; class Actinomycetes; order Kitasatosporales; family Streptomycetaceae; genus Embleya; species Embleya sp. NPDC020886. Next base: position 119,084 of record NZ_JBIRRX010000020.1, on the reverse strand, counting down.
CGCCCAACTCGTCCGCGACGATCTGCGCGAACACCGTCTGGTGCCCCTGGCCCTGGCTGGTCAGCCCGGTGGCCACGTTGACCTTGCCGGTGGTCTCGACCTGGACGTGGCCGCCCTCGTACGGGCCCACCCCGGTGCCCTCGACGTAGCACGCCACGCCGATCCCGACCCGACGACCCTCGGCCCGCGCCTGCGCCCGGTACGCCTCGAACTCGTCCCAGCCGACCAGCTTCTTGAGCGCGTCCAGCGACGCCGGGAAGTCGCCCGAGTCGTAGATCAGCGGCCGGCCGTCCTGGAACAACAGCCCGTGGTCGTACGGCATTTCGTCCGGCTGGATGAAGTTGACCGCGCGCACCTGGGTGCGGTCCTTGCCCAGGTGGTCGGCGATCGCGTCCATCGCCCGCTCCATCGCGAACACGCCCTGTGGGCGGCCGGCGCCGCGATACGGCGTCACTATCACCGTGTTGGTGTAGAGGCTGCGGAAGTCCACCCGGTAGGCGCCGGGCTTGTACGGGCCGAGCAACTGGGTGGAGGTGATGATCGGGACGATGATCCCGTACGGCGTGTAGGCGCCGTTGTCGTGCAGGATCTCCACGTCCAGGCCCAGCAGTCGGCCGTCGTCGTCGAACCCGACCCGTACCGTCTGGAGTTGGCCGCGTTCGTGGGCGGCGGAGATGAAGTGTTCGCGGCGGTCCTCGGTCCACTTGACCTCGTGGTCGAGCAGCCGGGCCGCCCACGGGATCAGGATCTCCTCGGGCCAGGGGTGCACGATCTTGACGCCGAAGCCGCCGCCGACGTCGGGGGTGACGCACTCGACGCGGTCCAGCGGCAGGTCCAACTTGGCGGCCACGGCGGCGCGTACGCCGGTGGAGGTCTGGGTGGAGGTGTACACCCGCAGGCTCGCGTCGGCCGCGTCCCAGCGGGCGTAAACGCCCCGGCCCTCCATCGGCATGCACGCGCTGCGCTCGATGTCGAGCTTGAGCTCCAGCCGGTTCGGCGCGGCGGCGATCGCGGCGGGCGCGTCGCCGACCTCCTGGACGAAGTGCGCGGCGCAGTTGCCCGGCACGTCGTCGTGCACCAGGCGCTCGGCGCGGTGGGCGTTCTCGATGCCCACCACCGGCGGCAGCGGTTCGTACTCGACGGTGATCCGCTCGCAGGCGTCCTCGGCCAGGTAGCGGTCCCGGGCGACGACCATCACCACGGCCTCGCCGACGTGGTTGACGAACTCCTTGGCCAGCGGGTAGGCGGTACGGCCGTGGGTGAGCGAGGGGTGCGGGATGAGCAGCGGCAGCGGCTCGGCGACCCGGCCGGACAGGTCCTCGTAGGTGTAGATCGCGATCAGGCCGTCGACGTCGAGCGCGCCGGTGACGTCGATCCCGGTGACCCTGGCCCGGGCGTGCGGACTGCGCACGAAGGCGGCCTCGTAGGCGCCCTGGCCCAGGTCGTCGAGGTAGCGGCCGTTGCCGACCAGCAGCCTCAGGTCCTCGGTGCGCTGTACGGGTGCGCCGAACATCTTGGTGGTCATCGGGCGTCCCCCTCGGCCTGCTCGGCCTGCGCGGCCCGGCGTTCGTCGGTGATCTCGGCGGCGCGCAGTACCGACTTCACGATGTTCTGGTACCCGGTACAGCGGCACAGGTTGCCGGAGACGGCCTCGCGGGCCTCCTCCTCGGTGGGTGCCGGGTTCTCCTCCAGGAAGGCGGAGACGACGGTGAGGAAGCCGGGGGTGCAGAAGCCGCACTGGAGGCCGTGGCACTCGCGGAACGCCTGCTGCACGGGGTGCATGGTGCCGTCGGCGTCGGCCAGTCCCTCGACCGTGGTGATCTCGTGGCCCTGGGCGCTGACCGCGAACATCAGGCAGCCGCGCATCGGCTTGCCGTCCACCCGGATCGTGCACGCGCCGCACACCCCGTGCTCGCAGCCCACGTGGGTGCCGGTCAGCCCCAGGTCGTGGCGCAGGCAGTCGGAGAGCAGCCGGCGCGGGGTGACGGTGGCGGTGCGCAGGACGCCGTTCACGTTCAGCCGGATGTCGAGGCGTTGCTCGGTGGGGATCTGCGTCTCGGTCATCAGGCGCTCCGCTCGTCGGTGCCGGTGCTGCTCGGTGCGGTGGGGTTCGGGTCGACCAGGGCCGCGCGTTCGGTGGCGGTGCGCAGGGCGCGGGCGGTGAGTACGCCGGCCAACTGCATGCGGTACTCGGCGGTGGCGTGGATGTCCGGCTCGGGCTCCAGGCTGCCGGCGGCCAGCTTCGCCGCGTCCTCCCAGACCGCGGTGTCCGCGGTGCGGCCGATCAGCGCGTCGGTCAGGTCGAGCACGAGCGGGACGGGCGAGAGCGAGAGGTAGGCGGCGCGGGCCGAGACGATCCGCAGGTCGTCGTCGACGGTGACCGCCGCCGCGACGCCGCACATCGCGTAGTCGCCGTGTCGGCGGGCGATCTCGGTGAACTCGGTGCCGGTGCGGCCGGGCAGGTGCGGGAAGTGCGCGGCCACGGCCAACTCGCCGGCTTCGATGCACGATTCCAGCGGTCCGAGGAAGAAGTCCTCGGCGGCGACCGTGCGGGTGGCACCCTTGCGGGCCAGGGTCATCGAGCCGCCGAGCAGGGCCAGCACCGCGGTCATCTCGCCGGAGGGGTCGGCGTGCGCGAGGCTGCCCACGGTGGTGCCGCGGTTGCGGATCACCGGGTGGGCGACCAGGCGCAGACCCTGGCGCAGCAGGGGGACGACCGCGTGTGCGGCCTCGTCCGCCTCGACCTCGGCGTGCCGGGCGAGCGCGCCCACCGCGACGCCGCCGGGGTCGGTGCGGACGTAGGAGAGTTCGGCGAGCCCGTTGATGTCCACCAGGTGGGCCGGGGCCGCGAGTCTCATGTTGAGCATCGGAATCAGACTCTGGCCGCCGGCGAGGACCTTCCCGTCGTGGCCGACCGCGTCGAGGGCGTCGAGGGCCTCGGCGAGATCGGTCGGTGCGTGATATCGGAATGCCGGCGGCTTCACGGTGTCGTCTCCTCCTGGTGTTCGCGTGCGGTGGTGCGCGTCGGGTGGGTCGGCGTCAGCTCGACGTCGGCGGCGCCTTCTTCGGCGGAGCGGCGGCGGTGGAGCCGGTCAACGGCTGCGCCGTAGGCCGGTGTTCCTCGACGGTGCCCAGGGACAGCGCGGTGCCGCCCTCCAGTTCGACGTCGGCCGGGGCCTTGGGGTCGCGCATGTGTGCGGGGGCCAGGGCGTGCAGGGCGTGGTAGATCACCAGCGTGACTATGGTGCCCAGCGCGATGCCCTCGATGGTGAAGTCGTCGTTGAACTTGATCGCGACGCCGCCGATGCCGATCACCACGCCGGCCGCGACCGGGACCAGGTTGATCGGGTTGGCGAAGTCGACCTTGTTCTCGATCCAGATCTTCGCGCCGAGCAGGCCGATCATGCCGTAGAGCACGACGGTGATCCCGCCGAGCACGCCGCCGGGGGTGGCCGCGATCAGGGCGCCGAACTTGGGACACAGGCCGAACAGCACGGCGACGACGGCGGCCACGTAATAGGCGGCTGTGGAGTAGACCCGGGTGGCCGCCATGACGCCGATGTTCTCGGCGTAGGTGGTGGTGGGCGAGCCGCCCACCGCGCTGGCCATCACGGTGCCCAGGCCGTCCGCGGTGATCGCCTTGCCCAGGCTGCCGTCCAGGTCGGCGCCGGTCATCTCGGAGACCGCCTTGACGTGACCGGCGTTCTCCGCGATCAGCGCGATCACGGCGGGCAGTGCGACCAGGATCGCCGAGGTCTTGAAGTCCGGGGCGTGCGTGGAGGGCAGCCCGAACCAGTCGGCGGAGGTGACGCCGGAGAAGTCGACCCGGTCGTGCGCGAATGCCTTGCCGTCGTGCTGACCGGGCTGGACCGAGGTGATCTGGCCGAAGACCTTGTCGAACAACCACGACAGGGCGTAGCCGAAGACCAGGCCGAGGAAGATCGCGATGCGGGACCAGAAGCCGCGCAGCAGCACGGTCATCGCGATCACGGCGGTCATCGTCAGCAGGGCGATCCACTGGTCCTGCGGCCAGTAGACATCGGCCACCACCGGCGCCAGATTGAAGCCGATCAGCAACACCACGGCGCCGGTGACCACCGGCGGCAGGGCCTTGTTGACGAGTTCGGCGCCGAGCAGGTGGATCAGCACACCGGCGAGCGCGAGTACGGCGCCGGCGACCAGGATCGCTCCGGTCACCGTGGCGCTGGAGCCGCCGGCGGCGCGGATGGTGGCGACCGCGCCGACGAACGCGGCGCTGGTGCCGAGGTAGCTGGGGATCTTGCCCTGCACGATGAGCAGGAAGACCACCGTGGCCAGACCCGACATCATGATGGCCAGGTTCGGGTCCAGACCCATGACCACCGGGAATACGAATGTCGCGCCGAACATCGCGACGATGTGTTGTGCTCCCAGACCGATGGTCCGACCCCACGAGAGCCGTTCGTCGGGGCGTACGACCTCACCCGGAGGTGGGGTGCTGCCGTCCCCGTAGAGCTTCCATCCCAAGCCGAGTGCCATGTTCAGCCGCCTTCCAGGCGTAGGGGGGTGCGAGGGCGATTCGTTGTCGCACGACCCGGCACGGTGAGCGCGATCCGGTGGAGTCCGCCGTTCTCGCCACGAGGTTGGGGGAAGGTTATGGACGGGTCGGACACTGCGGCTTGGGTGATAGGTGACAGATCCGGCCCGGCGGTGTTGTGGAATTCACCCAAGGTTTGTTGCCTTCGTGTGTCGGCGTATGGATGAACAACCAAGGGTCTCTCCGTACGTGCGCGTTACGCTACAGCCCGCGCATGCGGCGGACCTGGAGCGCCAGCATGATGTTGAGCCGCAGATGCGAATCGGTGGTGAACGCGCCGAGCAGCCGTTCCAGTTTCCCGATCCGGTAGCGCAGCGTGTTGTAGTGGAAGTGCAGGATCCGGGCCGTCTCGGCGACGTTGAGGTTGGTGTCCAGCAGCACCTCCAGGGTGGTGCGCAGGTCGGTGGTCTCCTCGTCCTCGCGACTCGCGAGTTCCCCGAGCGTCTCCCGCATGAAACTGGTCAGTTCGGCGGAGTCGGGGACCAGGCTGAGCAGCCGGTACACACCCAGGCTGTCGAAGTCGGCGATGCCGCCCGGGCCGTGCATCTGCCGGCCGACCTTGGCCGCGCGGCGGGCCTGTTCGTAGGCTTCGGGCAGCAGCGCCGGGTCGGTGACCACGCGGCTGACGCCGGTGGAGAACGAGCGGCGTCCGCCACCGCCGTCGCCGGAGACCTGGGCGACCATGTGTCGGACCAGTTCGCCGGGCGGGGTGCGCTCGGAGGCGCCCATCACCACCACGACCTCCTGGCTGTAGCCGACCACGGCCGCGCGCGGATCGCGTTCGCGCACCACGATGCCCCACGCGGTGGCGAAGCGTTCGTGTGCGGGCCGCAGGTCGTCGCTCTCCGGGTCGGGGCCCTCGCCGGGTTCGAGCTGCGCGACCACCACGGTCAGCGGGCGGTCGATCGCCCAGCCGAGCGAGGCGCAGTGCCGGACGGTGTGCGCCGGATCGCCGGCCCGGCCGGCCAGCAGGTCGCGCATGAAGTCGCCCTGGTACTTGCTCTCCACGGCGGCGACCGCGAGTTCCTTGGTGATCACCAGCGCCGCGGTGGCGGCGGCGCGTTCCAACACCTGGATGTCGCTCTCGTCGAGCGTGCGGCCGGCGGAGATCAGCACCACCCGGCCGTGGTCCAGGGCGCCGGCCAGGATCGGCACCAACGCCACCTTGGCGGCGGGCTCCTCCAGGGCCCGCGCGCCGTGCTTGAAGCGCTCGACCCGGAACCGGCCGGTGGCGTCGAACACGCCGCGCCCGGACGCCCTGGCCTCGACGCCCTCCGAGGCCGAGGAGGCGAGCAGCCGGCCGTCGGGCGTGGTGACCATGACGGTGCCGCCGAGCAGCCGGCTGAGTTCGCCGGTGATCGCCTCCAGACCGCCGCCCGCGAGCACCACGCTGACCAGCGCGCGGTGCGCCTCCTCGGAGCGGGCCAACACCGCGGCCTGCCGATTGAGGATGTCGGTGAGCACCTGGTTGAGGATGTCGTCGAAGGCGACGTCGTCGGCCAGCCGGATGATCGGCAGGCCCACCCGATCGGCGGCCGCCAGCATGTCGGCGGGCAACTCGTCCAGGTAGCGGCCCAGCTTGATGCCCACCGCGGCCAGCCGGCGCGACTCCAGCTCGGTGACCAGGTCGCACAACGACTGCGGGGTCTCGCGCAGCGGGTAGCCGGTGGTCAGCAGGAGTTCGTGCGGCTTGGTCCAGGGCAGGATGTCCGGGACCTCCATCACGTTGAGCCGCTGGACGACGCGGTCCAAGCCGCGCTCTCCCGCCATCAGTCGGGCGCCGGACAGGCTGGAGAGGCTCAGCACGTCGCGGACCGACACGCCGCGAACGAGCGTGCCGGTACTCGCGGTTCGCACGCCGCCGGGGCCTTCCCCAGGGCTTGGCAAATTACGCGAATTAAGTGCGCCAAGGTTGGCAACTTGCTCCATTCGAGGACCATAGCCATTGGATTACGTTCACAACAGACATAGAGCGGTCCGATTCAAGTCGTTTCGGGAAAGCAGTCACCTCGTCGCTCACCCGACCCGGGGGCCTCGACCACACCGCGTTCACCACCGGCACGCACGGCTTCGTTCCGTATCGCATCGGCTCCGCACCGCCTCGAATCCGCTCTCGAATCCGCTTCGATCTCGCACCGCACCGCACCGACCGCGCACCGCTTCGCATCCGTACCGCTCGCATCCGCACCGTTCCCGGGAGGCACCATCGTGGTAGGCCCGGGAGAGCACGACGAGCCGGTGGCGAGGTCGGTGCCGGGTTCGGCCTCGGTACGCCTGCGTGCCGTGCTGGAGCGGCCGAGCCGGCCCGCCCGGGTGCTCGGCGTCTTCCCGGCCGCGATCTACCTGGCCGACCCGGACGGCACCGTCCTGACCCTGTGTACGCACGACGCGGTCCGGCTGCCCAACGCCGTCGTGCTCACCGCCCGCACCGCCGCGTCGCCCTTCCCCGGGCCGGCCGGCCGCATCGACGCCCGGATCGGCGACGGTCGGGTGGGCCTGGGCGCGCTGGAGGTGACGGCGGTCCGCTGGTGGACCCCGCCGCGCCCGCCCGCACCGGGCGACGCCGACGCCCGCCGGGCCGGCCGCGCCGCGCTGCGTGGCGCACTGGCGCCGGTCCGCACCGGGCTGTCCGGGCAGGCCCGCGCCGACCTGGCCGAGCTGGGCCGGTACGCGGCGACCGACCCCGAGCGGGCCGGCACCGCCGCGCTGCGCCTGATCGGCCTGGGCCCGGGGCTGACCCCCAGCGGCGACGACGCGCTGTGCGGCTTCCTGCTCGCCCGACGCCTGCTCGACCCCGAACCCGGTGGCGATCGGCCACCCGACACCCTCGGCGCCCGGATCGCGGCACACGCCCCCGGCCGCACCACCGACCTGTCCGCCGCCCTGCTCGGCCACGCCGCCGGCGGCGACGGCTGCGCGCAACTGGTCGACCTGATCGGCGCGGTCGGCCGCGGCACCGACGTACTCCCGCGCCTGCGCCACCTGCTGGCGGTGGGCCACACCTCCGGCGCCGACCTCGCCCACGGCGTGCTGGCCGGGGCCGAGGCGGCCGACGCAGGCGCCGTACCAACCGTGGCCGAAGCCCCGTACGGGCCCGGCGACGGAACCGAACTCCCGTACCCCGAAGGAAGGAGCGCCCGTGAGCAGCGCGCTTGAGCTGCGCCGCGGAACATACCGAGACTCGGTCAGCCTGATGCAGGTGAGCCGATCGGTAGCCGCGGTGGACGGGGTGACCAAGGCGCTCGTCGCGATGGCCACCGAACTCAACGTCGGCCTGTTGGCGGGCATGGGCTTCGAGACCCCCGACGGCGCCGGACCCAACGACCTGATCGTGGCGATCCGGGCGGACGACGAGGACACGCTGCGGCGCGCCCGCGAGGTGCTGGAGGAAGCCCTCGTGTTGTCCACCGGCGGCGGCACCGGGATCGGCTCCGCCGCCGGCGTGCCGCCGCGCACGATCCGCACCGCCGCGAACGCCACGCCCGGTGCGAGCCTGGCCCTGGTCTCGGTGCCCGGCCCGCACGCGTTCGCCGAGGCGATGGACGCCCTCGAAGCCGGCCTGGACGTGCTGATCTTCAGCGACAACGTGCCGGTCGAGCAGGAGATCCGGCTCAAGGACGCCGGCCGTGAACGCGGCCTGCTGGTGATGGGCCCCGACTGCGGCACCGCCATGGTGGGCGGCGTCGGGCTGGGCTTCGCCAACTCGGTGCGCCCCGGCCCGATCGGCCTGGTGGCCGCCTCCGGCACCGGATCGCAGGAACTGATGTGCCTGCTGCACGCGGCCGGCAGCGGCGTCAGCCACTGTCTGGGCGTGGGCGGCCGCGACCTGAGCGAGGCGGTCGGCGCGCGCTCGACACTCCAGGCGCTGGCGATGCTGGACGCCGACCCGGCCACCGAGCTGATCGTGGTGGTCTCCAAGCCGCCCGCCGACTCGGTCGCGGCCGAGGTCGAGCGCTACGCCGCGACGCTGAGCACGCCGGTGCAGTTGGCCTTCCTCGGACAGGGCCGGGACGACCTCACGGCCGCCGCGACCAAGGCGCTGGCCGCGATCGGACACCCCGGTGTGCAGGACCGGGTCTGGCGGCCCGACGCGACCCGTGCCACCCGCACCGGCGCGCTGCGCGGGCTGTTCTGCGGCGGCACGCTGTGCGACGAGGCGATGATCATCGCCGCCGACCGGCTCGGGCCGATCGCGTCCAACATCCCGCTGCGCGCCGACTGGGCGCTGCCCGCGGACCTGCGCGCCGCCGGGCACCTGATGATCGACTTCGGCGACGACGGCCTGACCGCGGGCCGCCCGCACCCGATGATCGACCCGAGCCTGCGCCTGGAGCGGCTCGCCGAGGAACTGGCCGACCCGGCCTGCGCCGTACTGCTCCTGGACGTCGTGCTCGGCCACGGCGCGCACGCGGACCCGGCCGCCGACCTGGCCGAGGTGCTGCGCGCGGCCGGGCCGAACGCGCCCACCGTGCTGATCTCGCTGTGCGGCACCGACCTGGACCCGCAGGACCTGGAATCCCAGGCCCGGACGCTGACCGCCGCCGGCGCCGAGGTCCACCTGTCCAATGCCGAGGCCGCCCGGCGCGCCGTGGCGATCGTAGAAGGGCTCGACGCGTGAGTGCTCCCAACCCCAACGGCGGCTCGCTGCTGACCCGGGACCCCTCGGTGGTCACGGTCGGCGCCGAACTGCTCGCCGACGCGCTGGCCGCCCAGGCCGTCCCGGTCACCGCCGTCGACTGGCGTCCGCCGCTGCCCGGCACCGCCGACGCGCTGGCCACCGTGCTGGCCGACGCGCGCCGCGAGGCGGCCAACCGGGTCGCCATCGAGCGGGTGCTGGCGTCCACGCCGCATCTGGTGGACGTCAAGCCCGCGAGCGAGGCACTGGGTCTGCGGGCCGGGCAGTTCCGGCACGCCGGGCCGCCGATCGACTGGGCGCGGGCGTCCGGGCCGATGAAGGGCGCGCTGATCGGCGCGGTGCTCTTCGAGGGCCTGGCCGACTCGCCCGAGGCGGCGGAGAAGTTCCTCGCCGAGGGGCACGCCGAACTGGACTCGTGCCATCACCACCACGCGGTGGGCCCGATGGCGGGTGTGGTCAGCCCGTCGATGTGGATGTTCGAGCTGGAGGACACCACGCACGGCACACGCGCGTGGTGCTCGCTGAACGAGGGCCTGGGCAAGGTGCTGCGCTACGGCGCGTACGGGCCCGAGGTGATCGACCGGCTGCGCTGGATGTCGGCGGTGCTGGGCCCGCTGCTGCGCACCGCGGTGCGCGCGGGCGAACCGATCGACATCCGGGCGATCATCGCGCAGATGTTGCAGATGGGCGACGAGGGCCACAACCGCAACCGCGCGGGCACCCTGATGCTGCTGCGCGAACTGCTGCCGAACATGATCGACAGCGGCGCGCCGACCTCGGACATCGCCGAGGCGGCCCGCTTCGTCGGCGGCAACGACCACTTCTTCCTGAACCTGGACATGCCCGCCTGCAAGCTGGCCATGGACGCGGGCCGCGACGTGCCCGGCTCCTCGCTCGTGGTGGCCATGGCCCGCAACGGCACCGACTTCGGCATCCAGGTCTCCGGCACCGGCGACCGCTGGTACACCGGCCCCGCCGAGGTCCCGGACGGCCTCTACCTGGGCGCCTACGGCCCGGACGACGCCAACCCGGACATCGGCGACTCGGCGATCACCGAGACCGCGGGCATCGGCGGCTTCGCGATGGCCGCGGCGCCGGCGATCGTGCGGTTCATCGGCGGCGAGGTGGACGACGCGCTCGCGGCCACCCGCCGGATGTACGAGATCACCCTCGCGGAGAACCCGGCCTACCAGATCCCGGTGCTGGACTTCCGCGGCACGCCGACCGGAATCGACGTGACCAAGGTGGTCCGCACCGGCATCCTCCCGCAGATCAACACCGGCATCGCCGGCAAGGTCGCGGGCACCGGCCAGGTCGGCGCGGGCCTGGTCACCCCGCCGGCGGACTGCTTCGTCGCGGCGATCCGGGCGCTGGCCGAGGCCGCCCCGCCGCTCGGCTGATCCGGACACAACCGCAGGGAGCCCGCCGCGCGATTCGCGCGGCGGGCTCCTTCGTGTGCGGTGCTCGGCTTCGGGGGCGCTCCAACGGTGCTCCACCGCGTGGCCCGGCCCGCGATGCTCCGCCGGGTGGAGGTCAGCGGTGGATACTGCCGTCGGTGAGCGACAGCGGGCGCGCGGAGCCGCCGTGCCGGGCCTGGATGATCTCGGCGAGCACCGCGATCGCGGTCTCCTGCGGGGTGCGCGCGCCCAGATCCAGACCGATCGGCGAGTGCAGCAGCGCCAGCTCGGCCTCGGTCACGCCCGCCTCGTGCAGCCGGACCAGCCGGTCGGCGTGCGCACGCCGGCTGCCCATCGCGCCGACATAGGCGAGCGGCAGCCGCAACGCCCGGACCAGGACCGGCACGTCGAACTTGGGATCGTGGGTGAGCACGCACACCGCCGTACGCCCGTCCACCCGGGTGCCCGCCAGGTAGCGGTCCGGCCAGTCCACCACCAGCTCGTCGACGTCCGGAAAACGCTCCGCCGTCGCGAACACCGGCCGCGCGTCGCACACGGTCACCCGGAACCCGGCCAACGCACCCATCCGGGCCATCGCCACCGCGTAGTCGTTGGAACCGAACACCAACAGCCGAGGGCGCGGCACGTACGAGCGCACGAAGACGATCTCGTCCTGCCGCACGCCCAGCGCCTCGACCGGCACCAGCGCGTCGCCGTCGGGGTGCGCCAGCGTGGTGCGATCCGCCGCGAGCAGCTCGCGCAGCGCCACCGTGATCGCACGGCTCGCCTGGCCGTCGGCCTCCCGCTCCGGCCCGACCACCACCCGGGCGCCGAGCCGATCCGGGTCGGGCGTCGCGACCACGGTGGCGACCGCGAGCGGGCGACCCTCGCGCAGCGCGGCGATCAGCTCGGGAAACTCCGGATAGCGCGCCGGGTCGACCGGCTCGACGTAGACCTCCAGCGTGCCGCCACAGGTCAGCCCCACCATCAACGCGTCGTCGTCGCTGATCCCATAGGCGGCGGTGCGCGGCCGGCCCTCCCCGATCACCTCCAGCGCCAACTCGTACACCGCGCCCTCGACACACCCGCCGGACACGCTGCCGAGCGCCACGCCGTCGGCGGACACCGCCATCACCGCACCCGCGTCCCGCGGGGCACTGCGCAGCGTGGACACCACCGTGGCCAGCGCGAAGGTGCGCCCGTCGCGGTACCACGCCTCCAGGTGGTCGAGCAGTTCACGCATCGTCGTTCACCCGGTCCGTCGTTCGTCGACCAGCAGTGCACACAATTCCTCCAGCGCGGCCAGGCTGTGCCCGGCGACAAAGTCGTCAACGTACGGCAGCGCCGCCGCCATACCGGCCGCAAGGGGTTGATACCCCTCCCGGGCCCGATGCGGATTCACCCAGATCACCCGATGGGCGAGCCGATGCAGGCGGGCCATGCCCACCGCGAGCCGATCCGGCTCGCCGCGTTCCCATCCGTCGGAGGCGATCACCACCACCGCGCCCCGGGCCACGCCCCGCCGACCCCAGTCGGCCAGGAAGGCGTGCAACTGGTCGCCGAGCCGGGTCCCGCCGCTGAAATCGGGCACCGCGGCGGACGCGGCGGCCAACGCCCGATCCGGGTCGGTGTGGCCCAGCTCCCGGCTGATCCGGGTCAGCCGGGTCCCGATGGTGAACACCTCGGTACCGCGACGCCGGCGCGCCGCGGCGTGGCCGAAGCGCAGCAGCGCGTCCGCGTACGGCGCCATCGAGCCGCTGACGTCCAGCAGCAGCACCAGCCGGCGCGGGCGCACCACCCGCTCGGCATACCGCAGTCGGTCGATCTCGCCGGTCCGCAGCGCCGCCCGCACGGTGCGGGCCCGGTCGATCCGGCCGTGTCGGGCCGGCCGCCGACGCCGGGTGCGGCGCATCGGGGCGGCCGGGCGCAGCAGCGCGAGCAGTCGGCGCAGCTCGGCGCGCGCGGCCGGATCGAGCAGGGCGATGTCGCGCCGGCGCAGGACCTCGGTGCGGTCGGCGGCGGCGACCCGCGGTTCGGCACCGTGCTCGTCCCGCTCCGGCGGGGCCTGCTCGGAGCCGGGCAGGCCGACGGCCCGCTCGACGTCGACGCCCGGCCGCCGACGCCCCGCCGGCGGTTGTTCGCAGCCGAAGTACGCGGTGAACGCGGCGTCGTAGCGGGCCAGTTCCTCCCGCGCGGAACACAACGTGAGCCGACCCGCCCAGTACGTACCCGAGCGCCCGTCGGCGCCCAACTCGGCGGCGGCGGTCAGGAACGCCTGCACCCGCCCCGGATCGGCCCCCACGCCGGCCGCCCGCACGGTGCGGGCGAAGGCGACCAGGGTGGCGACCCCGTCGCGGCGCACCGGTGCGGCGAGGGCGGCGCGCACCGTGGTGGCGTCCGGCACCCCACGCGCGGCCATCTCAGCCGCCTGCCGCGAGCAGCCGATCCAGCCCGTGCGCCCGTACGCTCGCCAGGTCCTCGCGATGCTTGAGCACCGCGCCGAGCGTGCGGGCCGCCGCGTCCGGATCCAGGTCGCGCACGCCCAGTACGAGCAGCGCGCAGGCCCAGTCCAGGGTCTCGGACACACCGGGCGGCTTGACCAGGTCGGCCGCGCGCAGTCGGCCCACGGCGCGCACCACGTCCTCGGCCAACCGGGTGCTCACCTCGGGCAGCCTGCGGCGCACGATCGCCACCTCGTGCGCGTGGTCCGGGTGATCGAGCCAGTGGTAGAGGCAGCGCCGTTTGAGCGCGTCGTGCAGTTCGCGGGTGCGATTGGAGGTCAACACCACCAGCGGCGGCACCTTCGCCGCGATCCGGCCCAGTTCGGGCACGGTCACCGCGAAGTCGGACAGCACCTCCAGCAGGAACGCGTCGAACTCGTCGTCGGCCCGATCCACCTCGTCCACGAGCAGCACCGCCGGTGCCGCCTCGATCGCCCGCAACACCGGCCGGGCGATCAGGTAGCGCCGGTCGTACAGGCCGGCCTCCAGGGCCGCCGCATCGGTCTCGCCCGCCGCGCCGGCCGCCCGCAGATGCAACATCTGGCGCGGAAAGTCCCAGTCGTACAGCGCCTGCGACGCGTCCAGACCCTCGTAGCACTGGAGCCGGAACAGCGGTAGGCGAAACGCGTCCGCCAGGGCCCGGGCCAGCGCGGTCTTGCCCACTCCCGGCTCGCCCTCGACCAGCAGCGGCCGGCCCATCCGCAGCGCGAGCCAGGCGGCGGTGCCGATGCCGTCCCCGGCCAGGTAGTCCACGCCGTCCAGCCGGGCGACCACCGCCTCGGGCCCGTCGACGTCCTCGCCGTCCCACCACGCCTCAGCCACGGCACACCCCTCGACGCGCATCCTGCCCGGCCCGTCGGGACGGGCGACCGGTGTTCAGTGGATATCGCTGTTCAGTACATGCTGTGCAGGCCGCGCACACGACGGCAACATCTGCCAAAGCAGGACGCGATCCCTGCACATCCGTGCCGGCGCGGGGCCACCGGATCCGCACCACTCGCGCACCGTGCGGCGATCTCCACCCAGCGTGGTAGGCACTTGTCGACCGTGGGTTCGACGACCGATCCGCGATCGCGGGCTACGCTGCGCCGAATGCGGGCGCGAACGCTGTGGAGCAGGCACGCCGTCACCCCTCCGCCGATCGTGGTGGACGCGATCCTGGCGTTGTCCTACATCGTGGTGAGTCTGCTGCTGGCCCACGAGGATCCCACCGGGGACTGGCGCAGGACCGACATGTTCGGCTTCGTGCTGATCGTGGTGATCAACCTGCCGCTGATCGTGCGCCGGCGCGCCCCGGTCGCGGTGCTCTCGGTGATGCTCGCGCTCCAGATCTGGTACATCGCGCTGGGTTACTGGCCGGTGGTCAATTCGCTGGGCACGCTGATGGCGACCTACACGGTCGCCGCGCACCGCCCGATCCGGAACCTGCTCTGGTGCGTGCCGGCGGTGGGTGCGACCTGGTTGTACGCCGGGCTGGCCGCGGACGGCGGTTCGATGGCCACCGTCGTCGCCCAGGTCCTGGTCGTGCCGCCGGGGATCTGCTGGTTCGGCGTCGCGGCCCGGCGGCTGAACGAACGCAACGCGCAGTACGCGGCGTTGACGCGGCGACTGGCGCGCGAGCAGGAGGCCCGGGCCCGGCGTGCGGTCACCGACGAACGGGTGCGCATCGCCCGCGAGTTGCACGACGTGGTGGCCCACCACGTATCGGTGATCTCGGTGCAGGCGGGGCTGGCGGAGTACGTGCTGAGGTCCGATCCGCCCACCGCCGAGGCGGCGTTGCGCACAATCGGCGAGACCACGCGCGAGACGCTGGACGAGATGCGCCGGATGTTGATGTTGCTGCGCGCGGACGACGAGGACATGTTCGACCCGGACGAGGCGCCGCCGGACGCCGCACGCGGGCGGACCGCCGACGATCGGCTGGATCCGGCGCCGGGGCTGGCCCGATTGCACGAGGTGGTGCGCCGGATCCGGGCGGCGGGGGTCGACGTGCGGCGCGAAACGGTGGGCGTCGAGCGCCCGTTGTCGCCGGGGATCGAGTTGTGCGCGTACCGGATCGTCCAGGAGGCGCTGACCAACGTGCTCAAGCACGCGCGAACCGCGAAGGTGGACCTTTTGGTCGACTATCGACCGCATCATCTGCGGATCACCGTGACCGACGACGGCGGCGGGCGGCCGATGGTCGCACCGCAGGGTTGCGAAGCGGGCACAATCGGTGGGGTGGCGGCGCACGGGTTGATCGGCATGTCCGAGCGGGCCAAGCTCTACGGCGGGACGCTCGTTGCGGGACGGCGGCCCGATGGGGGGTTCGAGGTCGACCTCGTCCTGCCGATCCCGGCCGAGGCCGCCGGGAGCGCCGGGGACGGCTAGGCCGCCGTGTACCGACGGGACGGAAGGAACGACGGGGTGACCAAGGTATTGGTGGTCGACGACCAGGTCCTGATCCGGGCGGGACTGGCCGCGTTGTTACGCGCGGCCCCGGGGATCGAGGTGGTGGGGGAGGCATCCGACGGGGCCGAGGCGGTCGACCTGGCCGCGAAGTTGCATCCCGAACTGATTCTGATGGACATCCGGATGCCCGGGATGAGCGGCGTGGTCGCCACCGAACGCATCCTGGCCGCCGCCGAGGGCACGCCGCCTCGGATCGTGGTGCTGACCACGTTCGATCTGGACGAATACGTCTATGCCGCGTTGCGGGCCGGGGCGTCCGGGTTCCTGCTCAAGGAGATCGGCCCGCAGCGGTTGCTGGCCGCGATCGACGCGGTGATGGCCGGCGACATGTTGTTCGCGCCCAGTGTCACCCGGCGGCTGATCGAGACCTACGTCTCGTGCGCCGCCGCGGCCGGCGGCGGCGCGGTGCCGCCCGACCTGGAGGCTTTGACCGGGCGGGAGTTGGAGGTGCTGCGCCTGGTCGGCCGGGGCATGGCCAACAACGAGATCGCCGGCACCCTGGTGGTCACCGAGTCGACCGTCAAGACGCACTTCAACCGTGCGCTGGCCAAACTGAACCTGTCCAGCCGGGCCCAGGCGGTGGTGTTGGCCTACGAGACCGGCCTGGTCACGCCCGGCGGCCGGCGCTGATCGAGCACCGCGTGGGCGCGCTCACCCGGGTCGGTCGCCGGACGGTCCCTCCGCCGGGGTCACCGACTCCGCCAGTGCCGCGAGCTTGGCCAACACCCCGGGGTCCAGCGCGGCGGCGATCGGGCGGCTGTGCCGGACGGAGAGCTCGGCGAACCGGTCCTGGAACCAGGCTCGGACGGCGGCGACCCGGGCGGCCGGCGCGCCGAACCGGGCGAAGTCCACGTCCTCGCGCTCGGTGACGTGCTTGAACGCGGTCAGGACGTCCTCGGCGCGCAATTCCCGGTCGTAGGCCAGGGCGAGGTCGAGCAACCGGTCGATGTCGTAGTGGTCGGCGAGCGCGAAGACGTCGAAGGCGTCCCGTACTTCCGAGCGCAGGGCCAGGGTGACCAGCTTGGCCGCGGCGAGGTCGTCGGGGTGCAGTACCGCGACGCCGGCCACGACGGCGGGCTCGTGCGTGCGCGGTGCGACGTGCAACGTGAGCGGCGTGCCGCGGCCGGGCCCGGCCGGGCGCACGTTCATCCGGACGAACGCCTTGCCGCCGGCCCGGCCGTCGACGGTGACCCGCCAACCCTGCTCGGTCAGGGCCGCGGCGATCGTGGTGCGGGCGGCGGTCAGGCGCTTGGCGTCGCGCGCCGCGAGCGCGAAGTCGACGCCGTCGCCGTCCCGGTCGACCAGGCCGTGTCGGCGCAGGCCCCGGGCCCCGGCCAGGGCGACCCCGAAGGGCTCGCCGGCTGTCGCGACGGTGTGGACGAGTTGTTCTTCGGGGCTGTGCGGCACGGTGTCCGGTCCTTGGCTTCGGGGCTCACAGGGTACGTGGGCACCGGCCCCCGGCGCCGCTTGCATCCGCGTACTCCGACGGTTGACCCGCTCGCCCCGACTACCGCGTCGGTTCGACCCACCCCTCCACCCGGGACGGGATGCCCTCGCGGGCCCCGGCTGCTTGGCTGGACGCACAGCGGTTCGCCGGTCCACCCCGGATCCCCGGCACCCGACCGCTCGGCATGAGCTCGTACACGGGGGTGAGCTCAGGCCCGATCCAGGGCCGGCCGGTGCGAGACTCACGCACCGGCCGGCCCTCGGTCGGTCAGCGGCGGCGGCGCAGGGTGTGGCGGTGCAGGCGGCGGGGGACGCGCAGGAGGCGGTCGGTGGGGGCGACCACCCGGCGGAGGCGGTCCCGCAGCACCGGTGCGGGACGGATCACCGCGGCCCGCAGGCGACGGTCCTCGGCCAGGCGCCGGCGGCGCTCGTCGATCCGCTGCGCCAGGTCGCCCGGGGTGCCCGCGGGCCGGGTCTCGTCGACGAGCTTGTCGACCGCGGTCAGCAGGGTGCCGTACAACTCCCAGCGGTCCGGGTTCTCGATCGAGTCGGCGAGCAGGATCGCCTCGGTGCGCGAGCGGTCCACATCCGCCTCGGCCAGCCGTTCGCGCAGCGTGTTCTCGGCCCGGGCGGAGTCCTCGGGGCGATCCTGGCCGTGCAGCACGACCAGGTGGCCGTACGCGGCGAACAGCGCGGCCAGCGAGCGGAACAGGCTGCGCAGCGACTGCTCGGTGGCCGGCGGGATCTCGGTGTACGCCGGTTCGCCGCGCTCGCCCCGCGCGTACAGCCCGCTCAGTGCCCGGCACACCATGCGCAGCGCCACCGCGCTGATCTCGGCGGTGTCCAGGCCGCTGCGCAGCGCGAGCACCCGCACCGTGGCCCGCCGGCCGCGCGGGTTGAGCCGGGTGCCCTCCTCGGCGGTGGACAGCGTCGCGTCCACCCGCACGATGTCCCGGTCGATCCGGCGGGCCTCCTCCAGCCAGCCGTGCGCGCGGTCGTGGCCGACGTCGGCCTCCAGTTCCCCGGCCATCGTGTCCAGGAGCCGGGTCAGCGCGGTGAACGCGGACATCACCGCCTCGTTCGCGGGCCGCACGTGCACGGGTGGCGCCAGGATCAGGGAGAACATCATGCCGACGGCCGCGCCGATCAGGGTTTCCGCGACCCGGTCCCACGCGGTGTCCCCGACCTGGCTGACGCCGAGCACGATCATCGCGCTGATCGCCACCTCGTTGATCGAGTCGCCGAGCCGGATCAGATGGCCCAGGCCGAGCGAGGCCAACAGCAGCAGGGTCAGGCTCCACCAGTTGAGCCCGACCGCCTCGCTGAACAACACCGCGATCAGCACGCCCGAGACCACGCTGGCCACCCGCTGCACACCCGTGGTGAAGGTCGCGTACGAGGTGACCTGGACGACCAGGAGCGCGGTGAGCGGGGCCAGGATCGGCTGTGGATCGGGGCCGGTCAGGGCCAGCGCGGTGACGTAGGAGGTCACCGCGGCCACGGTGGTGCGCAGGACCTGGGCGACCAGCGAGGTCTCGCTCTCCTTGACCCTGGACAGCGCCGCGGCGAGATCGACGTCCGACGGCATGCGACTCCCTTCTCTCCCGGTTCGCGGGCCCTTGCGGGGCGGATTTCCCTTGTATGCCCTGTTCCGGACGAGCACACCACGCGCCCGGGGCAATATCGCGATCATCCGGACGAGCGTGGGCGAGTGCGTGGCGGCGGGCCGGCGGGCGCGTCGGTTCGGTGTCGATCCGCCCACACGGGGGGTCTGTGGTGTGCGAGGGTGCGGGGGACGGGGTCGGTCGCGGCCAGGGCTCCGCGGGCACGCCGGCCGGACCGGCACGAGGCATCGGAGTCAGCTCCCATGGCATATCAAATCCCCCCGGAGACGGCCCACTTCGTGGACCGGGAGCCCGAACTGGCCCGGGTCTTCCGAGCCGCCGCCGAGTGGCGCGGACAGTCCCGGCCGCTGTGCGTGGCGCTGAGCGGGCCGGCCGGGGCCGGGCGCACCGAACTCGCCTTCCGGATCGCCCGCAGACTGCGGCAGGACCCCGCCGACGAGGTGCTGTACCTGGACCTGGACGACCTCCGGCGCGACGGCGTGGTCGAAGTAGCCGACGCGCTGGGCGAGTTGCTGCGCTCGCTCGGGGTGCCCGCGGAGTTCGTCGAACAGACGTTCCGGGCCCGCTGCAAGCAGTACTGGACGCGGACCGACGGCAAGCGGGTCGTGGTCGTGGTGGACAACGCCCGCTACGGGAGCGAGGTGGTGCCGCTGTTGCCCGCCTCCGGCGCGGGCATCGTGATCGTGGTCAGCCACGGGCCCCTCCACGACCTGGAGCACGGTGCCGCGGTCGAGTTGTCGCTGCGTCCGCTGGACGACGAACACGCGATGGAACTGCTCGAACGCATGGTCGCGGACCCGAGACTGGCCGCCGAACCGGAGGCCGCCCACGGGTTGCTGCGGTTGTGCTCCGGGTTGCCTGCGGCGCTGCACGTGGCGGGCCGTTGGATGCGCCGGCATCGGTTGCGCTCGCTGTCGCGGCTGCTCGCCGAGCTGACCGCCGAGCTGCACGAGAAGGGACTTCCGGTGGTCGAGGCGGTGTGGGATGCGGCCTACCGCGAACTCGGGCCGGACGGTGCCCGGTTGTACCGGTTGCTCGGCGGCGCCCCCGGCCCGGAGTTCACCCCGGAGACCGCGGTGGCCCTGCTCGGCCGGGGCCTGGACGCCGGCCTGGACGCGCTGGAGGAGTTGGAGACGGCGGGCCTGGTGGACGCCCGGGACGAATACCGGCGGTTGCCGGAGCTGTTGCGCGCGCACGCCCGGCGGCGGGCCGAACGGGACGGCAGCGCGGCGGAAACCACCGACGGGCAACGCCGGATCGTGCGTTGGTACCTGCGGCAGGCGCAAATCGCGGACGCGACGGCGGCGGGCGCCCGGATGACGCTGGCCGAGCGGGTGCCCGCGTTGCCGGAGGCGCCCGACGTGGTGTTCGCGGACAAGGCGCGGGCAGCGCGCTGGCTGGAGACGGAGCGGCACGCGCTGTACGGGTGCGTGCGGATGGCGTACGCGCACGGTCTCGACGCCGAGGCGTGGGGCTTGTGCGAGCCGTTGTGGACACACTTCCTCGACCACCGGCACTACGCCGACGTGCTGGACGCCTTCCGCACCGGCGTGGCCGCCGCGCAGCGGGCCGGCCATCCTCGCGCCGCGGCGCGGATGCGCTGCCAACTGGCCCGCCCATTGTGGGAACAGGGGGACTTCGCGGCGGCCGGGGACGAACTGGAGCGGGCGCTGGGCACGGTGGCGGCGCTGGGCGCGGCGACGGCGGCGGACCGCAAGCTCGGCGCGTCGACCGTGGAGTTTCGCGGCATGTTGCGGGCGGCGCGCGGGGATTGGGCGAGTGCGGCGGCGGATTTCGAGGCGGCCCGCGAGGTGCACCGGGCGATCGACAACCCGTACGGCGCGATGTTGATGACGTACCGCCTGGGCGAGGCCGCGGCGGCGCTGGGCGAATCGCGGCGCGCGGCCGAGTTGTTCGAGCGTGCCCACGCGGCGGCGGGCGAGCTGGGCCGGGAGCGGATGACCGCCCGCACCGGATTCGCCCTGGGCACCGTGCTGGACACACTCGGGCGCGCGGGCGAGGCGCGTGCGTTGTACGTGGCGGCGCTGGCGAGTGCGCGGGCGCGGGGCGCCCGTGCCGAGGAGGCCCGGATCCTGGACGCGCTGGCCGGCTCCGCCGAGGCGGCCGGGCACCGGGTCGAGGCGGACGAGCACCGCGAGGTGGCCAGGGCGCTGCGGGCGGGGGAGGGGCCGGTGGACTGAGGCTCCGGGCGCTGCGGGCCGGGGAGCGGGGGCCCAGGCTTCGGGCGCTGCGTGTCGGGGACGGGCGGATGGGCCGGGGCTTCGGCCGCTGCGCGCCGGGCACGGGCGGGTGGGCCGGCGTTTCGGGCGCCCTGTTCGGCCGAGTGGTGGGCCGACGACGAGGATCCGTCCGGCCGGGTGCGCGGAGGCACGCGGCCGGACGGATCCCGACGGGGGTGAATCAGCGGCACAGGGCCGTGAACACGACCTGGTCGACCCGGTCCCGGGCCGCCTCGTTGCCGAGCTGCATGGTGACCGCGACATTGGCCGCACGGCCGTCGTCGGTGGCCCCGCCCCGGGTCTCGTAGCCGGGGAAACTGCCGCCGTGGCCCCAGTAGAGCCCATTGCACGGCAGCGGCCTGCTCACCAGCCCCAGGCCGTAGCGGGCACCGGGGCCGAAGGTGCCCTCGGCCCCGGCGACGGTGGTGCGCATCTGGGCGAGCTGGGCCGGCGGGAGGAGACGGCCGGCCAGGAGCGCGCCGTAGAACCGGTTGAGGTCGGTGTTGGTGGAGACCAGGGCACCTGCCGCCCAGCCCCAGGAGGGATCGATCTCGGTGACGTCGATCGGCGGCGCGTCGGGCGATGCCCGGTCGTAGCCCTTGGGGTGCGGCTCGCGGATGGTCGCGTCACCGGGGGCGGGGAAGTAGGTGTGGCGCAGCCCGATGCGCTTGATGATGCGCCGGTCCATCTCCTGGGCGAGGGGTCGGCCGGTGATCTTCTCGACGATCATGCCGGCCAGTACGTAATTGGTGTTGCTGTATGCCCACTTCTTCCCGGGGTCGAAGTCGGCCGGGTGTTGCAGGGCGATGTCCACGAGTTCGCGGGGTTCGAAGTAGCGGACCTCGTCCCCGAGGTGGTTGGTGTAGTTGGGCAGTCCGCTGGTCTGCTGGAGGAGGTGGCGCACGGTGATGTGGCGTCCGTCGATACCCTCGCCGCGGACCAGGCCGGGCAGGTAGGTGTCGATGTAGGCGTCGAGGTCGATCCGGCCTTCGCCGACCAGTTGCAGTACGAGCACCGCGGTGAATGCCTTGGTGTTGCTGCCGATTCGCACCTGGCCGTCCTTGGGCACCTTCGAGCCGGTGGCCGTATCGCCGACGCCTGCGGTGTAGGTGCGGGTGTGGCCGTCACGGTCCTTGACGCTCGCCAGTCCGGCGGGCAGGTCGTCGGAACGCAGCAGTGCGCTCAGACCCCGCTGGACGGCGTCCGGCCGGGACCCGGCCGACGCCGAGGGCGGTACGAGGACGCTCATCGCCAGGACACCCACGGCCACCGCGGTCACGGCCGGCAGCGCTCTGCGCCCGCCGCCCTGCGGCCGTCCGGAAAAACGAAACCTCTGCCACGACTGCTCTCGCACGAGCCGAACTCCTACCGAATCTTTGGGGAACCAGCGTTGTCTGCCGGACCCAGCATGTCCGGATGCGACCGGCGGCAACGAGCGTGCCACCCGGCCGGTCGAGGTGGTGCCAGCACCCCGATCCGGCGGCGGCGCGGGCCATCAAGGTCCGTCGGGCGGGTTCCCGAAGGGGGCTTGTGGCTCGCTCGGTTCGGTGGGCGTGAGGTGCACGCGGAAGGTGTGGTCGCCGATCAGGCAGGCGATGGTGGCGGGGAGGTCGGGGTGTCGGGCCAGCCATGCGTGGGTGGCGCCGAGGACGGCGGCCGGGTCCGGGTGGTGCACTCTGCCGTGTTCTCGGTGTGGTTCGAGGTGCGCGGTGAGCAGGGCGCCGGCGCGGGTGCGGACGACGCAGTGTGACGGGGACAGGATCACCGCGGCGGTGCGGCAGCCGGGGAGGTCGGCCAGGATTCGGGCGGTCCAGTCGGCCGGGGTCCAGTCGAGGTGGTGGCCGGCGGCCTGCGCGGGTCGGGTGTGGCGGCGGTAGACGAGTGCGGCGCTCTGCAGGTGGCGGATGCCGGCCGGGCCGTATTCGGCGGCGATGTGTTGCGCGGGCATCGTGCCGTGGGTGGGGCGGCGCTCGACGTGCACCTCGTGGTCGCCGAGGCGGGCGCGGACCGCGAAGGCGACGGGGGTGCGCAGCGGCGCGGCGGGGACCGGCAACACGCGGGCGGCGGCGGGCCCGGGAGGCGGTGTGAGGTCGAGCAGCCGGTACAACTCGCCACGCAGCCGCTCCAACGCGTGGCCCTGCTCGGCGAACGCGGCCGCCGCGAAGGCGCGGACCGTGCCGGGACGGTGCGCGGCCAGCAGCGCGCCTATCCCGCCAGGGTCGGCCAACTGCGGGCTGTGGGCCAGCAGTTCGGCCATCGGGCTGCCGGGGATCAGTTCGTCGCCGCCGTCGTGGGCGCGGATGATCGGCCGATCCAGGGCCGCCGCGTACAGCGCGGTCGAGCCGTGGTCGGTGATCACCGCGTCGGCGGCGACCAACAGCGCGGCCCACTCCTCGTGCGGCGCGGCCAGGATCATCCCGGCGTCGAGCGCGGGGGCGAGCTGCTCCTCCAGGTCGAACGTGCCGATCCGGCTGCGCTCGTTGGGGTGCACGATCAGGGCCAACTGGTAGGTGTCATACGGGAGTTCGGCAGCCAACTCGGCGGGCAGGCCGCGGCGGCGGCGGAGCAGCGACTGCGGACCCCAGGTGGAGGTGAGCACGAGCAGGGTGCGGGCGCCGGTGCCCAGGACCAGGCTGTACGAGCGCGCCGGCGCTCGCTCCCAGGGGGCCCTCCGGCCCGCCGCTGCTTGATCGCGGCGAGCGCCTCGCCGTCGAACTCGGAACCGGGCACCAGGAGGCGGAGCCCGCGTGAGCATCCTCGCATCCGCCTGCGGGTGTCGATGCCCGTGTGCACAATGTGGTTCATGAGTGAGTGGGGAATCGCGCTGATCGCAGCAGGATCGGCGCTCGCCGGTGGCCTGATCACCGGCTGGTTCGCCCGCAGCGCCGGAATCCGCCAGGCCGATGCGGCCCGGCACGCGGGCAATCGGCAGGCGGACGCACTCCTGGACACCGTGCGCACCACGCTCGACGAGCAGCGCGTCGAGCGGCTCCTGGACCTGCGTCGCCAGACCTACGTGCGATTCCTGGAGGCCGCGGAGACAGCGATCCTGGCGCAACGTGCCGGCACCGGGACTCCCCAGGACCTCCCCACCCTGCAACGTGCTTTCGCCGCCGTGCAGTTGGAGGGACCGCCCGAGGTCACCCGGGCGGCGCGCGTGCTGACCGAGGCCGTCCGCCGACACGAAACCCCGGACCAGCTCGAACAGGCCCGTCAAGCCGTCCTTGCCGCCGCGCAACAGGCGCTCATGCGTTTCTGATCCCGGCTGATCCCGCTCGCCGACGGTCGCCGGGTGGGAGAAGGACAGGGATCCCGGTTGCGGGCGTTGGGGGACGGGCCAGGATGGAAGTGATGCCATGCGACCGGTGGCATCGGTGACAGCGGCGCGTCTGGAGGACCGTCATGGCCATTCTCATGCAGGTCGATCTGGCGGGGGTCGGCAAGGAACAGTACGACAAGCTTTCCGCGCGGGTGCGGTCCGGCGAGATCCCGGCGCCGGGTTGCCTGGCGCACGTGGCGATCGCGACCGGCGACGGCGTACGGGTCATCGACCTGTGGGAGTCGCAGGCGGCGATGGATGCCTTCAGCGCTCTCCTGAGGCCGGCGGCCGAGGAGCTGGGCTTCCCGCAGAGTGGGACCCCGCCGCAGGTCACCGAGGTGCACGCCTACTGGGTCCCCGGCACGTAGACCTTCCGGTCGACGGCCTCGGGCGGTGCGACCAGGCGTTCGCCGCCCCGGTCCCGTACGCGACGCAGCAGGGACAACACGCCGCTGCCGCCCGTGGCCCAGCCGGGATCGGTGCCGGCGAGGGTGTTGTCCGGGAACAACGGGCGCCGTACCGTGCCGCCGCTGCGCGCCAGGATCAGCGCCACCACGTCCTCGGCGGCCCGCCAGTGCTCGTCGTCACCGGTGGCGAGCGCGGCGTCCACGAGCAGTTCGCCGACTCCGGACAGGCCGCAGCACTGCGACACCAGGCTCATTCTCGGGGCGAGCACATGGCACAACCGGGCGCAGCGCAGGCCGAGTTCGAGCAGTTCCGGATCCTGCGCGGGTGCGCCCGCCGCGATCAACACGGTGCCGATTCCGGCCATGCCCCGACACCAGGACCCGAAGTGCCGGGCGGCGTCCGGGCGGGCCGCCGAGGCCAGCAACTCCGGTGTCAGCGCGACGAGTCGATCCAGACCCCCGCGAGCGGCGCGGGCGAACGCCGGATCGGCGTGGCCCGGAAGGTCCCGGCAGGCGTGCAGGAAATGCACGATGCCGGCGCTGCCGTGGGCGTAACCGTGGGCGTAGGCCGCACGCGAGGAGGCCGGCGGCAGGTCGAGTTCGGCGTGTTCCGGGTCGGCGCGCCGGTCCAGGAGTTCCCCGGCGCAGGCGGCCGCGGCGGCCAGGTGCGCGGCGGCCTGTTCGGCGCGCCCGGCCGCGTGTGCCTGGCGGGCCAGGAGGAGATGGCCGGTGCCGGTGCCCGCCGCGCCGCCGATCTGGTCGCCGGTGTCGTCGTACGGCAGCGGCTCGCTCGGGAACACCGGTGGTACGACGTCGCCGCCCGGCAGCGTGGCGGCGGCGCGCAGGAACAGCTCGACCCCGGTGCGCCCGGTGTACAACGCGCCCGGGAGCGCGCCCAGTTCGGGATGGGCCGCGGTGCGCCGGGCCAACTCGACGACCGCTTCCGGCACGCCCGGCCGGTCGAGGTGGTGCAGCAGTTCCAGGCCCACTCCGGCGGCGCCCGCGTAGAGCGTCAGCGTCGATCCCGGCCGTGGGCCGGATCCGGCGGGCAGGTCGGCGGTGGTGCGTACGCAGTCGGCCACGGTGTGGCCGATCACGTCGTCCAGGAGGCCGGCGGTGATCCGGGGCGGGGTCGGCAACCGGCGGGCGCGCGGCGGTTCGGGCAGGCCGGCCCGCAGGCGCCGGGCGCAGCCGATCCGCTCCGCACGATCGAGGTCGAGCAACCCGGCGACCAGGGCCCGGACCGGCCGGTGCGCGGCGTCCGGCAGCGCGGCGGCGAGGCAGGCCAGCGTGCGGTCCCGGGCGACGGCCGGGTCGGGGTCGACGATCACCGGATCCATGCCGGTCAGCGCGTAGTACAGCGTCGCGCCCAGCGCGTACAGGTCGTCCGCGGGATCGGGCGGGTCCTCGCCCGAGCCCGTCGCCAGGGTGTACCCGGGGGTGCCGCCGGCCGGGCGGACCGCGCCCAGCGCGCTGATGCCGAAGTCGACCAGCTTGCAGGTGCCGTCCGTGTCGAGCACCACGTTGCCCGGTTTGAGGTCGCGCATCACCACCCCCAGCGCATGCATCCCGTCCAGGATCGCGAGCAGGCGGCGGGCCAGCACACTCACCCGGCGCCCGGGTTGCGCGTCGCCCGGGTAGGGGCCGTGCGCCGACACGTCGCGGCGCAGGTCCTGCGGGCCGCAGTCGGTGGTGACCAGGTACTCGTCCTCGCCGTGCCGCAGGTGGTCGAGCACCCGGGGCACACCGTCCGACCCGGCCAGGGTCGCCAGCACCGCGTGCTCGTGCCGCAACCGGCCTCGGGCGTCCACCCCGTCGCCGTCCTCGCCCGCGTACGCCCTGGCCTGTTTGATCACCACCCGCTCGCCGGTCGTGGTGTCCAGCGCGCGGTAGACGTCCCCGTGCGGGGAACGGGCGATGCCCGCGGTGAGCCGATAACGACCGCCGACCAGGCGGGCGGGTCGCCCCGGCGTGGGAGCGGGGGCGCCGAACGGGTCGGCCGCCCACGGGGGTTGGCGGTAGCGGATGCTCGCCCGGCCGGGGAAGCGCTGCCCGTCGGGGCCGATCATCACCGATTCGGCGGCGCCGACGCCGAGCGCCCGGAAGGGGCCGTAGCGGTAGTAGACGGGCGCGTCGGGCCGGACCCGGCGGTCGCTGAGCACACGCGGGCCGCCGTGACCGGTCAGTACGTCGGCCAGTTCCCGACCCAGGGCCGCGACGTCCTCGGTGCGTGGATAGACGGTGACCGCCTTGCCGACCACGGCCGGGCCGCGTACGCCGGCGTTCAGTTCCTCCAGGACGGCGGTGCCGGCCGCGAACTTGGCCAGGCAGCGGTAGCGCAGCAGCACCGGGACCAGCAGGTCCAGCGTCCGGGGGAAATCCTCGGGGCGGGCCGAGACGTGCAGTTTCCAACCGTGGTCGAGCGTGGGCATGCGCGGGTCGAACAGGTGCAGCCAGATGTCGTCCGCACGGCAACGGCGGTCGTGACCGGCCACCAGCGTGTGCAGCCGGTTGCGCAGCTCCTGTGCGGATCCGTTCGGGATCGAACGCACCATGCCCCCTCCCGCTCGTGCCGTTCGCTCGATCCGTTGCGGTCACTGGGCGGCGCGGCCGGGGCACCGGGGTGGGCGGCTGCCGGGGCGGCACCGGCGGGGGCGCGGGCCCGATCGGGTCGAGCGGTTCCGATCGGGCCGTGCGTGCCGGGTGCCTACGGACGAGCGAGCCGTCCGGATCCGCGGGCCCGACCCGGTTCGTCGAGCCGAGCCGCCCGTCGGGTCAAGCCGCCCGTCGGGTCAAGCCGCCCGTCGGGTCAAGCCGCCCGTCGGGTCAGGCCGTCCGTCCGGTCAGGACTTGAAGTCGCAGCCGACACGGGTCGTCGCGGTCGGCCAGGGCTCCGGCAGACAAGCCTCGATCCGGCGGTCCGGGTTCGATTCGTCCTCGAACTCGACCACTTCCTCCTCGACCTCGACGTCGAGCGGACCGGCGTCGCGGATCTCCATCGTTACGGGGCTCATATCGATCCTTCCTGCAAAAAAGGCGGGCAGATCAGTACACGAACCTTGCGTCCTACGGTCGTTCGCGGTCGGCGTCCATCACGCCTCGGTGCGGATGAGGCGGGTGGGTCGTCGTTACCGCGCCAATAGTCTCCACGGTGGACAACAAAAGGAGAACGTGTCGAATCGGCCGGCTTATGGCGGGATTTAGCGCTGGTGAACGAGCCGAGCCCGAGGCTCCGGTGCGCTGCGCGGGTGGGCACAATGGTCGACATGACGAAGCCGAACATCCCCCCGTCCCGCGACGAGTTGCTTCGGCATCTGGTGGCCACGCGCATCTCCGGCCCGGTGGCCACGCCCCGGGAGGTCAATCTGCGGCACTACGCCGAACTGGTGAAGGGCAACCGGCGCTTCTGGCTGGGCCTGGAACTGGGCGATCACTGGACCCAGGAGGACGTGCTCGCCGTGATGGTCGAGCGGGCAGGGGTACATCCCGACCCCGAGCACCACTTCGGCCAGGACACCATCGACCCACTGCTCACGCTGGCCGGGCTCGACCGGATGGCCGCCGTCCTGCGCGACGCCGCCGCCCGTCGGCTGCGGGTGTTGCTCGCGACCGGACACCCCGGCGGCCTGCTGGACGTACACCGGGCCGTCGGCCGGGCACTGCGCGCGGCCGGCGCCGAGATCCTGGACATCCCACGCGGGCTGCACACCACCGAGGGCGACGACGAAACCAGCGGCAACGTGCGGCAGTTCGGCGACGTGGCGGTGCTGGAGCGCGGTGCCACGCTGTGGCACACACACGCGCCGCAGCCGATGAGCGCGATCCTGGACGCCCTCGACGCGGCCGGGCGGCCCCGGCCCGAGCTGGTCGTCGCCGACCACGGCTGGGCCGGTCGCGCGGGGCAATACGGCATTCCCACGGTCGCGTTCGCCGACTGCAACGACCCGGCCCTGTTCCTCGGCGAGGCCGAGGGCACCGTCACGGTCACCGTCCCGCTGGACGACCACATCGTGGACGCCCGGGACTACGCGCCGATGACCGCCTACCTGTTGGCGGCCGCGGGCCTGCCGGCCGAGGGCTGACACACGAACGGCGGTCGCCCGGTCTTCGGGGCGACCGCCGGACGGCGGGTCAGGAGCGCGGTCGGCGCGCCTTCGCGGGGCGCTTCTCGCTCTTCTCGGCGCTCTGCTCCGCGCTCTTCTCCTGGTTCTTCTCCTTGATCCGGATCGTTTCCTTCCGGACCTCGGCCTGGGTGGCGCGCTCTTGGCGCAGCCACTCCGGACCGTCTTCCTTCAGCGCGTCGATCTGCTCGGTGGTGAGGGCGTCGGTGATGCCGCCGCGAGCGAGGCCGGCGATGGAGACGCCGAGCTTGTTCGCGACGACGGGTCGCGGGTGCGGGCCGTTGCGGCGCAGTTCCTGCAGCCACTCGGGCGGGTCGGCCTGCAGCGCGTTCAACTCGTCGCGGGAGACGACACCCTCTTGGAACTCGGCGGGGGTGGCCTGGAGGTACACGCCCAGCTTCTTCGCCGCGGTCGCGGGCTTCATCGTCTGGGTGGTCTTGTGCGACGTCATGGTGTCCAGAGTAGCGACCGTGTGCGGTGCCTCCGATCATGGCCGGTAACCTGACGTGGTGACAGGCTCGGAAGTACCCACCCCGTTCCGGCTCGCGTACGTTCCGGGGGTGACCCCCACCAAATGGGTGCGGGTCTGGAACGAGCGGCTGCCCGACGTCCCGTTGACCCTGATCGCGGTGTCCGCCGCCGACGCGGCCGACCTGCTGCGCGCGGGCGAGGCCGACGCGGGGTTGGTGCGGCTGCCGATCGAGCGGACCGACCTGAGCGCGATCCCGCTGTACACCGAGACCACGGTGGTCGTGGTGCCCAAGGACCACGACGTCGCGGGAGTGGACGAGGTGGTCGCCGAGGACCTGGCCGACGCCGTGGTCCTGCATCCGCTCGACGACACCCTGGAGTGGGCGCAGCGCCCGGGGGAGCCCGCGAAGGAGCGGCCCGCGAGCACCGAGGACGCGGTCGAACTGGTGGCGGCCGGGGTGGGTCTGCTCGTCGTCCCGCAGTCCCTCGCCCGTCTGCACCACCGCAAGGACCTCACCTACCGGCCGGTGACCGACGCGCCCGAATCGCGCGTCGCGCTGGCCTGGCCGGAGGCCCGGACCACCGACCTGGTGGAGGAGTTCATCGGGATCGTCCGGGGCCGCACGGTCAACAGCTCGCGCGGCCGGACCCCGACTCCGCCACAGCCGAAGGCCAAGTCCCAGCGCCCCGACGCCTCCGGAGCCAGGCGCAAGCCCGGCGCGGCCGGCGGGTCGGCCGGGAAGGGTGCCCGCGGCGGCCCCGGCGCGGGCAAGGGCGGCAAGCGCGGCAAGCCCCGCGGCCGCTCCTGACCCGAGCGGCCGCCGGGGCGACGGCGATTTCGCCGGCCGGGTTCACGCCTTCGCGGCGGCAGCCGGCGCGGGACGGAGGGCCGGTTCCGGCACGCCCTCCGGGACCACCCGGAACAGGGCGATCGCGCCGACCAGGCTGATCGTGCACATCGCCACCAGGTACCAGGTGACCCCGGTCGAGGAGTCGCCGGAGTTCAACAGCGCGGTGGAGATCGTCGGTGCCAGCCCGCCACCCAGTACCGCGCCGAGTTGCAGGACCAGCGAGGACCCCGAGTAGCGCACATGCACCGGGAACGTGTCGGCGATGATGCCGCCCTGTACACAGTGCGTGACCGGAATGATGAGCCCCATGCCGGCGAGGGCCAGAACGGCGAGCGCCGAATTCCCGGTGTTCAACAACGGGAAGAAGGCGATACACCAGACCAGGATCGCGGCCGAACCGCCGATGAACATGGTGCGCCGGCCGTATCGGTCGGCAATTCGGGTCCACAGCGGAATACTCGCGAACCAGAGCACGGCGGCGGCCGAGATGCTCAGGATCAAAAAGCGCTTTCCGTAGTCGAGGTGTTTGGTGCCGTAGGACAGCGTGAACACCATGAAGACATAGGCGACGGCCGAATTGGCGACCACGGCCAGCAGGGTGAGACCGAGTCGAGGGAAGCCGACCTTGAATGCCTCGGCGAGTGGGAAACGGACCACGTGGTCCTGTTCGCGTGCCTCGTTGAAGGAGGGGGATTCGGTGACCCGCAGGCGGATCACCAGGCCCGCCGCGACCAGGATGAAACTCATCAGGAACGGGATGCGCCAGCCCCACCCGGTGAACGCGTGATCGCTCATCCCGGTGCTGACGGCGAGGAACACCAGGTTGGCCAGAACCAGCCCCGCAGGCGTCCCCATCTGCGGAAATCCCGCGTACAGGTTACGTTTTCCGGCGGGCGCGTGCTCCATGGACATCAGCGTCGCGCCGGCGCCCTCGCCACCGAGTCCGATGCCCTGGACGATGCGCAGCAGTACGAGCAGGACCGGTGCCCAATAGCCGATCGTGTCGTAATTGGGAATGACGCCGATCAGGGTCGAGCCGATGCCCATCAGCAGCAGCGACACCACCAGGGTCGCCTTGCGGCCGATACGGTCGCCGAAATGGCCGAAGACCAGACCGCCCAAGGGTCGGGCGACGAATCCCACCGCGAGCGTGCCGAAGGAGGCCAGCGTGCCCGCCGCCGGGCTCAGGGACGGGAAGAATTGTTTGTCGAAGATGAGTGCGGCGGCCGTGCCGTAGAGAAAGAAGTCGTACCACTCCAGGGTGGTGCCGGCCAATGTCGCGACGGCCGTTCTGCGTGCGGCCTTTCCGCCGTCGTCCACGCTCTTTGTCGGAGCCGAATTACGCATGGGTGACCTATTCACTCGGGGGCGGGTGGACACTCCGCAAAGCCGTTGCGGCGGCCGATGTTCACAGCGCGTTAACATGGATCCTGACCCCGGGAGACATCACATACAAATGCCGAATTCGCGGTTCGCTATACCCGTCTCGGTATGAAGGTGCGCCACCCGCGACGCGGTGGCGGTCCCTGCCCGGTTCGCGGCCCGGGTTGTCGCCGGGGTTCGCGGCTCGGCGATTTCGAGCCCGGTGAAAAAAGTTCTCCCGGATCGGGAACCCGGCGCGAGGCCGCGCGTCTGGATGTCCGTCACTCGATGGTGGCGGCCTCCGGAAGCCCGGTGGTCCGTTCGATGCCCCACAAGGAGAACGGTGTTCATTCCCTCCCCGCGTCCCCCGCGCCGCACGACGGCCGCGCCGCACGGCGGCCGGTCCCGGGTCCTGGTCGGCCGTGTCCTCGGCGCCGGCCTCGTCCTGGCGGCTTCGGCCGTGCTGGTGGCGCCGAGCCCGGCGCTGGCCGCAGACGGCGCGCCGGCCGGCTCGGCCCGCGCCTCGGACGGCCGGGTCGCCCCGTCCACCGCGCCCGGTCAGCCCCGCGCCGCGACGCCGACCCCGCCCGCCGACCCCGGGGCGCCCGCGGCCAACCGTCCGGGTTCGCCGTCCGTACCCCCGACCGCCCGACCGGGCAACCCGTCGCGGCCGCCGACCGACGAGGGGCGACCCGCCGGCAGCGACCCGGCCGTCTCGCCGCCCGGCGCGCGGCCCGGCTCGCCGACCGCGCCGCCGCGCCTGGCCGAGACCGGCGGTGACGACAAGACCGCGCTGTACGTAGGCGGCGCCGCGGGGCTGCTCCTGCTCGGCGGCGGCGCCATCGTGTTCGGCCGACGTCGCGGGCGTACCGCGGCCTGATCCGAAGCCCGGAACCGGCCGGTGTATCGGGCACGTCGACGTCCCCGATACACCGGCCGGCCGCGGCGCCCACCGAGACCACCGGCCCACGGCACCGCGCCCCATCGGTACGCACCCGAGGAGTTCACCGCCATCCAGGATTCCCACGTCCGGGTCCAGCACGACCCGAGCCCGGCCCACCCGGCGCCGCCCGTCGAGGCCGCGCCGCCGCGCCGGCGTGCGTTCGGTCTGTTCCGACGTCGGACCCGGGCGGCCGGCGAGCCGCCGCCGACCATGACGCAGCTCTACCACGCGCACCGGATCCGCCTGGTGCGCCTGGCCACGCTGCTGGTGGACGACCAGGAGACCGCCGAGGACGTCGTGCAGGAGGCGTTCACGGCCGCCTTCCGCCGCTACGGCGCGGGCCTGGGCGAACTCGACGACCCACCCGCCTACCTGCGGCGCTGCGTGGTCAACGGCGCCCGATCGGTGCTGCGCAGACGACGGACCGCCCGGGCCTGGATCCCGCCGGTGCCGCCGCCGGTGGCCTCGCCCGAGGACGACGCGCTGCGGGCCGAACGCGACCGGCGGTTGCGGCACGCGCTGGGGCGACTGACCCGGCGCCAACGCGAGGTGCTGGTGCTGCGCTACTGGGAGAACCTCAGCGAATCCGAGATCGCCGGCACGCTGGGCATCCCGTCCGGCACGGTGAAATCCACCGCGAGCCGCGGGCTGACCGCGCTGCACCGGTTGCTTATGGAGGACGACACGTGACCCGACACGGTGCGGAACCCCTACGGTCGGGCACGCCCGAACATGCCGCGTTGGAGGCCGAACTGCGCGACTGGATGGGCCGGCGGGCCGACACGGTGACACCCGGGACGCTCCGGACCCGGGACGTGCCGCTGCCCGCCGGGCCGGTGCGCGGGCGTCGCGTCCCGCTGCGCCTGGCGCTGCCGATGGCGGCGGTGGCCGCGGCGGCGGCGAGTTGGGCGCTGCTCGGCTCGATCGGCGGGTCGGACGCCCCGCGCCCGGTGCGGGTGCCGCCCGCCGTGCCCGCTCCGCCGATCGGTGTGTCGACGCCGCCGAGCGTGTCCGGGTCCGCGCCCGACCACCCGTCGGCGACACCGTCGGCGCCCGAACCACCCGTGGATCCTCCGGCGGCCGGGATCCCTCGGTCCGACGCGCCGGTCCGTCCCCCGGCCACCGGACCCAGCGCGCGCCGGACGGTGGGCGCCGACAACCCGGCGCGCAACCCGCCGCCCGCCACCGGCGAGGGCCGGCGCGCGGGCTGACGTGTGGGCCGACGTGTCGGCCGAGCCGCCGAGCGCACCCGGCCCGCGCCCGCGACCTCGACTCGGCCGCACGTTCGGCAACGCGGCAACTTTCCCGCAGGGAGGGACGATTGTCCCTCTCCCGCACTACCGCTCCCGCAATCGGCGATCTACGCTGCCCGGATGAGAGATGTTGCGCCTGGGGTGCGTGGGACCAGAATGGCGGAGCCGATACCCGACCCGGACCCGGACACCGACGAACCGATCCGGATGATCGTGGTGCGCAACGTGCGGATGCTCGCACGGCGGGACGGCTACACGGACGGCGCCATCGGCGAGGCACTGGGCCACGGCCGGTCCTGGGCCTGGCGCCGATTCACCGGCGAACTCCCCTTCGACCTCAACGATGTGGAACGCCTGGCCCAGCTTTTCCAGGTGGAACCGGCGCATTTGCTCGCTCCCGCCCACACGTGGGCTCCGGACCCGGCCCGAAGGGTTGTCTCATGAGCACCGATCGTCGCCCGAGCAGCCGGCGCAACCGAGCCGACGCCAAGCACCGTGTGGACCGCGTCGCGGCCCGCCCCGCCCGACACAACGACGGCGCCTCCGTACCGGCGATGTCCTCGGAGGTGGTCGAGGCCGCGCTCTACCGCGCCGCCGAGGGCAGCCACTCGACCCAGGCGACCACGTACATCCTCACCGAGGAAGGCTCGTTCGTCCGCCGTCCCGAGTTGTACGCGGTGTGCCTGGACTGGTCCGACGACGGCCGCTACGCGGCGGTGCGCTGGCGCACCCTGCGCGCGGTGGTCACCGCGCCGGACGCGCCGTTCCCGCCGGGGGCGTTGCGCACGATGTTGCTGCTGTGCTGTTCGCTGCACGACGACGGACCGGCGCCGCTGTCCCAACTGTCGCTGCTGGACTCGACCAACGCGCGGATCGTGTCCCGCGGGATCCACATCGCCACCGGCGCACTGCCTCTGCGCCAGGCCCTGGGCAACACGCCGTAGCGCGAGCGCCTCGGTCCGAACCGTTCGGCGCGGCACGGGATTTCCCTCCCGTGCCGCGATCCGGGCCGGACGAGCACCGGTAACGGCCTTGGCACTTCCTAGGATTGCCGCATGACGGTTACCTTCGAATGGCGGGGCGACTTCGACAACGCCGCCGTCAACGCGCTGCACGCCGAGGGATTCGAGCACCCGCCGCTGCCGATCGACTGGCGCGCCCAGTTGCAGCGGCACAGCCTGGGCTGGGTGTGCGCGTGGCAGCACGATCGCCTGGTCGGCTTCGTCAACGTGGCCTGGGACGGGGGAGTGCACGCGTTCGTCCTGGACACCGTGGTGGCCCGGCGCAATCGGCGGAGCGGGATCGGCGCGGAGCTGATCGCGGTGGCGGTGCGCGAGGCCCGGGCCGCGAAGTGCGAGTGGCTGCACGTCGACTTCGACGACGGGCTGCGCCGGTTCTACGTCGACGCGTGCGGCTTCCGCCCGACGGACGCGGGCCTGATCCGACTCTGAGCGCCGCCACGCCCACCCCATCGGCCGCCGATGGAACGTGTGTATGGTGCATGAATCGGGTGGGGCGGCGACAACCCACCGCGCGAGACGCACCGGAAGGACGTGGCATGACCTTTGGTATCGCGACCGACTCCCCGGCCGACACCGCTCTCGTGGAGGACACCGCCGGACCATCGGCCGCAAGCGACGCGCGGGCGATGTCCAGGGTGCTCTTCGATCGGCTGAAGTCCCTGGAAGAGGGCACGTCCGAGCGCCAGTACGTACGCAACACCCTGATCGAACTCAATCTCCCGCTGGTGCGCTTCGTGGCGTCCCGCTACCGCTCGCGCCGGGAGGAGACCCAGGAGATCGTGCAGGTCGGCACGATCGGCCTGATCAAGGCGATCGACCGCTTCGACCCGGCGTTCGGGTACGAGTTCCCCACCTTCGCGGTGCCCACCATCTCCGGCGAGATCAAGCGCTTCTTCCGGGACCACACCTGGGCCGTGCACGTCCCGCGCCGACTTCAGGAACTGCGCATCGAACTGGCCGAGGCCCGGGACACGTTCACCGCCGAGCACGATCGCGAGCCCGGTGCGGCCGAACTCGCCGCGCGCCTGGGCCTGGACGTCGCCCAGGTGACCGAGGGCCTGACCGCGGCGGCCGGCTACACCGCCGAGTCGCTGGACGCCCCCGCCTCCGAGGACGGGCCCCTGCCGGCGCATGCCGCGCGGGCCTCGTTCGTCGATCCGGGATTCGCCCGGGTCGAGGACCTGCACGCGCTCAAGCCGCTGATCGCCGCCCTGCCGGAACGCGAGCGGACCATTCTGGCGCTGCGCTTCGGCCGGGAACTGACCCAGTCGCAGATCGCCGAGCGACTCGGCCTGTCCCAGATGCAGGTCTCCCGACTGCTCGGGCGCACCCTGGCCGGCCTGCGCACCGGGCTGCTGGCGGACTGACCCGCGCACCGCCAGGCCGCCGCCGGTGGTGACCCCGGCGCGCCGCCGATCTCCCGTGTCACCCGCGCGGCCCAGGGGCCGGACCGGGGATTCTCCCTGCTCGGACGCCCGGCCGGGCCGGATCGACCCGGGCGCGGGAGGCCCTGGGAGTGCAGGGTCGGCCGGCAGCGGATTACATGGTGAGGTCGATGGATCTCACGACACGGGAGCGGACATGCACGTGATGAGAGCGGTCCAGGACGCACAGAGTGTGGTGTGGCACGCCATGGAGAGCGAGGACATCGCCATGTGCGGGGAGACCTTGCCGGCCGGCCGGGAGGTGGACGGCACCCGGCGACGGGAGACGTTCTGTGTCCCGTGCATGAGCGAGGTCGAGCGGACCATGCATCCCGTGGCCGGATCCGGCGATCGGGCGGACGAGGAGACGCCGGTCTGACCCGGTGATCCCGCCGGAGGGGCGTCGCGCCGGGCGGCGCCCCTCGGCATGTGGGCCGAAGGCTCTCGGGCCGGCGACGCCGCTCCGGACGGGCGCCTCGCCGCCGGACACGGCGTCAGGGAGTGCACGATGGTGCGTGCGATTGCGGGGCCTGTACCGGCCCCGGTATCCGGTTCGACCGCGGGGCGCGGGACGGCTTCCGGATTTCGTTGGACAGGTCGCGGGTCCGCGTTCGGCGCGGGGCCGGCGGTCGGTGACCGGGCATGATCACGTTCGGGGTCGAGGAGGAGTACCTGCTCGTGGATCCCGCCGACGGCCGGCCGATGCCGGTCGCCGAGACGGTCCGGGCGGCGGCGAACCTGCAACCGGCGGTGACCGGCGGCGAGATCCAGCCCGAGTTGATGCAGGTGCAGGTCGAGGTGGCGACGCCGGTGTGCGCGGCCCTCGACGAGGTGGGCGGACACCTGCTGCGGCTGCGCCACTCGGTCGCCGCGGCGGCCGAACAGGCGGGATGCCGGCTCGTCGCCTCCGGTACCGCGCCGTTCCGCTCCGAAACGCCGATCCCGCTCACCGACCGGGTGCGCTATCACGCGCTGCACGCGGACGCGCCACGCCTGGTCGACGAGATGTTCGTCAACGGGATGCACGTACACGTCGGCGTCCCGGACCGGGACGCGGGCGTGATCGTACTCAATCGGCTGCGCCCGTGGTTGCCGCTGTTGGTGGCGATGGGCGCGAACTCGCCGATGTGGGAGGGCGGAGACACCGGCTTCGCGAGTTGGCGCACCATCGTGTTCGGCCGCTGGTCGATCAGCGGCATGCCGCCGGAGTTCGTCGACGCGCTCGACTACGACCGCCGGATCGAGGAATTGCTGGCCGCCGGCATTCTGCGCGACCGGGCCAGGGTCTACTGGCAGGTCCGGCTCTCCGAGCGCTACCCCACGGTCGAGATCCGCGCGATGGACGTGCAACTGCGGGTGGAGGACGCGGTGATGCTCGCCGGGCTCGTCCGGGCCCTGGTCACCACGGTGTTGCGGGACGCGACGGCCGGTCAACCACCGCCCCGATCGGCCCCCGAATTCGTCGCGGCGGCCCAGTGGTACGCCGCGCGGCACGGGCTGACCGACGCGTTGATCGACCCGCACGCGCCGCGTCGGCTCAAGGCCGGTGAACTGGTCGGCCGCCTGCTGGACTACGTCGCACCGGCGCTCGCGGACGCCGGGGACGATCGGCAGATCGACGCGCTCGTGCACCGACTGCTGCGCGAGGGGGCGGGGGCCGATCGGCAGCGGGCGGCGTTTCGGCTCGGCGGTCGGGACGCGTTGGTGCGTCTGCTGGTGTCCGAGGGGATGTCCACGCACGGATGAGCGCGGCGCCGACGCGGGTGCGGGCGGATCGCGGCGGCGGGTGTGGGCGGTGGGTGCGGGCGTGGGCCCGGAGGCGGGAGGGCGTGCCGTCGATCGACGGCGTAGTGCGTACGGCAATCGGGTGATATATCGAGGTTCGACTCTGGTCGGGGCCCGATCGCGGTGGCAGGCTGGGCCGGTGATGTCGAGCTACCGGTTATTGGTTTCCCGGGTTCTGACCGAGACGAACCGCATCGATTCATGGCGGGTATGGCATGGCGATCCCTGGTGCATGGTGTCGCCTCCCGGGCACGTACGACGGCGCCAGGGTTGGAAGTTGCACCTGTCGTGCACCGCCCGATCCGCGCCGGACGTGTTGGAGCGCGCGGTCCGGGTGCTCCTCGCCCACGGGTGCGCGTTCAAGTTCGCGGCCGATCCGCAGATCGCCGCCGAGTTGAACGGGGTCCGGGCGGCCCGGGCCCTGTCCGGCAAGTTCATCACCGCCTACCCTGCCGATGACGAGCAACTGGTGCTGCTCGCCGCCGAGTTGCACGCGGCGACCGAGGGCCTGCCGGGACCGGCCATTCTCTCGGATCGGCGCTACCGGCCGGGCAGCGTGGTGCACTACCGGTTCGGCTGCTTCGCCCGCCCGCGCGAACTCAACGACGAGGGGTTCTACGAGGGCCGATTGCAGGCACCCGACGGCACGTCGGAGACCGACCGCCGCGAGCCCTGGTTCTCCCCGCCGCCCTGGGCGGTGGACCCGTTGGCGGTGCCGCCCACGGCGCTGCTCGCGCGGCGTCGCGGCGACGCGGTGATGCTCGCGCGCCGGTATCGGGTCCGTGAGGCGATCCGGCACTCGAACCGGGGCGGGGTCTACCGGGCGCGCGACGAGCGCACCGGCGAACAGGTCCTGATCAAGGAGGCCCGTCCGCATGTCGGGGCCGGGCCCGACGGCCGCGACGCGCGGGACTGGTTGCGGCACGAGGCGCGGATGTTGGCGCGCCTGGCGCCGCGAAGGATCGCGCCCGAGGTGCGCGAGGTATTCGACAGCGGCGGCCACGTCTTCTTGGTCGAGGACCTGATCGAGGGCGTCGGTCTGACCCGATGGACCTCGGCCCGGCTGGAGCGCCGACACGGCGACGACGGCCGGATCCCGGTCGCGGCCGGTTGGGAACTGGCCCGCGAACTCACCCGGTTGCTGGCCCAAGTGCACGCGGAGTCCCTGGTGCTGCGCGACTTCAAGCCGGGCAACGTGATGATGACGCCCAAGGATTGCCCGGTGCTGGTGGACCTGGAGAGCGCGGTGCCGGTCGGCAGCCGGGTTCCGGTGGTCGGCACCCGAGGCTTCACCGCCCCCGAATACCTGGGCTCGGCCGGAGCCGACCGGGTCGCCCCGGCGGCGGACTTCGCGGCGGACTGCTTCAGCCTGGGCGCGACCCTGCTCCAGGTCGGCGCCGGGATCAACCCGGTGTTGGCCCCCGAGACCGAGCCCGCGCGGCCGGTCGGCGAGCGGATCGCCGCGATCGTGGCCGCCGCCGCGCCCGGGTTGCCGATGGTGCGCGCCCTGGCGCCGCTGATCGTCGGGCTCACCGGCGAGGCGGGCGAGCGGTGGAGCCTGGCACAGGCCGCCGACTTCCTGCGGGCCGAACCCGAGCCGACCCGCCGGCTCGGGGCCGGGCCGCCCGCGCCGGCCGACCCGGAGCGGTTGCTCACGGACGGGTTGCGGCACCTGGCGGACACGATGGACCCGGACGCGGACCGGCTGTGGGCCGCGCCGCGCGCGTTGCCGGACGGCGATCCGTGCAACGTGCAACTGGGCGCGGCCGGCGTGCTTGCGGTGTTGGACCGGGCGGTGCGGTGCGGTCGACGGGACGCGGAGCCCGCGCTGCGGACCGCCGCGGACTGGCTCGACCGCCGGTTGACCCGGCCGGACCGGGTGTTGCCCGGGCTGTACTTCGGGCGTTCCGGCACCGCCTGGGCGCTGTACGAGGCGGCCCGGACGCTGGCCGACGACACGTTGGCGCGGCGGGCGGCGGACTACGCCCTGGCCATCCCGCTGACCGGCGGCAATCCCGATGTGTGTCACGGTCTGGCCGGTGCGGGCACGGCCCAGTTGCACCTGTGGCACGCCACCGGCGACCGGCGGTTCGCCGAGCGGGCCGGGGAGTGCGCGGACGCCGTGTTGCGGTTGCTGGCGACCGCCGACGGCGGGGTGGACTGGCCGGTGGGTCCGCAGGTGCGCGGCGAATTGGCCGGGTCGGCGCTGTACGGCTTCGGGCACGGGGTGGCCGGCAACGCGACGTTCCTGCTGGCGGCGGGCCGGGACCTGGACCGCCCCGAGCTGATCGACGTCGCGCTCGGCGGCGGACACGCGCTCGCGGCGATCGCCGACCGGCGCGGGGGCGTGGTGATGTGGCCGAAGGGCCCCGGGCGGGCCGAGCGGCCGGGACTGGACTTCTGGTGCAACGGCACCTCCGGCGTCGGCACGTTCCTGATCCGGCTGTGGCAGGTCACCGGCACGGACCGGTGGTTGGACCTGGCCGAGGGGGCGGCCCACGCGGTGTACGCCGACCGTTGGCGGATCGGGCCGGGCTCGTGTCACGGCGTGGCCGGCAACGCGGAGCTGCTGCTCGATCTGTACGCGGCCACCGGGGACGAGCGGCACCGCTCCCGGGCGCACGAGCTCGCCGGCTGCATCTCGGTGCGCGCCGCCCATCGGCACGGTCGGTGGCTGGTCCCGGACGACACGCTGCGCGAGATGTGCGCGGCGTACGGCGTCGGGATGGCCGGCGTGCTGGATTTCCTGCTCCGCCTGACGCACGGCGGACCTCGTTCGTGGCTGGTCGACCGACCGGCCACCGGGCACGACCGCGACCCCGGAAAGGGGAGATGAGGCATGGAGAGCTCCGTACTGGAACTTCAGGAACTGCCGGAGACCGATGAGCAGCAGGACCTCGAACCGATGATGTGTTGCGACACGGGTCACCACAGCTACGAGTGGACCGAGCTGTGCGTGGCGGCGCTCGACTGATTCGGCGTCGAGGGTTCCGTGCGGGTGGCCGGGCCACCCGCACGGAACGTCCGGCGGTCCTTCGGCACGAGCGGACGGCGGGTGGGGATCGTGTCGAGCGAGTCCCAGGGGTGGGCGCCGGTGGTGTCGGGGCCGATCGTGGTGGCCGCGCTGGAGCGGGTCGCGCTGCTGGCCGGCCGGCCGCGGGCCACGCCGCGACGCGTTCGGCACGATCTGGGCGGCGGGGGTGCCGGGTTGGCGGTGGTGTGCGAGCAGTTGGATCGTTGCCGGCCCGGCGCGGGCTGGCGGGCGATGGCCGAGAGCTGGTTGGCGGCGGCCGAGGCGGGCGCCGATCGGCCGCAGGTCACCGCTCCGGGTCTGTTCGGCGGCCTGGGCGGCCCGGTGTTCGCCGCGTGGGTGCTCGGACCCGAGCGGCCGGCGCGGGCGACGGCGATCGCACCCCGGGTCGACGATCCGCGCGCCGGTCCCGAACTCGACCTGATCTCCGGCCTCACCGGGACCTGTACGAACCTGCTGGGTCGCGCCGCCGACCCGGCCGCCGGGGCGGCGCTGCGCGCGGGACTCGCGGTGTTGTGCCGGTCCGCGGAGCCGGGGGTGTGGACCCGGTCGGGCCTGGCGCACGGCGTCGCCGGTCCACTGGCCCTGCTGTCGCTGGCCTTTGCCGCGGATCTGCGGGTGAACGGGCAACGCGCCGCGATCGAGCGCCTGATCGCGCTGCTCGGCGAGTACCGGCAGGACGACGCGTGGGGGCCGAACTGGCGGGCCGGGGCGGACTCCCGGGCCGCACACGGCTCCTGGTGCGCGGGTGCGCCCGGCATCGCGCGGGCACTGTGGTTGGCCGGCGATGCCTTGGACGACGAGGCGACGCGCGCCCTGGCGGTCGACGCGCTGGCGGCGGTCCTGGCCCGGCCGGACCGGCAGCGGCTGGTCGACCGGGCGCCGGGGTTGTGTCACGGCCTCGCCGGGCTGCTCCAGGTCACCGTGCGCTTCGCGCACGACACGGGTGATCCGAGGTGGGGTGTTGCCGCCACGCGGTTGACCGAGGAACTGCTCGTGCGGCACCCGACACCGGGCGACGCGGGCCCGGGTCTGCTGGACGGCGCGGCCGGGGTGATCCTCGCGCTGCTCGCCGCCACCACCGCGACCCTGCCCCGGTGGGATCGGGCGTTGCTTCTCGCCTAGGGCGTGTTCAGGAGCCGTCGTCGAGAGGGCGCAGGAAGCGGCGTTCGTAGCGCTTGATGCAGCCGGTGTCGCGGGCCAGTCGGATGGCCGCTCGGCAGTCGGCATCGGTGGCGCTGTCGATGCGGTATTGCTCGTACGTGGCGAAGCTGGGGAAGGAGAAGAGCGCGTACGCGATGTCGCTGTCGCCCTCGCTGGGCAGGAAGTAGCCGTGGTGCGTGCCGCCGAACCGGTTGACCAGGCCGACCCAGCGGCGACCGTATTCCTCGAAGTCGGCCAGCTTGTCGGCGTCGATCTCGTACTTCAGATGAATGGTGATCACGCCCACATGATGCAGGAGAGGGTCCGCCGGTGCGAGCACGGCCGGTGGGTCGCCGACCCGGGGTGGGGCCGGCGACCCGATCCGGGCGGTGTCACAGGTCGGTGGCGATGATCTTCTCGATGTTGCGTTCGGCCAGAGCGGTGATGGTGACGAACGGGTTGACGCTGGTGTTGCCCGGGATCAGCGCGCCGTCGATCACGTACAGGCCGGAATAGCCGTACAGGCGGCCGTAGTTGTCGGTGGCCTTGGT
Source organism: Embleya sp. NPDC020886 (assembly GCF_044333915.1). Classification (NCBI taxonomy): domain Bacteria; kingdom Bacillati; phylum Actinomycetota; class Actinomycetes; order Kitasatosporales; family Streptomycetaceae; genus Embleya; species Embleya sp. NPDC020886. Next base: position 76,529 of record NZ_JBIRRX010000020.1, on the reverse strand, counting down.
CAATACGGCGCCGCCGAGCGGGTGGTAGGTGAGGTGGTCGCCCCAGATCTTGTACGCGCCGAAGAGGTCGGTCCGGTAGATCGTCCCCTCCTTCGCGTTGATCTTGTCGAAGATGGTCTTGGCCATGTCGATCGACGGCTGCTTCCAGGCGGCCTGCCAGTTCAGCTCGACCTTGCCGGTCGCGGCGTTCCAGGAGAACCGGGCGCGGTTGGGGTTCTTGGTGATCGACAGGTAGAACGAGGCGTACGTCTCGATGCCGGTGGGCAGCGGGGCGACCTCGGCGAACGCGCCGCCGGCGTTCCAGTTGTCGATGCCGCCGGTGGGGATGGACGCCTGGAGCGCACCGGTGGCATCCCACATGTGGTTGGCGCGCCCGCACATCACGTTGCCGTTGTCGCCCCAGCCCTGCCCGATCTCGGCGTTGAGGTTGGGCAGTGCGCCGGTGGCCTTGAGCTTGACCAGCAGTTTACTGGTGCCGACGCTGCCGGCGGCGAAGAAGACCTTGTCGGCGGTGACGGTCTTGGTGAGTGTGGTGGCGCCGGTGGTGTCGATCTGGTCGATCGTCACGGTGTAGCCGCCGCCGGCCGCGGGGGTGACCGAAGTGACCTTGTGCAGCGCGGAGATGGTGACCCGGCCGGTCTCCTTGATGCGGGCGAGGTAGGTCTTCTGCAGCGACCTCTTGCCGTAGTTGTTGCCGTAGAGGATCTCGCCGGCCAGGGCGGACTTGGGGACGGCGCCGGCCGCCTCCTGCTTCATGTAGTCCCAGTCGTACACGGTGGGCACGAAGACGAACGGGAAGCCGGCGCGCTGGGCGTGTTTGCGACCGACCCGGGCGTACTGGTAACACGCGGTGTTCTCGAACCAGGCCGGATCGATGGTGGCCGCGCCGAGGCCGGCGTTGGCGCGCGGGTAGTAGGTGTTGTACATCTCGTCGGCGTTCACCGAGGGGAGGATGGCGCCGAAGTTCTCCCGTTTGGGAGTGACCGCCATGCCGCCGTTGACCAGTGAGCCGCCGCCGACCCCTCGGCCCTGGTAGACCGTGATGCCGGCGAATTCCTCGGCGTCCAGGATGCCGGTGTACTTGGGGATGTCCCGGTCGATCGGGAAACCGAGGAAGTTGCTCAGCGGCTGCTTGGTCTTGGTGCGCAGCCAGAAGGAACGGGCGTCGGGGGAGGTGGTGTTGGCGAAGATCTTGCCGTCCGGGCCGGGGGTGTCCCAGGACATGCCCATCTCGATCATGTGTACGTCGACGCCGGCCTGGGCCAGCCGAAGCGCCGCGACGGAGCCGCCGTACCCGGTGCCGATCACCAGGGCCGGTACGTGCGCCCCGGCGGGGATCGAGGCGGCCGCGGCACCCGCCGTCGACGGGGCTGCGGCGGCGCGACCGGCTACGGCCGCGACGCCCAGGATGGAACCTGTTCCAGCGATGAAGGTGCGGCGCGAGAAACCGTTGGAATCGTTGCTGCGCATGGGGGAAGCGCTCATGTGACGTTCCTCACTCTGGGACGGAGTGAGAACAAGTTCTAGGCGTGAATGCGCAACAAGTCACGGCATACTCGCGAGTAACTTGCTATTGGGGATGGGTAGTTGCGCCCGCGTCGCGGAGCGTGGATGTGCGGTCACCGAAGCGACCTCGAAACATCCGCCTCGTTGCCGGTCGGCCGCGGGCGCGGGCGCGTCGACGATCCCCTGTGGCTACCGGGAGTTCGGTCGCCACTCCAGCAACTGGCCGGGCCAGGGCGGCTGTCCGGGGCGCTCCACGAGGAACGTGGTGACGGGAGTGAAGCCCAGTGCCCGGTACTGCCGGACCAGAGCGCCGTCGCCGCCCGCGTAGCAGTCGACTCGGACCAACTCGGCCTTCCGCTCGGCCGCTTCGCGGCGTACGTCCTCGATCAGGGCGCCGCCCACCCCCGCGCCGGCGAAACGGCGATCGGTGACCAGGAGGTTGACGAACCACTCGGGTTCGTCGACCGCGGGGATGTAGGGAGAGGGTGTGTCCGAGGCGACGCAGACGCCGGCGGGCTCGCCGCCGATCTCGGCCAGCCGGATGTGTCCGCCGTGCAGGGTCGTCTCCACGCGTTGCACCGCCTCGGGACGGGTGGACCACGGCTCGGTGCCCCATTGGCCCTCGCGGCCGTGGGCGACCAGCCAGGTCACCGCGCGATCGAGCATGCCCAGCACGATCGGGAGCGCGGTGGTGTCCACGGTGCGGATGTGCACGTGACGTGATGTGTCGATGTCGTGATTCCCGGTGATGCCGGACCTCCAGCCCCTCGGCCCGGTCGCCGGATGCGGCCGACCGGGCGCGACCGTACGCCGCGCGGATGCCCGGCGCCCCAGGATCGTCGCAGCAGCGGGCCGGTTCCGGCGAGGGGCCCGACGGGCCTTCCCCGACGGCGAGGCGGCGCGGGTACGGGGTGGAGCGGCCCTGCGGATCCCGGTCCGGGGCGGGGATCCACAGGGCGGTCCGACGCCCCGGGGGAAGCTGCCGGTCGATCACGGCGCCACGGAACGCGTCCCGGTCATCCTCGCGATGTCGACGGGTTCGGGGAAATCCCAGATTTCTGGGAGGTTTTCGGGAAGCGGTCGACAGCGAAGCAACGATGATCGCGCTACGGACCGGCTTGCTCTCTGCGTGTTACGTTCGCGCCATGGCATTACGCGGCGCGAGCGCACAGCGAGCGATCGAAGGACTGCGCGAACTGGCCGGGCGGGCCTGGAGGCGGCGGAGATCTTCCGGCGGTGCGACGAACTGTTGCGCGAGGTGCTGGAGTTCGACGCGGTCTGCTGGCACACCGCCGATCCGGCGACCGGTCTGGTCACCTCGGTACAAAGCGACGACCTCAGCCTGGAGGGCTTCCACGACGCGGTGCGGTTCGAGGTGTGGCACGACGACGTGGCCACCTTCACCAAGATTCGGCGCAGCGGGTTCCGGGCGGAGACCATCGGTCGCGCGACCCGCGGCCGGCCCGAGCGCAGTCTGCGATTTCGGGAACAGATCTCACCGGCCGGCTTCGGGGACGAGATGCGGACCGTGTTCGACACCCAGGGCGGCATGTGGGGGTGCGCGGCGTTCATGCGGGCGCCCGACCGCGGCCTGTACCTGGGCCGACAACGCGACCTGGCGGACGTCGCGGCCCGGCACATCGGCAACGCGCTGCGCACCTGCCACAGCGGGAGTCCATGGTCGCCGGCCGCCGATCAGGTCCCCGCGACGATCGTGCTCGGCCCCGGGAACAGCCTGGTCGCGGCCGACGAGCGGGGGCAGGGCCTGCTCGCCGATCTCGCCGACGACGCGCTGCCCGTGCTCGCGGTGCCGACCGCGTTCGCGATGGTCTCCGAACATGCCAGGCTGGCCGCGTCGGGGGTGCCGACCTCGCAGGCCAAGGCGCGGGTGCGGACCCGGGACGGGCGCTGGTTCGTGCTGCACGCCGCGCTGCTGGAGGGCCTCGCCGACGGCCACGTCGCGGTGGTCGCCTCGCCGGCGTCCCCGGCCGAGACGATGCCGCTGTATCTGGCCGCGTACGGGCTGACCGGCCGGGAGCAGGAGGTGGCGCTGCGGGCGATCCGCGGCAACGACACCAAGGAGATCGCCCGGGCCCTGGCCATGACGCCGTACACCGTCCAGGATCATCTCAAGGCGATCTTCACCAAGGTCGGGGTGAGCAGCCGACGCGCGTTGATCGCGCGGATCGTGCTCGGTGATCAGTCCATGGGGTGAGCGGATGGGGAACGGGGACGGCGCCGACCCGGTCGCCGAGGAATCGTTGTTCGGGTATGCCGACGACGGGCTCGCGGCCCGGGTGCGGAACCGACTCGGGCGGGTCGAGGTGCCCCCGGCCCGGCTCCCGGCCGTCGACTGGGACACGGTCGTGCGCGAGCACCGCCGGAATCCGCTCGCCGACGCCGTGCGCGCGGAGTTGGTCGTGCGGGCGGACTGCCCCCGTGCGGCCCTGCTCGCGCTGGTCGTGGTCCCCCTTGCCGAGACCACCTGCCTGGCGCTCGGTGCGGCCTTGGCGCACCGAGTGGTGACGCTCCGTCAGGTGGCCCTGGAGGGCACCCCCGGATGGGCGGCGGTGCGCACCGTGGCGTGCTGGACGTCCTGGGCCGGCGGCCGGCGCAACGGGCCCGTGGAGCGGGTGCTGGACGAGGCGGCGGGCCTGCTGCCCGGCGACGAACCGATCGCCTGGCAGTGGTTGATCGACCGGGCACCGGGCCATCCGTACACCTTCGGTCGACTGTGTACGGACGCCACGAACGCCTCCTGGGCCGGCGTTCCGCAGCGCGGGGTGTGGTCCACCGGGAGCGGGAGTCGGCCCGCGGCCGGCCCGACGGTGCTGACCCCGCTGGGTCTGCTGAGTCGGGTTCCCGCGCCGGTGGCCGCCCGCGTGATCGCGATGCTCCCGGTCGGCCTGATCCACGAATTCCTGGCCGCGCGCGAGAGGTTGGGCCCGAGTGTCATCGGCCCGCTGCTGCGCACGGGCGTGATTCGGGCCGAGGACCTGCCCGACCGGTTGGATACGTGCCCGGCGCGGGCTCCGGAGTTCCTGGCGCTGCATCACTCGGGTGTCAACGCCGCGTTGCTGGAGGCCGGCGCCGACCGGCGAACCCGCGACGCGATCTTCCGGGCCACCCGGCGGGACGCTCCGCGACGGGTGCCGCTGCCCGCCGGGAGCCGGGAGCGGCCGGCGCCGATCGTGCGCGACGGGTGTGCCGAGGCGGTGTTCGGACACCACCCGGAGCTGATCCGTCGCGCCCTCGGGCTCTATCACACGGAACTGGGCGTCGCCGGGGTGCTGCGCGCGCTGCTCGGCATCTGTGAGGCGCGCGGGCCGTCGGCGCTGGCGGATCCGCATCTGCTGTACCGGCTCGGTCCGGACGGCGAGATCGCGCGGTTCGCGCGCTCGATCGCGATCGATTCGCGGGGGCCGGAGCGGTTGCGGGCCGAAGTGGCGCGCCACGAGCGGCCGGACGCACTGGTCGCCGCGATGCGCCAGGCGCCGACGCTCGCCGTGCGTCACCCGGCGCCGCAGTTGTGGCCCGCGGCGGTCGCGGCGCACGACCGGGAGCCGTTGCCGGCCGCGACCCTGGCACACCTGGCCATGCACCCGGACTGCCCCGAGGAACTGAGCCTGCCCGCCTGTCGATCCGATCCGTACCTCGCCTTGCGCCTGGCCGGCCGCTCGCCGCGACACGCCTTCCTCGCGCTCGACCACCCGATGCCCCACGCCTGGAAAACGCCGACCCTGCTGCCGTGGTTCGTCGACGTGTTGGCGGACCGGCGGCTCGACGTCCGGGACATGGTCGAACGTTTCCACCCCGCGGGCCGCCTGCTCGAAACGGTCGACGTCCTGGCCGTGCTCCTCCCCGATGAAGCGCGCGCGGCGCGCGAGGTCGTCGCCGAGCACACCGGCCGCACGCTTGGTGCCGACCCGGAGGCCTGGGTGGTGGCGGCGCGCATGCTGCCCGATTTCGTCGGCACCCTGCCGCAACTTCTGGCCACCGCCGCCGCTGCGGCTTCGGGCCGCTCGGGGAGTCTGCTTTCCGAGTAACAGTGCAGGTCGGAGCATACGTGCAACGCGAGCTGCAACGGGAGCTGTGACGCGAGCTGCAACGGGAGCTGTGACGCGAGCTGCAACGGGACATGGGACGCGTGGAGGAGCGGAGGGCGGTACCGAGCACGCAGCGGCGGTGACAGCGGGGCCGGGAGCGCGGCACGCAGCGGCGGGTGGCGCGGGAGTGGTTTCGCGATGCGGTGCGCGTGTTGTGCGCGGCGCGCGGGCGCGCGGGGCCGGGTGTGGTGACGGCCGGTGGGACGCCGCGCCGGGCCGGGAGCGGGAATCCGGGGGCGGCCGGGGGCGGTGTTAGGGTCGGAGCGCATTGCATGGGACGAATCGACGTGGAAGGCAGCGAATCATGCGCCGAAAGACCAGCGGTCTCAACGGAGTTCGTCCCATCAACGCCGCCGCGGGAGCCACTGGCCGTCATGAACCACTTGAATATCGGGATCGTCGCGCATGTTGACGCCGGCAAGACCAGCCTGACCGAGCGTCTGCTGTTCGACGCGGGTGTGATCACCCGGATCGGCAGCGTCGACGCCGGCAGTACCCAGACCGATTCACTGGAACTCGAACGCAGGCGCGGGATCACCATCCAGTCCGCCGTGGTGGCGTTTCGGATCGGGGACCTTCGGGTCAACGTGATCGACACGCCGGGCCACTCCGACTTCGTCGCCGAGGTCGAGCGGGCGCTGCGGGTGCTCGACGGCGCGGTGCTCGTGGTGTCCGCGGTCGAGGGTGTGCAAGCCCGAACGCGCGTACTGATCCGCTCACTTGCCCGGTTGCGCATTCCCGTTCTGGTGTTCGTCAACAAGATCGATCGCCGCGGTGCGCGGTATGCCGAGGTACTCGACGCGATCGCCGCCGAACTGGGCCCGAACTGCGTCGCGATGGGCTCGGTCGACGACCTCGGCACTCCGGGCGCCCGCTGGTTGCCGTTCACCGGCAGCGACGAGGGCTTCACCGCCCGGCTCGCGGAGACCTTCGCCGACCACGGCGACGCGTTCGTGGATTCCTATCTCGACGACCGGGTCATCCTCACCGAGGCCGACTACCGGCGCGAGTTGGCGCGCCATGTCGAACACGCCTGGGCGTACCCGGTGTTCTTCGGCTCGGCGATCACCGGGGAGGGCGTCGAGCATCTGGTCCGGGGCATTGCCGAACTGCTGCCCCGGGTCGGCGCGGAGGCGGCCGAGCAGCCGTTGCGGGGTGTGGTGCTCAAGATCGAGCGCGGTCGCGCGGGGGAGAAGATCGCGTACGTCCGGACCCGAAGCGGCACCCTTCGCCCACGTGCGGAGGTCACCCTGCACCGTCGCGACCACGGCGGCGCGGTGATCGAACTGACCGGACGAACCTCCGCGGTCCAGGTGTTCGACGAGGGCACCCGGCTGCGCGACGCGGACGCGATCGCGGGCACGATCGCCAAGGTTCGTGGTCTGGCCGAGGTGCGGGTGGGCGACCAACTGGGATCCGCCGACGGGCTGCCCACCCGGGGTCTGTTCGCCCCGCCCACCCTGGAGTCGCGGGTGATGCCGGAGAGCCCCCGGCAACGGCCCGCGCTGTACGCCGCGTTGCAACGCATCGCCGAGCAGGATCCGATGATCGACGTGCGCGCGGACGAGGAGACCGGGGCGATCTCGGTGCGCCTGTACGGCGAGGTGCAGAAGGAGGTGATCGGCGCGACGTTGGCCGACACGTTCGGCCTTCGGGTCGCCTTCGCGCCGTCGCGTCCGCTGTACTTCGAGAAGCCGGTCGGGGTGGGCGAGGCGGTGCGCGAGATCGCCGGTGACGGGGTGAACTTCTTCTGGGCGACCGTGGGTCTGCGGATCGAGCCGGCGGCACCCGGGGCCGGGATCGTCTTTCGGCTGGGTGTCCGGCTCGGCGGGTTGCCGCTCGCCTTCCACCGGGCGATCGAGGAGAGCGTGCACGGCACGCTGCGGCAGGGTGTGCACGGCTGGGAGGTGTTGGATTGCGCGGTGACGCTGACCCGGACCGGCTACGCGAGCCCGCTCAGTGCGGCGGGCGACTTCCGCAACGTGACGCCGTTGGTGCTCGGCGACGCGCTCAAGCAGGCCGGGACCAGGGTGTTCGAGCCGATCCACCGGTTCGAACTGGAGGCGCCCGCGGCGAGTGTGGGGGCGGTGGTCGCGCTGCTGACGGGTGCGCGGGCCGTCCCCGAGGAGCAGGTGCCCCGGGGCGACCGGTGCCTGCTGCGGGGCACGATCCCGGCGGCCGAGGTGCACGGGGTCACCCGACGGCTTCCGGAGTCGACCAGCGGCGAGGGGGTGCTGGTCAGCGAGTTCGACGGGCACCGCCCCTTCACCGGACACCCGCTCCCGACCCGGCCGCACACCGGCGCCAACCCCTACGACAACGCCCACTACCTGCTGCACACCCTGGGCCGGGTCCGGGGCACGTGAGGGACGGCACCGCCCCGACCGGTGATCCCGGTCGGGGCGGTGCCGGTGGGTGTCGCCGCCTCGGGTCAGGCCCGGTCCGGCTCGGCGGGTCCGGTGGAGGAGCGGGCGATCAGGCGCGGCGCGAACCGGTGGTCGACGTGCGGGGTGTGGTAGCCCTGGAGTTGTTGCCACATGGCGGTGGCGATGGCGGTGGACATCTGTTCGATCGGCTGTTGCACCGTGGTCAGCGGTGGATCGCTGTGTGCGGCCAGGTAGGAGTCGTCGTAGCCGACCACCGAGATGTCCTGCGGCACCCGGCGGCCGGCCTCGCGCACGGCCGAGATCACGCCCAGCGCCATCAGGTCGCTGCCGGTGACGATCGCGGTCGCGCCGGCGTCCAGGAGTCGGCGCGCCGCGGCCTGGCCGCCGGTGATCGAGTAGGTGGATTCGACGTACAGCGCGTCGTCGCAACCGCCGAAGGCGGCCTTCATCGCCGCCCGGTAGCCGGCGAGTCGATGTCGGGACGGGCGATAGAACTCCTCGCCGCCCGCCAGCGCGATCCGGGTGTGTCCGAGGCTGTGCAGGTGGGCCACCGCCATCGCGGCGCCGGCCGCCTCGTCGGTGGTGACGGTGGATACCGGCAGGCCCGGGACACCGCCGTTGACCAGGACCATCGCCACGTGTTTGCGGTGCAGGTGCCAGTAGAAGCCGTGGTCGGCCTCGGGGTTGGCGTGCCGCCCGGAGACCAGGACGAGCCCCTCGATGCCACGCCGTAACAGCGTTTCGATGTAGTCCAACTCGGTGGGCCCGTGCTTGGTCGAGCTGCCGATCAGGGCGGTGACGCCGTACTGGCTCAGCCGCGCCTCGATCGCGCCGGCGAGCAGCGCGAAGGCGGGGTTCTCCAATTCCGGGACGACGATGCCCACGAACGGTTGGCCGGCCGGGGCGGGGGCGACCATGCCCTGCTCGCGGATGGCGTCCAGGACCCGGGTGCGGGTGTGTTCGGCGACCCCGGGTTTGTCGTTGAGCACCCGGCTCACGGTCGCCGCGCTCACCCCGATCCGGTCGGCGATCCTACGGACCGAAGGTCGCTCCGGTGTCACGCGACAGTCACCTCCCCCTCTGTGTCGGGGCCTCTCCCCGAAGCCCCTGGCGGCACGCTCAGGGTATCGAAACGCGTTTCGCCGCTGCAACAAAATCTTTGAAACATGTTGCAGAGTGTTGCAGTCGTTCGCGGATTGCTTTTACGCTCCTCGGCATTCGACCTGATGAACGGCATGTTTCGGAGTCGCAAACACCATGCACCCACCGGAAACACCATGTAACACAGCGGCACATCACGACGGTTCGCCGGGCTACGTGAGCAACCCGTCGCCGCAGCCCGGCGACCAGGTGGAGCTCTTCGTCCGCACCCGCACCGCGGCCGGCACCGGGCGCGTACACGTGCGGACCAAGCTGGACGGGGAACCGGTCTTCACCGAGGCGACGGTGGACCGGGTGGTCGGTGACGAGACCTGGTGGCGGGTCGGCGTCGAGGTCGGCAGCACCGAGTTCGGCTACCGCTTCCTGCTGGGCACTCCCGAGGGCAACCGCTGGCTCACCGCCGCCGGCGTCGCCACCCGCGACGTGCCCGACACCGGCGACTTCACGCTCACCACCCACCCCGCGCCGCCCGCCTGGGCGGCCGACGCGGTGGTCTACCAGATCTTCCCCGACCGCTTCGCCCGCTCCGCCCGGCAAAGCGACGCGGCCATGCCGGACTGGGCCCGGCCCGCGGCATGGCACGACCCGGTGGGCTGGGGCAGCGAAGGCGCCCTGCAACAGATGTACGGCGGCGACCTGTGGGGAGTCCTGGACCGGCTCGACCACATCCGGGCACTGGGCGCGAACGTCCTCTACCTCACGCCGTTCTTCCCGGCCCGCTCCAACCACCGCTACGACGCGACCACCTTCGACCGGGTCGACCCGTTGCTCGGCGGCGACCAGGCGCTGCGCGCGCTGACCGCCGAGGCGCACCGGCGCGGGATGCGGGTGATCGGCGACCTGACGCTCAATCACTCCGGGGACGGACACGAGTGGTTCCGCCGCGGTCAGACCGAACCGAACTCGGTCGAGGCGGACTTCTACTACTTCGACGCCGACGACCGCAGCCGCTACGCGTCGTTCTGCGGAGTCGACACGCTGCCCAAGTTCGACCACGCCTCGGCCGAACTGCGGACCCGGCTGTACGAGGGGCCCGACTCGGTGGTCGCCCGCTACCCCCGCGACTTCGGCCTGGACGGCTGGCGGATCGACGTCGCGCAGTCCGCCGGTCGGTACGGCACCCAGGACCGCAACGCCGAGGTGGCCCGGGCGACCCGAGCCACCCTGGCCGCCGCCGCGCCGGACGCGTTGCTGCTCGCCGAGCACCAGCACGACGCGTCCGCCGCACTGCGCGGCGACGGCTGGCAGGGCACGATGGCCTACTCCGGCTTCACCCGCCCGGTCTGGGGCTGGCTCGCCGACGCGCCGCTCACCGAGTTCTGGGGCGTGCCCGGTCCGATCCCCGGCTACGGCGGCGCCGAACTGGCAGCCGTCATGCGGGACTTCGCCGCGCTGCTGCCGTGGCGCTCGTACACCCACAACCTGACCCTGCTCGACTCGCACGACACCCAGCGGTTCCGGTCGATGGCCGGCCGCGACCGCCAACACCTGGGCGCCGCCCTGATGTTCACGCTGCCCGGGCTGCCGATGGTGTTCGCCGGCGACGAGGTCGGGGTGGAGGGCGTGCACCTGGAGGACGGCCGGCGGCCCTTCCCCTGGGACCGCGACCGCTGGGACCGGGACACGTATCGCACCTATCGCGACCTGATCGCCCTGCGCAACGCGCATCCCGCGCTGCGCACGGGCGGGCTGCGCTGGTTGCACTGTGCCGCCGACACCGTGTTGTACGAGCGGTGGTTGCCGGAGGAGACGCTGCTGATCCAGGTCAATCGCGCGGGACACACCCCGATCGCGGCGCCGGTGACGGCACGCAGCCTGACCGGCGGCCCCGACCTGCGCGCGGGCGAACCGCTGCCCGGCGACGGGCCCGCGTTCCACGTCTGGCGGGCGGAGCAGCCGTGACCCGAGCAACCCCCGCCGGCACCCCGGCATCTGGCACCGAGACGGGAGAGCACCCGACGATGACCGCGACCGCGGCCGACACCGGCGTGATCGAGACGCTGACCGACGTGCGCTCGACGCACCTGGACAACACCCGCGACGTACACGTGTACCTCCCGGCCGGCTACGACCCGCTCGCGGGCCCCTACCCGGTGGTGTGGCTGCACGACGGACAACACGTGTTCGCCCGCACCGGCCGGGAACCCAGTTGGCGGGTCGAGGAGACGCTGGACCGGCTGATCGGCGCCGGCCTGCTGCCGCCGCTGGTGGCGGTGGCCGTGGACAACGGCCGCGACTCGCGCGGGGCCGAGTACAGCCACCACGTGCCCTACCCGCGCGACCCGCGCGCGTCGGCCCGCGGCGAGTTGTACGAGCGGTTCCTGATCGAGGAGTTGCGCCCGCTGATCGCGGCCCGCTACGCGGTCACCGAGGATCCGGCCGCGACCGCCGTGCTCGGCTCCTCGATGGGCGCCCTGGTCAGCTACCACCTGGCCTTCCGTCGCCCGGACGTGTTCGGGCTGGCCGGGGTGCTCTCGCCGTTCCTGGTCTTCGTCGATCCGGTCACGCTCGCCGAGACGCCGGTCTACCGGCGGCAGCAGGCCCGCGGGCCGGCCCGGATCTGGGCGGACATCGGCGGCATGGAGGGCCTGATCACCGTCCGGCACACCCGCGACCTGGTGGACCACCTGATCACCGACCTCGGCTACGCGCCGGACCGCGAGGTGCGCTTCCACGAGGATCCGCAGGCGCCGCACCACGAGAGCGCGTGGGCCGAGCGGGTCGGCAGCGCGCTTTTGCACCTGTTCGGCGACGCCGAATCGCCGTTGCGGCGACTGCGGTTGCCCGAGCGGATCGTGCTCGCCACCGGGCAGCCGCAGGCGAGCGTGGCGCCGGTGGGCGTGCGCGCCGACGGTTGTGTCTACTCGGTGCTCGGCGTCGAGCCGACCTGGACACCGGCCGACGCGCTGCGTGCGCTGGGATCGGCCCGGGTGGCGCCGGTCCGGCCCGGTGTGGTCGAACTCGCCGCGACGGTCGAGGGACACACCGCGCACGGCACGATCGAGGTGGTCGAGGGCGGCGCGGACGCGCTCCTGGAGGTCACCTTGACCACCGCGGCCGACCTGCCCGCCGAGGAGACCGTGTACTACTCCGGCCTGGTCACCACCCGAGTGGCCGCCGGTCGCTATCACGGCAGTTGGCGACTGCCGCGCGGGGTGGGACTCAACGGCGCGGTCGGGCGCGGCTGGCGCTGCGACGGCCTGCACGAGGACGGCAGCACCATCCGCGACCCGTTCCATCACGACGGCGACCGGCACATCCGGCTGCACGTACCGGCCTGGAGCGACCCGAACGCCGAGCAGGCACCGGTCCTCGCCACGGCCCCGGCCGACGACGCGCGCACATCCGAGGAGGAAACCCAGTGAGATCACGCCTGTTGCTGCCGGCCGTACTCGCCGCGACGCTGCTCGCCACCGCCTGTGGTGGTGGCGGCGACGGCGGCGACAAGAGCGCCGCGCCCGCCGCGTCCGGCCCGGCCGCGGCCACCGGATCGCTCACCGTCTGGGCCGACGACGCCCGGGCCAAGCCGCTCCAGGACATCGCCGCCGCGTTCACCCGGGACAAGGGCGTCAAGGTCAAGGTCGTCCAGAAGGGACTGGGCGAGATCCGCGACGACTTCGTGTCGCAGGCCCCGACCGGCCAGGGCCCCGACGTCGTGGTCGGCCCGCACGACTGGCTGGGCAAGCTCGTCCACAACGGCGTCCTGGCGCCGCTCGAACTCGGCGACCGCGCCGCGGCGTTCTCCCCGGTCGCGCTGGAGGCGATGCGCTACGAGGGTCGGACCTACGGGCTGCCCTACGCGCTGGACAGCATCGCGCTGCTGCGCAACACCGAACTGGCGCCGCAGGCCCCCGCCTCGTTCGCGGAACTGCTCGCCACCGGGCGCCGCCTGGTCGAGGAGGGCAAGGCCAAGCTGCCGGTCGCGGTGCCGGTCGACGCCAAGAGCGGATCGCCGTACCACCTCTACCCGTTGCAGACCTCGTTCGGCTGTCGGGTCTTCGGCAACAAGCCGGACGGCGCCTACGACCCGACCAAGCTCGAACTGGACAGCCCCGATTGCCTGCGCTTCGCCCCCTGGCTGCGCGAACTGGGCAAGGACGGCGTGCTCTCCACCTCGCTCACCGCCGACATCGCCACCGACGCGTTCCTCAAGGGCCGGACCCCGTTCCTGCTCGCCGGCCCGTGGGACGCGGCCACCTTCAAGGCCGCACACGTTCCGTTCGCGGTGGACCCGGTGCCCGGCGCGGACACCGCCCCGGCCCGACCGTTCGTCGGCGTACAGGGCTTCTTCGTCGGCGCCAAGTCGGCCAACCCGATCCTGGCCCAGGACTTCGTCCTGAACTACCTGTCCACCCCGCAGGCCCAGCGCGCCCTGTACGACACCGGCGGCCGGGTCCCGGCGACCACCGCGGTACTGGACCAGGTCGCGAACGACCCGGTGGTGGCCGGCTTCGCCCGCGCCGCGCAGGCCGGGGTGCCGACCCCGAACCTGCCCGCGATGGACAGCGTCTGGGCCGACTGGGGCCTGACCCAACTGGCCATCGTCCAGGGCCGCGGCGACCCGGCGGAGCTGACCACCGCGATGGCCGGCCGAATCCGCGCCAAGATCGCCGCCGGCTGACGCGGAGCGGACGAGGAGAGACCGTGACCCACACCCTGCCCACCCGGCCGCCGCACGCCCCACCCGGTCGGCGGCCCCCGGCCGAAGGCCGGCCCGCCTTGGCCCGCCGCCGCGGCCTCGGCGGCCTCGCCGCCCGGATCGTTCTGCTCGCCGTCGTCGACGCCCTCGCGGTCTACGGGCTGCTCGCCCTGGCCGCGGATCGTTCGTGGTGGATGTTCGGCGCCCTGCTCGTGGGCACGGTCGCGGTGAACATCGTCTACGCCACCAAACGGCACGTGCCGGCCAAGTACCTCGCGCCCGGCATCGCGCTGCTGCTCGTCTACCAGGTCTACGTGGTGCTGTACACCGGCGTCGCGGCTTTCACCAACTACGGCGACGGACACAACAGCGACAAGCCCGACGCGGTCGCGGCGATCCTCGCGCACAGCGAGACCCGCGTCCCCGACTCGCCGGTGCGGCCCGCCTCGGTCGTCGCGCGCGGCGATCGGCTCGGCCTGCTGGTGACCGGGCCCGATCGCAGCGTGCGGTTGGGTTGGCCGGGCCACCCGCTGGAGCCGGTCGAACAACCCGTGCGCGACCCGGCCGGCCGCGCGGTGGCCGCGCCCGGCTGGCGGCCGCTGACCTACAGCCAAATCGCGGGCCGGCAACAGGAGATCAGCGCCCTGCGGGTGCCGGTGACCGGCGACCCGAACAGCGGCAGCCTGCGCACCGCGGACGGGATCAGCGCCGCCGCCTACCGATCCACACTCGCCTACGACCGTGCCGCGGACACGATCACCGACCGGGCCCGCGGGGTCGTCTACCGGCCCACCTCGGACGGCGTGTTCGCGGCGCCGGACGGCAGCCGACTCAGTCCGGGCTGGAAGGTCTTCGTCGGTGCGGACAACTTCCGACGCATCCTGACGGAGGAGGACATCCGCGGGCCGTTCCTGGGCGTGCTGGTGTGGACGTTCTTCTTCGCCGGCGTCTCGGTCGCGCTGCCGTTCGGGATCGGCCTGCTGCTGGCGACCGTGCTGAACGGGAAACGCCTGCGCGGGCACCGGATCTACCGCTCGTTGATCATGCTGCCCTACGCCTTCCCGGCGTTCCTGGCCGCACTGGTCTGGCAGGGCATGCTCAACACCGACTACGGCTACGTCAACGTCTCGTTGCTCGACGGCGCGCACATCCCCTGGCTCACCGATCCCTGGCTCGCCCGGCTGAGCGTGCTCGCGGTCAACGTGTGGATTTCCTTCCCGTACATGTTCCTGATCTGCACCGGCGCGCTGCAGGCGATCCCGGCCGAGGTCACCGAGGCGGCCCGGATCGACGGTGCCGGGCGATGGCAGGTGTTGCGGCACATCAGGCTGCCACTGCTGCTCACCGCCGTCACCCCGATGTTGATCGCCACCTTCGCCTTCAACTTCAACAACTTCAACGTCATCTACATGCTCACCGGCGGTGGCCCCAAGGATCCCGACGCCCCGATCGAGGTCGGCTCGACCGACCTGCTGATCTCGCTCGTGTACAAGCTCGCCTTCGGCGGCAGCAACCGCCAGTACGGCATGGCCTGCGCCGTCTCGATCCTGATCTTCGTGGTGGTCGCCGCGATCTCCGTCATCGGCCTGCGTCGCAGCCGCGCGTTCGAGGAGCAGACATGATCCGCTGGTTCGTCCGGATCGGCTGGCGGCACCTGATCGGCGTGCTCGCGGTGCTGGTCGCGGTCTTCCCGCTGGTGTTCGTGTTGTCCGCGTCGTTGAACCCGAGCGGCACGCTGACCGGCTCCAACGAGCTGTTCGCGGACGCCACCGGGACGCACTACCGGGAGTTGTTCGACGACCCACTGCATCCGTTCGGCAAGTGGTTCGTCAACTCGATGGTGGTCGGCCTGGCCACCGCGATCGGGTCGGTGTTCCTGGGTGCGTGTGCGGGCTACGCGTTCTCCCGGTTCCGATTCCGCGGCCGAAAGGCCGGGCTGACCACCCTGCTCCTGGTCCAGATGTTCCCGCAACTGCTCGCCTACGTGGCGTTGTTCCTGCTGCTGTCCACGTTCGACGACGTGTTCCCGGCGATCGGGCTGGGCAGCCGGCTGGGCCTGGTGATGATCTACCTGGGCGGCGCGCTGGGGGTGAACACCTACCTGATGAAGGGGTTCTTCGACACCGTGCCACGCGATCTGGACGAGGCCGCGCGGATCGACGGCGCCTCCCACGCGCAGGTGTTCTTCCGGATCGTGTTGCCGCTGGTGGCGCCGGTGTTGGCGGTAGTGGCGCTGCTGTCCTTCGTCGCGACGCTCAACGACTTCGTGATCGCGAGCCTGGTGCTGAACGACCCGGACAAGCAGACCCTGGCGGTCGGGCTGTACCACTTCATCTCCTACGGAGTGGGCCGGAACTGGGGTGTGTTCGCCGCCGGGGTGCTGATCGCCGCGGTGCCGGTGCTGGTGTTGTTCCAGTTCCTCCAGCGGTTCATCGTGGGCGGCCTGACTGCGGGGGCGGTGAAGAGCTGAAGTGCGGTTGCGCCGGGTGGGCCCGGTTTCCGTATTCGTCCCGTTCCTGTTCCTGTTCCTGTTCGCGTTCTCGCTCTCCGATCCCGTCAAGGATGCTCATCGATGACTGTCTCGACCACGAACTCCCGTACGACCACCGGATGGTGGCGCGATTCGGTGATCTATCAGGTGTACGTGCGCAGCTTCGCGGACGGCAACGGTGACGGGATCGGCGACCTGCTCGGGGTGCGCAGCCGGTTGCGTTATCTGAGCGAGCTGGGGGTGGACGCGGTGTGGCTCACCCCGTTCTACGCGTCCCCGCAGGCCGACCACGGCTACGACGTGTCCGACTACCGGGCCGTGGACCCGCTGTTCGGGACGTTGCAGGACGCCGACGCACTGGTGCGCGACGCACACGCACACGATCTGCGGGTGATCGTCGACGTGGTGCCCAATCACACCTCCGAGGCGCACGCGTGGTTCGTCGAGGCGTTGGCGGCCGGTCCCGGCTCGGCCGCCCGGGAGCGCTACCACTTCCGCGCCGGCCGTGGCGCAGACGGCGAACTACCGCCCAACGACTGGGAGTCGGTGTTCGGCGGGCGAGCCTGGACCCGGCTGCCGGACGGCGACTGGTATCTGCACCTGTTCGCCCCCGAGCAACCGGACCTGAACTGGGAACACCCGGAGGTCCGGGCCGAGTTCGAGGACATCCTGCGCTTTTGGCTGGATCTGGGCGTGGACGGGTTCCGGGTCGACGTGGCGCACGGCCTGGTCAAGGCGCCCGGGTTGCCGGACATCGGCACCGGCGCGGGTATCGAACTGCTCGGCAGCGCCGAACTCCCGTTCTTCGACCAGGAGGGGGTGCACGAGATCTACCGCGCGTGGCGGCGCATCCTCGACGGGTATCCCGGCGCCCGGATCGCCGTCGCGGAGGCATGGACGCCCGGCCCGGAACGCACCGCGCGGTATGTGCGCCCGGACGAGTTGCACCAGGCGTTCAACTTCCATTACCTGGGCACCGATTGGTCCGCCGATGCACTGCGCGAGGTGATCGACGCCTCGCTCGCCGGAGCGGCCGAGGTGGGTGCGCCCGCGACGTGGGTGTTGTCCAACCACGACGTGCACCGGCACGTGACGCGCTACGGCGGCGGTGCGATCGGCGTGCGGCGGGCGCGGGCCGCCGCGCTGTGCACGCTCGCGCTGCCCGGCTCGGTCTACGTCTACCAGGGTGAGGAGTTGGGCCTGCCCGAGGTGCTGGACCTGCCCGACGACGTGCTCCAGGATCCGCGCTGGGAGCGCTCCGGGCACACCGAACGCGGCAGGGACGGCTGCCGGGTACCGCTGCCGTGGTCGGGCGAGCGGGCGCCGTACGGATTCGGCGCGCCGGGCGGTGCCGCGCCGTGGCTGCCGCAGCCGCGCGAGTGGCGCGAGCTGAGCGTCGAGGCGCAGTGGGACGATCCGACGTCGATGTTGTCGCTGTACCGGGCCGCGTTGGCGATCCGGCGCACGCATCCGGAACTGGGTGACGGTGCGCCACTGCGCTGGCTCGACGCGCCTGCGGGCACCCTGGTCTTCCGCCGCGGCGAGTCGCTGGTGTGCGCGGTCAACCTGCGGGCGGAGCCGGTGCGCCTGCCGGAGTACGGCGCGGTCCTGCTGGCCGGCGCGGACCTGCCGGGAGACGGCGTGCTGCCCGGCGACGCGGCGGTCTGGTACGCGGTGGACGGCGGCTGAGCGCGACCCGGACGGGCGTCGGCTCCCTGCGGGGGTCGGCGTCCGGCTAGGGTGGGTGTGTGGTGCAGTTCGAAGCGAACGTGGACGCGGATCGCCGGGCCTGGCTTGCGCAGCGGCTCGGTGCCGACAACGTGGCGGCATCGCCGCACCTGGCGAGGCTTCGGGGCACCGACGCCGAGGACGAGATGGCGCTGCACCTGTTCGCGCTGGACGACGAAGGCACGATCGTCGGCGGCCTGGCCGGATACACCTGGGCCTACTGGTTGCATGTGGACCTGCTGTGGGTCGACCCGACCCGGCGCGGCACCGGGCTCGGTGCCGAACTCCTGGAGCGGGCCGAGAAGATCGCGCTGACCGAGCGCGATTGCCGTCATGTGCGCCTGGAGACCTGGGAGTTCCAGGCCCCCGGGTTCTACCGGAAACAGGGCTACGAACTCGTCGGCACCGTGCCGGACTACCCGCCGGGCAGCACCGAGTACATCTTCGCCAAGCGGCTGGCCTGAGCGGTGTCGGCCCGCCCGGTGCGAGAGCGCGAAGCGGCCGTCCATTGTGCCGGGATGTGCTCCGCGCGTCATCGGCCCCGGGGGTGATGTTCGGCGGCGGCCGGCTTCCTACCGTGCTGCCCATGTCGGGAATTCGGTACGGCCGGTGATCGGGGCGCGGGTCTCGCGGCTTGTGATGTGCGCGGCGCTCGTGCTCGCCGTGTTGTCGGCGTGGTCGGTCGCGCCGTCGGCCTCGGCCCACGTGCCGCGGTCGCTGCCCGTCCCGGTCGAGGTGCCGGCGCCTTCGGGGGCCTCGGCGATCGGCACGACGTCGGTGTGGATGGTGGATCGTTCGCGATCCGATCCGTGGAATCCGGCGGCGCGGGCCCGGGAGTTGATGGTCTCGCTGTGGTATCCGTCGCTCGGGTCGAGCGGCGCCCGGGCGCCGTACATGTCACCCGAGCTGTCGCGCGTGGTGTTCGGCTCCGCGTTGTCGGCCGACGTGCGCACGCATGCTGCGGCGTACGCGCTGCCCCGGCCGGTACCCGCGCCACTGGTGGTGCTGTCCCCGGGATTCGGCGGCAGCCGCACCTCGTTGACCGCGTTGGCCGAGGAGTTGGCCTCGCGCGGATACGTGGTGGCCGCGGTGGACCACACCTACGAGGCGCCGGTGGAGTTTCCGGGCGGCCGGATCGAGCGTTGTCGGATCTGCGACACGATCCCGGACGACGCGCTGGTGGTGCGCACCCGCGCCGCCGACATCCGCTACGTCGTCGACCGGCTGACCGGACCCGGCACGGGGCTGTTCGTCGATCGCGACCGGATCGGGGTGGCCGGCCACTCGATGGGTGGCGCGGCGGCGGTCGAGGCGTTGCGCACGGATCGCCGGGTCGACGCCGCGATCGACCTGGACGGCAACTTCTGGACCGAGCCGCCCGCCGAGGGCATCGCCCGTCCCGTGTTGTTGCTGGGGGCGCAGCGGGTCACGGCCGGCCCGGAGCATGCCGACTGGCAGCGGATGTGGGAGCGGCTGACCGGGTGGCGGCGGTGGCTCGACGTGCCCGGCGGTGGCCATTACACGTTCTGCGACATGCCGTGGATCGTGGACCGCTTCGGGATCCGCGACCGGGTGCCGCCCGACGACGCGGCGTGGCAGTACGGCACGCTGGGTGGTGATCGGGCCGCCGCGATCACCAGGGCGTATACGACGGCGTTCTTCGATCTGCACCTGCGCGGCCGGGCGAGTGGGCTCTTCGACGGGCCGGCCGCGGGCTTCCCGGAGGTGGCCTTCGTGCACGGCGGCTAGCCCGGGCCCGGTCCGGCGGCGATGAGTTTTCGGGTATGCGCAGGTCCATTACACGGGAGCAGGGATCCGCCGTCGACCTCGCCGGTGGACCGTCTCGGAGTCGACGAAGGAGTCGTGGCTCATGGCCGAGTGGACCGTCCTGCGGGAGAACATCGCTTTCGGCGAGTCGGTGCGGTGGCATCGGGATCGGGTGTGGTTCTGCGACTGGGGCGCCCGGGAGATCGTCGCGATCGGCCCCGAGGGCGTCGGCGAGGTGGTGGTGGGGGTGCCGTTTCCGTCGATGGCGATGTGCATCGACTGGTTGCCGGACGGGCGGCTGCTGATCGTCTCCTCCAGTGAGGCACGGGTGGTCCGTCTCGAAGCGGACGGATCGCTGGTCACCCACGCGGATCTGCGCGCGCTCGGGACCGGCTTCAACGAGATCGTGGTGCACGAACGCGGCCACGTCTACGTCAACGCGATCGGGTTCGACATGCAGGCGGGCGAGGCGTTCCGGCCCGGGTTCGTCGCGCTGATCGATACGGACGGCTCGGCGCGCCGGGTGGCCGAGGACGTCGTCTTTCCCAACGGCATGGCGGTGACGCCGGACGGCTCGACACTGATCGTCGCCGAGTCGTACGGCCACCGGCTCACCGCGTTCGACATCGCGCCCGACGGCGGGTTGTCCCGGCGCCGGGTGTGGGCGGACCTCGGCGACGGGGTCCCGGACGGGATCTGCGTCGATGCCGAGGGCGCCGTCTGGTACGCGGACGTACCCAACAAGTGTTGTGTGCGGGTTCGCGAGGGCGGCGAGGTGCTGCGCACGGTCGAGTTCGACCGGGGTTGTTTCTCCTGCGCGCTGGGCGGCGCCGACGGTACGACGTTGTTCGTCGTCGCCACCGAGTGGCGCGGCCTGGACGCTCCGCCGGCGGACCCGCGTACCGGTCGACTCGTCGCGGTCCCCTGTGCGACCGGCGCGATGACCTAGAGTTACCCAATGATTTTCATCGTGGTGAAGTTTCCGGTGAAACCCGAGCACGCCGACGGGTGGCCCGAGCAGGCCGCGGCGTTCACCGAGGCCACCCGGGGCGAACCGGGCAACCTGTGGTTCGAGTGGTCGCGCAGCCTGGAGGACCCGAGCACCTACGTGCTGGTCGAGGCGTTCCGGGACGACGCGGCGGCGGCGCACGTGAACTCGGACCACTTCAAGGCGGCCTTGGAACGCTTCCGTCCGCTGCTGCGCCACACACCCGAGATCGTGAGCACGGTGATCCCGGACGCGAACGGGTGGAGTGCGATGGGCGAACTGCAGATCGACTGACCGGCCGGCCCGGCGGCCCACCCACGCCTCGACGAGGGTCGGCCGCCGGGCCGGTGCGCGACTAGTGCAGGACCTTCAGGCCCACCACGCTGCCGACGATGCCGGCCAGCAGCAGCACCTTGACGACGGAGAACGCCTCGCCGTCGAAGATCATCGCGTACGAGACGGTCAACACCGCGCCGATGCCCACCCACACCGCGTAGCCGGTGCCGACCGGCAGTTCGCGCAGTGCGAACGCCAGGCCCGCCATGCTCGCGGTCAGACCGACGCCGAACACCACGGTCGGCACGATCCGGCTGAATCCCTCGGACTTGCCGAGTGCCGTCGCCCAGACGGCTTCCAGGACACCGGAGATGATCAGGACGATCCAGGCCATGACAGGCACGCTCCCTGACACCGTCTTGTCTGGACCGGGTACGGCGTGCCTCGTCCGGGAGCCGGTTCGGGCTCCGTGAACCACTCTCGCACGCCCGATCCGGCGCACAAAATCCCCGATCCGTCCACCCTCGCGGCGGGCGATCGTGGTGGTTCGGGTCACCATCCGCACCGCTGCGCCCGCGACTGGCGGGGGGTGGCGAGGAGGGATTCGGCGGTCGAGGTGGGGCGTACAGGACGGTGCGGCCCGCGCGGTGGGCGGTGACCAGGCCCGCGTCGCGCAGCGCGGTCAGTTGTTGGGAGACCCCGGCGGGGGAGAGGCCGGTCCGGTGGGCCAGTTCGGTGGTCGAGGCAGGCGTGTGCAAGTTCGTTCAGCAGCAGCGTTCGCGAACGGCCCAGTACGGCGGCCAGGGGCGCGCTCGGCTCGACCGGGCGCCGGGTCCACAACGTGCCGATGCCCCGGGCCGGATAGGCCGGTTGCGGTGGTTCCGGCGGGGCCACCCGGGTGAACGGATCCGGCCCGGTGACCACGGACGGGATCAACAGCAGCCCCGCGCCCGCCGTCCGCCGGGACAGCGCCCGCTGCCGGCGGGCCGGCCGCAACGCGTCCTCGTGCCAACTGACCGACGGGTGCAGCTCGTTGAGGACCTCGCCCGCGCCACGCTCGGCGACCTGCCGGGCCCGATGGAAGACATCGGCCTCCAGCACCGCGCGGATCCGCGCCCAGTACGGCGCGAGCGCCGACTCCCAATACGCCTCGACCTCGGCCGCGACCCGGGCCGGCCGAGCGCGCGGGTCCGCGTACAGCGCCTCCGACTCGGGGCCCAGCCCGCCGCGCTCGTGCCGCAACCGGTCCAGATCGCGCCGCACGACGGCCACCGGAGTGGCCACGATCCCGGCCGGCTCCGCCGCCAGGGTGGGGGCCGGCCCCGGTGGCGTCGGATTGAGGAAGTCGGGCACGTAGCCGACCGGCGGGATCAGTTCGGCAAGTCGGCCCCGGTGCAGCCCGGCGGCCGTCACCCGGGGGCGGACCTGCTCGATCCACGGCCGGTGCACCGGATGGGCGGCGCCCGAAATCAGCAGCCGAAAGCTCGGGCCGACCTCCCACATCGGCGAGACGGCGAACCGCATCCGGGCCGGATCGCCCGCCGAGAAAGCCAGTTCCGCCGACACGGTCAGTCGCCCCCGAGGATTCGCACACAGCTTAATCGATGGTCATCGGCCCGGTCCGTCGCGATCATGCGTCCATGACTTCATCAACGAGTACCGCCGCGGGATCGGGGACCTGGACGCTCGGCGATCTGACGATCAATCGCATCGGCTTCGGTGCGATGCGCCTGACCCAGGACGGCGCGGCGCTCGACGCCGACGCGGTGCCCAGCGATCGGAACCGGGCGATCGGGGTGCTGCGCCGCGCGGTCGAACTCGGGGTGAACCACATCGACACCGCCGCCTTCTACTTCTCCTCGCTGCGCTCCGCCAACGAACTGATCAACCGGGCGCTCGCGCCCTACCCGGACGATCTGGTGATCACCACCAAGGTCGGACCGGCCCGGGACCCGGCGGGCCAGTGGGCGACGCACGCGGTCACGCCGACGGAACTGCGCGGACAGGTCGAGGAGAACCTGCGCCAGCTCGGTCGCGACCACCTCGACGTGGTCAACCTGCGGGTGCTGGGCACCCACTCGATCGCCGAGCGTTTCGGTGCGCTGGCCGACCTGCGCGAGGCCGGTCTGATCCGACACCTGGGCGTCTCCAACGTCCACCCGCATCAGCTCGCCGAGGCGCTGGCCATCGCGCCGGTGGTCTGCGTGCAGAACCGGTACGGGATCGGGATCCGGGCCGATCAGGACGAGTTCGTGCGGTCCTGCGGCGAACAGGGCATCGCGTTCGTGCCGTTCTACGCGATCGCCGGGGCCGCGGGCCAGGTGGGGGTCGTCGGCGACGACGCGGCGGAGGTGTTCGACGTGGCGCGTGCCCACGACGCGAGCCCGGCGCAGGTGCGGCTGGCCTGGACGCTGCACCAGGGGCCGCACGTGCTGGCCATTCCCGGCACCGGCAACCCCGAGCACCTGGTCGCCAACGTGGCCGCCGGTGCGCTGCGCCTGACGGAGGCGGACCTGGCCGTCCTGGGCGACCTGCATCGACGCGTGGGCGGGTAGCCACGGGCCGGGCACCCGCGCGTCGGTGGTTCTCGCTACCGTCGTCGGCATGAACCCGGACTCCAGCAGGCAGATCGAACCGTTGCCCGGACGGACCGGCCACGTGGCCGGCATCGAGTCGCTCGTGCTCGACGGGCGTCGCTACTTCTTCGGCTTCGACAGCCGGAGCGACCTGGCCGTCTCGCCGTTGATCGACGACCCGGACCTGATGGCGGCGTTCGCGAGCGAGCACATTCGACAGAGCGACGGCCGGCACGCGCCCGACTACTGGGTGGACCTGGTCGGCTGGGCCGTGCGGGGTTCGGACCTGGTGGCGCGGGACGCGGACCGGGAGTTCGACTCGGCCCGACTGCGGGCCGAACTCCCGCTCCCCGGCAGTCATCTGCTCTATCTGCTCGACGCGGTCGCCGGCTGGGACGAGTCGTTGTCCAAGCCGGCGGAAGTGGAACGGGCCTACGAGCGACTCGGGTTCGACGAGGAGGAGCAGGTCGAGGCGCTGGACGGCAGCCTGGAGGCGGTCCGGGCGCACGGCGCGGCGGCCCGGCCGGACGAGTGGACGGTGGTGCGATTCCACCTCGACTCCGCGGTGCGGCGGGTGCCGGGCAACTGGAACCTGCTGTTCGCCCCGGTGGGGGAGTGCGTGACCGCCCACGGCTGAGCGGCGGATCGAGGCGCGGGTCGGCGGCGGTTCGCGGCCGGGCCCGTCCACCCTCGGGTCAGCGGCGGATCAGGTGCATCGGCAGGGTGCGCGGTGTCAGCACGCTGCGCGGGGTGGCGCGGACCGGCACGGCGGAGGCCGGCCGCAGTCGCCAGCGGGAGGCGATCGAGGCCAGCGCGAGGGTGGCCTCGGTCAGCGCGAAGGTGTCGCCGATGCACTTGTGCGGACCGCTGCCGAAGGGCACGAACGAACTGCGCGACCAGGCCCCCGGGCCGAGCCCGTCGGCATGTTCGCGCTCGGGCCGGAAGCGGTCCGGCTCGGCGTGGAACCCCGGGTGGCGATGCAGGATGTACGGGCTGAACACGAGGGTGCTGCCGGTGTCCAGTCGGCGGCCGGCCACCTCGATCTCGCGGGTGGTGGTGCGCGGCAGCACCCAGGCCGGCGGGTACAACCGCAACGTCTCGCGGAGCACCTTGCCGGTCCAGGGCAGCCGGGGCAGGTCCTGCGGACCGGCCACCCGCCCGTCGAGCACGGCGTCGACCTCGGCGTGCAGGGCCTCCTCGGCCTCGGGGTGAGTGCTGATCAGGTGTAGTGCCCAGGCCAGTGCGGAGGACGTGGTCTCGGCGCCGGCCAGGATCAACACGGCCACCTGGTCGTGCAGTTCGGCCTCGGTCATCGCCCCGCCCGCCTCGTCCCGGGCGGCGAGCAGTCGGCCCAGCAGATCCCGATCGTCGGGGTCGCCGGCGCGGCGGTCGGCGATGATCCGGGTCACGTGCGCCCGCCAGGTGGCCAGCCCCCGGGTGTAGCGCCGGGCGCCCGGCGTGGGCAGCGAGTCGACGGCGGGCAACAGGGCTCGCAGATAGACGCCCTTGAGGAAGGTGTCCAGGCTGTCGCGCAGTTCGGCGATGTCCCGATCGGCGATGCCGGCACCGAAGAGGGTACGCACCGCCACCGTCGTGGTCAGCGCGAACATCTCGTCGACCATGTCGACCACCCGACCCGGCCGCCAGCGATCCAGCGCCATGCCGATCTCGCGGTGCATCGCGTCGGCGTAGCCGGGCAGGTGTTCGGCGCGGAACGCGGGCTGCATCATCAACCGTTGCCGACGGTGGTCGGCGTGCGGACACGTGGCCAGGCCGTTGCCCAGCGCGGCGCGCGAACCCTCGTAGAGCGGCCCGATGCGATCGAAGCCGCGGCCGTCGGCCAGCACCAGCCGGGCGAGTTCGGGATCGCACAACACGAAGGCCGGGCGCGGGCCGAGCCGGATCTCCACCAGATCGCCGTGCGCGGGCAGCGAGCCGAGGAACCGCAGCGGCGCCCGGAGCAGGTGCGGGAGATGGCCCAGTCCGGGCCACGCGCCGGGGGCCCGGCCGGCGCGCGCCCCGGGGGCGGTGGGCGTCGAGGGACGGGGCGGATGTGCGGTCGTCATGGGTCGCTCCCTCGCGCCTGACGCGCGGCGGCGAGCCGGTGCCCGCCGTCGTGGTCTCCTGCGGTGTCCGTTGCCATTCCAGCAGCGTCGGGCCGGGCGCGGGGGGACGTTTCCCGGATCGAGGGCGTGTCGCCCCCGCGGGTTCGCCGATTCGCCGTTCCGCCGTTCTGCCGATCCGCCGGGCCGCAGGGTCGGTTCGGGGGTGTGGCGGACAGGCTGCCCAGCAGGCGCAGGGACTCCTCGGTCGGGCTGCCCGGCTCGGCCTGGTAGACGACCAGTTGTTGACCGGGGGCACTGTTGACGGTCAACGACTCGTAGGAGAGGACGAGTTCGCCCACCTTCGAGTGCCGGAATCGCTTCGCCTCGGCGCTCTTGGCGCGCACCTCGTGCCGGGCCCACAGCCGGGCGAAGTCCGGTCTGCGCACGCTCAGTTCGCCGACCAGCGAGATCAGCACGGGATCGCCGGGATCGTCGCCCGCACCCGAGCGCAACGACGCGACGGTGTTGCGTGCCGCCTTCTCCCGATCGGGGTAGAACGCCCGGCCGTCGGGATCCAGGAAGAGCAACCGGAGCAGATTGCGCTCGGGTTGCTCGAACAGGGCCGAGCCCAGCGTGTTCGAGGCCAGGGGCCCAGGCGTGACGCCGTCCGATCCGATCGCCCGGGTGGCACGACGCGCGCCGTGCCACCCGGGCGCGGGGCGGGGCTACGGCCGATGGCGCGGGTCGGGCAGGCCGAGCAGCGGCAGGCGGCACAGCGGCGGTGGCTCGCCGGGCAGGCCGAGTTCGTACCAGTGTGCCCGCAACGTGTAGCGCAGCAGCCGGCGGGCGCGGGTGGCCGGGAACGCGGCGAGCGGCAGTTCGCACAGCACGGCCGAGGCGATGCTCGGCCACAGGTCGGGCGTGCCCCACGCGAGCATCACGTCGAACCACGCGTCGCAGACCAGCAGGGTCGCGGTGATCAGTGCGGCGGGGATCAGCGCCTGGCGGCGTCGCCACCCGAGGTACGCGGTGCAGGCCAGTGCGACGAGCAGGCCGACGTCGAAGCCCGCCCACGCGTCCCGCCAACGGCGGGCCTCGCAGTGCATCGGCAGGCTGACGAGCAGGTAGCCGGTCCAGGGTATGAGGATCAGGCAGCACGCGGACATCAGCGCGAGCGCGTTGCGCCGCGCCGACGTGGCGGCGTGCACCTCCCGGCGCAACGCCCGGGCGCGGTCGTCGGCTTCGGGGTTCATGGCGGCTCAGCGCACGCGCCGACCCCGGCCCGGATCCGGGCGGACGAGGAGCCGCGCGGGGCTCGCCACAGCGGCTTCGGCGCCGCGGCTCGCGGGACCCACCCCTGGTGGCTCGGCCCTCGACCGGCCGGGTCGACGCCGGCGGTGGGCTCGGGGTGGTCCGGGTGCGGGACGGACCGGGCCGCCCGGCGCGATCCGCCGGGTGGCGGCGGTGTCGACTGCGACCGGCATGCTCGCCGACGACGGTTGCCCGGCGGCGCGGATCGCCAGGTCCGCCCCGCGTTGTCCCACCCCGGCTTCGTCACGGCGCACCTGCCGGGCCTGGTCTTCGACGAGGACCACGCGTCCGGCCGAGCCGAGTGAGGTGCGATGGGTGTCGACTCGG
This sequence comes from Embleya sp. NPDC020886, assembly GCF_044333915.1. Classification (NCBI taxonomy): domain Bacteria; kingdom Bacillati; phylum Actinomycetota; class Actinomycetes; order Kitasatosporales; family Streptomycetaceae; genus Embleya; species Embleya sp. NPDC020886. The sequence continues at coordinate 49,221 of NZ_JBIRRX010000020.1, read as the reverse complement.
TGCGGATGCGACCCCGGCCGGGGGGCCAGGGTCTTGGCCCGGTCCTAGCCCTGGCCCGTTTCGAAGCGGCTGATCCGGCCGTCGGGGGTGATGGTGAAGCGCCAGGCGGTGCGCATCTCGCCCCAGGTGTCGTTGCGGTAGCCCACCACCAGGGCGCGCCCGCCGTCGGACTCGGTCACCACGTCCATGTGGCCGTTGGAGGAGAAGATCTCCCGATCCGCCCAGTCCTGCAGGTCGCGGTCCGAGCCGTCGTCGGACATCGTCGCGTCGGGGGTCAGGAGCGCGTCGAAGGCGGCCTTGTCGTGCGCGTTGACGGCGGCGACGAACGCGCCTACCGCGGGTTCTGACAACTTGCCGGGGGCGATGGCCACGGGAACCTCCTGGAGGGATGGGCGGGTTGCCCCACCAGGGAACAACACGGCCGGCCCGAGGTCGCCGACCCTCACCCGTTTGCCGCAGGACGGCGTGTCCGGGTGCCTCGGGCGGCGGGTCCGCCCCCGTCGCGCGGACGATCAGGCCGCGAGCACGGGCGATTCGGCCAGTTGCGCGGTCAGTCGGGCGATCCGGGCGGAGGCCAGGCCGTCGCCGTACGGACTCGGCGTGGTCGCCAGGCGGGCCAGGCGCTCCGCGCTGTCGGCCAGCCAGGCGTGCGCCGTCTCGCCCAGCTCGGCGCCGGGCCGGACCAGCGCGGCGAAGCCCGCGTCCACCGCCTCCGGGCGTTCGGTCGAGCGACGCACCACCAGCAGCGGGCGGCCCAGTACGGTGCACTCCTCCTGGATGCCGCCGGAATCGGAGACCAGCAACGCGGCGTGCCGGGCCAGGGCCAGGAACTCGGCGTAGCCCACCGGCTCGATCGTGGTGATCCGGGTCGTCAGCGAGGTCAGGTCGAAGCGTTCCACGGCGGCCCGGGTGCGCGGGTGCATCGGGAAGAGCACCTCGGTGCCGAAGCGGGCGATGGTGTCCAGTTCGGTGAGCACCGCGCGCAGGGCCGCGGCGGTGTCGGTGTTCTCCGGACGGTGCACGGTGGCCAGGACGTAGCCGTCGGGCCGCAGCCCGTATCCGGCCACCAGCGCGGCGCGGGCCGGCTCGGTGGGCAGTTGCGCGCGGACGACCTCGACCACGGTGTTGCCGGTGACGGTGATCCGGTGTTCGTCCACCGACTCGGCGCGCAGATTGGCCGCGTTGGTCGCGGTGGCGGCGCACAGCAGGTCGGAGACGTGGTCGACCATGACCCGGTTGTGCTCCTCGGGCATGGCGCGGTCGAAGCTGCGCAGCCCGGCCTCGACGTGCACGAGCGGGATGTCCCGGGCGTTGGCGGCCAGCGCGCCGGCCAGGGTGGCGTTGGTGTCGCCCTGGACTACGACGGCGACCGGGCGGTGCCGCACGAACGCGTCGTCGAGCTGGTCGAGGGAGTGCGCGATCTGCCCGGCGCGGGGTCGGCCGCCGACACCGGTGAGCAGTTCGGGATCGGGCAACGCGAGTTCGCGCAGGAAGCGCCCGGACATCGCCTCGTCCCAGTGTTGGCCGGTATGCAACAGCCGTGCGGCGGGGCCGAGTTCGTGCATCAGTGGGGCGAGCTTGACCAGCTCGGGGCGGGTGCCGAGGACGACGGCGACACTGGCGGGGGGCAGGTGGGCGGTGCTCATGTGTGGTTCTCCGTGCCGGCCCGGTGGGCGGCCGGCGGGTGTGGGAAGTCGGGACGACGGGCTCGGGGGCGGACCGCGGTGCGGCGGATCGCGGCGGGAGGCCGGTACCCGGCGCGGTCAGACCTCCAACGCGGTGGGTACGCCGGCGATGCCGACCTCGGCGTTGCGGCGGGTCTTGGCCCAGCCGTTGCGCCCGAGCGCGAGTCGGGTCGCGGCCCGGACGGCGACCACGAACAGGTGGTACGTGTACAACCACATCAGCAGGCCCCAGATCAGCCCGGTGAACCAGGACCGGTCCGGGTGCACGATCTTGCGGTAGGCCAGTGCCCAGCCCACCATCGGCAGCGCGGCCAGTACGAAGACGCCCGCCATCAACGGTCCGAAGCGGAACTGGAAGTCGGCGGTCTGTTCGGGGAACAGGATCAGGCCGACCGCGGTGATCCCGATCGACAGCGGGGTGAGCAGCACCAGCAGCACGCAGACCACCGGTTGCAGGAAGGTGTAGAGCACCTCGGCCCGGCCGGACCAGCGGTAGTGCGGCGAGGTCAGGACCCGGCGGGTGTAGCGCAGGCACTGCATGTTGCCCTGGGCCCAGCGGGTGCGCTGGGCCAGGAAGCGGCGCAGCGAGATCAGCCCCTCCTGGGAGACCTCGGCCTCGGTGATGTGGGTGAGCCGCCAGCCGTTCAGGCGCAGTTCGAGCCCGGACTCGTAGTCCTCCAGGAGCGCTCGCTCGGGCCAGGGTCGGCCCTGGGCGCCGGCCGGCGCGTCCAGGGCGTCGAGGGCGACGAGTCGGACGAACTGGCCGTTGCCGCCCAGTCCCACGCTGCCGGTGCGGCGGCGCAACAGTTGCATGCCGGCGTTGTTGGCGCGGAACTCGATGTCCTGCATGCGCACCAGGGCCCGGGCCGCGGCGTTGGCGAGGCGGCCTCGCTCGGGCAGCGGCAGCCGGTCGTCCGCGTTGCGCATCCGGACGCCTATCTGCACGGCGCCGGTGTCCGGCCGGCCCATCGCCTGTTCGGCGCAGACCCGGGCCAGGGTGCCCGGGTCGAGCCTGCCGTCGGCGTCGACCACGCCCAGGATCACCCGGGAGCGGTCGGTGTCGGCGGGCAACCACGCGGAGATCCGCCGGTAGGCGGCGTTGAGCGCGGCGCCCTTGCCGATCCGGGCGTCGGGCCGACGGCGCTGCACCAGGTGCACCCGCTCGTCGTGCTCGGCGGCGGCCAGGACCAGCTCGCGGGTGCGGTCCGAGCTGTCGTCGTCGACCACCCAGACGTGCGCCTCGGGGGCGGCGCGGCGCAGTCCCGTCAGGGTCTGCGCGATCACGGCTTCCTCGTCGCGGCAGGGCACCACCAGGTGCCATGTGAAGGCGGCCGGGTCGCCGGGTCGGTCCGGCCGGTTGTGCCGGAAGGCGTGCCGGGTGCCGGCCCAATAGATCAGGAAGCGGCCGAAGACGAACAGCATGTACACCAGCAGCCCCAGCGAGAGCGCGGTGGCGAACCACAGGATGCCGCTCTGATGGGCCAGGACGTACTCACGCACAGCGCCGGGGATGGAACAACCTCCACATGGATCAAAGGCGCCTCGGCCCTTGTGCTTGCCGATAGGTGAGAAAAGTACCTATCAGGCCATCGAATCTAAGGTAAATCCGGACAAAATGAAACCCAATCCACAGTGGCGAGCCTCACCTCGCCGGCCCGACGGGTGGTCCGGACCGGGCGTCCGACACCACCTTGATGGCCCAGCCACAAGCGCCGGGGACGGGCCGGCGCGCGGGTTAGCGTCGTCGTATGCGACGCCCCAGCGGTTTCGGCGGCCGATCTCGTACGCCGCTGCGGGGTGTCGTCGGCAACACCCCGAGCGCATCCCCGACGGCCCGCCGGGTGTGCCTGTGGACCCTCGCCTGCGCCGCGTCGATCGGCGTCTACCTGTTCGTCCGGCACCTCAGCCACCCGTCGATGGTCGACCTGGTGGTCTACCGCGCGGAGGGGCTGGCGGTGCGGGACGGGATCGACCTGTACGGCCCGCTGGACACGCCGCACGACCTCCGGGCGACCTATCCGCCGTTCGCCGCGTTGTTGTTCGTCCCGTTGACCTACCTGCCCGAGGAACTGCTGCTCGGGCTGGGGGTGGCGGCGAACCTGCTGCTCGTGGCGATCGTGGTCCGGCTCTCGATGCGCCTGGTGGACCCGGACGGGAGCCGGTTGCCGCCGTGGGCGCTGCCGGCCGCGACCACCTTCGCCATCTGGTGCGAGCCGGTGTTCACCACGATGCGCTACGGACAGGTCAACCTCGCGGTGCTGGCCGTGGTGTTGTGGGACTTCACCCGCCCACCCGGCGCACGGCTGCGCGGCGTGGCGCTGGGGCTGGTGGCCGGCATCAAGGTGACCCCGGCGGTGTTCATCGCCTATCTGCTGCTCACCGGACGCCGCCGCGCGGCGCTCACCGCGATCGGCACCGCGGCCGGCACCGTGGCGCTCTCGGCCGCGCTGCTGCCCGGGGCCACCCGGCGATTCTGGACCGACCTGGTGTTCGATCCCGAGCGGGTGGGGCGGGTGGAGAACGCCGCCAATCAGTCGGTGCGCGGGCTGCTCACCCGGGTGACCCGATTGTTCGATCCCGGCATCGGCGGGACGGCGACCATCGTCGCGGCGGGGGTGCTCGGCATGTTGTGCGCGGTGATCGCCCACCGTCGGCGCGGGGACGCGTGGGGGCTGCCCGGAGCGGCGGTGGCCGGGCTGCTGGCCAGCCCGATCTCCTGGAGCCACCACTGGGTGTGGTGCGTGCCGATCGCGATCCTGCTGTGGGCGGGGTTGCGGGGTGCACACTCGCGGGCCGAGACGTTGTCGGCCGCGGGTCTGTTCGTCTTCCCCAGCTTCCTGGTCTGGTCCGTACCGCACCTGCCCGGTCAGGAATGGCACCTGACCGGCTTCGAACTGCTGCGCTCGTCGTGCTACGTGGCCTTCGGGGTGGCCTTCCTGCTCGTGGCCGCGCGCCCCGGAGCCGAGCCGGCCCGGCGGGCGAGGTCGGCGGCGGCCCTCTCCGGCTGAACCGACGGCGAACTCGGGCCCGCCGCAACGGGACTCGAACTACCGGTGCAGGGCGTGTCGGAGGGCTTGGACGAGGGCGTTCGGGTCGATCCCGGGGTCCAGGTGCAGCACCGGCACGGTCCGCTCGGGGGCATCGGGCTCGCACCGGGCCGGCGCGGTTGCAGGCGCGGGTGCAGGCGCGGGCGCGGGAGCAGGCTCCGGTTCGGGAGCGGGCTCGGGTGCGGGAGCGGGCTCGGGCGCCGACGCCGGCGCGGCGGTGGAGGAGGGGGCGAGGAGGTCCAGGATGTCCTCGATCGCCGTGGCGAGTGTGCCCAATGCCTCGTCGAACGACGCGGATGTGGTCATGACGGATCAACGAGCCCCCACCGTCGCTCGCAACGGCGTGCGCCGGCACACCATCCGATCGACTGCCTTTGTGTCACTCCCACCGGTGGCGCGGGGGGTCTGCGGGCGCGCATTAAGGTGGGCGGCATGGCAAAACGGGGCCCGTACGAGAAGGGCGAGGCGAAGCGGCGGGAGATCCTGCGGGTGGCCCTGGAGGTCTTCGCGGAGGAGGGCTACCGGGGCACCTCGCTGCGCAAGGTCGCGGCGCGCTGCAACCTGAGTCTGCCGGGCCTGATGCACTACTTCGCCTCCAAGGAGGACCTGCTCACCCAGGTGCTGCGGGCCCGCGACGAGGAGAATCGCCGGTTGTGGGAGGGCTACCAGGGGTCGGATCCGCACCTGGAGATGGTCCGGGCGGGAGCACGCGCGGCCGGCCTGATCGAGCTGTACGTGTCGATGGCCGCGGCGGGCAGCGATCCCGAGCATCCGGCACACGCGTTCTTCGCCGAGCGGTATCCGCGGGCGCGGCAGTCGGTGCTGAACGTGATGGAGGAGCGGGTGCGGGAGGGCGCCATCGCGAGCGCGATCCCGCCGGAGCGGCTCGCGGTGTTGTTGATCGCGATCGCGGACGGCATCCAGTTGCAGTGGTTGAACGATCGCTCGATCGACATGGAGCAGGCGGTCAAGGACATGCTGACCCTGCTGGAGCCGGCACCGGCGAACGGCGACTGAGCGGACGGCGGGTGGGGGGGCCCCCGGCCCCGGGGGCCCCCCCCCCCGCCCGGGGGGGCCCGGCCCCCCCCCGCCCCCCGGCCCCCCCGGGCGGGCGCCGCCCCCCAGGGGCCCCGCCGCGCAGGGCGCCCGCGCAGTGGGC
>NZ_JBIRRX010000020.1:0-43320 GCF_044333915.1 Embleya sp. NPDC020886 | reverse complement strand
CGGTCAAGCCCTTGCTGCCCGGGCTGGCCCCGGCACCGGCCAACGGCGCCTGACCGGCCGGCGGGGGGGGCGCCCCGGTACCGGGGCGCCCCACCCGCCGTCGTTCGCGCTCCGGTCTCAGCCCGTCGCCTCGGCGACCCGGTCGGCGAGCGCCGCCAGTTCGTCCCGGCCGATCAGGCCGCCGGCGAAGTCGGCGACCACCTCCAGCGGGACGTTGTGCGCGGCCCGCCGCAACGTCGCGTCGTCCGCCAGCCGGCTGGTGAGGCCGGCGTTGGATCGGGCCAGTCGTTCCAGCAGCAGCGGGCCGCCGATCGGGTGGGCCAGCCACTCGCCCAGGGTGCTGCGCACGTCCAGTTCGGCGGTGTCCGCGTCGGCGGCGACGGCCAGTTCGGCGGACAGTCGCACGTCCCGCGAGGATGCGGCGGCCTCGATCCGGTAGGTACCGCCCTCGATCCGCCAACACCGGTCGCGCACGCTGAAGTAGGCCAGGTCGGCGCGGGGGAACTCGATCGTCACCTCGCGGCTCTCGCCCGGCTGGAGGCGGACCGAGGCGAACCCGCGCAGTTCGCGGATCGGGCGTTCCACCGGCGAGCCGGCGGGCGCCGCGGAGTAGATCTGTACCACCTCGCGGCCGGCCCGTTCGCCGGTGTTGGCGACGGTCACCCGGACCACGATCCCGGCGCCGTCGTCGGCGCCGGCCACGCTCAGCTCGCGATAGGCGAAGGTGGTGTACGACAGGCCGTGTCCGAACGGGAAGGCGACCTCGACGCGGGCCGCGTCGTAGCCCCGGTAGCCGACGAACACCCCCTCGCCGTACCGCACGTGGCCCTCCGCGCCGGGGAAGGTCAGGAAGCTGGGGGAGTCCTCCAGGCGCAGCGGGATGGTCTCGGCGAGCTTGCCGGAGGGGTTGACCGCGCCGAAGAGCACCCGGGCCAGGGCGCCGCCGCCGGCCTGGCCGAGCAGGAAACCCTCGACGAGCGCGGGCACCCGATCGTGCCAGGGCGCGGTGCGCACGATGCCGCCGTTGGAGAGCACCACCGCCACGCGCGGGTTGACCGCCAGGACCCGGTGGAGCAGGGCGAGTTGGTCGGCGGGCAGGTCGATGTGGTCGCGGTCGAAGCCCTCGGACTCGTCCTGTTGGGCGAGGCCGAGGAAGAGCACGACGGTGTCGCTCGCGGCGGCCAGGCGCACCGCCCGGTCGGCCACCTCGGTCGGGTCGGCGTCGGGTTCGGGGCCGTCGGCGAGCGGATAGCCGGGGGCGAACTCGACGTGGGCGCCGTCGGCGAGTTCGCGGATGTGGTCGAGCGGGATGTCCACCCGGGTGGGGGTGACCTGGGAGCTGCCGCCGCCCTGGAAGCGCGGGGTGCGGGCGAGTTCGCCGATCACCGCCACGGTGCCCGAGCCGGGGTCCAGGGGCAGCAGCGGACCCTCGTTGCGCAGCAGCACGATGCTGTGGTCGGCGACCTCGCCGGCGAGACGGTGGTGTTCGTCGTACGGCGCGGTCGAGCCGTCGCCGGCGGGCCGCGCGGCCCGGTGGGCGAAGTGCACGAGCCGTTCGACGGCCCGGTCGAGCACCGCCTCGTCGAGTTCGCCGGCGGTGACCGCGGCGACCACTTCGCGGTCGGTCCGGCCGCCGGTCGGCGGCATCTCCAGGTCGAGTCCGGCGCGCAGCGCGGCGACCCGGTTGCGCACGGCGCCCCAGTCGGACATCACCAGACCCTCGAAGCCCCACTCGGTGCGCAGGATGTCGGTGAGCAGCCGGGTGTTCTCGGACAGGGTCACGCCGTTGACGCCGTTGTACGCGCACATCACCGCCCACGGCTTGTCGCGGCGCACGATGCGTTCGAAGGCGCGCAGGTAGATCTCGCGCAGCGGACGTTCGTCGATGTCCGCGCTGACCCGCATGCGGTCGGTTTCCTGGTTGTTGGCCGCGTAGTGCTTGAGCGTCGCGCCGGTGCCGTTCTCCTGGAGGCCGCGGATCACCGCGCCGCCGAATTCGGCGGAGTGGGTCGGATCCTCGGCGAAGTACTCGAAGTTGCGCCCGCACAGCGGCGAACGCTTGATGTTGATGCCGGGGCCGAGCAGGACGCCGATGCCGTGTGCGGCGGCCTCGGCGGCGAGTGCGGCGCCGACGCGGTGCGCGAGGTCCAGGTCCCAACTGCTGCCCAGCGCGACGGCGGGCGGGAAGCACGTGGCGGGGGTGGCGGGGCGCAGGTCGAGTTGCCCGGGCTCGTGGTCGGGGTGCTGTAGGCGCAGCCCGTGCGGGCCGTCGGACATGGTGACCGACGGGATGCCCGCGTGTTCGATCGGCTTGGTGGTCATCTGGCCCAGGCCGCTGGTCAACGCGGCCTTGTCGGTCAGGGTGAGGTCGTGCGCGGCCATGGCGACTCCGATCGATGGGTCCCTGGGTGGCTCGGGCTGCTGCCCGCCACGAAAGCCGGCCGGCGATCGGTAAAAACCATATGGTGATCGGTTTTGATGGTCAAGGGTGCCCGACGTCGCCGAGGGGGAGTCGATCACCGGGCACGGGCCGGGCCACCGGGACCGGGCCGCCCGCGCGGCCCGGTCCCGGGCGGGCTATTCGACGGTGCGGATGGCGCCGGACGGGCACAGCCGGCCGGCCTGGCGGGCGCCGCGGTGCAGCGCGGCGGCCGGATCGGGGGTCAGGACGGTGACCAGGCCGTCGTCGTCCTGGTCGAAGACCTCGGGGGCGGTCAGTGCGCACAGGCCGGCGCCGACGCACACGGTGCGGTCGGCGGTGACGTGCAGGCCGGTCGCCTTCGCGTCGCTCACCAGGTGACCGGGAGTTCGTTGACGCCCTGGATCGTGGTGCCCGGGCGCAGCGTCAGTTGTTCGATCGGAACGGCCGTACGCAGGGTCGGAATGCGCTCGAACAGGGCGGTGAGGATGATCTCCAGTTCCAGGCGGGCCAGGTTCTGCCCCAGGCACTGGTGCACGCCGTAGCCGAAGGCGATGTGCTGGTGGGCCGAGCGGCGCACGTCGAAGGTGTCCGGGTCCTCGAACACCGAACCGTCGCGGTTGGCGATGGAGTTGGTGACGACCACCCCTTCGCCGGCCCGGATGAGCTGACCGTCGATCTCGATGTCGGCCGTGGCGAACCGGCCGCCCGCGAGGTCGGCGATGGCCAGGTAGCGCAGCAATTCCTCGACGGCGCCCGGCACGAGCGTGGGATCGGCGCGCAACGCGGCGTGTTGATCGGGGTGTTCGAGGAGGGTGATCACGCTGAGCGAGGTCATCGACGCGGTGGTCTCGTGACCGGCGACGAGCAGCAGGATCGCGGTCGAGATCAGCTCCTCCCGCTCGATCGCGCCGGTCGCGAGCTGTTCGGTGACCAGGGTGGACACCAGGCCCGGCCCGGGTTTCGCCTCGAAGGTGGTGACCAGTTCGTCCAGATAGCGTTCGAGCCGGTCGCGTGCGGCGAGGGCGTCCGCGCCGTCGGTGGCCTGGAGCAGTCGCCGGCTCGCGTCCTGGAAGAAGTCGTGGTCCGCGTAGGGGACGCCGAGCAGTCGACAGATCACCATCGAGGGCACCGGCAGGGCGAACAACTCGACCAGGTCGGCGGGCGGGCCCGCGGCCAACAGGTCGTCGATCGCGCCGTGCACGATGCGCTCGACGTCCGGGCGCATGCCCTTGATCCGCCGGACGGTGAACTCGGCGATGGTCATCCGCCGCCGGGGGCCGTGCTCGGGCGGGTCCAGGCTGATGAATCCCGGGTGCCGGTCGCTCAGCGCGCGTAAGCGGGGCGAGGTCGCCGGGAAGTGGGGGTGGGTGCGGTCGGAGGACAGGCGTGGGTCGGCCAGCAACCTGCGGGCCGTCTCGTGCCGGGTCACCACCCAGACCGGACGGCCGTCGTACAGGGTCACCCGCTGCAACGAACCCGGTTGGTCGCGCAGCCTGTTGTAGGAGTCGGGGAGTCGGTAGGGGCAGGTTCGGTTGCTCGGGTAGGTGGGAGCCTGTCCGGTTCGAAAGGTCGCAGCGGTCTCGTTCATCGATCCCCTCGCAGCCATCGCATGGATTGGGCATGGTTGGGCATGATCGGATTCGCCGATCGCATAGAGAACGAATGGTTCTCTGCTTGGGAGGCTAGGCTCCTCGATCAGGGAACGCAACGGTCTCTCCATGACTCAAGGGAGTCGAACTGTCACCCAAAGTCGGTCGGATCGCGGTCGAAGCGGCAATCGACCACCGCAAGGGGCCGCGTCGGCGCGGCGAGGAACTGGAGTCGGCCATCCTGACCGCGACCCTGGCGGAGCTGGTCGAGGTGGGCTACCCGGCCCTGACCATGGAGCGGGTGGCCGCGCGCGCCCGCACCGGCAAGGCCACGCTGTACCGCCGCTGGTCCGGTCGGGCCGAACTGGTCGTCGACGCGCTCAAGTTGCCCGGCGTGTCGGACGTCGACCCGCCCGACACCGGGGCGTTGCGCAGCGACATGATCACGCTCCTGGAGCGCATCTCCGCCAAACTGGCCGGTCCGCTCGGCGAGATCCTGCGCGGCCTGCTGGCCGAGACGGGTCGCGACGCCGAACTCGCCCGGCTGATCCACGCCCGCTTCCACACCGCCGGCCCCTCGTCGGTCCGGGCCATCCTGGAACGGGCGGTCGAGCGTGGCGAGATCGAGCCAACGATGCCGACCTCGCGCCGCGCCACGGTGGCGACCGACCTGCTGCGCAACGAGATCCTGCTGTTCGGGGCACCCGTCGACGACGCCGTCATCCGCGACATCGTGGACGACGTCTACCTGCCGCTGCTCCTGCGCCCGGCGCCGGGACACGGCCCCACACGGTAGCAACACCCGGACCGCTGCGGGAGGTTGCGTCGTCCGCTCATTCCCCGGAGGGAATTGTTCGGGTCGCGCGGCGGTCGCAGGATTGCTTTCACGGCCCGCCGCGAGCGACGGGTGAGCCGGTCATCATCGGAAGCAGGCACGAGGGCACACGACCGCGCCTCGTCGAGGAGTACGGGAGTAACCACCATGTCGGACACCACCACCACCACGACCCCGAGCACCGCCGAGGTCATCGCCCGGTTCAACGACGCGTTCACCACCCACGACCCGGCACTGCTGGTCGGTCTGGTCGCCGACGACTGCGTGATGGTGAGCGTGCAACCGGCCCCCGAGGGCACCCGCTACGAGGGCCTGGACGCATGCCTGGGGTTCTGGCAGGACCTGGCGGCGGACGCCGGTACCGACTTCGAGCCGCAGGACGTGTACGTGTTCGGGGATCGCGCGGTGATCAAGTGGCACGTGTCCTTCGGGGCCGGCCCGGTCAACGAGGTCTTCGGCGACGCACACGCGGACACCGCGTGGGTGGCGGGCGTCAACCTGATGCAGATCCGCGACGGACGCATCGTCGAGGCCCTGGGCTACAGCAAGTCCCCGTGACACGTGCACTGCGGGCACAATGCGCTCATGACCACCGTGACGCGCTACCTGACCCCGGCCGAGACGGCGGAACGATCCGGCTTCAGCCTGGACACCCTGCGCTACTACGAACGCATCGGCCTGCTCTCCGACGTGGACCGGGCGCCCAGCGGCCACCGCCGCTTCACCGAGGACGACCTGCAATGGCTCGGCATCCTGCGCTGCCTGCGCGACACCGGCATGCCGATCGCGGACATGCGGCGCTACGCCGAACTGGCGCGCACGGGGGACAAGGAGTCACTGGCCGAGCGGATAGCCCTGCTGGAACAACACGACACCGCCGTCGAGCGACAGATCGCGCTGTTGCGCACCCAGCAGGGACACCTGCGGGGCAAGATCGACTGGTACCGCTCCATCCTCCCGGACTGATCCCCCACGGCCGGGCGTCGATTGCCCCAATCATGGTGAAACGATCGGTAAAAGGCCGCCCGAATCGGAAATCCGCCTCTTCAATGGAACGCGGGCCGAGCCGTCCGCGCCCGGTCCGTGACCCGACCCGTCGAGACACGGGACAGGAGAGGATCACCATCACCGATCACAGCGAGGCCGCACACCTGCCGCCGACCGTCACCGCCGACCATGGGACGACACTGCTGGAGTACCGGCGCGCCCGTGGGCGACAGCACGTCCGGGACTGGTACGCCGGGCTGCGGATCAAGAAGTTTCCCGAGGATCTGCGCGTGTTCGAGCATGTGTTGTGGTCCGCCCGTGTGCAGGTGGTGGTGGAACTGGGCACCCATCTGGGCGGCTCGGCCCTGTGGTTCCGCGACCGGTTGCGTACCCAGGCCGGCTACGGGCGCGTCCCCGAGGCGATCCGGGTGATCTCGGTGGACCTCGACCAGGACCGCGCCGCCGGGCTGCTCCGGGCCGCCGATCCGGCCTTCGACCGGGAGATCACCCTGGTGGCCGGCGACGTCACCGACCCGGGGCTCGCCGACCGCGTCGCGGACCTGGTCCCGCCCGGTGCGCGTTGCCTGGTGGTCGAGGACACCCTGCACGAATACGCCACGACCATCGCCGCGCTGCGCAACTTCGCGCATCTGGTCCCGACGGGCGGGTTCTTCGTCGTCGAGGACGGCATCGTCGACGACCCGGACCTGTGCCCGCCCGGCATGCCGGGCGGCGTGTTGCCCGCCGTCGCCGACTGGCTGGCCGGCGAACAGGGCAGTGCCTTCACCACTCGGCGCGACCTGGAACTCTACGGCGTCACCAGCCACCCGCACGGGTGGCTGCAACGGACCGCGCACGCCTGCTGATCCGCCGCGGCGCCCCCGCTGCCGGTTGCCGGCCGGGTGCGCGCGGCGCGGCGGGCACGAACGGCATACCGCGACGGGTGGAGTCGGCGCGGGGTATACCGCCGGGGTTCGATCCGGTTGTCATCCGAGGGGGGAATGTCGAGCCGACGCCGGGTCCCTAACGTTGTGCTCGGCCGGGCGGCGTCGAAGGACGCCGGGCGGTGGCGCGGGGTGGTCGACGGGAGACGGAAGCGCGGTGCGGGCGGTAGGACGTGGACGCGGCGCGGGGTACGGGGGCTCGGGCGACGGGGGCTCGGTGCGGACCACCGGGATCCGTCCCGCCTTCCGTCGACCGTCGCGGGCCCGGCGTGAACGAGCCGGGCAGGAACGAACGGGTACCGCCCACCGGGCGGCGGAGCCGGAGGCCCAGTGTTCGGCGACAGGCCGCGCGGCTCGCGCCGGGAACGGCCCGGGCGTGGCCACGTCCGGGCGCTGATCCGGCGCCCGGCCCCGGGGGTGGTCGACGCGATCCTGGCGGTGGCGATGGCCGCCGGGGGGTGCGTGGCCGGGCAGCAGTTCCACCCCGACGGATGGGCGCGCTTCGACGCGACCGCGTACCTGCTGACCTGCGCCCTGGTGTTGCCACTCGCGCTGCGCCGGCGCGCTCCGGTACCGGTGCTGATCGCCTCCGGGTCGATCTACGTGGTGTACCTGGCCGCCGGCTACCAACCTTCGTTGAACTTCTGGGCGCCGGTGATCGCCCTGGTGACCGTGGCCGGCCTGCGGCCGCCGCGGAGCGCCGCCATGGGGGCCGGGTTCGTCGCCGTCGTGGTCGCCTACAGCGGGGTGCGGGGCAGGTTGGGGCTCGCGCTGGTGCTCGCCCAGGCCGTGCTCGTCCCGATGTTCGCGCTGGTGATCGGCGACGCCATCCGCAGACTCGCGCAGCGCAATCGACAACTGATCCTGCTGACCGCACGATTGGAACGCGAACAGGAGGAACGCGCCCGGCGGGCGATCGTCGACGAACGGGTCCGGATCGCCCGAGAGTTGCACGACGTGGTGGCACATCACATGTCGGTGATCACCGTGCAGGTGGGCCTGGCCTCGTACGTCTTCGACTCCGATCCCCGCGCGGCGCGCGCCGCGCTGGACGTGATCGGGGAGGTCGGGCGGGACGCGTTGGACGAGATGCGCCGGTTGTTGTCGCTGCTTCGGGTCGACTTCGACGAGGACGGCGGGGGCGCGGACCGGCGGGCCGACGGCGTCGACGGCGCCGCCGATCCGATGCCCGGGCTGGACCGACTCGCCGATCTGGCCGAGCGCATGGGCACGGTCGGGGTCACCGTCGCGCTGACCACCGAGGGCGTGCCGAGGCACCTGGCCCCCGGCCTCGAACTGTGCGTCTACCGCATCGTCCAGGAGGCGTTGACCAATGTGGTCAAGCACGCCGGGACGCCCCGCGCCGACGTCCGGATACGGCACCTGTCCGACCGGCTCTGCGTCAGCATCGCCAACGACGACGCGCGCGCCGACGCACCCCGACCGCAGGCCGGCCCGGGCACCGGCCACGGCCTGATCGGCATGCGGGAACGAGCCAAGATCCTCGGCGGCACGCTCACCGCCGGCCCATGCCCGGACGGCGGCTTCCGCGTGCACCTGACCCTGCCCCTGAGCACGTCGCCACCGCCGCCGGGCGGCTAGGATCTCCGATTTCCCCCGGCGGCGACCGTCGTGGGGTCAGACCCGGACCGCGGTGCCCGGGAGGGCGTCGAGGCACAGGACGCCGTCCTGCACCACGGGTACACCGCCGACCAGGACATGGGCGTAGCCGGTGGACGGGCGCGTGCTGTGCTCGTAGGTGGCCTGGTCGGTGACGGTGTCCGGGTCGAAGACGATCAGGTCCGCGTCGCAGCCGGCCTGCACCCGTCCCTTGCGCCGCATCGAGGGCACACTGTCCTGGAGGATGCGCGCGGGCCCGAAGCTGCTGCGCGCGACCGCGTCCATCAGGGTCAGCGCGCCCTGTTCGCGCACGTAGCGGCGCAGCACCTTCGAGAAGGTACCCGAGGTGCGCGGGTGGGTCATCGCGCTCGGCGGCAGCGGCCAGGCCATCGGGTCGGCCGGCCCGTTCGTCCAGGTCAACGGCATCGCGTCGGAGCCGACCACGCTGTCCGGATGCAGCAGGGCCCGGTCCACGAACGCGCGATCGTGCGGGTCGGTCTCGTCCAGGAAGTGCACGACGGCCAGGCCGCCCGGGTCCTTGGCGCGCAACTCGCGCAACCGCGCGGCATCGGCCGGGCGTTCGCCGGTGGGGGCGTAGACGATGTCGGAGGGTTTGATGTCGGCCCAGCCGAGGTTCTCGGGGGCGAGGAAGGCCGCGCCGATGGCCGTCATCCCGGCGCCGTAGGGGTAGACCTCGGTGGAGACCCGGCCGCCTTCGGCGCGTACGTCGTCCATCAGCCGCATCACCCGGTCGCTGTGCCGCAGCGACGTGGACTGCACGTGGCAGTAGTGCGCGTGCACACCGGTCTCGGCCGCCGCGCGGGCGATCTCCTCGGCGCCGTCGACGAGGGTGTGCTCGTCCTGCTCGACCAGGTTGCGGGCGTGCGTGTACGTCGGGCGGCCCGCATCCGCGGCCAACCGCGAGACCGCCAGGTATTCCTCGGGCTTGACCCGAGGCGCGTAGCCGACCACGATCCCGATCCCGAGCGCCCCGGCGGCGAGGTCCCGGCGCAGCAGTTCGAGCAGTTCGTCCACCTGGCGGTCGTCCGCCTCGCGCTGCCACGCGGTCGTGCCGAGCTGGGCGAGCGCGACGCCCATGCCACCACCGTGCGGAAGCCCGCCGACGGCCGTCATCCGGGCCTGGCACCAGGACGCGGAGAAGCCGTAGTTGAGTGGCCGGCCCTCGGCGCCCGCCTGCCGATAGCCCTCGTCGACCGGCGACAGGCCGGCTTCCAGGTCGAGCGCGGTGGTGACCCCGTCCAGGGCCTGGAGCCGGTGGCCGGCCACGTCGTGCGAATGGCTGTGCATGTCGATGAAGCCCGGGGCGACCACCAGACCTCGCGCGTCCAGTGTGCGCAGACCGGTCAGTGGCTCCCGGGAGACGGCGCTGATCGCGCCGGCGGTCACGCCCACGTCGGCGATCGCGTCGAACCCGGTTTCCGGATCGAGCACGCGACCGCCCCGCAGTACGAGGTCGTGGGTCCCGGACGGCACAGCGGCTGATGGCGTCATGACACGAGAGCGTAGGCACTGCGATGCCGCGGCGGATCCGTCCGGGCGACCGAAATCCCGGGCGCGTCTTCGTGTACTCCGACCAGCACATCGCGAGCCGGATCGCGATAGCGCGCGAGTGGGACCGGTCGTGGCGGGCCGGCTACCGCGCCGCGTCCAGTCGGGCGCGCTGGTCCGGGGACAGTTCCAGGTCCACCGCGGCCAGGTTCTCCGCCAACTGCTCGACCGAGGAGGCGCCGGCGAGCGGGACGATCGGCAACGGGCCGCCCGACTGCCAGGCCAGCACCACCTGGTTCACCGTGGCCCCGGTCTCCTTCGCCACCTCGCGCAGCACCGCCAACCGCGCGGGTGTGCCCGGGTGGTCGTAGTCCGGCGGCAGCGGCTTGTCCGCGCGTTCGTAGGCACCGCCCAACAGCGGCGAGTAGGCGACCAGGGTCAGCTCCGGCTCGGCCCGCAGGTAGCCGAGCAGGTCGGGGCCGGCGTGCCCGAGGCTGCCGTCCGGGAACAGCGCGCCGGGCATGTCGTAGCGGGGCCGCAGGTGGCTGTGCTGGTACTGCAACACCTCGTAGCCGGGCACCCCGGCCGCCGCCGCCAGCGCGCGGGCCCGCTCCACCCGCCACATCGCGTGGTTGCTCACGCCCAACAGCCCGACCGTGCCCTCCAGGACCAACTCGCCGAAACCCTCGACGGTTTCGCGCAGCGGCACGGTCCGGTCCTCGATGTGCGCGTAGAGCAGGTCGAGCCGATCCACGCCCAGTCGTTCGCGGCTGCGCTCGGCCGCCTCGCGGATCACCTTCGCGGACAGGCCCTCGGGGTTGTCGAGGAAGCCGGTGCCCGGTGCCAGTGGGGCGGCGCCGAGCTTGGTGGCGATCACGATCTCGTCGCCGACGCCGCGGCTGCGCCGCCAGCGCCCGAGCAGCGCCTCGCTCTGGCCGCCGACGCCGCCGTCCTCCCAGAACGCGTAGTTGTCGGAGGTGTCGATGAAGGTGCCACCGGCCTCGACGTAGTGGTCCAACACCGCGAAGGAGGTTCGCTCGTCGGTCCGGGTGCCGAAGAGCATCGCACCGAGCGCGAGCACGCTCACCTCGCGCCGGGTGCTCGGATCGCTGCCTATGGTGCGGTACTTCATGGGTTTTCCCTCCCGTTCCGGGGCCCGTCGTCTCGGGCCCGGAACGGGAGTCAACTACCTGGAGCGCACTCCAGGTCAACCCACGACGGCGAAACGCGCGGCGCCGGTGCGCTCGCCGCGCGCTTCGCGTCGTCGTACGGGCCTCCTTCGGTCGTCGGATTCGTCGGTCGGCACGCGTCGGGGGAGGTCAGCTCACGCGGAAGCCGTGCTGCCGGCCGAGGCGGGTCAGCGAGCTCTGGCCCGGGATGCCGTCGGCGTCGGTGCCGGAGAAGCCCAGCCGGCGCTGGTAGGCCGCGTACGCCCGGATCGTCGCGGTGCCGTAGGACCCGTCGACCAGGCCGGACGCGAGCAACCCCTCGGCCTGGAGCGCCTGTTCGACCAGCAGTACGTCGGTGCGATGCGCCGCGGCGCCCTGTGCCGCGGGCGGGTCGAGCCGGGCCGAGTCGATCACGTTCGCGAGGGCGACCGAGGGTCTCCCGGTGCTCGGCGCGCCGCCGCGCGGATCGTGCGGATCCGCGGTGGGTGGGCATCCGTCCGGAAAACGGGGCGCGAGATAGCCGGTCACCCGCGGATCGGTGCGGCGGAACGTGTGCGAGTACACGCCGTTGCCCTGGCCCGCGTCGCCACCGGTCGGGATGGTGTTGCCGCCCTTCGTGTAGACGTGCACGTCGTCGAAGCGCACCACGATCTCGGTGTGCGCCCCGTTGCCGAAGTCGACCCACGCGCCCCAACTCGGGTACTCCGACCACTGATTGCGAGCCCGCGCCCAGTCGGCGAACGCGGACACGTTGTCCACCTTGGGCACCAGGTGGGCGAGACCGACGTCGTTGTACATGCACCAGTCGAAGATGACGCACCACGGGACGCCGTCCTCGCCGAATTCTCGGCCCCACTTGGTGTGATTGTCGTACCCGTCCTGGGCGTCCCAGCCCTCGTAGACACCCTCGGGGACGGCTTGCAGATGTGCGATCAGGTCGTCCCATGTAGCCATGGACGCCCCCCATTTCACGTTTCACGCCGGGCGGAACGTATACACGACGGCCGAGGCGGGAGGCCCCGTTCCGGTGGGCCCGGCCGCACCTCGGGCGCGCCCCGCGACCGGCACGAGGCGCACAATGACGTCGATTCGGTCATACCCCGTGACCTGCGATGTGTACCGCGAGTGTATGTTCGATGACGATCAGTAGTCGGATCGTCGTATGATCACACCGGCCGTTGTCGAAGGGTTCCCGAATTCCTCCCAGAAATATGGGATTTCGCGGGTCCCGAGGTCGGCGCGAGGATGGCCGCAGCGCGTTTCGCGACCAGTGGACCGCGCGGCTCGCCCGCGGGGGGTGCCGAGCGTGCGGCCGAAGGGGGAGTACGCCGCGCCGCCGGCAGGCGACGGAGGCGAGGGCGGACGCGAACGCCGATGACGCGCGCGGTCGGTGCAGGTGCGCTGGGGCCACCGAACCACCCGATCCGCGCCGCTCGGCCCGCGCCCGCTCTCGCCTTCGGGGTGCGTCGTGCCCGGCCTACAGTCCCGAGCAGCCGGGGCCGGCAGCCCCGGTGCTCACGCGCCGGGTGCGGGCCAAGGGGCCTGCCAGGGCCAGGGGATCGCGGTCTCCAGTTGTGCCGCGAGTTGCAGGAGTACGGCTTCGGCGCCCATCCGGCCGCCGATCTGCACGCCGACCGGCAGGCCGGCCGGGTCGAATCCGGCCGGGACGCTCGCGGCGGGGAGGCCGCAGATGTTGAAGACCTGGGTATAGGTGACGGTGGCCGGTGCGTTGCGGATCATCGATGCCGGATCGGCCGTGTCCAGGACGCCCAGGCGGGGCACCGGGACGGCGACCGTGGGGCACAGCCAGATGTCGAACTCCGCGAAGAATGGGGCTATTTGGCGGCCGGTCCGCTCGGCGGTGCGCAGCGCGCGGTGCAGGTCCACGGCGGTGCTGCCGGCCAGGCGGTCGTGCAGGAAGCGGGTGAACGGCTCCACGTCGTCCTCGGCCAGGTCCCGACCCAGCACGGTGAGGCGGTCCTGGATCTGCGCGGCGACCGAGGCGGCCATCACCACGCCCGCCGCCCGGGACGCGGCGGCGGTATCCCAGGCGGGCGCGGCCTCCTCGACGTGGTGTCCCAGGTCGGCCAGGACGCCGGCGACCCGGGCCACCGCGTCGACCGCGGTGGGGTGGTCGGCCGCGCTGCCGGGGGTCACGCCGATCCGGAGCCGGCCGGGTGGGGTGCGCAGGGCGGCCAGGAACGATCCCTCGCTCGGCGGGGGCAGTTCCGGGTGGGCGTCCCCCCACCTGGGTCCGGCCACCGCGTCCAGGAGCGCGGCGCTGTCCCGGACGGTCCTGGTCACCGCGTGGTTGGCCGCGAACGGATATGCGAGCGCACTCTCCCCTTGGTCGTCGGGGACCCGCCCTCGGGACGGCTTGAGGCCGAACAGGCCGCAGTAGGAGGCCGGGATGCGGGTCGAGCCGCCGCCGTCGTTGGCGTGCGCGACCGGCAGGATGCCGGCGGCGACCGCGGCTGCGGATCCGCCGGACGAGCCGCCCGCCGAGTGCGAGGTGCGCCAGGGGTTGCGGGTGGGGCCGTGCAGGCGCGGTTCGGTGCTGGAATTCTTGCCGAATTCCGAGGTGTTCGTCTTGCCGATCAGGACCAGGCCGGCGCGCCGGTAGCGGGTGGCCAACTCGCCGTCCCGCTCGGCGATCGCGTCGGCGAACAGGCGTGAACCGTTGGTGGTGGCCAGGCCCGCGATATCGCAGCCGATGTCCTTGAGCGCGAACGGCACGCCGCGCAGGGGGCCGTCGGGCAGGCCGCGGTCGATCTCCCGGCGTGCCTGGTCGAGGCGCGTCGAGACGACGGCGTTCACGACCGGGTTGCGCGTGGCGACGCGCGCCGCCACCGCGTCCAGGAGCTCGTGCGGGGAGAGGTGGCCGGTCCGGACCAGGTCGGCCAGGCCGACCGCGTCGTGTCGGTCCAGGAGTTCGTCGGTGTCCATTCGGGCCCCTGTGAATTCGGAGAATTGCGTCCCGGAGAAGTTAACTAGCGCGAGTTAAATTGACAAGATGCAAAGCGTGGGGAATTGATTCATCAGGGTTCGGCGGATCGGTCGGGGCCGGTTCCGGGTGTCGCCGGGGCGCAGGGACGTCGGGGCGCAGGGACACGTCGGGTCGCCGGGTCGGCGGGTTACCGCGAGGGAACGGGGGCGGGCTACCCGGCCTCGCGCCCATCCTCCCGCACCTCGTCGTGCGCCTCGCCCCGCACCTCGTCGCTCACCGGGGCGGTCACCGCCGCGACCCCGACGTCGATCAGGTTGGCGACGAATCGGGGGTGGGACAGCGGGAAGTCGCCCGGTGCGCGCCCCTCGGCCAGCGCCCGGGCCCGCGCTCCCGAGGCGCGCGCGACGAACGCCGCGACCAGCAGATCGCGTTCGCGTCGCACGTCCGCCGGGATCCCCGGGCAACGACGGGCCAACTCGCGGTGCGCCTCGTCCGCGCCGCCGCGCCGCGACAACTCCCGTACTTCGGCGGTGGACCACACCTGGTTGGTCACCTCGGCATGGATCCGCAGGTGCGCCCGATCCCGCCAGTCGCCGATCAGCAGGTCGGCGATCGGCCGTACCAAAGCCTCGATCACGGGCCGCACGGCGGTCGGCGATTCGGTCATCGCGGCCGAGAGCAGGGCCAGGCGTCGTTCCCGGATCCGCTCGACATGATCGTCGAGGATCACCCGCAGGATCCCGTCCAGGTTGCCGAAGTGGTACACCAGCGCCGCCGTGTTCCGCTGACCCGCCGCGCGCCCGATCTCGGCCCGGGAGACCGCACCGACGCCGCGCTCGGCGAACAACAGGGTGGCCGCGTCGATCAGCTTCCGCCGCGTCGGCTCCGGATCAGGCGCCACAACCCACTCCCCACCGGTCACCGAGGCACCCAGGCCCGGGTCGACGAACCACCACGGCGCCCCGCCAGGACCCCGAGGCGCCCCACACGATATCGACCCACCGACCCACCCGACGCCCGCACCCGACGCCGCCAGCCGACGACCGCTTCGGGGTCAGCCCGACCAGGCGGGTTCGCTCGGCGGCAGGGGTACGTCGGCGACGACGCGGAAGCCCCCTTCGGGGCGGTGCCCGGCCTCCAGGGTGCCGCCGTGCAGGGCCACCCGCTCGCGCATGCCCATCAGGCCGTAGCCGCTGCCGCTGATACCGCTCGGCGGCGCCGAGCCGCCCACACCGTCGTCGAGCACCTCCAGCACCACCCGATCGGCCAGATGCCGCACCCGGACCGACGCCCGCGCGGCCCCCGAGTGCTTGCGCGTGTTGGTGAGCGCCTCCTGCACGATCCGGTACAGGGTCAGCCCGGTCGCGGGCGACAACGGCTGCCGCTCGCCGAACTCCTCGTACTCGATCGGCAGGCCGGCCGCGCGCGACTCGGTGATCAGCCGGTGGATCTCGGGCATCCCCGGCTGCGGCTCCGAGGGCGCCTCCTCGGGGTTCTCGGTGCTGCGCAGTACGCCGAGCAACTGGCGCATCTCGCCCAGCGCGGTGCGCCCGGACGCCTCCAGCGTGAACAGCGCCTCGCGGGCCGTTTCGGGATCGCGCTCCAGGGTCGCCCGGGCGCCTCCCGACATCAGGTACATCGTGGTGATGTGGTGCGCCACGATGTCGTGCAACTCCCGGGCGATTCGCCGCCGTTCCTCGGTCACCGCCCGGTCCGCGCGCAACTGCCGGTTGATGGCCAGTTGTTGCTGCCACTTGGCGGTGCCGATGCCGACCGTGACCACCAGGACGGCGCCGCCCAGGCCGGACGCGATCGACTGGCTCAACGGCTCGCCGGTGGCGGGCAGCGCCCGCAACAACTGGGCCGCCACCGCCTGGCCGGCGGCGAGGCCGATGTCGAGAGGTGGGCGAAACCGGGCCACGGTGTACAGCGCGATCATCAGCGCACATCCGAAGCTGTGCGTGGCCATGTCGGTAGCCAGGACGAAGACCGCCTGGGTCAGCGCCACGGCGGTCAACACCTGCATCGGATACCGGTGTCGCGCGAGCAGGGCCACGGCACCCACGATCGCCGATCCGAACCCGATCACCGCCGTGGCCGCGCCGGCGGAGCCGGCCCCGGAGGTCGTGACGAAGGCGAGCGAATCGAGGGCGACGGAGGCGATCACGAGCATCAGGTCGTTGCGGTACGCGAAAGGGTTCGCGAACCTGCGCCGCACTCGTGCGTGCGTCCCCGCGCCTCGGCTCGCGGTGATGACCCTGCCGGGTAGTGCCGAGGCCGCCGGCGGGTGGTCGGACCCCATTCTCGGGTCTCCTTAGCTGATGGTCGGTGGTCGAATGGTCGGTGGTCGGTGGTCGGTGGTCCGGGCATGGAGCCGCCTTCTCCATTCCATCGGGTCCGGTGATCGCGGCACACCACCGCAGTGACGATCTCG
The DNA here is from genome assembly GCF_044333915.1 of Embleya sp. NPDC020886. Taxonomy (NCBI): domain Bacteria; kingdom Bacillati; phylum Actinomycetota; class Actinomycetes; order Kitasatosporales; family Streptomycetaceae; genus Embleya; species Embleya sp. NPDC020886. Next base: position 26,864 of record NZ_JBIRRX010000020.1, on the reverse strand, counting down.
ACCCCGGACCCGAGTCCTGCTTCACGGCGATCTCGGGACCGGGGTACCGGTCCGGCGCGTCCCCGGGCCGGCGGGCATCCGGGTCCGGCTGTGCATGATCGAGAGTCGGTCGGGAAGTCTGAATATCCGGATTTTTCGCCAGGGTACGATCCCCCGCATCCCGCCCGATCCGATCCCGCACGAGGCGTCCTCGGTGTGCCAACCCCGGGGCCGGGTCGCGGGTGTCGAGCAGCCGGGCGATCCCGTCAAACCGTTGCATCCGGAGGGACATCATGGACACTCGTCGCCGGCTGACCGAGGCATTCGACACCTGGTCCGCGTGGGCCGACGCGCGGGCCGGCGACGGAGACCGTTTCGAACCGCACCTGGTGGACCTGGCGGCGCGGCTGCGTGGCGGGCGGCCGTCGCCGGTCCGGACCGGGGATCCGGTCGAGCCGCCGCATCGGGCCGCGCTGATCGGCCGGCTCGCAGCCACGCTCGTCGAGGCCGAGGAGGGGATCGGCGACGGCGATCCGGGCGCGGCCTCGCCGGCGGAGGAGGTCGTCGCCGAACTGGCGGCGATGTTCGGCCTGCCCTGCGCGTACGGCCGGCTGACCTCGGGCGGTGCCATGGCCAACCTGGAGGCGCTCCGGCTGGCCCGCGAGGCCCACCCCGAACGCGGCATCGCACACGGCACGGACGGCTACCCCGCACACGAACGCAGGTGCGATGTGTTGCGCGTGCCGGCGTACCCGGTCCGCACCGACACGGCCGGTCGGATCGACGTCGACGCGCTCGCGACGCTATTGGCCAAGGAACCCGTCGGCACGCTCGTGGTCGGCGCCGGCACCGCCACGCTCGGCGCGGTCGACCCGATCGCCGACATCCTGGCGCTGTGCCGCGAGCACGACGTGCGGGTACACGTGGACGCCACCCACGGCGGGTTCTTCACCCTGGTGGTCGACGCGGACGAACTGCGCGACACCCCCACCGCCAGGCACCTTCGCGCGATCGCCGACTGCGACTCGGTGGCCGTGGACCCGCACCGCCGGGGGCTGCACCCGCACGCGTGCGGCGTACTGCTGGTCCGTACCGGCGACCGCCCACATGGGGGCACCCACCCGGGTGAATCCGGCCTCGATCAGGCTCCTTCCGACGTCACCGCGGCGGCCCTGTGGCTGACCCTGCGCGCCCTGCCGCCGACCCCCGACGGCCTGGGCCGGCTGCTCGCGGGCAGACTGCGCGACACCCGCCGCTGGCGCGACCTGATCGACGGCGAGCCGGAGCTGATGCTGTATCAGGAACCGGAACTGGACATCCTGACCTACCTGGCCCTGTCCGGCGAACCCCGTCCGCGGCTGTCCTCCGTCGCGACCGCCAGCCGGCACATCGTGCACACCGACCCGGCGGATGCCGAACACCCCGTCCACCTGAGCATGCTGCACGTGCGCGTCCTGGACTTCCTGGGCCGACACCCGCGCGCGGTCGCCGACCGCAACGACACCCACATCCTGCGCAGCGCCCTGCTGGGCGCCGACTGCGCCGGCCACGTCGACCCGGCCCACCACCGGATCGCCACCCTGGCCGACACCGCACCCCGCCGGCCCGCGGCTCCGGACCGGCGGGCACGACGCACGCCCCTCGAAACACCGGCCTGACCTCGGCCCCGCCCCCGCCTGCGACGGCGGGCGCGGAGGACCCACGGCGACCCGCCGGCGAGGCCGGCCGGCCCCTCGGCGCAGGGGCGGGACGCGGGCGAGGGGCGGCGCGGAACGGGAGCCGGATCGTGCCGGCTCCCGGGGCTCAGGCGTTGCGGGTCGGCACGTCCGGCGTGTTCGTGGCCGGGCCCCAACTCGCAAGCAGGCGCAGGTTTTCCGCCGTGGGGGAGCCCGGTCGGGCGTGGTACATGGTCAGGGACTGTTCCGAGTCGTCGGGTAGACGCAGTGATTCGAAGGACAGGTCCAGGTCGCCGACCAGCGGGTGGTGCAGGCGGATCGCGCCGTGGTGTTGTTCCCGGATGTCGTGCCTGGCCCACAGACTGCGGAACTCCCGGCTCTTGACCGAGAGTTCGCCCACAAGGGCGGAGAGGCGCGGGTCGTCCGGATGGCAACCCGCGTCCAGCCGCAGGGCGCCGACGATGTCGGCGGCCTTGGCCTCCCAGTCGACGAACAAGGCGCGCTGGTCCGGGCGCAGGAACACCAGCCGGGCCCAGTTGCGTTCCCGGGCCGGCAGCCGGTCCCAGTCGCCGAACAGCGCCGCCGCCATCGGGTTCCAGGCCAGGATGTCCGACCGCTGCCCGGTCACGTACGCCGGCACCCCGTCCAGGGCGGCCAGCAATCCCCGGAGCGCGCCCCGCACTTGCCGCTGCGGCGGGGGTTCGGTGCGCCTGCGGCGTTGACACCGGATCAGGTGGTCGAGGTACTCCGCCTCGGCGTCGGTCAACCGCAGGGCCCGCGCGACGGCGTCGAGGACCTCCTCGGACACGTTGTGGCCCCGGCCCTGTTCGAGCCGGGTGAGGTAGGCGACCGACACACCGGCCAACCGGGCCAGTTCCTCGCGGCGCAGTCCCGGCACGCGCCGATGCCGCCCGGCCGAGTCGGCCAGGCCGACGTCCTCCGGACGCAGCCGGGCTCGCCGATTGCGCAGGAACTCGCTCAGTTCGGCGCGCGGATCGATCGGCTCGCCGCCGATTTCCGCCGCTCGTGTCACCTCCGCCGCTGCCTCCGCCTCCGTCGCCTGCGCTGCTGCCTCGGCCCGATCGTTCATGCCGCCCATTATCCGCAGTGCCGATTCCCACGAGGGCGGTCGAGCCTGACCCTGGCGGTGGTAGGACCACCGGTCGTAAGCCGAACAGGGGTCTGGGTGCCCCGGCCGCGCTGCGGCAGGCTCGGGGCACCCCCCCGGTCGAGTCCTCCTCGGTCGAGTCGTCGGCGGGGCAACCGATCACGACCCGGGAGATCGCCATGAACACCGATGCCGTCCTGGCCGTACCGACCGACGCCGACCGGGCGCCGTCCACCGCGCCCTCTCCCCTGCTCGACCCGTACCACGGCCCCGCCCTGCGGCTGCCCAACCGCGTGGCGATGGCGCCGATGACCCGCTCCCGGGCCGACGACGCCACCGGCGTTCCGACGGCGATGATGGCCGAGTACTACACCCAGCGGGCCGCCGCCGGCCTGATCGTGAGCGAAGGAATCTGGCCGCATCGCCTCGGCAAGGGCGGGCCCGGCGTCCCCGGCCTGACCGATGCCGCCCAGGTCGAGGGCTGGCGCCGGGTCACCGGATCCGTGCACGGCGCGGGCGGTCGGATCTTCGCCCAGCTCTGGCACGTGGGCCGGGTCAGCCACCCCGATCTCCTCGACGGCGAGCGGCCCGTCGCGCCGTCCGCCGTCGCCGTCGCGCACGGCGTCATCCACACCGCCGCCGGCCCGAAGGACTACGTCCGGCCCCGGCGGATGTTGCCGGGCGAGGTCGTCGAGGCGATCGAGGCGCACGCGGCGGCGGCCCGCAACGCCGTGGACGCCGGCTTCGACGGGGTGGAGATCAACGCCGCCTACGGCTATCTGCCGGCCCAGTTCCTCTCCGACAGCGCCAACCTGCGCACCGACGCCTACGCCGACCGGATCCGCTTCGTGGTCGACCTGGTCGAGGCCGTCGCCGCCGCGATCGGGCCGGGGCGCACCGCGCTGCGCATCTCGCCGGACAACCGGCTGCACGACATCGTCGAGGCCGACCCGGCCCGCCGCTACCACCGATTGGCGGCCGCGCTGGACCGGATGGGCCTGGCCTACCTGCACGTGGTGCAGTCCGGGGAGTATCCGGCGTTGGAGGATCTGCGTCCGCGCTGGCGGGGCATGTTGGTGGGCAGCTACGACGGCCCCGAGCCCGGCGACCGCGAGCAGGCCGAACGGGCGCTCCGCAGCGGCCTCGCCGACGTCTACGCCTTCGGCCGGCTGTTCCTGGCCAACCCGGACCTGCCACAACGCATCGCCACCGACGCCAAACTCGCGACACCACGCGGGAGCGGGCTGTACGGGGGCGGGGCGGAGGGGTATTTGGACTATCCGGCGCTGACGGTTGGGTAGGTCCGGGTGGGCGGAGCCGGGTGGGCGGACCCGGTTGGGCGGACCCTCGATTGGGCGGACCCTCGGTTGGGCGGACTCGGTTGGGCCCGAGGGCGATGCGGCCCGGGCGGTTCGGTTGGGTTCGCCGGGGGCCTTTCCGAGTGGGGCGGGTGCTTTGTGGGCGGCGGTCGCGTCTTGGTGGGGTTGGGCGCGGGTGGCTCAGTGCTAAACGGTCGGCGTGGATCGACGGAGGTGGTCCTGGTCCCGGGGTCACCGGCGGCCGGGAGCCCTGAGTTCTCCGGCGAGAGGTGGGTGTTGCTCGGCGGGAAAGGCGCCGGCAACGGCGGAGCGGGTGGGCGCTTTCGTCGGGTCCGCCGGGGGACCTTTGCGAGTGGGTCGGGTGTTTGTGGCCTGCGGTTGCGTTTGGGCCGGCAGCGGGTGGCTCAGTGCTAAACGGTCGGCGTGGATTGGCGGAGGTTGGCCCGGTCCCACGGTCGCCGGCGGTCAGGAGCGCTGGGTTCCCCGGCGAGACGCGGGTGTTGCTCGCCGGAAAGGCGCTGGCAACGGCGGAGCGGGTGGGTGCTTTCGTCGGGTTCGCCGGGGAGCCTTTCCGAGTGGGCCGGACGTTCGCGGCCGGCGGTCGCATTTTGGTCGGGTTGGGTGCGGGTGGCTTTGTGCTAAACGGTCGGCGTGGGCTGGCGGAGGTTGGCCCGGTCCCACGGTCACCGGCGGTCAGGAGCCCTGGGTTCCCCGGCGAGACGCGGGCGTTGCTCGCCCGGAAAGGCGCTGGCAACGGCGGAGCGGGAGGGCGGCCCGGTCAGGTCCGCCGGGGAGCCTTTCCGAGTGGGTCGGGCCGTTTCGGCAGGCGTTTCGGGGTGGGTGCGCGGGTGGAAGGGCTGCCGGTGGGTTGGGCGGGTCTCGATCCGGATCGTGGGGCGACTTCGGGCTCGCTGTTTCGCGCTGACCTGCGGTTTTGTGGGAGTGGTTGGCGAGTGTGGGTGCCGTGGGCCGGTTCGCGCACTCCGGTGGCGGATTCCGCGTGGGTCATGGCTCTCGGTGGGCGTTTCCGGTCGGCGCGCCCGGGCGGAGAGCCGTCCGCGAGCCCTGAAGGGTCACGACCCGGATCCCGAGACGGCTTCCCGCCCCCGGGGTTCCACTGACCTGCGGTTTTGCGGGACCGACCGGCGGGAGCGCGTGCCGCAGGCGGGGTTGCGCACTCTGGTGGCGGGTTTCGCGTGGGTCATGGCTCTCGGTGGGCGTTTCGGGTCGGCGCCACCGGGCGGAGAGCCGTCCGTGAGCCCTGAAGGGTCACGACCCGGATCCCGAGACGGCTTCCCGGACCGGAGGGGTCCACTGACCTGGGGTTTTACGTGACCGGGCGGCGAGAGCGCGTGCCGGGGGCCGGGTTGCGCGCTCCGGCGACCGGAACCGCCCACCCACGGCCCGCTCTTCTCCTCCTCTCCCCGCCACCACACACCCACCGCCCGCCGAAACGGCCCGACCCACTCGGGAAGGCTCCCCGGCGGACCTGACGAAAGCACCCTCCGGCTCCGCCGTTGCCAGCGCCTTTCCGGGCGAGCAACGCCCGTGTCTCGCCGGGGGATCCAGGGCTCCCGGCCGCCGGTGACGGTGGGACCGGGTCGATCTCCGCCGGTCCACGCCGACCGTTTAGCACAAGGCCACCCGCGCCCAACCCCACCAAGGCGCGACCGCCGGCCGTGAACGCCCGGCCCATTCGGGAAGGCTCCCCGGCGGACCTGACCGGGCCGTCCCTCCGGCTCCGCCGTTGCCAGCGCTTTTCCGGCGAGCAACGCCCGTGTCTCGCCGGGGAGTCCAGGGCTCCCGGCCGCCGGTGACCCCGGGACCGGGCTGATCTCCGCCGGTCCACGCCGACCGTTTAGCACTGAGCCACCCGCGCCCAGCCCCACCAAGGCGCGACCGCCGGCCGTGAACGCCCGGCCCACTCGGGAAGGCTCCCCGGCGAACCTGACCGGGCCGCCCCTCCGGCTCCGCCGTTGCCAGCGCTTTTCCGGCGAGCAACGCCCGGGTCTCGCCGGGGAACCCAGGGCTCCTGACCGCCGGTGACCGTGGGACCGGGCTGATCTCCGCCGGTCCACGCCGACCGTTTAGCACAAGGCCATCCGCGCCCAGCCTCACCAAGGCGCGACCGCCGGCCGTGAACGCCCGGCCCACTCACGAAGGCTCCCCGGCGAACCTGACCGGGCCGCCCCTCCCGCTCCGCCGTTGCCAGCGCTTTTCCGGCGAGCAACGCCCGGGTCTCGCCGGGGAACCCAGGGCTCCTGACCGCCGGTTACCCCGGGACCGGGCTGATCTCCGCCGATCCACGCCGACCGTTTAGCACAAAGCCACCCGCACCCAGCCTCACCAAGACGCGACCGCCGGCCACAAAGCACCCGACCCACCCGGAAAGGCTCCCCGGCGAACCTCACCGAACCGCCTACCCCCTCCAGTGGGCCTGTCCGGTCCGGGATCGGGTGGTGCCAGGGGCGGCGCGGTGTGACGCGTAGGCTGGCCGATCGGGTCGGAGGTATGGACGGGAAGGGCGCGGCGTGCGGGAGTCTCGCGGGTGTCGGTGGTGGCCGGCGGCGATGGTGCTCGTGTTGGCGGGTGCGGGCGTGGTGGCGTGCGATCCGCCGGAGACCGGTTCGGCTCGGGCGTCCGGTTCGGCGACTTCGGGTGCCGAGGACTCCGTGCCCAAGGGCGGTGGCGGGCAGCCGGCCCGCTACGCGCCGCAGGTGGTTCGGCATGCGCGGGCGGCCGGCATCGATCCGCAACTGCTGATGGCCATCCTGCACAACGAGTCGTACAAGCCGCACGACTCGGCGCTGGAGCGGGCCTGGCAGAAGCTCAAGCCGGATTCCGCGTTCGGCATCGCGAACATGCACAGGGCGGCCTTCGACGAGGCCAAGCAGGGCCGGGACTTCGCCGATCGGGACTGGCAGGAGCTGCCCGACGACCCGGATCTCGCGATCCGGGCCGCCGCCTGGCACCTGCACGACCTGGCCGCCCAACTGCCCGCGAAGTGGGCCGGTGCGCTGACGAAGAACGAGCTGTTGGCGCTGGGCTACAACGCCGGAGCGGGCAACATGCGGGCCTTCGCGCGCGGCGTGCGACCGGGCTCGCAGGCCAGTTCGTATCTGGATCGACTGCACGACAACTGGACCAGGGCCGGCCGGGAGGTCCGGGGTTGACGCGGGATGCCCGATGAGGGTGAACCGGCCTGGTGGATCGGCCGGCGGCGGGTCAGCTGTAGGTCAGCGGCGGGGTCCAGGGGGTGCGGGCCACGCAGTAGAGGGTCGTTAGCGTTCGTTGCCGCCGGGTGGTGCTCCTAAGGCGTGTCGACGGGTGGTGCGGGGGTGTGCGTGCCGGCGTCGTGGGCCTCGGCGAGGGCGGACACCGGGAGGGGCTTGATCGGGGGGCGGGCGGTGAAGGGGCCGAGGGTTTCCCGGGGGATGTGGGTTTCCTGGTGCAGGAGTTCGACCAGGGCGGGTCCGCACATCCGGCCCTGGCACGGGCCCATGCCCGCCCGGGTCAGGAGTTTGACCGCGTCGGCGGTGCCCAGGCCGGGGTTCTCCCGCAGGGTGCAGCGGATCTGCCCGTACGTCACCTCCTCGCAGCGGCACAGCAGCGTGTCGTCGTCGGCGAGCGCGTGGAGCGCGGCGCGGTCGGGTGCGCAGGTGTGCCCCAGCAGCCGGGCCATCCGGGTGGTCGCGGCCAATTCCCGCTCCACGGCGGGGAGTTCCCGGTCGTGGGCGGCGGCGTCGAGGATGCCCAGGCTGCGGCAGATGTCCAGTGCGGCGCGTTTGCCGGCGGCGACCGCGTGTTCGGCGCCGGCGATGCCGGTGAGTTCGCCGGCGGCCCAGATGTGCGGGAGGGTGGTGCGCATCGCGTGGTCGTGGACCAGGACCCAGCCGCCGGCGGGGCCGTTCCAGGTCGCCGCGCACCCGGCCTGGCGGGCCAGTTCGGTGGAGGGGACGAAGCCGTAGCCGGTGCCGACGGTGTCGCAGGCGACGGTGCGTTCGGTGCCGGGTACGGGGCGCCAGTCGCGGTCGACCCGGGCCAGCACCGCGGCGGTGACGTGTTCCTCGCCGTCCGCGCGCAGAAGCAGGGTGTGGGTGCGGATCGGTACGCCGGCCTGTCGCAGGGTGCGCAGCGCGACGAGGCCCTCGGTGACCTTGGCCCGGTTGCCGGGCAGCGCGGCGAGGGCGCGGGTGAGCTCGGCGGGGTGGGGCAGGCCCTGGGCGAAGGCGACTTCGGCGACGTCGGCGCCGGCGCGCACCAACTGCGCGGCGGCGATCAGCAGCAACGGATGGGCGCCGGCCAGCACGATGCGTCGGCCGGCGAGGGTGCGGTGGCCCTTGAGCAGGGCCTGGATGCCGCCGACCGTGAAGAAACCGGGGAGGGTCCAGCCGGGTACCGGCACCGGCAGGTCGTAGGCGCCGGCGGTGAGCAACAGGGCGCGGGGCAGCAGGACTTCGACCCCGGCGGGGCCGTGCACCGCGACCCGGGGACCCTCCGGCACGGGGGTGCCGGGCGGTGCGGCGAAGCCGTCGGGCGTGGTCTGCGTGCCGAAGACACCCCACGCGGTGGTGTCGTGCGCGAAGGTGATCCGCGGGTGCGCCGCCGCGCGGGTGAGCAGTGCGCGGCCCGCGGCGTACGCGGGGCCCGCGAGCGGGTCCGAGCCGCCTGCGCCGGGGTCGGGTCGGCGCCAGATCTGCCCACCGGGGCGGGCCTGTTCGTCGACGACCAGGACCTGTGCACCGTGGTGGGCGGCGGTCACGGCGGCGGCGAGACCGGCGGGACCGGCACCGACGATCAGCAACTGCGGTTCGGTGGTGGTCATCACACGTCCTCACGGCCGGTGTCGTCCCGCAGGTCCGAACGGCCGACCCGGTCCCGCGGGTCCGGGCCACCCGCGCGGCCCGTGTCGACGCGCATGCCCGCGCGGACCGGCTCCTGGCAGGCCCGTACCAGCGGGGTGCCGTCGACGGTGACGGCGCAGTCGAAGCACACGCCCATCCCGCAGTAGGGCGCGCGCGGCCGGCCGGCCCGGTCGTGTCGGGTGACGGGGTGCTCGGTGGCGATCAGGGCGGCGGCGAGTGAGCGGCCGGCCGGCACGCTGTGCGGGCGGCCGTCCAGGGTGATGGATACCTGCGCCGGGTGGTCAGACAAAGTTCAGCGCTCCGAACCGTGCGGGGGAGTAGTCGTCGAGGGGCAGCCCGGTGGTCCCGGTGAGCACCTGTTCGGCGAGCAGGCGACTGTAGGTGGGGCCCAGGGTGAAGCCGGATCCGCCGGTGGCGACGAAGAAGTCGGGGCGGCGCGGGACCGGCCCCAGCAAAGGCAGTTGGTCGGGGGCCAGCGAGGTCGCGCCGGACCAGACGCGCAGCACCGGCAGGCGTTGCACGGCCGGCACCACGCGCGCCGCGTCGGCGCCGGCGAACACCGAGTCCAGCCGCAGTTCGGGGCGGGCGTCCAGGTCGAGCGCTCCGGCGTGCTGGACGAACTTGGCGGCGCGGCCACCGCCGATGAGCACGTTGCCCTCCTCGGTCTGTTTGAGCGAGAGGCGTCGCCCGGCGTGCTGGACCAGGTGCGGGATCAGCGGCGGCGCGGCGGCGGTGACCGTCATGGTGAGCGCGACGGGCACGATGGGCAGCCGGATGTCGGCCATCGCGGCGACCTCGCCGGTCCACACGCCGGCCGCGACCACGACCGCGCGCGCGGCCATCCGGCGTCCGCCGGCGGTCTCGGCGAGCCACTGTCGGCCGTCGTGACGCAGCGCGGTCAGCCGTACGCCGGTGTCGATCCGGGCGCCGTGCCGGCGGGCGGCCCGGGCGTAGGCGTGGGTGACCAGGCGCGGGTTGGCCTTGCCCTCGCCGGGGCACCAGGCGGCGCCGATCACCCGGTCGGAGAGGTAGGGCGCCCGTTCGTGGGTGGCTCGGGCGTCGAGGAGTTCGACGTCCAGTCCGTGCGCGTGTTCCAGGTGCGCCTTGTGCGCGAGCAGGGCCATGTCCTCGGGGGACTCGGCCAGCATCAGGCCGCCGGAGCGGCGCACGCCGCAGGGTTCGCCGAGCTCGTCCTCCAGCCCGGCCCACGAGTGCATGGCGTCCAGGTGCAGCGGCAGGGCCTCGGCGGCGCGGGCGGCGACGGTGGGGCCGTGTTGGATCATCCGGTATTCGAGTTGGAAGTGCAGGCTGCCCGCGTTCTGGCCGGAGGCGTGCCGGTTGAGCTGGTCCTTCTCGATCAGGCGGACCGAGGCGCCCGCGCGGGCGAGGTGGTAGGCCAGTGCGCAGCCGAGCAACCCGCCGCCCACGACCAGGACGTCGGTGGGGTCCGTCGGGCCGGGAGTCCGCACGCCCGGGGTCTGCGAGCCGGGGGCTCCGATGCCGGGAGTCCGCACGCCCGGGGTCTGCGGGCCGGGAGCCCCGATGCCGGGAGTCGGCACGCCGGCTGTCTTCGGGTCGGGTGTCTTCGGGCCGGGAGTCATTAGGCCAGGAGTCCCAGTTCGGCGACCGTGGCGCGGACCTGCTCGGCCTCGGCGACGGTCAGCGGCAGCAGCGGGCGGCGCGGGTGGCCGGCGGGCACGCCGCGCAGGGTGAGCGCGTGCTTGAGGATGGCGGGCGCGCTGCCGAAGCGGGGCCCGTAGTCGGTGGTGAACCAGGCCCGCATCAGCACCCGGTCGCGGGCGCCCACGGCCAGCGCGGCGGCCTCGTCGCCGGCGGCGAGGTGGTGGAAGAAGTCGGGGTGGTCGCGGCCGAGGACGGCGCCGGCGCCCATCAGCCCGTCGCCGCCGATGCCGCGCATCAGCGCGATGCCCACCTGGTCGGTGGTGATGCCGAAGTAGCGCACCCGCTCGTGCAGGGCGATCAGGCCCTTGACGAACGCCCCGAAATCGCCGGTGGAGTTCTTGATCGCGACCACGTTGGGCAGGTCCGCCAGCGCGCTCAGGGTGTCGAGGTCCAGGTCCACACCGGTGCCCCGGGGCCAGTTGTACACGCAGACCGGGATGTCGACGGCGGCGCAGACCTCGGCGTAGAAGGCCACGATCTCGCGGGAGTTGGGCACCATGTACGGCGGCGGGGTGAGCAGGATGCCGTCCAGGCCCGCGGCGCGCGCGGCCCGGGCGTGGCCGATCGCGGCGGCGGCGGTGTAGGCGTTGCAGCCGCCGAGCAGGGTGTAGCGACCGCGCACTCGGCGGGCGGCGCGGGTGAACAGGGCGGCGCGTTCGGTAGCGGTGAGGGTGTACCACTCGCCGGTGGTGCCGGCGATGATCACGCCGTCGAGGCGTTCGGCGGCGAACCACTCCAACTGTTCGTCCCAGGCGGCGAGATCGAGGTCGCCCTGGGAGGTGAAGGGGGTTGTCACGGCCGGTATGTAGCCGTGCCAGTCGACGGTGTTGCGGTCCATGCCCTCGGGTCCTTTCGGGGCACAAACGCGGGATCCGGGCGACACCCCCCGCAGGTGTCACGGCCGGGAACGGGCATCGTTCCCGACCGCGACACCACTACGGCATCGGGGGCGTCACCGCGACGAGCAGCCGGGCCGGGGCGTCGGAGGAGTTGACGAACCGGTGCGGCAGACGCGAGTCGAAGGTGATCGCGTCGCCCTCTTCGAGGTGGTGGACGCGACCGTCCACCTCCACGTCGAGTCGTCCGGCGAGCACGGTGGCGCATTCCGTGGAGGGATGGCTGTACGGCTCGTCGGAGGATGCCTGGCCGGGCTCGATGTCGGCCTCCAGCACTTCGAGATCGCCCGATCCGGGGGTGAGCCTGGAGTAGGTGATGTGCTGGCGGGCCGCGCCGAGCCGCATGCGTTGTTCGCGGGTGGTCACGGCCACGCGCGGTACGTCCGGATCGTCGAACAGGGTCGCGATGGAGGTGTCGAAGACGCGGGCGAGCTTGCGCAGGGTGCTCAGACTCGGTTCCGCGGCGCCGTTCTCCAGTTGACTGAGCATGCCTGCCGATATCCCGGCTTGGACGGCCAACTGACGCAAAGTCAGATCGTGCGCTTGTCGCAGTTCGCGCAGTCGGTCACCCAGCATGCCGATCCCCGTTCGCTCCGGTGTCGAGCACCCTCGACTCGCGGATCCTGAGCTTGTGCTTCATGGCGTGTTCAATGTGGTCGAACGCTTCGGGGCGAAGATAAGCAGGTTGCTGACTCCCCGTCAAGATCGTTGTGTCGCCCGGGTGAACGCCGCCCGGTTGCCGGCGGGTGGCGGTCGGGTGTCGGGCTCCTGACGCGAGGTCGTCGATGGGTGCGGCTTTTGACGTCGATATGGGCTCTGAGCAGTCATCAAACCGTTATCAAGGCGAAAAATCGTCGCTCCACGTGGACGAGTGATCACCGTGAATGGATCTTTGGTCCCAAATGCCGAGACGGGCAAGAAAGTCATTGACCATCACGCTCGGCCACGCCTACTTTCGAGCCCACCGTTCAGCCAGATCAAACACTGGGTTCCGTCATCGGCTGATCGGGTGGCTTGAGGAAGGTGCGCCATGCAGGGCAATCACCCCATCGGGGACAGTCGCCGGGCCAAGGCCGTGCGTCGGGCCGCCGCCCCATTGGCGGTCACCGTCGCCGCCGCTTTGATGCTCGCCGCGTGCGGCGGCGCCAAGAAGCAGTCCGGCGAAGCGGAGGGCGGCGGCACACTCGTCGTCGACACCTCCTTCAGTCTCAAGACCGCCGACCCCGGCCGGACCTTCGAGCCCACCGGGATCCTGGTCACCCGTCCCGTCTACGACACGCTGCTGACCTTCGCGGGCGGCGACGTGACCAAGCCGGTACCGCTGCTCGCCGCGTCCTACGAGGCCGCGCCGGACGCCAAGACGTTCACCTTCCCGCTGCGTCCGGAGGCCAAGTTCTCCGACGGCTCGCCGGTGACCGCCAAGGACGTGGTCTTCTCCTTCAACCGGGTCAAGAACCTCAAGGGCAACCCGGCCTTCCTGCTCGACGGCGTGACCGCGACCGCCAAGGACGAGCACACGGTGGTGCTCACCACCGAGGCCGCCGATCCCGCGCTGCCGTTCCGCATCGCCACCCCCGCGCTCGGCGTGGTCAACTCCAAGGTCGTCACCGCGCACGGCGGTACCGATGCGGCGGGCGCCGACCAGGGCGACAAGGCCGAGCAGTTCCTCAACACCGACTCGCAGGGCAGCGGCCCGTACAAGATCACCAAGTACGACGTCGGCACCGAGGTCATCCTCACCCGCAACGACAACTACTGGGGCGCCAAGCCCAAGTACGCCAAGGTCGTGGTGCGCAACGTGCCCGCGAACACCCAGCAGTTGAACGTGCTCAGCGGCGAGAGCCAGATCTCCCTGGACATGTCGCCGGACCAGGCGGTCAAGGTCAAGGGTCAGGCGCAGGTGCTGCAACAGCCCACGCCCACCACGGCGTTCCTGTTCAGCAACGACAACCCGGCCACCTCGCCGATCACCTCCAACAAGGACTTCCAGGAGGCCGTGCGCTACGGCGTGGACTACAAGAGCCTGCTGGACGTGGCCGGCGCCGGCTCCGCCCAGGCCGCGGGCATCGTGCCGAGCTTCTTCACCGGTGCGCTCGACCCGGCCAAGGCGATCGTGCGCGACATCCCGCGCGCCAAGGCCGCGTTGGCCCGCGCCGGACTGAACAACCCCAGCGTCGACCTGTACTACGCCTCCGACGTGACGATCAACGGGATCAACTTCGGCGACCTCGGCGCCCGGGTCCAGGCCAACCTCAAGGAGGTCGGCATCACCATCAACCTCAAGCCGGCCCCCACCCAGACCGCGCTGGACTCCTACCGCAACGGCACCGAGGCGATGGGCCTTTGGTGGTGGCAAGCCGACTACCCGGACGCCAGCGACTACCTCGCGTTCACCCCGGGTGAACTCGTCGGCCTGCGCGCCGGTTGGAAGAAGGACGCCAACGCCGAGGTGAGCGCGCTCGCGCAACAGGCCAAGGTGGCCACCTCCGACGCCGAGCGCGTGCAGTTGTACCGGCAGCTCCAGGAAGCGATGAACAAGACCGGTCCCTTCATCCCGCTTCTCCAGCCCGCACAGGTGATCGCCGCGAACAACTCGGTGAAGAACCTGCACTACAACCCGATCTGGTACATCGATGTCGACAAGCTCGGCTGACCCCACGGTCGACCGCGGCACCCCCCGGCCGGCCGCACCCCGCAAGGGTGCGGCCGCCGGCCCTCGGACCGCGCGCGGCTCCCATCCCTTCGCCCGCTTCGTGCTGGTGCGCCTGTCCGTCGGACTGTTGCTGTGCCTGGGCATCACCATCCTGGCCTTCGTGCTCACCCACTCCGTGCCCGGTGACCCGGTCGCCGCCAACCTCGGCGACCGCGCCCAGAACGACCCGGCCGCGGTCGCCGCGTTCAAGAAGAAGAACGGACTCGACGAGTCCCTGCCCTCGCAGTACGGCACCTACCTGAACAACCTGCTGCACGGCGACATGGGCACCTCCCAGCAGACCCACCGACCGGTCTGGGACGACCTCGCCGACCGGGTCCCGGCCAGCCTCGAACTGGCCCTGGTGGCCATCGTGTTGGCACTGGTGATCGGCGTCGGACTGGGCATCGTGGCGGCGGTCACCCGCAACCGCTGGCCGGACCGGATCATTCGCGTGGTCAGCCTCGCGGGCGTGTCCATGCCGGTGTTCTGGCTCGCCCAGGTCGCCTTCTACCTCTTCTCCTTCAAGCTCGGCTGGATCCAGGCCGGTGGACGACTGTCACCCGGCGCGATCCCACCCCAGGACATCACCGGCCTGTACACGCTCGACTCGCTGCTCACCGGCGATCTCGGCACCTTCGGCGAGGCATTCTCCCGCCTGGTCCTGCCCGCGTGTGTGCTGGCCGCGTTCAACATCGGCGTGCTCACCCGCTTCACCCGCGCCGCGGTCCTGGAAGCCCTCGGCAACGACTACGTGCGTGCCGCGCGAGCCAAGGGCCTGCCCGAGTTCACCGTGGTCCGTCGGCACGTGCTGCGACCCGCACTCACCTCGATCCTGACCGTCGCCGGGCTCACCTTCGGTGGCATGCTCGCCGGCACCGTCCTGGTCGAGAACGTGCTGTCCTGGCCGGGCCTGGGCCAGTACGCGTACAAGAGCGCACTGAACCTGGACCTGCCGTCCATCATGGGCGTCTGCCTGTTCGTCGCGGTCGTGTACGTCGTGATCAACCTCCTCGTGGACCTGCTCTACGGGGTCATCGACCCGAGGATTCGCCTCTCGTGAACGCCACGCGCCTCTTCCTCGGCGATCGGCTCGGAGCCGACCGCACCGGCACGGACGACCCGGCCCCGCGGCGCAAGCGCCGTCCCGGCAAGTCGCCGTGGCGCAGCCCCCTGGCCATCACCGGCATCGTGATCATCGGCGTCTTCCTGATCGCCGCGGTCCTCGCGTCGGTGATCTCGCCGGAGGATCCGCTCGCCCAGAAATGGCCGAAGTACCAGTCGCCGTCCGGCGAACACTGGTTCGGTACCGACCAACTCGGCCGCGACATCCTCTCCCGGGTCATCCACGGCACCCGCATCTCGCTCCCGCTCGCCCTGCTGCTGGTCGTGCTCGCCATGGTCATCGGCACCGTGCTGGGCGCGGTCGCCGGCTACTTCGGCGGCTGGATCGACATGGTCGTGATGCGCTGCGCCGACCTGGTGCTCGCCTTCCCGGCGATCATCCTGGCGATGGCCGTGGTGGCGGCACTGGGCCCGAACCTGACCAACGCCGTGCTGGCGGTGGTGATCGTCAGTTGGCCCACCTACGCCCGCGTGGTGCGCGGACTGGTGCTGACGCTGCGCCAGTCCGACTTCGTCCAGGCCGATCGGCTGCTCGGCGCCTCCGGGTGGCGGGTGCTGGCCGTGGACCTGCGGCCCAACCTGGCCGGCCCGGTGGCCGTGCTGGCCGCGCTCGACCTGGGCAACGCCGTACTGCTGCTGTCCGGACTGTCCTTCCTGGGCCTGGGCGCACAACCGCCCGCGGCCGAGTGGGGTGCGATGGTCAACGCGGGCTCGGCGAACTTCGACGCGTGGTGGGTCGCGGTCTTCCCCGGCGCGGCCATCCTGCTCTCGGTGCTCGCCTTCAACTTCCTGGGCGACACCCTGCGCGACGCGCTCGACCCGCGTACGGCACGGGCGATCCGAAAGTGACGGACATGAACGACACCCCGACCCCGCCGGTGGTCGACGCCGAGGAGCCGCTGCTGGCGATCCGCGACCTCGTCGTCGAACTGCCCGGACCCGACGGCGAACCGCTGCGCGCCATCGACGGCGTCGACCTGACCGTGGGCCGCGGCGAGATCGTCGGCCTGGCCGGCGAGAGCGGCTCCGGCAAGACGATGACCGCACTCGCGCTGCTCGGGCTGCTGCCCCAGGGCGGCAGCGCGCGCGGGCAGATGCTCGTCGAAGGCCAGGACGTGCTGACCATGACCCCGCGTCAGGTCCGCGACCTGCGCGGCAATCGGGTCGCGATGGTCTTCCAGGACCCGATGACCTCGCTGCACCCGATGCTGAGCATCGGCAAACAGCTCACCGAACACCTGCGCCACCACAAGAAGTTGGACAAGCGCGCGGCCAACGCCCGGGCGGTGGAACTGCTCGCCACGGTGCGCATCCCCGACCCCGAGCGGGCGCTGCGCCGCTACCCGCACCAATTCTCCGGCGGCATGCGTCAACGCATCGCCATCGCCATCGCGTTGGCCTGCGACCCGGCGCTGCTGCTCGCCGACGAGCCCACCACCGCGCTGGACGTCACCGTGCAGGCCGGCATCCTGCGCCTGCTGGACCGACTGCGCCGGGAGAACGGCCTGTCGGTGCTGATCATCACGCACGACCTGGGGGTGATGTCCGCGCTCGCGGACCGGGTGAGCGTGATGTACGCGGGCCGGATCGTGGAGAGCGGGCCGCGCGCGGACGTGCTGCGCGAACCCCGCCACCCCTACACCCGCGGCCTGCTCGACGCGCTGCCGCACCCCGACGGGGGCACCGCGGCGCTGGTGCCGATCGTGGGCACGCCGCCCAAGCTGGGCCAGGCGCCCGCCGGTTGCGCGTTCCACCCGCGCTGCCCGCACGCGCAGCCGAGTTGCCGGGAGGAGCGCCCGCGCCTGCTGGCGCTGACGCCCACCCACACCGGGGCCTGTCCGATCGATCCGCTCGCCGTCGCCGCTTCGAAGGTGGATAGCCGATGACCCTGTCCTCCCTCACCTCCACCGTCGCCGTCACCGCGAAGGATCCCGGGTTGCGGTTGCGCGACCTGTCCGTGGCGTACCGCACGCCGGGTCGGCCCACCGTGCGCGCCGTGGCCGGCGTGGATCTGACCGTGGCGCCCGGCCAAGTGGTCGGCCTGGTCGGCGAGTCCGGGTGCGGCAAGTCGACCCTGGGCAAGGCCGCGGTCGGACTGCTCAAGCCGGCCGCCGGCACGGTCGAGTTCGACGGACACCCGGTCGTCCCGCTCGGGCTGCGCTCGCGGCCGGTGACCCAACGCGGCCTCCAGATGGTCTTCCAGGATCCGTACGCGTCGCTGAACCCGCGCCGCCGGGTCGGCGAACAGATCTCCGACGCCGTGGTCCTGGCCGGCGGCACCCGCGAACGCGGCCGCGGCGTGGCCCGCGAACTGCTCGAACGGGTGGGCCTGCCCGCCGAGTTCGTCGATCGTTTCCCGCACGAGTTCTCCGGCGGCCAGCGCCAACGCATCGCCATCGCCCGGGTGCTCGCCGCCGAGCCCACCTGCATCGTCGCGGACGAGCCGATCGCCGCGCTGGACGCCTCGGCGCAGGCGTCGGTGGCCAACCTGCTGCTCGAACTGGCCCGCGAGCGCAACGTGGGCCTGCTGTTCATCTCGCACGACCTGTCCATCGTGCGACAGATCGCCGACACCGTGGCGGTGATGTACCTGGGCACCGTGGTGGAGAGCGGCCCCACCGACCAGGTCTGGGCCGAGCCGCGCCACCCGTACAGCAGGGCGCTGATCGCGGCGGTGCCGCGCGCCGACGGCAGCGGCGAGTTGCCCGTCGACCTGCCCGGCGACGTGCCGGACCCGGCCTTCCCGCCCGCCGGTTGCCGCTTCCACCCCCGGTGCCCGATCGCCGTCGACGCGTGCGCGCTCGACGAACCCGCACTGGTCGAGTTCCTTCCGCGCCGGCGCGCCGCGTGCACCGTGCTCGCGCCGACCCTCACGAAAGTCGGGTGACCGCACTCATGTGGCTGACCAACTGTCATGTCGTCGACGTCGTCACGGGTGAACTGCTGCGCGACCGCAGTGTGCGGGTCGAGGGTTCGACCATCGCCGAGGTGCGCGGCGCGTTGCCGCCCAACGCCGACGCGCACGATCTGGGCGGCCGATACCTGCTGCCGGGGCTGATCTCCTGCCACTCGCACCTGTCGGTGGTCTTCCCCTTCTCCGACACGCGTGAGGACGAATCGCCGGGCCTGACCGCGTTCCGCGCGGCCCAACGCGCGCACGACGCGCTGCGGGCCGGCATCACCACGCTGCGCTGCGTGCACGAGCAGAACCAGATCGACCTGGTGCTGCGCGACGCGCAAAAGCGCGGCTGGATCCAGGCCCCGCGGATCTTCGGCGCCGGCCGCGCGCTGTCCACCCCGCACGGACACGGCGAGGGCGCGGACTGCTCCTACGCGAGCGGCCCGGACGGCTTCTACCGCGCCGCGCTGGGCGAACTGGCCGCCGGCGCCGACCACCTGAAGATCTTCATCAACTCCGGCCTGGCCCGCGAGGGCGAGGACTTCGAGCACGCGGAGATGACCGACGAGGAGATCGCCGCCACGGTCAAGGCCGCCCACGAACACGACGCGTACGTGGTCGCGCACTCCGGCGAGTCCGCCGCGATCCGGGCCGCGCTGGCCCAGGGCGTGCGCTCGTTCGAACACGCGTATGCGCTCGACGAGGACACCGCGCGCCTGCTCGCCGACCGACGCGCGTTCGTGACTCCCACGCTGTGCGTGACCAACTCGCTCGGCTGGATGCGGGAGAACCGCTTCGAGGAGGCGTCGATCGCCAACGCGCAGAACGCGATCGAACCGCACCAGGAGAGCTTCCGGCGGGCGGTCGCCGCCGGCGTGCAACTGGTCAACGGCACCGACATCCCGCCCGCCGACCTGGTCGAGGGCGTGCCCGCGGCGGTGTACGAGATGTATCTGATGGCCCGCGGCGGCCTGGACAACCTGCGCGTGCTCCAGTCGGTATCGACCACCGCGGCCCGCCTGGTGCAGGCCGAGGACCGGCTGGGACAGGTCGCGCCCGGGTTCACCGCCGACCTGATCGCGGTCGACGGCGATCCGCTGCACGACATCTCGGCGCTGGGCCGCCTGTCGTTCGTCATGCAGGGCGGCCGGATCGTCCGCGAGGACCTGGCCGCCTGAACCGTTCGCGGCCGCATCCCGGCGGGTGCACCTCGCCGGCCCCCGCCCGGGAGTCGCCGCGCCCCGACCCACCCCCGACGTAAGGACCTTCGTGCCATGACCGACGCCGCCGCACGCGACACCCACCGACCCGCCGGGTCGGCCGAGGACCGCGCCGCCGTCTGGAGCGCCCTGCTCGACATCTACGCCGGCTTCACGGCCGGCGACCGTGCGCGCATCGACAGCCGCATCCACCCCGAGGCCACCATCTGGGACTCGGCCGCGCCGGAACTCCTGTTCGGCCGGGCCGACCTGGACCGGATCCGCGCGGCCCGACCGGTGGGCCCGGACGCGCCGGTGGTCACCGGGATCCACGCGAGCGACGAGGTGATCGACGTCTGGGACGACACCGCGCTGGCCCGCTACACGCTGCGGGTCGACTTCGCCCCGGGCGCCGACGGCTCGACCCCGGCCTCCGAACACATCCGCAACACGGCGGTGGCCCGCCGCTTCGAGCAGGGCTGGCTGGTGGTGCACAACCACGAGGACCTGCTGGCGTGATCGGTGCGGCGCCGGGGTCGCGCCGGGCCCGGTCCGGGACGGGGCGCCGATGCCGAAGTGCCGTCGGGAGCCGATCGGGTGCCCGGACGCCCGCTCGCCGGACCCCGCGCGCGGAACCGCGCACGTGTCCGGACGCGGGGGAGTACGTCCGCGCACTCGAAGGAGCGACCGGAACCGACACCGCAGGTGGGGAGGGTGTCGGCCGGCCGCGTCCCACCGGCGCAACGCCCCGGCGGTCGGCTCACGCCCGGTCGGCGGCGGCGATCAGCGCGGGCAGCAGGCCCGGGAAGGATTCGTCGAACTCCTCGCGGCGCAGCGCGTTCATCCGGGAGGTGCCCACGTAGTACTGGCGGATGAGGCCGGCCTCGCGCAGCACGTGGAAGTGGTGGGTGGCGGTGGATTTGCTGACGGGCAGCTCGATCGTGCCGCAGCTCAACGCCTCCGACGCGGCGTAGAGCTCGCCGACGATCAGTCGGCGCACCGGGTCGACGAGGGCTTCGAGGACCTGTTGCAGGCCGATCGTGTCGATGTCCGGGTGGGGTGGGACGCGTTCGCGTCCGCCGTGCTGGGTGCTCGCCATCGATCTGATACCTCCTGGCCGAATGGTACGACACTCATCAAAGTGCGATGACCATCGAAGTTTGACACTCACCGAACTTTCCGCTTGGGTGAGGCACGTCGACACGCTCCCGTGTCGGCGGCGCCCGGAAGGAACGATGCGTGATGGTCAGGACAGTGCGCTTCCACGAACTCGGCGGGCCGGACGTGCTGCGCCTGGAGGACGCCGAACTCGGCGTACCCGGTCCCGGCGAACTGGCGATCCGGGTGGACGCGATCGGCATCAACCGGGCCGAGGCGCTCTTCCGCAGCGGCAACTACATCCAGGACGTCCGGGAGTTCCCGGCCCGGCTCGGCCTGGAGGCCGCCGGCGTGGTCGAGGCGGTCGGTGCCGGGGTCGCCGGGTTCGAGGTCGGCCGGCCGATCAGCGTGGTGCCCGCGTTCTCGATGAACGACTACGGCGTCTACGCCGAACGCGCGATCGTGCCCGCGTCGGCCGTGCTGCACCGGCCCGACTCGCTGGACGCGGTCGCCGGTGCGGCGGTGTGGATGCCGTACCTGACCACCTACGGCGCGCTGGTCGAGATCGGCGGGCTGGGCGCCGGCGACACCGTCGTGCTGACCGCCGCCTCCAGCAGCGTGGGCCTGGCCGCGATCCGCACGGCGCTCCGGGTCGGCGCGGTGCCGATCGCCACCACCCGCACCCGGGCCAAGGCGGACCGGCTGCGCGCGGCCGGCGCCGCCGAGGTGATCGTCACCGAGGAGGAGGACGTCGTGGAGCGGGTGCGTGCCTTCACCGGAGGCCGCGGCGCCGAATTCGTGTTCGACGCCGTCGCCGGCTCCGGCGTGGTGGACCTGGCCCGGGTGGTCGCCCCCGGCGGCACGCTGCTGATCTACGGCGCGCTGAGCGGCGAGGCGACCCCCTATCCGGGAATCGACCTGGGCATGCCCGCGCTGAACATGCGCAGCTATACCGCCTTGGAGACCACCACCGACCCGGAACGGCTGCGCCGGGCCGAGGCGTTCGTCGCCTCCGGGCTGCGTACCGGTGCCTTTGCGCCGACCGTGGACCGCACCTTCGATCTGGAGCGCATCGTCGACGCACACCGCTACCTGGAGGCGGGCGCCCAGGTCGGCAAGATCGTGGTCACCGTCGAGCACTGAGGCCGGGTGGGCTCAGGACCCCGCGAGCGGGCGGCGGGGCGAGGAGCCGGGGCCGCCGGGTGTGGATCCGCGCAACACGACGTCGGGGGCGTGGCCCAGGGTGAGGGCCATCCGGACGTCGTCGAAGCGTTCGTTGTCGACCTCGATGACGTTGGGCAACCGGCCCCACACGGTGAAGCCGAGCCGCTCGTAGAGCTCGATGGCGCCGTGGTTGTTGCCCCGCACGCCCAGGGTGAGGGTCTCGATGCCGGCTCGGTGGGCGCTGTCGATCAGGGCCGTCATCAGCAGGCGACCCAGGCCCAGGCCGCGGCTGTCGGGGTGGGCCATCACCTTCTCCACGTCGGCCGAGTGCGCGAAGACCGGCTCGGGCCGGCGTCGCCACAGGCCGGTCGCGGCGACGTCGTCGTCGACCGAGGCGACCACGAGCACGGCGTCGCCGACCCGGACGGCGGCGAGCACGTCCTCCAGCCAGGCGTCCGTGGTCGGCTTGCTCGGCGGGGACAGATAGCCGATCGCGCCACCGAGACGGGCGACGTCGTGGACGACCCGGTGGATCTCGGTGCGAAGTCGGTCGTCGGCGTCGGTGGGCCGCAACAATTCGATCTTCGGTTCCATGCCGGACATTGTCCCGGGCCGGATTTCGGCGGCGCGCACCGGCCGGCGTGGCGCCGGTCCGATCGCGCAGCCGGATCCGGTGCGGTCGGTGCGGCGAAGGCGGGGAGTACCCGCACCGGGTGCGTGGGTACGACCCGAGGGTTGCGTGTTCCGCCGATCCGACCCGCGTCCCGGTCAGGAGCCCCCATGTCCGACGTCACCACCTCCCTTCCCGACACCGATCGGCTGCGTGCGCGAGCGGACGAATGCCTGCGCCGCTGCGGTGCGGTGTCCCGGCCCGATGCCGGCGATCTGATCGTGCGTACGCCGATCACCGGCGGCGTGCTGCGCCGACTCGCCTCCGGCACGCCGGAGCAGGTCACCGAGGCGATCGGCGCCGCGCACCGCGCGTTCGGCATCTGGCGCACGACGCCCGCGCCGGTGCGCGGGGCGTTGGTCAAACGACTGGGCGAACTGCTCGCCGAGCACCACGAGGACCTGGCCGACCTGATCACCCTGGAGGCGGGCAAGATCCGGACCGAGGCGCGCGGGGAGGTGCAGGAGATGATCGACGTCTGCGACTTCGCCGTCGGGCTCTCCCGGCAGTTGTACGGACGCACCATGCCTTCGGAGCGACCCGGGCACCGCCTGTCCGAGTCGTGGCACCCGCTGGGCGTGGTCGGCGTGGTCTCCGCGTTCAACTTTCCGGCGGCGGTGTGGTCGTGGAACACCGCGATCGCCCTGGTCTGCGGTGACGCCGTGGTGTGGAAGCCGTCCGAACTGACCCCGCTCACCGCGGTCGCCTGCGCCGCGCTGCTCTTCCGGGCCGCCGTCGACGTCGGCGCGCCGACCGACCTGCATCGCCTGGTGCTGGGGAATCGTGCGGTCGGCGAGGCGCTGGTCGAGGATCCGCGGGTCGCGTTGGTGAGCGCCACCGGTTCGGTGCGGATGGGCCGCGAGGTCGCGCCCCGGGTGGCCGCCCGATTCGGCCGCTGCCTGCTCGAACTCGGCGGCAACAACGCGGTGATCGTCGCGCCGTCGGCCGACCTGGATCTGGCGGTGCGCGGCATCGTCTTCGCCGCGGCCGGCACCGCCGGGCAGCGTTGCACCACGCTGCGCCGGGCGATCGTGCACGAGGACGTGGTGGACGTGCTCGTCGCGCGGCTGAGCCGGGCCTACGCCGAGCTGCGGATCGGCGATCCGTTCGCGGACGGCACGCTGGTCGGGCCGCTGATCGGCGCCGGGTCGGGGGCGGCGATGGCGGCGGCGCTGGACCGGGCGCGGGCCGACGGCGGCGACGTGGTGGTCGGCGGCGAGCGGGTGGCCCGGCCGGAGGCGCCCGACGCGGTGTACGTGCGTCCGGCCATCGTGCGGATGCCCGGGCAGACCGAGGTGGTGCGCGAGGAGACCTTCGCGCCGATCCTCTACGTGCTCACCTATCGCACGTTCGACCAGGCCATCGCCCTGAACAACGACGTGCCGCACGGGCTTTCGTCCGGCGTCTTCACCCGCGACCAACGCGAGGCCGAACGATTCCTGGCCGCGGACGGGTCGGACTGCGGCATCGCCAACGTCAACATCGGCACCTCCGGCGCCGAGATCGGCGGCGCGTTCGGCGGCGAGAAGGAGACCGGCGGCGGGCGCGAATCCGGCTCCGACGCGTGGCGGGCGTACATGCGTCGGGCGACCAACACGGTCAACTACTCGGACGAGCTGCCGCTCGCCCAGGGGGTCGACTTCGGCTGAGCCCGGGGGCCGGGCGGGCACACCGCTGTCGGCCGTGGTCAGCCGGGGCTGGAGCGGCCGTGGCGCCAGTAGCCGAAGAAGGTGATGTCCGACTTGGGGATCCTCCGCTCGTTCACCAGGTGCCGGCGCAGACCGGTCGGGAGGCCGTGCTCGCCGGCGGTCCACGTGTAGAACGGACCCGCGGGCAGGGTCGCGGACTCGACGGCGTTCAGGGCGAGCCGGCCGGGCCGGGATCCGGCCCCGTCCCGGGCCAGCCAGTGCACCCGCACGCCCGCCGGGGCCTCGACCCGCTCGCGGATGTCCGCGACCTCGGGCACTTCCAGGAAGACCTCCGCGTGCAGGGTCGCGGGGGCGTGTTCCAGGATGGACAGGATGGCCGGCAGCGCGCTCTCCTCGCCGACCAGCAGGTGCCACTCGGCATGGCTCGGTGGCAGGTACATCCGGCCCAGATCGAAGATGCCCGCCGGGTCGCCGGGTCGGGCCCGGGCCGCCCACGCCGACGCCGGTCCGGCGTCGCCGTGCAGCGCGAACTCGATGTCGATCTCGTGGCGTTCGGGCCGGAAGGCGCGGATCGTGTAGTTGCGCACCCAGGGTCGACGGGCCTTGGGCAGCAGCAGCCATTCGGCCATCCACGCGTTGTTGGACAACTTCGGCATGCGCAGCTCCTCCTGTCCCTCGCGCGGGAAGAACAGGCGTGCGCCCTGATCGAATCCGGACCCGTGTAGGTGCGCCAGTTCGGATCCGCCGAGCGTCAGGCGTACGAAGTTGGGGCTGAGGCGCGTGTTCTCACGCACCGTCAGGGATATCATCCGCCGCGTTTCCGGCAGTTGCACCTTCGGCAACATCTCTGCTTCTCGCTTTCGCCGCTCCGTCGGGGATCGGGCCGGGCGCGGCCGTCCGGGCCTCGCCCGACCCGGCGATCGGTGCCCAGGCCCAGGTCACGACCCAATTATGAGCAATTGCTCGCCTCGTGCGGTACTCGCTTTTCCGAAGCCCGCGCCGAGGCCGCCGCGGCGACCGCCGGACGACGGCGGCAACTCCGCGAGCAGCACGAACGGCCGCGCGTCGAGCCGGTCCGAGAACGCCGGCTCGGGCGGGCTGCTCACTTTCGGGCGGCCGAATTCGAGCGGCCGAATTCGATCGGCCCGCATTAGGATCCGACGGTTGATCAACCGATCTGCACGGCCATTGCGGAAGGACGAGAATGTTCGCGAGATCCCTGGGCGACGGAGCCGAGTTGCGGCCGCTGGAGCCCTGGCGGGCCGAGGAGTTCCTGGCTCACATGGACCGCGGCCGGGAGTTCGTCGGCCGCCACATAGGACTGGCCGACGTCACGGCCGATCTCGACTCGGCCCGGGGCTGGCTCCAGTCCTACGCCGACAAGACCGCCGTCGACGCCGGTCGGCTGTACGGCATCTGGCTCGACGGGGTCCTGGTCGGCGGGGTGCTCTTCCGGGTCTTCGACGCGGAACAGGGCAATTGCGAGGCGGGCTGCTGGCTCGAACCGGCCGCCGCGGGCCGGGGCCTGGTCACCCGGGCGGCAACGATGATCATCGACTGGGCGATCCGGGAGCGCGGGATGCACCGGGTCGAGTGGCTGGTCTCCGCCGAGAACACCCCGAGCATCAACGTGGCCAAGCGCCTCGGGATGACCCGCGAAGGTGTGCATCGGGAGAACTACCTCTACCGGGGCGTGCGGCAGAACACCGAGGTCTGGTCCGTGCTGGCCCCGGAATGGCACGCGATCCACGGCACCGGCTGACCTTCGGGTCGGGACCTGTTGCGGATTCCGCAGGCGTGGCATGGCAGCATGCATATCGACAGATCTGACGGTGCGTCATACAACTGGCGAACCGGCCGGGTCGGTGCGGAACGAACGACCGGACAGTTTCCGTCGGCGCTGCGACAAAACGGGCAAAACCCGCGAGGTCGATGGCGTTCGGCGGATGGATATCATCGACACAGTGATCAAGTTACCACCGGGTACGGCGCTCGAACGCCTCGCCCGGTCGGCCGACACACGCCCCGGAAGGGACGTCCCACCGGAGGAGTCGAACGCCATGCAGCTCGCAGGGATCGTGATCTCGCTGCTGATCAGCGTGATCGGGTTCGCCCTACTCGGGCGCACCGCCGCCTACATCTACTCGTTCGTCAAACTCGGGCAGCCCGCGTGGGGCCGGACCAGCGCGGCCGGCACCCGTTTGCGCACGATGCTCACCGAGACGGTCGGGCACACCCGGATGCTCCGTTGGGGCATCGTCGGCGCCGCCCACTGGTTCGTCATGGTCGGCTTCGGCGCGCTGATCCTGACCCTGGTCAACGCGTACGGACAACTCTTCTCACCGGAGTTCGCGCTGTGGGGGCTCGGACACTGGGACGTGTTCGAGGTCTTCACCGAGTTCATGGGCCTGATGACCATCGTCGGCATCCTCGTGCTGATCGTCATCCGCCAGATCAGCCACCCGCGTCGGGCCGGGCGCAAGAGCCGATTCGCCGGATCGCGGTTCGGCCAGGCGTACTTCGTCGAGTTCGTGGTCGGCTCGGTCGGCGTGTGCATCATGCTGCTGCGCGGCCTGGAGGGCGCGCTCGCCGGAGTCGACGGGTACGAGGCCGGCTACTGGGTGAGCTACCCCCTGGTGTCCGCGTTCGGTGGGCTCTCCGACGGCTCGCTGGAAAACCTGATCTACCTCGTCGCGACGATCAAGATCGTCATCTCGATGACGTGGGCGATCACCATCGGCCTCAAGCCGAGCATGGGTGTTGCGTGGCATCGGTTCCTGGCGTTCTTCAACATCTACTTCAAGCGTGAGGCGGATGGTGGGGTCGCGTTGGGTGCGTTGCA
>NZ_JBIRRX010000019.1:0-167091 GCF_044333915.1 Embleya sp. NPDC020886 | reverse complement strand
GCCCCTCGCTCGTGACTTCGTGTCCCTTCGCTTCGCTACGGGCCACGAAGTCAAAGTTTGCGGCTCCGCCGCTCTCCGCGCTGCGCGCGTCGATCACGGGGGCGGGCTGGGTCGGGGGCGCTGACGCGCCGAGGGGTGGGTGGGGCGGGTTGGGGTGGGTCGGGGGGCGGGTGGGGTTACCAAGGGATGATGCCTTCGTCCTCGGCGAAGGAGCCGGTGGGGCCGTTGTTGGGGAGGGTGGCGAGGTGGATGGCTGTGGCTGCGCCCTGTTGGGGAGTGCGGGGGCCGTGGAAGGCGGTGAAGTCGGTGGCTACCAGGCCGGGGCAGGCGGCGTTGATCAGGATGTTCGTGTCGGCGAGGTGGCGGGCGTACTGGAGGGTGACGGCGTTGAGGAAGGACTTCGACGGCGCGTAGGCGGCCATGATGGGGCCGATCTCGATGTTCGGGTCGGCCTGTCGGGTCAGGGAGGCGACGGCGCTGGAGACGTTGACGATGCGTGGCGACGCCGAGCGCCGCAGCAGCGGCAACATCGCGTTGGTCACCCGGATGACGCCGATGACGTTGGTCTCGACGACCGTGCGGACCAGGTCGAGGTCCAGCGTGCTGGGGTCCTGCACCCACCCCGGCCCCATGTCCCCGGAGATGCCGGCGTTGTTGACCAGGACGTCCAGGCGCCCGGCCTGCCGTTCGATCAGTGCTGCGGCCTCGGTGACGCTCCCGTCGTCGGTCACGTCCAGGGGCACCTCGAATGCGTCCACTCCGGCGGCGCGCAGCTTCTCGACGGCGGACGAACGCCGGGCCTCGTTGCGCGCTCCCACTCCCACGCGGT
Organism: Embleya sp. NPDC020886; assembly: GCF_044333915.1. Taxonomy (NCBI): domain Bacteria; kingdom Bacillati; phylum Actinomycetota; class Actinomycetes; order Kitasatosporales; family Streptomycetaceae; genus Embleya; species Embleya sp. NPDC020886. The sequence continues at coordinate 166,262 of NZ_JBIRRX010000019.1, read as the reverse complement.
GTCCGAGGGCACCCAGCCCGGCCGCGATCTCGTATCCGATTCCCTTGTTCGCGCCGGTCACCAGCGCGATCTTCGTTTCGCTCATGGTGTCGATGCTCGCTCCCGGACGAATGGCGCAGCCAACACCGATCCGGTGCCCTGTCATACCCGGTGGGTATCACCGAGGGGTATGTTGTCGGCGTGGACACTTTGGAGACCCGCGAGCTGAGGTACTTCGCAGCCGTCGCGGAGGAGCTGCACTTCGGCCGCGCCGCCGAGCGCCTCGGCATGGCCCAACCGCCGCTGTCCCGGGCGATCCAACAGCTCGAACGGCGCCTCGGCGTCTCCTTGTTGGAACGCAACCGCCGCGGCGTCTCGCTGACCGTCGCGGGAGAGGTGCTGCTGCAGGAGGGCCGTGCCGCCCTGGACGCGACCACCGCCGCCGCTCGCCGCACCCGTCGCGCCGGTGGCGCCGACCGTCGCGGCGGCCCGCACAACCGTCTGGTGCTGGCCGTGAAGGCCGCCGCGTTTCACGAACTGCTCCAGAAGCTCCTGGACACCTACGCAGCCGAACCCGACGCCGTCGAGATCGAGGTGCTGCCGAGCGGTACGTGCGAGCAGGAGGAAATGTTGCGCGACGGCCGCGCCGATGTGGCGCTCATGCACGCGCCGTTCAACTCCCTCGCCGGGTTCGACAGCGAGGAACTGCTGACCGAGGGGCAGGTCGCCATCCTGCCCGTCGGGCACCCCCTCGCCGCGCACGAGACGCTGTCCATGGCCGACGTCGGCAACATCCCGGGCCTTCCGCTCGCCCGCTGGCCGCGCCACGGCAGCTACCCACCCGGCCCGGGCCCCGAGGTCCACGACCAGACGCAACTCGCCCAGCTCATCGCCCTCGGACGCACCGTGGCCGTCATCCCCGAATCCGCCCGCGCCTGGTTGTGGGCCGAACACACCGCCGTCCCGCTGACCGACGCGCCCCCCGTCGTCACCCACATCGCCTGGCCCGCGCACAGCCGCTCCCGTGCCCTCGCCGGGCTGGTCCGCACGGCCACCCGGCTTTGACCGCCGTTTCGGGTCCTCAGCTCGTCAGGGCGCGAGTGTGCACCTTTTCCACGGCCTTGCGGGCCGAGAGCATGGAACCGTGTTGCCAACCGAGCATGTTGCTGAGCCAGTCGCCGGCGTAGAAGACTCGGCCGGTCGGCTCGGTGAGCGGGCGGAATCGGGGACTGTTGACCACGCCGTTGTCCTGTGTGTCGGCCGGTTGCCAACCCCCCTCGACGAACGGTTCGAGACCCCACATGATCGACAACGAACCCGCCAGCTCGGTACGGGCCTTCGCGCCGTGCACCCGAACGCTGCGCTGCACCGCCTCGGCCAGGCGTTGGGCGGGCGGGAGCGACTGGATCGTGGTCTCCGCGCGCTCGAAGTAGGCCACCATCACGCCGCGTTCGCCGCGGTAGTCGGAGGAGGGGTACCACAGCGACCCGTCCTCGCCGTAGGAGGTGAGGCCGCCGTGGATCGCGAAGTCCTCCTCCCACCACCGACTGCGGTACTCCAGGCCGATCTTGCCGGGATACTCCGCCAGGAAGCCGCGCAGTAGTGCGGTCGCGTCGGCGGGCAGTCCGGCGATCCGGGCGGCCACCAGCGGCGGCGCGGTCACGATGCAGTACTCGGCGTCGAGCACGCCGTGCGCGGATCCGCGATACGACACCCGCGTCCCGTGCGGCCCGTCGGTGATCGAGGTGACCTCGATGCCGCAGCGAATCCGCTGCCGGCCGACCCGGTCGGCCAGGGCCTCGACGATCCGATCCATGCCGCCGACCGGCTGGAACAGGGTCGACGCCATGTCGAAACCGGCGTCGAGATACCAGTGCCGGGAGAGCTGCTCGGTGAACACGCGATCCAGCGAACCCCGGGGCGGCAACGGCACACCCGGCGATCCGGCCGCGCCGGGCACGACCGCGAACCCGCGCCGGCGCGGATCACCCCGGTAGCCCAGATCGTCGCCGAGGTCGCCCATCGTCTTCAGGAATCCGAGCAGACGTTCCTTGTCGGCCGCCGTCAACTCGCGATCGAGCGCGCCCTGATCGGTCACCTTCGCCAACAACTCGGCGACCACGCCGTACGCGTCCGCCTGCGCGGTCTGAAACCTCGGCCGGTCGGAGCTCTTCGGGTCGAACACGAACGTGTTCGTGTTCGATATCGCGAACACCTCCAGAGGCACCCCCAGTTCACGGCAGTAGTCGGTGCTGACCGACCACTGCGGCAGCATCGCCGGTCCGGCGTTGAAATACTGGCCGGGCGCGAAACTCGCCTGCTGCGTCACCCCGTTCCGGTCGGTCAGCACGTCACCGCCGCGCACCGTGAGACTGCGCCCGCCGATCCGCGGCCGGGCGTCCAGCACGGTCACATCGTGGCCGGCCTTGCCCAGTTCGTACGCGGCGGTCAGCCCGGCCACACCGGCGCCCACCACCACGACACTCGCCGGCCGGCGCCCGGTGAGCGTGAAGTCGGACGCGCGCGGCGCCCGGAACGGCGGCGTCGCGGCGCTCGCCGCCGACGGCGCGAGACCGAGCGCCCCCATCGCGGACAACGCCGCCCCGGCACCACCCACGGCACCCACGGTCCGGAGGAATCCGCGTCGGCTGGTCGGTCGATCGAACCCTTGGGAATCGTTCATGTCTGTCTCCCGCTCGTCGGGGGCCTGGAATGAAGACGGGGCACGCAAGGCAGGCGGCGGCGATCGCACGATCCGTGGTCCGCGGTCCGTGATTCATAGATCGACCCATCGATCTATTATTAGCGGACCGGTTGGGTTCCGCGTCAACTTTCCTGGGGGCAGGGCGGATGGGTACGGCATACTCCGGTTGCATTCGGTCCCGGCGGAGGAGGGCACCGGATCGGCCCGGGTTGCTCGATGCCCTCGATTACCATCGGTCAATGGCGAACGATGACGGGTGCGGTGCCGGCGATCGGCGGCAGGGCGGGCAACAGGGCGACGCACCCGGGGCGTTGCCGGCGGAGGAGGGCAATCCCTGGGTGCACGGCGCGCCCGCGGTCGAGCGCATCGAGGTGGTCGCGTACGACGAGGCGTGGCCGGGCCGTTATGCGGTGCTCCGGGATCGCATCCGGGAGGTCCTGGTGGACGGGATCCTCGACATCACCCACGTCGGCTCCACCGCCGTGCCGGGCCTCGCGGCCAAGGACGTGATCGACATCGACCTCGTGGTCGCGGACCCGCGTCGGGAGGAGACGTACGTCCCGCAACTCGCCGCGCTCGGCTACGACCTCACCGTGCGCGAACCCTGGTGGCACGAACACCGCATGTTGCGGCTCGCCCAACCGCGCGTGAATCTGCACGTGTTCGGTCCCGGCGCACCCGAACCCGTCCGGCACCTGAGGTTTCGGGACTGGCTGCGCTCGCACCCCGACGACTGCGACCTGTACGCGACCGCGAAGTCCGCCGCCGCGCCCGGCGCCCGCCATGCGATGGAGTACAACGCGCGCAAGGAGGCGGTGGTGCAGCGGATCTACGCTCGGATGCACGCGGCGGAGGGATAGCCGGGACGGAGCCGTCATTCGGGTCGGCGACGCGGGCCGATTCGCGGGGGTGGTGGGAGGTCGGCGTGCCGGTTCGGTTCGGTTCGGTTTTGGATGCCACCGTGTGGTGGTGAACTTCCTTGGTGAACTCCCTTGTGACACACCTGTTAACGGTCCGTCAGTGGGCCTTGGTGGTGCTGACGGCGCGCAGGTGGATCAGTACGTCGTAACTGGACACCAGGCGCGTGTTGTCGAGTTGCGAGTCCGTTGACCTAGCGGGCACCCGCGCCTTCCCGTAGGAACTCCCTTGGTGTTCCGTCCAGTTCGTCTGCACCGCCGAGGCGGCCGTGATGTGCTGATTGGGTGTGGGGAGGAACACGCCCTCACCCGTGTTGCGTTGCCATACGGAATGTTGTCGGCCATCGCCTTGTCCCGGTGCAGCATGGTCGCAGGCAGCCGCGCACCACGTTGTCCCGCATCCGCCGACGGTCGGCCAACGGAAGTCGCTGGTGCGTGTCGACGGTCTCGCCCATCCCGGCCGTGGGTCGCGACTCCCGGTCCCGGTCTCGGTGGAACCGTGCGTAACTTCGCCGACTCCGACGAGGTCGGCGGCGCCGATCATGCGATCGACGGCGCGCAGGTCGGCGTCGGGCGCGCCGGGTTCGGTGGAATGCGGGCGGTCGGGCACCGGCTCGGAGCGCTCGCGCCGGGTCCGGCTCGGGCGTCGCCGCACCGGCGGAGGCCGCCGGGCCGAGCGTGCCCGGACACAGCACGACGGGAGGCAGCAGGCCGAAAAGGGTTCGCCGGGACGGGTATTCGCCACGCGCGACGGTCGGATCCGGGCGAGCACGGGTTGCGCGCGGGGCGGTCGGCCATGTACCCGGGCCCTACGAACCGGCGCGTTACGGTTCGTAGTTCGGGGGAACGAGGACTCCGATACCGGTTCGCGCGGGCACCGATTCCCGGTGATGCCGGTTCATGGCCGGAAACGATCCCCCGAGGTCACGACGCACGACCGGACGACGCGTGGTACGGGCGATCCTGGTACGGGTGATCGCAGGTGCGCTCGACGGCCGCCGCCACACCGCCCGACCGCCCGGGCCCGACGCGGGCCCCGGTCCCCCGCCGGCCGGCGCCGACCGTGCCCAAGGCATAGGTCACCGCTCGGGTGAGTTCTGCGGTGCTTGCCGGGCGGAGCACCACCGCGTCCGGATCGGCGGCGTCGGCGGCGCGTTGGTCGGCGACGTCCAGGGCCAGGTGTTCGGCGAACTCCGCGACCGCCGCGCGCTGCTCGCGGTCCGGGTCGGTGTTGCCGACGGGTTCCTCGAACAGCAGGCCGACCCACGACTCCGGGTCCCGCGTGACCAGGACCTCGCCCACGTGCACCCCGCACCCGGGCAGGTCGTCGATCCCGGGCACCCGCCCCCACATCGGCACACCCCACTCGTCGGTGGGCCCGCCACACGGGTGCGCCGACCGCGCGCCCAGCGGGCAGGGGCCGCCCTCGTCCGGATCCTCGATGTGGCTATCGGATGTCATCACAGCTCCCGCGCGGACCCGTCGCCGATACGTCGACCGGGCCGCGGACGCGTTCGTCCTCGCACCCACAGCCCGGCACGCCCTCGACTCCAGCACGCCCACCCCGTCCGCGCCCCCGGAGCACGCCGAACGAGGGGCCACAATGCCACGAATGCCGCAATCGGTGGGCCGGGTCCTGTCGGCGATCGTCGGCGGTATCGGGGGCGATGCCGCGTGTGGCTCCTTGGGGCCCCGGGAGCCGGATCAGCGCGCTTGGGGCAGGACCGGGACGAGGTTGTCCCAGCGGGCGATCTCGCAGCCGTCGGTGCGCCTGAACTCGGCGTCGACCGAACGGCCCGCCCACGTGCCGGTGATGCGCGCGGTGGCCGGTCCGCCGTGGACCATCGTGCAGTGCGCACCGCCGGGCACCGGTGCGAAGGGGTCCGCGTCGACGGCGGTCGGGGCCTCCAGTCGATCGCAGGCCCGCGCGGGTTCCGGGTGGCTGCCGCCGGCGGGGTGGCATTGCAGGGTGTACGTCCGCACGCCTTCGGGATTGTCGGCCACGGTCACGGTGAGGCGGTCCACCGTCCGGGCGACGGCGGAGGGAATCGGGCCCTGGGTGACGACAACGACGGCGGCGACGGCAAGGAGGTGACGAAACAGCCTGGGGGAACTCATGCCGTCAGCGTAGTAGTTGATTGGGCACGGTGAGTGACCATTCCGTGATGGGTCGGCCTCGACCGCCCCCCACCGACGGCCTCTCGGCACCCACGACACCGCCCGCCCGACCGCCATCCGCCCGTCGGCCGCCGCCGCAGCCGGAATGCATCTCCACCCTCACCCCCACCAGGCAATTCGCCTCCGCTCGCCACTCCCCGTTCCAACCTCGTGACGGGTCGTCAAAAAGCGCGCACACGCTCTCTCGTGACGCATTGGAAACCTTTCCTCCATCCATGAGACACCTGCCCGCAAACCCTTGCGCGGGAACGTTCCCGCATCAATACTCACCGGCACCTGTCCTGACGCGCGCCACGCCGCATCCGCGTCGCTGTGCCTTCTTTGTCCCTCCGAAAGAGGTGGGTTACTTGCGCATGCCCAAAACCGCCGCCCTCGCCGCCGTCGTGGCCCTGACCGCCGTCGGGTGCTCGGGTGGTGGCAGCGACAACTCGTCGGCCTCGGACCCCGGGTACCGCATCACCAAGGACAGCCCCGCCGCCAAGGGACCGCTCGACAAGGTGAAGTGGTCGCTGTACGCCGAACCGCAGACGCTGGACTTCGCGTACGGCTTCGACTACCCGATCAACACCGTGCTCGCGAACGTGTGCGACCAACTCCTGCGCATCAACCCGGATCTGACCATCTCCCCCGGGCTGGCCGCCAAGTTCACCAACCCGGATCCGCTGACCTGGGTCTACTCGCTGCGCGAGAACGTCAAGTTCCACGACGGCACCGTGATGACCGCCAAGGACGTCGTGGCGAGCCTCCAGCGCCAGATGGATCCCGAAGTCGGCTCCGTGTACAGCACCGCCTTCAAGGACGTCGCGTCCATCACCGACACCGGCCCGCTCGAAGTCACCATCAAGCTCACCCGCCCCAACGTGCTGCTCAACGAGCAACTGGGCGCGTCGGCGGGCACCATCGAGAGCGCCGCCTTCCTGGCCAAGGCCGGCAAGGACTACGGCAACCCCCAGGGCGGCGTGAACTGCACCGGTCCCTTCGCCGTCAAGGAGTGGAAGCCCGGTACATCCATCACGCTCAAGCGCAACGACGCCTACTGGGACAGCGCGCTGATGCCCAAGACCGGCGAGGTCGAGTTCGTCTTCATCCAGGACCCGGCCGCGCGCGCCAACGCGTTGCTCACCGGCGAGGTCGACGGCGGCTACCTGCTGCCCACCAACTCGTACGACAAGCTCAAGGCCGGCGACGGCAAGCTGTACTTCGGTGACATCACCGGCAGTTACTCGGCCGCCGTCACCAACCTCAAGGGTGCCCTCGGCGACGTGCGGGTACGACGCGCGCTGTCCATGGCGATCGACCGCGAGGGCATCATCCAGGCGGGCCTGAACGGCTACGGCACCGTCGCCAAGGCGCCCGTTCCCGCCTCCGGTTGGGCCACCATCCCCGCCGAGCAGGCCAAGGCCCAGTACGACGCGCTGCCCCCCGTCACCCGGGACGTGGCCGGGGCCAAGAAGCTCATCGCCGAAGCCGGCGCGGGTGGCAAGAAGGTCGTCGTCGCGACCAGCAACCTGGCCCCGGAGATCACCGTCGCGACCAACGCCATCCAGGCCGCCGGCAAGGAGATCGGCCTCGACGTCGAACTCCGCACCATCGCCCCGGACGCGTACACCGCGCTGTTCACCGACCCGTCCAGCCGCGCGGGCATCGATCTCCTGGTCACCAGCGGCTACGACGTCACGCCGGATCCGTTGGAGTTCTACCAGACCCTGCAGACCGGCGAGTTCGCCAACTACGGGGGCTGGTCCGACCCCGAGTACGACACGATCGCGCAGCAGGCGCTGGGCACCGGCGACCCGGCGACCCGTGCCCAACTGACGGCCAAGCTGCAGGAGATCGCGCTGCGCGAGCTGCCCGCCATCTCGCTGTGGGACTCGCCGCTGTCGCTCTACCAGGGCAAGCGCGTCACCGGCGCCACCCCGAACATCACCCAGCTTTCCTTCCCCTGGGCCGCTACCCTGGGTGCCGCGAACTGATGAACCGTCCCCTGCTCCGATTCCTCCTCGGCCGCCTCGTCGGCCTGGTACTCGTGCTGTTCGCGACCTCGTTCGTGGTCTTCAGCGCCGTGCACCTGGCGCCGGGCGACCCGGTGTCCTTCCTGATGCGCGGGCGTCCGGTCACCCCGGCGGCCCGAGCCGCGCTGACCGCCCAGTATCACCTGGACGAACCCTTCGCCAAGCAGTACTTCCTGTGGCTCGGCGACGTGCTCGGCGGCGACTTCGGTCGCTCCGTGCAATTCCGGCAGGACGTGGCCGAGTTGATCTCGCAGAAGTTGCCGACCACGCTGTTCCTGATCGTCTACGCGATGGTGCTGGTCACCGTCGTCGGACTGATCCTGGGCATCGCCTCGGCCCTTCGGCCCGGTCTGGTCGACAAGCTCGTGCTGGCTTGGACGGGCACCTCGATCGCCATCCCGTCCTACATCGCGGCGACCGTGCTCACCTCGGTCTTCGCCGTCAAACTGGGCTGGTTCCCGCTCTACGGCGCGGGCGAGGGATTCGGCGACCGAGCGTGGCATCTGACCCTGCCGGCCATCGCGCTGGCGCTGACCTTCGCGGGCCTGCTGGCCCGGGTCACCCGCTCCGCGATGCTCGACGAACTCTCCCGCGAACACGTCGAGGTGGCCCGCTCGCGAGGCGTGCCGGAGAGTCTGGTGATCCGCAAGCACGTCCTGCGCAACGCGCTCGGCCCGATCGTCACGGTGGTCGGCACCATGGTCGCGAGCATGCTCGTGGCGACCTCGATCGTGGAAACCGCTTTCAGCGTCAAGGGAGTCGGTTCCCTGCTGATCAACTCGGTGACCGTCAAGGACTTCCCCGTGGTGCAGGCCCTGACCCTGCTGGTGGTCGCCGCGTTCCTGATCGCGAACCTGATCGTCGACCTGCTCCAACCGCTGATCGACCCGCGCGTCGCGCTGGGAGGTGACCCGAAGTGAATGCCTCCGCACCCGCGTCCGCACCGGACGCCACCGCACCGACACCGTCCACCCGGCGCGGCGCACCGGCCCGGATTCGCAAACTCGCGGCCCAGGGACCGCTGTTCACCGCGGCCGTGCTGGTCCTCGTGCTGCTCGTGCTGCTCGCGGTGTTCGCACCGCTGCTCGCGCCCTACGATCCCGACGCCATCGATCTGAAGAACTCGCTGGCCGGTACCGGCCCCGATCACTGGTTGGGCACCGACCAGTCGGGCCGCGACATCTTCAGCCGACTGTTGTACGGAGCCCGTACCGGGCTGCTGGGGCCGCTCGCGGTGGTCGGCGTGTCCACCGTGCTCGGCATCGCGATGGGCGTGGTGGCCGCGTGGCGCGGCGGTTGGGTCGACTCGCTGCTCTCGCGCTCGATGGACCTGCTGTTCGCGTTCCCGGCGATGTTGCTGGCGATCCTGTGCGTGGCGGTGTTCGGCGCGGGACTGACCGCACCGGTCATCGCGATGATGGTCGCCTACACCCCCTACGTCGGCCGCCTGGTGCGCTCGATCGCGCGCCAGGAACAGACCAGGCCCTACATCGAGTCCTATCGGGTCCAGGGCTGGTCCGGCTGGGCGATCTGCACGCGGCATCTGATCCCCAACATCACCCCGACCGTGCTGGCCCAGTCGGCGATCAACTTCGGCTACGCGCTGATGGAACTCGCGGGCCTGTCCTTCCTCGGCTTCGGTGTCCAGGCGCCCACCGCCGACTGGGGCGTCATGGTCAGCGAGGGGCAGAACCCGCTCCTCAAGGACGTGCTGCTGCCCGCCCTCGCGCCCGCGACGGCCATCGTCATCGCGGTCGTCGCATTCGGAATCGTCGGCGAAGGTCTCGCCGACCGTGTCTCCAAGCGGGATAGGTGAGCGCCGTGTTCGACAAGACGACGGCCGACGACCCGGCCACGCGACCCGCGACGACCGAGCCCGATGCCGACACCGCCGTCGCCGCCGACGACGCGCGGGGTGTACCACTGCTCGACATCGCCGGCCTGACTCTGCGACTGCCGGACCACGCTGCCGCGCGCCCGATCCTGAACGGAGTCGACCTGCGGGTCGAACGCGGCGAAACCGTGGGCCTGGTCGGCGAGTCCGGCTCGGGCAAGTCGGTGGCCTGCCGCACCGTGCTCGGCCTGTTGCCCAAGGGGGCGAGCACCGAGGGCACCGTCCGTGTCGAGGGCACCGACGTGCTCGCCCTGCGCGCGGCCGGGCTGCGCGAGGTGCGCCGGCACAAGGTCGCGATGGTGTTCCAGGACCCGCGTGCGTCGGTGAACCCGATGCGCCGAGTCGGTGACTTCCTCACCGAGGGGCTGCGGGTACGCGGCATGCCCAGGAAGCAAGCGTCCGCCCGGGCCGAGGAGTTGCTGACCGAGGTCGGCATCCGCGACCCGCACGGCGCGCTGCGCCGCTTCCCGCACCAGTTCTCCGGCGGCATGCTCCAGCGTGTGGTGATCGCCGCCGCCCTGGCCGGCGACCCCGCGTTGCTGCTCGCCGACGAGCCGACCACCGCGCTCGACGTCACCACCCAGGCGGAGGTCGTCGGCATCCTGCGACGCCTGCAACAGCGGCACGGCACCGGCATGTTGTTCGTGACCCACGACCTGGAGCTCGCGGCGGCGATCTGCGACCGCATCTACGTCATGTACGCGGGGCGCATCGTCGAATCCCAGCCGGTCGCCGAGCTGTTCGCCCGACCCAGGCATCCGTACACGGCCGCGCTGCTGGCCTCGACACCGCGCCTGGAGCCGGACGCGGCGCCGCCGCGCCCGATCCCGGGACGGCCGGTGTCCCTCGCGGAGGCACCCACCGGCTGCGCCTTCGCGGCCCGTTGCGCGTTCGCGATCGAGCGCTGCCGAACCGAGACTCCCGAGCTGGTGCACGACGGCCCGGCGGCCGTCGCGTGCCTGCGGGCGGACGAAGGGATCCTCCAGTGAGCACGTCCACCGACCCGGCCCCGGCCCTGCTCGAAGTCCGCGGCCTGTGCCGCACGTTCGGCGACCACAAGGCGGTGGACGACGTCGGCTTCACGCTGCCGCCCGGCGGCTCGCTGGGCATCGTCGGCGAATCCGGCTCGGGCAAGACCACCACCGCCCGGATGCTCGTCGGTCTGGAGACCCCGGACGCCGGCAGCATCACGGTGGAGGGCCACGAACGGGCCCACCGGCCACGCACCCGTGCGGAACGCCTGGCCCGGGCCCGGGAGATCCAGATGGTCTTCCAGGACCCCTACCTCTCCCTCGACCCGCGGATCACCGTCCAGGACAGCATCGACGAGGTCCTGCGCCTGCACACGCCCGAGGCCGATCGGCCCGGGCGGGCCACCCGGCTGGCCGAACTGCTCGACCAGGTGGGCCTGGGCACCCGCGAGGCCGGCGCCCTGCCCCGCCGGCTCTCCGGCGGTCAGCGCCAACGCGTGGCCATCGCCCGTGCGTTGGCGGCCACCCCTCGGGTGCTGATCCTGGACGAGGCGGTCGCCGCGCTCGACGTGTCCATCCAGGCGCAGATCCTGGACCTGCTGGCCCGTATCCGTCGGGAGCAGGGCATCGGCTACCTCTTCGTCAGCCACGATCTGGCGGTCGTCCGGCACATCACCGACGACGTCGTCGTGCTGCGCCACGGCCGGATCGTCGAGTCGGGTCGCACCGCGGACGTCCTGTCCGCGCCGCAACACCCCTACACCCGCCTGCTGATCGACTCGGTGCCGGGCGTGGGCTGGGACCCGGAACGCATCGCCGAAAGCCGACGCGCACTCGCCGAACAAGAGGCGTGAGCGTCGGCGCGCCGGCGCGGGTCGACGGGGCCGGGGGCCCGCCGACCCGCGCCGGCCGGCGCCGCGCCCGCCGAACACCACCGAACCCCTAGAACTCACAGGGAAGTCGCCATGACCACCACCCCGTCCACCGATCTCGCCTACCTCACCGCGACCGAGGCCCTGGCCGCCTTCCGCACCCGCGAGCTCTCCCCCGTCGAACTGCTCACCGCCGTCCTGGACCGGGCCGCCGCCGCCGAGCCCGTCGTCAACGCGGTCGTGGAGTCCCTGCACGACCAGGCGTTCGCGGCGGCGCGCGAGGCCGAGCAGCGCTACCTCGGCAAGGGTCGCGGCGAGGTTCGCCCGCTGGAGGGCATCCCGGTCGCGGCCAAGGAGGAGCACCCCATCGAGGGGCATTCGATCCGTCAGGGATCGCTGCTGCTCGTCGACGAGGTCGCCACCGAGACGCACCCGGTGATCCAGCGGATCACCGACGCGGGCGGCATCGTGCACATGCGCACCAGCACGCCCGAGTTCTGCGCCGCCGGGTTCACCAGTTCGAAGTTGTGGGGGGTGACCCGGAACCCGTGGAACCCCGAGTACTCGTGCGGCGGTTCGTCGGGTGGTTCGGGTGCCGCGCTGGCCGCCGGATACGCGCCGCTGGCCAGCGGCTCCGACATCGGCGGTTCGATCCGCATCCCGGCCTCGTTCAACGGTGTCGTGGGGTTCAAGCCGCCGTTCGGCCGGGTGCCGGCGATGCCGCCGTACAGCCTCGACCAGTACTGCCACGACGGCCCGATGGCGCGCACGGTCGCCGACTGCGCGCTGCTGGAGAACGTCATCGCGGGGCCGTGGAAGGGCGACGTCGTGTCGCTGCGTCCGAAGCTGGTACTGCCCGAGCAGTTCGCCGGCGCGCGCGGCGCGGAGGGCCTGCGGATCGCGCTGAGCGTCACCCTCGGCGACCACCCGATCGACCCCGAGGTGGCCGCCAACACGCGCGCCACCGCCGAGGCCCTGCGCGCCGCGGGTGCGGTGGTCGAGGAGGTCGAGCTGAGCTGGACCCGCGAGTTGGTCAACCGGGCCCTGATGGCCCACTTCGCCGCGATCATGGGCGCCGAGGCGGGCGAGGCGATCAATGCCGCGCCGGACCTGGTCAACCCGTACCTGCGGGCGTTCCACGAGAAGGCCGCGGCCTGCCGGACCTCGTTCGCCGAGGGGCTCGCCCTGGAAGGCGCCATCTACGCCGAACTGGGCGAACTGCTCGACGGGTTCGACGCGTTGATCTGCCCCACCACGGCCATCCCGGCGTTCGTCGCGGACGACGACTACACCGAGACCAAGGTCGTGGTGGACGGCGTCGAGCTGGACTTCTACCTGGACGCGGCGCTGACCCCGCCGTTCAACATCTGCAGCCGGGTCCCCGTCCTGGCCGTGCCGTCGGGCTTCGCGTCCAATGGTGTGCCCACCGGTGTGCAGATCGTCGGCAAGACGTACGACGACGAGATGGTCTTCCGCGTCGGCGCGGCCCTCGAAGCGGTCCGTCCCTGGGCCTACACCCCGAACAGCCGCCCGACCCTCTGACGGGATCCCCGGTGCCCGCCCGGCCACACCGGGCGGGCACCGGCGGGCTCACCCGGGTGCGGCCAGGACCGAGCGCAGGGTCGCGGCGATGGTGTCCCCGGCCGCGGCGGGATCCAGGCGGCCGGCGTCGACCTCGTCCGCGGCGGTGTGGATCACCCCGTAGTAGGTCGCGGTCAGCCACGCGGCCGGGAGGTCGGTGCGGACGGCACCCTCGTTCCGACCGCGCGCGACGAGTTCGTCGACCCGGGTCAGGACCCGGGCGTGGTGTCGGCGCAGGCTCGCCTCGCCCAGTGCCTTGAGGGCCGCCCGACGCAGGCCGCGGGTGCGGTCCAGCACCTGCCAGCCCTCGCGGGCGAGTCGCACCAGTGCCTCGTCGGCCGACCCGGCGGTGCCCTCGACGTCGTCGAGCAGCGCGTGCATCTCGCCCAGCACCTGCCCGATCGTGGCTTCCAGGAGCACGTCCCGGGAGCCGAAGTGCCCGTACAGGGTCACCCGTCCGACGCCGGCGGCGCGTGCGATGTCCGTCATCGTGGCGTCCGGGTCGCGCCCGAAGGCGCCGAGCGCGGCGGCGAGGATGGCGGCGATGTTGCGTTCGGCGTCGGCTCGTCGCCGTACGGCCGGTGGTGATGTCGCACCCATGGTGGTCAACCCTACTGTCGAAGTCGTCCCGCCCGCGTGGCCGCGGTGCCGGCCCGGTGGCGAGGGTCAGTGCACGTGCCTCGGGCCGTCGGAGGCGGGCGGCCTGCCCGCAGGCACGAGTACCCATGCCACGAGCGCCGCGACCGCGGCCGTGCCCGCGCAGCCGAGGAACGCGTCGGTGTACCCGCCGACTCCACCGGCATCGCCGCCCGCGAGGCTGGGTGCGGCGATCGCCGAGACCAGGGCGACGCCCAGCGCGCCGCCGAGTTCGTGGAAGGTGTTGACGACGCCCGAGGTGATGCCCGCCTCGTCGTGCCGCACCCGGGACATCGCCGTGGTGGTCGCCGCGACGAAGGCGGGTCCCAGGCCCGCCGCCGCCAGGGCCAACCCGGGGACCACGTCGGACGGTCCGCCGTGCTCGGGCAGCCGGCTCAGCCACAGGGCCCCGGCCGCGGCGATCGTCAGACCGCCCGCTCCCACCGGCCGGGCACCGACCCGACCGACCAGCAGGCTCCCGACATGGGCACCGACGGCCACCGCGACGGCCACCGGCAGGAAGACCGCCCCGGTCCGCAACGGGCCGAAGCCCAGGGCGTGTTGCAGGTAGAGCGAGCCGAGGAAGAACAGCGGGATCAACAGTCCGCTCGCCACGAGCATCACGAACGCGCCGGAGACCACCGGTCGGCGGGTCAGCAGGGCCAGAGGCACCAGGGGGTCGGTGCGCGTGCGCTCGACGAGGACGAAGAGCGCGTAGCCGACCGCGGCCCCGGCCAGTGACGCCAACGTCCACGGCGACGTCCAACCGAGATCGCCCGCCCGCGTCACACCCAGGATCAACGCCGCCGTTCCCGCCGTGGCCGCGAGCGCTCCCGCCAGGTCCGGGCGGGTTCGCGCGGCGACGGGCGGCGCGACCGGGATCACCGACCCGGCCAGGGCCAGCACGAGCGCGCCGATCGGCACGTTGGCGAAGAAGATCCATTGCCAACCCGGGCCGGCCGTCAACAGCCCGCCGACCAGGACGCCGGCCGCCGCCCCGCTCCCGCCGATCGCCGCCCAGACGCCGAGTGCGCGGTTGCGTTCCGGGCCGTGGAAGGTGACCGTCACCAGCGCGAGCGCCGCCGGCGACAACAGCGCGGCCGCAGCGCCCTGCGCGACGCGGGCGCCGAGCAGCACCGCGCCGTTCGGGGCGAATCCGGCGGCCAGCGACGCGGCGGTGAAGACGGCCAGGCCCAGCAGGAATCCGGTCCGCCGGCCCAGCGTGTCCGCGATCCGCCCACCCAGGATCATCAGGCCGCCGAACGCGAGGGCGTAGGCGGTGACCACCCAGGTCAGCGGCTCCCGCCCGAGTCCCAGGTCCGCGCCGATGCTCGGCAGCGCGACGTTCACCACCGTGACGTCCAGGATCAGCATGAACTGTGCGACGCACACCAGGACCAGCACGAACCAACGCCGGCGCACCGGCGGGTCCTGCGCCTCGACCCGCGGATGCGCGTGGGTGTGCGGGTCGGGCACGTGGTGCGCGCCGACCGTGGACGGGCTGTCGTGGGACATCGTTTCGCTCCTCGAAGTGCCGGCCCGAGCGGGCGGACCGGCGACCGGGTCCGGCCGCCGACACCCGCCGGACATCTCGTACAGGCGTGTTCGAGTAAGCGAAGCGCATCCAGGAAAGCGGTACAACCGTGTTCGAGTTACCTACGCCGAGCGCGTCTCGGGGCGGGGCGGATCGTGCGGGATCGTGCCGTCCCACTCGTCCAGCGGGGCACAGTGCCATCGCCAACCGGTCTGCCGGGCGCAGCCGGGCAGGTCCCGCCGGCCGTTCGCCCACAACAGCGTCTCCCAGGGGTCCGGGTGCGCCGGGGCCCACGGGAACAGCCGTGCCGCGGTGGCCCGCGCGAGGTCGCCGGCCGGCGTGAACTCCACCTCCAGGCCGCGCAGGGCGTCGTACGTGTGCACGAGCATCTCGTCGCAGGCCATCGCCGCGAAGCCGGAGGCGTCGGCCGCGCCGAAGGGGTGAAAACCGCGCGCGTCGGCGGTGGAGCCCTCGATCACGCGGCCCAGCACGGTCGCGAACGTGTCCAGCGTGCGCACCAGGTCGGCGGGCGGCGTGGCGGGCCGGACCCCGAGGTCCATGGTGCTCAATTCCCGGGCCCCGCCCGCCAGATCCGTGGCATACCAGAGCAGGGTGTCGCCGACGTGCGCGACGGCCTGGGCAACCGTCCACGTCATGCCGGGGACCGGCCGATCCCAATCCCGCCCGACCTGACCTTCGAGGGCTGTCCGGCAGGTTTCCGTCACGACCGAGAGCGTCTTCGCATCCATGGCGTGATTATCTCGACACGGCGCGCGATTTCGGCGCGAAGCCCTTCCCGCGTCGGCATCACTCGTTGGAGGCACTCGGCTCGCGAGGGGTGCGGGACTCGGGTCTGCTGTGGGGTGGGCCGGGTGTCGTCCTCGGTTCCGGAAGGGCATGTGATGACGCCGAAGGCGGATACCAGGGTGCGCGATGCGGCGGGAGCGTCGCCTCGGGAGCGGGCCGAGCGGGGGCGGGCGGCGCGGGCGAAGGCGCCCCGCTCCAGTCATGGCGAGTACGCGCCGGTTCGGCGGCGGCCGGATCCGATCGACGTGATCGAGGCGCAGTCGGCGTCGCGGGTGCCGGAGTTGGTGCCGATTCGCTATGGGCGCATGTCGGAGTCGCCGTTTCGGTTCTATCGGGGTGCCGCCGCGATCATGGCCGGGGATCTCGCGGGTACGCCCGCCTCGGGGCTTCGGGCGCAGTTGTGCGGTGACGCGCACCTGATGAATTTCCGCTTGTTGGCCTCGCCCGAACGGCAGCTGCTGTTCGATCTCAACGACTTCGACGAGACCCTGCCCGGTCCGTGGGAGTGGGACGTGAAGCGGTTGGCCACGAGTCTGGTCATCGCGGGGCGGGAGAACGGCTACACCGATGAAGAGCGTGCGCACGTGGTCGCCGCGACCGTTCGCACCTATCGGGAACAGATGCGCCGGTTCGCCGGGATGCGCAATCTCGACGTGTGGTACGCCAAGGCCGACGCGGACCTGCTCCAGGCCCTGGCATCGGGACGGTTGCACAAGCGCGGGCGCAAGCGGATGTCCCGGGCACTGGCCAAGGCGCGCACCCGGGACAGCCTCCAGGCGTTCGGCAAGCTCACCCACGAGGTCGACGGCCGGCCCCGGATCGTCTCGTCGCCGCCGCTGATCACTCCGGTCTCCGAACTCCTCCTCCCCGATGGCATGCACAACGCGTTGCGCGAGCGGCTCGACGAACTGATCGACCGCTATCGACGCACGCTGCGCTCGGACCTTCGGCGCCTGCTCGACCAGTACACCGTGGTGGACATGGCCCGCAAGGTGGTCGGGGTGGGCAGCGTGGGCACCCGTTGTTGGATCATCCTGCTGATGGGGCGGGACGGCCGGGATCCGTTGTTCCTCCAGGCCAAGGAGGCCGACACCTCCGTGCTGGCGGCGCATGCGGGCGCGAGCGCGTATCCGATGCAGGGCGAGCGCGTGGTCGCGGGTCAGCGCCTGATGCAGGCCGCGGGTGACATGATGTTGGGCTGGATCCGCCTGGATGGCATCGATGGTCGCGAACGCGATTTCTACGTACGGCAGTTGCGCGACTGGAAGGGCATCGCCGAGCCGTCCCTGATGGTACCGCGCGGCATGCGCGCGTTCGGCGAGCTGTGTGGCGCGACGCTCGCCCGCGCGCATGCCAGGTCCGGGGACCGGATCGCGATCGCGGCCTACCTGGGCGGTGGCGACGTGTTCGACCGGGCCCTGACCACCTTCGCCGAGGCGTACGCCGACCAGAACGAACACGACCACGCGGCCCTGTTGGCGGCGGTGAAATCGGGACGGGTGAGCGCCGAGGACGCGTAGGGCGTCCGGCCGGACGCGAATCGGGGCCGCTGCCCGGCCGGCACCCGATGCCATCGGTCGAACGTCGACGTGCCGCCGCCCCCTGTCGCCCCGTGGTGGGGGCGACAGGGGGCGGCGGGTGAAGGGGGTGGTTACTCCTTCGAAGGGGTGGTCACTCCTTTGCGCCGACCGCGTCGATGGGTTCGATGCGCAGCAGGCGTCGGGTGACCGGGGCCACCGAGAGCGGCGCCAGGAGCAGGGCTGCGGCGCTGATGCCGAGGAGCAGCGGGATCGGGATGTAGGGGGTGCTCTCGCCGAAGGCGCCCTTGCCGAACGGGACGAGCGTGATCATCGCGATGGTCAGGCCCAGGGCCAGGCCGATGACGCCGACCAGGACCGCCTCGCCGCGCATCACCGCGCGCACCTGGGCGTGGGTGCTGCCGATCATCCGCATCAGGCCGAGTTCGCGGCGGCGGGCGGCGGTGGAGACGATCATCGTGTTGACGGCGGCGATGGTGGCGAAGCCGGCCAGGATGATCAGCATCACCTGGTTGGTCCACTTGTTGGTTTCCCGGGCCTGGTCGCGCTCGGCGGCGTAGCCGGCGCGGTCGGAGACCTTGGCGGCGGGGTGTTGCCCGGCGACCTTGCTCAGTGCGGCGTCGGCGGCGGCGGTGTCCGCACCGTCGGCGAAGCGTACGAGCAGGCGGCCGTCCATGGCGGCGTCGACGTGGTGTTCCACGGTGGCGCGCGGGAGGGTGACCGCCGCGGTGCCCAGGCCGCGGTCGTAGGTGGCCACCAGGGTCGGCTTGATCTTGGTGCCGTCGCCGAGGCGCATCTCGATGGGCTTGCCGACCCGTGCCTTGACGACGTCGGCGGTGAGCCGGTCCATCGCGACCGCGCCGCCGGGGGGCTGGGCCGCGCCGGGGCGCAGGGCGGCCAGGTCTCCGTTGCGGACGCCGAGGTCGAGGACCTTGGCGAGGTCGCCGCCGGTGCCGCCGACGGCCTGGGTGGGGTACTTCTCCAGCGCGTCGGAGGTGGACATGACCACGCTGGTGGTCATGATCGAGGCGACCGCGTCGACGCCGGGGATGTGTGCGATGTCGCCGGCCGTGCGGGCCGGGAAGCCGGGGCCGGTGACCACCCGGTCGGCGGTCAGGGCGGCCTTGGACTGCTTTTCGCTGTAGTGGTCCTGCGCGGCGAACATGAACATGAGCGTGGTCGCGAAGGCGACGGTGAGCGTGATCGGGGTGATCGCGGAGGCCAGGCGGCGCGAGTTCGTGCGGGCGTTGTCGAAGGCGAGTTGCCCGGGGGCGCCGAACAGGCGCAGGACGACGCCGGTGAGCAGGACGAACAGGTGCGCGATGAGCGGGCCGAGCAGGCCGACGCCGAGCATGAACAGCATGATCACGCCACTGGCCGCCGCGACCGCCTGATCGCCGCTGACCTTCATCGCGAGGCCGGAGAGGACCGCCGCGCCCGCGAGCGCGACCAGGCCCAGGCCCAGGCGGAACCAGCCGACTCGGGCCCGCTCGATACCGGCTTCGCCGAGTGCCTCGGTGGGCTTGGTCCGGGCGCTTGCCCGGGCGGCCAGGAGCCCGGCGAGGACCGCGGACAGGATGCCGGCGCCGACCGCGGCGAGCATCGGGAACGGGCTGATCGACAGGCTCACGCCGTGCTCGACCATGCCCCGGTCGACCATCCGGTCGAACCACAACCGGGCGAGCAGGGTCCCGGGCAGCACCCCGACCAGGCCGGCGGCCAGGGCCACGCAGCCCGCCTCGGTGGCGATCATGCGGCGGATCTGCCAGGGGGTGGCGCCCACGGCGCGCAACAGGGCGAAGTCGCGGCGGCGCTGGGCCACGGACAGCGAGGTGGCACCGGCGACGACGAAGATCGAGACCATCGCGACGACGCCGCCGAAGGACCCGCCGACGGCGGTGAGCATGACCTTGGTGTCGCCCAGTGCGGGGTGGTCGACCTCGCCGCGCCCGTCCCCGGTGCGGACCTTGACGTCGGCGTCTTTGAGGGTCTTGCGCAGGTCGCCGGCGACCTTCCCGGTGGAGGCGCCGTCGGCGAGCAGGACGCCGAACGCGGTCACCTTGCCGGGATTCCCGGCGAGTCCGGCCGCCGCGGAGTCGGCGACGTACAGGTGGGCGCCCCGGCCCGGGACCACGGTCGCGACCTTGAGGGTGGTCTCGCCCGAGGGGGTGGTCACCCGCAGCGTGCTGCCGGGGACGATGCCGGTGTCGGCCCGGGCGGCGGCGTCGGTGGTCAGCACCGCCTCGCCGGCCCCGGGGGCGATGCCGACCTGGGTGGTGCCCGCCAGGCGGGCGGCGGACCAGGGGTGGGCGTCGAGGACCGCGGCGGGAGTCTGCGCGGGGAAGGTGAGGTCGGGCAGGACGGTGGCGACACCGGGTACGGCCGCGATGCGCGCGGCCAGCCCGGCGTCGATCCGGGAGCGCTCGGGCAGGGCGACGGTGGCTTCCTCCTTGTCCTCGCCGCTGCCGAAGGTCTTGTGCACGCTGTTCTGGCCGGCGACCACGATCGGCGTGTCCGCGTAACGACCGGGCGGTACGTGGGCGCGCAGGCCGCTTTCCAGGAAGATCCCGCACATCGTCACCAGCGTGGCGGCGAACAGCAGGGCGATGAAGGATCCGGCGAATGACGCGGGTCGAAAGCGCACGGAGGTACGGGCGAGCCCGTTGCTGCGGAACATCAGGCGGCCCGCCCCTGCGCTCGGGCCGGCTGCGACAGGGCGACCATCCGGGCGGCGACCGCTTCGGGGGTGGGTGCGTGCAGGTGGCCGGCCAGGTGACCGGCGGCGAGGAAGACGACCCGATCGGCGTAGGAGGCGGCGACCGGGTCGTGGGTGACCATGACGATGGTGGCGCCGCTCTCGTCGACGGCCCGGCGCAGCAGCCCGAGCACGTCCGCGGCCGTGGTGGTGTCCAGCGCCCCGGTGGGCTCGTCGGCGAACAGCACGTCGGGCCGGGTGACCAGGGCGCGGGCGATCGCGACGCGTTGTTGTTGGCCGCCGGAGAGCTGCGCGGGGCGACGGTTCGCGTGCTCGTGCAGACCGACCATGGCGAGCACCTCGGCGGCGCGGCGGCGGTCGGCGCGTTCGCCGGCCAGGCGCAGCGGGAGCAGCACGTTCTTCTCGACGGTGAGCGAGGGCAGCAGGTTGAACGCCTGGAAGACGAAGCCCAGGCGGGTGCGGCGCAGCCGGGTGAGTTGGTTCTCGTTCATCGCGGTGAGGTCGTCGTCGCCCAGCAGCACACGACCCGAGCCGGGCTTGTCGAGTCCGGCGGCGCAGTGCAGGAAGGTGCTCTTGCCGGAGCCGGAGGGGCCCATCACGGCGGTGAAGGTGCCCTGGGGGATCTGCAGATCGACACCGCGCAATGCGTGCACCGTCTCCGCGCCGCTCCCGTAGGTCTTGACGACCCCTTCGAGTCGTACGGCGGGCGGGCCGGCGGGGGCGGGTGCCGGCGCCTGAGCGGCGGGTGCGTACGGGAAGGCGGCGGGCTCGCCGTGGTGCGGGGGGAGCCGGTGCGGTACGGACCGGTCCGGGCGGGGGGACGCGGCGGGCCCCGGATTCGCCCGTCGGTCGCCTCGTTTGCCTCGCCCGAACATGGTGCCTCCCGTAAAGATTTCGACCGTCGAGTGATTCGGCGACCACGACGCCATGGGTGTGCGGCGGCGGATGTCCGGGCCGGCCCGGGTGCGGGGTGATCCCGCACCCGGCAGTGCGTTGGGCACTGGTGGCTCGTCGTGGGTCCGGCCGCGCCGAGACGGCGCGTCGGAAGCCGAATTCGGGGACTCGATCGGTGCCCCGAACCGCCCCCGTGCCTTGTGCTCACAACTGTGCCAGGGCATTCGGGGGCGGCCGTCGTACGGCGGGACGAGAATTTCGGGCGGGGGCGGTACCCGAGTACCGGTACCCGGACCGTGACTCCTTCGGGTCCGTGCCGCGCGCCGCGGTCAGGCCCGGACGGCCGGCCTGAGGACGTCGGCGCACCAGCGGCGGAAGTCGGTCGGCGCGGATTCGGGGGTGCCGGGCACATCGGCGCCGTAGCAGCCCGTCGCGTCCAGGGCCTGCACCATGTCGGCAAGTCCCCGAGCCCATGCCTCACTTGCCCCGTACCGCACCATGGTGGCCCGGTACTCCGCGGCGTCGGTGTGCCGGACGCGGACCGCGGCTTCGAGCACCTCGGAAACCACCTGCGCCATGCCCTCCGGGGACAGTGCGTCGGGTCCGACCACCGGGACGTCCTCCTGGCCGGCCCAGGTGTCGTCGAGCAGCAACCGGGCCGCGGTGTCGGCGACGTCACCGGTGCTGCAGGTGCGCAGGACCCGGTCCGGTGCCAGGGCCAGGAAGAACATGCCCGCGTCGCGGATCGACTGCACCTGGCCCAGCAGGTTCTCCATCAGGAACGGGGCGCACAACGCCCGGTAGGGCACGCCGGTGGCCTCGATCGCCTCGTCCATGGCGAGCGACGCCGAGATCTGCCCGGCGTTCTCGGCCACGCCGCGGCCCAGGGTGGAGACGGCGACGACCCGCCGGATGCGCCCGTGTGCGATCTCGGCGCACAGCGGCTCGGTGAAGGCGCGGAAGTGGCCCTGCACGCTGTCCGCCCGCGGGCTCGGCGGCACCAGCCAGAAGACGCTGTCCGCGTCCGCGCACGCCTTCGTCAGCACGGCGGGGTCGGCATGCGAGCCCTGGACGACCTCGACGTGCTCGCGTACCCGCGGAGACAGCCGGGCCGGGTCGCGGACGATCACCCGGATTCCCGCGGTGGCGTGCTCGGGGGCGTCGAGAAGACGGTCGAGGACCTGCCGGCCGATCTGTCCGGTCGGGGTGGTGACGACGATCATGAACAACTCCAAGGAGGGAAGGTCGGGGCAGGCCGTGCCGCGCCGGAAGCGGTGCGGGCCGCCCGGGATGTCGTCGAGCCTGCCGCGCCCGGTGCCGGAACTGAAGGATCGTCCGGCTCTCGCTTGTTACCCTCAGGGCAATACCGTGAGGCGATCCGAACGGAGGGCCAAGCCATGGAATCCCGCCCGCTGCGCTACTTCGTCGCCGTCGCCGAGGAGCTCAACTTCACCCGCGCCGCCGAGCGATTGGGCATCTCCGCACCGCCGTTGTCCCGCGCCATCCGCGGCCTGGAGAGCGACCTGGGCGTCGTCCTCTTCGAACGAACCACCCACCGGGTGACGCTGACCCCGGCCGGAACGGTGCTCCTCGCGGAGGCCCGAATCGCCCTGGAAGCCCTCCAGGCCGCCGGTCGCCGGGCCCGGCGCGCGGCGGACCCGGAGCCGAAGCTGGTCCTGGCCGTCAAGGCCGACGGCGACGCGGGACTGCTCGAACCGATCCTGGACCGCTACGCCCGCGAGCCCGGCGCCGTTCCGGTCGCCGTCCGGCTGTGCGGGTGGCACGAGCAACCTCGGCTGCTGCGCTGCGGCGAGGCCGATCTGGCGCTGGTCCACGAGCCGTTCGACCGCACCGGTCTGGACGTCGAAACGCTGATCGCCGAATCGCGCGTCGTCGCGCTCGCCGCCGGCCACCCCTACGCCGACCGCGACCACCTCTCCCTCGCCGACCTCGGCCTGGAGGCCGGCGACCTGGATCGTTTCCTCGACGAGATCCGCCACGAGACCCGCGACCTGGCCCAACTCCTCGCCCTGGTCGGCCTGAACCGGGTCACTCCGCTGCTGCCCGCCTCCGTCGCGGCCCGATACCCGCGCCCCGGCGTGGTCTACCGCCCGGTCCCGGACGCCCCACCGGTGGTCCTCGCCATCGCCTGGCCGCAACAATCGCGCTCCACCGCCACCGCGGCCCTCATCCGCACCGCCGGCACCGTCGCCGCGGGCACGCGCGACCGCGCAGCGGGGCGGTAGCGGTAGCGGTAGCGGTAGCCGACTGCGAAAACGCCGCGGCTCCGCTTCGTCACGGCTTTCGCAGGATCGGAGCCAGGTCCTTCAGCCAGGCGTCGCGTGCCCGCGCCCACTCGGTCGCGCATCCCTCGGCCCGTGCTCGGGGCAGCAGGCGGGCGCTCGCCGGATCGAGTTCTCGGCCGGGCGCGGATCCGTGCAGGTAGCACAGGTGATTGGCGGCGCGGACAAGATCCGGGGAGTGTTCGTCCTTCCCGTCGTCTCCGCCGCCTCCGGCGTCGGCGGCCGCGGCGAGTTCGTACTCCCGGGCGGCCATCCGCAACTGCCGTTCCCCGTCCGCGCCTTGGCGCAGCAGCAGCAGGGCGGCGAAGCGATCCGCGGCATCCTCCTCGGCCCGCTCGGTCACCGAGAGCCGCAGGACGTCGACGAGGTGGTGGGCGGCCTCGTGGTAGAGGGTCTCCACCAGGACGGCGACCACCTCGTCGTCGGCCGGGCGGTGTCCGGCGCGCTCGAAGAGTTCGCGTTCCTCGGCGATCTGGTCGTAACAGATCACGATGCGCTCGGCTTCCGGATCGTATTCGGATCCTTCTCCCGCGCACGATCGGCCGACGACGAGTACCTGATGATCGAGGTCGACGAAGGCGTCGAGGCGTCCGGCGGCCACCTCCAGCACCTTGCGGTCGCGCAGAAAGGCGGCATTGCCTCGATCCGCGTCGGCGGGTTGTTCGAAGCGGATCACGAAGCCGTGCCGGTTCGGGGGTCCGCTGACGTCCGCGTCGGTGCCGTCGGTCCTCTCGCCCGACGCGGTGCAACCGGCGAGCAGCAGGAGCACAAGCACCCCCACCAGGGCTCGGCCGCGCCCCGGTCCACGATCGCGCTCCGGCGAAATCCGCACCGGCAACACCCTCCCCGCCTGCCGACGGCGACGAACCACCCGACGCCATCGGCGTGTACGGGCCATCCGGCTCAGTGGCCGACGGCGGGGCCCTCGCCGATGTACACCGCGACCTCGCCGTCTTCCGGGTCGTAGCGGTCGGACAATCCCTCGAAGCGCATTCCCGCCTTCTCGGCGACGCGCAACGACGCGGTGTTGGCCGGGTCGATCAACGCGACCAGTCGTGGCAGGCGGTGGGCGTGCGCGTAGGAGATCGCCGCCTTGGCGATCTCGGTCGCGTAGCCCTTGCGCCAATGGGCGGCCGCCAGGTGCCAGCCGATCTCGTACTCGTCGACCCGATCGCGAAACGGTCGGACGAACACGTCCCCGACGAAGGTCTCCGCCCCGGCTTCACCCGTCTCGACGAGAACCGCCCAGAAACCGCACCCGACGCCGTGCCCGCTCACCGCGCGCCAGCGCGGGATGTCCTGCGCTATCACCGCGAGGTCGGCGGGCGACTCGTCCCCGGTGAAGCGCGTCACCGCCGGGTCGGCCCACATCGCGAACGCCGCCGGCGCGTCGCCTTCCTCGAACTGCCTTGCGTACAACCGGGTGCTGCGAAACACCACGGGCCCTCGGGGTGCCCTCACCGCGACCATGCGGGCAGTGTAGTGCCGCACCGGGAACGTGCGCGGAGACGTTCGTCGACACGCCGCCCGCGACGGCCGGCCGGGCCACATCGCCCATCGCTCGATCGAAGGCCGGCCGTCGACGGCCCGCGGCGCGAACCGCCCCTGCCTCGGGGCGAGGGCCCGAGCGCCCGCACCCGTCACCCCGCGCGCGCGGCCCCGACCTCGTCCTCGGGCGGCAAAGCGGCGGCGGTCGACACACGCGGCTTGGACGCCGTGCCGCAGAACGCCGATTCCAGGGTGTCGCCCAGGACCGTGTTCACGGTGCCGTTGTTGCTGGCGTTGGCCATCGAGGTGACGCTGCGGCGGCCGTCCCGCGTGGTGAACGCGTAGGTGTAGTAGCCCTGCATGGTGCCGGTGTGCCCATAGACCGAGATGCCGCAGGAGAGGTCCCGTCGGCGCAGGCCCAATCCGTAGAAGCGGACGCCCGAGGAGTCGCTGGGCGTCATCTCCAGCATCCGGTCCAGCAGGTCGGCGCGCAGCAGTCGACCCCCGAGCAGCGCGGACACGAATCGGTCCAGGTCGGCCGGGCTGGAGATCATCGCCCCGGCCGACTGGGCCCAGGAGACGGTCTGTTCGGTCGAGTCGACCAACGGCGCCCCCGCCTCGTCCGGGGTGAGGTAGCCGTGGATGCTCTTCCCGGGGATGGTGGTCTCCGGGTGTACGTACATGGTGTCCCGCAGGTGCAGGGGACGGATGATGCGTCGTTCGTACTCCTGCCGCACCGAGCGTCCGGTCACCTTTTCGATCAGGGCGCCGACGACGACGAAGTTGGTGTTGGAGTACTGGTAGGTGGTTCCGGGCACCGCCGTCGCGGGATGTGCGGTGGACAGGTCGATCAGTTCGCGCAGGCCGAACACCTTGTTGCGGACCGCCTCGAACCCGGGGACGGTCCGGGCGAACATGTCGTTCGAGTAGTCCCACAGCCCGCTCTTGTGCGTCAGCAGATGGCGCACGGTGATCCGAGCGTCCGGCAACACGCCCGGCAGGTACCGATCCACGGGCGCGTCCAGGTCGACCGCGCCCGAGCCGACCAGTTGCATGAGCACCACGGTCGAGAAGGTCTTGGTCACGCTGCCGATGCGGAAGCGGGCGTTCGTGTCCATGCCCGCGCCGGAGGTGGTGTCGCGCACGCCGGCCGTCTGGCGGTGGACGGTGCGGCCGTCGTCGATCCGGGTCATCGCCCCGGGAGCGCCCGCGGCGAGCGTACGGGTCAACACCTCGCGCAGTCCCGCCAGATCCGGCTCGGGCAGCGTCGTCGCACTGCCCGATCGGGTGGTCGCGGCGGTCTCGGCGGCCGACACCCCGGTCGCGGGTCCGACGGTAACGACCAATGTCAGTAAGGCGGTTGCTGCGGCAGCACGTGTCACCAGGATGCGTCGCAAGGCATTTCTCCCATGATTTCAGGACGTTCACGGCCGGGACTGCCATGCCCACCGAGCGTGCCTCGACCCGAGGCAACCCGAAGTACACCCGGGCACTCGCTCGGGCCGGCGAAATCCCGTCGCTCCGACGGTAGTCGATCTCCATCGGCCCGCCGACCACACGACACGCCGGACCCCGTCCACCCCCCGACCGACGGTCGGCCGCAACGAACGCGCGAGAGGTCCCGGCCGACGAACTCCCCGAGCCACCCCGGGGAACTGCGGGCCGGCACCTTGTAGCCGCCCCCGCTCGCCCGTACCTTGCCGGGCATGGACATGGAATTACGCCATCTGCGCACCATTCGGGCGATCGCGGATGCGGGCAGTCTGACCCGCGCCTCCGCCGTGCTGGGCCTGGCTCAGCCCGCGCTCAGTACCCAGCTCAAACGCATCGAAAAGGCTTTGGGCGGCGCCCTGTTCGAGCGCGGCCGGGAGGGTGTGACGTTGACTCCGCTGGGCGAGTTGGTCCTGGATCGGGCCCGGGTGCTGTTGCCCGCGGCACGACAACTCCAGGAGGAGGCGGTCCGGTTCGCCAATCGGGGCGAGGTGTCCCCCAGGTTCCGGCTCGGCGGCACGCACGGGCCGCTGCTCGGCGGCCTGGTCGACCGCCTCGCCGAGGAACACAGCGCCGATGCGGTCACCACGCACATCTCTTGGTCCAACCGGGAGTTGGCCGCCATGGTGGCGACCGGGCGGCTGGATTTCGTACTGCTGGGCGCGTGCGGCGAGAGCCGCCCGGCGTCCGACGGCGGCCTCGCGTGGCGTGAGGTCGGCACGGATCCGGTCTTCCTGATGCTGGCGCACGATCACCCGCTCGCCGGCGAGCCGGAGGTGGACCTCGCCGCGCTGGCCGGTGAGACGTGGGCGGTGGTGCCCGGCGAAGGTTGCTTCGGCGACTGCTTCTCCACCGCGTGTGCCCGGGCGGGCTTCGCGCCGAAGGCGATCTACGAGACGGACGTGGCCTCGTGCGTGTATCTCGCCCAGGTCGGCCGGGCGGTCGGCCTGTGCCGGGCGACGATGCCGCCGACGCCGGGCATCGTCCGCACCCCGCTGGCCGGCGTACCGCTGTCGTGGCGACATCTGATCGGCTGGCACCCGCACGCGCCCGCCGCGCACACGGCGGCCCTGGTGACCGCCCAGGTGCGCGCGGCACACGCGGCGGCGGTACGGAACGCGCCGCGCTACTCGGACTGGCTCGCCCGGCACGACGGCCGCGGCTACGGTACGGCGAACTGACACCATGTCATCCACCCCGCCGACGCTCGCCCCGCGCGCACCTGACGTGGCGTCAATCCCCTTTGCCGACACGGCAGTCGACCTCTCGACGGCGTCGCGTACGAGCACCGCGCCGAACCGCCGCACGCCCGGCCATAACACGGCGACAGGGGGTTGTTGACAGGTACCTCGTCTGATCGCTCGAAGATACGTTTCTGTCGTCCCCACCGACAGGAGTCCCCATGCGCCTCAAGCGTGTCGCGGCCGCGTCCTGTGCCGCCGTGCTCACTGTCCTGACCCTCGCCGGCACCGCCTCCGCCTCCGGAACCGACCCCACTCCCCCACCCGCCGACGACGCCCTCGTCGTTCCCGTCGACCCCGCCCCCGCCGTCCCCGAGGGCCTCGTCGAAGCACTGCAACGCGACCTCGGCCTCACCGCCGACACGGCCAAGACCCGTCTGGCCAACGAATATCGGGCCGCGATCCGGGAGCCGGTGCTGCGCGCACGCCTCGGCGCACACTGGGCCGGCGCCTGGCTCAGCGGCGACAGCGCGCAGTTCGTCATCGCCACCACCGACCGGCGCGACGTCCGAGCCATCGAGGCGAACGGCGCCATCGCCCGCGTGGTCCCGCACTCGCTGGCCGACCTCGACCGGATCCGCGAGGCGCTCGACCGCTCCGCGCTGCGTCGAAGCCCGGTGGACACCCCGCTGTGGTACGTCGACGTCGCCACCAACAAGGTCGTTCTCCAGTCCCACGACACCGCCCGTACCCGGGCGTTCGTCGTGTCCAGTGGAGTCGACGCGGCCGGCGTCGAGATCGTGCCCTCCACCGTGCAACCGCGCGCGCTGGCCGACCTGCGCGGTGGCGACGCCTACAACATCAACGGCAACACCCGCTGCTCGATCGGCTTCCCGATCACCCGCGGCACCCAGGGCGGCTTCGTCACCGCCGGCCACTGCGGCCGGGCCGGCGCCACGACCACCGGGAACGGCGCGGCGCAGGGTACGTTCCAGGGGTCGTCCTTCCCCGGCAACGACTACGCGTGGGTCGCCACCAATGCCAACTGGACCCCGCGCGGGCTGGTCAACCGCTACCCGGGCACGGTACCGGTCGCCGGATCCACCCAGGCCCCGGCCGGTTCCTCGATCTGCCGCTCCGGCTCCACGACGGGGTGGCACTGCGGCACGATCCAACAGCACAACACGTCCGTGACCTACCCGCAGGGAACCGTCACCGGCGTCACCCGCACCACCGTGTGCGCCGAACCGGGCGACTCGGGCGGGTCGTTCATCTCGGGCAGCCAGGCCCAGGGGGTCACCTCGGGCGGCTCCGGGAACTGCTCCTCCGGCGGTGAGACCTACCACCAGCCGGTCACCGAGATCCTGCAGACCTACGGTCTGACCCTGGTCACCGACGGCGGCACGCCGCCCACCGGTTGCGCGGGCGCCCAGAACACCTACTCCGGCACGCTCGGCTCGGGCGCGCAGGCAATCCAGCCGAACAACTCGTACTACGAGACCACCGCGTCCGGCACACACACCGGTTGCCTGACCGGCCCGGCCGGCGCGGACTTCGACCTCACCCTGCAGAAGTGGAACGGCTCCGCCTGGACCAAGGTGGCCGAAGGCACCACTCCCGAGGCCGACGAGACGATCTCCTACAACGGCACCGCTGGGCGATACCGCTACATCGTGCTCGCCTACAGCGGCTCCGGCAGCTACACCCTGGGGGTAAGCAAGCCCTGACCGCGACCAGCGGCAGCTCCCGCATCCGACCGCACGGGTACAGGCGTCGACCCGACGCCTGTACCCGTGCTCGCGTACTACTGCGCGGGTCGGGCGATATGCGGCTTGGCGTCGTCGTAGTCGGCGCTGCCCGGCGCCTGGGTCGGGCCGTAGACCAGGTGCAGCACCCCGGTCGGGAACGCCTCGGACGAGATCAGCCGCAGCGGGATCGAGGCGTCGCCCTCGTCGAACAGGCGCATACCCTTGCGCACCGCGATCGGGTGGACCAGCAGGTGCAACTCGTCCAGGAGACCGGTGGCCAGCAGTCGGCGCACGATCGAGACCGAGCCGCTCACCGTGATGTCCGCGCCCGGCTCGTTCTTCAGCGCGGTGACGGCCGCCACCAGGTCGCCGTCGAGTTGCTCCGAGTTGCGCCACGTGAAGGCGAGTCGCTGCCGCGAGACGACCACCTTGCGGACGTCGCCGAGCGCCTTCGCGAAGCCCGCGTCCTCGCCGCCGGCCGCCTCGCGCTCCGGCCACGCGCCCGCGAAGCTGTCGTAGGTCTTGCGGCCGAGCAACACGGTGTCGGCCGCGTCGAACATCGCGCCGACGGCCGCGCCCATCGCGTCGTCGAAGTACGGGAAATGCCACTGGTCGGGCGCCTCCACGACGCCGTCCAGGGAGACGAACAGGCCGGCGGTGATCTTCCTCATGACGCTCTCCAGGTGAATCTTGCGGTGGCCGAACCCCCGCGGGGAACCGCGGGGGTGAACCCGTCACCGCATTAGACGCCGGCCACGTCCGGAACTCATCGGTGACGCGACGAGCAATCCCGACAAGCTCACGCCCCGTCCGCGAGCCGGCGGCCGGCGGCGAGGTAGCGGGTGGTCACCCGGTGCTGGATCGCGCGGGTGACCGGGCCGCCCAGGTACGACCACCACGTGCCGGGCCGGCTGAACGCGCGGATGGTGAACCACACGACGTCGTCGGGGCCGCGCTCGACCACGAACGCCTCCTCGCCCGACTCGGGGTGCCCCCGCAGCGTGCCGTAGGCAAAGCCGGCCCGGTCGGCTTCGTCGAGTACCCCGACCACCCGACACGGCGCGGCGAACCGCACCGGCCCCAGCCGCAACGTCGACGTCACCTCGACCCCCACCGCGGCCCGGACCGCGTCCGCCCGCACATCCAGACCCGCCCCACGCGACACCTCCCACCCCAGCACGCCGTCCGCCACCCGCCGAAAGACCTCCGCCCCCTCGCCCACCCGCACCCGCCGCTCGACATGGTGATATCCGGACGGCAACGACACGCCATCACGCAAAGTCGCACCGACATCGGAATAAGTCAGAACCTCGGACATACGCCCCATCCTCCGCCCCCGCCACACTCCGGGAAGCCCCGGCCCCACCCACGACAGCCGCCACCGCCGCAACGCCGGACGTTGACGGCCG
This sequence comes from Embleya sp. NPDC020886, assembly GCF_044333915.1. Classification (NCBI taxonomy): domain Bacteria; kingdom Bacillati; phylum Actinomycetota; class Actinomycetes; order Kitasatosporales; family Streptomycetaceae; genus Embleya; species Embleya sp. NPDC020886. The sequence continues at coordinate 135,409 of NZ_JBIRRX010000019.1, read as the reverse complement.
CCCGAAACCGTGCCACCTGGCCGGGCCGACCGGTGACCGGGCCGCGCACCCCCGTGGTCGTGGGGCGCGCGGCCCGGGATGGATCAGCCGGTCCAGCCTCGGTAGGCATAGGTGAGGTCGGCGTCGGGTTCACCCAAGGTGGTGTAGGTGGTGTCGACCTGGGTGTTGTCGGGGTGTAGCGCGAACACGTCCGCGCGGTGGTCGCCGTTGACGTCGCCCGCGGCGAATCCGGCGTTCGCGAAGCCCGAGCCGCCCGGGAGGGAGTAGGTCCGCCTCGGTGCGGTGAAGCGCCCATTGGCGCCCGGGGTGAACGTGTGCACGTCGGAGGACGAGCCGTAGTCGTACATCGCCGCCACGTCCGCCCGCCCGTCGCCGTCGAAGTCCCCGCTGGTCAACCGCACTCGGTTGAACTCCCACGCGCCCGGACCCGCCGACCAGCCTTCCGCCGGCTGCTCGAAGCCGGTGCCGGTGGAGAACGCCGTGTGCCACTGCACTCCGCCGTTGGAGTAGCCGTAGAACCCGGCGATGTCCGCCTTCCCGTCGCCGTTGAAGTCACCGGCCACGTACTTCGCGCTGTTGAACCACCAGCCACCCGGTGCGGCCATCCAGCCGAGTTGCGGTGCCGCGAAGTCGCCGGCGGCGTTCGCCGTGAAGGTGAACAGCCCGATCCGGCCGTCGTCGTAGCCGTAGACCGCGCCGACGTCGGTGCGACCGTCGCCGTTGAAGTCGCCGCTCAGCAGGACCACCTTGTTGTAGTCCCAGTTGCCCGCCGGGACACCCCAACTCTCGTGCGGCTGGGCGAATCCCGCCCCCGTGGACAACGCCGTGTGCAGTTGCACGCTGCCGTCCGCGTAGCCGTAGAAGCCGGCGATGTCCGCCTTCCCGTCGCCGTTGAAGTCGCCGGACACGTACTTGGCGCTGCCGAACCACCAACCGCCCGGCCCCGATTCCCAGCCGAGCACCGGCCGGTCGAAGCTGCCGTCGGGTCGCCCCGAGGAGCGGTACAGGCCGATCCGGCCGCCCGGGAAGCTCTGCACGACGCCCATGTCGGCGCAGCCGTCCCCGTCGAAGTCGCCCCCGAGCACCGCCCGCGCCCCGTCCGGAAGGCCGTTGGCACCGCCGGGGTAGGTGCGCCCGGCGCCGTCGCAGTAGGGCGTCGGGAAGGGCACGTGGTAGACCACCCGACCGGTCATCCGGGGCTGCGCCTCGCCGGCTCGGTAGGGCGATTCGTTCGCGATCCACAGTTGTCCGGTGGACGGGTCGAAGGAGACGTTCTCGATCCCCGCCGGGGTCTGTGCCCAGAGCGACAGGGGCCGGCCCACGCTGCCCCGGTAGATGCAGTTCGGTTCACCGAAGGCGTCGGCCTCGTTCGGGCAACCGCCGGTGACCACGAACTGTCCCGCGCGCATCGCGACGCCGGCCGATTTGCCGAACGGCACGTTGTAGGCGGCCTCGGCCCGGACCGCGCCGGACGCGTCCTGCTTGAACAGCGACGTCACCGGATCCAGCGGCCAGCGCACCGCGCGGCTTTGCACATCGAGGGTGCGCTCCAGGGTGACCAACGCCGGTGTCGCGCCGCTGTGATCGATGGAACCACTCGCGAAGCACGGCGTCTGGTCGGCGTTCTCGCCGCAGGTCCCGCCCCGATAGGTGTATCGGGCGACCTGGGGCAACACGCCTTCCTGCAGGTCGGCGGAGACCGATCCGTTCGCGGCGACCCCGACGGCCGTGCCGCGCACGGTGGTGGACCACAGGTGGTTCAGGTCGAAGACGCGCACCTCGCTCTGCGCGAAGACGAGCAGATTGCCCCCGTACCAGGCGAGCGTGTCGGCGTGGCCCTCCATCGGCTGGAAGCCGCCGCCGGCGCCGGTGGGGGTCGCCAACAACGCGCTGCGGTAGGTCGGGTGCGCGGGATCCGTGACGTCGGTGAAGGAGACCCGCATCCGCGAGTTCGGCTGGGTCGGGTGATCGTAGGAGGCCGCCCAGGCGACCGCGACGATGCGGCGCCCGTTCCACAGTCCGGTCGCGGGCGAACTCTCGCCCGACGTGGCCAGCCCCTGGGGTACGTAGCGCCACGACGTCTCGTCCGAGCTGCCCGGGGTCCAACAGAAGCCGTCCGCACCGGACATGGGCACCGCGGTCTTGCAATCGGCCAGCCGGGCACCGACGTTCGGGGTGCGCCCGAGCCACGTGGTCAGGGCGACCGGCGCGAGTTGGGCGTAGCTCTGCTCGGCCGCGACCACCTGCTGTCGGGCGGAGCCGTCGAAGGCGAGCCCGAAGGTGCTCGCGTCCGTCACCGTGATCGGCGCGTCGGGATCGGTGATCAGCGCCTGGGCCGATCCGGGTAACACGACCGCCGCGGTCGCCCCCAGCAGGAGGCTCACCGCCGCAGCCACGAACCCGCGTCTTGTTCTGCCGGTACTCCGCATCGAATCCGCCTTTTCGCGTTCTCCAGGCGGAGCAAGGGACTCGATCCGCCTGCTGCTACGGCGAACAACCTACCGGTCGGACGGCGCCCGGCGCCGCGACGAACTTGCGAATCGCATGGGAATTCCCTTGCGCCCAAAGCCCGTTCACCCTGATCGAAAACCCACAAAGCACCGACAACACCGACGAACCCCACAACCGGCTCACCGAACCGGCACGTCGTACACCACCAGCATCGTCGCGGCCGACCGGCACGCAGCGGCGCCCCGAGGCGGCTCGGACAGGGTCGGCGCCGGCACGCCGTCCGGGCCGACGTCGACCCGCGTCCCGACCTCGACCGCCGCGGCGGGCGTGCGGCAGTACGGCACCGCGAACGCGAAGCGCCGGTCCCGGGTGCGCGGCGGCAGCACCGGCACCGCGTCCCGAGGCAGACCCAACTCCGCGCTCCAGCGCGACAGTTCCGCCGCATCGGCCAGCTCCCGCGAGCGCACCCCCGGGGGCGGCGACTGCGTCGGTGTGTCGAAGACCCGCTGGGCGACCAGCAGTCCGGTCCCCGGATCGCGCGGCTTCCGGCCCTGGAAGTGCGGTTGGGCCGGCAGCTTGTCGCGCGGCACCTCGAAGCGCGCCACCAGCGGCATCTCGTCGAAACACTCGCGCTGCTCCGGACCGGTTTCCAGGTCCAGGGCCAACGCGGAGCCGTCCAGATACAGTCGCGCGCTCTTCGTCTCGGCACACCTGGTGCCCATCGAAATGCTCACCACGGCGCTGCGGGCGAAGTCCACCCCGGGCTCCGCGGCGGCCGGGCGGCCCGGCGTGAGGTGGGACAGGATCACCCGGTCCTCCTGGGGGGTGCGCGCGACATACAGGCCGTGCACGGCCGAAACGGAACCCACGGTCAGGGTCCGCACGTCGATCCGCACCCCGGGCACCGGCGCGACAACCGCCCGGGCCGGCGTGTCCCGAGCCTCGATCACCCCGACGGCGATCCCGATCGCGACCACCATCGCGACCACGACCCACCAGGCCCGCCGCCGCCTCGTCCTTGCCGCACCCGTCTCGATCATGCCGATGCGACGCACGCTCCCCCGCCCCGGTTCCCCGCTCCGCTCGGATCGTTCACCGCACCCGGGTGGGCGGCGCCTTCCGCCAGACGAGGACCTCGGTGCTCGGCTGCCGTTCGGAGAACCGCCCCGACGCGGACGCCTGCCGCAGGAGCCGACGCAGGTCCGCCTCGAAGTCGTCGCGCCGGGCACCGAACAGGTGCGGGGCCGAGAACGACATCGAGAACACCCGGGCGACCACATCCGCACAGGTGCGTTCGAGTTCCTGCCCGCCGGGAACGACCAGGCGCCGATCCGGGACGAAGCCCGCGCGGGCGAACACCTGCGCCTCACCGCCGGGTGTTCCCTCCCGCAGCAATCCGCGGCCGGCCCGCCGGATCGGCCCCAGGTAGTGCTCGACCAGCTCGTCCACCGCCGCCCGGGGCACCGCCGGATGCGGCAGGCCGTCGACGGTGCGTGGTTCGGACTTCAGGTCGCAGATGTGCACCAGCGCCCCGCCCGGCGTGAGCATCTCCCGGATCGCGGCCGCCACCCGGTCGCGCTCCATCCAGTGGAACGACTGCGCGAAGGTCGCGACCGTGAACACGCCGAGTCCGGCGGGCAGTTCCTCGGCCCGCGCTCGCACCCAGCGGGTCTTCCCGGCGACGCCCCGCGCGGCGGCACCGCAGCCGGCCCGGGCGATCATCCCGCTGTCCGGATCCACGCCGACGATCTCGCCGAACACGTGTGCCAGACCCAGGGCGACCGTGCCGGGACCACATCCCACGTCGATCAGCCGCCCACGCCCGTCGAGCGTCAACGCCTCGGTGAGGGCGTCGGCCAGGCCGGGCGCGTACGGAAGGCGCCCACGTTCGTAGTACTCGGCCGTGCCCGCGAACAGGCTCTCGTCCCACTCCCAACCGGCTTCCACGCGGCCCTTTGTACCTCGAAGCGGGCCGCCCGCGCCGAGTCGGCGTGACCGGGTGGGCCCCGAGGCGGTTGATGGGGCATGGGTGGCAGGAGCCGGGTGCGGGGCGGGCGGGTCGCGGTGCCGAGCGGGCGGGCGGGGTGTCGGCGTTCACCGCGCCGCCACCGACCCCGATCCGCGCCGACCTACGCCTTGGTCGCGCGCAACGAGTAGATCAGCGGCACCCGCGGGTGACCTGCGGGGAAGCGATGGATCCCGTGCTCCTGCTCCAGGATCGGAAAACGAGCGAAGAGGGAGAAGGCGTGTTCGTGCAGGAACTCCAGGCGCAGCCCGGCCGCCGTCAGCGCGCTGACCACGTCGCCGATGCCGTGTTGCCACTCGACCGTGACGTTCGCGGAGGTCGGCGCGGCCAGGTCGGCATAGGTGCCCGGCTCGTCCCACACCAGCGCGTCGCGGCGGAAGTAGTCCAGTTCGACGGTGCGGCCGTCCTCGGCCAGGACGTCGGCGAACGGGTGGAACTCGGCCAGGTACATGAAGCCGCCCGGGGCCACCAGCGCGGCCACCGTACGGGCCCAGCGTTCCACGTCCGGGAGCCAACACAGCGCGCCCAGACCGGTGTAGACGATGTCGAAGGTCCGGCCTTCGAGAGTGTCGACGGCGTCGTACACGTCGGAGGTGACGAATCGGGCCGTGTCGACCCCGATCCGCGCGGCGAGGTCGCTCGCGGCGGCCACGGCCGGCTCGGAGAAGTCCAGGCCGGTGACGGTGGCGCCGCGGCGGGCCCAGGACAGGGTGTCCAGACCGATGTGGCACTGGAGGTGGAGCAGTGTCCGACCCGCGACGTCGCCCACCTCGGCGAGTTCGAAGTCGCGCAGGGCGTCCTTGCCGGCAACGAAACCGGCCACGTCGTAGAACTCGCTCGCGGTGTGGATCGGGACCCGCTCGTCCCAATTGGCCTGATTGAACGCGCGCCAGTCCGCCGTGTCGGGGGTCTTCGTCATGACCGGCCACGCTAATCGGCCGCCCGGCCGGTCTCAACCGAAATTCCGCCGGTGCCCGCCCCGCCTACCTGGCCGGCTCGGCCTTCGGAGTCCCCTCGGCCGGTTTCGGGATGTCGACCACAGGCGCATCGCCCTCCCGGCTCTCCCGGCCCTCCCCGCCCACGGCCGGCCGCGACGTCGGTTCGGCGGCGCGGGAGCGGGTGGCGACGATCAGGGCCACCGACCCGACGATGATCAGGCCGCCGAGGTAGACGTTCGGGCCCACCGACTCGCCCGCGATCGCGGCGCCGAGCAACACCGCGATCACCGGGTTGACGTACGCGTAGGTCGCCACCGTGTCGTTGGGCAACACGGTGTTGACGTAGAGGTACGCGCTGAACGCGACGATCGAACCCGCGAACACCAGCCAGGTCAGGCCGAGCCACGAGGCGGTCGAGATCTCGGCCACGTGCAGCCGGCCGAACTCGCCGCGCAGCGCGGCCAGGACGAGCAGGGCCACGCCGGCGGTGATCATCTCCAGCGAGGCGACCACGAGCGGGTGCCTGGGCAGCGGCGCGGTCCGCGCGTACACCGAGCCGGCCGCCCACAACACGCACGCGATCAGGACCATCACGGTGCCGCCCGCGTGTACGTCGCCGCCCGGGCCGCCGACCAGGACACCGATCCCGACGGTGCCCAGGAGCAGTGCGAGCAGGACCGCGCCCGACACGCGGGTCCGGGTCACCAGCGCGTTGATCAGCACCATCCACACCGGCACCGTGGCCACGATCAGCGCGGCGAACCCCGAGTCGAGGTGTTGTTCGCCCAGGCTCACCAGGCCGTTGCCGCCGACCAGGAGCAGACCGCCGATGATCGCCGCCGAGCGCAGGTGCGGCCAGGTCGGTCGCTGGGCACCTCGCGCGTGCCGGGGGCCGACGACCGCGAACATCAGCAGCCCCGCGATCAGGAACCTGGCGCCGGCCGCGAGCAGCGGCGGGATCGTCTCGATCGCGTACCGAATGCCCAGATACGTCGAACCCCACAGGATCCAGACGGTCACGAGCGCGGCCCACGGCAACAGTCGATCCCTCATTAGAGGAGACAAGGCGATCCCCATACCTCAGTAAGTTAAGTAGAAGCGGCTGATAGCCTTTTTTAGAGTAGGTCCCACTCATTCGCAGAAACAAGGGGATTCGATGACACGGCCACTGGACGACATCGACCGGACGCTGCTTCGCGCGCTGAGCAACGACGGACGGCGCACGGTGCGCGCGCTCGCCAAGTCGGTGGACCTGTCCGAACCGGCGGTCCGCGATCGTCTCCAGCGGCTGGAGCGGGACGGGGTGATCACCGGCTACCACGCGGCCTTCGCGCCCGAGGCGGTCGAGGCCGGCACCGCCGCGTTCATCGCCTTGCGCTTCGATGCCGGAAAGGTGGCCCGAGACCAGGTGGAGGCGGCGATCCGACGCGAGCCGGCCGTACTGGAGGCACACGAGGTCGCGGGCGAGGACTGCTTCTGGATCAAGGTCCGGGTGGCCTCCACGGCCGACCTGGCGGAAACCCTCGACCGCATCCGGTCGGTCCCGGTGATCCGCGGCACCGGCACCACGATCGTGTTGCGTACCGTCTTCGAACGGCCGCTGCTGTCCGCCGAGATCGACGCCTCGGCACCGTTCACCGCGCGGCCCGAGGAGGATCCGGGGTCCTGAGCGAGCGCGGTCACGGTGCCCGCCGTGCCGGCACGCGGGCGCGCACGGAGGGACAGTGGAAGGCAGCACCGCATTCGAGGCGGGTTCCCCAGGGTGATCGGGAGCTGTCATGACAACCGGACGCCGGCCCGTGGTGGTCGGAGTGGAGAATTCGGCGGCGGGCCTGCTCGCCGTCGACTGGGCCGCGGACGAGGCCGTACGACACGGGTTGGCGCTGCGGCTGGTACACGCGTCGGAATGGCCGGCCGAGCCGGCCGGAGTGGAGGCCACGTATCAGGCCGCCCGGCACGACGGTCGATTGAACACCGCACACGCCTTCGACTGGTCGGTCGACACCTATCACGAGGCCGGCGCCGGGGCCACCGTCCCGCGCCTGAGTTGGGCCGAGCGGCGCCGGGAGGCCCACGACGCGCTGTTGGAGCGGGCCAGGACCGTGGCGGTCACCGGCCGACCGGGGTTGTCGGTGAGCATGGCGACGGTCGAGGGCCGCCCGGTGGACGTCCTGCGTGCCCAGGCCCCCGAAGCCGCCATGCTCGTGCTCGGCTCGCGCCGGTTGTCGGCGCTGACCGAACTGTTCACCACGGGCAGCATCGCGATTCCGGTGAGTGCGCACGCGCCGTGCCCGGTGGCGGTGGTGCGCGGACCCGAACCCGCCGCGGGTGTGCCGCCGACGGTGGTGGTCGGGGTCGACGGATCGGCCGGCTCCGAGCCCGCCGTCGGCTACGCGTTCGAGACCGCCTCGTTGCGCGGCGCGGGCCTGCGGGCCGTTCTGGTACGCCCGCCGACGCCGAACATGGTCGCCGCGTTCGGCAGCGAGTCCGAGGTCGACGAGGCGCTGATCCGCCTGGGCGAGACGCTCGCCGGGTGGGGCGAGAAGTACCCGGACGTACCGGTGGAGCGGGTGACGATCCTCGGCCACCGGGTCCGCGGCCTGGCCGACGCCGCCCAGGACGCGCTGTGCCTGGTGGTCGGCTCGCGCGGGGTGGGCGGCTTCCGCGGCATGCTCCTCGGCTCGGTCACCCACGGTCTGATCCACCACGCGCCCGGGCCGCTGGTGATCGTGCCGCGATCGGGGGACCCGCGGTGACCGTGCGCGGGCCGGCGACGCGGCTGCGGGCCGGGCGGGCGGTGGGCGAGCAAACCGGCCCGCCTCACGCCGCGGCGTATGCGCAGGCCCGTTCGGCGATGGTGACGGGCACGCCCTCGGTGCCGGTGAGCAGGGTTCGGCAGGCCGATACGCCGGCCGGACCGTTGCCGCCGTAGCCGCAGGCGGTGCCGCCGATCATCGAGTCGTATCCCGCCACGGCGAGGTAGGCCACGCACGCGGATGGAGTGGCGTGGGCGGTGGGGGCGGTGGCGAAACCGGCCAGGATCACGGCCGACGTGCCGAGGGTTGCGGCGATGCGACGGGAAGTGCGCACGAGTCACCTGCTTCTTTCGGTCGCGGACACGAACAAAGCGGCTTCGCCCACGTGTTCGGGCGGCGGACCCGGGCCGACCCCACACCGGCCCGCCCGTCACCGTAGGGCGATCCCCGGGTCCGGACAAGCCCTGCAATCACGCCTGTTGTCGGCCGAAACCCGCTCTTTCCATGCCCACTTCGCGTGCTCGCGGCGCCTCCTGCACGCGCTTCGCCCCCATCGCCCGCATCGCCACCACCGCCTCGCTCGCCTCCATCGCTTGCTTCGTGTACTTCCCGGGAAGCATGCGTGCGCAGTCGTCCTGCCTCCCGTGGAGGCTGCGGAAAGCCTCCTCGGGTCGGACGCGGGGACGATGGCCTGCGGGCGAGAGTTGTCCGGGTAAGGAATCGACCACGCGGGGTGCCCGATCCGGAGAGGGCGGGCGCTTCCCTCCACCGACGGGGCGCACGCTGTGGACCACGCGGCAACGCACGACAAGACCGGCAACGACCGCAGCAGGGGCGAGGATGCGAGTGGCGACGGCCATGCGGAAGCCGGCCGTGCCGCCGAGGCCGGGGCCGATGTCGACGCAGGGGCCGGAGCCGCCGACACCGGCGTCGCGGTCGCCGACGAAGGCGGGGGCGGCGACGCCGGCGCGGGCCGGGAAGCCGCGACGCCCGTCCCCGACCGGCCGCCCCGGTCCCGGTTGCGCCGCTGGACCCGCCGGATCGCGTTGACCTGTGCCGTCACGCTGGTTGCCGTGACCGTCGCGTCGTTCGGCTACAACGCCTTCACCGACGACCGCGCCGATCCCCCGGCGGGGCTGACCTACGTACAGGCGGCCGACGTCCGCACCCGCTACCAGACCTGGGGCACCTCCGGATCGCCGGTGGTCCTGGTGCACGGGGCCTTCGAGTCGGTCGACACGTGGTCGCGGCTGGCTCCGTTGCTGGCGCGCAATCATCGGGTCTACGCCCTCGACCTCACCGGCTACGGATACAGCCAACGGCGCGGGCCGTACACGGTCGACCACCTGACCCGCCAACTCCTGGGCTTCCTCGACGCCATGCACCTGGGCGGCCCCGACGAACGACCATTGCTGGTGGGGCATTCCAGCGGCGCGGCGATGGTCGCCGAGGCCACGCTGCGCGCGCCGGAGCGCATCGGCGGCGTCATGCTCCTGGACGGTGACGCACTCGACACCGGCGCCGGGCCCCCGGCCGCGTTGAGGTACCTGCTGATCGATCCGTTTCGCACCAGCCTGCTGCGGATCGGGCTCGGCACCGACTGGTTGATCCGCAAGGTGTACGGCGCGCAGTGCGGCCCCGAGTGTCCCCGACTCGACCGGGCCGGTGTCGAGGAATGGCGGCGGCCCTTTCGGGTGGCGGGCGCCGAGGGCGCGTTGTGGGACATGCTCGGCGAGGGCGTACTCGGCATCTCCGCCCGGCGGTTGGCCCTGTTGCACGACCTGCGGTTGCCCAAGTCGGTGGTCTTCGGCGCGAACGACGACGTCTTCGACGACGACACCCCCGTCGCCACCGCGACCCGGATCGGCGCACCGCCACCGACCCTGATCCCCAAGTCCCGCCATCTGCCGATGATTTCCGCCCCCGAAGCGGTCGCCTCCGCAATCGACGCCCTGATACCCCCACCACCCGCCGCAGCAGCCGCCCCGGCCGGCTGAGCCCCGGGCCCACGTCCCCGCTCCCGCCCGCGATCGCATGGCACGGGCAAAGAGGACGAATGTGCCCGCCCGGTTGTCCGATCCCGAACCCGCTTATACGTTCCATGGATGCAGGCCAGGACGCGAACCGATCCCAGCGCGTCACCGGCGGGAAGACAGGAGTGACCGACGATGGTTCAGGTGGACACGACGGTTCCACACTCGGCTCGGATGTACGACTACGTCCTGGGCGGCAAGGACAACTACCTCGCCGACCGCGAGGCGGCCGAGGAAGCCCTGAAGGTGTGGCCCGAGTTGTGGACGAGCATGCGGGTCAACCGGGCGGTGATGCGGCGGATGGCGCACTGGCTGGTCACCGAGGGCGGCATCCGCCAGTTCCTCGACATCGGTACCGGCATCCCCACCTCGCCGAATCTGCACGAGGTCGTGCAGGACACCGCGCCCGAGTCGCACGTGGTGTACGTCGACAACGACCCGATCGTGCTGGTCCACGCCCGCGCCCTGCTCTCCAGTGCGCCGCAGGGCCGCACCGCCTATGTCGAGGCCGACATGCGCGACGCCGACCGGTTGTTCTCGACGCCCGAGTTGCGCGAGACCCTGGACCTCGATCGGCCGGTGGGGGTGACGGTGATCGCGATGCTGCAGTTCGTCGAGGATGCCGCCGGGCTGATCGACAAGCTGACGGCACCTCTCGCCCCGGGCAGCTACCTGGCGATCACGGCGGCGACGGCGGACCTGGCGGTCGGCTCCACCGCGTTGGCCGAGGTGTACACCCGCCGGGGCATACCGATGTACCTGCGCACCCGCGACGAACTGGCCGCCCTGTTCGCCGAGCGCTGCGATCTCGTCGAGCCGGGCGTGGTACCGATGCAGCACTGGCGCCCGGCCGACGGCGAGCAGCCGGTCGGCGTCGAACAGACCAACATGTTCGCCGCCGTCGGCCGGATTCGCTGACCCGCCCACGGCCTGCCGCCCACCGCCGACCGGGTCCGGAATGTCCCGGTTCGGAAGTGTGTTCCGACGATGGAATCATGGAGGGAACGCTAAGGAGTCGATCGCATGGGATTCATGGTGTGGCCGTGCACGCTCGGTAGCCGAAGCGTTCTCGAACGTGCGGAACACGTGCTGATCGGGCTCAGTCCCTGGAACAGCTATTACAAGCCACGCAGAGTCGAGGCCCTGGTGCGGTGGGGGTGTGCGAACTTCGTGCGGGTCGACGTCTTCGTCCCCGGCGACGAGGCGGCGCACACCCTGACCGCCGCCGGCGTCCAGCCCGCGGAGGCCGCCCGGCGCGCCCGGTATGCCGTCGGCCGGCTGCGCAGCCCCGCGCGGCGCGGCCTGCGCAACGCGGGCGTGGCCGAACCGGAGCACCACCTGCACACCTGGACGCAGTTGTCCGAACGACCCGCGTATCAACATTCGCTGAAGCGGGTCCGCGACGCCTACGACATGGACGAGGCGGTGCGTGCGGCCTGTCGACACACCGCGCGCGGAGCGGTCCGGCGGGTCGCCGGGCAAGAGCCGACCGAGGAACAGATAGACCACGCCGTGAGCTACGCGCTCGCCGAGTTGCCGCTGGTCCTGGACGGGCCGGCGATATTCGGGACCACGACGTCGCTGTTCGTCTACCACCGCGAAATGGATCTCCTGGCGCCGTTCATCAACGGCGAGTCGACCGACCTTCGTCCTGCACCCGGTCAGGGATACGCCGTGGTACGGCCGCCCGACCAGGACGCGACGCCCGCCTGGCTCTCCCAGCACTCGCCCGAGAGCCGAGCAACCCCACCCGCGGCCGGCGCCACCGAGTCGACCCCGAATCCGCTGCCCCGTCCCTGACACCCGACACCGGACCGTTCCTCCCGACACCCGCCCGACCCCGACCCGGACACCGCCGGACACCGCCCGCACCATGATCCGGGCCTTGTTTTCCACGCGCGTCGACAATAGATTCCGGCCCCCGCAGACAATCAGGCCCGAGCCTGCGCGAGGCCGGGCCGATATCGGTTCCGCCTGCCCCGGCGCCCGAGAAGGGAGATCCTCGTAGGACGGGGGCGCGACACTGCGGCGGCCGTGCAGCAGGGGGGCGACGATCGGGGTCAGGGGGACGCCGCGCGGGCAGGGGGGCGCGGAGGGGCGCGGGCCACTACGGGTGTTGCTGGTGGTGGACGACCTGCGCATCGGCGGCGCACAGCGGCAAGTCGCGGGATTGGCAGGCGCGTTGGCGTCGTGCGGGCACACGGTGGTGCTGGCGTGCACCGAGGACGGGCCGGCCGGTGCCGAACTCGCCGCCGCGGGCGTGTCGATCGTCGTGCTGGGCCGGCACCGGGTGGCCCGCCTGGTCAGTCCGATGCTGGCGCTGCGGATCGCGCGCTTGGCCAGGGTGGGCCGCTTCGACGTGGTCCATGCGCACGTGCATGCCGCCACGATGGCCGCGGCCCTCGCCGGCCGGCTCGCCCGGGTCCCGGTGGTGGTGACCGAGCACAGCATGGCGTCCTGGCGCGGGCCTCTGGCCCGCGCGTACAGCCGCCCGTTGTACCGCCGATGTGCCCTGGTCCTGGCCGTCTCCGAGCAGATCGCGGACCGGCTGCGCCGGCTCGACCGGGTGCCCACCACACGTGTCCGAGTGGTGGGCACCGCGGTGTTCGGCGCCACACCGGCGGCCCTCCCGGACCGACACGATGCGCCGGTGACGGTCGGGGTGGTCGGCCGGCTGGAGCCGGAGAAGGGCGTGGAGTTCTTCCTGCGCGCCGCCGCGTGCCTCGCGGATCGACACCCTCGGGTGCGCTTCACCGTCGTGGGCGACGGCCGACTGCGCGGGGAACTGCACGCGCTGACACGGCATTTGCGACTGGGCGACCGGGTGCACTTCGGCGGCATGTGCACCGACGGCCCGGCGGCGGTGGCCGCCCTGGACATCCTGTGCGTCCCGTCCCTGACCGAGGGCGCCCCACTGGTCGTCCTGGAGGCGATGGCCGCGGGCGTACCCGTGATCGCCACCACCGTCGGCGCCATCCCGCACCAACTCGGCCACGGCCACGCGGGCATCCTGGTCGAACCCACCGACGTGGCCGCCCTGGCCCGGGCCCTGGACACGCTGCTGACCCACCCGCACGAGCGCCGACGCCTGGGCCGAGCCGGCCGACACCGCCTGTCCGGCCTCGCGAACGCCGACGCGGTGACCGCCGCCGTCTGCACGGCCTACCGCGACGCACTCCACCCCGCAGACGACGGCGGCAGGCCCGACCGGCACGGGTGAGCGTGCCGGCCGGGCCCGCCGCGCCGCGCGTGGCCCACGGCTACCCGGCAACCCACGGGACGTTGCCCGTGTTGCCCGCCCGACCGTTCTCGGTGCAGTGTGCGGGCGGCGTGCTCCCGTACACGTACTGGACGAAGTCGCGCAGGTCGTTGCGCCAGTAGTCCCAGGTGTGTTCGCCGGGACCCGTGCAGTAGCGGGGCGTGAACGAGCCGCCGATGACCGTGCGCAGTCCATCGTTCCACGTCTTGATGTCGGACTCCCCCTGACCGCTGGGCACGCCCTGGCCGTTGGCGCCGCCGGAGTACATCGCGAACTTGCCCGCGTAGCCCGCGTACTTGCCCGCCGCGGCCATGCCCACCGGGGTGATCGCCGTCCAGTTCGCCTGCGGCCCGTAGACCGCTTCGGCGCGCTCCAACGGGGTACCGAACACCCGGTAGTTCGGATCGACCAGACCGTTCCAGGAGGTGGCCGCACCGTAGCCGAGCATCGAATCGGCCACCCGGTTCAACGCACGATCGTCGGCCAGCGTGGTACCTCCCGAGAACGCCCCCACGGCGGAGAACTCGTCCCGCAGGTCGGCGGCGTAGCGCAGCGCGCCGAGCCCGCCCATCGACACACCCGCGATCGCACGTCCCGCACGGTTGTCGACGGTGTTGAAGTTCGCGTCGATCCAGGGCACCAACTGCCGCAGGTGGAAGGTCTCCCACTGCGGCGCGAAGTTGCCCCGGGTCTGTCCCGCCCAATCCGTGTACCAACCGGCCTTGCCGCCCTCGGGCATGACCACGATGCCCTTGAACGTGCGCCGATCGATCGTGTTCAGGATGTCGCCCGCGTCGGACTTGGACCACTGCTCGAAGTCGCCGAACCCGCCGTGCAACAGGTAGAGCACCGGATACGCCTCGGCCGGATCGTTCACGTAGTCGTCGGGCAGCCAGATCCGCACCTTGACCGGCACCTCGACCGGGTCGATCGAGGGCGTACCGCCGCGCGGCCGCATGATCGCCGAGGTGGTCATCGTCGCGTCGAACATCCTGCGGTCGCTGAGCAGATTCGAGTTCGTCCACTGGGTGAGTGTGATGCCGTGCGAGTTCGCCGCCGGCAACGGCGGTGCAGGCGGCGGCGGAAATGCCTGCGCCCGGGTCGGCAGGCCCGGTACGGCCGCCACCAGCGCCACCGCGACCGCGAACACCGTCGCGACGCGGCGGGCCGGTCGACCGGCTTGCCCCGGTCCCTGCGCTCGCTTCGTGCCGACCGTTCGGTCCATGCCGACCGTTCCGTCCGTGCCGACTGTTGCGTTCGTGCCGATGGTTCCGTCCGTGCCGTCCACGACCACCCCCGACGGCTGTTCGCCGTATCGATGTGCCCCACGCGGGCCCGACCTGGCGCAACCCTGGCCGAGCCGACCCCGGCTGTCCTCCCGCACACGGTGGACATCCCGGGTAAACCTGGGCGGTAGCCCCGGTGCCGGCTGCACCGACCGCGGTACGGCAACGACCCACCGCACCCGAACGCGGCGTTGCCCTCACGCCCGCGTCAATGTCTACGGTCGTACGAACGCAGCCCCCGGGTCCGCGCCCGCCCACACCCGCGCACCCCTGAGCCGCCGCACCCCCGCACCCTCATCCGACGATTCGAGGACGCCCATGCCTTTCCTCCTGCACCTGGACGCCAGCATCCGCCACACCGGCTCGGTGTCCCGCGAACTCTCCGCCCACTTCGCCGCACGCTGGCGGGCCACCCACCCCGACGGCGGCTACACCCACCGCGATCTGGCCGCCGAACCCGTCCCGCACCTCACCCACGAGGTCCGCGAAGCCCTGCTCGACCCCAGCCGAGGCCACGGCGAACCACCGCACGAACGAGCCCTGACCGAGGCATTGAACGCCGAGCTGCGCGCGGCGGACACCATCGTCCTGGGCGTGCCCATGTACAACTACTCGATCCCGTCGACGGTCAAGTCCTGGTTCGACCGCATCGTCACACCGGCCAACATGGTCCCGCCCGACGGCACTCCCGGCCCACTGGCGGGCACCTCGGTCGTGGTGGTCACCGCGAAGGGCGGCTCCTACGCACCCGGCACGCCACGCGAGGGCTGGGATCACCAGGAGCCGTACCTGCGGGCGGTGCTGCGCTCGATCGGCCTCGCGGACGACCTGGAGTTCGTGCACGCCGAGCTGACCCTGGCCGCGGTCGTCCCGGCGATGTCCGCACTCGAGCCGCTGGCCGAGGAGTCGCTGAGCCGGGCCTACGCGACCCTCGAAACACTGGCCGCTCGCACGGGCTGACCGGGATCGGCGGGTAGGTGCCGAGGGCGAACCACCACACCGGGCCTCGACGACCGCGCCCCCGCGATCCGATCCCGGCAGGCAGCGGGTCGGGCACCCGGCACCGGTTGGACGCACGCGACGTCGATCGGTTCCCGGCGGATCAGCCGCCGTTCACCGTCACCTTCGAGACGGCGCCTTCCGAGAGTTGCCACCGGTCCATGATCCGCCGGTACTCGCCGGCGGCGATCAGCCGCTCCAATGCCTGCCGGACCGCGTCGCGCAGTTGCGGATCGGTGTTGCGGAAGGCGATGCCGTACGGCTCGGCCTCGATCTGTCCCTGCGCGACCCGGAGGCCGTCGGCCGAGTTCCGGGCGGCATACACGGCGACGGGGTAGTCGAACAGGCCCGCGTCGGCTTCGCCCTGCCGGATCCGTGTGGTCGCTTCGACCATGGTGGCGACACCGACCTTGGTCACCCCGCCGCCGGATCCGCACTTGCCGCCCGCCTCGGTGGCGAGATCGTCCTGGAACGCGCCCTTGAGGATCACCACCCGGCACCCGCACAGGTCGGAAAGGCCCTGGATGCGCCGAGGATTGTCCTTGGCGACCAGGATCGCGGTGCCGGCCCGGAAGTAGTCGACGAAGTCGATTCCGTCCGCCCGCCGCGCCGGTGTGTCCACCATCGAGGACATGATCAGGTCGATGCGGCCCGACTTGAGCGCGGGCACCAGCGCATCGAAGGTCGAGGGCCGCAACTCCAGGGCGACCCCGAGTTGTTCCCCGATCGCCTTGGCCAGATCGGCGGTCATCCCGATCACCGTCCGGCCGTCGGCGTCGAGGAACTCGTTGGGCGGATAGGCGGCGTCCACCCCGACGGCGAGCGGTTGCCCGTTCCGGTACTTCTCCGGCAGCAGCCCCGCCGACGGAGCACCGGTGTTCACACCGGAACCCACCGGCGGCTGCGAGCCGTTCGCGCCCGGCGCGCCCCCCGATACCTTGTTTCCCGGCGAACTCGCACCCGGCGACTCCTTGTTCGCCACCGCGCCGGTACGCCCGCCCTCGTCGCGGGTGAACAGGTACGCGCTCCCGCCCGCGAGCGCCGCGGCCACCACCGAGCCGCCGATCAACAACCGACGGCGCGGCATGCCGGAATCCTTCGTGACCGGCGCGAACGGCACGGCCGGCGCCTGGTCCGGAACCGGCGACCATCCGGGAACCGGCGCCCGCGCGGGTCGGGGCGGCGGCGGCACCGGCCCGGCCGGCGCAGTCGGCGCGCCGGCCACGGCCTCCGGCGGCTGCCTCGGGTACGTCGGCGGCGCACCCCCCGCCCCCGCCTCCGTCGGCCCCGTCTCCCCCGGCCGGCTCCGCACCAGCGCCGAATGCGCCGCCGGCAGCCAGTCGTCGGCCGCCGGCCGCGCCGACTCGCCCAGCAGTTCGAGGAGCCGTTCCGGCGTCGGCCGCTCCGCCGGATCCTTGCGCAGACAGGCCGCGACCAGGGGCCGCAGCCCCGCCGGCACCGCGTCGAGCCGAGGCTCCTCGTAGACCACCCGGAACAGCAGTTGGGCCGGGTCCCCCGTCCCGAACGCCGGCACGCCCGCCGTGGCGTAGGTCAACACCAAGCCGACCGCGAACACGTCGCTCGCGGGCCCGACCTCGTCGCCCCTGGCCTGTTCCGGCGACAGGAAGCCCGGCGAGCCGACCAGATGCCCGGTCCGGGTCAGCTCGCTCGTCCCGTGCACCTGTCGGGCGATGCCGAAGTCGATCACCCGGGGGCCGTCGGCGGTGAGCAGCACGTTGGACGGCTTGAGGTCGCGATGCACCAGGCCGACCGCGTGGATCGCGGTCAGCGACTCGGCCAACCCGGCGGCCAGCAGCCGCGCGCTCGACTCGGGCAGCGGCCCGTGTGCGGTCACCGCCTGGGTCAGCGAGGGTCCGGTGAGGTATTCGGTGGCCAGCCACGGTGTCTCGGCCTCGGCGTCCGCATCCACGAACGCGGCCGTCCAGAAGCCGCCGATCCGCCGCATCGCCGCGATCTCGGCCGCGAACCGCCGCCGGAAGTGCGGATCGGCGGCCAGTTCGGCATGCACGGTCTTGACCGCCACCAGCCGCCCGCCGGGCGATCGGGCCAGGAACACCCGCCCCATGCCGCCGGCCCCCAACCGGCCCAGTACCGCGAACGAACCGATCCGCTGCGGATCCTGTGCCTCGACCGCGTCCACCACGTGCCCCGACTCCCACCTGTCGATACGTCGAAGGCATCACCGTACGGGATCGCCGATCACCCGACGGATCGCCCCGATCGGGTCGGGCGGCCCCTCCGCGTTACTCCGCCCGGCCCACCGTCGGCGCGGTTCGACGTGCAGGGGGGCATCGCAGGCCATCGAATGTAGGGGCCAGCTTTTCCCTGCCGAGGAGTTCGACGTGAAGCCCGTCGCCCTGTCGCCGAAGGCCCGCGAAGATGCCCTGACCGCCCTGGGATCCGGCCGCGAGCTGGACATCCTGGTCGTCGGCGGAGGTGTCGTCGGCGCCGGATGCGCGCTGGACGCCGTCACCCGGGGCCTGAGCGTGGGCCTGGTCGAGGGTCGGGACTGGGCCAGTGGTACCTCCAGTCGCTCCAGCAAACTCATCCACGGCGGGCTGCGCTATCTGGAGATGCTGGACTTCCGGCTCGTCCAGGAGGCGCTGCGCGAGCGCGGTCTGCTGCTGCAACGGTTGGCCCCGCACCTGGTGCGCCCGGTGAAGTTCCTGTATCCGCTGACCCATCGCGGGTGGGAGCGGTTGTACGTGGGCGCCGGGGTGCTCCTGTACGACACGATGGGGATGACCTCCGGCAATTCCCGGGGCCTGCCGCATCACCGGCATCTGAGCAGACACCGGGCCCTGGAGGAGGTGCCCGCCCTCAAGTCGGACGCGCTGATCGGCGCGGTGCAGTACTGGGACGCGCAGGTCGACGACGCCCGGCACACCATGACCATCACCCGGACGGCCGCCGCGTACGGCGCGCAGGTGGCCAACCGGACCCGGGTCACCGGCTTCCTCCGCCAGGGCGAGCGGGTCACCGGCGCGACCGTCGTCGACGTCGAGTCGGGCCGGGTGTTCGAAGTGCACGCCAAGCAGGTGATCAACGCGACCGGCGTGTGGACCGACGACACCCAGGCGATGGCCGACACCCGGGGCCAGTTCCATGTGCGCGCGTCCAAGGGCGTGCACATCCTGGTGCCCCGGGATCGGGTGAACTCGCGGTCCGGGTTGATCCTGCGCACCGAGGCCAGCGTGTTGTTCGTGATCCCGTGGGGCCGGCACTGGCTGATCGGCACCACGGACACCCCGTGGGACCTGGACAAGCAACATCCGGCGGCGAGTTCACGCGACATCGACTACCTGCTGGAGCACGTCAACCGGGTGCTGGCCACGCCGCTGTCCCGGGACGACGTGGAGGGCGTGTACGCGGGGCTGCGACCGTTGCTGGCCGGCGACGCGGCCGAGACCAGCAAGTTGTCCCGGGAACACCTGGTCGGCCATCCCGTGCCGGGCCTGGTGGTGATCGCCGGCGGCAAGTACACCACGTATCGGGTGATGGCCAAGGACGCCGTCGACGAGGCGGTACGCACCCTGGACGGCGCGCGTCCGGGCCCGTCGGTGACCCACGACGTGCCGCTGCTGGGCGCCGACGGATACCAGGCGCTGCGCAATCGCCGGCACAGCCTGGCCCGGGCGTCCGGGCTGCACGTGGTGCGCATCGAGCATCTGCTTGCCCGGTACGGCTCGATGATCGGCGAGGTGCTCGAACTCATCGAAAGGGACCCGGAGTTGGCCACACCATTGCCCGGCGCGGACGACTATCTGCGGGCCGAGGTGATGTACGCGGTCACCCACGAGGGCGCGCATCACCTGGACGACGTGCTCACCCGGCGCACCCGGGCCTCGATCGAGTCGTGGGATCGTGGCGTGGAGGCCGCCGAGATCGCCGCGCGGCTGATGGCCGGGCCGCTGGGCTGGGACGAGCAACAGATCCGCAACGAGGTCACGCACTACGGAAAACGGGTCGAGGCCGAACGCGACGCCCAGCGACAGCCGGACGACCTCACCGCCGACGCGGCCCGGCTCGGCGCCCCCGACATCGTCCCGGCGCCGTGAGCGCGGGCGCGGGCGCGGTCCCGAAGACCGGCGCCCGACGGGCGCAGCCGGCCCCGCCGCCGAGCGAACGATGGGCGCTCGGCGGCGAGATGGTCGCCGAGTTCGTCGGCACCATGGTGCTCATCCTGTTCGGCGTCGGCGTGGTGGCCCAGGTCGTCGCGGCCGACCTGGGCAACCACGACAGCATCGCGTGGGCCTGGGGCTTCGGGGTGACGTTCGGGGTGTACATCGCCGCGCGCACCTCGGGCGCCCATCTGAATCCGGCGGTTTCGGTGGCGCTCGCGGCCTTCCGCGGCTTCCCGTGGCACAAGGTGGCGCCGTACGTGCTCGCGCAGACCGCCGGAGCGTTCGTCGCGGCCCTGCTGGTGCGCTGGAACTACACCGAGGTACTGGCCAAGGCCGATCCCGGGCACACGATCAAGACCCAGAGCGTCTTCTCGACACTGCCGGGCAACGGCACGTTCCCGGTCAGCGAGTGGGGGGCGCTGCGCGACCAGATCATCGGCACCGCGATCCTGCTGCTGGTGATCATGGCGTTGACGGACGTGCTCAACACGGCGCCCAAGGCCAACCTCGGCGGGTTGCTGACCGGCCTGTTGGTGGTCGCGATCGGGATGGCGTTCGGCACCGACGCCGGTTACGCGATCAACCCGGCCCGGGACTTCGGCCCTCGGCTGGCCAGCTTCCTGACCGGTTACGACGGGGCGTGGCGCGACCAGTACGGCAATCTGTACTTCTGGGTCCCGATCGTCGGACCGTTGATCGGCGGCCTGATCGGCGCGGCGCTGTACCGCGTGCTGATCGCGCCGTTCCTGCCCCTCGGGGAACAACCGGCGGGCAGGGTGGTCGAGACCGACTGACGCCGTACGGCACATCCGATGCGGCGCGGACAGGTTCGGGCGTCGCCACAGTGGAGGTTCGAGATGGCGGATTTCGTCGCGGCAATCGATCAGGGCACCAGCAGCACCCGGTTCATGGTCTTCGATCACGCCGGCGGGGTGGTCGGGCGCCAGCAGTTGGAGCATCGGCAGATCATGCCGAGGGCGGGGTGGGTGGAACACAGCCCGGTGGAGATCTGGGAGCGCACCCGCTCGGTGGTCGCCAGTGGGCTCAACCACTACAACCTCACGCCCGCCGACTTCGCCGCGCTGGGCATCACCAACCAGCGCGAGACCACGGTGGTGTGGAATCGGCACACCGGCCGGCCGTACTACAACGCGATCGTCTGGCAGGACACCCGTACCGACCGGATCGCCCGCGCGTTGGACCGGGATCATCGGGGCGAGGTGATCCGGGCCAGGGCGGGTCTGCCGCCGTCGACGTACTTCGCGGCGGGCAAGGTGCAGTGGATCCTGGAGAACGTCGACGGGGCGCGCCGGGACGCCGAGCGCGGCGACGCGATCTTCGGCACCATCGACACCTGGTTGTTGTGGAATCTGACCGGTGGGGTGCGCGGTGGTGTGCATGTCACCGACGTCACCAACGCCTCGCGCACGATGCTGATGGACCTGCGCACGCTGGACTGGGACGACGAGTTGTTGTCGTTCTTCGACATCCCGCGCGAGATGTTGCCGACGATCCGCCCGTCGAGTTGTCCGGACGGCTACGGTCGATCGCCCGACGAGAGTCCGCTGGTGGGTATCCCGCTGACCGGCACGCTGGGAGACCAGCACGCGGCCACGGTGGGCCAGGTGTGCTTCGCCGAGGGCGAGGCGAAGAACACCTACGGCACCGGCAACTTCATGCTCCTCAACACCGGCAATCGCATCGTGCGCTCCGAGCACGGTCTGCTCACCACGGTCGCCTACCACTTCGAGGGCCAGGACCCGGTGTACGCGCTGGAGGGGTCGATCGCGGTGACCGGGTCGGCGGTGCAGTGGCTGCGCGACCAGTTGCACATCATCAAGACGGCTCCGGACAGCGAGACGCTGGCCCGGCAGGTCGAGGACACCGCCGGGGTGTACTTCGTGCCGGCCTTCTCCGGCCTGTTCGCGCCGTACTGGCGCAGCGACGCGCGCGGCGCGATCGTCGGGCTCGCCCGCTATCACCACGTGGGCCACATCGCCCGGGCCACGCTGGAGGCGATCTGCTACCAGAGCCGGGACGTGGTGGACGCGATGGCCAAGGACTCCGGTGTGCAACTGAGCGTGTTGAAGGTGGACGGCGGGGTCACCGACAACAGCCTGTGCATGCAGATCCAGGCCGATGTGCTGGGTGTTCCGGTGATCCGGCCGACGGTCCCCGAGACCACCGCGCTGGGCGCGGCGTACGCCGCCGGTCTCGCGGTCGGTTTCTGGCGGGACACCGACGAGTTGCGGGCCAATTGGAATCAGGACGCCCGCTGGGAGCCGGAGTGGGATCGCGAGCGCCGGGAGAGCGGCTACGCCGACTGGAAGCGGGCGGTGCACCGCACGTTGGACTGGGTGCCCAACGGGTGACCCGGTCGGGCCGGGGACGGCTCGTGCCCGCCCCCGGCCCGGGGGTCAGGCCACGCGGGCGCCGCCGGCGGGCTGCCCGGTCGGGGTGATGCCCAGGTTCTCACGCAGGGTGGCGCCGGTGTAGTCGGTGCGCAGCGAGCCGCGCTCCTGGAGCAGTGGGACGACCTTGTCGACGAATTCGTCCAGGCCGGTGGGGGTCAGGTGGGAGCCCACGATGAAGCCGTCCGAGCCGTCCTGCTGGACGAACGTGTCGATGCGTTCGGCCACCTGCTCGGGGGTTCCGACGAACTCGGTGCGGCCGAACACGTGGATGGCCAGGTCGCGCAGCGAGAACGCGTTGGCCTCGGCCAACGCGCGCCACTCGGCGACCCGGCGGTGCGCGTCCTCGCCGATCCGGGCCCGCCCCTGGACCAGCGGCGGCCCGTCGGGATCGGGGTCCACGTCGGGCAGCGGGCCGTCCGGGTCGTAGCCGGACAGGTCGCGGTTCCAGACCGTCTCCAGCAGGATCTGCGCGGTGCGTCCGCCGATCTGGCGCCGGGTGATGTCGCGGTGTCGCTCGGCCGCGTCGGCCTCGCTGGTACCGAGCACGAAGGACGCGTGCGGCAGCAGCTTGACCGAACCGGGGGGCCTGCCCTGGCGGCCGGCGCGGGCCTGGATGTCCCGGTAGAACGCCTGTGCCTCGTCGAGGTGGTGGTAGGGCGAGAAGATCGCGTCGGCACCGCCGGCGGCGAAGTCGCGGCCCTGTGGCGATACGCCGGCCTGCAGGATCACCGGCCGGCCCTGCGGGCTGCGTGGGGTGTCGAATCGCCCCGAGATGTCGAACTGCTCGCCGGTGAACGCGAATTCACCGGCCTTGGCGTCGCGCAGGAAGATCCCGGTGTCCCGGTCGGCGGCCACCGCGTCCGCCGCCCAGGAGTCCCACAGTTCGCGGGCGGCGGCCAGGAACTCGCCGGCCCGGGTGTAGCGGTCCTTGCGGTCCAGGAAGCCGCCCCGGCGGAAGTTCGCGCCGGTGAACGCGTCGAAGGAGGTGACCACGTTCCAGCCCGCCCGACCGCCGGACAGGTGGTCCAGGGTGCTCAACTGGCGGGCCAGTTCGTAGGGTTCGTTGAAGGTCGCGTTGACCGTGCCGATCAGGCCCAGGTGTTCGGTGACGGCGGCCAGCGCGCTGAGCACGGGCAGTGTGTCCGGGCGTCCGACCACGTCCTGATCGAAGATCAGGCCCAGGCGTTCGCGCAGGGCCAGGCCCTCGGCGAGGAAGAAGAAGTCGAATCGGCCGCGTTCGGCGGTGCGGGCGACGTGTTCGAAGGTGCTGAAGTCGATCTGGCTGCCGGCCGCGGGATCGGACCACACGGTGTGATGGTTCACGCCTCCCACGTAGGCGCCGAGAATGATCTGCTTGCGCGATGTGCTCATCGGGATGGGTCCCTTCGGACGGTGGCCGGGACGACGGTGGGGCGGGCGGCGGTCGGGTGGGCGGTGGCGGGGCGGGTCACGAGGCCGCCGCCGCGGGCGTGGCGTAGCGGCTGTCCGGGCGCGGCAGGCCGAGTCGGGTGCGCAGCGAGCCGGCCGGGTAGCCGGTGCGGAAGGCGCCTCGGCGTTGCAGTTCGGGGACCAGTTCGCGGGTGATGGCGTGCAGGTCGTGCGGCAACGCGGCCGGGCGCAGCCGGAATCCGGTCAGTCCGGCGCGTTGCCAGTCCTGGAGGGTGTCCGCGAGGTCGGCGGCGGTGCCGGTGAACACGAGTGCGTCAGCGGCGTATTCGGCGCCGTCGAGTTCGTCCAGTCGGGCCTTGCGGTCGCGGGCCGCGGCGGTGCTCTCGGCGAGCAGCACGACCAGGTCGCCGAAGACGTGCACCGTCTCCGATTCCCGTCCTGCGGCGAGCTGTTCGGCGCGGATCTCGGTGACGATGGCGCGTGCGTCGTCGTGGTCGCGCGGTGTCACGTACACCACGTCCGCGGTGCGCGCGCCGAGCCGGTACGGCACCGTGGCGTGGGCCAGTACGGTGACCAGCGGTTGGCCCTGTGGCGGGCGCGGCACGATCGAGGGGCCGCGGACCTTGAACCCGGGCCCGACGAAGTCGATGTAGTGCAGCTTGTCCCGGTCGATGAACCGGTCGGTGGCGGCGTCGCGGATCTCCGCGCCGTCCTCCCAACTGTCCCACAGCCGGCGCACCACCTCGACGAAGTCCTGTGCCTCGGCGAAGCTTTCCCCGACCGCGGCCACCACGTCCGGCCGGTCCAGGTCCTCGACGGTGAACGGCACCTGCTCGCGCCGGCCGAAGTGTGCGTTCTCGACCGGCCGCGACACCCGGGCGCGCCAGCCGGCGCGGCCGAGGCTGATGTGGTCGAGCGTGGCGATCGCCTTGGAGACGTGGAACGGCTCGGTGTGGGTGACGGTGGCGGTCGGGATCAGGCCGATGTGTCGGGTCAGCGGTGCGACCCGCGAGGCGATCAGCACCGCGTCCAGGCGGCCGCGGACCTGGTCGGTGCGGGTGTCGTCGGCGTCGAATCGGGAGGATTGCAGCGCGAGTGCGTCCTCGATGGTGACGAAGTCGAGCAGGCCCGCCTCCGCCTCGGCGACCAGGTCGCTCCAGTAGCGGGCGGTGAACAACTCGCCCGGGCGGGCGTCGGGTTCGCGCCAGGCGGCGGGATGCCAACCGGCGCCGTCCAGGGCGACGGCCAGGTGCAGCGGGCCGGGGGTGTGCGGGGTGGTCATGGGTGGGTCTCGCTTTCCGGTTCGGTGGGCGCGGGTGATCGCGGCCGGGCGTCACGGCACGACCCGGCCCGCGGACGGTGGTCCGTCGGCGGGTTCGAGGCGGCGGTGGGCCCGGGGCGGGTGTCGGTGCCGGTGATCGGCGCGCGGTGTCGGTGGTCGGGCACGCCTCGGACGGCGAACTCGGGCCGCTTTGCGCCGGGTTCACCCGGGGCGACGGAATCGGCGCGTGCTCGAACGCCGAGCGCGGCCCGCCGGTGGACCCGGCACACGACGCGCGACGGCGGGCGCGCGGCTAGCGCGGATTACGCGCGGGACGGTGTCGGTGGGTCAGTGACAGAGCGAGCCGGCGGAGCGGCGCAGATCGATGAACAGGCGCCGGGTCAGTCGGGTGCGGGGTGAACTCTCGCGGTGATCAAGGGAGTTCACCCGGTGGGTGGCCGGGGTCGGCACGGCGGACGTGGCAGCACGGTGTTGCGCCGCGTTCACCCACCCGCTCATGACATCGTCCCCTTGCCCCTGGGCCCGTCGAGGCGGGCCCCGCGTTGCCACGCGAAAGACGCGCGACCGTGTCCTCACCCGGGGCACCCCGTCGCGAAGGAGGGTTGCCGACCAACAAGCCGGGGCTGAACGTTGGCACTCGTGACACGTACTGCGGCGACGACCGATCCCGGCCGTCATCGCGACGCTAACGCAGCCTGCGGGTCTTGTCCATCGACCTTCGGCGCGGTAACAACCGGTCGGAGCAGGCGTCTTGCCGCCGCCGGGGCCGACGCCCCGAAGGGGCGGGGCCGACCGGCCGGCGTCGACGCGTCGCACTCCGGACACCCTTTGACGGGGCGCGATCAAGCTCGTAACCTGCCGATCATGCAGGCTCGGATCCGGTTGGCGACCCGCAGGCACATCGACCTGCTGCGGGTGAGCAGTGCCGCGTGTCGATCCGCGCTGCCCGGCTCGCCCTGAGCCGTCCGGGAAGACCGACCGTTCGCCCGTCGGCCGCTGCCGGGACGAGCCCTGTGGCCGGGCCCCGGAAGTGCGATGTGTCGCCGCCGGGTTCGGCGCGTCGGCGTTCGCCCGGCGACCCTGCTTCAGTCGACGCGAGAGCGGAGTGGATCGACGATGTCCCCATCCCGAGTGAGGATCGGCACGGCATGAACGACGTGCGTGTGTTGGACAACGTGGCCTATGCGTCCCTGACCGGCGCACACGCCGGCCTGGCCGAACGCCGGGGCCGGGTGGTGCGCTACCTCGCCGAGGTGGCGCCGTTCGCGGCCCTGCCCGACGATCCCGGCCCGGCGGACTGGGCGGATCTGGCCGCGCTGGCGACTCCGGGCGCGGTCCTGCCGCTCGCGGACGGCGACGGGTTGCGCCCGCCGCCGCCGTGGGAGGTGGTGATGCGGATCGGCGCGGTGCAGTTGGTGGGCGACGCGGTCGTCGGCCGCCCCGACGATTCGCTCGTCCGGCTGGCCGCTGCGGACGTGCCCGAGATGCTCGACCTGGTCGGGCGTACCCGACCGGGTCCGTTCCTGCCCCGGACCATCGAACTGGGCACCTATCTGGGCGTTCGTCGCGACGGTGCGCTGATCGCGATGGCCGGGGAACGGTTGCGCCCGCCCGGCTGGACCGAGATCAGCGCGGTGTGCACGGATCCGGCGTGGCGCGGGCACGGTCTGGCGAGTCGCCTGGTCCTGGCCTTGGTGGCCGGGATCACCGCCCGGGGCGAGACGCCGTTCCTGCACGCTTCGGCCGACAACGTGAACGCGATCCGGCTGTACGAGTCGTTGGGCTTCCGGTTGCGGCGCACGCCGTCCTTCGTCGCGGTGCGGGTTCCGGCCGGCGAGCCCGTCGAACCGGCGGTCGCCGGGTAGGCGAGCCGCCCGCTCCGGGTGCGGCTCGCCGGTCCGGTCAGCCCGGCGGGGTCTCGGGCGCCTCGGCGTCCCGGTCCGCGCGGTCGGCCGCCTGCTCCGCCTCGTCGACGATGGACGCGAGGCTCGACGGCGGGTCGGTGGGCGTGGCCCGGCTGCCCGCGGGCGCCGAGCCGCCGCCGCGGTCGTCGTTCGATCCGCCGCACGCGTTGAGCGTGGGGCCGAGCACGAGCACCGCGAGCAGCACCGCGGCGGCCCGCCGGCGCGGTGTGCCGATCACTTGCCCGCGGCGGGCTGCTGCGTGTCGCACCAGGTCTTCACGTTCGCCAGGTCGGTGCGCCGCTGCTGCAGTTCGGGCAGCAGACGCTGACGAGTGGTCAGCTTGTCGTTCAGGTAGGTCTTGACCGCCGGGCGGTTCAGCTTGTCGGCGGTGGCGATCCGCGCCTGGAGGTGGGCGATGGAGCCCTTCGCGTCGGCGCCGCCGTTCAGCCGGTCGATCGCCTTGCCCAATCGGGTGTCGATGGCGGGGACGCGCTTGCAGATGCCCGGCTTGTGCTTGTCGGCGCCGGGCATGGCGCCGGCCTGCGCGGCGGGTGCCGCGGCCAGGGCCGCGATGGTGGTCAGGGCCGCGAAGGCGCCGAGTGTCGCGAATCGTCCGGGTGCGGTCGTGCTACGGCGAGGCATGGTGGTTCTCCCGAGTTTCACGGTTCACCGCCCCGCTGCGGGGTGGCGTGCCGGGACGGTAGGACCCTGTTCTGTGGGCATCATGTGGGCTGTCTGTGGGGTTCTTGTGGGCCCGCCCCGGACTCCGTCGGTTCGCGGGTCAGCCAGTCGCGTCGGATCTGTCCGGGTGCGCCCGTCGGCTCGTCCGCGCGCCGTCCAGGCAGCAGCACCTCGACGCGGGTACCGGATCCGGGCGGCACGGTACCGATCGCGACGTGCCCCCGGTGCAGCGCCACCTGCTGGGCGACCAGGGTCAGGCCCAGGCCGGCCCCCGGGCTGTCCGGGCCGCGACGGAACCGCTCGAACACCTGGTCGCGCCGCTCGATCGGTATCCCCGGTCCGTCGTCGTCCACCCGAATCCGGGCGGCCCCACCGGCGTCGGCGTGCACCCCGATCCGGATCGAGGCCGCGCCGTCCGGTCCGCGTCCGTGCACGAGCGCGTTGCCGATCAGGTTGTCCAGAAGCAACCGCAGCCCCGGCCGCAGCCCGTGCACCCGGATCTCCTGCGGGGCGGACACCAGCACGTCCGCGCCGGGATGCCGCGTCCGCGCGTCCCGGGCCGCCTCGTGCGCCAGTTCGCCCAGGTCCACCCGTTCGAACGCCTGCTCGTCGGCCAGGTCCCCCTGGGCGAGCGCGCGCAGCGACGCGAGCAACGACAGGATGCGCTCCTGCCCGGCCGTGAGGTCGCCCAGGATCTCGCCGCGCTCGGCCGGCGTCAGGCCGGGATAGGCCGCGAGCACGTCCAGGTCGGTGCGGATGCCGGTGAGCGGCCCACGCAGTTCGTGGTCCACCGTCGCGGCGAACGCGCGGGCCGTCTCCAGTGCTTCGCGGGTGCGGGCGGTCTGCGTGTCGTAGCGACCGAGCACCACCGCGAGCGTGCGGCCGAGGTCGTCCACCTCGGCGACGCCGGACGGCACGTGCACGTCCGGGCGCGCGTCGTCGTCCGGTTCGATCGCCGCCGCGCGCCGCCGCAGCGCCCCCAGCGATCGGGTCGCGCCGGCGCCGACGACCAGGCCGGCCAGCGCGGAGATCGGTACCGCGAACGCGGCCACGACGAGCACGCGCCGACGCAGCAACGCGGACCGCGCGTCGGTCTCGGTGGTCGGCTGGAACACCCGCAGGGTGCCCGCGCCGCCTCGGGCCGCGCCGAGCGGGCGGGAGACCACGCGCCATGCCTTGCCGTCGGCGCGGACCGTGACCGGGCCGCGATGCCGGGCGTCCGGCAGCGGCACGTTCGCGGGCGGTTGCGGTCCCGCGGACACCGGTCCGCCGGGCAGTTCGACCCGCACGCCCAGGTCGAGCGCGCCGTCGAGCAGCTTGTTCTCCCGGGCGCGGACCGCGTTCTCCCGCTCGTTCTCCACGGCGCGCAGCAGCGCTCGCGCATCCGGTGCCAGGTGCTCGGCACGTTGCCGCAGGGCAATGTCCTGACGGCGGGTCACATCGGCGGTGACCCAACGCACGACCAGGATTCCGGCGGCGATCACCAGCAGCGGCACGAGCACACCCACCGCCAGCGCGATCCGGGTGGACAGCCGCATGGTCGGCCGGCGACGCGCCCGCTCCCGGGGGAGGTTCATCTGCGGCCGTCCGGCACCCGCAGCACGAAGCCGACCCCGCGCACCGTGTGCAGCAGGCGCGGCCGGCCGCCGGCCTCCAGCTTGCGGCGCAGGTAGCTGACGAAGGTGTCCACCACGTCGGTGCGGACCTCGAAGTCGTATCCCCAGACCCGGGCCAGCAGTTGATCACGGGTCAGCACCTGGCCGGCGTTGCGCACGAACACGTCCAGCAGGGCGAACT
This sequence comes from Embleya sp. NPDC020886, assembly GCF_044333915.1. Taxonomy (NCBI): domain Bacteria; kingdom Bacillati; phylum Actinomycetota; class Actinomycetes; order Kitasatosporales; family Streptomycetaceae; genus Embleya; species Embleya sp. NPDC020886. The sequence continues at coordinate 106,049 of NZ_JBIRRX010000019.1, read as the reverse complement.
CGCGCCTGGTCAGGTTCACCGGCTCGCCCTCGTGGGTGGCCAGATGCGCGCCGGCGTCCAGGACCAGCGGGCCCGCCCGGAGCACCGCGTCGTCCGGGGTGGTCGGGGGTCGGCGGCGCAGCAGCGCACCCAGCCGAAGTTCGAGTTCGCGCAGGTCGAACGGCTTCACCAGGTAGTCGTCCGCGCCCGATTCCAAGCCGGTGATCCGGTCGGCCGTCTCGTCCCGGGCGGACAACATCAGCACCGGGGTCTCGATGCCCCGGGCCCGCAGCGTGGCGCACACCTCGATGCCGGAGCACCCGGGCATGGCCACGTCCAGCACGATCACGTGCGGTGCGCGGGGGTCGGGTTGCTCGGCGGTGCCGGTCACGGCGAGCGCCGCGGCGCCGTCGGAGGCGAGCAGCACCCGGTAGCCGGCCAGCCGCAGGCCGCGTTCGAGGGCGCGGCGGATCGCCGGGTCGTCGTCGACGACGAGGATGCGCGGCGGCTCCCCGCCGTCCCGGCCCTCGTCGTCGATTCCTGGAGTCGTGGTCATCGTGTGCCGTCCCGCGTTCGCCGGCCCCCCAAGCTTGGGAGACTCTACGTCGATCCGCGGTGGGGGACGCGGCCGGCCGACCGACAGTTCCACCCGGACACGGCGACGCCCCGCACCGGGGTCCGGTACGGGGCGCGGTCACCCACGATCAGGCGTCGGCGCGCCGCGGCAGCTTCCAGCCGGGTCGCGGGAAGTGGCACGTATAGCCGTGCGGGTAGCGCTCCAGGTAGTCCTGGTGCTCGGGCTCGGCCTGCCAGAAGTCGCCCACCGGCTCCACCTCGGTCACCACCTCGCCCGGCCACAGCCCGCTGGCCTGCACGTCCGCGATGGTCTCGACGGCCGTGGCCCGCTGCTGCTCGTCGGCGTAGTAGATCGCCGAGCGATAGCTCCGCCCGATGTCGTTGCCCTGGCGGTCGCGGGTGGTCGGGTCGTGGATCTGGAAGAAGAACTCCAGGATGTCGCGGTAGGTCGTCACCGACGGATCGAAAACGATCTCGATCGCCTCGGCGTGGTCCCCGTGGTTGCGATACGTGGCGTTCGGCACGTCACCACCCGAGTAGCCGACCCGGGTCGCCGTCACACCCGGTTGCTTGCGGATCAGGTCCTGCATTCCCCAGAAACATCCGCCGGCCAGAACCGCCTTCTGCACCTGAGCACTCATCTCACAACTCCTGACTGATTCGCCTACTCACCCGCGAAGAGAACAAACGACGCCGCATGGGTGTTCCCGTCAGCCGATCCGCTCGTATCCCTCGTCGAAGCCGGGGCCGGCCACACCCGCCGAGCGCGCCCCACCGGGTGTGGTCGTCGGATCCACCTCGTCCGCGCAGACGCTGCCCCGCGGCGGCAGACGCAGCACGCTCAGGTAGGCCGTCGCCGCCGCCTTGGCACACGCGCTGCGCCCGAACGCGGTGTGCCCCTCGGCGCGGAAGGTGAGCAGCCGACCGTTGTCCAGGCGTTCGGCCAGCGCGACCGCGTCCCGGTACGGGGTGTCCGGGTCGCCGGTGGTGCCCAGCACCAGGATGGGCGCCGAACCACGCGCCCGGTACGACCCCTGATGCCGGCTGACCCGCTCGCCGCTCCACTGCACACAGGCCGGCGCGTGGTTGTGGTCGTAGGTGGGCGGCCCGAACCCGATGGCCGGACCGAGCAGGGGCGCGTCGCGCACATTGGCCCGTACGTTGCGCTCCAACTCGGCCGGGTCCCGCGGATAGACCCGGTCGACGCACTCGACCGCGACGTTGGCGGTGAGGAAGTCGAAGCTCGCCGCCGACGGCGGCCGGAGCACGAACGCGGTGCCGTCACGCAGTTCCGCCTGCCGCAGCGCCGCGCCGAACGCGGGCCAGATCGCCTTGCCCTCGTTGATGTTGAACATCAGCCGATAGACCAGCGTGTAGCCGTTGGCGAGCGCTCCGGAAGGGGTGGCCACCGGGTGTGCGTCCAGTTCGTCGATCAGCCGGGCGAACGCACCGCGCGCATCGCCGGCGCCGAATCCACAACCGGCCGGATCGCTCGTGCACCAGTCGAGGAAGCGGCCCATCGCGGCGTCCAGCGCCAGATATTGCGGCCGGTCGTACGCGTAGGGTCGGCTCGCGTAGCGCACCGGATCGTAGGCGCCGTCGAGCACCATGGCGCGCACCCGACGCGGATATCGGTCCGCGTAGACGGTGCCGACGAAGCTGCCGAACGAGCGTCCGTAGAACGAGAGCCGGCGCTCCCCCAGGGCCTGACGCAGCAGGTCCAGGTCCCGAGCGACATAGTCGGTACCCATGAACGGCAGCACGTCACCGGCCTTGGCCGCACAGGCGGCGTCGAAGTCCCGCGCGGTGGCAACCGCCCGTTCGAACCCGGCCGCCCCCGGGTGCCCCGGCGACCGACCGACCTCTTCGGCATACCGGGCGTCGTCCCAGCATTCGTACGGCGCGCTCCGCCCGATCCCGCGCGCATCGAAGCCGAACACATCGAACCGCTCCCGCAGTTCCGCAGGCAGCGCGGCGTAGTTGCCGCGCACGAAGTCCACCCCGGAGTTCCCCGGCCCACCCGGCTGCATGACCAGCACACCCAGTCGCCGCTGCGAATCCACCGCCCGGTGACGAATCACCGCAAGCGTCAACGTACGCCCACCCGGCTCGCGATAGTCCAGCGGCACCACGACATTCGCACACTCGAACGCCGCATCCTGAACACAGGCCGCCCAGTCCGGCACCGGCACCACCGGCCCACCCGGCTCACCCGCCGAGGCCGGCACCACCCCGACCCCGGCCACCGACAACCCCGCCGCGACGACCCCGACCACCCGCACCCACAACGCACGCCGCCGACCACGCCCCCGGCCGGCACCGACCATACGGCGATCAGACCTCATGCTCACCAATCCCCTTCCGGGTATGGGCAATCGACCTCGTCCGCAATATCCCGGACCGATCCACCCCCCGCAACCATCCCGAGGGACAAGCCCCAGTACCCGCACGCACGTTCGCGCTACCTTTCACCCGTCTCGACAACCGTGGGGGGAACCACAATGGCCGGCATCGCAACGAATCCCGCTTCCGGGCGAAGACCAATCGCCCGCGCACTGTCCGGTATCGCGCCGGCCCTGGCCGCCCTGACGGTCGCCGCCTGCTCCGTGACGCCGAACATGTTCGACGGCCCGGTCCACGACGTCACCCGCGACTACCTGCGCGCCGTCGCGGCCGGCACGTCGCCCGTGCCCTTCTACGGCGACTGCGGCGGCACACACGGTGGCAACGCCGAGCGGGTACTGGCAGGCGAGGGTGCCGGGTTCACCTTCTCGATGGACAGCTCGATCCGGGAGGACGACTCGGCGACGGTGAATGTGAACGTCACGGGACAGGACCATTCGGCCTCTCCCTATGCCGTTGAGCTGCGGCGCGAGGGTGGGAAGTGGTTCGTCTGCGGGGTCGATGGCCGGCATCTGCAGATCCCAATGGATCACCCATAAGTGTTACTTAATGCTACTTAGGGTGATTTTCGCACCCCAAGAGGCAACTTTCCGTTTTGCCGCCGCGTCCTCCATCGGACCACCGATCACGCGTCGGCTGCAAAGGAGAGATTGTCCCTGATGCGTACCACTCGTGTCTTTTGCAGCACCGTAGCCGCCGGCCTGTTGGCCGTTGCCATGGGCGGCACCGCCGCCGCCTCCGAAGGCCCCGGGGCGCAGACCAAGGACATCAAGGCCGAGGCGTCAGGCGCCACCAACGGATCCGCCGACGAGCCGGGCGCCAAGCGGGGCGAAGGCGCCCCGACTTGCCCCCGTCCGGCGCACGACTGCTCGACCAAGCCGGCGCACAAGCCTGCCGAGAAGCCCGCCCACAAGCCCGCCGAAAAGCCCATGGACGACAAGCCCATGGACAAGCCGGCTCACAAGCCGGCCGAAAAGCCCAAGGACGAGAAGCCGAAGGACGACAAGCCCATGGACAAGCCGGCCCACAAGCCGGCCGAAAAGCCCAAGGACGACAAGTCGGAGCACAAGTCGGACCACAAGTCGGACGACAAGTCCGACCACAAGTCGGACCACAAGCCCGGCCACAAGCCGGGTCACAAGCCGGGTCACAAGTCGGACGACACACCGACCGTGATCATCGGTGACGTCACCAACACCGTCGTCACGAACAACCACGTCACCAACAACCACATCCACACGACCAACGTGGTGAACAACCACAAGACCGTCGTGGTCGACCACAAGCCCGGCAAGAAGCCCGAGTGGAAGCCCGCACCGCACAAGGCCAAGCACGTGACGCCCAACCGTCACCACGAGGCCCGCCCGGTGGCGGCCACCCACACCACCCACACCACGCAGACCAGGACCGTCCCGGTCGGCTCCGTCGCCGGCGGCGCCGGTGGCACCTCCGGGGCCGACGACAACCTGATCGGTCTCGGCGCCGCCCTCGCCGTCACCGGTGCCGGTGTCGGCGCGTTCGTGCTGCGTCGGGGCAGCCTGCGTGGCTGACACACCTCCCGTCCACCGTGCCGGCCGCCGCCTCCTCCTGGCGGCGGCCGTCGCGGTGCTGATCTGTGGCATCGTGCTGGCCGTCATGGGATACCGGGCGCAACGACCACCGGCCGCGGCCACCGCCGCCCCCAAGGTCATGTCCACGGCAGCCCCCTCACCGACCGACACCGCGCCGGCCGCACCCGCGGTCGAGGGTCCGCTCCTGGCCCGCTCGGAGCCGGCCGCGATCGACATCGCGGAGATCGGCCTGCACGCTCCCCTGACCGCCGTCGGCCTCGACGCCGCCGGCGCCGTTCAGGTACCGCCCCCCGACCCGGAGCGGCGAGCCGGCTGGTACGACCAGGGACCGACCCCGGGCGAACTGGGCCCCGCCGTGCTGGTCGGCCACCTCGACTCCACGACCGGCCCCGCCGTCTTCTACGACGTGGGCACCGTGCGCGTCGGCGGCACCGTCGAGATCCGCCGCGCCGACCGGAGCATCGCGGTGTTCACCGTCGACACCGTCGAACGTTTCGCCAAATCCGACTTCCCCACACAGCGCGTGTACGGCGACCTGAACCGGGCCGAACTGCGCGTGATCACCTGTGGCGGCGACTACGACCCCGAGCAGGGCGGCTACCAGGACAACACGGTGTTGTTCGCCCACCTGACCGGCTCCCGCTGACCCCCGCGGCTCGGCCCACCCTCGCGCGGCCGAGCCGCAACCGGGGCCGTGGCACGGCGAGTTCGGGTGGCCGGGCGGTTGGTCGAATCGTTGCGCTGCCACACTGATCGGATGGGCGGCGGCAGGTCGGCGCCCGCGCGCCGGGGGTCGGCGCGGACGGAAGGGGCGAAGGACCGTGCTGAGCAGGGCCATCTCGACGCTGTGGCGGCACGCCGATCCGAACCTGGTCACCCGACTCGCGGCCCGCTGCGACCCGGGCGGACGCGGTCGGTTGCTGGCCGAATTGTCGGATGTCCCGGCCGTGGTCGACTACGCGCTGACGCACGGCGAGCGCAGCGACCATCTCGCGCTCGCCCGGCACGATCGGCTGCGGCGCGCGGTGCTGGAGCAACTGGTGGCGCTCGACGATCCCGAGGTGGATCGGCACGTCTTCGTCAATCCGCGCGCCGACACCCGTCTCCGGCGCCGGATCCTGAGCCGCGATCGCGCCCCGGATCCCGCGCTGTACGAGCTGTTGTCGACCACCCGGACCCGGATATACGCGATGGCCCTGGCCCATGCGCGCGACGCGCGACTGCTCCGGCACGGGCTGAGCGTGCTGGGTCGGCTGCCGGATCTGCCCCATGTCGAGCAGGCCCGCCTCCGGGCCCTGGCCGGGTTGTGGCGGGCCGAGGGACCGGCGGCGGTGTTCGCCGCGTTGTCCGTCGGGCGATACCGCACCCGGGTGATCGCCCCGGTCGTGCGCGCGGCCCTCGACGCGCCCGAGGGCCTGATGTTGCTGGAGGTCGGAGCCTGCGCCGAACCGGACGGCGACGAGCTGATCGCCCTGTTGCGGGCCCGCGGCATCCGGCGGGCCGAGGCCCGACACGTGCTCTCGACCATGGACGGGCCGCCGGACTGGGACGCGTTGTTGCGTGCGCATCGGCAGACCCCGTTCACTCCCGCGGTGGCCGCCGCGCTGGCCGGCACCGAGGGCTGCCCGCCGGAGGCGGTGGTCGAGTTGGACTTCACGGTCGACCACAACCACCGCCCGTTGGAGCGGGCGCTGTTGGAGCAGGTGGTGACTCCGGAGCGTTTCCTGCACACGGCCCGCCCCGCGTGGCATGTGCTGCGCTCGGTCGACGACTTCGCCCCGCGCTCCGCGCAGACCGCCACGTTCGGCCCCTTGTTGACCGCGCTCGGCCCCCTGCTGCCCGAGGACGTGGCCGGCTGGTTGCGCCTGGCCCGGCTGGGACCGGGATATCCCGGCACGGTCCCCGAACTGCTGGGCCACGTGGCCCGGCCGACCGGCCCACCCGAACCGGGGGCCGACGCGGCGGAATCCCGCGCACCGGCGCCGCCGATCGACGTGCCCGCCGGCACCGGCGATCCGCTGCGCGGCGCCGCGAGTCCGTTGTCGCTGTTGCTGAGCCGGGCCGCGCCGGAGTTGGCGGCCGAGGTGGTGGCCGCGCTGGATCCGGCGGACCTGCGCGCGTTCGCCGCCGGCCGGCACACCCCGGCGCCGGCCGTCGCGGTCGCGCTCGCCCGCCGGTGGCCCGGCATGCTGCCGCACCGGCTGGCCCGGCGGATCACCGCACGGCACGACGCCGTTCGGGCCCTGGAGGCGATGGGCGACGAGCTCACCCCCGAGGTGGTCAAGACCCTCTCGGACGCGGACGAGGGCATCTGGTTCTTCGATCCCCGGTACGGCCGGATCCACTACCGGGTCGAGGGTTGCGCGTCGGCGGCGGACGTGGCGACGACCTGGCCGGCCCCGGGACCGCTGCGCGCGCTGCCGCCCCGGGTGCCCCCGGCGTTGTGGACGCGCCTGGCCGAGGAACCCGATCCCACGCCCGCCCCCACCCGGGACCCGGCCGTCGCCATCGCGGCGTATCACCCGGACTGCCCCGAAGCGCTGATCTCCACCCTGGTCCGGCGCCAACCGGGCTTCTTCTCCTCCGGGTCGATCCGATCACCCGCGGTGGCACGCACCCTGGTCACCGACCCGCCCGTGCGCGACCTGCTCATCTGGGAGGTGGGCGACCTGCTGCGCGACGGCCTGCTGACCCCGGCGGAGATCCTCTCCGGGGCCCGGCCGGCCGCACACGCCCTGCTCGTCTGCGGCGACTACGCCGGCGACCTGGTGCGCGGGCACCTGCGCGAGGACGTCGACGCCTGGATCGTGGCGTCCCACCTGCTGCCCGACTTCACCGGCACACCCGACGAACTCCTGGCCACCGCGGCGGCCGTGACCCACTGACGCGACCCGAACTCCGAAAGCGCCCACCGCCCGGGCGCGCTCCGGGCGCCACAGGTCATCGCGGCCCGTCCCCCCGTTCGACCAAGGCCCAGGCGTCGGTGAACAGTTCGGGCAGCGTGCGCTCCGGCACGACATGGCGCAGGATCTCGCCGGTGTGCCGGGAGACCTCGACGTCGAGGAAGGCGGCCTTCCAGGTCTCCATCGGCCGGTACGGCTTGTCCGCGGGCGCCCACGGGCCCGGCAGGAAGGTGCCGCGCCCGGCTCGGGAGCGCTTGTCGGCGACCGCCAGGCCCGCGTCCACGAGCGCCGCGGCGGCTCTGCGGTGCCGCGTCGGCGTCCAGCCGTTCCAGGTCCGCACGCCGCGGTCGGTGGGCGCCTCCAGCGCGAGCAGTTGCAGATGGAGGGCGGCCGAATCCGGGGTCAGGTCGAGCGCCTTCGCGACGCGTTCGACCAGATCGGGCACACTCGCGGCGGGGTTCGCCTCGTAGGCGCCCACCGGCAACGCGTCCGACTCCACCCGGGCGACGATCCGGGTGAAGTGCTCTCCGCGCAGCCGTCGCACGGACGCGATCACGCCCTGGCCGCTGTGGCCGAGCGTGTCCTGGAGCCGCTGCGCGCGGGCGTCGTCGCCGAGCAGCGCGGGCCGGAAGAACAGGCGGGGGTGGTGTCGGTGTCGACCGAAGTAGGACGGCGGCGCGGCTTCGACGGCCACGGTCAGCCCGTCGTCGAACGCGGGCACCGACAGCGGCTCCGGGCCGTGGTACGGGTGCGGCCCGAACCACTCGCGCAGGTCGTCGATCGTGACCCGATCGAAGAGGTACCCGCAGCCGAGCAGCAGCCCGGGGTGGTCCAGCCGGGCACGGACGTTCCGCACCAGGGCGGGTAGGCCCGCGCGGATCGGGTCGCCTGCGGGCAGTTCGGCGTACACGGTCGGTACGAGTGCGGCCAGGTCCGCCAGCAACGCCACCATCCGATACGGCGCGGTGACCGAGCCGGTGGCGTCGACGAGCCCGATGCCACCGTCGTGCGGGGCGTTCGGCCAGGTGTCGAGGTTCTCGGCGAGCAGCGGGTGGGCGGCGGAGTCGGCCATCGCCTCGCATAGTTCGGCCACGGGCGACTCCGGCTGCCGCTCGGCGATCAGCGCGCGCGAGGTATCCGGGATCGGGAGCTGTCGGCCGTGGCGTTCGTGCCACGCGGCGGCGATCCGCTCGGCCAGCAGGCGCGGGGCGTCCGGCGCCCACAGGTCGGCGGGGTCCGCCGGGAGCACCTGTGCGAGCAGGCCGAGCCAGCCCGCGGGGCCCAGCCGGGCCGACTCGACCCGGGCCGGATCGACCTCGCCGGCCTTCAGGCCCAGCACCCGACGCTCGTCGGGGTCCAGGAACGGCTTGCGGAACATGCCCGTCCCGGGCGTGCCGGCCAGCGCGAGCGCGGCGGCGGCGCGGGACATCCCGGTGTCGGCGGCGAGTCGCGCCACCGCGTCCGGATCCCACGGCATCGGCCCCCGCTCGCGCACCAGGGCGACCAGTTCGCGCAGTTGCCGGGCGCTGCCCCAACCGCCGTGCGGCAGGTCGGTGGGTTCCTCGATCGGGCCCAGCGCGGGTGGTTCGGCGTCCCCGGTGCGCACTTCGAGCACGTTGGCGCCGTCCCGGACGTGGCCGACCAGGAGAGTGGCGCCGCGCTCGTCCCGGACGGCGCCGCGCTGCGGCTCGCGCACCGTGCCGACGCGCATCCGCACCGTCGGGTCGACGAATACGCCGTCCGCCCAGATCTCCAGCAGCGCGAGCAGCCGTTCGCGGCGTTCGGGCCGGGTCGACGGCGCCGCCGCGCGCAGCGCGAGCGCGCCGGTTCGACCGATGAACCCGGTCCACTGGCCGCCGCCGACCCGCGCCGGGGCGTCCCGCCCGGCGGGCGGGTCCGCGCGGCCGGCCAGGTAGGCGCCGATGTGTTCGAGCCCGGCGAGCGCGCCGGGCTCCCAGTAGAGGAAGTGCTCGATGAATCCGCAGAGGGCGGGCGGGACATCCCGGTCGTCGAGCGCGTCGAACCTTGCTGTCATGTGCTCTTCGTATCGCCCCGCGACGACATCACGACGACCGCCCCCCGTCATCAACTTTTGTTGACGAGCCGATCCGCCATCAACTAAAGTTGATACGTGATCGAGGCCAAAGACGTTCCCTCGCCCGAGCATCCCGAGGATGCGTTCGCGGCCGTGGTCGCACTGCGCAACCTCGCGGCCGCGCTGGAGCGATCCGCAGTGGACCACGCACTCGCCCAGGGCTGGACCTGGAACCACATCGGTCAGGCCCTGGGCATGAGCGCCCAGGCCGCCCACAAGCGACTGTCACCGAACCGACGAGCCCCGGAACAGGACCGGTAACCCACCGGACCGGCAAGGAGAACCCACGTGGGCATTCGAAGCGCGATACACGACATGGGTGCGATGAAGCGCCTGCTCACCGGCGCCGAGGAGGAGGCCCGCACCCTGGGCGAGGAATCCCCCGGCCCCGAACACCTGCTGATCGCCGCCCTCACCGTGCCGGACGACTCCGCCCGCACCGCGCTGGCCGGCATCGGCGCCGGCGTCGAGGACGTGCGCCGCGCGCTCGCCGAGTGCCATGCCGCGGCGCTGCGTTCGGTCGGCATCGACGCCGACGCGCTCCCCGCCGCCCCACCCGCCCCCACCCCGCGCGGGCCCTACCGCGCCACCGGCAGCGCGAACGAGGTGTTCCGGCGCGCCGTTTCCCTCGCCAAGGCCGAACACCCCGGGAAACTGCGCACCGCACACGTGCTGATCGCCGTCGCCGAACTCGAACACGGCACGGCCGCCCGGGTGTTGCGCAACCTGGCGATCGACCGTCCGACGCTGATCGAGGCCGCCCGCGCGAGCGTTCGCGACGCCGGCCGCACCGGCCGGTGAGCCCCCGATGACCACCGTGCATCGCGAGACCTTCCGCCTCGTCCCCAAGCCGTGGGACTCCATGGCGTGGGTGCGAATCCCCGACGGACTGGAATTCACCCTGTACGCGATCACCCGACTCGAAGGACGTCATCCCGTCCTCCCCGCCGATCCCGACGAGGAGGCCCGTTGGTGGTGGGCCCACGACGGCTTCGAGAAGGAACTGAAGGCCGCCCAGTCCGAGGTCCGCCTGGCCCACGGGATCCGCACCAGGCCCGGCTTCATGGTCGACGTCCGCACCGTACGGTTGCGCCGCTACGACCTGATCCCCGGCCGCGGCCGACGCTCCCGACGCGCCTGGGAGCACTGTGCGGCCCGGATGCACGCCGCCGACGCCGCCTATCGCCCGGTCCGCGAGGAGATCGAGGCCCGCCTGGCCCGCGTCGCCGGCCGCGAGCCCTGAGCCGCTCCGGCCCACACGCCGAAGGCCGCCCTCTCTCCGGGTCGGGGAGGGCGGCCTTCGGCCTTCGGTGCGAGCATCCGGGTCAGCCGCGCAGGCGGGCCATCCAGGACTCGATCTCGTCGGCCGCGCGCGGCAGACCGGCCGACAGGTTCCGGTTGCCGTCCTCGGTGACCAGGATGTCGTCCTCGATCCGCACGCCGATGCCGCGGTACTCCTCGGGCACCGTCAGGTCGTCGGCCTGGAAGTAGAGCCCGGGCTCAACGGTCAGGCACATGCCCGGCTCCAGCGCACCGTCCACGTACGACTCGGTCCGCGCCACCGCGCAGTCGTGCACGTCCAGACCGAGCATGTGGCCGGTGCCGTGCAGCGTCCAGCGGCGCTGCAGGCCCAGTTCGAGCACCCGCTCCACCGGCCCCTCGACGATGCCCCAGGCCACCAGGTGCTCGGCGAGCACCCGCTGCGCCTCGTCGTGGAACTCGCGGTACTTGGCGCCGGGGCGCACGGCGGCGATACCCGCCTCCTGCGCGGCGAACACCGCGTCGTAGATGCGCCGCTGGATCTCGGTGAACCGGCCCGTGATCGGCAACGTCCGGGTCACGTCCGCCGTGTAGAGGGTGTGCGTCTCCACGCCCGCGTCCAGCAGCAGCAGGTCGCCGGCGCGCACCGGGCCGTCGTTGCGGACCCAGTGCAGCGTGGTCGCGTGCGGTCCGGCCGCGCAGATCGAGCCGTAGCCCACGTCGTTGCCCTCGACCCGCGCCCGCAGGAAGAAGGTGCCCTCGATGTAGCGCTCGGAGGTCGCCTCGGCCCGGTCCAGCACCCGTACGACGTCCTCGAAGCCGCGCACCGTGGAGTCCACCGCGGCCTGGAGCCGGCCGATCTCGAACTCGTCCTTGACCAGCCGCGCGTCAGCCAGGAAGACCCGCAGTTCCTCGTCCCGCTCGACGTTCGACCGCTCGCCGAGCGCACGCTCCAACCCGGCGTCGTGCCCGCGCACGATGCGCACGTTCGCGCCGTCCCGCGCCACCTCGGTCGCGGCCTCGCGCACGTCGCGACACGGCAGCCCGTACAGCGCCTCGCCCTCGCGCAGCCCCGGCCGCCGGCCGACCCACAACTCGCCCTGGCCGTCCAGCCAGAACTCGCCGTTCTCCCGGTTCGACCGCGGCAGCAGGTACAACACCGCCTCGTGTCCGTCGGCGACCGGTTCCAGGACCAGGACCCCGTCCTGGGTCAGGTCGCCGGTCAGGTAGGCGTACTCGCTCGACGCCCGGAAGGAGTATTCGGTGTCGTTGGATCGGGTCTTGAGGTTGCCTGCCGGGATCACCAGGCGCTCGCCCGGGAAGCGGGCCGACAGCGCGGCCCGGCGGCGGGCGGTGTTCGGGGCCTGTTCGATCGGCGCGAGGTCGTCGCGCGCGGTGTCGGCCCAGCCGGCGCGCATGTTCGCGGCCAGTTCCTCCGAGACACCTTGGTACAGGCCGTTCTTGCGCTGCTTGATCGGCTGCGCCTGCTCTGCGGACTGCCCGTTCTCGGCACCCACGCCTGCCTCCTCGGCTCGACTCTCGGCTACGTTGCGATCGTGCGTGCGTCGTGTGCACTTCGATCGTGTGTACGCGCCCATTCTTGCCGACCCGGGTTCGGCGGCGGGCACGGCGGGGCGAACGATCACGCCGCGGTCGGCTCGGCGGCGGCAACTCCCGGTACCGACCGACCCGATCGGAGCACCCGCGCGCCGCCGGCACGCGGTCGACCGGCCCCGCCGAACCGAATCGAACGAATGTCCTGGTTCGGATCGGGCCGGGAATGGGCACCAGACGCCGCCATGGGCTGTGTGGAATCGATGACGTCGCGCTCGCGTCGAGTGCTCACCCGCTGCGGTATCGCGCTGGGCCTGTGTCTGTGCCTGGCCACCGCCGGATGCGCCGACTCGGCGACTCCGGTCGAGGCGGCGCGGCCGGCCCCGCAGCGACCGCAGGCGGCGGGTGGCATGGCGCCGGAACGGGCGGCGGCCGAGTTGCCGGCGCAGGAAGGCGCACAGGGCCGGGGCACACGTCCGGACCTGGCCCAACGCGAGGCGGCCGCCCGCCGCGAACGGGCCGGCGTGGTCGCCGCCGCGCGCAGGTGGGGCCTGGCCGAAGCCCCGATCGCCGCGCCCGCGCCGCCCGCCACCCGGCCGGTGTTGCGGCCCGGCCCCGGGGTGAGGTTCCACGGCGACCTGCCGGCCGTGGTCCATCGGGTGCCCACCGACGAACGGGTGGTCTTCCTCACCATCGACGACGGCGCGGAGAAGGACCCGGACTTCGCCCGGATGGTCCGCGAACTCAAGGTGCCGTTCAGCGCGTTCGTCAGCGGCTACCTGGCGCGCCAGGACTACGGCTACTTTCGCGGGCTGCACGAGCAGGGCGTGTCGGTGAACAACCACACGCTCAACCACCCGGATCTGCGCACGCTCGGCTACGCCCGCCAGCAGCAGGAGATCTGCCGCCAACAGGACGAGCTGACCCGCGAGATCGGCGAGACGCCCCGCCTGTTCCGGCCGCCGTACGGCGAGTTCAACGAGGACACCCTGCGCGCCGCGCGGTCCTGCGGGATCGTCGCCTTCCCGATCTGGAACCAGGAAGCCTTCCCGGATCACCTGGAGTATCGCTACGACCACGTCTTCAAGCCGGGCGACATCATCCTCACCCACTTCCGCGGCCCCGGGCAGTGGAAGGGCGACATGACCCAGATGCTCCGCCGGGTCCTGGACGCGGTCACCCGCGAGGGCTTCGCCCTCGCCCGCCTGGACGACTACCTGTAGTCGACGACCGCGTGGCCTCGGCGCGGCTCCGGGCCGGATCCGCCCTCGGGGGCACCGTCGAAGCGGTTCATCGCGCCGGTGCTCACACCGCGGTCACCACGACGCCCGCCTGTTCGATCGCGGCCAGTTCCTCCGGTGCGGCGTCCCGGTCGGTGACCAGGTGGCCGATCCGGCTCAGCGGGCAGATCCTGGCCAGCGTCACCTTGCCGATCTTGGAGTTGTCCGCCACCACGACGGTGTGGCTGCTGCGGTCGGTGAAGACCCGGTCGGTGGCGGCTTCGAGCTGGTCGTGGGTGGTGCAGCCGTGCGCGGCGCTGATGCCGTCCACGCCCAGGAAGGTCACGTCGGTGAAGTAGTCCGCGAGGGTCTTCTCGGCGATCGGGCCGACCAGCTCGTAGCTTTCGTTGCGCGCGGTGCCGCCGATGACGACCAGGGTGACGTCCTTGTGCAGGACCATCTCGGCCGCGATGTTCACCGCGTTGGTGACGATGGTGACGGGACCCCGGTCGGCGAGGATGCGGGCGATCTCGGTCGCGGTGGACCCGCCGGTCAGTCCGACCACGGCCTTGTCCGGCACCAACGCGGCGGCGGCTCGGGCGATGGCCAGCTTCTCCGGTCGGCGGCGCTCGCTGCGGTACTGCATCGGCGTCTCCAGGCCGATGTTGCCCACGGAGGCACCGCCGTGGGTGCGGCGCAGCAGGTTCATCGCGTCCAGGTGCTGGAGGTCGCGCCGCACGGTGGCTCCCGAGACCGCCAGGGTCTCGGCCAACTCCTCGACGCTCACGCTGCCTTTCGCACAGACGTGTTCGAGAATGCGCGCATGACGCTCGGTTCTCAACATGTGCGCAGCATATCCGTGCGCATTCGCGCAGTCACGGGTTCGCGAAACGGGTTCGCAAAACAGGTTCGACAGCCGCTATTTCGGCGTCGGAGCGGACATCTCCGGTGCGCACCCCGCGCACGGATGGTCTCTTGACATGACGAAAGTTGCTCGATTTACTGCTGCGACGCCGAGGGCAGTGCAATCGGCGTCAAAGGTACGCCCAGCCGGTAGGCGGCGGAAGCCGCAAGCCCGGACAATGTCGCCAGGACGCCCGCGAACCCCGCGGACCTCCGAGGCGGGGACGTATCCTCCGCATCTGGAGTTCGATGATGAACACCTTCCTCCCGCGCAGATCGGCCCGACGCCTCGCCGCGCTCACGGCGACCACCGCGGCGATCGCGGGCACCCTGTTCCTCTCGACGTCCGCCGACGCGAGCAACGACCCGGGCGCCGGCACCCGGGTGGCCGGCGCGGCGAGCACGACCACCGCCGCGAACGCGAACGCCGGCGCGATCACCCTGCCGCCGACACACGCCGGCTTCGACTACCAGATCGGCGGCGCCTACGCCCCGCCGACCGGGGTCCGGGTGGTCACCCGCGACCACGGCGCCACGCCGGCCCCCGGGCTCTACAACATCTGTTACGTCAACGCCTTCCAGGCCCAGCCCAAGGCGGAGGGCGACTGGCCGGCCGACCTGTTGCTGCGCCGCTCGGACGGCTCGATCGTCTACGACGGCAAATGGAAGGAAGCCCTGCTCGACCTGCGCACCCCCGACAAGCGCACCGCGGTCGCCGCGAAGGTGAACGCCCTGGTCGACGAATGCGCGAGCAAGGGCTTCCAGGCCGTCGAGCCGGACAACTACGACAGCTACACCCGCTCCGAGGGCCTGCTCACCGACGACAACGCCCGCGACTACATCGCACTGCTCTCCGCCCACGCGCACCGACGCGGCCTGGCGATCGCGCAGAAGAACACCTCCGACCTGGCCGAGCACCGCACGGCCCTGGGGCTCGACTTCGCCGTCGCCGAGGAATGCGGCGAGTGGAAAGAGTGCAACGACTACACGAAATACTTCGGCAACAACGTGATCGTGATCGAGTACACCGCCAAGGGCATGGCCAACGCCTGCTCGAAGTGGGGCGGGCAACTGAGCATCGTGCGCCGTGACCTCGACGTCAGTCCGATCGGGGCCGGCAAGTACCTGCGCAAGACCTGCTGACCCCGCACCGCCCGCGGCCCGGCGCGCCGTTCGTTCGCCTTCGGCGCCGGGCCCGCGGGTCCGGTCCGCCGCGCGCACCCGTCGCGAGTGCGCCCCGCCCGTCCGGTGTCGGCGACCCGCGTCCCGGGGCCGGCCGTGCCCGCCGCTTCCCCACGCGGCCCCGCCTCCATCCGTATCCGCCCCGGCGTGAGTGCCCCCTTCCCTCACCCGGTGCGCGCCCGCGCGCACCGCGGGGTCCGCCTCGCACGTTTCGAAGTCTCCTGGAGGTCCAGTGGTTTTCGGCCGACACCATCCCGCGGGTCTCTCCCGCCGCAGCGTGCTGCGCGTCGGCGCCGGTGCCGCGGCCGCCGCGGCGCTGTCCGCGTGCGCCGGCACGAACGACGGTGTGGGTGCCGACGGGCGCGTCACCATCGAGATGTGGCACGGCCAGACCGACACCGGCCTCGCGGCCTTGAAGACCCTGGTGGACAGGTTCCACCTCGCCCAGTCGGGCATCCGGGTCGACCTCGGCGGCGGGGTGCCGGCCGACGCGATGTTGCAGAAGATCACCGCCGCGCTCGCCGCCGGTTCCTACCCGGACATCGCCTACATCTTCGGTTCCGACCTGGCCGGGGTCGCCCGCAGTCCCAAGGTGGTCGACCTGAGCGAGAGCGTGCACTCCTCCCCCACGCCGTGGGACGACTACTGGGAACCGGCCCGGGCGGCCGTGACGATCAACGGCAAGGTGCGCGCGGCCCCGGCCGTGATGGACGCGCTCGCGATCATCTGCAACAAACGCCTGTTCCGTGACGCCGGCCTCCCGCTGCCGCAACCGGGCTGGACCTGGAACGACTTCCTGGCCACGGCGCAGCGGCTGACCGACGCGCGGCGCGGCGTGTTCGGCACCGGCTGGCCGGGCGTGGGCGACGAGGACACCGTGTGGCGGTTGTGGCCGATGGTGTGGGACCTGGGCGGCGACGTGGTCGCCGCGGACGGGCGCAACATCGGCTTCAAGGACGTCGGGGTGCGCGCGCTGGAGACCGTGGAGGCGCTGGCCCGGAGCAAGAGCGTCTACCTCGACCCCAAGCCCGGCAGCGAGCAGATGTACCAGGTCTTCGCGTCCGGTCGGATGGGCATGGTGGCGACCGGCCCGTGGCAGATCCCGGACATCACCCAGGCGGAGATCGACTACCACGTGGTGCCGCTGCCCAGCTACAGCGGACGGCCGATGACCATCTGCGCGCCGGACACCTGGACGGTCTTCGACAACGGCAGCGCCCGGGTGCGGGCGGCTCGCACGTTCGTGTCCTGGTTGGCCCAGCCGGATCAGGACGTGATCTGGGACGCCGAGGTCGGCAGCCTGCCGCTGAGTCGGACCGCCGAGGCGCGGCCCGAGTGGCGCGAGCACTCCGCGGGGACCGAGGGCCTGGCCGTGTTCACCACCGCCCTGGAGACCGCCCGCGTGCGTCCCGCGCATCCCGCCTACCCACAGATCTCGATGGCGCTGGGCGAGGCCATCGTCTCCGTGCTGCTCGGCAAGAGCAGTCCGACCCGGGCATTGAACCGCTGCGCCGCCGCGGCCAGGGCCGCCCTCGTGATCCCGCGTTGAGGAGCCTTCCATGTCATCACTGCCCGCTCCACTCACGCTCTCGGACCAGGACCGACAACGGCGCACGCTGCGCCGCAGACGCCGGCGCGAGTCGGCGACCGCCTGGACGTACATCCTTCCGGCCGTCGTGGTCATCCTGGGTCTGAGCGTGGTGCCCTTCGTCTGGTCGCTGCTGCTCTCCTTCCGGGCCGACGACCTGGTCACGCCCAGCCGCTGGGTCGGTCTGGACAACTACGACGCGCTGACCCAGGATCCGAACTTCGGCCAGGCCGTGCGCAACACGCTGCTGTACACGGTGTTGTACGTACCGCTGAGCATGGCCCTCGGGCTGTTCCTGGCCCAGGTGCTGAACCGGCGGATCCGGCTGGTGGGCGTGTATCGCACGCTGATCTTCGTGCCGTTCGTCATCTCGGCCACGGCCCAGGGGGTGCTGTTCTCCTTCATCCTGGATCCGGAGTTCGGCGCGGCCAACTCGGTCCTGCACGAGTTGGGGATCGGCCGGCAGGGCTTCCTCACCGACCCCGGGCAGGCCCTGTTGGTGCTGGTGGCGATCTCGGTGTGGAGCGGTACCGGATTCTGCGTGGTTATCTACCTCGCGGCGCTCCAGGACGTGCCGCCGTCACTGCTGGAGGCGGCCCGTCTCGACGGCGCCGGGCGATGGCAACTGCTGCGCCACGTGGTGCTGCCCACGCTCACCCCGGTCACCGTCTTCCTGTTGTTGTGGCAGACCATCCAGGCGCTCCAGGTCTTCGACCTGGTCTATGTGACCACCAAGGGCGGGCCGTTGGGCTCGACCACCGTCATCGTCTACTTCATCTGGGAGCAGGCGTTCAAGAACTTCACCGCCGGCTACGGCGCGGCGGCGGCCTACGTGCTCGCCGTCGCCCTGTTGGTGATCGGGGTGGGCATGCGGTTCGTGCGCGGCCGCAAGCCCGTCACCGTCGAGGGGGCGACACGATGACCGCAACGACCACCGCACCCGTGGAGGCGACCCGGGCGCGCGACACCGCGCGGCCCACGCCGGGCCGGCGCCGACTGTTGCCGTTCAGCCCGTGGCATCTGCTGCTCGCGCCGTTGTCCCTGCTGTTCGCGTTGCCGCTGGTGTGGCTCGCGCTCAGTTCGGTGATGACCAACGCGGAGATCAACCGGTTCCCACCGGCGTTGTGGCCCTCCGGGATCCATCTGGGCGGCTACCGCTACGTCCTGGGCAACGCGATGTTCCCGCGCTGGTTCATGAATTCGCTGATCGTCTCGGCGGTCGCGGTGGCCTCGAACCTGGTCTTCGGGGCGTTGGGCGGCTACGCGTTCGCCAGGATGCGGTTCGCGGGTTCGCGCACCCTGATGGTGGCGATGCTGGCCACGATGGCGATCCCGTTCCAGCTCACCATGATCCCGACCTTTTTGATCATGAAGCGGCTCGGGTTGATCGACACCCTCGGCGCGCTGATCATCCCGTCCCTGGTGACGCCGTTCGCGGTGTTCATGCTGCGGCAGTTCTTCCTGTCGCTGCCCCGGGAGTTGGAGGAGGCCGCCTGGATCGACGGCTGTTCCCGGTTGCGGGTGCTGATCCTGATCGTATTGCCGCTGTCCCGGCCCGCGTTGAGCACCGTCGCCGTGCTCACCTTCCTGACCACCTGGAACGACCTGACCTGGCCGCTGATCGCGATCAACCACGACACCCAATACACCCTGCAACTGGGCCTGACCACCTTCCAGGGCCAGCACCACACCCAGTGGGCGGCGGTGATGGCGGGCAACGTGATCACGGTGCTCCCGGTCCTGCTGGCCTTCCTGGGCGCGCAGAAGGCGTTCATCCAGTCGATCACCTCCAGCGGGCTCAAGGGCTGACGCCGTCACGGGAGTTCGACCCTCCCGGGGACAGCCGCCGCCCGCCTGCGGATCGACCCACCCCGCTCCACCGACAGGAAGCCCGATGTCGCACACCTTCGACCTGCTGGTCATCGGCGACGCCAATCCCGACGTCGTCCTCGGTCCCCTCGACGAGCCGTTGGCCTTCGGGCAACGCGAACAACTCGTGCCCACCGGCCTGCTCACCCTCGGCGGATCCGCCGCGATCACCGCGTGCGGCGCGGCGCGGCTCGGGTTGCGCGTGGCCATCGCCGGCCGGGTCGGCGACGACGACGCGGGCCGTTTCGTGCGCGCCGCGCTGACCGCCCGGGGCGTGCACACCGACGCGCTGCGCACCGACCCGCACCTGGCGACGCCGTTGACCGCGGTGCTCACCCGCGGCGACGGCGACCGCGCCATCCTCACCGCCGCCGGCACCCTGGCCGACACCGGACCCGAGGACGTACCCGAGGAGTTGCTCGCCCACAGCAGACACGTACACGCCGCGTCCTACTTCCTGATGCCCCGACTCGCGGCGGCACTGCCCGAGTTGCTGGGCATCGCCCGCGCCCACGGCGCCGGCACCTCGCTGGACACCAACGACGACCCGACCGGTCGCTGGGACCCCACCGGGCTCGCCGCCGTCCTGCCCGTCGTCGACATCCTGCTGCCCAACGCCCAGGAGGCGAGGGCGCTGGCCCGACTCGGCACCGACACCGGCCCCGACGCCACCGAGGAGGCCGCCGCGCGACTGGCCGCGCACGGAGCGTCGGTGGTGGTCAAGGACGGCGGCGCGGGCGCCTTCGTGCACGACGGTCGCCGCGTGCTGCGCACCGCGGGCATCGCGGCCCGGCCGCTGGACACCGTCGGCGCCGGCGACAGCTTCGACGCCGGCTACCTGGCCGCCCTGCTCGCCGGCGAACCGCCCGCCCGAGCCCTCGAATTCGCCGCCGCGTGCGGCGCCCTGTCCACCCGGGCGCACGGCGGCACCCCGGCCCAACCCACCTGGGACGAGGCTGTCGCAGCCCTCGCCCGCAACGGAAAGAACCAGTGATGACCCGCACCAAGATCGTTTTCGTCGGCGCCGGCAGCGTCGTGTTCACCCAGGGGCTGCTCGCCGACCTGTTCGCCTTCCCCGAGTTGCGGCAGGCACACATCGCGCTGCACGACATCGACCCGGAGCGGCTGGCCACCGCGCAGGGCGCGGCCCGGCTGATCGCCGTCGAGCGCGGCGCGGACCCGCGGATCAGCACCCACCTCGACCGCCGCGAGGCGCTCGCCGGCGCCGACTTCGTGATCAACATCATCCAGGTCGGCATGCGCGAGGCCACCCGCACCGACTTCGAGGTGCCCGCCCGCTACGGACTGCGCCAGACCATCGGCGACACCCTCGGCATCGGCGGCATCTTCCGCGCCCTGCGCACCTTCCCGGTACTCCGGGCGCTCGGCGAGGACATCGCCGAGATCTGCCCGAACGCCTGGCTGCTGAACTACACCAACCCGATGGCGATGAACGTCGGTTACCTCACCCGCGCCACCGGCCTGACCCGCGTGGTGGGCCTGTGCCACTCGGTCTACTGGACCATGCAGGGCCTCGCGGACCTGGTCGGGATCCCCTACGAGGAGATCGACTACCGCGCCGCCGGCGTCAACCACCAGGCATGGGTCCTGCGCTTCGAACACGACGGCACGGACCTGTACCCGAAGCTGGACGAGTTGATCGCCCGGGACGGCGAACTGCGGCGCCGGGTACGGGTGGACATGTACCGCCGGCTGGGCTACTACCCGACCGAGACGAGCGAGCACTCCAGCGAGTACGTGCCCTGGTACCTGGGTCACGACAGCGAGATCACCCGACTGCGGCTGCCGGTGGGCGCCTATCTCGGCATCGTGGACGAGAACATGGCCGCCTACGAGGAGACCCGCCGGGCGCTGGCGGCCGGCGACCCGGTCCCGGTCGAATCCACCATGGAGTACGCACCGCAGATCATCCACAGCATCGTCACCGGCACCCCGCGCACGGTCTACGGCAACGTGCCCAACCACGGCCTGATCGACAACCTGCCCACCGACGGCGTGGTCGAAGTCCCGTGCCTGGTCGACGCGTTGGGGGTACAGCCGACCCGGGTCGGCGCGCTGCCGGCGCAGTGCGCCGCACTCAACCGCGCCTACCTGAGCATGAACGACCTGGTCGTGCGCGCCGCCCTCGAGGACGATCCGCGGCACATCCGGCACGCCGCGATGGCCGACCCGGCCACCGCCGCCGCGCTGCCGGTCGAGCGCATCTGGGACCTGTGCGACGACATGGCCCGCGCCCACGGCGACCTGCTCCAGCCCGCGCTGCGCGCCACGCTCGGGAACTGATCCGATGAGCGAACTGCGCGTGGGCGTGGTCGGGGTCGGGCAGCGGGCCGCCCTGGCCGTCGAAGCGCATCGGCCGGGTCGGTCGCGGGTGGTCTCCTGCGCCGACCCCGCCGCGCGCGGTCGGGCGTACGCCGTGGACCTGTTCGGGCCGGACGTCGCCGTGCACACCGACTTTCGACGGATGCTCGACGATCGACTCGACGCGGTCTTCGTGCTGACCCCGGACGATCGGCACGTCGAGCCCGCCCTGTTCTTCCTCGCCGCCGGCGTACCGGTGTTCGTGGAGAAGCCGCTGGCCATCACGCTGTCCGACTGCGACCGACTGCTGCGCGCCGCCCGCGCGTCGCGGACCCGGTTGTACGTCGGGCACAACCTGCGCCATCTGCCGATGTTGCGGCGGATGCGCGAGTTGATCGACGAGGGCGCGATCGGCCGGGTCCGGTCGGTGTGGTGCCGGCACTTCGTCGGGCACGGCGGCGACTTCTACTTCAAGGACTGGCACGCCGAACGCGCGCGCACCACCGGCCTGTTGCTGCAAAAGGGCGCGCACGACCTGGACGCGATCCACTGGTTGGCCGGCGGCTGGTCCCGGGACGTGGTCGCGATGGGCGACCTGGCGGTGTACGGCGGCAACCCCCGGCGCGAGCCGGTGTTCGCCGGCGCCGGCCCGGACGCGGGCGGCCGGGCCGAGGAGGAGGTCCGGGCCCAGGACGGGTTCGCGCCCGAGGTGTGGCCGCCGACGGCGATGACCGGGCTCAATCCGATCGTCGATGTCGAGGACATCAGCATGATGCTCACCCGGCTCGACAACGGCGTCCTGGCCAGCTACCAGCAATGCCACTTCACGCCCGACTACTGGCGCAACTACACGGTGATCGGCGACGAGGGCCGGCTGGAGAACTTCGGCGACGGCCTGGAGGACGACCATCCCTCGATCAAGTTGTGGAACCGGCGCCGTTCCGGCTACCGGGCGGACGCCGACCGCAGCGAGTCGGTGCGCGGCGGCGGCCTGCACGGCGGCGCGGACCGGGCCCTGGTGGAGGAGTTCCTGCGCTTCGCGGTCGAGGGCGGGCCCACCCGCACGTCGCCGATCGCCGCCCGCGAGGCGGTGGCCGCGGGTGTCGCCGCCACCGCCTCGCTGCGGGCGGGGGGTGTGCGCACCGTGGTCCCGCCGTTGGATCCGGACCTGGTGCGCTACTTCACCGCGCATCAGAGCGAACCGCCCGGCCCGCCCTCGGGGGTGGCGGCGGCCCCCTGACCGGGGGCGTCGCCGCCGGTCCGCCCGGCCGATCCACGCGGGCGGGCGGACCGGGAACCGACGGCATCGCCGCGCGTGGGCTCAGTAGTCCTCGTGGGCGAACGGCAGCAGGTCCGTGCGCAGCGCCGCGTCCAGCCGGGCCGCCGCACCCGGGACGTGTTCCGCCACCAGTCCGGCCGCCACCAGCCGGGCCACCGGGGTGCCGCCGAGGTAGCCGGCCGAGAGTTCGCGTACGTCCAGGGTGAGTTCGGCCGGGTCCTCGGTCGGCGTGCAGGTCGCGCCGTCGGGGCCGGCGGTGAGGCGGAACCTGCCGTCGTTGCCGGGCACCGCCCCGTCGCGGACCTCCAGGACCAGATCGACCGGCGCCGCCCACGATCGTGCCGTCAGCGCGCCGCGCACGTCCACCAGCCGGATCCACAACGCCGGGAACTGCCTGGTCACCCGCACCTGGTCCCGATCCGCGGCGAACAGCAACAGCGGATCGTCCGGCGGTCGAACCCAGGCCGCCACCTTGCCGGTCAGGTCGATCGAGGCGAGGTAGTGCCACAGCGCGGCGGCCACCGGGGCGCTGTCCGCCTCCAGTTCCTGTACCTGGACCATACGCGGCGCATCGGTCGCGGCGTTGCCGGACTCGACGTGGTAGATGGCGTATCCGGCCGGGACGGCGCCGTCCTCGCCGAGCACCACGATCCGCACCGGCGAGTCGTCGTCGTCCTCGTCCCAGGCCAGTACGTTCTCGGCCCACCACTGTTCGGTCCGGGCGAAGCGACCCGGGCGCAGCGCGCGCGCCGCGTCGTACACGGGACCCAGCAGGGCCGGTCCCTGTGCCGCGTCGACCAGCCGCAGCGGGCGCGGATCCGGGGCGATCCGCAGCGCGAGCGGGCGTCGGCTGTCGATCTCGACGGAGTAGCCCTCCGTCCCGGGCGCGTAGCCGAAGCGGCCGTAGATCGCGTTCTCGGAGGCCCACAGACAGGACAGCACCTGGCCGGCCTCGGCGCACCGGCGCCACTGCTCGGCCATCATCCGCGCGAGCAGCCCGCGCCGGCGGTGGGTCGGCGCGACGGCGACGAAGTCCAGCCCGGCGCAGGCCAGATCGCCGCCGGGCACGGACAGCTCGAAGCGATGTGCGGCGATCTGGCCGACCAGGGTGGCGCCGTCGTACGCACCGATGCGGTCGCAATCGGTGAGCACCTTGCGGTAGTGCTCGCGTTTGTCGGCCGACTCCTTCTCGTGGAAGGCCAGATCGGCCAGATCCAGTATCCGGTCCAGGTGCTCTTCGGGGATCTCCCGGATGTCGAGGCTCACCATCGTGACGCTAATGCGGTCGTGGGCGCATGGCCATCGAGTTTCGGAGCGCCCGCTCGCCCGGCGACCGGGACCGACCCGCGTTCGGGTGAACGTCGACACCGACCGGTTGCCCGCGCCGGTTCGCCTCGTTGCACCACGAGAACGCGCCGCATCCGGGCGGCGCGAGGTTCGATACGGAGATACCCAAGTGAGCTCGTTCAAGAAGGCAACCGTGCTGGCCGCCGGCACCGCCGCCCTGGTGATGGCCGGCGCCGGTGCCGCGAGTGCCGCCGCCGACGCCGACGGCGCCGCGGTGGGCTCGCCCGGTGTGGCGTCCGGCCTAAACGTGCAGATCCCGGTCCACGTGCCGGTCAACATCTGCGGCAACACCCTCGACATCGTCGGCATCCTCAACCCGACGTTCGGCAACTTCTGCGGCAACTTCGACGGCGACCACGGCCACGACCACGCCAAGGGCGGCCACCACGGCGCGGACCCGGCCGGCGGCCACCACGGCTGACCCGTCATACCCCGGTTCGGCCTCCTCCCCGACCGGGACCCGGGGGCTCCGCGTGTGTGTCCGCGGAGCCCCTGTCCGCTGTCCGAGCCCGGTCCGCCGTCCGAAACCGCCGGCGAGCGCATGGCCGCCGAGCGCACCACCGGATCACCGCGTCGGGCGAAGAGCGTGACCATCACCACACCCCGACGAGCGGCAGCGGCCGACCGACCCGCGCCGAGCCCGGCACGGCGCTGCGGCGCAAGCCCTCGGCCGCCCCCTCTCCGGCCCCTCACCCGGCCGCCCTCCCCGTGCCGGCACCGCAACACCGCTCCGCCGGACGGGCGTTCGTCCGCAGGCCACCGGGCCGGCCGAACAAGCGTGCCCGTCGCAACGGTTGACAGTGGAACCGAGATCACCTCTATTATTCTATCCGGAATCATATACGTTCCGAGATGGCATCGCTGATCCAAGGCGCAAAGGGGTGGCGGAGTGACGCATGACGCGGTGACCGCATCGACGGGACGGCGACCCGGCAAAGTGCTGGCCGTACACCTCAACTATCCCTCCCGCGCCCGGCAGCGCGGGCGGGTCCCCGACCACGCCTCGTACTTCCTCAAACCGAGCAGCTCGCTCACCGGATCCGGCCCGGTCGAGCGGCCGACCGGGGTCGAACTGCTGGGCTTCGAGGGCGAGATAGCCCTCGTGATCGGCCGCGCCGCACATCGCGTGTCCCCCGCCCGGGCCTGGGCGCACGTCGGCTGGGTGACCGCGGCGAACGACCTGGGGCTGTACGACCTGCGCTACGCGGACCTCGGCTCCAACGTCCGGGCCAAGGGCGGCGACGGGTTCACCCCGCTCGGGCCGACCCTGCTGCCGGCGGCCGACCTGCGCCCCGAGGCGCTGCGCGTGCGCACCTGGCTGGACGGGGCCCTGGTCCAGGAGGACACCACCGCGACGCTGCTGTTCGGCTTCGCCGAGTTGATCGCGGACCTGTCCCGGCTGCTCACCCTGGAGGTCGGCGACGTCATCCTGACCGGCACCCCCGCCGGTGCCTCGGTGGCCGAGGTGGGCCAGCGGATCGAGGTCGAGGTGGACAGCCTGGACCACCCCGACCACAACACCGGCCGGCTGCGCACCGACGTGGTCGCCGGCCCCGTACTCCCCGCCTGGGGCTCCCCACCCAAGGTCGACCCGGCCACCCGCGCGGACGCCACCGGCATCCGCCCGGAACCGGCCGACGCCGCCGGGACCACCGCCCCCGGCGTACTCACGGACGACCTGCGCGCCCGCCTCGCACGCGTCGCCGTGGCCACGCTCAGCGTGCAACTGCGCGCCCGCGGCTTCGACACCGTCAGCATCGACGGCGTGCGCGCGCTGACCCCGGGCACCCGCCTGGTCGGCACCGCCCGCACGTTGCGCTTCGTCCCGTTCCGCAAGGACCTGTTCGCCACCCACGGCGGCGGCTTCAACGCGCAAAAACGTGCCGTCGACTCGCTCGAACCCGGCCAGGTCCTGGTGATGGAGGCCCGCGGCCGGACCGTCGCCGGCACGCTGGGCGACATCCTCGCGCTGCGCGCCAAGACCCTGGGCGCCGCGGGCATCATCACCGACGGCGCCGTGCGCGACAGCGCCGCCGTGGCCGCACTGGGCCTGCCCGTGCTGGCCGCCGGCACCCATCCCGCCGTGCTCGGCCGCCGGCACGTGCCCTGGGACACCGACGTCACGATCGCCTGCGGCGGCGCCACCGTCCAGGTCGGCGACGTCGTGGTCGCCGACGACGACGGCGCCGTGGTCATCCCGCCCGCGCTGGTCGCCGAGGTGGTCCGAGACGCCGAGGAGCAGGAGTCCCGCGAGCGGTTCATCGCCGAACAGGTCGCGGCCGGCGCCGGGTTGGCCGGCCTGTACCCGCTGGGTCCGGACTGGGAACCCGCCTACCGCGCGTGGGCCGCGACCGACCCCGAGCCCGTCTCCGCATCCATCGCCCCGACCACCCCTCGCGAGGAGCACCGATGAAGTACCGCGCCGACCCGTCCCTGATCTGCGGCTCGATCGCCCCGCTGGTCACCCCCTTCACCGCGACGGGCGCGGTCGACCACGCCGCGCTGCGCCGCCTGGTCCGCTGGCAGCTCGCGGCGGGCTCGCACGGCATCTCGCTCGGCGGCTCCACCGGCGAGCCGTCCGCACAGACCCTGGCCGAGCGCGCCGAGGCGATCCGGGTGGTCGCCGCCGAGATCGACGACCGGGTGCCGTTCCTGCCGGGCACCGGATCGACCAAGTTGGACGAGACCCTGGAGCTGACCGGGATCGCCCGGGACGCGGGCGCCGACGCGGTGCTGATCATCACGCCGTACTACGCGCGCCCCACCCAGGAGGCGCTGTTCACGTGGTACTCGACGGTCGCCCGCGAGTATCCGGACCTGCCCGTGGTGATCTACAACGTGCCGAGTCGAACCGCCGTGGAGATCGATCCGCAGACCGTGGCCCGACTCTTCCGGGCACACGAGAACATCGTCGGCATCAAGGAGACCACCAAGGACTTCGAGCACTTCTCCCGGGTGATCGAGGCGGCCGGTCCCGAGTTGCTGGTGTGGTCCGGCATCGAGCTGTTGTGTCTGCCGGTACTCACCCTGGGCGGCGCGGGCTTCGTCTCCGCACTCGCCAACATCGCCCCGCGCGCGGTCGCGGGGATGTACGAGGCCTACCAGGCGGGTGACCTGGGCCGGGCCCGCGAACTGCACTACGCGGTACAGCCGTTGGTGGACCTGCTGTTCGTCGAGACCAACCCGGCGCCGGCCAAGTGGTTGATGCACCGACGCGGCCTGATCGGCTCCGACTTCGTCCGGCCGCCGCTGCTGCCGCTGTCCGAAAGCGGCCGGGCGCGGGTGACCGCCCTGGCCGAGAGCCGACTCGACCTGCTGACCGACCCCGCCCTTGGAGAAGAAGCCATATGAGCACCACCACGACGACGCCCGTCGAGCACTCCGGGGTGCCCACCGCGCTGCCGACCCGGTTGCGCCACTTCATCGACGGCCGGCACGTCGACTCGTTGGACGGCGCCACCTTCGAGGTCTGCGCGCCCGCGTCCAACCTGCCCTACGCCACCGCCGCGGCGGGCAAGGCCGCCGATGTGGACGCCGCCGTCGCCGCCGCCCGCCGTGCGTTCACCGCGGGGCCGTGGCCGCACCTGCCCGCCAAGGACCGGGCCCGGGTGCTGAACCGCATCGCCGACGAGGTCGAGCGCCGGGACGCGCGACTGGCCGAGTTGGAGACCTTCGACACCGGCCTGCCGATCACCCAGGCACTGGGCCAGGCGCAGCGCGCGGCGGAGAACTTCCGCTTCTTCGCGGACCTGATCGTCGGTCAGACCGACGAGGCGTACCAGGTGCCCGGTCGCCAGCTCAACTACGTCAATCGCCGGCCGATCGGCGTCGCCGGGCTGATCACGCCGTGGAACACGCCGTTCATGCTGGAGTCGTGGAAGCTCGCGCCGGCGCTCGCGGCCGGCTGCACGGTGGTGCTCAAGCCGGCCGAATTCACCCCGTTGTCCGCGTCCTTGTGGGCGGACATCCTGACCGAGGCGGGCCTGCCGCAGGGCGTGTTCAACCTGGTCGGCGGGATCGGCGAGGAGGCGGGCGCGGCCCTGGTCGAGCACCCGGGCGTGCCACTGATCTCGTTCACCGGCGAGACCACCACCGGCCGGACCATCTTCGGCTCCGCCGCCCGGCACCTCAAGGGCCTGTCGATGGAACTCGGCGGCAAGTCCCCGGTGATCGTGTTCGCCGACGCCGACCTGGACGAGGCGATCGATGCCGCGCTGTTCGGCGTGTTCTCGCTCAACGGCGAGCGCTGCACCGCCGGTTCGCGGATCCTGGTGCAACGCGCCGTCTACGACGAGTTCGTCGAGCGGTTCGCCGCCCGGGCCGAGCGCATCGTGGTGGGCCCGCCGCAGGATCCGGCCACCGAGGTGGGCGCACTGGTGCACCCGGAGCACTACGAACGGGTCCTCGCCTACGTCGAGACGGGCCGACGCGAGGCGCGGCTGGTCGCGGGCGGCACCCGGCCCGCGCACCTGCCGGTCGGCAACTACCTGGCGCCGACCGTCTTTTGCGATGTGCCGGCCGACGCGCGGATCTTCCAGGAGGAGATCTTCGGACCGGTGGTGGCGCTGACCCCGTTCACGGACGAGGCCGAGGCGATCGAACTGGCCAACGCCGTCCCCTACGGCCTGGCCGGCTACGTATGGACCAACGATCTGCGCCGGGCGCACCGGGTGGCGCACAGCGTCGAGTCCGGCATGGTGTGGATCAACTCGCACAACGTGCGCGATCTGCGCACCCCGTTCGGCGGGATCAAGGCTTCGGGGCTGGGTCACGAGGGCGGCTACCGCTCGATCGACTTCTACACGTCCCAGCAGGCGGTGCACGTGGCCATGGCACCGCTGCACACCGCCCGGTTCGGTGCCGCGTGACGTGGCACCCCGCGCGCTCGAACCATAGCCCCGGCCCGGGGCCGGGCACTAGTTTCCGAATCGGACCCGGGTGACCGGGCCCGCCCGCGCCGGCCGGATCCGGTGCCTCGAACAGGAGGAGAGTCCGATGCCCACTCCGTCCGTTCCGCCCCTGCCGCCGCTGCCCACCACCCGCCCCGGCGGGTCCGCCCCCGAACCCGGACCGTTGCCGTGCCCGGACATCGTGCGCGCCGCGTACGCCGAGCTGGTGGTCACCGACCTGGCCGCGTCCCGGGAGTTCTACGTCGACCTGCTGGGGTTGGTGGTCACCCACGAGGACGAGGACGCGGTGTATCTGCGCGCCTTCGAGGAGTACCTGCACCATTCGTTGGTGCTCCGGCGCGGCGCGTCCGGCGCCCTGGCCGCGCTGGCGTACCGGGTGCGCGCACCGGGGGAGGTCGACGTCGCCGAGCGCTACTACCGGGCGCTGGGCGTGCCGGTGGAGCGCCGGGCGGCGGGCGCCACCCGGGGCATCGGGCCGGCCGTACGGGTGCTGGACCCGCTGGGGTTCCCGCTGGAGTTCTTCTACGAGGCCGAGCACGTGCCGCGCCTGCATCAGCGCTACGACCTGCACGGCGCGGGCGCGATCGCCCGGCTGGACCACTTCAACATCGTGGTGCCGGACGTGGCGCGGGCCGAACGCTACTACCGCGACCTGGGTTTTCGGGTGACCGAGGACATCCGCGGCGAGGACGAGACGTTGTACGCGTCCTGGCTGCATCGCAAGGACACCGTGCACGACATCGCGCTGACCGGCGGCGACGGGCCGCGGCTCCACCACATCGCGTTCAGCACGCACGAACGCGGCCAGGTGCTGCACGTGTGCGACCTGCTCGGCGCGCGCCGCCGGTCCGCGCACATCGAGCGCGGACCGGGACGGCACGGGGTCTCCAACGCGTTCTACGTCTACGTGCGCGATCCCGACCTGCATCGGGTGGAGATCTACACGACCGACTACTACACGGGAGACCCCGACCACCCGGTGTTGTCCTGGGACGTGCGGGACAACCAGCGCCGGGACTGGTGGGGCAACCCGGTGGTGCCCTCCTGGTACGCCGAGGCGTCCCCCGTCCTGGACCTGGCCGGGAGCCCGCAACCGGTGCTGGCCCGGCAGGAGAACCACGAGGCGGACGTGACCGTCGGCGCCGACGGTTTCTCCTTCGCGCGGGACGCGGCCGGCGACGGATTCCGGATCGGGTCGCAGCTCTGAGTATTCACCCCTGGTGTACGATCTGAAATCGTATCCGAAATAGCTGAGTGGAGAAGTAGGATGCGCCTGCGGCAGCCCCTCGCCGTCACCACCTATCCGAGCGCCGAGCGCTCCGAGCAGCCCCCCGTGCTGCTCGTGCACGGATTCTGTTCCAGCGCGCGCCGCACCTGGCTGGAAACCGGCCTCGTCCAGGCCCTGCTCGATGCCGGCCACACCCTGCTCGCGCCGGATCTGCGCGGCCACGGCGCCAGCCCGGCACCGACGAGCGCCGCGGAGGTGGACGCGGTCGCCTCCGCGCAGGACCTGTTGGCCGTGGTCGACGCGTACGGCGCGGACCGGTTCGACGTCCTGGCGTACTCGCTCGGCGCCCGCCTGGTCTGGGAGCTGGCCGAGCTGGCTCCGGACCGGATCGGCCGGGTGGTGCTCGGCGGGTTGAGCCCGACCGAGCCGTTCGCCGCCGTGGACGTGCCGGAGCTGCGCCGGGCGGTGCACGACGAGGCCCACCCGCCCGCCGATCCGCTCACCGGGATGATCGCGGGCCTGATCCGGGCCGAGGGTGCGCGTGCGGACGGGTTGGTGACCTGTGTCGAGGGTCTGCGCAGCACCCCGTTCGCGCCGAAGGCGTGGGCCGGCGGCACGCCGCCGTGGTTCCTGGTCGGCGCGGACGACCTGATGGTCCACGGCTCCGAGGAACTGGTCGCGCTGGTCCCGGGAGCGCAACTCGTCTGCATGGCCGGCGACCACCACGGCGTGCTGGTCAACCCGTACTTCGGCGAAGTCGCCCTACGGGTCCTCCACCGCTGACCCACCGCGGCGCACCATGCCCACCGAACACGCCGGACCACGCCGGGCCGGGACGCCTCGTCCCGGCCCGCGACCGTGTCCGGTCCAGACTGAGGAGACCGTAGTTGAGTCCCGCAAAGGCAACCACCGCCGCGAGCAAGGCCGCCAAGGCGTCGAAGTCGGAGATGTGTTACGAGCTGCTGCGCAGCCGCATTCTCGACGGCACCTACGGGCCCGGGTATCGGCTGGTGTTCGACCAGCTCGCCCGGGAGGCGGGGGTCAGCACCATCCCGCTGCGCGAGGCGGTGCGCCGACTCCAGTCCGACGGCCTGGTGGAGATCGTGCGCAACGTCGGCGCCCGGGTGGCGGTCTTCGACCGGTCGCAGGTCGAGCACTCGCTGAACGTGCTGGCCCGTCTGGAGGGTTACGCGACGGCGATCTCGGCGCCGCTGATGAGCGCCGCGAACATCGCCGAGGCCCGGGCGATCAACGACCGCATGGTCGAGGCGCTGGCCGACTTCGATCCCACCGCGTTCACCGCGCTCAACCGGAAGTTTCACTTCTCGCTCTACGCGCATTGCCCCGACAAGCACCTGAACGCGCTGCTCGAATCGGAGTGGGCCCGGCTGGACCACATGCGCCGGTCGACCTTCACCTACGTGCCGGGGCGGGCCCGCACCTCGGTGCGCGAACACGAGAACCTGCTCGACCTGATCGGTGCGGGCGCCGACCCGCAGCTGATCGAGAAGGCCGCGTGCGCACACAAGATCGCCACGGCCGCCGCGCTGCACCAGGCCAAGGCGGGGACGCCGTAGCGACGACGGCGGCACACGGGGAAGGGCGGGCTCGGTCGAGCCCGCCCTTCCGTGTCCGCGCCGGTCACCCTCCGGCGCCGCTCAGCCCAGCAGTTGGCCGCCGTCCACCGGTACCACCGTCCCGGTGATGTGTGCCGCGGCCGGCGAGGCCAGGAACACCGCGAGCGGCGCGACGTCCTCGGGCACCGCGATCCGGCCCAGCGGGATCCGCGCCTCCCAGACCTGCCGGGCCTGCGGGTCGGACATCAGGCCGGCGGTCATCGGCGTGTGCACCGGTCCGGGCGCGACGCCGTTGACCCGGATCCGGTGCGGGGCCAGTTCGATCGCGCCGGTGCGGGTGAGCGCGTCCACCGCCGCCTTGGTGGCCTCGTAGTGCCCCAGGCCCGCGGTGGGTTGGCGGGCGCCGATCGAGCTGATGTTGACGATGGCGCCACCCGCCCCCTCGGCGATCATCCGCCGGGCGGCGGCCGCCGTGACGGTGAAGGTGCCGCGCAGGTTGACCGCGACCACGGTGTCGAAGACCTCGATGGGGAGTTCGACGAGCAGGCCGCCGCCCGCGACCAGGCCGGCGTTGTTGACCAGCACCGCGAGCGGGCCGAGTTCGGCGACGACCCGGTCCAGGGCCGAGGCCACCGACGCGGGGTCGGTGATGTCCATCGCGACCGGGGTGCCGTCGAGTTCGCGGGCGACCTTCGCGGCCGCGTCGGCGTCCACGTCGGCGATCACCACCCGGTCGCCGTTCTCGGCGAAGGCTCGGGCGACGGCCGCGCCGATGCCGCTCGCGCCGCCGGTGACCACCACGACCCGGCCGGTGCTCATCGGGCCTCCGCCACGATCACCCGGGGGCTGCCCGGGAGTTCGAGCAGGTCCACCGGGTGCCAACCGGCCTCGACCAGCCACTCCTCGACCTCGCCGCGCGGGTAGACCGTGGTGCCGTCGATGACCAGGTACTCCCCCGCGTGCAGGCTGTCGATCAGCCGCGGTGTGCCGTCCGGCTCCAGGAAGAAGTCGAGCAGCAGCAGCCGGGCCCCGGGGGCGGCGGCCTTGCGCGCCGCCGCCACGATCCGCCGGTTGTGCTCGGCGTCGAAGCGGTGCACGACATGCTCCAGGAGCACCAGGTCGAAGCCGGTGGGCACCTCGTCGGTCAGCGGGTCGCCGGTGACCACCTCGACTCGTTCCTCGACTCCGGCTCCGGCCAGGGTCTGCTCGGCGTGGCCGACCAGATCGCCGCCGGACAGGAAGGTGGCCCGCAACTCGGGGTGCAGACGCAGCGCTTCGGCCAGGAAGGACCCGGACAGCCCGCCCAGATCCAGCACGCGTCGATGCGCGCCGAAGTCGTAGGCGTGGGCCAACTGCCGTGCGTGCAGGGCGTTGTAGGTCATCACGCCACCGAGGAAGACGCCGAGCCGGTCGCCGCCGAGGTCGAGCGGGGCCGGCCGCGCGGTGCGCGAGGTCTCGGCGAAGCCGAGCCAGTGCGGGTAGCTGACGGTGTCCAGGAAGCTCAGGAACGGGCGCAGGTCCACATCCGATCCGCACCCGCCGAGGTGGCGCAGGGTGGCGGGCGAGTTGGCGTAGCCGTCCGCGTCGCGCTCCAGCAACCCCAGGGCGACCATCGTGTCGGCCAGGATCAGCGTGGTCCGGGTGGGCAGTGCGATCCGGGTCGCGAGTTCTTCCAACGGGGTGCGGCCGTCGGCCAGCGCGGCGAACAGGCCCGCCTCGTTGGCCGCGAACAACTGCTTGGCGGCCATGTAGCCGATCGCGACATCGACGATGGGATCGGGGCCGACCTCGGCCTGGGCGTCCGAGGGAAGTGACATCGGATCTCCTCGCGGGACAGGAAGTTGGTATCTGGAATGCTATATGATTACCGATGCCGTCAACAATGGCGATCGATGGGGATCCGCCGATCCCGCCGATCAGGTCGACCCCCGCTTCCCAGGAGGACCCGTGGTGCACTCCCCCGCCGGCAGTCCGGTGCCCCGTCGTCGACTCGGCGCGCACGGTCCCGAGGTGCCCGTGCTGGGCCTCGGTTCGTGGAACACGTGGGACAGGATGAGCATGGCGGACGCCGTCGCGCTGATCCGCGACGCGCTCGCGCACGGCGTCGAACTCTTCGACGTGGCGCACTACGACATGGGCCCGCACGCGGAGAACGCGCGCACCGATCTGATCTTCGGGCGGGCGATCCGCGAGGCGGGCGTGGCCCGCGACCAGTACCTGCTGTGCGGCAAGTTGTGGTTGTGGGAGTACCCGAAGAAGGGCTTCGCCGAGCAGATGGCCGTCTCGCTCGACCGGATCGGCACCGACCGGGCCGACCTGGTCGTGGTCGGCGACTTCTTCGGCGAACTGGACGTCCCCGCCGTGGTCGGCGACGTCGCCGAGCAGATCGCGGCCGGCCGGTTCACCGCGTGGGGCGTCAACAACTGGTCCGCCGCGGACGTGTGGCGGGCCCGGCGATTCGCCGCGGAGCAGGGGCTGACGCCGCCCACCTTCGCCCAACTCAAGTACAGCCCGGCCCGGCGGACCGTGCCCGAGGGCGAACCCTTCGCCGAACTGTTCGCCGACGGGCTGGTCATGCAGGCGTCCGACGTCCTGGAGGGCGGCATCCTGGCCGGCAACCTCCACCCGCAACGCAAGATCGGCGCCGACCCCGGCAACATCCGCGACCGCATCCGCGCCGCGTATCCCCTCGTCGCCAAGGTCGCCGCCGACTTCGACGCCACACCCGCCCAGGTGGCCATCGCCTTCTGCCTGGCCAATCCCACCGTCGCCACGGTCCTCTTCGGCGCCAGCCGCATGAGCCAATGGCAGGACAACCTGAAGGCCCTGGCCCTACTCACCCATCACGGAAGCGCCCTCCGCACGGCCCTGACCGACGCCTGGGCCGACAAGGACGTCATGGACCCGGCGGCCTCGGGAGCCTGATCGACACGGCCGCCTCGGCCCGGCCGGCGCCGGAGAGCACCCCGGCCCGGCCGGCGTTCGAGGCCACATGTCGGCCCGGCCGGCGTTCGAGACCCACCCCGGCCCGGCCGGCGCCGGAGGCCACCCTCCGCCCCGGCCGGGCGCCATGAGGCCGAATCGGCCCGGCCGGCCTTCGAGGTCACCGCACTGAGGCCCCCTCAAGGACCCGCGGGGTCCACCACACCCCCGTCCGCGAAGAACGGCACCAACCGCGCCCGCAACACGCTCGCCCCGACCCGGTCCAGCAGTCGCAACCCCCCGATGTTGTCCATCAGTTGCTCCCGCCGCGTCGCCCCGAACAACACGCTCGCGGTAGCCGGATGCGACAGCGCGAACGCCACACACACCTGCGCGGCACTCGCGTCCAGTTCGGCAGCCACCGCCGCCAGGCCCGGCACGGACGCGATGATCCGCTCCCGCACCCCACCCGGATCCCGCCCGACCTCCCGCGCCGGTGCGACCTTGCCGGCCAGGATGCCGCCCTCCAGGACGTCGGACGCCTGCATCGACAACCCGGCCGAGAACAACTCGGCGAACGGCGCCCCGTCCGCGATCGCCCGCCGACAGGGGCTGTACTTGAGCTGCGCGACCTGCGGCCCCGGCGATCCCGCGATCAGCGCGTGCGCACGAATCGTGGTGATCGCCTGCGCCGACCAGTTGTTGACCCCCCAGTGCCCGATCAGCCCGTCCTTCTCCAACTCGGCCAGGTCGCCCGCGAGTTGTTCGAGATCCAGGTCGGCACTGCGAATGTCGCCCAGGATCGCCAGATCCGCGTACTCCGTCCCGGCCCGGAACATCGCCCGCTCCACCTGCTCGCGCAACGGCTGCGCCGGATAGCCCTCCAGCCACACCTTGGTCGACAACAGGTATTGCTCCCGCGCCAACCCCGCCGCCCGCACGATCGCCGAGAACAACACGTCGGTGTACACCGGCTTCTGTCCCGGAATCCCGTACACCGCCACGTCGAAGAGGTTAATCCCCGCCTCGACCGCGCAGGTCACCAGGTCGACCGCGTCGTGGAAGTCCATCCGGTCGTAGGTGTGCCACGAGCCCAGGGACAGCGCGGACACGGACGGGCCCTCGATCCCCAACCGGCGTCGCGGAACGATATTGCTGTCGATGTCACCCATCGAAGGTCCTCTCGGCATCGGGTATTACGGATGGATCCGGCGCTGGAAAAGCAACCCGCGGGCTCACGGAAGCCATGGGTGCACGACGGCCTTGACCTGCTCCTGCCGCCCCATCGCGGCCAACGCCTCGCTCGCCCCCGACAGTCCGACCGGCTCGGCGAACAGCCGGTCCCAGTCGAAGCGTTGCCGGAAGTCGCGGAGAAACTCGACGGCCCGGTGATAGTCGCCCACATCACCGTTGAGCGAGCCGACGACATTGAGTTCCTTACCCATCACGGTCCCCAGCGGCAGCCGCTCCGGGGTCGGTCCGGTACTGCCCACGATCACGAACGTGCCGCCGAACGCCGCGAGTTCGACCGCCTCGGCGCCCACCCCGGGCGCCCCGGCCAGGTCCAGGACCAGGTCCGCGCCGCGCCCTCGGGTGGCCGCCAGCACCTCCTCGCGCCGGGCGGCCGGGTCGCCGTCCAGCCCGATGGCGACGTCCGCGCCGAACTCCTCGGCCAGGGCCAGCCGGCCCTCGGGCCCGCCGATGGTGATCACCGTCCGCGCGCCGCTCGCCTTGGCCATCGCACCGGCCACCAGGCCCAGTGCCCCGGCGCCCTGCACCACCACCTCGGCGCCGGGCCGGACCCCGCCCGCCCGGTCGAAGGCGTGCAGCACGGTCTTGACCGCGCACCCCGCGCACGCGGCCCAGGTGTCGGGCACGTCGTCCGGCACGAGCACCTTCTCCGCCCGCGGCCCCACGTAGGCGAATTCGGCCAACCCGGCCGTGGCGTACGGCCATTGATCCGAGCGCTGCCGGAAGCCGTAGCCCCGGTCCGCGCACCCCACCGGCCGCCGCAACACCGTGCAGGCGTAACACGTGCCGCACGTCGACTCGGACCAGCCGATCCGGTCGCCGACCCGCAGCGTGCGGCCCAGCGCGTCGATCGCACCCACCCCCACCGCCTCGATCACGCCGGTCATCTCGTGGCCGAGCACCATCGGCAACATGCCGGGAAAGCTCATCGCGCCGCGCCACAGGTGCACGTCGGTGGCGCACAGCGTGGCGCAGCCGATCCGGACCAACACGGCGCCGGGCTCGCACCGTTCGGGCAGCGCGATGTCCTCCAGGGTGAGCGGCTGGTCGTGCGCGCGCAGCACGGCGGCGCGGGTGGAGCCGTCCGGGGTGGAGCGGGTTCCCATGATCATCTGCGAACTCCGGTTCGTTGTCATCGACTGTGCGCGGTGTCCCAGATCTCGTGCCGGCTGCGCCACCACAGCAGCACCAGGATCACCAGGAACGGGATCACGCCGCGGTACTCGCGCACCGAATCCAGCGCGGCGGACATGCCTTCGAGGCAGCCGAGCAGCAGGCCGCCGGCCAACGTCAGCGGCAGGTTGCGGAACCCACCGACCATGGCCACCGCGAGCGCGGTGACGATCAGCTTGCCCAGGGTGGAGAAGTCGCCGCCCAGGCGCGGCGCGACCAGGATGATCACCAGCGCGGTGAGCGCGCCGATCGCCACCCATACCGCGGTGGCCAGGCGCGGCGCGGAGATGCCCACCACCTGTGCGGTGCCCGGGCGTTCGGACAGTGCCTGGAGCCGCAGCCCGACCAGGGTCTTGCGCAACATCAGTTCGACGCCGACGGTGATCAGCACCGCGAAGGCGATGGACACCAGCACGGCCTGGGAGACCACCACGTCGCCGATGCGGAACAGCGCCCCGTCGAAGGGCGCCGGGAAACGCCGCGCGCCGGTGGAGGTGGCGCCGAACAGCCGCAGCCCCACCGCCATCACCGCGACGTAGATGGCCACCGTGACGGCGGCCTTGGTGCGTTCGTTGTGCTCCCCGAACCAGCGGATCAGCACCGCGCCCAGGATGCCGGACAGGGCCGCGCTGACCGCGACACCGAGCACCAGCGCGGGCCATACGTTCAGACCGTCGTCGGTCAGGGACACCATCGTGAAGGCGCCCATCGCGCCGATCGCCGCCATCGCGAAGTTCACCACGGCCACCAGCCGATAGGTCAACACCACGCACAGGCCCAGCAGCGCGTAGCCCCCACCGCTGCTCAGGCCCGCGATCACCGAGTTCAACATGCTTGTCGAGCACCTCCTGCTCCGGGGCGCCGACCGCGCCGACCGCGTGGGCGGTCGGCGACGGTCGGGCCGGGGTGGATCGGTCGCACCGCGGCCGGGCTACTTCCTGCCGGGCACGATGAAGCCCTCGGGCAACACCTGCCACTTGCCGTCGACGGCCTTGACGAAACGGCTGCCCTGGACCGGGTTGTGCTTGTCGTCGGGGCCGAACACCCAGGGCGAACCCACCATCGGGTAGTCGATCGGGCTCATCTTCTTGAACGCCTCGGTGACCGACTTGCGGGTGATGTCGCCCTTCATGCCCTTGAGCACCTGGACGAACACGTCGGCGGACATCACCGCACCCTGGCTGAACGCGGTGCGCTGGATGCCGTGCTTGTCCATCAGCTGCGCCCAGCGCTCGTTGCCGGGCAGCGTCACGTCGGTGTACGGCTGCCACTCGGTGCCGACGTAGGCCCGCATGCCCGCGGGCACCAGCTTGGCGTTCGCGTCGGTGTAGCTGTTGGCGCCCATGATGAAGTCGACGTTCTGCATGCCCTGCGTCTGCGCCTGGGCGAACCAGGGCCCGACCTGGGCGTTGTAGAGCACGGCCTGACAGCCGGCCTGCTTGGCGGCGATCAGGTGCGGCGTGGGGTCGCCCTCGCCGACGGCGGTGTCCTTGGCGGCGAGTTGCTTGCCGGTGAGGTCGCTCCACTCCTTGATCGCGTCGCTGATCCCGCCGCCGCTGCCGGGCAGGGTGGTGTAGTACAGACAGACCTTGTCGTGGTGCAGCGTCTCGGACGCGTAGTACAGCATCGCGGTGAGCAGCTTGAACGGGCCGGGGTTGACCGGCGCGATGTCGGGGCTGTTGAAGCACGCGGGGTCGACGCCGACGGCCGGGATGGAGACGATCTTCGCGCTCTTGTACGCGGCCCGGTTGACCCCGCAGTCGACCGCGCTGGAGGAGCCGACCAGGGCGACCACGCCCTTGGACTGCACGAGTTCCACCTCGTTCTCGGTGGAACGCTGCGGGTTCATCGCGTCGTCCTTGCTGATCAATTCGAGCTTGCGGCCGTTGATCCCGCCGGCCGCGTTGACCTCGTCGAAGACGGCCTTGACCGCCTGTGGGACCTCCGGGGTCTGGAACAGCCCGGTGATTCCGTTGATCGAGCCGACCTTGATGGCGCCGCTGGTGGAGCCGCCGTCGCTGCCGTCGCCGGCGCACGCCGTCGCGGACAGGGCGAGCGCGATGACGGCGACGGCCGTCCGGCTCACGAGGGAACGCTTCATGGGAACGTCCTTGTCATGGTGGATCGGTACGCAGTCGATCCGATCGAAGGCATGCCGGGGGAACCCGGGTCGGCGTCGAGGCACACGCGCGACGCGGGGGCGGTACGGGTGGATCGGGCCCGGGCGGGCGGTCAGCCGGTGGGGGTGACGATCGCGGTCGGGGGGACCGCGCCGTCGGGGGTGTCGGCGCCGCCGAGGTAGGCGGCGGACACCGCGGGATCGCGCAGGACGTCCTCG
Organism: Embleya sp. NPDC020886; assembly: GCF_044333915.1. NCBI lineage: Bacteria > Bacillati > Actinomycetota > Actinomycetes > Kitasatosporales > Streptomycetaceae > Embleya > Embleya sp. NPDC020886. Next base: position 66,599 of record NZ_JBIRRX010000019.1, on the reverse strand, counting down.
GTGGGGCCGGCGGCGATCACCTTGCCGAAGTCCAGCACGGTGACCTCGCGGCAGGCCACCCGCACCAGTTCCATGTCGTGTTCGACCAGCAGGATGGCCACTCCGTAGCGTTGCGGCACCTGGGCGAGTCGAGCTCCCAGGCGCAGCGATTCGGCGGCGGATTGGCCGGCGGCGGGTTCGTCGAGCAGGGCCACCGCGGGTCGCGCGGCGATCGCTGCGGCCACGTCGAGCAACCGGCGGGTGCCGGCGTCGACGATCGAGATGGGCAGGTCGCCCACCGGACAGCCGAAGAATTCCAGGAGTTCGTCGGCCTCGTCCCGTCCGAGCCGCCGACCCGCGCCGATGTCGAGGTATTCGTACTGGGTCAACTCGGGGGCGATCAGGGTGGTTTGGAAGGTGCGCCGCAGTCCCCGGGCCGCGCGGACCTGCGGAGCCAGGCGATCGATGGGTACGCCGTCCAGCCGGACCGAACCGGGGAGCCGACCCAGGAAGCCGCCGACGGCGGAGATGAAGGTGGACTTGCCCGCGCCGTTGGGGCCGATCAGGCCGACCACGGTGCCGGCGGGCACGATCAGGTCGACCGCGTCCAGTGCGGTGACCGGGCCGTACTGCACCGTCAATCCGGTGACGGCCAGGGCCGGTTCGGTGCCCACTGGGCGGGCGGGAGCGCCCACGGTGCGCTCGGTCGGCGGTCCGGCGTCGGCGCGTTCGCGTTCGTCGTCGGCGGTGGTGGCGGCGGCCTCCTTGCGGGCCTTGGCCAGGCGTTTGCGGTTGCGGGTGAAGTCGGTCTGGCTCATCCCGCTGCGCAGCGCGAAGATCGGTACGACGCCGAAGATGATGCCGCCCAGGTCCTGGGGCAGCTTGACCTTTTCCAGGATGGTCGCCGTCGCGGCACCGAACACCCCGCTCATCACCGCGCCTTCGGGGTGGTGCGGGCCGATCAGGATGGCGATCGCGAACAGCGTGACGGACTGGCCCATGGCGAAGTTGCCGGAGACCACCAGGCCGAGTTGGCCGGCCATCAGTCCGCCGCCGATGCCGGCGATGAACGCGCTGATCGCGAAGGCGGCGAGTTTGCTGCGGGCCACCGAGATGCCGTGTGAGGCGGCGAGCCTTTCGGAGTGCCGCAGTTCGAGCCAGGAGCGGCCGAGCCGGGTCTTGTCCAGGGCGGCCAGGCCCAGCGCGATCACGGTGAAGACGATGACGACCAGGACGAAGTAGTCGGCGTTGCTGGTGAACGCGGCCGGTCGGGCCACGGTCACCAGTTCCTCGGTGCCGGGGAACTGCTTGGCGTTGAGCACGATGTCGGTGGACACCGCCGCGCCGAAGGTGATCACGGCGAGGTTGACACCGCGAACGCGCAGTGCGGGCAGGCCGATCAGCACGCCCACGGGTGCGGCGGCCAGCCCGCCGAGGACCAGCCACACGAGCAGGCCGCCGGGGGCGTCGGCGAGGTTGAGCCGCATCACCACCCAGGCGCCGATGGCGGCGAAGGAGAGTTGGCACAGCGACATGACGCCGGCGCGGCCGACGATCACACCGTAGCTCTGCATGATCACGGCGCCGATCACGCTGGTGATGGCGAGGTAGAGCCAGTAGGGCGAGAGGATGTTGGGGATCGCGACGCAGGCCACGATCGCGAAGGCGATCATGCCGGTCGCGGAGCGCTTGTCGATCAGGTCCATGGCGGTGGATTTCCGGCCGGCGGGGGTTTTGGTGGTGGAAGTCATCGGCTGCCACCGCCGATTCGGGCGGGCTCGGCGGCGGGGCCGGGTGGGTCGGTGGGTCGCGGTGCGGTGATCGAGCCGAAGTAGTACTCGTGCAGAAGTTCGGGTTTGCCGCGCAGTTCGGCGCACGGTCCGTCGTGCACGATGCGACCCTTGCGCAGGACGTAGGCGTGCGTGCCGACGCCGAGGGCGAGGTTGGCGAACTGTTCGATGAGCAGGATGGCCAGTCCCTCGGCGGCGAGTTCGCCGACCACGCGCATCAGCCGATGGACCACCATGGGGGCCAGGCCGAGCGACATCTCGTCGACCAGGACCACCTTGGGGTCGGTGACCAGGGCGCGGCCGAGCACGAGCATCTGCTGTTCGCCGCCGGAGAGATGGCCGGCCTGGAGGGTGCGGCGGCGGGCCAGTTCCGGGAAGAGTCGGTAGACGGTGTCCGGATCGCCGGCGCCGGCGCGGGCGACCAGCAGGTTCTGTTCGACGGTGAGGGTGCGGAAGGTGGTGCGGGCCTGTTCGACGTAGCCGACGCCGGCCCGGGCGCGCTTGTGCACGGGCAGCTTGTGCACCGGGCGGTCGCCGAGTTCGATGGTGCCGGCCGTGGTGCGTACCAGGCCCGCGATGCCGTCCATCAGGGTGGTCTTGCCCGCGCCGTTGGCGCCCAGGAGCACGGTGACCGCGCCGGGGGCCACGTCCAGCGAGACATCGTGCACCACCGGGATCTCGTCCCGGGCGATGGCCACGCCCCGCAGCCGCAGCACGGCCGCGGTGTCCGCCTCGCGCGCCGGGCTCGCCGCGCTCATCCCGTCTTCCCGGCGAATGCGTCCCGCAGCGCCCCGACGACCAGTTCGTGCGCCCGCGCGGCATCGGTGAGATCGGTGGCGAGCAGCCCGAAGAAGCCGTGGATGAGCCCGTCGAAGCGCACCGTCCGGGCCGGGGTGCCGGCCGCGTTCAACGCCTTCGCGTAGTCCTCGCCCTCGTCGCGGAGCACGTCGTATTCGGCGCCCAGGACGAGTGCGGGCGGCAGCGCGGAGAGGTCGTCGGCGCGACTGGGCAGCAGGTACGGATCGGCCAGGTCGGCGGCGTCGCGCGGGTATTGGGTGAAGAACCAGTCCATGCTCGCCTTGGACAGGAAGTAGCCGTCGGCGAACTCCCGGTAGGAGGACCGCCCGTCGTCGGGATGGCCGACCACGGGCGACACGAGCACCTGGAGGGCGATCGGCGGGCCGCCCAGATCGCGGCTCTTGAGCGCGACCACGGCGGCCAGGTTGCCGCCCGCGCTCTCCCCGCCGACCGCGATCCGGGTGCCGTCCAGGCCCCACCGGTCGCCGTGTTCGTGCAGCCACCCCGGCACGGCGTAGCAGTCGTCGGCGGCGGCCGGGTACGGGTTCTCCGGCGCGAGGCGATAGTCGACCGAGACCACTGCGGTCTCGGCGCCGGCGCACACGACGCGACAGGCGTACTCGTTCTCGTCGAGACAGCCGATGGTCCAGCCGCCGCCGTGGAACCAGACCAGGACCGGGAACGGCCCGGGACCCTCGGGGGTGTAGAGGCGGACCGGGATGTCGCCGGCCGGTCCGGGGATCGTGGTGTCGCGGACCGAGCCCACGCTCGGCAGTCGCTCCGGCATCGACCAGGCGAGGGCGAACCCGTCCCGCATGGCCTGGGCGTCCAGGGCGACGGGAGCGGGTCCGGAGGCGCCGATCCGAGTGCGCTCGATGATGTCCTGGGCTTCCGGATGCAGGGGCACCGTTGCCTCCCAATCGACTCGCAAATCGTATCTGATTGCGTGTACGGTATGGGCTTCCGGTGGGCCTGTCCAGATCCCAGGAGGAAATTAAGTGCGCGACCACGAATCGCCGAACACCACCCGCCCGGCCGACCTGGTGCTCACCGGAGGTCGCGTGCACACCTTCGACGCCCGGGACCGAACCGCGAGTGCGATCGCCGTCACCGAGGGCCGCATCACCCACGTGGGCGAGGACGCCGACACCACCCCGCTGATCGGCCCCGACACGCGCGTGATCCCCCTGCACGGCGGCGCGGTGCTGCCCGGGATCAACGACTCCCACCTGCACGGGGTGTGGCTCGGCGCGATGTGGCCGCACCTGCTGATGGACCGACTGAGCGGCGACGGACACCCGGATCCGGCGGAGGCGCCCCCGGAGCCGGCGCTGCGTACGACGGCCGACCGGCAGGCCGCGATCCTGCGCACCCACGAACTGCTGGCCTCGCTCGGCGTGACCAGCTACACCGAACCGGGCCTGGGTCCCGGCGAGGACGACGGCGCGAGCGGCTGTTTCGGCTCCGCCGCACTCCGGGACTACGCCGCGTTGGCCGCGCAGGGTCGGCTCACCGCACGGGTCACCGCCCTGCTGCTCTTCGGCGAGCTGGACGGACCCAGCTCGGCGGACGCGTTCGCCGCCGGACTGCGCGGGTTCGCCGCGCCGGCCGACGTGGCGGGCTGGTTCCGGGTGGCCGGGGTGAAGATCTTCGCGGACGGCATCCCGCCGATGCGCAGCGCCTGGGTGTGCGAGCCCTACCCGGACGGGTCACACGGCTCGCTGCTGATCGACGGCGACACGGCCGAGCGACGCCGGCAACGGCTGGCCGGGATGATCCGCGCCGCGCACGCCGCCGGGCACCAGATCGGCGTGCACTCCACCGGCGACCGCACCTCCGCCGCGGTGGTCGCCGCACTGCGCGCCGCCCTGGACGAGCACCCGCGCCCCGACGCCCGGCACTACCTCATCCACGGCGACCTGCTGCATCCGGACACGCTGGCCGAGATGGCCGCGGCCGGCATCGGCCTGAACACCCAGCCCGGCATCGCGGTGGCCACCCGACACCTGCTCCACGACACGCTCGGCCCGCAGACCCTGGCCCGGATGTGTCCCACCCGCGAGGCACTCGACGCCGGCATCGACGTGTGCCTGAGTTCGGACGCCCCCGTCCTCACCCCCGACTGGCGCCGCGGCGTGGTCGCCGCCGTGACCCGCACCGGCGTCGACGGCACCGTGTGCGGCCCCGAGCAGCGCCTGGCCCTGCGCGAGGCGTTGCGCGCCTACACCGGCACACCCGCCCGCCAGGACGGCGCCGAATCGTGGAAGGGCTCGCTGGCACCCGGCATGGCGGCGGACCTGTGTGTCCTGGCCACCGACCCCTTCGCCACCGAACCCACCGCGCTCCCGGAAATCCCGATCACCCACACCGTGGTCGCCGGCCGGGTGGTGTATGAAAAGTCCTGAAGCCCCGCACCACCCCGACCGCCCGGCGCCGCCCCTCCCGGAACGACCCGGCCGGGCCCCACCCTCGCCAAGGACCCGTGATGACCCCAGGCCCCACCCCGCCGCCGTCCTCCCCACCTCCCGACGGGCGCGCCGAGGACCCGGTGCCGGGCCCGCACGGCACGATCGCCGGGACCGGCTTCCACCCGCACCTGCCCGACCCGGCCGGCGCCGGCTCGCCGCGACTGCGTCTGCACCACGTCCGCGCCGACGCCCTCGACACCGACACGACCCAGACGAGCGGCATGCGCCGCTTCGCCGCCGTCAGCAGGCACACGGTCGGATCCGAAAAGTTGTTCATGGGTCAGACCCACGTGGCCCCGGCCACCTCGTCCGGCGATCACCACCACGGCGACTCCGAGACCGCGATCCACGTGATCAGCGGGCATCCGGTCTTCGTCTTCGCCGACGACTCCTCCGGCGAGGTCCGCGAGGTCCGCCTCCGGGCGAGCCCCGGCGACTACATCTTCGTCCCGCCGTTCGTCCCGCACCGCGAGGAGAACCCGGACCCCGACACCGAAGCGGTGGTCGTGATCGCCCGCAGCACCCAGGAGGCCATCGTGGTCAACCTCCCCGGCCTGTACGCCCTGCACGACGACCCGCCGAGGTAACACCACCCGTCGGGGCCGGGGTCGCGGTCAGGGCAGCCGCGAGGACCGCGAGGCCGAACCCGCCTGCCAGGTCGCGTCCGAGCGACCCCGGCCCACGCCGATCGCCGCAGCGGCGCCGATCAGGCCCAGCACGATCAGCACGATGCCGGCCAACACGGCCAACACCTTGGTGCTCGTCACCGGAGCGGCCATCAGCACGATGCCGGCGACGATGTCCACGAGCCCGAAGAACACCATCCAGCCCCGACCGGGCAAACCCGCGTTGGCCAGCGCGCCCACCAGTTCGGCGATGCCGCGAACGAGCCAGCAGATACCGATCCACACGGCCAACACGGTGACCGAGCGCGAGCCACCGCCCAGACACAGGATGCCCAGCACCACGGACAACAGGCCGCTGACGATCAGCACCGCCCGCACCCCGCCCGCGAACAGCGCGCCCGCCCCCAGCACGAGCTGGATCACGCCGCTGACCAGCAGATACAGCCCGAACAAAACGGCCACCACCTGCACCGTCTGGGTCGGCCAGGCCAGTACGACCACACCCAGGACCACCGAGGCGAACGCGAGCACGAGCAGCATCCGCGACACCTCCGCCGGTCCCCATGCGGCTCCCGCCGACCGGTTCCCGACGCCACGAGAGATCGGGGACATGTTTCCTCCCGGTGATCGACGCTCGCGCCCACCCGGATCCGGCGAGCCGCTCGCGCGTACTCCCATCCACCGTCGCACGCACGCCGGCGGGACGCCGGCGCGCCCGCGCCCGCGATCCCGACCCGGCCTACGGAGCCGGCGGATGCGAGAGGCGACAGGAGTCGCAGCTGTACCTGGGTGCCGCCTGGGGCAGCTCGCGAGTGGTCCGAGCCCATTCCCGCACCAACGAATCGAACACCGGTGTCGCGCCCACCCCGATCGACCACATCTGCCGCGGCGCCCCGGGAGCACAGCCGAACGCTCCCGCACCCGGCCCGCACCAGCGCGTCACCGTCGAACTCGACTCGTCGTTCATGCCCTCCTTGATAGTTCCGAGGCAGGCCCCACTCGGTGCATCGGCGTGCGTTCCACTCGATCGGGTGACATATTGCGCCCCGGAGCGTGTGCATACGACGGGACCCGACCGAAGCCTCCGGCCGGGTCCCGCCGTACCGCGCCGGGCGGCGGGGAGGCCGCCGACCGTCCGGGTCAGCCCAGCAGCTTGACCGCCTGGTAGTAGGTCCAGGCCGTGGCGTTGCAGGTGCCGCGCGGCACGTCGCCGTACCCGGCACACACGCGCTTGAGGTCCTCGTACAGCGCACTGTCCAGCCGCGCCTTGTTCGCCGGGAAGGTGCCCGCGGCCTTGTAGTTGCGGTATCCGAAGTCGTGCCGGGCACAGGAGGTCTGGAACGGGAAGCCGAAGGGATTGTCGGGCGAGCCGGAGCAGTAGTCGGTGGACCAGTCGAAGCCGTAGGCGGCCCAGGAACCCTGGTTCTGCCGCGCCGAGTTCCAGGCGTTGTAGCTGTTGGCGCTGGTCTGGGTCCAACCGGACAACACCTGGGGCTTGTCCGAGGGGGCGGCCTGGGCCGGCGTGGTCGCGCCGAGTCCGGCGGCGACCGCCATCGAGGTACCGGCGAGAATTGTGGTCAGTCGACGCATCGAGAACCTCCAGGATGCCGGCGTTCCCGTCCGGGACGCCGGGAGCAGGGGTGAGCAGCCGAACTCGCCCGTCGAACTCCCCCGGCACGAACCGGCGATGCGGATTCGTGGTGGGGGGCGGCGAAGGGCGGAATCCATCTCACCGGATGGACCGACCGCGCGTCCATGACCCGACGTCATCACGTGACCGGTCCCGGCGCCCCGGAACCCGCCGGCGAAGCGAGGTGTCCGGTCGGCGGGACGCCCGAACCCGCCGACGACGCACGCCACTTCCCGGCCGTCGCCGGCGCGGTGCGACCGTGATCCCGGCGGCCTGCCACCGCCGCGAGAGTGGGTGCCCCTCCCGCCTGGCCACCCTCGTTTGGTAGGTTCCGTCGACACGTGATCACGCGTGCTCGCCGCCGCGACAAGGGAGGTTGATGAATATGGCCCGCGCCGGGTTCCACCGTCATGCCCTTGTCCGGGTCGTGCGCGCGTAATTCACCGCGTCGCCACCGACCCGGTCGTCTCGAACGACTGGAGTTTCGCGTGTCCTTCCCTGCTCTTCCCGTCGGTACGGACCTGACCACCGAGCGCCTGGTGCTACGGCCGTGGTCCGCCGACGACATCGCCGCCGTGCTCGCCGACGTGCGATCGCCGCACTGGGCGGCCGACTTCCCCGCCGAGGGCGACCGCGTCATCGCCGGTGTCATCGCCGACTCGTGCGACGACCCGACGGCGTCCGGCCACCGGCTGATCATCGAGCGGGAGACCGGGCTGGTGATCGGCAGCATCGGCCTGATGTGGCCGCCGACCGAAGGTGACCTGGAGTTCGGCTACGGCGTCGTCGCGTCCCGGCGCGGCCGCGGCTACGCCACCGAGGCCACCCGCGCCCTGGTCGCCTACGCGCTGACCCTCCCCCCGGTGCACACCGTGTACGCCGAGGTGGAGTCGACCAACCCGGCCTCGGTCCGGGTCCTGGAAAAGGCCGGCCTACGACGCCGAAACGGTGACTCGGCCGGCACCCGCTTCGACACCGCGGGCATGGACCCGGGTCCGGATCGGGCGTAGCCCGGCAGGGCCGGCGGCGGTGCGTCGCCGCCGGCCCGTTCCGGCTCCCGCCCCGGTGCGCCGACTCCCGGGCGGCGGGGGCGACTTGCCGGGTTCCGCTAGTGCTGTTCCGTGAGCCACTGGTCGAAGGTGGTCGGGGTGATGAGGGCGTCCTCGGCCGGGAGCAGGACGTCGCCGGCCATCGACGGGCCGAACAGGGACGACCAGGTCGGTACCAGCTTCACCGTGCGGCCGCGGGCCTGGTTCGTGCGGCGGGCCATGTCGACCAGGTCCTGGGTCTCGGGGCCGGCGATGCCGACATGGCGGCCTCGTGGCTCGCCGGTGGCGACGTCGGCGAGTACGTCGGCCACGTCGGCGGGGGCGATCGGCTGCACCAGCAGCGGCGCGATCGGGGCGACCCCGTCCTGCTCGGTCCAACTCACCACCGTGGCCGCGAAGTCGTGGAACTGCGTCGCCGGCACGATCGTCCACGGCACCGCGCCCTCGACGATCAAGCGCTCCTGCTCGCGCTTGCCGGCGTAGTGCGCGTTGCCCTCGACCCGGTCGATCCCGACGATCGACAGCAGCACGTGGTGGCGGACCCCGGCCCGCTCCTCGGCGGCCAGCAGGTTCCGGGTGGACGTGCCGAAGTAGGTCACCGTCCCGTCCCGGTCGGTCGCCGGTGCGCTGGTCGCGTCGACCACCGCCTCGACGCCGGCCAGGGCCTGGTCGAGGCCGTCGCCGGTGAGCAGGTCCACGCCCAGCGAACGGCTGATCCGCACCACGTCGTGGCCGTCCCGCTCCAGGGCGGCGACGGTGAGCGCGCCGATGTTTCCGGTCGCGCCGGCGATTGCGATCCGCATGATGATCTCTCCCTGTTCCGGTTCCACGCAGCCTTTTCCACGCAGCCTGTTCCACTCGGTCGCAGGCTCGATGCACCGCACGCTCGGTGCACTCGGGCTCGGTGCATCGCAGACACTATCACGGACTAAACAGGTCCATGATCTCTACGATAGACTGAGCCTCATGAAGTTGCCCGGGAGCACCGAATGGGTCCTGCACTGTGCCGCGTCGCTGGGCCAACTCGCCCCCGGGGCAAGTGCGTCGACCAACCAGCTCGCCGAGTACTACGACCTTCCGGCGCCCTATCTGGCCAAGCAACTGAAGGCCCTGGTCCGGGCCGGCCTGCTGGCGGCGACCACCGGCCCCAAGGGCGGATTCCGGCTCGCCCGACCCGCCGCGCGGATCACCCTGCTCCAGGTCGTCGAGGCCGTCGACGGCACGTCATCGCCCTACGAGTGCCGGGAGATCCGGCAGCAGGGCCGCGGCGCGCTGCCCCCCGAGGATTGCCAGGAGACCTGCATCCTGGCGGCGAAGATGGCCGAGGCGTACGAGGCTTGGCGCAGCAGCCTCGCCGGGGTCACCCTCGCCGACATCATCGCTTCGTTGCCGCCGACGGCACCGGCCCGCACCCGCGCGCGGCTGACCGGGGCGACCTGACGCACGGTATGCGCGGCCGGGCGCGGCCGGCGGGCGGCCTCGGTCGAACCGCTGTGCGATTCCCACCCGAGGCCGCCCGCGCGCTCAGCCGCTCGCGCGTGTCCCCCGCTCGCCCGCGCTCGCGGACGGGATCGGCGTACCCGCCTCCCGGACCAGCGTGATCGTGTCGATCTGCGCGCCCGTGGCGCTGAGCGTGCGGATCGTCATCGTGGTCTCCCGCCCGGCGGCGGCCGGTCGTACGTCGACGGCGATGAACGCGTTGCCACGAAAGCGCACCCGCGACCACTCCACGGTCTCGTCCAGCTTGCCCGCCTTGGTGTAGAAGCCGCCCTTGACCGCGTCGGTGACATCGGCGGGGCCGCCCGCGTAGGTCTCCGGCGCGGAGAACTCGTAGCCGCTCTTCCCGCCGCTGCCCACGGTCAGATAGGTGGTGCCGTCCGTCGCCGGCCGGATCCGGTCGCCGATGTCGGCCCGCCGGGTGCGCACCCCGCCGCGCATCGGATCGGCCCGCTCGTAGACGTGGTTGTGCCCGTTGATCACCAGGTCGACCTGGTAGCGGTCGAACAGCGGGATCCATTCCTCCCGGATCGCGCCGTCCGAGACGTGGTCGGTCGCCGTGCAGTAGGCGCAGTGGTGGAAGAAGGCCACCACGAAGTCGATCCCGGGCGTGCGCCGTAGCTGGGCCAGATGCCCGGCCAGCCAGGTCGTCTGCGCGCCGGAGGTGTAGCCGCGGTTGTGCGGGATCTCGTGCGAGACGTCGTTGGCGTCCAGGCTGACCACCGCGACGTTGCCGTAGCGGAAGCCGTACGTGGCATGCGCGTTGCGCGGCCCGTTGCCGGGCAGGTGCCAGCGGGCGAGATGGCCCCCGTAGCCGTCCGGCGAGTACAACGCCTCCATGTCGTGGTTGCCCATCGCCACCATCCACGGCACCGACGCCGCCACCGGGTCGATCATCCGCAGGTATTCGTCCCACACCTCCGGCTGGAGCTTGTCCGCGCCGTCGGCGCTGTGGTGGCTGGACGGCAGACCCGCGCCCGAGGCGGCATAGGAGATGTCGCCCGCGAGCAGGTGGAACACCGGGTTCTGGCGCACCATCAGCGTCTGGTTGGCGGCGGCGCCGAACTCCACGCCCTCGTCGCCGAACGCGGTGAAGGTGAACGGTTCCGGTACCCGGTCGGCCGCCGGCGCGGTGCGGAACGAGCCCACGGTGGCGGCGACCGAACCGGCGTCCAGGCCCTCGTGGCCCAGCGCGTAGTAGTAGCGCGTGCCCGGGTCGAGCCCGTCCAGCGCGGCGTGCAGGTGGTACTGGTCGTAGTCGAAGTAGGCCGAGGCGGGGTTGTCCGCGTACTCGATCAGGTGCGAGTGCAGGTGCCGGATCTCGGCCGGCACCACCTGGTCCAGTTGTTTGGGCGAGGTGCCCAGGCGCAGGAACGGACGACGCACCGGCTTGGGCACCTGCCAGCTCATCGCCGCCTGGCTGCGCGGGTCGGCGCCCAGGGCCAGGTGTCGGCCGGACGGCTTGAGCGCGTTCCCGTCGACGTAGTCAGTGCCCGAGAGCAACGACGGCGCCCGGCGCACGCCGGCCGACGAGGACGTACCGAACAGCGGAACGGCCGCGCCGCCGAGGCCGATCGCGGTGAGCACGCCGCGGCGCGAGAGGGTACGGCGCCGACTGCGCAGGTACTCGTGTTGTTCGGCGATGCTCATCGTCGCGGCGAGCCGGTCGGGCACGCCCGAGCGGGGCAGGTGGGGGTTCCGGTCGGGGACGGGGCTCATCGGGTGCTCCTGGAACGTGCGGCGAACATCAGGACGAGGCCGGCGCCGAGCGCGGCGGTACCGAGCAGGACGGGAAGGACCACATCGGCCCCGGTGCGCGACAGGCTGCCGCCGGCACCGGTGGCGGTCTCCGGGACGGTGCCGCCGGTACCGGAGTTGCCCGAATCGCCGGAGCCGCCGGTACCACCGGAACCACCGGAGCCACCGCCGTCCGAGCCCGGGGGCGACGTCGAGGTGCCGCCGGATCCGGTCGGCGTGGAGGTGTGCGACGGCCCGCCGGAGGGTTCACCGGTCGGCGGCAGCGTGGGCGGCCGGGTGGTCGGCGGCGCACTGGTCGGCGGCGCCGTGGTGGGCGGCGCGCTCGTGGGCGGCGCCGTGGTCGGCGGCACGCTCGTCGGCGGCGTCGTCGGCCGCTCCTGCCCGAGCGCCCAGCAGCCGCCGGCCGGCTTGAGCGCCGCCTGCCTCGCCGGGTCGCCACCATGGTGGTCGGCGCTCAGCGCGACCAGGGTCCACCCGTTCGGCACGATCGCCGCGGCCTGCGCGGGCCGGGTGCCGACCACGTGCGCGGCGGGCCCGGCCGGCCACGGCTGCCCCCAAGTCGGCCCGGCGCCGGTGGCCACCTCGTGCCGGGCCCCGGCCTCGTCGGCGAAGGTGAACACGGCCGAGTCGATCGCCGGAGCGCGCACCCCGCCGTCGCCCAGCACGGCCGTGAACACGGCGCGGTCGGCGGGGACTCGCCATTGGGCCGCCGTGACGCAGGACTCGGGCAGGTCGCCCACCCTGACCGCCGGGCCCTGCCAGGACGCGTGCCGTACCGGCCCCTCGTCGGTCGGGCTCGGCGGCGCCCCGGTCGTCGGGTCGGTCGATCCGGAGTCGCCGCCGCCGGGCGCGGGGAAGCTCCCGGCCTGCCCCTCGCCGTGGTCGCCGACCACCAGCACACCCTTGACGGGTGTCGCGCCCGGCGGCACGGCGAAGGTGAGCGAGGTGCCGTCGGCGGCCACGTGCAGCGCGTCGCCGGTGATCCGCTCGGGCGAACCGTCGACATACGCGCCGAGCCCGCCCGCGTCCAGGCCGGTCCCGGTCACCGTGACCGTGGCGCCCGGCCCGGCTCCGGGCGGGCCGAACCCGGTGACGGTGGTCGTGGGCAGCGCCGGGCGCCGGAACACCGCGGCCGGATCGCCCGCGGTCACCTCGGCGATCCGGGTGTCCAGGTAACGCTCGTTGCCGTCGATGCGCAGTTGCAGCGTGTCCCGGGCGTCGATGCCCACCCGCCACCGCATGTCGATGGTCACCCCCAGACCGGCCCGCGCGGAGTCGGGCGTGGTCGAGGTCAGGTCGGCGACCAGCACGGTCCAGGTCGCGTCCAGGAAGCCGGTGCCGTCGCCGAGCATGGCCCGGTACATCGCCGGATCGCCCTTGTACAGGCTCTTCATCACCAAGCCGTCGTCGTCGGTGCGGAAGTTGAGCGTGCGGGTGAGCAGGCCGCCCGGGATGCGTCCGTCCGGCAATTCGACGCGCTCCTCGCGCGGCGAACCGGGGAAGAAGGTCAGGCCGGTGACCGCGGTCGTGGCGCGCGGGGCCTCGGCGGCACCGGCCTGCGCCGGGGTGCTCGGCGCGCCGACCTCGGTGTGCACCTTGTCGATGTGCACCAGGGACGTCACCCCGACCACCTGGTCGAGTTCGCGGAACTGGTTGAGCGGATGGTCGAATCCGGTCACGTCCGACGCGGCGTTCAGGCTCTGCCCGGTACGCGAGACGTTCATCGTCGCCGACGCGATGGTGGGTGTGCGCTTGCCCAACGGCGTACCGGCCGGCACCGATCGTGTCGCCGCGGCGGTGCCGTCCGCCCCGGCGGCGGGCACGGTCAGCCAGTCCGCCGCGCGCGAGCGGGTGTCGCCGAAGCTCTCGTCGGGTCCGGAGGCCAGTTCGCTGTAGCTGCCGGATCGGGTGACCAGTCCGGGTGTCATGGCGCGCTGCTCACCGGTGAGGTGGTCGGCCCGCGCGGTGCGGGTCGGCGGCGACTCGGCGGCCGAGGAGATCATGGGGAAGAGCAGGACCAGCATTCCCAGCACGATCAGGGCGGCCGAGGCCCGTCGTAGCCGGAGAGCGCTGAGCAGGGGACGACTACGCGTTGTGCCCATGTGGAGGTGATGACCCGTCACTCATCCCGGCGCCGGCGGCTGCCCGTGGTGAGACCGTCGGGAGCGTGCTTGGGGTCGGGAAGCCGAAAGAACCGAACTCGACGAATTCCGGCCACGGAACGTCGACTTCGATCGTGAGTATGCAAGACGGGCGCGGCACGAATCCGGCTCGACGCAAACCTTCGACGGGAGTTGCGCCACCGTTCCCGCCCCATCGCTCCGAGGTTCACCGACCTGCGGCGATACTCGCAGGCCGACACCCGGGCGACTACACGGCGTAGCGATCGACGGGTCGGGATCGGCACATCGCCGCCCGGCGGACCGCCGACTCGGCACGGCGCACGCCGAACCGTCGGTCGGTCCGGCCGGCGGCGACCCGCCGTCCCGCGCCCGGCCGCGAGCGGCGCCCGAATGTGACCCACGTCATACAACCCGCCCCGACACCGGCCGTGTCACAGGGTTGTGAAGCGAACTCCTTGCGGGACCGAGCTGTCGGTCGTGATACCCGTGTTCAACGAGTCGCGGCGGCTGCCGGCGACGCTGGTGGCCGTCCTCGACCATCTCCGCAGCGCCGGGATCGTCTGGGAACTGATCGTCTCCGACGACGGATCCACCGACGATACGTACGACCTCGCCACCGCCGCGGCCGAGCACGACCCGCGGGTGCGCGTGGTGCGGCATCCGGTCAACCGGGGCAAGGGGCACGCGGTCCGCCGGGGTGTCGCGATCACGCGCGGCCGGCGGGTCCTGGTGTGCGACGCCGATCTGGCCACCCCGATCGCCGAGTTGGCTCGACTGCAAGCCGCCCTGGACGACGGCTTCGACGCGGCGATCGGCTCGCGCGGCGGGGCCTTCGCGGTGGATCGGCCGCCCGTGCGGCGGATGTTGTCCGATGTCGGCGGCCGGCTGATCCGGGCGGTCGCACTGCCCGGGACGGTGGACACCCAGTGCGGGTTCAAGCTGTTCGACGGCGCCAAGGCGCGCGCCGCGTTCGCGCGGGCGTGTGTGGACGGCTGGGCGTTCGACATCGAGGTGCTCCGGCTGTTCCGCGCCTGTGGGTGGAGCTTCGTCGAGGTGCCGGTCGCCTGGACCCACCAGAGCGGCTCGAAGTTGCGGCCCGGACACTGCCTGGAGGTGCTCACCGATCTGGCCCGGGTCCGCCTGCGGCACGGTCGCCCGCAGCGACCCGGCACGATGCCGGCCCGCGCGAACGGGGGTTCCGACGCCTCCCGGGACCCTTTCCGCGTCCCGCTGCCGCCGGGTCGGGCCGCATGACCACCGCACGCGAGGCCGTCGCCGCCGCACGCGAGGCGGTCACCGCGCCGCGCGCGCTCGGACTCGCGCGCACCGGGCGGATCGCCGACACGCTCGCCTGCACCGCCTACCTGGTTGCCTCGCTGGTGCTGTATCGCGGTTTGTGGGCCGGTGGTCCGGCCGGGCGATACCTCGTGGACAGCGGTCAGGACCAGCACCAGTGGGAGTGGTTCTTCGCGGTGACCGCGCGCGCCGTGGCGCACGGCGAGAACCCGCTGACCACGACGCTGCAGAACCACCCCGACGGGGTGAACCTGATGGCGAACACCTCGATGCCGGGGCTGTCCATCCCGCTCGCGCCGATCACCTGGCTGTTCGGGCCGGCCGCGACCTGGGCGATCGTGCTCACCGGCGGGCTGGCCGCGACGGCCGCCGCCTGGTACTATCTGATCTCCCGTCACCTGGTCGTCTCGCGACCGGCCGCCGCCCTCGGCGGGGCCTTCTGCGCGTTCGCCCCGCCGATGGTCTCGCACGCCAACGCGCACCCCAACCTGGCCGTGCTGTTCGTGCTCCCGCTGATCATCGACCGGCTGATCCGTCTCGCCGCCGGCCTGCGTCCGATCCGCGACGGCATCCTGCTCGGCCTGTTGACCACGTATCAGATCTTCCTCGGCGAAGAGGCGCTGCTGCTGGCCTCGACCGGCATCGCGCTGTTCGCGCTGACCTACGCGTGTGTCGCGCCGGCCGCCGCCCGCGCCGCGCTGCGCCCGCTGGCTCGCGGACTCCCCATCGGCGTGGCACTGTGCGGGGTCCTGATCGCCTATCCGCTGTGGTGGCAGTTCACCGGCCCGCAGAGCTACACCAACCTGCTGCACGGCCCGGCCGGCAACGACCTCGCGGCGCTGACCGCGTACGCCGACCGATCGCTCGCCGGCGACATCGACGTGTCCGCACGGCTGTCGATGAACCGCACCGAGGAGAACGCGTTCTTCGGCTGGCCCCTGTTGATCCTGGCCGGCGCGATCGCCGCCGCGCTGTGGCGCCGGGCCCTGACCAAGGCCCTCGTGGGCGTGCTGGTCGGCGCCGCACTGTGCTCGCTCGGCCCGGAGATCATCCTCGACGGCGAGCCCACCGGCATCTCCGGACCGTGGCGTTGGTTCGGGCAACTCCCGCTGTACGAATCGGTGTTGGAGAGCCGGTTCACCATGGTGTGCGTGCCCGTGCTGGGCATCCTGCTCGCGCTGGCCGCCCAGGCGGTGCGGGACGCGGGCGATCGGCGTTTGTGGTTGTCGTGGTGCGTCGCGGCGCTCCAGGCGCTGTTGCCGCTGCTGCCCCAGCCGCTGGCCTCCGCGCCGCGCGAGCCGACCCCGGCGTTCTTCGCGGACGGGACGTGGCGCCGCTTCACCGGCCCTGACCGGGCCATCGTGGCCGTACCGCTGCCGGATCCCTCCGACGCCCGCGCGCTGGGCTGGCAGGTCGACGCGGGGCTGGGCTTCCCGCTCGCCGAGGGGTACTTCGTCGGTCCGTTCGGACCGGACCGACTCGGCGGCTACGGCGCGGTCACCCGACCCACCTCGCAACTCCTGCGCGAGGTACGCGACGGCGGCGCGGTGCCGGAGGTGACCGAGGACGAACGGGCCCAGGCCCGCGCGGACCTCGCCTACTGGCGCGCGGACGCGGTGGTGCTCGGCCCGCACGCCAACCGGGAGGCACTGCGCGCGACCCTGGACCGCCTGCTCGGCCCGGGCGTACCGATCGACGGGGTGTGGTTGTGGGACGTCCGGGCAGGGGGTGCGGCCCGTGCCGGCTGAGCAGGCGGCCCCGTACCGTACCGAGGA
This sequence comes from Embleya sp. NPDC020886, assembly GCF_044333915.1. NCBI lineage: Bacteria > Bacillati > Actinomycetota > Actinomycetes > Kitasatosporales > Streptomycetaceae > Embleya > Embleya sp. NPDC020886. The sequence goes on along the minus strand of NZ_JBIRRX010000019.1, from coordinate 49,810 downwards.
GTTCACCGGGACGGACACGGGACCGGCGGGCACCCCGGCAGGTGTCGGGGCACACGTGGAGGGTGGTCGGGTGCGGCGCGGCGACGAGCACGCGTATACCGAATACGTGACCGCCCGCCTGCCCGCCCTCCGCCGGGTCGCCCGCCTGCTCTGCGGAGATCCGCACCATGCCGACGACATCGTGCAGAACACCATCACCCGGTTGTACGTGCACTGGCGGCGCGCGGCCGCGGCGAACGACCTCGACCGGTACGTACACCGGATGCTGGTGCGCGCGTTCCTCAACGAGCGCCGCCTGGCCTGGGCCCGGGTGCGGCTGATCGGCGCACCGCAGGAGACTCCGGCGCTGCCGGCACTGCCCGGGCCCGACGTGGAGACCCGGGACGCGGTCCGGATCGCGCTGTCCCGGGTGCCGCCCAGGCAGCGGGCCGTGCTGGTGTTGCGCTTCCTGTGCGATCTGCCGGTCGCCGAGGTGGCCGAGATCCTCGGCTGCTCGCAGGGCACGGTGAAGAGCCAGACCGCGCAGGGACTCGCACGACTGCGCACACTGCTGGACGGGCCGGTCGTGGCCCGCTGGGAAGGGGAGTAGACCGGCCATGGACACCGACGAGCACGAGGGCGCCCGACTACTGGCCGGGCTGCGCGAAACGCCGCAGACCGCGCCCGACGAACCCGGCGTCAACGTGGCCCGCGCGATCCGGGAGGGCCGGCGCACGGTCCGGATCCGGCGCGCGCTCGCGGTGACGGGCGGCGCCGTCGCGGTGGCACTGGTGGTGCTGGTGACGGTGTTGGTCGCCGCGCCGTTGCACAACGGTGCGACCGGTCCGGCCGCCGGCGGCACGTTCGACGTGCGGCAGCGGGCCTTCCAGGTGGGGTCGGCGGGCGGCTTCACGCCGGTGATCTACGAGACCGGCAAGTACCGCCAGCGGGTGATCCTGGGTCCGGAGAAGCCGGGTGGGGCGCCGGACGTGGCGGCCACCCGGGGGACGGTGACGATGTACGCGCCGGACCGGCTGCCCGGTGGCGAGGGCGGCCTGGGCGCGCCCGCCCCCTCGGTGAACGGGCACCCGGCCGCGTGGTTGACCGGACCGGCTCCGGTCGACGGCCGGATCGAACTGGCCTGGCAGTGGACGTCGGGCGGCTGGGGGGTCGCCTCGTTGGCCGGTCCCGCCGCCGACGCCGCCCGGGTGCACCGGGTCGCCGAGAGCGTGGCCACGGGCAGCCGCCGCCCGACCGGTGTGCCGGTGCAGTTGGACGAGGGCCTGCTGGCCCCCGGCGAACACCTGATCTCGCTGGTGGCCTCGGTCGGCGCGCAGGCCCAGGACGCGGTGTACGCGCTGCGCTTCGGCACGGTGGACCCGCCGAATCTCGACGGCACCGACCCGCCCTGGTTCGCCGTGGGCGTCGGCAAGGCACCGGCCGGCTTCGACGAGCGCCGGCCCGCACGGGTCACCCGCGCGGACGGGGCCTTCGTCGAATCGGACCCGCTCCTGGACAAGGCCCGGCTCACCGCGATCCTGGCGGGCATCCGGGCGGACGGGTATCCGTCGGCGGGCCCGACCGCGCCGACGAACATCCCGAGCACGGGCGATTCCCAGTCACCGCCCGCCTCCGCTCCGGAGAGCGAGGCGACGGCCACGGGATCGGCCACCACGATGGGCGCGGACCTCTCGACCGACGGCACCCCGAGCACGAGCAGCACGGGACCGAGTTCGGCCTCGCCCCCCACGGGTTCGGCGACGACCGCCGCCCGGTGAGCGCCGGGCCGGCGGACAGCGGCCGAGGCGCGTGCGGCGCGTACCACTCAGGTCGCACCCGGGAACCTCTCCCGCCCCCATCCGCCCCCTTCGCCGCCGCCCAGATCGTGGAAGTCCTCCTCCCAGCGGTTGCGCGTGTAGCGCCGGCCGACCGGGGTCTCCCACCACAGGAGGTCCTTCGCCAGGCGCACGTGGTCGAGGGTGATGCGCCGGCGGTGGAGTTCGGGCATCAGGGTGCTCAGCCGCGCGACGAGTTCGCTCGTGTCGGCCGCCTCGACGGCCGCGTCGAAACCGGTGCGCCCGCGCCGTTGTACGAGGGTGCCCTCGGGCGCGATCAGCAACGACAGGTCGCGGCAGGCCGCGCCGATCGAGGTGCCGTCCGGACGATGCGGCGACGTGGCGGTCCGTCCCTGGTGGATCAGGTACAGCCTGACGGCCTGCGTGACGGCCCGCGTCGCGCGCCGGCGTTCGAGCGTGTGCGGCAGGTGCACGGTGACCGCCTCCAGGGCCGAGGCGCAGCGTCCCGCGTCGTTGTCGGCAAAGCGCGCCGCCAAGGCCCGATCGCCGTGGACCCGGACCAGGAACACGTGCAACGCGTGCTCCCAGGGCGCCCAGTAGGCGGAGGCACGCTGGATCGACGGCGCCGTCATCGGGCGCACTCGGTCGGAAACGGCATGACGTGGTCCTCACTGCTGTCGTCGACGGACGGATGCACCGCGACATCGAACCCGGATCGATGCCACTCCGTCGTGAACATGACGAACCACGACCGCCTTTTGTGACCACGGGTCCTTCCCCGGACCCGGACACCCGCACCCCGGGACACGCCGCACCGCGACCGTCCACGAAGGTGCGACCCGCCGCCTAGAATGGGAGATATGACCGATTATGGGCGCCCGTTGGAGTTCGGTGTCTTTCCCACCCCGGACAGCTCACGGGTCGACGAGATCCTCGCGCTCGCGAGCATGGCCGAGCGTGAGGGTCTCGATCTCGTCGGTGTGCAGGACCACCCCTACCAGAGCCGATTCCTGGACACCTGGTCGCTGATGGCCGTGATCCTGGCGAACACCCGGCGGGTGCGGGTGTTCCCGGACGTGGCGAATCTGCCGCTGCGGCCGCCGGCGGTGCTGGCCAAGGCGGCGGCCAGCCTGGATGTGCTCTCCGGTGGGCGATTCGAACTGGGCCTGGGGGCGGGCGCGTTCTGGGAAGCCATCGGGGCGATGGGTGGCCCCGCGCGTACCCCGGGTGAGGCGGCGAGCGCGCTGGAGGAAGCGGTCGACATCGTCCGCCTGATGTGGTCCGCGGAGCGCTCGGTGCGCTACACCGGTCGGCACTACCAGCTCGCGGGCGTGCATCCCGGGCCGCGCCCGGTGCACCCGATGGGCATCTGGCTCGGCGTGCTGGGCCCGCGCCTGCTGGACATGCTCGGGCGCAAGGCGGACGGCTGGTGCCCCTCGAACAGTTACGCGACGCCCGAGAAGCTGCCCGACATGCAACGCCGCATCGACGACGGCGCGGCCGAGGCCGGGCGCGATCCCGCCGACATCCGACGCGTCTACAACGTCTTCGGGGCGATCACCGACGGCCCCTCCAACGGCTTCCTGGTCGGCCCGCCCCGCCAGTGGGTCGAGGAACTCACCGCGCTGGTGCTGCGATTCGGCATGGACACCTTCATCTTCGGCGCCGAATCCGACGATCCCGCCCAACACCACCGCTGGGCCGCCGAGATCGTCCCCGCCGTCCGCGACTCGGTGACCCGCAACCGCGGCAACACCCCCTGACCGACCGGTCGAACCCGCCCCGCCGACGCGCACCGGATCAGGACGGCACGATGCCGAGCCAGGCGGCGACGGCGGCGAAGTCGTCGTCGGTCAGACCCCGGCGCGGGTCGACACGATGCAGCAGCGCGGCACCCTCGTGATGCACGGCGACCCACGCCCGATCGACATCGGTGATCTCGTCGTCCACCCAGACGAACGCCCGGCCCCCCGCCCGACCGACCAGTGCGCGGGTCTTCCAATGCAGCCCGGCCCGCTCGTCGCGGTCGTCGACCTCGGTCTGTTCCGGCCAGACCACCACGTCCAACGCCGGCAGACCCAGCCGCGGGGCGATATGGGTGTTCGCCTCCTCCATCCAGGCCGTGGCCCACACCAGGTCGCACGGCAGCCGCGACAGCCGGGGCCCGTGCCCGGGGTCGAGCCTGGCCGACAGCGGATTCGCGTCGGCATCGCACGCCTCGGGATCGGCGCCATGGTCGGGATACTCGGCCGCCCCGAACGGAAGCAGCGGCCCGTCGACATCGAGAAACAGCAGCGGACGTTGCATCGGCACCGACATCACCCGGCCCCGGAGGAGGTGATGGTCCACGACGTGGACAGTGTGCACGGAATCCGCATGGTCACCCGGGTCGGACCGCCGGGTGGGCTGGTCACGGTCAGCACCCCGTCGAAGGGGGCGAGCCGGCGCTCGATGCCGCGCAGGCCGCTGCCCCGGCCGGGGTCCGCGCCGCCTCGGCCGTCGTCGGTGATCTCCATCCGGAGCAGCCCGAGATCGTGGCCGATCTCGATCCGGACCCGGTCGGCCCCCGAGTGCTTGGCGGCGTTGGTGAGCACCTCGGAGACGGCGAAATAGGCGGCCGACTCCACCGGCGCCTCCGGCCGCCCCGGCAGGTCGATGTCGACCTGTGCGTCGAGCGGGCAGATCATGGCGAGCGAGCGCACCGCGTCGCCCAGGCCCCGGTCGGCCAGGATCGGCGGGTGGATGCCGCGGACCAGGTCGCGCAGTTCCTCCAGCGCCTTCGACGAGGACTCACGGGCCTCCACGAGCAGGTCGCGTACGGCGGCGGGATCGCGTTCCAGCAGGTGTTCGGCCGCGCCGAGCGTCATGCCCATCGCGACCAGACGGGCCTGCGCGCCGTCGTGCAGGTCGCGCTCGATCCGCCGGATCTCGGCGGACTGCGTGTCTGCCGCCTCGGCGCGGGTCGCGGTGAGCCGCTCGATCCGGGACGCCATCTGCGCCTTCTCGCTCGGCGCGAGCACGGCCCGGGTGTAGCGGGCGTGCAGGCGCACCGAACGCGGCGCCAGCCACAGCGCCGCCGGCAACTGCAACACGCCCAGGAGCGCGGCGAGGGTGGCCGTGGTCTGGTCCCGGACGGGGATGAACAGATACCGAAGGCCCTCCCACTCCTGCGACAACGGGACGCCGTAGAACCCCAACCCGATCGCCCAGCAGCCGCCGAGGAGCAACGCGGCAGGCCCGATCGCGAGCGTCGCGCCGACGATCGGGTCGATCGCCAACCAGAGCCAGTCGCGCCACGTCTGCGGATCCCGGACGATCCACCGCAGCCGCGCGAGGAAGCCGCGTTCACCGGGCGCCGGCTCGGGCAGGTAGCTCACCGGGATCCGCACGTCCGACCACCGATACGCCAGCGCGCGTTGCCGATCCGCGAGCCCCCGCACCGCCCGCACGACCGGTGCCACCAGGACCAGCCCCAGGCCGGTGCCGAGCAACAACACCACGACGGACACCGCGAGCGACAACAACGCCGCCACGAAGGACAGCCCCCACAACGCGAGCGACCGCCCCAGCGCCACGAGCCCGCCCGAGAAGGAGAAGCCCCCACCCCTCGCCCGCAATCGCGCCCCACCACCCGAACCCGCATTTTCCATCCGTCCCGCGCCCTTCCCCTGGGTTTCGGTGCATCGGCCGCACGGGCCCCTCGCCAGTATGCGACGAGCAAACCGGCCGAGTCGGTGGAGCTGGACCCCCTCTTGTCGCCCGATCGACAAGCATTACGAAGCTTTACACCGATTACCCGAATTGCTTGTCTCATCCCGATGCACCCATGCCGGATGGGCCGGCCATGGACGAGGAAGCGCCGTCGTCGACGTCGGTGAACTTCTCGGACCGTGGCACGCGAAGCGGCCGCCACAGTCCTCGGACTTGAGGATGCCGCCCCCGCGCACCCCGCCCGCGCGGGCCGGCCGGGCGGGTGCGAAGCCGCTCGGCGCGAGGCTCCGGGCGAGGCCGGGCACCCGGCCGCCACCTCGGCAGGTTCCGGCTCACCCGCAGGAGTCGGCGCGCCGGCACCCGCCGTGCCCGCGACCCGCGGCGCGATGTTCCACGTCGATCCGGCACCCGGTGGCACCGGACTTGTCCGACGGGCGACGAGTTCGAGCCACAGGGCCTATCCTCGAACACATGTCCGAACGCTTGCCTGATCGCACGCCCGACCCACTGCCCGAACACCTGCTCCCGCTGCTCGACGTCCAGCTCGGGTTCGAGCGTGCGCACCTCGCCTGCCTGCGCGCCGCCGAGGTCGGCGACGAGGACGCGCTCCATCGGGGCCGGGCCGCTCGGCTGTCCGCGATGCGGGCGCTGATCACCGCCCGGGCCGCCGCGGGTGCGGACGGCGCGCCCGATCGCGACCTGCTCAAGCTGGCCGCCCTGGACGCCCTCGCCCGGGAGTCGACGGACCCCGCCTGATCGCCGCGGCCGACCGCCCGGCGGCGACCCTCAGCCGGTCTTCCGGCGCGGCCGGGTGCTCGTACTCTTCTTCGCCTCGGCACGGCTGCTCGTGCTCTTCTTCGCGGCGGCACGGCCGCTCGTGCTCTTCGCCGCCGGTCGGCTCCTCGTCGTCGTCCGCGTCTTGCCGTCCGTCTCCTTCGCCGGCTTGGCGTGGCCCTTCTCGGCGGCCTTCACGCTCGCGGTGAGCACGGACATCAGGTCGACCACGTTGCTCTCGCCCTCGTCCCGAACGACCTCCTCCGCCTCGGGATGCCCGCCGGTGGCCTTTGCCTCGACCAGGGCGTCCATCGCGCGCTGATAGTCGTCGTGCACCTCGTCCAGGTCGAAATCCTCACTGAGGGTGTCCATCAACGAGGCGGCCATCTTCAGCTCCTGCGGGCGGATGGTGACCTTCTCGGTGGGGGCGATGCCGTCGGGCGCGCGGAGTTCGTCGGGCCACAACATGGTCTGGAGGGTCAGGATCTCGCCCTGGGCGCGGACCAGCGCCAGGCTCTCGCGCGTGGAGAGGGTGATCTTCGTGACCGCCGCCCGGGACCGACCGGCGAGCGCCTCGCGGATCAGCACGTACGGCTTGGCCGCCGCCGACGACGCGGGCCCCAGGTAGTAGGGCTTGGACAACATCAACGGATCGATCGCGGCCTCGTCCACGAAGGCCAGTACGTCGACGATCTTCTTGCTCGGCAGCGGCAGCTCGGACATGTCCTCGTCGGTGAGGACGACCTGGGTCCCGTCCGCCGCCTCGTACGCCTTCGCGATGTCGGCGAAGACGACCTCCTCGCCGTCCAGCTCGCACACCCGCTTGTAGCGGATTCGCCCGCCGTCGTCGCGATGCACCTGATGCCCCGGCGACCGATGCTCGGACGTGGCCGGATAAAGCTGGACCGAGATACTCACCAGTCCGAACGAGATTGCGCCCTTCCATGTCGCCCGCATACCAACCCCTGACCGATTTGATATGAAATGACCATCTCCAACGGTAGGTCACCCCGGCACCGCACGCCTCGGACGCCCACCCGGCCCGATCCCCGCAGGGGAGGGGGGTGAATGCGCTCGGCCGACGGCGGGGCGGACGGTGTGCCGCGATGAGTTTCGGGGTGATGGAGAGTCCCATCAGATGACCGCTTGCCCCGACCCGACCCACGCCCGAGGAGAGCACGATGACGGCCAACGCCCCCACCGGCGGATACGCCCCGGTGAACGGCATCGAGATGTACTACGAGTTGCACGGCGACGACGGTCCGCCGCTGGTCGTGCTGCACGGTGGCGCGCAGACCGTCGGCCTGAGCTTCGCCGCGCTGCTGCCCTCGCTCGCCGCGAACCGTCGGGTGATCGCGGTCGAGTTCCAGGGGCACGGCCACACGGCGGACGGCGAGCGCGCGATGTCGTTGGAGGTCTTCTCCGACGACGTCGTCGCGGTGCTGGACCTGCTCGGTGTCGAACGTGCCGACTTCCTGGGCTACAGCCTCGGCGGCCTGGTCGCGCTGCGGACGGCCGTACGGCACCCGGAGCGGATCGACCACCTCGTCCTGCTCGCGACGCACTACCGACACGACGGCTATCACGCGGAGATCACCGCGCCCGAGCAGACCTCCCCACGACTGCCGACCGAGGCCGACTTCGCGGCGATGGTCGACGCCTACACCCGGGTCGCCCCCGATCCCACCCACTTCGAGGCCACCCTGGCCAAGCTCCAGCCACTGGCCCACGGCTTCGTCGAGTGGACGGAGGACGAGCTGCGTGCGATCGCCGCCCCCACGCTCGTCGTGCTCGGCGACACCGACTTCATCCGCATCGAGCACGCCGCACGCATGCACGAACTGATCCCCGCCGCCCAGTTGGCCATCCTCCCGGATACCACCCACATGGCCGTCCCCCGGCGCACCCACCTCCTCACCCCCATGCTCGACACCTTCCTCCCGGAGCCATGACCCCGCCGCCGCACCGCCGGGCCCACCCGGCAGGGCGGGCGACCGGCCGGGCCACCGGCGGGCCCGGCACGCACGGGCGGCACAGACGAGCGCGCGGCGCGGACGGACGGTGCCCGGGGCGAGGTGCGCGGCGAGCCGTATCCGCCGAGCACGACCGGTCCGTCCCGGGCGCCGGGCGAATCGAACCGGATCAGCGCGGCCTCGCGCGGCAGCCCGACCCCGGCACGCGCGGCCCGCCCGCATCCGCGCCCCGCCCCGCCCGGCGGTCCCGGTGGGGCCGGCCCCTCGGGTCGGCCCCGGACGGCCGCAGCTCGCCGCCCCCTCCGCGGTCCCGTCGCCCGGCCGTTCACGCCGCCGGCCGGACGCAGCCCCGGGACGGGGGTTGTGCACGACAATGTCCGGGGTCGGTCGTCGGGGTGTTCGGGGCGCGGGGGCGGTGGGGTTGGTTTTGACCTCTTTGCGGGTTGGGGCGGCCGATGGAAGGGGTGGGTGCCGGTGAGGCACGGACGGGTCGGAGTCCGGAGTTCGCCGGATCCCGCTGTCTCGGGGCCGGCCGGCCCCGCCGTCGAGGACTGCCGGCGGGGCCGGTTGCGGGTCTATCTCGGTGCGGCGCCCGGGGTGGGCAAGACGTACGCGATGCTCGACGAGGCACGGCGCGGACTACGGCACGGTACGGATGTGGTGGTCGGTGTCGTGGAGTGCCACGGACGACCCCGCACCGAGGAGCTGCTCGCCGGCCTGGAGGTCGTGCCGCGCAGGCAACTGTCGCATCGGTGCGGCTCGTTCACCGAGATGGACGTGGACGCGGTGATCGCCCGTCGACCGCAGGTGGTGCTGGTGGACGAACTCGCGCACACCAACGCGCCCGGTTCGCGCCACAAGAAGCGCTGGCAGGACGTCGAGCAACTGCTCGACGCCGGGATCGACGTGATCTCGACGGTGAACGTGCAACACCTCGAATCGCTCAACGCCGTGGTCGAGTCGATCACCGGTGTGGCGCAGCACGAGACGGTGCCGGACGGCGTGGTGCGTCGCGCGGACCAGGTCCAGCTCGTGGACCCGGCGCCGGAGGCCCTGCGGCGGCGGCCCGCGCACGGAAACGTGTATCCGCCCGAGGCCGCGGCGTCGGCCGACCGCTTCCGGCCGGGGAATCCGACGGCGTTGCGGGAGCTGGCGCTGTTGTGGGTGGCGGACCGGGTGGACGAGTACCTGCGCGAGTACCGCCACGACCACGGGATCGACGCAGCGTGGCGGGCCCGCGAGCGGGTGGTGGTCGCGCTGACCGGCGGGCCCGAGGGCGACACGCTGATCCGGCGCGCGGCCCGGATCGCCGGTCGGGGGCCGGGCGGGGAACTGCTGGCGGTGCACGTCGCGCGCAGCAACGCCCCGTCCGGCTGCTCGCCCGCCGACCTGGTCCGTCAGCGCCGCCTGGTGGACTCGCTGGGCGGCACGTTCCACTCCGTGGTCGGCGACGACGTGCCCGGTGCCCTGCTCGACTTCGCCCGGGGGGTCGACGCCACGCAGGTGGTGCTGGGCGGCAGCCGACGCAGATCCTGGCAGTACGTCCGCGGCCCCGGCGTCGGCGCCACCTTCGCCGCCCGCTCCGGCGACATCGACACGCACATCGTCACGCACGAACACGTCGGCCGCGGCCGGGACACCACGCCCAAACGCTCCGGCACCGCCCGGGGCCGGGCCGTGGCGAGTTGGGCGGTCGCCCTGCTCGGCCCACTGGTGCCGGCCGCCGTGCTCGTACCGATGCGCGGCGGTGTGGCGCTGCCCGGCGACATGCTGCTGTTCCTGGCCCTGACCGTCGGGGTCGCCCTGTTCGGCGGCCTGTGGCAGGCGGTCAGCACGGCCGTGGTCGGATCGTTGTTGCTGGACTACTACCTGACCGCGCCGACGCACACGCTGAAGATCGCCGCGCCGGGCAACGTGCTCGCCCTCGTGGTCTTCGTGGTGATCGCCCTGGCGGTGGCCTCGGTCGTCGACCTGGCGGCGCGGCGCGCGCAGCAGGCCGCGCGCAGCCAGGCGGAGGCGGACACGCTGAGCTTTCTGGCCGGCAGCGTACTGCGCGGTGAAGGAGCGTTACCCGCGCTGCTCGAACGGGTCCGCAGGACGTTCGGGGTGGAGTCGGTGGCCGTGCTGCAACGCGACGGATCGTGCGGGCCCTGGGAGAGCGTCGGCTCGATCGGCCCCAATCCGCCGACCCGGCCCGATACCGCGGACGTCGAGGTGCCGGTGGACGAGTCGCTCGCGCTGGTGTTGTCCGGTCGCGCGCTGCCCGCCGACACGCGCGCCGTCCTGGGCGCGTTCGCCGCGCAGGCCGCGCTGGCCCTGGAACGCCGCACCCTGGTCGCCGAGGCCGCCGAGGCCCGTCGGCTCGGCGAGGGGCACAGTGTCGACACCGCCCTGTTCGCCCTCGTCGCCCGGGATCTGCGCGCGCCCTTGGCCGTGATCAAGGCCGGCGCGTCCGGCCTGCGTTCGCACGAGGTGGACTGGGCGCGGGCGGAGCGGGCCGAGTTGCTGGCCACCATCGAGGCGGGCGCGGATCGGCTCGACCAACTGATCGGCAATCTGCTCGACATGAGCCGGCTGCGCATGGGCACGATCGAGCCGCTGCCGAGCGACATCGCGTTGGAGGAGGTGGTCCCGGGCGCGGTGGCCCGAGTCGCGCGGACGGCGGTACGGGTGTCGGTGCCCGGCACGCTGCCGACCGTGCGTGCCGACCCCGAGCTGCTGGACCGCGTGGTGGCGAATCTGGTCGAGAACGCCGTCCTGCACACCCCGCCCGAAACACCCGTGATCGTCGCCGCCGAGGTGGTCCGCGACCGCGTCGAACTGCGCGTGGTCGACCGCGGCCCCGGCCTGCCCGACGACGCCAAGGACCGCGTCTTCGAAGCCTTCGCCCGACACGGCGACGCCCCCCGAAGTCGCGGCGTCGGCCTGGGACTCGCCGTCGCCCGCGGCTTCGCCGAGGCCATGCACGGCTCGCTCGCCGCCGAGGACACCCCCGGCGGCGGCCTGACCATGATCCTCACCCTCCCCGCCTCCACCGAGCCCCGGCCCGAGCTCGGCTCCGGGCCCGAGCCCGGGCCGGACGACCTCCCGGCGGAACCCGCCTCCTGAGCCCTCGCTCCGAAGCGCGCCGACCCGGGCGAACACCCTGCGACCGGTCGTCGACCTCACGATTGACAATAGGCAGGTATTTGCCTGCATAATTGATCGTGAGCCTCGAAGCGAGAGCGATGGACTCGATTTTCAAAGCACTGGCCGACCCCACCCGACGCCTGCTGCTCGACCGGCTGCACGAACACAACGGCCAAACGCTGCGCGAACTGTGCGAACGCCTGGACATGGCACGCCAGTCGGCGACCCAGCATCTGGACATTCTGGTGCGGGCCAACCTCGTGACCGTCGTGCGGCGCGGCCGGGAGCGGCTGCACTACCTCAACCCGGCACCGATCCACGAGATCGACGAGCGCTGGATCTCGGGCTTCGAGAAGCCCCGTCTGCAAGCGATCAGTGCCATCAGGAAACAGGCAGAGGAGTACGCCATGACCAACGCACCCGAACCCGTGCCCGACTACGTCTACGTCACCTACATCCGGGCGAGCGCCGACCAGGTGTGGCAGGCCCTGACCGACGCCGACCTGACGGCCCGATACTGGGGCCACGCCAACGTCTCGGACTGGCGGCCGGGGTCGGCCTGGGAGCACCGGCGCACCGACGGATCGGGCGCCGTCGACGTCGTCGGTCGGGTGCTCGAAACGGAGCCCCCGACCCGCCTGGTCATCACCTTCGAGGATTCCCCCGACGCCGAGGCGACGCGCGAACCGTCCGTCGTCACCTTCCTCGTAGAACCGCACCAGGACATCGTGCGGCTCACCGTGACCCACGAGAACCTGGCCGACCTCGCGATGCTCGACGGCATTTCGCATGGCTGGCCGGCCGTACTGGCGAACCTCAAGTCGCTGCTGGAGACCGGTGAGATCCTCCCCCAGGCGCCGTGGGAGATGCCGCCCGCACACGACTGAGAGACCCCCGCCCGCACTCCGCGCACCGGGTCGACCCGCCCGCCGGGAGCGGAACCGGCGGGCGGGTCGCTTCGTTGAAGTGATCCCAGCAGGACCGGAATCGGGAGCGCGGATGCACGTGACGGTGGAGTGGGTGGACGCCCGCGAACGACTGCCCTTGGACGGCATGCCCGTGGCAGCGGCGACGACGGGCCGCTATCCCACGCACGCGGACGACCCCGAGTCCGGGCAGGACTTCTGGCTGGTGATGCCCATGCGCTTCGCCGCGCGCCACATCGACGAGGACGGCGTCGAGCGGCACGACTGCTTCGTCGACTCCGACCGCGTCGTGCGACTGCCGTACGGCCGCCCCGGCGCCGAACCCGTCACCCACTGGGCGGCGTTGCCCACGCTGCCCGGTACGACCACGCACTTTCTGCTGGGCGAGGACGTGCCCACGGCGCTGCACGACGCCCTGGGATAGGGCAGGACCCGGGCGCTTGGCCGAGCCGGAGCCTCAGCCGCGGACCGGGGTGCGGCCGAGGAGGTCGAGCAGCCGGTCCCAGTGGCGCTGCAGCCCGGCGGCGCTGAAGGCGTCGGTGTCGGCCATGGTGAAGCCGTGGGTCGTGTCGGGGTAGATCTCGGTGGTGTGGCCGACGCCTGCGGCGTCCAGGGCTTGGTAGAGCTCGCCGACGATCTCGGGTGTCAGGTCGCCTTCGGCCAGACCGAGATGCACCTCGGCGGTGAGCGTGGGGATCAGGCGGTGCAGGCTGTCGGGCGCGTCGCCGACCACGAAGCCGGGGTGGAATCCGGCGACCGCGGCCACTCGGTCGGGAATGGTGGGGTTTCCTTCCGAGTTCGCTCGACGGCGTCGGCCGCACCGACGCCGTCGGCACGAGCGAACGTATATCGTTAGTCCGACTAACGTAACGGTAGGATGTGGGCCATGATCGAAGCCGAAGCCCCGAACCTGTCCGACGACGGCGCGCCCAGGACGCCCGACCGGCTGCGTCGACGGGCGAGCCGACTGTTGTCGCAGCTCACCACGCGGTCGGACCGGCTGATCAACGAGGGGCTGGCCCGAGTCGACGCCCGCAAGTGGCACTACGCCGTCCTGGCCTCGCTCCAGGATCTCGGACCGGGCAGCCAGGCGGCGCTGAGCGGGCGTACCGGCATCTACCGCAGCGACCTGGTCGGCGTGCTCAACGAACTGGCCGAGCGCGACCTCGTCGAGCGCACGCCGGACCCCCGCGACCAGCGCCGCAACATCATCACCATCTCCCCCTCGGGCCGCCGACACCTGCGCCGCCTCGACCGGGTCCTGGACGTCCTGCACGACGAACTGCTCGCCCCGCTGGCCCCGGCCGAACGCGAGCAATTCGTGCAACTGCTCACCCGTTTGCTGGACCACCACTCCCAACCGTCCTGAGCCGGGCCATGGTCCGTGTGGCCTATGGCCGCAGGTTCGCGGAGTCGGCGGCGGAGGGGGTGGGGGACATGCGCTCGGCCAACCCGCGCACGCCGCTCACGGCGACCACGATCAGCACGACCAGGGTGTAACCGCCCTCGCGGGGGCCGGGGGCCCGGTACTCGGTCTGGGCCCACCAGGCGGCGGCGAACGCCACCCACAACAGACCGGTCAGGACCGAGGGGTTGTGCCGACGGCGGACGAAACCCGCGAGCGCGAACGGTACGAGCCCCAGGAACGGCAGCGCGTGGATCCAGGTCGGCGCCCCCAGGGCCGCGTAGTTGAGCGAGACCACATATGCCCAACTGATCGTGACACTCAGCCGAGCCGACCACAGCAGCGCCACCAGGGAGAGCACCAGCGCGACTTCGGCGGCGGGAATGAGGACGACCGGGACCGGCCGCTCGAACCGGACGAGCGCGATCGTGGAGATCAGCAGCAACACCCAGCCCACCACCGCGATGGCCCCCGCCTCGGTGAAGCGGTAGCGAATCTGCCACGGCGACTGCGGCCGCCCGCGCTCGGCCCCGAACCCGGGACCGGCCCCGAACCCCGGTGCGTACCCCGGCCCGGCGCCGGATCCGGGCCAGGGCCCGGCGCCGGGAACGGCTCCGGAAACGACCCGGGGTCCGGCGTCGAAACCACCCCCGAATCCCGCCCCGGCCCCGGGCGACCCCATCGGCGGCGCGGCGGGCCGCGGGGGCGGCGGCACCAGGGTGACCGCCGCCGCGGACCGGTCCGGCGCGGGCCGTCCGGCCCAGGCCGGTGACGGCGGTGTGCTCGTGGCGGTCGGCAGGCCGTGCGGCGCGACCGCCGTGACGTCGGCGCTCAGGGCCCGTTGCGCCGATTCCAACGCCGACCGGAACGCCGCCGCGTCGGCGTACCGCTGTGCCGGTGACTTGGCGAGTGCCGACAGTGCGAGTGTGTCGATCCCGCCCGGCACGTCCGCCCGCAGCGCCGACGGTGGCGGCGGTGTCTTGGTCAGGTGTTGGTTCATCACCGCGAACGGCGAATCGCCGGTGAACGGCGGTTGCCCGGTCAGCAGTTCGTAGAGCAGGCAGCCGAGCGAGTAGACGTCGGAACGCGCGTCGACCGCTTCCCCGTCGATCTGCTCGGGCGACAGGTACGCCGGCGTGCCGACCATGAGTCCGGTCGCGGTCAACCGCGTCGTCGTCTCGGCGAGTGCCTTGGCGATGCCGAAGTCGAGCACCTTGATCGCGCCGGACTCGGTGACCATCACGTTCGACGGCTTGATGTCCCGGTGGATCACCCCCAGGCCGTGACTGTGCACCAGGGCGTCGGCGACATCGCGGGCGATCGCCACCGCCCGCGCGATCGGCAGCGGGCCGGTGCGCAGCGCGTCGGTCAGGGTGTTGCCGTCGATGTACTCCATGACCAGGAACGGGACGGTGTCGCCACCGTCGACGTCCTCGCCCACGTCGTGCAACGTCGCCACACCGTGGTGGGACAGGGCGGCGCTGGTCCGGGCCTCCCGGCGGAATCGTTGGCGGAACTCCTCGTGGCGGGTGAGTTCGGCGGGCAACACCTTCACGGCCACGGTGCGCCCGAGCTCGCGGTCGACGCCCTGCCAGACCTCCCCCATGCCGCCTCGGCCCACCAACCGCACCAGTTCGTACCGCCCTGCAAGTACCCGCATACCCGAGTGCCCCCGCTGCTCGACCGCCGTTGCCGCAGCCACGGTACCGGCACCGGTCGGGAGGGGGCGGTCGCGGACGCCGGCCCGACCACCCGCATACCGCGGCACGTTCGCGGGCCGAGGCGAGCCCGGACACGGCGCGCGTGGCCGGGACGAGCGGCGTGCGCGGTTCGTCGATGCCGGGCACGGGTGGAGGGGCGGGCGTCGGCCGCGAAGTCGAGCCCGCCGTACTCTTCGGCGGTGTTCCGGGTGGTGTCAGGCGGCCTTTGCCCGGCCTTCGGAAACCTGGCGCAGGGCGTCGTCGAGGTCGGACTGGGCGCGTTGCAGCCAGGCCGCGGTGATGTCCACGGCGTCGCCGAGTTCGCCGCTGCGCCGGTGCAGGTGCAGTTGCTCACCCTCCTCGGCGGCGCGGGCGTGCTTGATCGCGTGATGGATGCGCCCGGCTGCGGCGAGTTCGCCGCCCGCCACCTGGAGCCAGGCGCGGGTCGTCGCGTCGGCGACCTTGTCGGTGTTCGCGGAGTCGGTCAGCGCCCGCGCGATCGCCTCGATGCTCTTGCCCGCCAGCTTGCGTGTCGCCAACGCCGGTGGCAGACCGGGGAGTTGGTCCAGTTCGGCCAGGATCACACTCTCCAGCAGGGCCAGGCCGTACGTCACTCGGCCCAGTTTCAACAGATACTCGTCATCCGGAATCATCGAGCCATTGTGCGATACGGGTCGGACACGATCGCGACACCACACGGCGTGTCGCACCCAATGCAGCCGGACGCGCCAGGCTCTGCGCTCCCGGGGCCCGATCCGGTGGCCTCGACGGCTGCCGCAGGCATCCGCGTCGTCGGCCGGAGCAAGGAGCCGCCCGACGACTGGGGGTTGGATCGCCGGGCGGTCCGGGCACCGACCACGGGGGTTGTCGGCGCATCCGCAACGATCCGCCGAACAACCGCCCGCGCGCAAGACCCGCCGCAGCACTCGCCGCACGACCCGTGCGTCGGGGCGAGCGTGGTGCGGGGGTCACCCTGAAAGCATCAACCGAAGCAGGATCACCGAATCGGGATCAACTGAAGATCACCGACCTGAGCTTCAGTCGTTCGGACCCCTGCCCGCCGAACGGGCGGAGGGAGAAGTAGTCGCCTTTGCAGCCGGGTTCGGTGAACACGCCGGCGGTGGCGTCGGTGTCGTTCCTCGGCGAATGGGCCGGACTCGAGGAGCCGGGGTCGGCGACCTCGGGCAGGTCGATGCACTCTCGGCCGGGCGGGTCGAACAGCCGGGCCTCCTGCGGCTGTCCGTTGAGGCCGGTGTACTTGTAGGAGAACTCGCCGGTGGCGGCGCCGGCGGAGGTGGGCAGGGTCACGACGAGCGTGAGCGCGCCGACGACGGCGACCATGCTGCTGCGGAAACGCATGAGGGAGCTTCTTCCTTTCCCAACGGGACGGTTCGACGCCAGCCTTTCGCGGCGCACGACCCGAACCGTCCTCCGGCACGCCCCATCACTCCCACGAGCAAGCTGAATCGATTCCACCTCGGCCATGTGAGTGACCTTCGCCGGCGCAATGCCGATCGATGCTCAGTGCGCCGGTCGGGAGTGCTTGGGCAGCAGGCCGACCAGGAGAAGGGCGAGGAGGTACAGGGCGGCACAGATGCCGAAGACCCACTGCGCGGCGTGGAAGTAGGACTGCGTGGTGCCGTGGGCGGCACGGGAGAAGAACACCGTGCCGAGGGCGGCGACGCCGATGGCTCCGGCGAACTGTTGCACGGCGTTGAGCATGCCGGCACCGGTGCCGACTTCCTCGGCCGTGGCGTCGCCGAGGATGAAGTCGAAGAGCGGGATGAACATCAGGCCCGCGCCGAAGCCGGTGAGGAACAACGACGGCGCGAGTTGCCACACGGTGATGCCGGTGTTCCAGTGCACGGTGGACCACCACAGGGCGAGCAGGCCGACGATCGCGACGGACAGGCCGATGCGCATCGTGGCACGGCCGAGCTTCTCGGCGAGCACGGCACCCGCGAGCAGGACCGCGACGGCGGTGCCCAGCGCCCAGGGGATCAGGGTGAGGCCGGTGTGCAAGGGCGTCCAGTGCAGGCCGAGTTGCAACAACAGGTTGATGACCAGGACGAACGCGCCGAGCGAGGCGTAGAAGCCGCCGACGATCAGCAGTCCGACGACGAAGCTGCGCCGGCGGAACAGGGACGGCGTGATGACCGGGTGCGGGCTGCGACGTTCGGAGGCGACGAAGAGCGCGAACACCGCGACCGAGGCGACCATCGAGAGATACGTCCAGACCGGCCAACCCAGCTCGCGCCCCTGGATGAGCGGGACGATCAGCAGCGCGGAACCCGCGGTGAGCAGCCCCACGCCGACGAGGTCGAGCCGGCTGCCCGGGTCCTCACCGGCATGGTGGGGCAGGACGCGGCGGCCGAGGACCGCGGCGGCGACGCCGAAGGGCACGTTGATCAGGAAGATCGAGCGCCACTGGCTGCCGAACAGGTCCAGGTGGAGCAGCCAGCCGGCGAGGATCGGACCGGCCACCGTGGCCAGGCCCATGATCGGACCGAACGGCATGAGGGCCTTGCGCAGGTGCTCGGGCGGGAAGACGACCTTCACCAATGCCATGCCCTGGGGGATCATCACCGATCCGAATAGTCCCTGGAGCAGGCGGGCGCCGATCAGGAAGCCGGGACCGGGCGCGAGGCCGCAGGCCAGCGAGGCGAGGGTGAAGCCGTTCAGGCCGATCAGGAACAGGCGTCGGCGGCCGAGGATGTCGCCGAGCCGGCCGGAGGTGACCAGGCCGAGGGCGAAGGCCGCGGTGTAGACGGTCAGCACCCATTGCAGGGTCATCGGGCCGCCGCCGAGGTCGGCGCGGATGGACGGACCCGCGAGGTTGGCGACGCTGGAGTCGATCAGGTCCATGATCTCGGCGATGAAGACGACGGCCAGGACCAGCCAGGCCCGCCGGAGGGGGATCGGATCGGCATGGGAAGCCGTCAACGAACTTTGTTCAGTAGTCATGAACTAAGTTCTAGGCGACGAACTTAGTTCTGGTCAAGCTAGAATGTGCCCATGCCCTCCGACCACCCGAGGCGGGGCCGAGCGGCCCGCCACGCACCACAGCCCGCCGATACCGCGCCGACGCCCTCGCGGAAGGCGCCGATCACCCTCGACCGCATCACCGACGCCGCCCTGCACGTCATCGCCACCGAGGGATACGACGCGCTCACCGTCCGCAGGATCACGCACGTCCTGGGAACCGGGCCCTCTTCGCTCTACGCGCACATCGTCAACAGGGACGACATCGACGACCTGATCATCGGGCGGCTCTGCTCCGAGATCGTGCTGCCCGAGCCCGATCCGGCGAACTGGCAAGCGCAGACCCGCGATGTGTGCGGCCAGCTCCGCGACCGGTTCCTCGCGTACCCGGGCGTCTCCCGCGCCGCGCTCGCCATGCTCCCCACCAACCTGGAGACCCTCCGGGTCAACGAGGGCCTGCTCGCCATCCTGCTCGCCGGGGGCGTCGATCCGCAGCGGGCGGCCTGGGCCATCGACAGCCTCTCGCTCTACGTCAGCGCCTACGCCCTGGAGCGCTCGCTGCTCGCGCAACGACGGAAGCACCCGGACCACGAGTGGGTTTTCAGCCGAGCCGAACTGGTCGGCCGGTTCGAGGCACTTCCGGCCGACCGGTTTCCGCAGATCAGGCGGCACGCGGCCGAACTGACCTCGGGCGCGGGGCACGACCGCTTCGACTTCGCCCTCGGCCTGATCATCGACAACCTCGTCCCGGAGCATCCCTCGACCCGGCCGGACCGGGTCGGGTAGGTCGTCCGGGGTCGGCGCGAACTCGGCGGGATCCGCAGGGCGGTTCGGTGCCGACCCGATGTTCGCGGCTGCGACGCCGGCCGCGGGCGAGGCGGGTCGGGCGGGGCATCACGGGTGTGCGACCGGGGCGTTCCTCGGATAGAGTTCCGCGGCCGATCGGCCACGGAACCACGGAGGCGACTTGTCCAACCATCCGGGATACCCAGGCCCCCAGGGCCCACCTCCTCCTCCGCATCCGAGCCAACCCAGGTGGGCCTGGTGGGTGGTGGGCATCGCCATCCCGCTGATCGGCATCTTCGTCACCATCGCCGTCAGTCGATCCGGGTCGGATTCGGATTCGAAGAGTCCGTCGGCGAATTCGGCCACCGTGCCCGGCACCTCGCCCCCGGCTGCCTCGCCGGGCGGGCAGAACCCGCCGGCCGGCGGTGCGGGCGGCCAGTCGGCGTCGAACACCCCGACGAACGCTGGTGGAACGGCGCGGGTCCTGTTCGGCCCGGGTCCGGTCACCGTCGACCCGAACAAGCAGTACGTCGACTTCGACACCAGCCCGCCGCTGGTCTCCCAGTCGAACAAGGCCGTGGACCTCGCCTTCCTGTACACGCTGGGTGCGCCCGAACTCATGACGGTCGGCTCCAGCAACACCCTGGCCGCGATCCCGCAGGGCGATCCGGACCCGACGCCGCAGGTGTGCGCCGAGGCGATTCGCAAGCGCGGCACCTACCTGGGCGGCGAACTCGCCCAGGGCACCCGCTTGTGCATGGTCACCAACGAGGGGCGCACCGGGTTCATCCGGGTGGACGGGCCGGCCGCCGCCAACGTTCCGCTGCGACTCCAGGCGACCGTCTGGGATCTTCCCGGCTGAGGCCGGGCGGTCGCCGTCGGCGCCGGCCGTCGGGTTTGCCGAGGGTCACCGCCGATGACCGCGGTCGGGTTTGCCAAGACGGCAAAGAAGTTTGGCGGAATCGGCACCTCGGTCGCATGGTCGTAGTGGAGGTGGTCACGATGACCGATCGGCTGATGGACGACGATTACGACGTGGTGGTCGTCGGCGGTGGTGCCGCCGGACTGGGCGGAGCGTTGACGCTGGCGCGGGCCCGACGCTCGGTGTTGGTGATCGACTCCGGTGCCCCGCGCAACGCGCCGGCCGCGGGGGTACACGGGCTGCCGACCCTGGACGGGATCGCGCCGGCGGAATACGTGGCCCGCGCCCGGGCCGAGGTGCGTGGCTACGGCGCCCACGTGGTCCTTGCCGAGGTCGACGCGGTCCGCCGTACCCGTGACGGGTTCACGGTGACGACGGCCGACGGTCGGGCCGTGCGTGCCCGTCGGTTGTTGGTGACCACCGGGCTGGTCGACGAGTTGCCGGACGTACCCGGGCTGCGCGGCCGGTGGGGGCGGGACGTGCTGCACTGTCCGTACTGCCATGGTTGGGAGATCCGCGACCAGCCAGTCGGGGTGTTGGCCTGCGGCCCGCTGTCGGTGCACCAGGCGCTGTTGTTGCGCCAGTGGAGCGCGGATGTCACCTACTTCGCGCACACCATGCCTCCGAGCGACGAGGACGCGGAGCAACTGGCCGCCGTCGGCATCCGCGTGGTCGAGGGCGTGGTGGCATCGCTGGAGATCGCCGCGGACCGCCTCGTGGGCGTACGGCTGGGCGACGGCACCGTGGTCGCGCGTGCGGCGTTGGCGGTAGCGCCGCGGATGGTGGCCCGCGCCGGGTTCCTGGGCGGCATCGGGTTGTGGCCGGTGGAGCATCCGTCGGGGGCCGGCGAGCACATCCCGGCCGACCCGTACGGCGCCACCGACGTACCGGGCGTGTGGGTCGCGGGCAACGTCACCGATCCCTCCGCCCAGGTCGGGACCTCGGCGGCCGCCGGCGCCGTCGCCGCGACCCGGATCAACGCCGACCTGGTCGCCGAGGCCACCCGATGCGCGGTCGCCGCCCGCCGGGACCCGTTCTCGGCGGACAACGAGGCCCGCGTGTGCGCGAGCGTGCTGGGCGACCGGCGCCACGGCCTGTGAGGCACGGGCCGGCGCCGGCGCACGCTTCCGAGCGTCGTCGGCCGCCGACCCCGTGCGCTCGCACCGGCCCGCCGCGGCTCCGGCCTAGACTCCGACCGTGGCCGGACAATCACGAACGACGACGAGTACGGCGCCGCTGTCGGGTGTGCGCTTCGTGGGGTTGCGCTTTCGGCTGGAGACGCGGGGGTTGCACCGCCCGGTCCCGGTCGAGGTCGCCGCGCTCACCCATCACGGTCCGGGCGATCACGTCGCCTGGCGCGCACACGCCCCGATCGAACCGCCCGCGCCCGACGGCGCGCCGCCCGCGCCGATCACCGTCCCGGTACCACCCGCGGCGCCCGGCTCACTCGCCGCGGCACTGACGGACATCGAGCGCCACGTGACCCGCGATCTCCCGCACGCGATCATCGGACTGCCGCCGTTCGCCGAGAAGACGCTCGTCCGGGAACAGCGCGCCTACTGCCCGCTGCTCGCCTCGTGTGTCGTCCTGGACGTGCTCACCCTCGCGGCGATCGTCACCCCGACCGCCACACCGCAGTCCTTCGACACCAGGCTGCAACACCTGGGCCTGCGCCCGCCCCTCGAACGCGCGGTCACCTGGGACGCGTACGCACTGGCCCACCTGTTCCACACCACCGTCGCCAAGGGCATCGCCACCGGCCGCTGGTCCACGCTGGACGACCTGATCCGGGTCGCCGGCTCCTCCCCTCCCCCCGTCGAACCCGAATTCATGCCCGCACTCGACGTGCAGGAATCCCTCTTCGACTGAGGTCAGCGAGGTGGGGCGGAGAGCGGCCCGTTGCCCGCCGTGCGCAGCAGGGGTTTGGTCATGGCCCGGGTGATCGTCGGGTCGCGGCCGTCGACGTAGGGGTCGCGGAGCGTGTAGCCGGCGCCCGCGAACAGGGCGAGGGCCCGTACGTTGCGGCTGCCGGTCTCCACGACCAGTCGCCGGGCGCCGGCCTGGGCGGCGGTGTGCTCCAGCGTGCCGAGCAGGCGGCGGCCGTGGCCGTGGCCGCGCTGTTCGGGTTCGACGTACAGGCGTTTGATCTCGGCCGCCCGACCGGGCATGGTGCGCCATCCGCCGCAGCCGACCGGGGTGTGTCCGCTGTAGGCGAGGACGAACAGGCCCTCGGGGGGCTCCAGATCGCGAGGCTCGGTGAGGTCGGGGTGATCGGCGAAGCCGTACATGGCGACCTGTTCGGCGTACAGCGCATACAGCAGGATCTGGGTGTCCGGATGGGTGTAGGGACGCGGTACGAGCCGAACGTCGGCAAGGGCGTTGGGGCCATCGGCGCCGAACGGCCCGTGATGGCCCGGTGCCCCACCCAACACGGCCCCGCCCTTGGCGCGGTGCGCGAAACGGATCAACGACCTGCTCCCTTCCCGCCGACCCCGCACATCGGGGCTCCCCCACGATTCTCCGCGAAGCCCCCACACCCCGAACAGTGGCCCCGGCCAACAGACCACAATCCCTCCCCACCAACTCCCCACCACCCCCACCCACTCGCCACTGTCGAACCCGACGGGCCGACTCTCGGGTCGACGACTTCGGGGTTGCCCGGGGTAGTGGGGCGGAGCAGGATTCGGGGATGCGGTTTTCTGTGAATGTTCCGAACTTCGGTGACTTCGCCGATCCTCGGGTGGTGGCCGCGGTCGCGGTCGCCGCCGAAGAGGCCGGGTGGGATGGGCTGTTCGTCTGGGATCACGTGGTGCACGACAAACGGGCGCGGCGCGGGCAGCCGTTCGGTGATCCCTGGATGTTGCTGACCGCCGCGGCGTTGGCCACCTCGCGGATCAGGTTGGGCACCCTGGTCACCCCGGTGCCGCGCCGGCGGCCTCAGCAACTGGCCCGCCAGGTGGCCACGTTGGATGCGCTCAGTGGCGGGCGGGTGATCTTCGGCGCGGGGCTGGGCGGGCCGTTCGAGGACGAGTACGCGGACTTCGGCGAGCCGACCGACCCGGTCGTCCTCGCCGAACGCCTGGACGAGGGGCTCGATTTGCTCGATCGTTTTTGGTCGGGCGAGCCGGTGGAGCACGACGGAACACACTTCCGGGTCCGGGACGTGACGCTGCTGCCCGCCTCGACGCAGCGCCCGCGGCCGCCGGTGTGGATCGGCGGGTTCTGGCCCAATCGCCCGCCGATGCGCCGTGCCGCGCGCTGGGACGGCGCGGTGCCGTTGTTCGCCGACGCCCGGCACGGCCAGGCCCCGCCGCTCGACCAGGTGCACGACCTGGTCGCCTACGTGCACAGGCACCGCGAGTCCGACGCACCCTTCGACCTCGTCCTCGGCGGCGTCAGTCCCACCGACCCCGCCCGCGCCCACGACCTGCTCGGGCCGCTGGTCGACGCCGGCGCCACCTGGTGGGACGAACGCCGACTCATGGCCGACGAAGACCTGTACCGGTCGGCCCCGATCCTGCGGCGCGTCGAAGCGGGGCCGCCGGTGTTCTAGGGCAGCCCGGTCCGCCACCCACGAAAGGTGGCGGCGGGCTCACGGTCGGCGGGCTGTAAGGGTTATAGTTGCGCTTCATCGGTTACCAAGGAGCGCAAGGCGTGCGAATCCCCCTCACCGACTACGCCCCCGGGGCGGCCGTCGCCACCGATCTGGTCAACACCTCACCGACCGTGCGACCCACCGGCGACGCCCTCCCCGATCCGAGCGCGCTGGCGAACTTCCTTGCCGAGCACGGGCTTTCCCTCGCCGCGACGGCCGACGGACGCCCGCCGACCGAGCAGGACCTGCATCGGGTACGGCTGCTGCGCCGCGAGGTACGCGTCGTCGTGGAAACCGAGACCGAGGCGCACGCCGTGGCGGGCGCGACCGTACTCGCCGACCGGGCCGGTCGCGCCCCCACCCTGCGTCGCGGCCCCGACGGCCGAGTGCAGTGGTACGTCCCGACCGCTCCCGAGGCCACCCTCGCCGACGAACTGGCCGCACTGATCGGCATCGCCCTGCTCGGCGTCGTCCAGGGGCTCGGCCACGAACGCTTCCGGGCCTGCGCCACCCCCGACTGCCGGGGCGTGTTCGTGGACACCAGCCGAGCCGGACGCCGCCGCTACTGCACGCCCGACCTGTGCGGCAACCGGGTCAACGTGGCCAACCACCGTGCCCGCAACAGGATCGGCGGCGTCCGATGAGCGCCCTCACCGGCACCCTGCACCTCCCGGACGGCAGCCCGATCCGCGGCCGCGGCCTGCGCCACGCGCTGCCGGACGGACCGGTCCCGGAGTTCGGGCTCTACCTCGGCTCCGACCGGCTGCGCCGCCGGCACGAGGACCGACTGCCGTGGCCGCACACGTGGATCGACTGGCCCGACTTCCTCCTGCCGCGCGACCGGGACGCGGCCGTCCGCGAGATCCGGGCCCTGCACGAACGAGCCCGTACCGGCGCCTCGGTCGAGGTCGCCTGCGGCGGCGGCGTCGGCCGCACGGGCACGGTCATCGCCTGCCTCGCCGTGCTGGCCGGACTCGACCCCGCCGAGGCGATCGCCTGGACCCGACGCCGGCACCACCCGCGCGCCGTGGAAACCCCCTGGCAGCGCCGCTGGGTGAGCCGCTTCCCGGCGGCCTGAACGACCGCCGTGCGTGGCGCTACCCGCCCAGGTCGGCCAGCCGCTTCAGCGTCGCGTCGATCGACCCGCGTCCGGCGGGCAGCAGGGGCAGGCGCACGTCCGGGGTCGGAATGCGGCCCTGCGCGTGCAGCACGCCCTTGATCACGGTCGGGTTGGGTGCGCCGAACGCGGCGGCCGACAACCCGGCCAGCGCGTGGCCCAGCTCCCGGGCCCGCACCACGTCGCCGCCGCGCCAGGCGTCGGCCAGCGCCACGAACCGGTCGGTGGCCAGGTGCGCCGAGGCGAGGATGCCGCCCGCCGCGCCCAGGGCCAGCAGCGGGGACAGGAACAGGTCGTCGCCGGCCAGCACGGCGAAGTCCGGCGGCGACTCGCCGAGCAGGTCCACCGCGTCCTGATCGATGCCGCCCGTCGCCAGCTTGACGCCCACCACGCCGGGAATCCGGGCCAACTCGCGCAGTCCGGCCGCGTCGAGCGGCTGCCCGGTGCGGTACGGGATGTGATAGACGATCAGCGGCAGCGGACTCGCGCTCGCCAGATGGGCGAAGTGCGCCCGTACGCCGGCCTGCGCGGGACGGGTGAAGTACGGGACCGGCACCAGCGCGGCGACGGCCGCGGGCCACCGCGCGAGCTCCGCGAGGGCACGCGCGGAGGCCCGGGTGTCGTTGTTGCCGGCGCCGATGGTCAGCGGCGCGCCCCGAGCCGCACACACCCGCGCGCACACGGCCAGGACCGCGAGCCGCTCGTCGGCGTCGAGGGTGGCGGCCTCGCCGGTCGTCCCCAGCGCGACGATCCCGGCGGCGCCCGCGTCCAGGATGCCGTGTGCGAGGCCCTCCAGTGCCTCCTCGGCGACGCCTCCGTCGGCGGCGAACGGTGTGACGAGCGGTACGTGAACCCCGTGCAGGGGTGGAAGCCGATGCATGCCCACCAGCGTGACCCGCACCTTTCGTTCAGGTCCAGTTCACATTGATAAATCCGAGCGTAAGCTGAGCTGATGCTCGATGTCCGTCGCCTGCGCCTGCTGCGCGAACTCTCGCTGCGCGGCACGATCGCCGCCGTCGCCGAGGCGCTCGCCTTCACCCCGTCCGCCGTCTCCCAGCAACTGGCCACCCTCGAACGCGAGGCGGGCGTGCCCCTGCTGGAGCGCACGGGCCGGCGGGTCACCCTCACCCCCGCCGGCCGCAACCTGGTCCGGCACGCCGAGGCCGTCCTGGCCCACCTGGAGCAGGCGGCGGCCGAACTGGCCGACACACGCCGCGGCCTGGCGGGCCCGCTGCGGATCGGCACCTTCCCCACCGCGACCCGAACCATCGTCCCGACGGTGCTGGCCGATCTCGGCGAGCGGCATCCGGGCCTGGAGCCGATGGTGCTGGAGATCGATCCGGCCGGCGTCGCGGACGCGCTGCGCGCGGGCGAGCTGGATGTGGCGCTGATCCACGAGTACGACTTCGTCCCGCCGACGGACGAACCGGGCCTGGCCGTGCGGCCGTTGTGCGTCGAGGCGATGTATCTCGCCTCGACGGCACCGGCGCCGACGCCCGGGGCGGTCGCGTCGGTGCTGGCACACTGGCGCGACTCGCCCTGGATCACCGCGACTTCGGGCACGATGTGCCACGCGATGACGATCCGGGCCTGTCAGGCCGCCGGGTTCACCCCGCGGGTACACCACCAGGTGGACGACTTCGCCACCGTGCTGACCCTGGTCGCGGCCGGCCGGGGCGTCGCCGTCGTCCCGCAACTCGGGATCACCGACCCGCCGCCCGAGGTGCACCTGACCCGCCTGCCGATCCGGCGCCGCACCCGAATCGCCTTCCGCGACGGCGCCGCGGCCCACCCCGCGGTGGTCGCGGCCGTCGAAGCCCTGCGCACAGCCGTACCCGGCACGCTCGCCCGGGCATCGTGGCCCACGCCCGACGAGCCGCACCCACGCGCGTGAACCTGCCCGAGCGAACGCGTGTCGCGAGCGGCGACACGGCGGGCGCGGGCGACCCTGTGACCCACCGGCCGCACCGGGCGGCGATCGCGAGGAGGTCGAGGCCATGCTCGTTCTCGGGCATTCGCAGGTCGAGGCGCTGCTCGAACTCGACGCGTTGATCGACGCCCTGGCCCCGGCGATGGCGGACCTGAGTGCGGGTCGCGCCTCGGCACCGGACCGGGTCGCCGCGCTGGTACCCGAACGGGACGCGTTCCTGGCGGCCATGCCGGGTCGGGTGCCCTCCGCCGGAGTGCTGATGAGCAAGCTGGTCTCCCTCTTCCCGCACAACGCGGGCACCGCGCTGCCCACCCATCAGGCCCTGATCGTGGTGTTCGACCCGGCCACCGGGGAGCCCGCGGCGCTGCTGGACGGCACGGCGGTCACCGCGTGGCGGACCGGCGCCTGTTCGGCGTTGTCGGCACGGCTGTTGGCCCGCGAGGACGCGACGGTGCTCGCGATCGTGGGCACCGGGGTGCAGGCCCGCTCGCACGCTCTCGCGATGTGCCGGGTCCGCCCGATCCGGCAGATCCGGGTGGCCGGCCGCGATCCGGCCAAGGCGGCGGCGTTGGCCGGCGAACTGTCGTCGCTGCTGGACGCCGAGGTACGACCCGCAGCCGACTACGCCGACGCGATCGTTGGTGCCGACATCGTGGCGGCGGCCACCCACTGCCTCGAACCCGTGGTGCGCCGCGCGTGGTTGGCGCCCGGCACGCATGTCACCTCGGTCGGCTTCAATCCGGCCGGCCGCGAACTCGACGACGCCACCATCGCCGACGCGCTGGTGTGTGTCGAGTCGCGACACGCCGCGTTGGCGCCGTTTCCCACCGGCAGCAACGACCTGCTGACGCCGATCCGGGACGGCGTGATCACCGCCGGGCACGTGCATGCCGAACTGGGCGAACTCGTCGCCGGCACCCGCCCCGGACGCACCTCGCCGGAACAGCTCACCGTGTACAAGTCGGTCGGCGTCGCGGTGCAGGACGCGGTGGCCGCCGCGCTGGTGGTCGACGCCGCCCGGGAACGGGCGATCGGCGTCGAAATCGCCATGGCGTAGCGGCCCGACGGCCCGGCGCCGCGACCGCGGGCCGCGCCGAGGTGCGCGGACCCGGCGGGTGTGTGGCACGCTCCGTTCGAGCGCGTCGAAACGATCACCGAACCGTCGGGGGTCGCGCGTGGGACCGAGTTGTGGGGCATGCCATGAATGACGGTACGCGGACCATCCGTTGGGGAATCCTGGCCACCGGCGGCATCGCCGCCGAGTTCACCAAGGCGCTGCAGAGCCTGCCGAACACGGAGGTCGTCGCGGTTGGTTCGCGCAGCCTGGAGAGCGCGAAGGCGTTCGCCGAGCGGTTCGGCATACCCCGCGCCCACGGCAGTTGGGCCGAACTCGCCGCGGACGACGACGTCGACGTCGTCTACGTGGCCACCCCGCACGCGGCGCACCGGGTCGCGGCCGGGCTGTGTCTGGAGGCGGGCCGGGCGGTGTTGTGCGAGAAGGCGTTCACCCTCGACGCGCGCGAGGCCCTGGAACTGGTGGAACTGGCCCGGCAGCGCGGGCTGTTCCTGATGGAGGCGATGTGGACGTACTGTCACCCGCTGATCCGCCGGCTGCGCGAGCTGATCGCCGCCGGCGAGATCGGCGAGATCCGGAGCGTCTCGGCGGCGTTCGGCTTCGCCGGGGAGTTCCCGCCCGAGCATCGGTTGCGCGACCCCGCGCAGGGTGGCGGTGCGCTGCTCGACCTGGGCGTCTATCCGGTGTCCCTCGCCCAGTTGTTGCTCGGTGAGCCCGACGCGATCCGGGCCTGGGCGCATCTGACCCCCGAGGGCGTGGACGACAACACCGGGATCGTGCTGGGCTGGCACAACGGCGCCGTGGCCACCCTGGGTTGCACGTTCACCGCGCACACCGACGCCCCCGCGACGATCACCGGCAGCAGGGGCCGGATCGAATTCGCCGAGGGCTTCTTCTACCCCGACCGCTTCGTCGTCCACCGACCGGGCCGGGAGCCGCGGACGGTCCTGCTCGCCGAGGTCACCGCCGATCCCGAACGCGGCACCATGCGGCACGAGGCCGCCGAGGTGAACCGCTGTCTGCGCGCCGGCGAGACCGAGTCGCCGTTGGTCCCGCTCGCCGGCACCCTCGCGGTGATGCGCACCCTGGACACCGTCCGCGCACAGATCGGCGTCCGCTACCCGAGTGTGCGCTGAATCAGCCCACCCGGCCGGCGCGGCCGGCCACCCGTACAGCCACCGTAGTGTCACGCGGCGCAGCCGGCCCCATGCCCTTCCCACGCAGTTCGCGGCAAGTTAAGGCGTCCGTCGCCGATATGCCGGAACCTTTTGCGCAGGAGGGTGTGCGTTGCCCGACCCCCTGAGACAAAGGACTGGTCACCTTGCGAACGCATTGGCGTGGAAGAGTCCGACTCGTCGCCGTCGCCCTGTCCGTGACGGCCTTCGGGTTGTCCGGCTCACCGGCATCCGCACAGGCCCCGACGCAGGCGTCGGCGGCCCAGGCAGCACCCACGGTGCGCATCAACGAGGTCGAGTCGAACGGCGGTTCGCCCGGCGACTGGGTCGAGGTGGTCAACACCGGTACCACGGCGGTCGACCTGTCCGGCTGGGTCGTCAAGGACAACGACAACTCGCACTCGTACACCGTCGCCGCCGGCACCTCGTTGGCGGCGGGCGGGCATCTGGCGCTGGACGTCGACTCCTCGTTCGGGTTGGGCGGTTCCGACTCGGCCCGGCTGTTCCGGGCCGGCGGCTCCACGCTGGTGGACTCCTACTCGTGGACCGCGCACGCGAGCACCACGTACGGCCGCTGCGCGGACGGCACCGGCGCGTTCACCACGACCACCGCACCGACCAAGGGCGCGGCGAACGCGTGCGGGCAGTCGTCCGGGAGCACTTGGCCCGGCGGCTCCGGCGTCACCGTCGCCGACGCCTCGAACGTGTTCGGCGAGAACCTCAGCGGTCTGTCCTTCCAGAGCCCCGGCGTGTTGTGGGCGGTGCGCAACGGCCCGAGCCGGCTCTACCGGCTGGTGCCCAACGGCGCGACGTGGCGCCCGGATCCGTCCGGTGGTTGGGCTTCGGGCAAGGCGTTGAACTACGCCAACGGCTCCGGCGACCCGGACGCGGAGGGCGTGAGCTTCAGCCCCGACGGGCTGTTCGTGGCGACCGAACGCGACAACGACAACGACGGTGTCAGCCTGCCGAAGATCCTGCGCTACGACGTCTCCGGCACGGCCGGCTCGCTGAACGCGACCGCCGAATGGAATCTCACCGCCGATCTGCCCGCGGTGGCGGCCAACAGCGGTCTGGAGGGCATCTCCTGGATCCCGGACACGTTCCTCACCGCACACGGCTTCCGGGACGAACACACCGGCGCCGCCTACGACCCGGCCGCCTACCCGGGCCACGGCAGCGGCCTGGTCTTCGCCGGCCTGGAGGCCAACGGCACGGTGTACGCCTACGCGTTGAACCAGAGCGGCGGCGGATACACCCGGGTCGCCACCTTCACGAGCGGCTTCCCGGCGGTGATGGACCTCGAATTCGAGCCCGCCACCGGCCACTTGTGGGCCTCGTGCGACGACACCTGCCAGGGTCGGAGCGCCGTGCTCGACATCGACGCGCAGGGCCGGTTCACCGTGACCGCCCGGTACGACCGCCCGACCGGCATGCCCGACTACAACAACGAGGGCTTCGCCATCGCGCCACAGGCCGCCTGCGTCGCGGGCGTCAAGCCGGTCGTGTGGGCGGACGACGGCAACGACGGCGGCCACGCCCTTCGCGCCGGCACCCTCGCCTGCACTCCGTAACCGACCGGCACCGAGCCGGCCACGCGGGACGGGCGCCCTCTCGGGGCCCGTCCCGTTGCCACGCGCGGCGCCGACCGACCCCGACCGCGCGGACCCACACCCCCGTGGCGGGCCCGCCTCGTCCGGAGCCGACGGCGACCCGCCGCGCGGGTACGCCGCCGGCCCCTACTTGTCGCCGTCCACCGTGTGGGTGTGCTTCACCAGGGCGTTCGCGTGGCCGTGACCGAGACCGTGCTCGGTCTTGAGCCAGGCGACCAGTTCCATGTGCTTGGTCAGCGGCGAGGACCGGATGATGTCCAGCCATTCCGAGACGGGTCGGCCGTACTTCTTCTCGATCGAAGGGAAGTAGTGGGCAGGGCCGTTGGCAACGTCGCTCATCGGGTCTCGTCCTCTCGGTGACCGGTGACAGGGTCTGCGATCCCGGTGGATCACCGGGGTCGCCCGGTCCCTGTCGTCGTCCTCGTGGTTATGACCGCCCCGACCCGCTCGACTCATCGACGCCGGGATGAGACCCGCGTCACATGCCTTCCGGCCGCCTCATCCGACGTCGAACCACTCCTTGCCGGCCGCCCAGTGCGCCACCCACCCGGCGAATCCCGGGGCGCCGGAGGTGAATCCGAATTCGGCGCCGAAGGGCGTCGCGCCCTCGCCGCAGATGTTCCAGAGGTGTCCCCGGTGCGGCCCGGTGACGACGAGGTGCCAATACATGCCGCATCCGTCGGTGCCGAGCACGATCGTTCCGTGGTCGAAGACCTGCTCCAGGATCGGCTCGGTCTCCTCTTCGGGCCTGGGGTCGTCGTCCCACAACCACTGCGAGGTGAGCGGAAAGGGCTTGCCCGGATCGCGTTCCGGCCGACCGGCGCCCCAATCGGAGGGCATCTCCGCGAGCCCGAGCAGGCCGAACTCCGGCGGCCCGGCCGACGACCCGTCGGTGATCTCGGCGACGAGGCTGCGATAGGGCTCGGGCAACACGACACCGTGCTCCGCCTCGAAGGCGTGCACCGCCGGCCATCCCAGTGCCGGCTTCGCCGAGCCGTCGGGATCGAACGCGGCGCGGAGCGCGGCCAGGACGTCGGGATCGGCGTGATCGATGTTCATCCGGCATCGATACCACTCGGTCGGCACCGGGTCCACCATCGGGTCACCCCTCGGTCGCACCGCGGATTCGACCGTGCTCCGATCCGCTTGGGCTCCACCGCCGGCCCCGTCCGGACCGGGGTCGTCCGCGAGGTGCCGGCGGGTGACATCTCGCATAGCTTGTGACCGTTAGTGACAATCGATCACCGAGCGAAATGGTGCGCCGTCATGGCCGACAAGCCGACTGTTGTTCTCGTGCACGGGTTCTGGGGCGGGGCCGCCCACTGGGCGAAGGTCGTCGTCGAATTGCGCGATCGGGGCTTCGGTTCGTTGTTCGCGGTGGAGAATCCGTTGACGTCGCTGGCCGACGACGCCGAGCGCACCCGCAAGATGGTCCGGCAGGTGAACGGGCCGGTGCTGCTGGTGGGTCACTCCTACGGCGGTGCGGTCATCACCGAGATGGGCGATCTGCCCAATGTCACCGGGCTGGTCTACATCGCCGCGTTCGCTCCCGACGCGGGCGAGAGCCCCGGGCAGCTCAGCCAGGAGATGCCGCCGGCCGCGTTCGACAACCTCGCTCCCGATTCGGACGGCTTCCTGTGGATCAAGCAGGACAAGTTCCGGGAGAGCTTCTGCCAGGACCTGTCCGAGGACGAGGCACTGGTCATGGCGGTCACCCAGAAGGCTCCCCTGGCCTCGACGTTCGGTGACACCGTGACCGCGCCGGCCTGGCGCGCCAAGCCGACCTGGTACCAGGTGTCGGCGCAGGACCGGATGATCGATCCGAACAACGAGCGGCGCATGGCCGAACGCATGCAGCCGCGCAAGGTCATCGAACTCGCCACCGGCCACGCCTCGTTGGCCTCGCAGCCGCTCCGGGTCGTCGACCTGATCGAGACCGCGGCCGGCGACGTCCCCGGCTGACCCCCGTCGAGTCCTCCCGCGCGACCCGGCTCAGCCCGAGTCGACGGTGAGGGCGTGGGTGGCCGCCGCCGCGATCGACGCCGCCAGGCCCGGCTGGTCCGGCGCGGGCAGCAGCGCGTCGCGCGGCGTGCCCTCGATCAACGCGTGCACCGCGGCGACCCGGGCGAGCGCGGTGATCGACCGCCGGGTCGTGGTGGCCGCCGTGAGCAGTCCGGGCAGCGCGTGCAGCGGGCGCGGGCCGGTGGTGGCCGCCGCGAACCGCGGCGGTGCCTCGGGCCGGGCCCGCAGGACCGGGACACCCTCCGGCGGCGTGGCCAGTCCGGTGAGGTCGACGATCAGGTCGGCCTCGGCGGCGACCACCCCCAGCGTGCCGGCTCCGGGGCCGAAGGGGTCGAACAGGGTCAGGTCGGCGATGCCGGAGGCGATCAGCAACCCGGTCAGGTCCCCGCCCCGCGCCGGATCCACCAGCACCACGCGCCCGCTCAGCGGGTTGACCCCCCGGTTGACCAGCGCGTTGACCGTCGCGGCGGCGATGGCCACGGCGAGGCCGTCGTTGAGCGTGTCGAGCAGGAGCACCGGCGGCGTGGGGCCGAGGATGGTCCGGGTGGTCGACACGTGTTCGGGGCGGGTGTGGACGAGCACGACGGCGGCGAAACCGGGGGCGAGCAGCCGGACCGCCTGGGCGATGTCCTCGACCTGCGGCGTGGCGATGGGCAGCGGGAAGACGTCGAGCCCGGTGGCCCTGCGCAGGTGTACGGCCTGGGATTCGAGCGCGGGCAGCGCGGCGTCGGCGGGCAGCGCGTCGAAGTCCAGGACGGCGCTGGCGTCGCTGATCAACGCGACGCGGTGCCGTCGTCCGGTGTAGTGATCGGTCTGATCGGGGTGTGCGGCCAGGTGCGAGACGACCCGGCGGTCGGCGTCGGCGTCGAGCAGGGCGATGTCGTGACCGGTGGTGGTCGCCGCGCACACCCGCAGGGTCAACTTGCCGGTGGAGGCGGCGGCGAACACCGGGTCCTGGGTATGCAGCAGGTCGGCGCCCAGGCGCCGGGCCAACGTCCGGGTGAGCCAGGCGAGCGTGCCGGGGCCGTCCGCGTCCAGGGTGATCCGACACGTGCCCATCGCGTCCGGCTCGTCGAGGCGACTGGCCACGGTGCCGGGTGCTTCGGCGAGTACGGTCGCGACCAGGCCGGCGGCGCCCGGCGGCACGTGGATGCGAAGGCTGTAGGCCGGATTGGTCGCGGGCCTGGATCCGGGCAGGTCGCGATTCACGGAGCGGCTCGGGGGGTGGTCGCGCGCAGGTCCTCGAGCAGTCCCATCCGGTCGGTGAGCAGACCGGTCAGGATCCGGCGGGCGACCGCGAGCAGGTCGGCCACCTGGGGGCTGGTGAGCGTGTAGTAGACGCTCGAACCCTCCCGACGGCTGACCGCCACCAGGTTCGCCCGGCGCAGCACGGCCAACTGCTGGGACAGCCGCGTCGCCTCGATGCCGACCTCGGGCAACATTTCGGCGACCGCGTACTCGCGTTCGCTGAGCAACTCCAGCACCCGGATCCGGGCCGGGTGGCCGAGCGTCTTGAAGAACTCGGCCTTGAGTTCGTACAGCGGGGTGCTCACCGCTCCACGTCCCTCCGATCGCGCCGCGCCCGGTCGGCACGGATTGAGCAATTGCAGACTTTAGCAACTCGCGCTCCGAGTGATCGACCACGGGGGCGAGCGCGCCGCCCGCCGGCCCGCCCGAGCGCACGCACGCCTGCACGCCCAAGCACCCGGGCGCCTCGCGGGCCCAGTGGGCGCGCCGCCGCGTCACCGCGTCGCTCCGCTCAGTCGCGCGCGCGGTGCTGCGGCAGGGTGCCGGCGAAGACCGCCGCCTGGACGCGGCGTTCGAAGCCCAGCTTGTGCAGCATGGTCGACACGTAGTTCTTGACGGTCTTCTCCGCGAGATGCATGCGCTCGGCGATCTGCCGGTTGGTCAGGCCCTCCGCGACCAGGTCGAAGATGCGGCGTTCCTGGTCGGAGAGCGAGGCGACCCGGGGATCCTCGCCCGATCCGGTCCGCACCCGTTCGAGCACCTTCGCGGTGACCGCCGGATCGAGCAGCGACCGGCCGGCGGCGATCTCCCGTACCGCGCGCACCAGTTCGCTGCCCCTGATCTGCTTGAGCACATAGCCGGCCGCGCCGGCCATGATCGCGGAGAACAAGGCGTCCTCGTCGTCGTACGAGGTCAGGATCAACGCGTTGATCTCCGGGAAGGACGAGCGCACCGCACGGCAGACGTCGACCCCGCTGCCGTCGGGCAGTCGCCCGTCCAGGATGGCCACGTGCGGGCGCAGTGCCGGGATGCGCCGGATCGCCTCCTGCGCGGACGCCGACTCGCCGACCACCTCGATGTCGGGCTCGGCCCCGAGCAGGTCGGCCAGCCCGCGCCGGACGATCTCGTGGTCGTCCAGCAGGAACACCCGGATGGTGCCGTCCGGTTGCCCGCTCGCGGGTTGTGGCACGGGCATGCCCGCGGCGCCCGGATCACGCGGCAGCCGTACTCCGGCGGCGGCTTCGGTGGTGCGGCCGGCTTCCATGCTGTGCTCCCCGGGAGTTGCGGACGCGGCACACCCGGTCGGGTCGGCGCGCCCTCAGTCTCACACCCGGCGACCGCACGGAACAGGGCCGGAAGTCCCGAATGACCGGGGCCCGTCGGGGCACGGTGCACGCCGATCGGCCCGTCCGCGACGACGGGCCGCCGCCCCGCGGCGGTGGCCGGCGAGTCGGCGTTTGACACCATGGGCCTCGGAAATGTCCCGATGAATCACCGAGGTCTTGGAGGGGTTGTGGCGTCGCACGAGCGACCCGCGCTGCCGCGCATGCGCCTGGACGAGCTGTTGGACGAGCTGCAGGCGCACGTGGAGGCGGTCCGCGCGACCCGGGATCGGGTGGGCGGACTGTTGGAGGCCGTGCTGTCGGTGGGCAGCGACCTGGACCTGGAGACCGTGCTGCGCCGGATCGTCGAATCCGCCACCACCCTGGTCGACGCCGAGTACGGCGCCCTGGGTGTGATCGGCGACGAGGAACGACTGGCCCGGTTCCTGCCGGTGGGCATGGACGCCGACACGATCCTGGGTATCGGCCCCTTCCCCACCGGGCGCGGCATCCTCGGCCTGATCATCCGCGACCCGCACCCGCTGCGCCTGCACGACCTCACCGAACACGCCGACTCCTTCGGCTTCCCACCCGGTCATCCGCCGATGAACACCTTCGTGGGCGTACCGATCCGCATCCGCGACACCGTCTTCGGCAACCTGTACCTGACCGAGAAACGCGGCGGCACCGACTTCGACGAGGACGACGAGGCGGTCCTGCGCACCCTCGCCGCCGCCGCCGGCGTCGCAATCGACAACGCCCGCCTGTACGACGACGTGCGCCGTCGCGAACACTGGCTCACCGCAAGCTCGGAACTCACCCGCAGCCTGCTCTCCGGCGACGACCCAGCGGACGTGCTGCGCTCGTTCACCGCGACCGTCCGGGAGATGGCCGAGGCCGACCTGGTCACCCTGGCCGTTCCGGTCCCGGGCACGCCCGACCTGGTCGTCGAGGCCGCCGAAGGGGTCGCCGCCGACCGGGTCCGAGGACTCGTCCTGTCCGGCGAAGGCACCCTGCTGGGCAAGGTGTTCAACTCCGGCGAGACGACCGTCACCGCCGACCTCGGCCGGCACCCGGGCGTGGTGGTCGCCACCGCGACGGGCGTCGATCTCGGCTCGGCCTTCCTGCTGCCGCTGGGCACTCCCGAACGCATCCGCGGCGTGCTCCTGGTCGCCAACCGCACCGACCGGCCGCAGTTGTCGGACGCCGTCGTGCGCATGGTGACCGGCTTCGCCGATCACGCCGCGCTCGCCCTGGAGATCGCCGAGCGGCGCCGCGACGCCGAACTGCTGACCGTCTTCCAGGACCGCGACCGGATCGCCCGCGACCTGCACGACCTGGCCATCCAACGCCTGTTCGCCACCGGCATGACGCTGCAGAGCGCCACCCGCTTCATCGATCACCCCGAAGCCCTCGAACGGGTCGAGACCGCCGTCGACGCACTCGACGACACCATCAAGGTGATCCGTTCCACCATCTTCTCCCTCAAGGCCCGCGACCGGGAGACCGGCGCCGGCCTGCGCTCCCGCTGTCTGCGCGAAGTCGACGCGGCCGGCCCGGTCCTGGGCTTCTCGGCGACGCTGCGGGTGGACGGGCTGCTGGACACCCGGGTACCGGAACCGACCGCCGACCACGTCGTCGCCGTCCTGCGCGAGGCACTCGCCAACGCCGCCCGCCACGCGCACGCCGGCCGCGTCGACGTTCACGTCGAGGCCGACGCCGAGCAGGTGCGGGTACGGGTGCGCGACGACGGCGTCGGCCCGCCGGCCGACCGCACCCGCGACAGCGGCCTGGCCAACCTTCGCGAACGCGCCGAAACCCTGGGCGGCACCTGCTCGTTCGGGCCGGCCCCGGACGCCGGCGCGCTGCTGGACTGGCGGGTACCCCTGGACTGACCGGGGGCGGGGCGCGGTCGTCGGCCGCGCCGCGTGGCCGGCGGTCGGGCGGGCTCGGTGGATTCGACACCCGGGCACCCGGGGTACGCGGTGGGTGCTCCTCGACGCCGAGCAGGCCGACCGGCTCACTCGGAGCGGGACCTCCGGCCCTGGGCCCGGTCCGCCCGACCACCAAGACTGATCACAGGTCGGCCCACCGGGGCCGCCGAGCACACCGAAGGGATCCGCCGTGAACCAGGCAGCCGAATCCACCGGTTCGACCTCCCAGTCGACTCCCCCGCGCGGGCACGTCGTCGTCGGTTTCGACGGCTCGCCCGGCGCGGAGCGGGCCGTGGACCTGGCGGCGGACGAGGCGCTGCGCCGGCACACCACCCTGGAGGTGCTGCACGCGCTCGAATGGGTCGAACTCGGGCACGCCGACGACCACTTCGGCCAACAACTGCGCGAGGAAGCACGCCACATCGTCGAGCGGGGCGCGGAACGTGCCCGGCTGCGCCACCCCGAGCTGTCCATCCGTTCCACCGTCGAATTCGCCAACGCCATGGACGCGTTGGAGGCCGCGAGCGACCGCGCCGCCCTGCTCGTGGTCGGCAGCCGGGGCCTGGGCGGCTTCGCCGGCCTGTTGCTCGGCTCGGTCAGCCTGCCCGTCTCGGCCGCGGCCCGCTGCCCGCTGCTGGTCGTGCACCCCGATCACGACACCAGCGGCACGGACGCCGCGAAGCCGATCGTGGTCGGCGTGTCCGACGACGACTGCACCGCCGCGCTGGAGGCCGCCTTCGCCCGGGCCCAGTCCCAGGGCCTCCCGCTGCGGGCCCTGCACGTGTGGCGCTACCCGGCGATGATGGCGGGCAGCGCCGGCTACGCCCCGGCCCTGTACGACTGGCGCGAGGTGGCCCACGCCACCGTGACCACCGCGCTCGCGCCGCTGCGCGGGAAGTATCCGGACGTCACCGTCGTCGAGGACGTCGCCCTCGACACCCCGGCGCACGCCCTGGTCGGCGCGAGCGCCCACGCGACGCTGGTCGTGCTGGCCGCCCACCGCAAGACCGGCCGGTTCGGTCCCAACCTGGGCCGCGTCACGCACGCCGTCCTGCACCACTCCGAGGCGCCCGTCCTCCTCGTCCCGGTGACCGGTTGATCACCCGCTGATCACGGGCCGGCGGCGGCTTCCGTTCCGGTTGCCGAGGGGGGTATCCGAGATGCGATGATTCGAACATATGAACGACATCGCCGACGCCACGCCGTCCTGGGAGCTGCCCAGCCGGTTCGACGTCGCGCGCCAAAAGGCCCGGCACGGCACCCAGGCCCCGCCGGACGGGGGGCCCGAGCCGGCCGGGCCGGCCCGGCCGGATGCGCGCACGGTGGAAGCGCTGTACGAGGTCTGCCCACCCGGCTACCGCAACCACGAGGTGCTGCGCCGATACCCGGCGCTGCTGGTACGCCTGGCCCGGCACCACCTCCTGGCCGAGCTGGCCGAGCTCCGCCAGGGCTACTCCGACCTGCGCCGAGAGCTCAGGGACCAGGTCCCCGTGCACGTCATCCGGCAGGCCCTGGCGACCTACCGGCGGGAGGCGGCGGAAATCCACCGCGCGCTCGAACGAGTCGCCGCCATCGAACGGAGCCTGCCCCCGCCGCCACGACCCGGGCGAACCCGGGCCCCCTGACCGAACGCCGTCGCACCCCGGGGCGACGCCGGGCGGGCCTCGCAGGGCGTCGACCGGATCGAAAGATTGGCCTAGACCTTTCCATCGATTGGCATGGACCTGTCCGACTCCACCCGACTAGCATTCGAGCGGCATCGCACCATCTCCGAAGCCATCTGACAATTTGTCAAATGCCTTCCGAATCAAAGGAGTTGGCACGTGAAGAAACGTATCGCACTGCTCGTCGCGGGCGCCGCCGCCGTCCTGCTTCCCCTGGCCACGGCGACGAGCGCCGCCGCAGCCGGCGAGTTCCACGTGCGCGGTGTGTACTACACGCAGTCCGCGTGTCACGCGGCGGGCGTGGCGGGCTACGAACTGTGGGGTCCGAGCTTCTTCTGCTCCAACGGCCCCCAGGGCCTGATCTACCTCTACACGCACTGACCCGGCCGATCGACCGGCACCCACCGCGCCCCGCCCACCGACGACCGTCGGCGGGCGGGGCGCGGCCCGTCGCGGACGCGCGCCCGCCCGGGTCGGCGGGGACGCCCGACTCGCTCCCTCACCCCTTGGCATCGACGCCCGTGTCGGCGTGCCAAAAGGCCCGTGCCGCGAAGCCGATCCACTCGGGGTTGTCCCAGGTCGCCCACCGGGCCCGCGCGTCCCGATCGATCCGCGCCGCCGCGTCGTCGACCGAGACCCCGTCCGCCCGCAACCGCCGGGTCTCGGCGCGCACATGGTCGAGGTAGCCCCGAACCTCGCGAATCAGTCCGGCATCGGCGACCTCGCCGTGGCCGGGAACGACGATCTCGGGCTCGTCGGCGAGCAGTCGGTCGAGCAGGGCGATCCAACCGCTCCCGTCGACGTCGGTGTCGAACGGCGGGAAGTACGGCAGGATCGGGAACATCCGGGTCTCCACCAGATCGCCCGTGAACAACACCCGCCCGTCGATCAGCACGGTCTGGTCGGACCCGGTGTGCGCCGGCCCCGAAGCCCGCAACACCGCGATGTGGCCGCCGAGATCGATCTCGGCCTCGTCGGTGTAGACCATGTCCGGATCGACCGATTCGACACCTTCGAGGGCCGCTGCGACGTGCGGCCCGAGCCCGGCGAACATGCCCGTGTAGCCGGCACCCTTGCGGCGCAATTCCTCGCGCTGGGCCCGGTTGTAGACGATCGTCGCGGCACCCTTGAACGCCTGTGCGCCGAAGCCGTGTTCGGGATGGAAGTGCGTGGTGGTCAGGTACAGCGGCCGGTCGCCGGCCAAACGCCTGGCCCGGTCGAGCACTCGGGCACCGTTGCGGGGACCGAGGCCGGTATCGATCACCAGCGCGGCCCGCTCGCCGACGACGATGCCGATGTTGGGCACCAGCGGTACCCGGTTGTCGGGGATGACGAAGACACCGGCGCACAACTCCACCGGCTCGCCCCGCACCACCGGCGGCGGGGCGTCGCGCACGTCCGGCGGCGCCGATCCACCGGCCGGTCCGGTGTCCGCGATCGAGTCGTTCGAGAGGGGTTCAACGGGGCACATTCCCGGGCCATCCCATCTGATCAGTGTTCAGACAACCCATGGACCATAACACCGATCCGGGACCGCACGTCTGAACACTGTTAAGATCCACAGGTGAGCAAAGAGCGTTATCACCATGGCGAGCTGCGCGCCGCGCTGCTCGACGCCGCCGAGGCACTCGTACGCGAACGCGGAGTCGACGGCTGGTCGTTGCGTGAGGCATCGGCCCGGGTCGGCGTCGCCCCGAGCGCCGCCTACCATCACTTTCCCTCGCGCGACGCACTCGTGCGCACCCTGTCCGAACGGGTGATCGCCCGCCTCGGCGAGCGGCTGCGGCGGGCCGCCGGGCGCACCTTTGGCGACCACCCCCACCGGCGTCTGATCGCCTACGGCCGCAGCTACGTGCGCTGGGCCATGGAGGACCCGGCGGTCGCCCGGTTGGCCTTCGCCGCCGGCCGGTCCGACCCACGCACCCCGATCTCCCCGCATCCCCACGACGTGCTCGTCGCCGAACTGGACCGGCTCGTCGACACCGGCGAACTGCCCTCCACCGCCCGCCCGGGAGCCGAATTCGTGGTCTGGGCCGCCGTGCACGGGCTGGCCACGCTGCTCACCGACGGCCTGGTCGAACTCGACGGCCCGCGCGCCACCGACCGGGAGGCGGAGCGACTGGTCGACGCCGTCCTGACCGGCCTGGTCCGGGAGCAGGCACCGGAGCAGCCCTGGCCCACCCCGCGCTCCGCCCACTCGCAACGCCACGCCGGCCCGTAGGCGTCGACGGCTGCGGCTTCACCGGCGCCACCGCGACCGACTCCGCCCTGCGGCCCCGGCGTGGCCGGTCGTGCCCGTCAGCTACCCCCGTACCGGCTCCGGAGCAGTTCGACGATGTCCACGGTGTCGGAGAGGCGGGGGTGGGCGGTGACCGTCCAGGTGGTGTTGGCGAATGCCTCCAGGGTCAGCAGGCAGTCGGAGAAGTCGTCGATGCGCAGTTGTTCGGGTTTCAGGCGTTCGCGCGACTCCGCGGCGACGACGAGCAGGTCCTCGGCCCATTCCAGTCCGTCCGCGAATTCCTTGAACTCGTGCCAGGACATCAGGAACCCGACCTGTGAGGCCAGCACGAGTTCGCCCGTTCGGCAGGCTTTCATCTCCCATGGCATGGTGCCGATGCCGATGCATTCCAACACGCTCCACTGCCAGTCGTTGTCCGGGACCACCTCGATCAACTCCGCCAGGCGAATATGGAAGCCGGGCCCTTGAAGCGGGAATTCGGTCTCGTTCATCACGTGTGCACTCACTCCCGTGACATCGCGGCGGCCGACCCGGAGGTCGCGTCGGCCGTGTTCGGCGGCCCGGCATCGAGTCGGTGGGCGAGTTTCGCGCCCTCCAGGTCGATGTGCGGGAGCAATCGGTGCAGTGGCCGGGGCAACCACCAGGCCCGATGGTCGAGAATCGCCATCACCGCCGGGACCAGCGTCATCCGCACCACGAAGGCGTCGAACAGGACACCGATCGCCAGCGCGAAACCCATGCCCTTGACCACTCCGTTGTCGGAGAGCACGAACGCCCCGAACACCGAGATCATGATCAACGCGGCGGCGGTGACCACCTTCGCGCTGTGGCCGTAGCCCACCCGCAGGGCCTCCACCGCGGGCCGCCCGCGGGTGTACTCCTCGCGCATCCGCGAGACCAGGAAAACCTCGTAATCCATCGCCAGACCGAACAGGATGCCGATCACCAGGACGGGCAGGAAGCTCACGATCGGACCGGTGCCGTCCAGGCCGATCAGGCCGGACAACCAACCCCACTGGAAGACCGCCACCACCGCGCCCAACGCGCCGAGCACCGACAGCAGGAAACCCAGCGCCGCCTTGACCGGCACCACCACCGAGCGGAAGACCACGGTGAGCAGGAGGATCGCCAGGCCCATCACGACCAGGCAGTACACCGGCAGCGCCGACGCGAGCTTGGCCGCCACGTCCAGATCGACCGCCGTACTGCCCGTGACGTCGATCCGGGTCCCGGTGACCGCGGCGATCGGATCGCGCGCCCGGCGGATGTCGTCGAGCAGGTCCCGGGTGCGCGAGGACTCGGGGCCGGTCGCCGGAATCACCTTGACCAGCACGGTGTCCCCGGCCGCGTTCGGCACCGGCGGCGCCACCGAGGCCACCTCCGGCAGGTCGGCCACCCGGGCGGCGACCTGCTCCGCCGCGGGCCCGACCATCGTCCTCGGGCCCTGGACGACCACGATCAGCGCGCCGGTGTAGCCCGGGCCGAAGCCGGCGTCGACCAGGTCCTGGGCTCGTACCGCCGTGGTGTCGCTGCGGTCCTTGGGCAGGCCCAGACGCAGATCCAGGGCGGGCAGCGCGCACAGGGCCAGCGCCGCGACGCCCAACGGCAACACCACCCACCGCGACCGGGTCACCGCGTGCACCCAGCGCAGTCCCGCCGACGCCCGTACACCGCCCCGCACACCGTCGCCCGCGCCGCCCCGCCCGCCGTCGGCCCGATCCGCCGACCGGCGCAGTGCCGGGATCGAACTCGCCGCCACCCGCGACCCGAGCACCCCCAGCAGCGCCGGCAACAGGGTCAGCGCGACCAGTACGGCCACCACCACGGTGGCGGCGGCGGCCACCCCCATCACGGTCAGGAACGGGATCCGCACCACCGCCAGCGCGGCCAACGCGATCACCACCGTGGCGCCCGCGAAGACCACCGCCGTCCCCGCCGTGCCCACCGCACGCGCGGCCGACTCCTCGGGTTCCACGCCGGCGCGCACCTGATCCCGGTGCCGGGACACGATGAACAACGCGTAGTCCACCCCGACCGCCAGACCCAACATCGTCGCCAGCGTGAGCGAACTGCTGTCCATGGTCACGAAACGGCCGCCGGCGAGCACCAGCAGCACCCCGACGACCACCCCGACCAGCGCGGTCGCCAGGGGCACCAGCGAGGCGCGCAACGAGCGGAAGACGAACAGCAACACGCCCAGCGTGACGACCAGTCCGGCGATCTCGCCGACGCCGAACGGCGCCGGCTGCTCGACGAACGTGTCGCCGCCCAGTTCGACGGTCAGGCCGCGTGCCCTGGCCCCCTCGGCGATCTCCTCGACGGCGTCCCGGGTGGCCGCCGAGACGTCCTCGGCCTGCTTCTCGGTGAAGGTCAGCGCGATGATCGCGGTGGTCGCGTCGGCCGAGACCGCGCCGGCGCCGTACGGGTCCTCGGCCGCAGCCACCCCGGGCAGCACGGC
Organism: Embleya sp. NPDC020886; assembly: GCF_044333915.1. Lineage (NCBI taxonomy): Bacteria > Bacillati > Actinomycetota > Actinomycetes > Kitasatosporales > Streptomycetaceae > Embleya > Embleya sp. NPDC020886. Next base: position 6,338 of record NZ_JBIRRX010000019.1, on the reverse strand, counting down.
GGCTGCGGCGGTGGCGGCCGATACCGCCTGCCGCGCCGGTCCCGCGGTGATCGTGCCGCGGTCCGCCGCCCGGAGGACGATCCGGCCCTCCGCGCCGTCGGCGGTGGGGAATCGGGCCTCCAGGACGTCGAGGGATCGTTGCGACTCGGTGCCCGGGATGGTGTTCTGCGCCGCGAACGGCCGCATCAGGGTGACCGCGGCACCGGCCGCGAACAGCAGGATCAGCACCCAACCGGTGATGACGAGCCGGCGACGCCGATAGGCGAAGCGCCCCAGGCGATACAACAACGTGGACATCACGAACTCCCGGACGGTGCACTTCGAAGGCGGGGGTGGTCGACGCGAACCACGCTAGGAGCCGACCCGTCCCGCAACCGCCGACAACCGCCCCGGCCGGGGCCATTCACACGCAACTCCCATAGAACGGACCCCTGTTGGTACGACACCCTGAACGGGTGCCGGCACCCGTCGCGGACCGCACCGCAGCACCCGTCGACCCCACGCACGCGACCACCGCGCGGATGCCGGCACGGTGGTACGCACACGACCACCCGCCGACCGCCCACCCATCACCGACCACTCGACCGAAAGGCCCCGATGAGCCCCCCGGACCCGCAGGCCGGCCGGCCCGCCCACCCCGCACCCCAGGATCGCGGCCGTCTCCTGGTCGTCGACGACGAACCCGCGATCGTGGACACCGTCGCCCGCTTCCTGCGCTTCGTCGGCTACGACGTCCGCACCGCCGGCACCGGCCGCCAAGCCCTCACCGTCGCCCGGGACTTCCTGCCGGAGCTGATCCTGCTCGACGTGATGCTCCCGGACGACGACGGCTTCGAGGTGCTGCGCCGACTGCGCTCCGACGGTCTCCCGGTGGCCGTGGTCTTCCTCACCGCGCGCGACACCCGCAAGGACGTGGTCCGCGGCCTGACCGCGGGCGGCGACGACTACATCACCAAGCCGTTCGGCCTGGACGAGGTCACCGCGCGCGTCGAGGCCGTGCTCCGCCGCACCCGTCGCACCGACCCCGGCGGCGACGTACTGCGCGTCGCCGACCTCGAACTCGACGCCACCGCCCACCAGGTGCGCCGCGGCGGCCGGCCCGTCGATCTGTCGCCCACCGAATTCCGGTTGCTGCGCTACCTGATGCTGCATCCCGACCACGTACTGACTCGTGCCCGGCTGCTGGAACACGTGTGGTCCTACGACTTCAACGGCGACGACACCGTGGTGGCCACCTACATCAGCTACCTGCGCCGCAAGATCGACGACGGCCAGGGCACCCCGCTGATCCACACCCGTCGCGGGGTGGGCTACTGCCTGCGCACCCCACCGTGCTGAGCCGGCGGCCCAGAACACGCCGGCAACCGCTGAGCCGGCGGCTGGTGATCGTGCTCGTCCTGGTCTGCACCGTGGTCCTCAACACCTGTGCGGCGGTCACCGTGGGCGTATTGCGGGATTCGCTGTTCGACCGCCTGGACAACCAACTCGACACCACCGTGGCCGCGTTGCGAGCCCTGGACCAGCGCGAACGCAACAACCAGCCGCTCGGCCTGGATCCGGGCGTGTGGCTGACGTATCCCGGCGGCCTGCGCATCGCCCTGGCCGCCCCCGGCCGCCGTCCGCCGCACGGCCCGGGACCGAAGTTGACCGGCACGCTGCCGGCCGCCGGCCGCACGGTCACCGCCCGCTCCGGCGAGCCCGGCTCGGACGAGAGGTTCCGGGTCCGGATCCAGGATCTGACCGACGGGCGTACCGCCCTGGTCGCGTTGAGCACGAACGACGCCGAACAGGCGGCCGATCACGCGCTGTACGTCGTGCTGATCACCGTGGGCGTCGCGCTGCCGACCCTGGGCCTGCTCGGCGCGCTGTTCGTGCGCCGCGAACTGCGGCCGTTGGAACAGGCCGCCCGTGTCGCCGACTCGATCGCGGCGGGCGACTACGCGCGGCGTGTGCACAATCCGCTGATCGGCCCGCGGACCGAGGTCGGCCGGTTGGCCACCGCCCTGGATCGCATGTTGGACCGGATCCAGGCCGCGTTCATGGCCCGGGACACCTCGGAGGAGCGGCTGCGGCGCTTCGTCGCGGACGCCTCCCACGAGTTGCGCACGCCGCTGCAATCGATCGGCGGATACACCGAGTTGTACCAGCGCGGCGCGCTCCCGGATCGGGCCTCGGTGGACGACGCGGTGGCGCGGATGCGCGCCGAGGTGCGTCGGATGAACGGCCTGGTCGAGGCGCTGTTGCTGCTCGCGCGCCTGGACGAGGAGCGGGAGATCGACCTGGAACCGGTGGACCTGGCCCGGGTGGTGGCCGACTCGTGCCGCGACGCCGCCGCCGTCGAGCCCGACCGGCCGCTCGACCACACCGCCCTCGCGGGCCCGGGGGCGGTGCTGGTGCTCGGCGACGAGGATCGACTGCGCCAGTTGGTGGCCAACCTGCTCGGCAACATCCGCATGCACACGCCGCCGGACGCGCCGGCCTCGGTCGAACTGCGGCGCGAGGCCGATCGGGTCTTGCTGACGGTGCGCGACGGCGGCCCGGGCATCCCGGCCGCCGACCTGCCGCACGTCTTCGATCGTTTCCACCGCGCGGACAAGAGCCGCAGCCGGGCCCAGGGCGGCAGCGGCCTGGGGTTGTCCATCGTCGCGGCGATCGTCGACCTGCACCGCGGCGACATCCGGATCGACCCCGCGCCCGAGCGTGGCACCGTGGTCCGGGTGCGCCTGCCCGCCCTCCCCGACACCCGCTCGACGCCCCCGCCGACCTGAGCCGGCCCGACTGCGCCGTCTATGGACCGACCACCGTCTCCGGTGTCGACCGGGCGGGTCGCGTCACCGCGTCGTGGGCGCTCTCGTAGGGCAGTACGACGTGCACGGTCCAACCGCCGTCCGGGCCCGGGCCGATGTGGAGCCGGCCGTCGTGCATCGCGACGCGTTCGCGCATGCCGATCAGGCCGTGGCCCATCCCGTCCCCCGGCGCCTGCGCCCCGCGCCCGTCGTCGCGGATCCGCACCTCCAGCGCGTCCTCGCGGTAGCGGACCAGGACCTCGGCGGTGGCGGTCGAACCGGCGTGTTTGCGGGTGTTGGTCAGTGCCTCCTGGATGATCCGGTAGGCGGTCGAGGCGACGGTGCGCGACGGGTCGATCGGCACGCCCTCGACGACCAGGCCCACCGACAGGCCCGCCCGCGCGACCTGGCCGACCAGGTCGTCCAGGTGTCGCAGGCTCGGCTGCGGCACCAGCGCCTCGGTCTCGCTCTGCGCGCGCAGCACGCCCAGCAGCCGGCGCATCTCCACCAGCGCCTCGCGGCCGGTGCGGGCGATGGTGTCCAGCGCCTCGCGCGCCTTGTCCGGCGAGCTGTCGATGGCCCGACTCGCGCCGTCGGCCTGGACCACGATCACCGACACGTTGTGCGCCACCACGTCGTGCAACTCGCGGGCGATCCTGGATCGTTCGGCCGCTGCGGCGATCTGCGCCTGTTGGTCCCGCTCGAACTCCAGCCGGGCCGCCCGCTCTTCGAGTTCGGCGTAGTAGGCGCGGCGGGTGCGCATCGAGTCGCCGAGCACCCAGGCGATGCCGAGGGTGATGGTGAGGAAGCTGTAGACGAACACCGCCTCGCGCACGTTCAGGTCCAGGCTGCTGCCCCGGCGCACGCAGTAGAACGTGACGGGGACGACGAATACGCAGACCAGCGCGATTCGCGACTGCCGACGGGTCCCGGACTTGGCCGCCACGTACAGCACCATCGGGACCGCGAAGCTCGCCACGGTCATCCCGGACGTCATCACGAGTTGTCCCGCACAGCCCAGTGCCACCAGCGCGAACGCGGCCCGGCGGCGCGCCCTGCGCAACGTCGCGCCCAGGCAGTAGAGCACCACGAGGATCGAGTGCCCGCAACGGGTGAAGCCACCCGGCGCGTTGTCGTCGTATACCTGACCGGCACTCGTCAACAACAACGGAAGCACGATCATCGCGTCCACCGACAGCGGGTGCGCACGCAGCCAGGCATAGAGTTTTTGCACACCGGCACGCTACGGTCGGCCACCCCGAGCGGGCGTCATCCGGCGCGGCGAGCGGGCTCATCCCTCCCAGGTCGCACACCGCAGGGGCGTTCCTCCTCACACCGGCCACCGACATCGGGCCGAAGGCTGACGACACCCCCATCGAGCAAGTCCCCGGCGCGGTCCGGGACATCGGCATCCACGAACACCGGCGGAACAGGTGACGGGTACGGCGGCGCGCGCCGCCGTACCCGTGCACCTCGGTGCGCCGTCGACTCCGCACGAACGGATCCGAGACGGTACGCCACCCGACGTACCGGCCTCGAAAGCGTTGCGGGACAACCCTCGACACCTGCCCGCGACGTCGACGGACCCCCTCCCGTCGAGAATCGCCCGCAATGCCGTCGCACGGGTCGTCGAACGCCCCTCCCCCCTCCGACCATCAACCCCGGCGTGACACGGGAATCACGGTCGCCCCCCAGGATGCCGCCGACTCGTCACGTCTCCGTGATCACGCCGTCACCACCCGTGAACACGACTTTAGAGCCCGTTCCCGGCAAGAAAAAGGCAGCAAATCAGCCGGCCTCCGAGGTTGCGCCAAATGGCACAAACCGTCGGTTGCCCGACTCTCGGAGTCCGTCCCGGTCCACGCCGCGGCACCGCGCACCCGGCGGCCACGGCCCTGCCTAGGTCGGGACGCGCCAGAGTTGGCCGCTGTCGCCGTTGGCCGAATACAGTTGCACCGCAGTCCCGTTCGCGGATTTCCCACCGGCCACGTCGAGCACCCCACCGCTCGCGACGTGCACGATCCGACCCTGTGCGTCGACCATCCACTTCTGCGCGGCGGAGTCGTTGCAGTCGAACAACTGGATCCGGTTGCCGTCGGTGCGGCGATTGCCCGCGTTGTCGAGGCACTTGCCCAACGCCCGCAGTGTGCCGTCCCGTTCCAGGATCCAGGACTGCCCCGGGCCGAGGTCGCAGGCCCGGATCCGAATCGGGGTGCCGTTGGCGGCCGTACCGCCCTCGACCTCCAGACACCGGCCGCCGATCCCGACCACCCGACCCTGCGGCGGCACCGGCACGCCCGCCGCCGCCGCGAGCGCCCGCAGGCCCTGGACGTCGAACTGCTGGACGTACCGGCCCGCACGGGAGTCCTGATAGCCGTTGGAGGACGTGCACATCACCGGGCGTTCGGCCGAGTCGGCACCCTTGGGGCAGCCCCCGGGTGCCTCGTCCGCATGGGCCAGGCCCAGGGTGTGGCCCAGTTCGTGGCTGATGTGATTGCGCATGCCGGCCTCGCCGAATCGGGCGATCGGCGTGCCGTCGGCACGGAAGAAGGAGGCGTCGATGAACGCCTGTCCACCGACGACCGTGTCCCCGAGCGCCCGGGTATGGAAGCCGCAACTCCAATCGGGAGTGCCGCTTCCGTCGGTGACCACCCGCCACGGGCCGCCGTCGGCGGGCACCAGGCACGGGTGCGGCAGTACGCCCACCACGATGTCGCACCGGCCGCGCGCGGTCGCATCGCCGGCCGGCTCGGTGTCCACCGCGATCGGCAACCCGGTGATCCGCCGCAACTCGGCCGCCGTGCGCTCGATGTACGGACCCAGCCAGGCGACCGCCCTGCGATCGTGGAACCGGAACGTGTAGCCGCTCGACGACAACCGCACCGCCCCACCCGACCGCCACCCGGCACCCGCCGCCGGCGCACCGACCGACTCCGGCACGACGGCGGCCGACTCCGGCTCGACGCCCGCCACCGCCGCCGGCGGCGAGTCGTCCTGCGTGCCGAACGCCGCATCGAACGGCGGCAAACCACCCACGAACACGGCCGCCGCCGCGAATCCGGCCACCAATACCATCCGACGCTTTCCCGAAGCTCGCAAAGCCCCATAACCCTTCGTCACCATGCAGACACGCTGCGCTCGGAGCCGATCGAGAAGCCACGGTACACAGCGAAATGCCCATCGACTCCGATATCGGAAAGGCAATTACGAATCGGGGCACTTCATGCTCGACCGAGCGGAGCCGGGATCGGTGCCGACGCCCGCACCGGGCCCGCGACCGGCCGGCGCGCGTCGCGAAGTCGGCCCACCGGTTCACCCGTTGCCCGCCCCGCCGGAAACCCGAGAAGCCCCCACCCCCGACGACAGGTCGGGGGCGGGGGCTTCGAGCCGGCAGGCGCCGTCGCGCGGTTGCGGCTACTTGGCCGGTTCCGGCTCCGTCGCCTCCTCCGGCTCGGTCTCGGTCGCCGGTGGTTCGGGGAGTTGCACGGATTGCAGGAGGAGTTGGGCGACGTCGACGACGCGGAGTTCCTCCTTGGCCTCGCCCGCCTGCTT
>NZ_JBIRRX010000018.1:1624-184972 GCF_044333915.1 Embleya sp. NPDC020886 | reverse complement strand
CCGCCGGCCGCGAACACCCGACCAACCCGGGAAGGCTCCCCGGCGGACCCGACGAAAGCACCCACCCGCTCCGCCGTTGCCAGCGCCTTTCCGGCAAGCAACACCCGCGTCTCGCCGGGGAACCCAGGGCTCCCGGCCGCCGGCGACCGTGGGACCGGGCCCATCTCCGCCGATCCACGCCGACCGTTTAGCACTGAGCCTCCCGCTGCCGACCAAGACGCGACCGCCGGCCACAAACACCCGGCCCACTCGGAAAGGCTCCCCGGCGAACCCCACCGAGCCGCCCTCCCGCTCCGCCGTTGCCAGCGCCTTTCCCGCCGAGCAACACCCACCTCTCGCCGGGAAACCCAAGGCTCCCGGCCGCCGGCGACCGTGGGACCGGGCCGACCTCCGCCGGCCCACGCCGACCGTTTAGCACTGAGCCACCCGCCGCCGACCAAGACGCGACCGCCCGCCGCGAACACCCGACCGACCCACCCGGAAAGGCACCCACCGACCCCCACAAAAGCACCCACCGCGATCAGTCCTGTTTCTCCCAGGACCACCCAACCGCTCTGTGGATCGACCCCAGTTCCTCCGACCGAGGATCGAACTGCGTCGAAGTCGCCGATCTCGGGACAGCAGGTAGGAGTGCCGGACGCAAAAGCCCACCTCGGTGGGGCGGTTGCCAGTGGCTTTGGGTCTCGTCTGGTCCTGTGACGTTCCTGGTCTGGGGCGAGGGGATTCCTCGGATGGCTGGTGGGCGGCCTGGAATGGTCTTTGTTACCAGTCGCGTTGCCGTAGCAGTGGCGGCCACGGTCGTTTCGGCAGCGCCGACGCCGACGCCGGCACCAGCACCAGCACCAGCACCGATCGACGGAATCCGTCGGCGGGTGCAAGCCGGCGCACCTCGTCCAGGACCCCCCGCCCGAGCGTGAGCCGTCGCGGAGGAGCGGCCGGGCCCTTGCCGTCGGCGATGCGGCGGCAGTGTGGCCGGGCCCAGCGCTTATGCGTTGGGGTGGGCCCGGGAGGTTCGTCGGTGTTGCCGCCGTGTGGGGTGGGTCAGCCGCCCTGGCCGGCGCTTCCCATCGGGCCGACCGTGACCGGGGAGCCGGCACCGTCCGTGACGGGCAGTGTGGCGGCGCCCGGCCACTGGAGGGTGACCGTCTTCGTCTCACCGGGCGGGGTGATCTGCAGACCCGTGATCCGGACACCGGAACCACCCGACTCGCCGATCGGGTAGTGGATTCCGAACGACACCGACTGGCCGCTCTTGAGAAGGATCGGGACGATCGGCTCGCTCGTGCGCTTCGCCGACAGCGGCCCCTCGCTGGTCTTCAGGTCGACACCCGCGAATCCGGACATCGCACAGTCGTGACCGATGTTCTTGAACGTCACCGCGACCGTGCGGTCGTTGTCGCCCCCGATGGTGGCGTCCTGCGCGGTGATATTCAGGTCGTCGGTGAAGCACTTCCGGATCTCGCCGTTCGCGCCGGTACCGGTCCCACCGGTCGTACCCTGCCCGCCGGAGCTCTTCCCGGCGGACGTCTTTCCGGTGGATTCCGTCTTGCCACCCTGGTTGCCGCCGCCTTGGTTGCCACCCGTGGTCGAGGAGCCGGCCGGGGCGGCCGCCGGGACAGTCGCCGGAGCCGGCGCGGCTGCCGGCGAAGTGCCCTGCGCGGCGCCCGAGTTCTTGTCCGTCTCCTGGCACGCCGTCGTCAGCATGATGCCCCCGAGGAGGGCTGCCGAGACGAGAACGGCCTTACGACGGTTGCCGAACATATGAAAGACCCCTTGATATCCGGTGATCGAAGCCGAAGCGATCTCGACTCCTCGGTGTGCCTGCTCAATCACTATGTAGTGACCACGGATCGCAGGGATACCGACGTCGTCGGTCCACAACACCGCTGTCGCAGACCGGTGACATGGTCACGAAGCGAAGAAACAAGACCCAGACGAACCACCCTCCGTCGCCGCGCCGTCCGGCCCCGACCGAGCGAGACGGACACCCGCTGCCCGACCCCGCACATTCGGCCCGGACCACACCTCTCCGGCCCGAGAGGGGCTCCGCCCGGTGCATCCGAATACACGCAACTGCTCGTAACAGTCGGAACTCGGCCGGGACGGGGACTCGGAAACACACGGGCCCTCCCCCGCCTCACCATCGCGAGTCGTCGGCGCGCCATGAGGTCGGGCGCATGCCGGGGAGGCGGCTGCAGACAGCGGTCGTGGCGCGGATGGGGTCACCAACGCCGGCCCGCTCCCGCCCCCTTGACAGGCCGAGTGCCCCACTGCGGGTGTCGCCACGTCGAAATGCCTTGTCGTGGGGATGGTCGGCGGCGATGCTGAGGCCATGCCAGGGCAGCGGAAAAGGAAACAGCGGGAGCAGGAGCGGCAGCGGCGGGACGCCGTTCGCTTCGCTCCCGACGCGGGGCACTGGGAGGTGATCTTCGCGACCGAAAAACATGCGGAGCTACGGGCTCACCTTGGAAAACTCCGTGCCGAGGACGAGCAGTTCGATATGTCGACCATCAGGATCGACCAGTTCTGCGGACGGTTGATATATCCGTCCACTTACCAGTTGAGCCGATTCGTGCCGAACTCCACCTCCACCCCGACCTCGCGAGTCGACGGGCCCGCGACCCCCGGCGGGAAATAGTTCGAGGACACCGCAGCCGGCGGGCTATGGTCGGGGCATGTTCGCTTCCGCTTACACGAGGACTCGCCGCTTCTAGCGGCGGCCGAGGGCTTTCGTCTCTCCTGGTTCCGCCGCACTTCGGGTCCATACGCCGGTGCGGCCATTTCGTGTTGCCCGGTTCCGAACTGCCTTTGCGGAGCCCCTTCGTGCCTTATCCCACTCATGGTGGACGTCATGAGCTTGGTCAGAACTTCCTCGTCGATCGTGCCGTGATCGCACTTTTCGAGGACCTTGTCGCGCGTACATCCGGGCCGATCGTCGAGATCGGGCCCGGAGACGGTGCGATCACGCTGCCGTTGAGTCGGACCGGTCGGGCGATCACGGCGGTGGAGCTCGATCCGAAGCGGGCTCGGCTGCTGGCCCGGCGAGTCCCCGGACACGTCGAGGTCGTGGCCGCCGATGTGTTGCGGTTTCGGTTTCCGCGCGAGCCACACACCGTGGTGGGCAATCTGCCGTTCCACCTGACCACGCCGGTGTTGCGGCGACTGTTGGAAACGGAGCACTGGCGCAGCGCGGTCCTGTTGGTGCAGTGGGAGGTGGCCCGGCGGCGGGCGGGCGTGGGCGGGGCCACGATGCTGACGGCGGCCTGGTGGCCCTGGTACGAGTTCGGGTTGCACGCCCGCGTGCCGGCGAGGGCGTTTCGGCCGATGCCGTCGGTGGATGGTGGGTTGTTGACGATGACCCGCCGGGATGTGCCGTTGGTCGAGGGCCGGCCGGGTCCGTACCAGGAGTTGGTGCGGCAGGTGTTCACCGGCCCGGGGCGCGGGTTGCGTGAAGTGCTGGGTCGGACCGGGCGGTTCGGGGCCTCCGCGCTGCGCGGGTGGTTTCGGGAGGAACGGGTGCCGGCGTTCGCGTTGCCCAAGGATCTGACGGCGGGTCACTGGGCCTCGTTGTGGCGGCTGGCCGATGCGCCCGTACGCGGTGGGCGGGCCGCCCATCGGGCACGCTGACGGTCGTCGTCGTCCGCCGGTGGTCCACCGGCGCCGGGTCGTACGTGTTCGTGATGCCGTCCGACCCGGCGCCGTCCGCCGGCGACCCGGGTCGGATCAGGCCGGCGTGATCGGCTCCTGGAGTTCCGTCACCCACTGCTCCTCGTCCTCGGGACATTCGAGGTACAACTCCCGGGCGTATCCCCCCGATCGATACCCATGCCCATCGATCCACCGGGCCATCGCCTGGACGCCGGTCATCACGTTGTCCATCGAACCGCGATGTACGTACGTCGCGGCCGTCCCGATCTCGGGCAGGTCCACGATCGCGAAGTCGAAGTCGGCGCGGGGCTCGGCCTCGACGGTCAGGCCGGCGTGGATGACGACGGTGTCGTCACCATCCGACGCGGCGTCGTAGTAGGCGATTGCGGGCCCGGTCGCCGGCACGCCGGCAGCGTCGAGTCGGCGATACAGTTCGTCGTACAGCGGGCCGATGATCGGCCCGATCCCCTCCGGCCCGTCGGCGTCGGCGGTGGTCGTGGCGGTCAATTCGGCAACCCGCACGGCGGGGATGCGCTTGATCACGATGTCGTCGGTGGGCATTCGTCCCTCGGTTTCGATCGTCCGGAGCCTCGCCTCGACCCGGGTCAGTCGCATTGCGTCCGCCGCTACCGTGGCGGCGAGTTCGGCCCGCCGCAGCCGCAACATCCCGCGCAGTTCGTCGATGTTCACCTGTTCGTCCAGGATGCTCCGCACCTGGTCGAGGGTGAAGCCGAGGTCCTTGAGCGCGATCACGCGGTTGAGCCGGGCGAGTTGGCCCGCCTGGTAGAAGCGGTAGCCGCTTGCCGCGTCGACGTGGGCGGGCCGCAGCAGCCCGATCGCGTCGTAGTGCCGCAACATGCGTACCGATACCCGACCGTGCCGGGCGAAGTCTCCGATGGTGAACATGACGCCTCCCAGTGCAGGGCCTCACACCGTGTCAGGGTCAAGCGCGCGGCCCTCCCGCGCCGAGCGCAGCCGGACGCCCGTCCACTCCTCGACCACCAACCACCCGCTCCGAGTGGGCAGGCGCGACCGGATTTCCGGCGGCGGTCGGGATGCCGGCACCGAAGCGGACCTGTTGCAGGTTCGCGTGACGCAGCCCACCGAACCCTGCCGAACAGCAGGACGCAGGCGGTTTCCCATCCACCCCGTGGCCGCCCTCCCGGTCACCCGTCCGGGTCGCTCATGCCGGGACCCACAACCTCCGATCGGCTGCGGCAGCGGCAGCGGCGGCCCGATCCGGTGTCGGTCGTCTCCGAGCGGTTCGACCGGTGCCGGCCGGGCCCCACAGTGGCCCTCACCCCACCGGCCCCGACAACTCCCACCCCTCCGCGCGCACATGCACATGCACGCTGCCCGATACGACCTCCGTCCCGCAGCCCCGGCACATCACCGCGACGTCGAGTTCGTGGTCGCCGTGTCGGAACTCCACCGGCGACTCCCCGGCCGGCCAGCGGTCACCCCACGCGGCCAGGGTCTGGAGTACCGGCGCGAGATCGCGGCCCCGGTCCCGCTACCAGGACCGCCCACCACGCTTCGAGTACCACCTGACCTCGAAGCCGGGCGATACGAGGTGCTCGTCGACCACTACGGCCGGGACGCCAAGGCCGCCCTGTCCGCCGACCCGGAGGCGTTGTATCCGGCCCTGCGCCGCTGACCCGGCGAACCCCCGCCGCCTGAACCACGTCAACCCGGCGGCCTCGGCCCCAACGTCCGCCGCGCCACCAGGGCCGCGTTCAGTCGATGCAGGTCCTCGGCGCGGTTCGGGGAGAGCCCGATCAGGCCGGTCAACCGGCGAATCCGGTAGTCGACCGTGTTCGGATGCAGGTGCAGGGCGCCCGACGTCGCCCGGCGGTCGCGGCCATGCGCGAGGTAGGTCTCCAGCGTCAGCAACAACTCCGGCCTGCCCTCCAGCGGCGCGAGGAGGCCGGCCAGTCCGGCCAACGCGGCGCTCGGACGGCTGAGTTGGTAGTCGAGCAACACATCGGTGAGCAGGTACAGGCCCGGACCGCGGCCGGTGTCGCGGATCAGCCGGAGCACCTCGGTGTTGCGGTCCACCGCGTCCGGGATGCCGGTCGGCTCGGCGAGTGCGGCCGAGGCGGTGATCGCGGTGTCGGCCGCGTCGGCGGCGCGGGCGATCAGGGCGCGTACGTCCGACCAGTCGGGCGCGGCGTCCATCGGCAACAACGCGGTCCCGCCACCCGGGTCGAGCGCGGTCAGCGCGGAGCGGCCGGTGAAGCCGTCCAGGGCCTGCCGGACCCGGCGCAACTTGCGCCGCGCGGCGATGGCGGCGCAGGGGCCGAGGCGGGCCTCGTCCGGATGAGCGGCCAGGACCAGGGTCAGGACCAGGTAGTGGGCGGCCGGGCGCACCCCCGTCCGACCGGCCACGGTATCCGCCGACTCCCCGGCCAGCAGGGCTGCGAACAGTGCGTGTCGGCCGCTCTGTTCCGGGCCGTCCAACAGGCGGCGGGCCTCCAGGTAGGCCGAGGCGACGCCCGCGACGATGGCCCGCTGTATGCCGAGCAGATCCGCGAACAGGGCCAATACATCCGCGAGTTCCTCGGGGCGCGCCTGATCGGTCATCTCCCGCCAGCACATCTCGATGCCGATCTGATACGCGGTCAGTATCGCGTCGAGCGGTACACCCTCCTCCGCCCGCTGGGCCGCCGAGGCGCACTGTGGCGCAAGGTCCGGATCGCCCGCCCCCGGCCGTCCCTCGACCACGTCGGCGAACAGCCGCACCGTGTGCTGCACGATCTCGGCGATGTCCCCGGCCAGTTCCTCGGCCGGCAGCGCCGCGTAGGCGGGCAACTCGGCCGGCAGCCGCTCCAGCACCTCCCTGGTCAACCGGGGCGCGCCGGCCCGCAATCGGGCCGCCACCGGGCGCCCGCCGATCCGTAACGGGCGCTCGGAGCGCGGCCGATCGGAGGCGACCCGCGCACCGGCCGCGACCGACACGCCGGGTGGCCGGTCCCCCGACGAGTTGTCACGTGTCACAGGCACCTCCCGGAAAGTCTGTGTTACTCACCAGTTAAGCCGCTGTGTCCGAGTCTGCATGATGACGCGTGGGACATTCCACGACCGGCGGGAGTCGTCATGAACTCTGCTGCACGCACGAGGAGTCGGCTGCACAGCAGTCCCCGGAGCCCACGCCGACGCCTGCGCGGGTTCGCGCGCGGGACGGCGGCGGCGATCGCGACGAGCGCACTGGCCCTGTCCGGCCTGGTCGCCGCGACCGCGCCGGCGGGCGCGGCGGATCGGCAGGTCTACGTCGCGCTCGGCGACTCGATGGCCTCGGGTCCGCTGATCCCGGGCATCACCGGGCCACTGGCCTGCGGCCGATCCACCAACAACTACGCACACGTACTCGCGGCCCGCCTGAACGTCGCCGAGTTGCGGGACGTCACCTGCAGCAGCGCGGACACCAACGACATGACGTCCCCGCAACACCTGTCCCTGGCCGGCATCGACATGGGCGAGGCGCCCCCGCAGTTCGACGCGCTGGGTACGGACACCACGCTGGTCACCCTCACCATCGGCGGCAACGACGTCGGCCTGGTCGGCGTGGCCCAGGGCTGCGCGACACTCGACCCGTTCGCGACTCCGTGCAAGGAGCGCTGGACGGCCGGCGGCGTCGACCAAATCGCGCAACGCATCGACGCGTTCGCCCCCAAACTCGGCGCCGTGCTGACCGGCATCCACCAGCGCGCACCACAGGCCCGGGTCGTGGTCACCGGCTACGGCCTCTACATCAAGCCCGGCGGTTGCTGGCCGTACCAGCCGGTCCTCGGCGTCGACGCGGACTACCTCCAGGGCAGCGTGAACCGCCTCAACGCCACGATCGCCGCCCAGGCCGCCGGCCACGACGCCACCTACGTGGACGTGGCCGGCCCCAGCACCGGCCACGACGCCTGCCAGGCGCCCGGCGCCAAGTGGCTGGAGGGCTACGTCCCCACCGACCTCGCCGCCCCGCTCCACCCCAACCGCCGGGGTGAAGCCAACTACGCCGCCATCATCGCCGGCCACATCCCCGCGTAGGCACCCGTCGGGCCCGGCACGGCCGACACGGCCGCCCGCGACGGACAGCCCGCCCCCGGGGCCCGATTCCCGCGCGGCAGGGCGACAGGGCCCACTCGGCTTCGTCCGAGTGGGCCCTGTCGCCCGCTCCAAAAGGCACCAGAAAGCACCGGAAAGAACCGAAAAGAACCGGAAGACGTCGGAAGGCGCGCCGGAAAACACCGGACCGCCGGCGCCGTCCCGACCTCACTCGTGGCTGTGGTCCCCCGACTGCGCCAGCGAGCGTTCCGCGCCCGCCTCCATCTCCTTGCGGGTCGCCTCGTCCACGACGCCCGAGCGGTCGAAGGCCACCAGGGCTCCGCGCCACAGCTCGGCCGCCTCGCGGTAGGCGAAGTGGATCTCCGCGTCGAGTGCGGCCAGCCGGGCGAAGTGCGTCGCCTTGGCCGCCGTCGCGCGCGAGGCCGAAGCCAGGTAGTGGTGCGCCAGGGCCGCGACGTCCCGGGGTCGGACGGCCTCGATCGCCTCGGCCGTGCGCGCGTGCATCCGGGCCCGGCGCAACTGGGACAGGTCCTCGTACAGGGTGTCCCGGACCAGCGCGTGGGTGAACCGCAGTTGGCCCGCGTCGGGTTCGACCAGCAGGCCGGTCAGCAGCGCCGACTCGACCGCGTCGAGCACGGTGTCCTCGTCCGTGCCGCTCTGCGCCAACAACACGTCGACATCGATGTCCCGGCCGAGTACGCACGCCTGCTTGAGCACCTCCTGGGCGGCCTTCGGCAGCCCCGCGACGTGCCGCCGAATCACGTCCCGCACCCCGACCGGGACCTCGGACACCGCCGCGTGCGCCCCCTCGGCCGCGAGCACCCGCGCCGTCTCCAGGACGTAGAACGGGTTGCCCGCCGTCCGGTCCACGATCGCCCGCACGGTGTCCGCGTCGATCGGCGCCGAGACCGCCCCGCGTACCAGGTCGGCGACCGCCTCCGGGGCCAGGCCGGTGAGTTCGATGCGTTCCGGACCGCACCGCGCCAACCGGGCCAGCGCGTCGGCGAGCAGGTCGCCGACCTCGTTGTGCCGGTAGGTGACCACGAGGAGCACCCGCCCGGCCGCGTCCCGGTCGGTGGCCAGGTGGCACAGCAGCGCCAACGTCTCCTCGTCCGCGCGGTGCACGTCGTCCAGCACCAGCAACCACGGCGTCTCCGCACCGGCCCGGGCCAGGTAGCCCACCACCGCCTGATGCAGCCGCAGCTTCGCCGCCGCCTGGTCGCCGACCGGGACGAACGAGTCGGCCAGCAGCGGGGCCAGCACCCGCGCGGTCTCCTCGTCCGGCGGGCTCACCGCCGCGAGCGTGCGCAACATCTGGGTCCACGGCCACCCGGCCGGCGCGCCACCGGACTCCGGGCAACGCCCCCAGGCCGCCCGCCAACCCTCGGCGGCCAACAACTCCCGCACGTGCTCGGTCAACGCGGTCTTGCCCTCGCCCGGATCGCCGCTGACCAACGCCACCGCGAGCCGTCCGTCGGCGCGCTTGGCCGCGGCCAGCAGCGTCGCGGTCTCCTCGGCCCGGCCGATCAACGTGGTCGTACGCGCCACGAACTCGCCTCCCGTCGCATCACCGGAAACGTGCTCGGGAACAGGCCCCGAAACAGGCCCGGAACCCTGTTCCAAGACAACCGTCGAGGAGCCCTGAACCGCCCCCGGCTCCTCCCGAACCACCGACCCGACCGCCGCCGCCCCCGCCACACTCGGCAAAGCCGTCGGCACGTCCAACTCCGCCGCGTGCGCCAGGATGTCCGCCTCCAGCCGCTGCAACCGCGCGCCGGGCTCGACCCCCAACTCCTCGCGCAGCGCGGTTCGTACCCGGCGCAACACGGCCAGCGCGTCTCCCTGCCGCGCGCATCGGTACATCGCCAACGCGAGCAACCGCCAACTCTCCTCGCGCAGCGGGTGCGCGGCCGCGTGCGCCTCCAGGCCCGGCACGATCCCGGACGCCTGCCCGATCGCCAGGCCCGCCTCGGCCCGGCGCTCGACCGCGACCAGGCGCAACTCCTCCAGCCGGGCCGCCTCCGGCCGAGCCCACGGTTCGTCGGCGAACTGCGCGTAGGCCGGCCCGCGCCACAGGTCCAGCGCCGCGGTCAACTCACGCAGCGCCTCCTCGGCGGCGCCGGCCGCCAACAGCCCGCCGGCCCGGTGTACCAGTGCCTCGAATCGCCACGCGTCGACCTCGTCCGTGCCGACCCGGAAGGCATAGCCCGGCGGCGCGGTCACCAGCACGGTCGAGGGTGTGCGCGGCGCCCGGTCGGGTTCGAGCGCGCGGCGCAGGTGCGACACGAAGGTCTGCACGGAGCCGAGCGCGCGATGCGGCGACTCACCGTGCCACAGGTCCTCGATCAGCCGGTCGACCGGTACGACGTGCCCCCGCGCCAGGACGAGCCGAGCGAGAACGGCCCGATGGCGCGGGCCGCGCAGGTCGGCCGGTCGGTCACCGTCCCACGCTTCGAGCGCTCCCAGTACACGAAACGTCAGCATGGATAAGAGACCTTACTGATGCGTCACGAGCGGCCGAGCGGCGGCCGGGGGCTGAAGTCGTCCGGCCGTTGTCCCACGTCGCGGTCAACGCCCACTCGACGCGCGATGAACGCCCTTGCCGTCCTCCTGCCGCCCACTCGCCATCCACCCGACACGACCGGCCCGGGACCGGGCGATCGACGACCGCCGGTCCCGGGACCCGGGTCGAGGCCCGAGCCTCGGGCCTCAACTCCCCCTCTGTGCGGGCGGGGTCGACGGCTGCCCGGTCTTCGGGTTCGCCTCCGAGGCGGGCGGGGCCGAGTTCGGCGGCACCGGCGCGGTGGTCGGGTTCACCGGCGGATTCGGCTTCGCCGAGACACCGGCCGAGGGAGCCGACGACGGGGCCTCCTGCGGCGGTTGCCCACCGGGCTGCGGCACCGTACCGGCCACCGGGTTCGCCGAGGACTGCCCGCCCGGTCGGACCGGGATCGCGATCGTGAAGGGTGCGGTGCCCTCCTCGACCCGGCAACCGGTCGCTCCCGATTCGAAGACCACCCGAGGCTGCGGGAACGGCAGGGTCTCCCGGTTGGGCACCGGGTTCCGTCCCTCGGCGTTGTGGCACCGATAGTTGTAGTCGTCGCCGGCGAGCCCGAGTTGCTTGCCGTTCTGGTCGAAGAGCAGGACGTCCTTGAGCGGACGCCCCTGTGCGTCGAAGGGATAGATGTTCTTCAGCTGTTGTCCGTCCAGGGTGCCCAACAGGACGCCGGGGTCCAGTGGGTGACCGTCCCCGGTCGAGCGGTATTCCGAGTACCGCGGGCTGGTGTCACCCACGTACTGGATCGAGTCGGTGCCCGGCGTCAGTTGTCCCGCGCCGAGGATGCCGACCGCGCCCCCGATCACGAGCGCGTTGACCGGCAGTGCCACCCACAACAGCCGACGATCGTGCGCCGCGCGCGGGCCCAACCACAACGACCCGGCCAGGGCCAGGACACCGGCGCAGACCGGCCACCACACGCCACCCGCCGCGACCCACGCGAGCGCCGCCACGATCAGCGCCCGGGCGACCCACCACGCGCTTTGCAGACCGATCAGAAAGCGCACCGGTTCCGCCCATCGGCCCGTGCGCAAGGACTCCCCGTAGGCCCCCAGGCGTTGGGTGATCGACAGCGCGGCGATCTCGGGCAGTCCCGGCCCGCGGCCGCGCATCCACAGTGCGTTCAGTGCCTCGACAGCCAGGCCCAGCAGACAGGGAAAGATCCACCACCGGCCCTGCGCGTCGTCCTGCGAACCGATCCCGAAGCCGGCCACGAGCGCCGAGCCGAGCACCACGAGCAGTCCCAGACACAGGAGTTCGACCTTGCCGAAGCGGGCCGGGCGCTTCGAACCGGGCGGCGTCAGCGGCGGATACCCGGCCGCCGCGCGGAGTTCGGCCGCGTACTCGTGCGGGGTGCCCAGCCGGGTGCGCAGCGACTCGGAGGTGACCAAACCGTCGAGTTCGGCGACCACCTCGCTCAGGTTCACCTCGACGTCGTCCAGGATCTCCTCCGCCTCGGCGGCCGGCAGGTCGGCCAGAATGCGGGCGACCTCGACGCGGTAGTCCTCCGCGACGGGGTGCAGTGCGGTGTCCTTCATCGGGTCTCCCCCACCAGTTCCGACATCGTCCGGGCGAACGAGTTCCACGTGTCGGTGGACTCCCGGAACCGCTCTCGGCCGGGCTCGTTCAAGGCGTAGTACTTACGGTTCGGGCCTTCGTCGCTGGCCACCACGTAGGACGTGAGGAGCCCGGCGTTGTACAGCCGCCGCAGCGTGCCGTAGACCGACGCGTCACCGACGTCGTCGAGGCCGGCCTTGCGCAACCTGCGCAGTACGTCGTAGCCGTAGCCGTCTTCTTCGCGCAGTACGGCGAGCACCGCGAGGTCCAGCACTCCCTTGAGCAACTGACTCGGATCCATGACCCCTCCAGCTCTTGTGCGTTGCACGGTACCACGCAATGCGTAGTAGTGGTCGAGGCAATCGCCCGGACCCGTTCGGCCGGCCGGCCGCACAGCAAATCGGGCTCCGGCGACGTTTGTTGGGTGTGGAGGCTTCCGGACAAGGGACGGGCAGAATGCGGTTCGAGGACTTCGCGGCGGCGCGACTGCCCGCCCTGCTGCGTTACGCGGTACTGCTGTGCGGCGATCGGGAACTGGCCCGCGACCTCGTGCAGGACGCGCTGACCAAGGCACTGGTGCGCTGGAAACGCATCTCCGCCCTGGACCGACCGGACGCGTACGTACGCACCATGGTCACCAACGAATTCCTGTCCCTGCGCCGACGCAAGGCGGTCCGCACCGTCGCGCTGACCCACGAGACGTCGGCCGGCCCCGATGCGCCGACCGTCCCCGACCACGCGCAACGCTTCGGCGTCGGCGAGGACCTGTGGCACCGCCTGGCCGAACTCCCGCGCCAACAGCGCGCCGTGCTGGTGCTCCGTTACTACGAGGACCTGGACGACGACGAGATCGCCGCCACCTTGAACTGCCGCCCCGGCACCGTACGCGGCTACGCCCCCCGAGCCCTGGCGACGCTGCGGCTGGAGCCGACCCGAACCCCGGCCCCGACCCACGGAGACACGACGTGACCGATCTCGAAGATCTCGCAGCCACCTTCACCGACCACGAACACCTCGCGCCGAGCGCCGACGGCCTGATCGAGGCGGCGCAGGCCGGAGCCCGTCGAATCCGCCGACGCCGGCGCACGGGCGTGGGCCTGGCCGCGGTGGCCGCGGTCGCCCTGGGGGCGCTGGTCCCCTGGACCCTGTCCGGATCCGATGGCGGCGACGCGACGAACCGGCCCGGCCCGACGGCGATGCCCCGGCCGCCGGCCGTCGACATCGACACCGTTCCGGGCGCCGGCTACCTCCGCATCGGGTCGGGCTTCGACGGTCCACGCGCCTACGCCGGCTTCCTGGGCGGGGGTCGATTCCCGAGCGGTCGGGTCACCGTGCAGTCGGCGACCACCCTGGACACCGCGCTGCTGCGGGCCGGCGAACCGATCACGATCCAGGGCCGACCCGCCTTCTACCTACCGGGGTTCGTCTTCGCGGACGACGCCTCCCAGGGCCAGGAGTCAGCGAACAGCGGTCCGCTGCAACCGGGTTCGGTTGTCCCGAGCAC
Source organism: Embleya sp. NPDC020886 (assembly GCF_044333915.1). Lineage (NCBI taxonomy): Bacteria > Bacillati > Actinomycetota > Actinomycetes > Kitasatosporales > Streptomycetaceae > Embleya > Embleya sp. NPDC020886. Next base: position 171,650 of record NZ_JBIRRX010000018.1, on the reverse strand, counting down.
ACCCGCGGCGTCGCACACCCGGGTCGCGGGTGCGGCGCCGAAGGCCCGCGACGTCACCGAACCGGTCATCGCGTGGGCCCACGACACCGACACCTGGGTGCTGGTCTTCGGGAGCACGGACCGTACCTCGCTGACCGACTTCGCCGAACGCATCCGAATCGCTCCGGGGCCGCGGACCCGCACCCCGTATCGGCTCGGCGCCCTGCCCGCCGGGTTCGTCCCGACGGCGGGCACGGGCACCCGGGAGTCCACCCTGGCCCTCGCCCCCGCGCCGGACCCGACCGCCGCGCGCCGGACGCCCTGGCAGCCGGGCGCCAACGCCAACCCCGGGACCTTGCAGATCCGGGTCGAATCACGCGGGCCCGACACCGGCCGACGCCCAACCCGCCCGGGGCCGGCGACCCTCGTTGCCGGCCACGACACCTGGTACCTCACCGAATCGAACGACAACACGCAGGTCCCCGCCGACGGCGCCGTGCTCCTCGCCGACATCGGGGCCTGCTCGTACACCCTGACCACGCGGGACCGGACCCTGATCCCCTACTCCGCCCTCACCCGCCTGATCGAGACCACCGAGTACCGCGACTGCGCCGACCCGAACACCTGGGTCGACCCGACGGGCTGATCACCAAGGTCACGCCGAAGACTGAACTCCCTTGCGGACAAGGGAGTTCAGCGAAATCCACCGACCGCGGCCGGCCCCGGATCCCGGTCGGCTTCAGCTCGCGCCCGCACCCACGTACGCGTGCAGCTCCGCCACATACCCGTCCCGCACGTCCTCCGGCAGCCACGAGATCGCGAACGCGTTGTACTCGAAGCGGGCCACCTCGGCGTGGGTCAGGTTCAGCGCAGCCTGGGTGCGCTCCAGGTTCTCCTGCACGTACGCGTCCATGTAGGCGGGGTCGTCCGAGTTGATGGTGACCAGGATGCCCTCGTCCAACATCCGCCGGATCTCCTGCTCCTTGATCCCGTCCACGACGAAGGAGTTCGACACCGGGCACACCGTCAGGCCGAGGCCGCGTTCCTTGATGGCCGCGACCAACTCGGGGTCCTCCAGCGCGTTCGAGCCGTGGTCGATGCGATCCACGCCGATGTCCTCGATCGCCTGGCGGATGTGCTCGACGCTGTTCTCCTGGTCGACGTCGCAGTGCATGGTCAGCCGGTATCCCTCGGCCCGGGCCCGGGCAAAGACCGCGGCGAACTTGGCCGGCGGGTTGCCGCGCTCGTCCGAGTCGAGCCCGATCCCCACGATCCACTCCCGGTACGCCAGCGACTGCACCAGCGTGGCCATCGCGTACTCGGCCTGGAAGTCGCGCAGGAAGCACATGATCAACTGGGCCCGGATGCCCAGTTCGCGCCGCGCGTCCCCGATCGCCCGGGTCAGCCCGCGCACGACCACGTCGAACGGCACGCCGCGGCCGGTGTGCGCCTGCGGGTCGAAGAACATCTCCACGTAGCGCACGTTCTGCGCCGCGGCCTTGCGCAGGTAGGCCATCGCCAGGTCGTAGAAGTCCGGCTCGTGCACGAGGACCCGCATGCCCTCGTAGTAGACGGTCAGGAACGAGGCGAGGCTGTCGAACCGATACGAGGCCCGCATCTCCTCGACCGAGGAGTACGGCAGCTCGATCCCGTTGCGCTCGGCCAGCGCGAACTTCAGCTCGGGCTCCAGCGTGCCCTCGATGTGCAGGTGCAGCTCGCACTTGGGCAGTCCGGCGATGAAGTCGCGCATCTCACGGGCGTCTTGCATGGGAGCAGTCCTTTGGGGTCGTAGTGGTGGTGCGCCGCCGAGCCAAGCACACCACCACCACTACGCGCGCATCACGCGGCCGGGGCGATCCGCACCATGCCGTTGATGATCCGGTCCATCGCGTCGCCGCCGCGCGGGTCGGTCAGGTTGGCCAGCATCTTGAGCACGAACTTCATCAACATCGGGTGCGGCAGGCCGTGCTTGGTGGCGAAGTTCATCACCCGCGGGTCGCCGATCAGCTTCACGAACATCCGACCCAGCGTGTAGTAGCCGCCGTAGGTCTGCTTGAGGATGCGCGGGTAGTCGTACAGCGCCCGCTCCCGGCCCTCGGGGGTGAGCCGGGCCACCGCCTGGGTGATCACCTGGGCGGCGATCTCACCGGACTCCATCGCGTAGGCGATGCCCTCGCCGTTGAACGGGTTGACCATCCCGCCCGCGTCACCGACCAGCAACAGGCCCTTGGTGTAGTGCGGTTGGCGGTTGAAGCCCATCGGGAGCGCGGCGCCCCGGATCGGGCCCTCCTGGTTCTCGTCGGTGTAGCCCCACTCCTCGGGCATGCCCGAGACCCAGCCCTTGAGCAGGTCGCGGTAGTCGATGTCCTTGAACGCGGACGAGGTGTTCAGCAACCCCAGACCCACGTTCGAGGTGCCGTCGCCCATGCCGAACACCCACCCGTAGCCGGGCAGCAGCTTCTCCTGGCCGTCCCGGCGGTCCCACAGCTCCAGCCACGACTCCAGGTAGTCGTCGTCGCTGCGCGGGGACTTGAAGTAGGTGCGCACCGCGACGCCCATCGGGCGGTCCTCGCGGCGGTGCAGTCCCATCGCGAGGGAGAGCCGGGTCGAGTTGCCGTCGGCGGCGACCACGATCGGCGCGCGGAAGACGGTCTCCTCCTTCGAGCCGTTCATCCGCACGTTGACGCCGACGATGCGGCCGGTGCGGTCGTCCAGGATCGGGCCGGTGACGTTGGCCCGCTCGTACAACTTGGCGCCGGCCGCGGACGCCTGGCGGGCCAGGATCTCGTCGAAGTCGGCGCGCTTGCGGACCAGGCCGTGCGCGGGGTAGCTGGCCAGGTCCGGCCAGTCCAGCTCCAGGCGCATGCCGCCGCCGAGGATCCGCAGACCCCGGTTCGGCAACCAGCCGGCCTCGACCGAGGTGTCCACGCCCATCGCGATCAGCTGCTTGGTGGCGCGCGGGGTGAGCCCGTCGCCGCAGACCTTCTCCCGGGGGAACGCGGTCTTCTCCAGCAGGATCACGCTGACCCCGGACTTGGCCAGGTGATACGCCGTGGTCGATCCGGCCGGACCGGCCCCGACCACGATGACGTCGGCCTCATGCGTCGAGTCGGCGCGCTTGGTGGTTGTGACGGGCGCTGCGTCGGTCACGGACGACTCCCCTGGAAGTCTCTGCGGCAGTGCCGAAACCGGGACGGTTTTGGCCGGACAAGTCTATGAGGCGTGGGCGCGAGGCCGGCCTGTGGCACTCGCCGAACGCGTGGCCGGCCTCGGGCTCACTCGGACGGTCGGAAGCCCCGGTGCAGTGCGACCACCCCGCCGGTGAGGTTGCGCCAGGCCGGATGCGCCCAGCCCGCCTTGCCGATCAGCGCCGCCAGACCGGGCTGGTCGGGCCAGGCCCGGATCGACTCGGCCAGGTAGACGTAGGCGTCCGGGTTGCTGCTGACCGCGGTGGCCACCGGCGGCAGCGCCCGCATCAGGTACTCCACGTACACGGTCTCGAACGGGCGCCAGGTGGGCCGGCTGAACTCGCAGACCACCAGTCGTCCGCCCGGCCGGGTCACCCGCAACATCTCGCGCAGCGCGCCCTCGGTGTCGCTGACGTTGCGCAGGCCGAACGAGATGGTCACCGCGTCGAAGGTGGCGTCCTTGAACGGCAGCCTGGTCGCGTCGCCCGCGGTGAACGGCAGCTCTGGGTGCTTGCGCTTGCCCTCGCGCAGCATGCCCACCGAGAAGTCGCACGGCACCACGTCCGCGCCCGCGTCCCGAAAGGGCAACGAGGAGGTGCCGGTGCCCGCCGCGAGGTCGAGCACCCGCTCTCCCGGGCGGGCGTCCACGGCGCGTGCGACGGCCTTGCGCCAGGACCGGTCCTGGCCCATGGAGAGCACGGTGTTGGTCAGGTCGTAGCGCGCCGCGACCGCGTCGAACATCGACGCGACTTCACGCGGTTGCTTGTCCAGGGAGGCTCGGGTCACCCGGCCATCATCTCGCGCCGGGCCGGGCGCGCGTGCCCGGGGCGGGCAACGCGGCGGGCGCGTCGGGTGGAATACCCGACCCGCCCGAAACCGTCGTGCCGTTCGTCGACGCCGCCGACGGCCGACGCGAACCGCCGACGCCGCCTCGGCCGCACCGCCCTGCCGCGACGATCGTGCGACCACCGCCGACCACCACGCCCGCTCGCCGTCGCCGGCCTCAGCGCCGATGCACGAGCCGCCCGCCGAGCACCGTGGCCACGCACGACCCCGTGCCGTGTGCGACCAACGCCGCGTACGGATCGCCCTCCGTCGGCACGTCGAACACCGCGAGATCGGCCGAACCGCCCGGGCGCAGCGTGCCCACGCCGTCCAGGCCGCCCAGCGCCGCCGCGCCGCCGACGGTGACCGCCTCGACCAGCCGCCGATCCAGATCGTCCCTGCGGTATCCCTGCCGGATCGCCAACTCCCGGACCGCCGCCGCCTCTTCCCACAGGTCGAGGGACGGCGAGGAGGCCAGCGAATCGGTGCCCAGCGCGATCGCCGCGCCCTCGGCGAGGTAGTCGGCGACCGGCGGCTCCCCCGCAGCCAGGATCGCGTTCGAACGCACGCACAACGCGACCGCCGTGCCGTGCTCGCGCAGCAGCGCACGATCCTCGGCGGCCAGATGCACCCCGTGCGCGACGTGCACGTCGGGGCCCAGCCCGTCGAATCCGGCCAGGTAGGCCGCCGGCCCGCCGCCGCTGCCGCCGTCGAGCAACTCCAGGGCCATGCCGATGGCCCGGTTCAACTCGGCGAACCGGCCGGTGCCGTGCCGGATGAACTCGGCCTCGTGCGCGGTCTCCGCCAGATGCGGGTGCAGCCGCAACCCACGCTCGCGCGCGATCGCCACACACTCCTCGAACACCGCCGTGCCGACCGTGAACGGGGTGTGCGGCGACACGCCCAGCGCGCGCCCACCGCTCGCCCCGTCCAGCGTGTCCAGGAACGCCGCGCGCCGCCCGCCCGCCCACATCGCGTCGTCCGCGATCACCTCGACGTAGCTGATCCCCCGCAATCCGGACCGGCCCACCGGCACGAGCACACACGGATCGGTGACCACATCCGCCGCCGCCGTCGTCCCGGACCGCAACATGTGATGCACCCCGCGCCGCGCGCTCTCCTGCCACATCACCTCGGAAAACTCGGCCCGCCGCGCGGTCAACACGCGAATCCACTCCGGAAAGGCCAGCCCGGACAACGCCAGATCCCCGAAGTCGGTGTACTGCAGGTGCGCGTGCGCGTTCACCAGCCCCGGCGTCAACACCCCACGCCACACCCGCTCCCGGGCCCCCGCCGTCGCCAACTCCCCTCGCGGACCCACCGCGACGATCCGCCCGTCCTCCACGAGCACGGCACCGTCACGAATCGGCTCCGCCCCGACCATCGACAGGACAACGGGCGCAACATGCAGGGTCGACGACATGCACCCATCATCCCAAGCCCCCCTTCGACGCACGGAACCGCCGTCGGGCCGGAGCCCGACGGCGGTTCGTGTCACGACGTGTCGCGGTTACGCCCGGCGCGTCCCGCGGCGCTTGCGGGCGAAGAGCACGCCACCGGCACCGACCACCACGAGCGCGGCGGCGGCCCCGCCGATCACCGTGATGTCGTTGTCGTCGTCCGCGCCGGTCTCGGCCAGTTCGGGGCGCTTGGTCGGCTTGCTCACCGCGGGCGCGGCCGTGGTGGGCGTGCCCGTCGGCTTCACCTCGGTGGGCTTGGTACTCGGCCCGGTCGGGTCGACCCGGTTCGAGTACACCGTGCGGTCGACGTTGTCCGCCGGGTCACTGTCCGGCAGCGGGCCGGTGATCCGGCTTTCCAGGATCTGCTCGTTGCCGGAGATGCTGCCCTCGAAGCCGGTCAGCCGGCTCGGCATACCGCCCTTCACGCCGGTCCTGGTGCAGGTGACCACCAACCCCGCCGCGTCCAGCCGACAGCCCTCGGGCGCCGCGGCGAACTTGAATCCCTTGACCGCGGTCACGGTGATCGTGGCATCGGCCTTCTTGTTGTGCTTGTCCCAGTATTCGACGGCGAAATCCTTGCCGAGTTCGCCACCCGGGTTCAGATACGTGAACGATGCGGGGTTTTCGATGTGCAGGTCGGCCTCGTCGACCGGTTTTCCGTACGTCAATTCGGCGGTGGCCTTGGCCTCACCCTTGACGGCCTTGGCGAAGAAAGTTACCTTTTCGCCTTCTTTCCCGTCCTCGGTGCCCACCGGGAAGACGACCTTTCCGTCGGCACCCGGAGTACAGGTGAGCCGGGAGGGCGTGACGTCGTCCCATTTGCAGTCGCTCGGCACCGTCCAACCGAAGGACCCCTGGCCGGTTCCGCTGAACCCGACATCGAACGGCTCGGTCGCCGTGATGGTGAGCTTGACGTTCGCGCCGCCCGGCACGATCGTCGCGGTGGACGGCGTGATCGAGATTCCGCCCGCCGCGACGGCCGTCCCGGTCAGACCTGCCGAACCGGCCAGAATGGCGCCGCCGGCAATGCCGAATACAACGGCCTTTTTCACGTGGATACGTGACATGCAGTGATTCCCCACCCCTGCGGAAAACGGAAAACCCGCCCATTCGAAGGACCGGCGGGTCGTCCAATGGCAGAAGAAGGTCTACACAGACCCAACCGCCCCGTCAACCCCCTGTCAGCGGGCGTCGACGACCTTCAATTCGGTGCGGCCGGTGGGGCCGTCGAGGGCGGTCGAGGAGAGGTGCGAGACCACCTTGTCGTCGACCGGGTCGTTCGCCGGGTCGTCGTGCACGATCAGGTGGTTGTAGGTGGTGTCGCGCTGGGCCGGGATGCGGCCGGCGGCGCGGATCAGGTGCAGCAGCTCCATCCGGTTGGAGCGGTGCCGGGCACCGGCCGAGGAGACCACGTTCTCCTCCAGCATGACCGAGCCCAGGTCGTCCGCACCGTAGTGCAGGGTGAGCTGGCCGGCCTCCTTGCCCGTGGTCAGCCACGAGCCCTGGATGTGCGCGACGTTGTGCAGGAACAGTCGGGCGACCGCGATCAGGCGCAGGTATTCGAGCAGGGTGGCCTGCGTCTGCCCCTTCAGGTGGTTGTTCTCCGGCTGGTAGGTGTACGGGATGAAGGCCCGGAAGCCGCCCGTGCGGTCCTGCACGTCGCGGATCATCCGCAGGTGCTCGATGCGCTCGGCGTTGGTCTCGCCGGTGCCCATCAGCATCGTCGAGGTGGACTCCACGCCCAGCCCGTGCGCGGTCTCCATGATCTCCAGCCAGCGCTCGCCGGACTCCTTGAGCGGCGCGATCGCCTTGCGCGGGCGCTCCGGGAGCAACTCCGCGCCGGCGCCCGCGAACGAGTCCAGGCCGGCCGCGTGGATCCGGGTGATGGCCTCCTCGATCCCCACCCCGGAGACCTTGGCCATGTGCGCGACCTCGGAGGCACCGAGCGAGTGGATGACCAGTTGCGGGAACTCGGCCTTGATCGCGGCGAACGAGCGCTCGTAGTACTCGACGCCGAAGTCGGGGTGGTGCCCGCCCTGGAACATGATCTGCGTGCCGCCGAGTTCGACCGTCTCCGCGCACCGGCGCAGAATGTCGTCGATCTCCCGGACCCAGCCCTTCTCGCTCTTGGGCGGGGCGTAGAACGCACAGAACTTGCACGCGGTGACGCACACGTTCGTGTAGTTGATGTTGCGCTCGATGATGTACGTCGCGATGTCGACGGTGTCCGCGTAGCGCGCACGTCGCGCGGCGTCGGCGGCCCGGCCGAGCGCGTGCAGCGGTGCGTGCACGTACAGGGCGAGCGCCTCGTCGGGCGTGATCCGCCCACCGCCGGCGGCCCGGTCCAGGACCGGCTGGAGATCGCTGATCACGGGGAAGCCTCCGCATGGAACGAATACGAGTGGAACGATCGCGCGTACGACGAGTGCGCATCGAGCGGACGAGCGCCGAGCCGGTGGGCACGGCAGGAATGCTCGGGAACGAGCCTATCCGGCGCGCTCACGAAAGCTGCGGGGCGTCGAGCAGCCGCACCCGCACATCGGCCGCGTATCCGGTGTCGTGCGCGGTCCGCCGGGCGAACTCGGCCATCCCCCGCAGGTGTCGCTCCCCGAGCGAGTAGTCCAGCGCCTCGGTGTAGTAGCGCTCCAGCGTGGCCGCGTCGAACGCCTCCCACCGGGCCACGTGCTCGCAGACCTTGTCCACCTCCTGCATGCACAGGTCGCGCGACTCCAGGAAGGCTTGATGCACCGCGTGCACCTCGTCCGGATACGCCTCCAGGAAGTCCCGGCGCGCGGCCCACACGGCGAACACGAACGGCAGCCCGGTCCACTGCTTCCACTCGTACGCGAGGTCGTAGACCAGCAGCCCCAGCCGCGGCGCGTCGTACAACGTCGCGCGCAGTGCGACGTCGCCGATCACCACCGCCGCCTCCGCCTCCTGCATCATCAGGCCCAGGTCGGGCGCCGAGGTGAAGAACTCGGGCCGCACCCCGTACTTCTCCTCCAGCAACAGCCGGGCCAGCCGAACCCCCGTACGACTTTGCGACCCCAGCGCGACCCGGGCGCCGTCGAGCCGGTCGATCGGCACCTGGCTGACCAACATCACCGACATCACCGGTCCGTCGGCGGCCACCGCGATGTCCGGGAGCACCACCAGGTCGTCCGCGTGGCGCAGGTACTCGACCACGCTGATCGGCGCGATGTCGAGGTCGCCGCGCACGAGGGCGTCGTTGAGGTTGTCCGGAGTGTCCTTGGTCAGGTCCAGATCCACCAACGAGCCCGTGCGGGCCAGGCCCCAGTAGATGGGCAGGCAGTTGAGGTACTGGATATGGCCTACCCGGGGTCGCCGGCGGCCGGCTTGCGGCGCGTTGTCCACAGTGTCCATCCCCGCAGGCTATGCCCGGGTGCGCGGATCGCCGGTACCGACCCGGGTGTCACCGAACAGGCACAACACCGCGCGCACGGCGGTGGCAGCGGCGTGCGAGTGAGACTCTCGGATGCCGGGCCGATTCCACGGCGGTCCGACTACAACGACGGAGGAAGCGCGATGCACTCGTCCCCGGGCTCGTATCCGGGCCAGGGTGGCGGCTACCCGCCCCCGCCCCCGCCCTACGCGTCCACGCCCGCCCCGCCACCGCCCGCGTACGACCCGGGCGGCCCGTACCAACCGGGCGGCCCGGGCGGCGCCGGCTCCTACGGTCCGCCGCCGCGGCAGCCCGCGCGACCCGCGTACGGCGCGTTGCGCGGCACCGTCGCCGGGATCAGCCTGGTGCTCGCGGTGCTGCTGAGCATCCCGGCGTTGTCCGCGCTGTGGTTGCGCTGGGAGGTGGTCTCCGAGCAGGGGTTCACCGACAACGCGGTCGCGCTGATCGACGAGTCGGCGATCCGCACCGAGGTCGCCCGGCTGATGACCGAAGAGGTGATCCGGCAACTCCCGCCGACCGTACGCGGCCAGGTGCCGCGTGACGTGGTGCAGAGCGCGGTGCTGGAGGAGATCGGCAAGCCCTCGTTCAAGGCGATCTGGAAGGACGGCATCTCCACCGCGCACGACGTGGTGATGTCCTCCATCCTCGGCCGGGACAGCAAGAACGTCACGACCGACGGCGACAAGGTGGTGGTCAACCTCAAGAGCCCGCTGGACGCGGTGGTGCCCCGGCTGAACAAGGCCGGGATCCCGGTGTCCAAGGCGAGCCTGCCCACCAGCATCCCGATCGACCTGGCCCAACTGCCGCACGCCTCCGAGGCCAAGCAGGGCCGGGACGCCTTCCAGGCCGTCGACGACGCGGGCAAGTGGCTGCCGATCCTGACCCTGGTGTTGTTGCTGGTCGGCCTCGCCGTCGCGGTGAACCGCTTCCGCGCGCTGATCATGACCGGGGTCGGTCTGTTGGTCACCAGCGGCCTGTTGCTGCTCCTGAGCTCCGCCGCGAGGGGACCGATCGCGGACGAGCTGGAAACCAGGAACACCCTGAACCGGGCCGGCATCGAGGCGATCTACGACGTGTTCACCGATTCGTTGACCACGATGGCCTGGTCGGTGTTGGCGGCCTCGATCGTCGCGATCGTGCTGGGCGCGGTCGGCCTGGGCCTGCGTGGTCGCCGGCGCTGACGAAACACCGACGTTCGAGCGGCACACAGGGCGGGCCCGGGGCGATCCCGGTCCCGCCCTGTGCACGCGGCGCGGCTCGGCTCGGAGCCGCCGCGCCCGGACTCACGCCAGGTTGCGCGAGGACGTGTCGTCGTCATCCTGCTCGATGTGGATGTCGTCCACGGAGATGTCCACCTCGACCACTTCCAGGCCGGTCATCCGCTCGATCGACTCGATCACGTGGTCGCGCACCGCGGCGGCGACCTCGGCGATCGGCGCGCCGTACTCCACCACCAGGCTCAGATCGACCGCGCACTGCTTCTCGCCGACTTCGACGCCGACGCCACGCGCGACGTCCGGACGCCCGCCCGGCACCGCCTTGCGCATCGCGGCGAAGGCCCGGGAGACGCCGCTGCCGAGCGCGTACACGCCCGGGATCTCGCGCGCCGCCAGCCCGGCGACCTTGGCCACCACCCCGTCTGCGATCGAAGTCCGCCCTCGGTCCGTGGCCAGCGCGGCCACCTCGGTGAGATGGCCGGAGCCGCTCGTGGATCGTTCGGTCCGTTCCGAGTGGGCGACGGTGCTCTTGTCGGGCGTGTGGGCGGGTGAGTCTGCCATGGCTGGAACCTCGTCTTTCGCCGCTTCGTGAGAGGTGGGGGCTCCTCTTCACATGAGGTGTGACCCCTTCCCGATCGATTCGTCACGCAATCCGGGCGAATTAATCCGATCGGCCGCGAAAGTGCACTGGAGCATGTTTCATTTCACTCCCGGCCAACCGTTCAGGAGGCTTGCTCCTGCGTGTCGGAACCACTTGTGATGGGACCCGTACACCCCGTTCAAGGAGGAAACACTGTGGAGCGGTTCCAGGATCGGCGCATCATCGTCACCGGTGGCGGCTCGGGCATCGGCCAGGCCACGGTGCTGCGGCTGCTGAGCGAGGCGGGCACGGTACACGCGGCGGACGTCAACGCCGAAGGGTTGGAGAAGACCCGCGCGATGGCGGCGGAGAAGGGCGTGGACGCCCGACTGAGCACGGGCGTGCTGGACGTCTCGAACGAGGACGCGGTGGGCACCGGCGTGGCCGAGGTGGTCGAGCGCCTGGGCGGCCTGGACGTGCTGGTGAACGCGGCGGGGATCCTGCGGGCCGGCCACACCCACACGTTCCCGCTGGAGAAGTGGAACCAGATCATCACCGTCAACCTGACGGGCACGTTCCTGATGACCCGCGCCGCGTTGCCGCCGCTCCTGGAGACCGGCAACGGCGTGATCATCAACTTCAGTTCGACCTCGGCGAGCTTCGCCCACCCGTACATGGCGGCCTACGCGGCGAGCAAGGGCGCGATCGACGCTTTCACCCACGCGATCGCCCTGGAGTACAGCCGCCAGGGCCTGCGCGCGGTCAACGTCGCCCCCGGCAGCATCTCCAGCGGCATCGTCGACGACACCCCCAACCAGGTGCCGGACGACGCCGACTGGGAACTCTTCGGCAAGCTCATGCCCATCATCGGCGAAGGCATGGCCCACCCGGACGTCATCGCCGGCATGATCGCCGCCCTGGCCTCCGACGACGGCAAGTTCGTCACCGGCACGTCCCTCCGCATAGACGGCGGCACCCACGCCTGACCCCCTCACCGCCGGCCAGGCCCACCCGGCCCGGCCGGCGCCCGAGGCGAACCCACCCGGCCCGGCACACGAGGCCCCCCTCAGCCCGGCCGGCGCATGAGGCCACCCAGCCCCGCCGGCGTTTGAGGCGAACCCCGGCCCGCCCGACACATGAGGCCACCCAGCCCCTTCAGCCCGGCCGGCGCTTGAGGCCACCCAGCCCCGCCGGCGCTTGAGGCGAATCAGCCTCGCCAGCGTTTGAGGCGAATCAGCCTCGCCGGCGCTTGAGGCGAACCCAGCCCGGCCGGCGCATGAGGCCACCCAGCCCCGCCGGCGTTTGAGGCGAAACAGCCCGGCCGGCGCTTGAGGCCACTCAGCCCCGCCGGCGTTTGAGGCGAACCCAGCCCGGCCGGCGCATGAGGCCCGAATACACAACCCGAGAACGCCAAAGGGCGCCGCACCGGCCACCCGGCACAGCGCCCCACACGTGCAACCTCAGCCTTGGTTGAGGCAAACGTTCCCGAACGCCGGGTTCACCAGGCCAACGATGTTGACGCTGTTGCCACACAGGTTCAGCGGGACGTGCACCGGCACCTGGATGTTGTTCCCGGAGACGACACCCGGCGACCCGACGGCCGCACCGTCCGCGTCGGAGCTCGCGTTGGCAGCACCCATGCCCGCGGCGAGGATGCCACCGGCTGCGGCGGTGATGAAGGCCGCCTTCTTGACCGTGTTCATTCTTCCTCCATGTCACAGTGCCGCACGAACGGATGCGGCACGTGGGACAACGAAGCCCCCGCCACCGAGCAACGCCCGACCGCCCGGTTGGCCCATGGTTCACCCCTGCGGGGACAGGCGCCTGCGCCGTACGCCGGCGCCGGGCGCCCGCGCACTCCCCGAGCGCACCCCCACCGCCAACGATCGACGCCCCGCAAAGCCGAGGCTTCGCGGGGCGTGCGGAACGAAAATGCGTACGGGTCTGCACAGGTCGGGGCCGCGCCCGGTCCTCACCCCGGACACGAACCGTCGGGACGTCAGGCGTCCTCGGCGTCCTCGTCGTCGTCCTCGGGCAGGTACTCGGCCCCCTCGGACTGCCAGCCGGCCTCGCTCAGCTCGGTGCCGGCGATGTCCTCGACGAGGCTGAACGGGTCGATCAGGTACGAGACCGACTCGGCCAGGTCGCTCTCGATCGCGGCGGTCGCGTCGGCCCGGTCGCCCGGTGACAGCTCCTCGTCCGCCTTGACGCTGTCCAGCGCAGCGGCCCGCAGCGCGTCGGCGTCGGTGACCTCCAGCACGATTTCGAGGTTGAGCCGGATGTAGCGGGTCGTGGAGTCGGTGGAAGTCGCGTTTTCCATGAGCGCGAGCCTACGGGCCCGCGCCCGGCCGCCGGCGCGCTGACGCGCCGCGCGCTCAGCGGTGGCCGTAGGTCACCGCAGTGAACATCAGCGCCCCGAACACGACCGAGAATCCGAGGATGTAGATCGCGATCCGGATCCACATCCCGGTCGCCCGGCTCTTCTCGCTCTCCATCACGACGACTCCTCTTCAGACATGCGTAGGGAGGCACGGCGAGAACGCGACCAACGCGGGCGCCGCGTGCACCATCAGAAACTCGACCGGCAGGTACGCGTCGGCGGATTCCATCCGATGCGCCAGGCCCGAGTCGAAGTGCGCCACGTCGCCGGGCGCGAGCAGATGCGTGGCCCCGTCCAGGGTCAACCGGAGCTGACCGGTCAGCACGTACAGCCATTCCTCGCCCGGATGCACCCGCCCCGGCCCGTCCGCCCGGCCCGCCGGCACCCGCACCCGCAGCGCCTGCATGCCGCGGCGCGGACTGCCCACGCGCCAGTAGGTCCAGCCGTGCGCCTCGACCGGCTCGGCAGCACGCGCCCGGACCACCGGCTCGGCCGAGGCACTGTCCTCGCCGAGCAGTTCGGAGACGGTGGTGTTGTAGGCCCGGGCCAGGGTCAACAGCGCGGGCAACGACGGCTGCCGGCGCTCGTGTTCGAGCCGGGAGAGATAGGCGACGGAGAGCTTGGTCAGTCGCGCGGCCTCGTCGAGCTTGAACCCGTTGGCTCGACGAGCCGCGCGCAATCGATCGCCGAGTCCGGTCGGTACCGTCTCGGCGGATGTCGATTCCGGCTCGTCGGTGTCGTAGCTTGGTGAAGCGACCATGCTTCGAGGTTAGGCAGGCGTTGACCAGAGAGGCAATTAACTTGCCTCTGAGGCAAACTCCACCCTTGTAGCCGCGCCCACCCGCAGATCAGGCGCAGCGCCCCGGCGTGAGCACCCCCGCCGGCACCTCGGCCCGCACCAGCACCACGCCGTCCTCGTACCCGCGCCGACTGACCAGCCCGGCCCGGTCGAACAGGGCGAGCATCCGCCGGTTCCACGGCAACACGTGCGCCCGCAGGTCGCTCACCCCGCGCACGGCCGCGTGCTCGACCAGCGAGCGCAGCAGCGTGGTCCCGAGCCCGTGCCGCTGCCATCCGTCCTCGACCAACAGCGCCACCTCGGCGACCGGCTCGGCCGCCGGGTGGAAGAGGGTGGCCAGCGCCCCGATCGCGCCGTCGGGCGCGACCGCCACCAGGCTCACCCCGTGTTCGGGCACCAGCAACCGGTTCAGCGCGCTTTCCGGCAGCCGCGGCGCCGAGGTGAAGTAGCGCAATCGGCGGGTCTCCGGCGAGCACCGCTCGTGCATCGCGCGCACCCGCGCGGCGTCTTGGGCGCGGGCGACCCGTACCCGTACGTGCGACGGCCACTCGCCCGCGCCGGTCGCGTTCACCACGGTGAGCCGGGCCCGGCCCCGCATCGCAATCGCCGTCATGTCCCTACCGCCTCTCGCCACCGGAGCGGTCCCCTCGCGGTCCGTCCCCGCCGAACCCCCACGGTGTCGAGGCGGTGTTACGCATCGACTACGTGGGCGTGTCCGGAACGAACCGATCCGGTGACGTCGCCGCCCCGGTGGCGAAACACGCCCGACTCAGCCCGCCAGGTGACCCAGCAGGTCCTGCCGGGTGACCACACCCTGCGGCTTGCCGTGCACCAGGACCAACGCCGCGTCGGCCTGCTCCAGCACCCGCGCGAGCCGGGCGATCGGCTCGCCCGAGCCGACCACCGGCAGCGGCGCGGACATGAACTTCTCCAACGGGTCGCCCGCCGACGCCTGGCCGGACACCAGCGCGTCCAGCAGGTCGCGCTCGGCGATCGAGCCGACCACCTCGGCGGCCATCACGTCCGGGTGCCCCGCGCCGGGCTTGACCACCGGCATCTGGCTGACCCCGAACTCGCGCAGGATCGCGATCGAGTCGCCGACGCTCTCCTCCGGGTGCACGTGCACCAGCGCGGGCAGGTCGCCCTGCTTGCGGGCCAGGATGTCGGCCACGGTGGCCACGTTCGGGTCCGCGTCCAGGAAGCCGTAGTCGGCCATCCACTCGTCGTTGAAGATCTTGCTGAGGTAGCCCCGGCCGGAGTCCGGCAGCAGCACCACGACCACGTCGTCCGGCCCGAGCCGCTCGGCCGCACGCAGCGCCGCGACCACCGCCATCCCGCACGAGCCGCCGACCAACAGGCCCTCCTCGCGGGCGAGTCGGCGCGTCATCAGGAACGAGTCGCGGTCGGACACCGCGATGATCTCGTCCGGCACGGCGCTGTCGTACGCGGTCGGCCAGAAGTCCTCGCCGACCCCCTCGACCAGGTACGGCCGGCCGCTGCCGCCGGAGTACACCGAGCCCTCCGGGTCGGCGCCGACCACGCGCACGCCGCCGTTCGAGACCTCCTTGAGGAAACGCCCGGTCCCGGAGATGGTGCCGCCGGTGCCGACGCCGGCCACGAAGCAGGTGATCCGACCGTCGGTCTGCTCCCACAACTCGGGCCCCGTGGAGAGGTAGTGCGACTGCGGGTTCTCCGGGTTGGAGTACTGGTCGGGCTTCCACGCGCCGGGCGTCTCGCGCACCAGTCGGTCCGAGACGTTGTAGTAGGAGTCGGGGTGCTCGGGGTCCACCGCGGTCGGGCAGACCACCACCTCGGCGCCGTAGGCCCGCATGACGTTGATCTTGTCCATGCTGACCTTGTCCGGGCAGACGAACACACACTTGTAGCCGCGACGCTGCGCCACCATCGCCAGCCCGACTCCGGTGTTGCCGGAGGTGGGCTCGACGATCGTGCCGCCCGGACGCAACGCGCCCGACTGTTCCGCCGCGTCGATCATCCGCACGGCGATCCGGTCCTTGACCGAGCCGCCCGGGTTGAAGTACTCGACCTTCGCCAGCACCGTCGCCGACAACCCCGAGGTGACGGAGTTGAGCTTGACGAGGGGGGTGTCCCCGATCAGGTCGAGCATGGATTCGTGGTACCGCACGGAACCTCCGCCATGAGTGCGCATCAGCCGGGGCCGGATGGCCCAAAATCCTCACATTGCGCTTGTCCCAGCCTAGTCGGCGCTTTCGCGCCGGACCGGGCATCACGGCCGGGAGCCGCACCCTCGCCGCACGCCGCACCGCGCCTCGCCGGCCGCCGACGAACCTGACGGTCGGTTAGGGTCGGCGTGGAGTTCGCGACGGGGAGGAGCCCGAGGTCTTGTACACGACGGCCGGCCGCGGTACCCGGCGATGATGCGCACTCGGATGGCCCGTCGGGTGGCGGCCGCCGCGGCCTTCGGTGGCGGTGGCGTGGGAGTGCTGACCGGGGCGATGTTCGCGGTGTTGTACACCGAGGCGAGGATGGCCCGCCGCACGGTGGGCGAGCCCGACGGCGAACCGCCGACCGCCGACGGCATGTACGGCGACCTGCCGGGCGAGCCGATCACGTTCGCGGTGATCGGCGACTCCACCGCCGCCGGCCTCGGTGTCGAGGACCCGATGCAGACCCCCGGCGCGTTGCTCGCCTCCGGCCTGGCCGCCGTCGCCGAGGTGCCGGTACGACTGGTCAACGTCGCGCTCTCCGGCGCCCAGTCCTCGGACCTGGAACGTCAGGTCACCCTCGCGCTGCGGCACGAACTCGACGTGGTCATGATCATGATCGGCGCGAACGACGTCACCCACCGGATGCGCCCGGCCGAGTCGGTGCGCCACCTCGAACAGGCCACCCGCCGGCTGATCGCCTCCGGCGTCGAGGTGGTCGTGGCCACGTGCCCCGACCTGGGCACGATCGAGCCGATCGCCCAACCGCTGCGCTACCTGGCCCGGCAGTGGAGCCGCAACCTGGCCGCCGCTCAGACCATCGCCGTGGTCGAGGCGGGCGGTCGTACCGTCTCGCTCGGCTCGTTGCTGGGGCCCGAGTTCCTGGCCCGGCCCAAGGCGATGTTCGGCCCGGATCGTTTCCATCCCTCGATCGAGGGATACGCGACCGCCGCGATGGCCTCGTTGCCGTCCGTGTGCGCCGCGTTGGACCTGTGGCCGCTGGACGAGGTGAGCCCGGACAGCTTCCGCGGCGAGGGCGTGCTGCCGATCGCCCAGGCCGCGATCGAGGCCGCGGCCGAGGGCGGCACCGAGGTGACCGGCACCGACGTCGGCGGCCGCGAGCGCGGCCCGCGCGGGCGGTGGGCACTGCTGCGCCACCGCCGCCGGCAGCAGATCCCCACCCCCGCGACGGTGGATCCGGACGCCGACCCGGATGCCGCCGACGAGGGTGATTCGAAGATCGAGCGGACTGCGCCAACCCCGGTCGAGGGCACCCGGGGTAATGTGGCCGAAGAAATCTGACTGGGCGTCAGTTACGGCGTGGGGCAGGTCGCATGATCAACCCCTCCCACTTTCGACTACCAGGCAGTAACTTCAGCGTCAGTTGCGCTTCCGCACCGACGAGAGTCCCTGCGGGGTCCTCGTACCGACGGCCGCAAAGACCAACAAGGAGTCCCGATGCCCGAAGCAGTCATCGTCGCCACCGCCCGCTCCCCGATCGGTCGCGCCTTCAAGGGTTCCCTGAAGGACCTGCGGTCGGACGACCTGACCGCGCTCATGGTCCGCGCCGCCCTGGACAAGGTCCCGGCGCTGGACCCCAAGGACATCGACGACCTGATGCTGGGCTGCGGCCTGCCCGGTGGTGAGCAGGGCTTCAACATGGGCCGCAACGTCGCGGTCATGCTCGGCTACGACCACCTGCCCGGAACCACCATCACCCGCTACTGTTCGTCGTCGCTGCAGACCACCCGCATGGCGATGCACGCGATCCGCGCGGGCGAGGGCGACGCCTACATCTCGGCCGGCGTCGAAATGGTCACCAGCACCCGGGGCAAGGGCAGCAGCGACTCGCTCCCGGACACCAAGAACCCGCTCTTCGCCGACGCCGCGGCCCGCACCGTCGAGACCGTCGAGAAGGGTTCGACCTGGTCCGACCCGCGCGAGCAGGGCGTGCTCCCGGACGTCTACATCGGGATGGGCTTCACCGCCGAGAACCTGGCCCAGCACAAGGGCATCTCCCGGACCGAGCAGGACGAGTTCGCGGTCCGCTCGCAGAACCGCACCGAGCAGGCGATCGCGGACGGCTTCTGGGCGAAGGACATCACCCCGGTCACGCTCCCCGACGGCACCGTGGTGAGCAAGGACGACGGCCCGCGCGCGGGCACCACGCTGGAGGGCATCTCCGGCCTCAAGCCGGTCTTCCGCCCGGACGGCACGGTCACCGCGGGCAACGCCTGCCCGCTCAACGACGGCGCCGCCGCGGTGATCGTGATGTCCGACACCAAGGCGCGCGAACTGGGCCTGACCCCGCTCGCCCGGATCGTCTCCACCGCCGTGTCCGGCCTGTCGCCGGAGATCATGGGCTACGGCCCGGTCGAGGCGTCCCGGATCGCGATGGCCCGAGCCGGCCTGACCTCGGCCGACATCGACCTGGTCGAGATCAACGAGGCGTTCGCGGCACAGGTCATCCCCTCCTACCGCGACCTGGGCTTCGACCTGGACAAGGTCAACGTCAACGGCGGCGCGATCGCGATCGGCCACCCGTTCGGCATGACCGGCGCGCGGATCACCAGCACCCTGATCAACTCGCTGCAGTGGCACGACAAGCAGTGGGGCCTGGAGACCATGTGCGTCGGCGGCGGCATGGGCATGGCCATGGTGCTCGAACGCCTCAGCTAGGCCCTGTCCGGCGGCACCGCCGGTACCACCGGCAAGACGAGACAAGCCACGCGAAGCCCGTCCGGACATCCCCGGGCGGGCTTCGCCGCACTTCACTCGAACGGGTCGGCCCAAGGTCCCGCCCGGTCGGGACGTCACGCTCTGGCGGCCGGCCGCCGACGGCGCGACCCTGGATGGAGGAAGCTGTTCCTCGGGTTGGCCAAGGGTTGCGGATCACGTCATGCCGAACGCTTACATCGTCCCCGTCCTGCTCACCGCCGCGTGCGCCGTCGCGGTGACCACCGTCGTGCGCCGACTGTCCCGGCGACGCCGTGCCGGTGCGACCGCGGAGATCTGGGACCAGGCGTTCGTCGATCATCTCTTCCGCAGCCGAGACGCCGAACGACCACCGCTGACCGTTCCCGGGCTCGGACGCAACGACTTGCCGGACCCGGGCGACTCGGGCGACCACGACGGCGGCCGACGTCCACACCCGTCGGAGAACCTGACCCCGCTGCTGCCCACCCACCTCACCGGCGGCTACCTGACCGGCCTGGTCGCGGGCGGCACCCCGATCACGCGTGTGCGCACCGGCTCACCCGGCGGCGGCGGGCTGGACGTGCTCGACTTCGCCGACGGCAGCTCGCTGGTGGTGATGCCGGGCGACCCGGAGGCCGCGTCGCTGATCGACGTCGCGTTGTCCCTGGGCCGGCCGGTGCGCCTGCTCGGCACCTCCGAGGTCGGCGGCGGCTGGACACTGACCTTCGGCCTGGACGAGGACACCACGTACGCGCTGGCCGATCGCCTGTACGTGCGCCCGCCGGCATAGGGCGGGTCGGCAATCCCCCGCCGAGCGGCACGACTCCCGGCACCGCGTGTCGCTCAGATCGCCGACGACAACTCGCGCACCATCTCCCGCGCCCGACGCACCACGTCACCGGCCGTCGTCGGCTCGCCGTCCTGCAGGATCAGCGCGTGTTCCTCGACCAACGGCGCCAGCGCCGACGCGAGATCGCCGGAGGTCACCGCGACCTGATCGCCCACCACGAACACGCCCAGGTCCGGTACCTCGCGCAGCGGCTCGCCCTCGACCGCGGCCGCCAGGTCGGCCAGACACTGGGCCAACGCGAGGGCCGCACCGGCCCGGCTCGGCGCCGTCTCCTGACGAGCCGTCAGCGGCGCCTTCAACCGGGCCTCGGACAGGTGCCGAAGCCGATCGGCGACCGCGCCGGACTCCTTCACGAAGGGGCCCACGTCAACCGTGAGGGAAGCGGACGGTTTCCCGACCGGGGGGATGGGGATGCGGGACGACATAACCGGAGCGTACCCATTGCGCACACCGCGTGCGGGTCGGCTTCGACCGCTTGCCAACCGTTCGCCCGTCATGCACGCTCGGGTAACGGAACGCTCACCGGAGGCGCTTATGTCCTTGCACTTCTCCGAAGAGACCCACCGGAACCTCGTGGCCCGGGTGCCCGCCTGCACCGGCCGCGAACTCCCCGACTGGTTCAAGGAAATCGAGGCCGGTCCGGCCTTCTCCCGGTTCGAGGACCGGGTCTCCTGGCTCCAGGGCGAGCACAACCTCGGACACGGGCACGCCCTCGCCATCGTCCGCGAGCACGACCGCCGCCGGCACGCGCCGGGTGGAGTGAGCTGATCCCCCGCCCCGAGGCCGCCGCGCCACCGATCCACCACCGAAGACCCCTGCCACGCTGACCGCACCCGACTCCGCCGATCTCCGCAGATCTTCGTGCATCTCCACGCATCTCCGCGCGGCTTCGCGCACACAAAAGTGGCGGTGCCCCTTCGCCGGGGCACCGCCACTTCGCGTTTCAGGCCGTCATGCGGCGCTGTGTCAGTCCCGCAGGATCGACAGCAGGCGCAGGACCTCCATGTAGATCCACACCAGGGTCACGGTCAGACCGAACGCGGCCCGCCACGACTCCTGCTGCGGCACACCCTGGGCGGCCAGTTGCTCGATCTCGTTGAAGTCGAGCGAGAGGAAGAAGGCGCCGATGAGGATGCCGAGGATGCCCATCACGATGCCGAGCGGCCCGCTGCGCAAGCCGAGACCGTCGCCACCGGCGATCAGGATCGCGAGCAGGTTGACGAAGGTGAGGAGCACGAAGCCGATCGCGATCGCCATGCCGATCCGCGCGTAGCGGTTCGTCACCTTGATCCAGCCGGACTTGTACGCCACCAGTACGCCGACGAAGACGGCAGCCGTACCGAGCACCGCCTGCACCACGATGCCGCTGTACTGCTGCTCGAACGCGTGGCTGATCGCGCCGAGGAACACACCTTCGAGCGCGGCATAGGTCAGCACCAGGGCGGGGCTGACCTCACGCTTGAAGGTCACGATCATCGCGACGACGAATGCCGCGAGCGCGGCACCGACCGCCCAACCGAAGTTCTCGAACGGCAGGAAGGCCCACGACAGTGCGCCGGTGACGACGACCGTCAACAGCGTCATCGCGGTACGCGCGACCACGTCGTCGATCGTCATCCGGCCGGTCTGGAGCGGACCGGCGGACTGCGCCCGGTACATCTCCTGAAGCTGCTCGGGGGTCATCGGCTGCATCGGCGGCTGCTGCGGCCCGCCGTACGGGGCGCCCTGCGGCCCGGGCTGCGGCGCTCCGTAACCGGCCTGCTCCTGCCGGCCGGTCTCGAACGCCCCCCGCCGCGTGAGCACCGGGTTGCTGCTCCTCATGTCATCTCCTCCATGCCCCCGGGGTGGGGGTCCTGGCTTAAGAGAGTAATCCCCAAGTAAAGCGCTTGGGGCTTCCATACTTCCCGTACAACGTGTCCGGACACGCGTTTTGTGCCCGTGGTCACTGTCCGGTCATGAAAAGTCGGCTGGAATCCATCGAGAGGCCGACCGCCGTCCGCCCGACGGTCCCCCGCTACCCGCGCGAGCGAGGGCTTGCGGGCGAGCCCGCAAGGTCATCCGGCCCGCGCCCCGGACCACCGGGCCCCACCGCCCCGAGACACGACGACCTCACCAGCGAGCCACGTGCCAGGGCCGCCCGCGGCGCCATGGTCATCGTGTCGATCGACCCCGGGATCCGGTCACGGTCGAGGCCCGACACCCACATTCGCCCACCCGTTCCGCCTCGTCACCGCCGACGGCCACACCCTCGACCGCGCTTGGCCGAAATCGCCCTACCGCAGCATTAATACCTGATAGACGACAAGCTCGCCCGGTTGCAGGGTTACCGCAGCCCGCAGGTGTACGACCTGCTCGGCGAGATCGTGTCCGGGGTGCGTGGCCTCACGGCCGAAGTCGCCGCGCTGCGCGGGGACCGCTCGTGATGACCGACGCGGCCAGGCGCACGACCCGCACCGTCGTGCAGACCGTGCTCGGTCTGGCGGCGGGCCTGCCGCTGATCATCGCCGCCTCCGGCATCCCGGAGACCACCGCCGGCGTAGGCGTCGTCCTGGCCGTGGCGGGCGGCATGGTCAAGGTCATGGCGCTGCCGGTCGTCGAAGAGCGGCTGCCGCGGTGGCTGCGCGCGCAGGCCCGGGAGGCTGGTCGGCAGAGCGCAGCGGGCGGTGGTCGCGAGTGACGCCGACGACGCCGATCCCGGACGGGTCCGTGATCATCACGCCGACCGAGGTGTACGCCGAGGTGCGGGCGACCGGTGACGCGGTCCGGGAGCTCACCACGAAACTCGACAACATCCCGAACGAGCTGCTCGATCACGAAGCGCGGATCCGGGTGCTGGAGCGGGGCCGGTGGCCGCTGCCTAGCCTGGCCGCGGTGACCGGCGTCGCCGCCCTGGCGGTGGCCGCGTGGCAGGCATCCGGCCACTGACGGCGACAACGCCCCCGCTGACGGCCCTGATGGGCGACAGCGGGGGCACCACATTCATGCGCAGATCAGTTGGTTTGCCAGGTCCATTTCCACCACTGATCTGCATAGGTGTTGTTGCACGTATAGGCGCTCACAGCCCCGTTGTCCGCTGTGCCGTTGGCGTAAAGGCACTTGCCTTCCCGGTTTCGGATCATGAACCACTCGCCGGTCGTATCCGTGAGGAACTCGAACATTTGTGCGCTGATATAGTCACCGCATTGGTGGGTCGTGACAGTCGCCTGCTGGGACTCCAGGCAGCGCTGAAAGTAATCTATGGGGACTCTGACATAGCCGTTGAGGACGTACGCGCTCCACTGTTGGTCCGCCCACGCCGTGTTGCACCGGTACTGCATGACGCCCCACAGCTCCCCCGATGGGAGCGCAACCATACATTTGCCGCTGTTCCAGTTCAAAAGCTGGTTAACGGTGAGCACCCGTTGATCTTGGGTTCGGGATTTCGCGCTTTGCTGTTTGGCCAGCATTTCCCGGAGCAGCCTGGGCTGGTCCTCGGGAGGAGCGGCGACCGGGACAGACCTGGTCGGTTCGGCTGAGGCGCTGCCGGTCGTACCGGTGAGGAACGCGGCGGTAAGCGCGAGCAGCATGACGAGGGTTGCGTAGGGGCGCGAACGCGTGAAAGTCATGGATGCCTTCGGGTCGAGCGCCCCCGGGGTGGGCGCTCTTGATCCTTCAACGTTTGCGTTGGTCAAGGAAAGGCGAAAACCGGACAGGCAACGCCCCAACCGGTTGAACGACAACGGCCCGCCTCCCATCGTGGGGGCGGGCCGACTTCGTCGTGTCCGGGTCGGATACGGGCGCTGCGGATGATCTGGCTGATCCGCTGCACTGTGACCCCGACCGTCGCCGCCAGCTCGGCCGGCGCCACGCCGGCGGTGTGCGCCGCGCGGACGGCGGCGAGGACCTTCCGGTTCGCGACGCGCAGCAGCCCTTGCGCAAGCTTCCGTTCCTCCGACCCGATCGGGAACGCGTCCCGTACAGCACGCGCCGACCCGCGCAGCCGTACTTCCGTCGCCAGGGTGCCGCGGGCGAGGTCGAGGCGAAGGCCGACGTCGTCCTGGCCGCTCATGTGCCCGTCGGTCCGGTCACCGGCCGACCCCCGGAGCGGTGATGTGCCGGCGAACGGCGCGGTCGGCGATGGCCGCGCGGATGCCCTCGCTCCCCAGCCACAACCCGAGGCGGGTGTGCAGCTCGGCAACCTGGTCGATGGTCAGCCCGGTCACCGGCGTCGGGTCGAGGCACAGCTTCGGCTCGGGCGGCGCGGTGGTCGGGAGCAGGTCGGGGCGATGCCGGGCGATGTCGTCGAGCAGGCCCGCGCGGTGGTGTTCCTCGACGTGTGCGACCAGGCCCGGCTCGTCGTCGATCGGGTCGACGAGGACGCGCAGGAGCAGGCCGAACCCGTCGCGCACCAGCCGCGCCCGGCCCGACGGCGGCTCCTCCGAACGCCGAGGACACAACAGCGTCTCGGCGAGCGAGACCACCTCCGCGCCCGTGAGGTGAACGGCGGCTCGTTCGAGCTGCACGGCCGGGGCGTGCAGCCCGGCCGAGGTCACGCCCAGGCGCCACGGCCGGGGTTGCTCGACGGGCGACAGGTGGATGGTCCAAGCGGGCAGCACCATCGCGGTGCCCGCCTCGGCGTCGGTCACAAGGACTCCAACGGGGGTTATCGGTGCGGGTGTTGGGTGCGGGGCGGGACTGGTGCCGCCGTCGGGACGGCGCGGGGGCGACCTCCTCGGACCCCTGCCGGCCCCGCCTCGCGGGCGGCCCGCCCCGGCGGCTCCTCACGGGCAGTGGTCGCCGCCGGGACGGGGTCGGGTGAGCTCGCTGAGGCGAACTCACCCAAAGGATCATGTAACTCGCAGTACATGCGCGATACCCAGTCGGTAATCTCACGGTGATATAGCCGCCTAGCAGGGATACGACGTGAGTCTCGCGCCAATCTCACTGCCCGATTGGGCATGGCAGAAAGCCGACGTCCGTGAAGCTCTCCGGGCGCGGGCAATCGGCCAACTCTTCAGGTACACACAGCAGTTCAGCGGCGCCAGTCAGGCACGTATCGCAACGGCCGTCGACATGACGCAGGGCCGCGTCAACGAGCTCATCAACGGCCGCCGAACGGTCCGCGAGCTCGACGTGTTCGAGCGAATCGCCGACGGCCTCAGCATGCCGGACGATGCGCGGCATCTACTCGGCTTGGCCGCGCGACGGGAACCCCGCAGTGGTGGGCGCGCGTTCGACTTGGCCGCCTTTCCCGAGGTAGTGCGCGTCTTCAATGCGCAGGCCGCCGCAGCGGACGAGATCCAACGCGCAGCCCGCACCGTCGATGAGCTGGATGTGCTCGCCGTGCGTGGACTGGGCCTGATCGGCCTGAACGACTCCTTGCTCCGAAGTTCACTGACTCGCTTCGACGGCACACGGCTGCGATTGCGTGTGCTCCTCCTCGATCCGGACTGCTCGGCGCTGGCCGATCGAGCAGCGGAGATTGGCGAATCCGCAGAGAGCATGGCGAACGGCGTACGTCTGACAGCGGCCCGTGTGCGAGATCTGGCCGACGTGTGTGACGTCCAGGTCCACTGGTACCGATCGTTGCCAACGTGGCGCTTGATCCGCGTTGGGAAGGTGCTCTACCTGTCTGGCTTCGACGCGGGCTGGGAGGGTCACGAATCCGCGCTTTACAAGGTCATGGAGACTCCATACGGCCCTCTGTACAAGGGGTTTCGCCGTATGTTCGACGGGCTCATTGCTGACGGCGCACATTCGCTCGCCTGACCGGGAGGACATCAATGATCGAGGCGGAATTGAAGGCTCGTGTTCTTGACCCCGAATCAGTGTTGGACGGGCTGGAGAAGCTCGCGTCCGGGCGTGCCGAGGTCTACCAGGACACCTACTACGACGACGCCGAGCGCACGCTCACGGCCACCGATCAAGAGTTGCGCATCAGGACCGTGCATGGAGCGGAGACCGTCTCGTTGATGACCTACAAGGGTGCGCGGGTGGATGAGGCATCCGGGTCGAAGCCAGAACACGAGACGTGCGTCGAAGACGTGGCCGCCGCCCATGCGTTGCTCCGGGGCCTTGGGTACACGCCGACGATCGAGTTCGAGAAGCGTTGTCGCAACTACGACCTCGAACGTGGCGGGCGCCAGGTGCTCGCCACTCTCGTCCGGGTGCCCGAGTTGGACGAGACGTTCATCGAAATCGAGACCTTGGTCAAAGGCAGCGAAGACGTGGCCGACGCCCTCGATGTCGTGCGAGAGGTGCTCGGGACCCTCGGCATCGGTGACGATGCGTACACCACCGAGCTGTATACGGACGCCGTAGCGGCGCGGCGGTCGGCTGCGCAATCGGGTGACCGATAGGTGCGATCGAAATTTCTATCGTGAGGGCCAGCTCTGCGCTCCTTCGGAACGCTGTTCCGAATGATGCACAGGGGGTGACTGGGAATGATCTTGAATCGGCCGGCCGTTGACAAGCCCGCACTCTTGTCAACGGCAGCGATCTTGAAAGTGGCTCCGACGCAGGTCAGAGCCATGATCATTTGGTCCCCGGAGCGGGACTCGAACCCGCACGACCTTGCGGCCAAGGAGGTTTAAGCTCCTCGTGTCTGCGTTCCACCATCCGGGGGCGATGCTGAGCGTAGCGGCACCGGCGCACCGAGTTGACCCCCGAGTTTTCCGGGCCTCCGAGAGCTCTTCCGCCGGCCTGTTCGATTGCGGAGAGCGACCGGAGGCGACCTGTCCGCATGCAGTGCGGATGGTGCCGAATGAGTGTTTTGGGGCGGCTGAGCAGGGGAAATCCCGCATTCGTCCGGCGAACCCCGGGTAGGACCACCGGGTCGAGAGTCCGCTCGGGCCGATCGTCCCCCGGTGATCGTGGTCGCCCGGGTCCGGATCCTCGCCGCATCGAATCCGATCGCGACGAAAGAGGCCCCCTTGACCGCCACCGAACCCAACGCGGGCGTCGGGACGAACGGCGCGCTCGTCGCCGTCGCCACCGACCTGACCAAGGTCTACGGCACGGGTGAGACGCAGGTGATCGCGCTCGACGGCGTCTCGGTCGGCTTCCGGCGGGCCGAGTACACCGCGATCATGGGCCCCTCCGGGTCCGGCAAGTCCACGTTGATGCACTGCATGGCCGGCCTGGACTCGATCTCGGCGGGCTCGGTCCGGTTGGGGGACGCGGAGTTGTCCTCGCTGAGCGACAAGCAGTTGACGCTGCTGCGCAGAGAGAAGGTCGGCTTCGTCTTCCAGTCGTTCAACCTGCTGCCGACGCTGACCGCGCTGGAGAACATCACGCTGCCGATGGACATCGCGGGCGTGCGGCCGGATCCGGCGTGGCTGGACAACGTGATCGACACGGTCGGCCTACGGGATCGGCTCAAGCATCGTCCCAGCGAGTTGTCCGGTGGTCAGCAACAACGCGTGGCGTGTGCCCGGGCGTTGGCAAGCAAGCCGGAGATCATCTTCGCCGACGAACCGACCGGCAACCTGGACTCGCGCTCGGGCGCCGAGGTGCTCGGCTTCCTGCGCGCCTCGGTGCGCGACAGCGGCCAGACGATCGTCATGGTCACGCACGACCCCAACGCGGCGTCCTACGCGGACCGAGTGCTCTTCCTCGCCGACGGCCGAATCGTCGACGAAATGCTCGCCCCCACGTCGGACCTCGTCCTCGAACGCATGAAACGCTTCGAAGCCGCCCGAATCGCCTGACCCCGAGGGCCGTTCGGCGTTCGACGACGACCGCCCCGGGCCGACGCCCCGTCCGCGGGACGAACGCAAAGGGCCCGGCACGCACCTGTGCGCGAACGCGCAAGTGCGTACCGGGCCCGAGCGCGAACTACGCCTTGGCCGCGGGCTCGACCGCCGCCCGAGGCGCCGGCAGCGCCGCCTCGGCGAACTCGTCCCGCGGGTGCTCCATCGCCCCGAGCGAGACGATCTCCCGCCGGAAGAACGCCGACAACGTCCAGTCGGCGAACACCCGGGTCTTCCGGTTGAAGGTGGGCACCATCGCCCCGTGGTACGTGCGGTGGAACAACCAGGCCGGCAGCCCCTTGAGCTTGAACTTGCCGAACATCACCGCGACACCCTTGTGCAGGCCCAGACCGGCAACCGCACCGAGGTTCTTGTGCTTGTAGTCGCTCGGCGGGAACCCACGCATCACCGAGACGACGTTGTCGCCCAGGACCCGCGCCTGCCGCACCGCGTGCTGCGCGTTCGGCGGGCACCAGGCACCCTCGCCCGCGGCGAGGTCCGGCACCTGCGCGTTGTCGCCGGCGGCGAACACGTTGTCCATGCCGACCACCTGAAGGGTGGTGCGCGTGTCGACGTGCCCACGCGGGCCGAGCGGCAGACCGTACTCCGACAACACCGGGTTCGGCTTGACGCCCGCCGTCCACAGGATCGTGGAGGCGTCGAACTCGACGTCGTTCGAGAGCACGCAGTGCTTGTCGACGCAGGACTTGAGCGACGTCTCCAGGTGGAACTCGATGTCCCGGGCCTTGAGGCGCTCCAGCGTCCAGGCGCCGAGTTCCGGACCGACCTCGGGGAGGATGCGGTTGGCCGCCTCCACCATCACGAAGCGCATGTCCTCGCGCTTGAGGTTCTTGTAGTAGCGCACCGCGTCGCGCGCCATGTCCTCGACCTCGGCCAGCGCCTCGATACCCGCGAAGCCGCCGCCGACGAAGCAGAAGGTCAGCGCCTTGCGGCGGATCTCCTCGTCGGTGGTGGAGTCGGCCAGGTCGAGCTGCCCGAGCACGTGGTTGCGCAGTGCGATGGCTTCTTCGATGGTCTTGAGACCGATGCCGTTCTCGGCCAGGCCGGGAATCGGGAAGGTCCGCGATATCGAGCCGAGCGCGATGACGATGTAGTCGAAGCCGAGCTCGTAGGAATCGCCCGCGAGCGGCTCGACGAGCGCCACCTTGCGGTCGTGGTCGACGGAGGTGACCCGGCCGTTGACGATCTCGGCCTTGGGCAGGACACGGCGCAGCGGCACCACGACATGGCGCGGTGAGATGCTGCCGGCGGCCGCTTCCGGGAGGAAGGGCTGGTAGGTCATGTACGACCGCGGGTCGACGACCGTGACGGTCGCTTCGCCGTAGCGCATCTTCTTGAGAATGCGCTGCGCGGCGTACAGACCAACGTAGCCGCCGCCGACGATAAGGATGCGAGGGCGATCCGTGTTGCTCATGTTTGGAAGTATCCACCGATCGAACTCGCCGGTGCTTCGAGGCCGCGCGAAGTACCGAAGGGGCCGTCTGGTACCCTTCGTCCTTTTGCTTGTGCATTTGTGCACGGTGTGCCGTCGAGGGGGATTCACTCGACCCTATTCGGCCGGCTTGTCCACCGACCCGGTCCCGATGACCTGCGTCGATCCTGCCCGAGGACCCCGGGGACGGCGCAATGTGATCTCCACCTCGAACCGGGGGCGACCACCACGTTCGAAGGCGCCGGCGCCGAACGACCGGCCCATCGGGAGGAAAAGCGGCTCACATGGCCAAGTTTTGCCTCCGCGGCCATGTGAAGGGATTCACAAACTTTTCCGGGTGTCCGAACGTTGGACATGGTTCCCGGTCGTCCGGCCGGCCTCCGTCGGCCCGATCAGCCCTCGGCCAGGCCCCAGGCGATGCCGTCCAGAATGTCGTGCTCGCTGACCACGACCTCGGTCAGGCCGGTGCGTTCCATGATCGTGCGCAACACCAGCGCACCCGCGCCGATCACGTCCACCCGCCCCGGGTGCAGCACCGGGATGTTCGTGCGTTCGGCGTGCGTGCTCGCCAGCAGGCGGGCGGTCACTTCGCGGACCTGATCGAGGGTCGGCCGCGCGTGGTGGATGGCGGTCGAGTCGTATTCGGGCAATTCCAGCGCCATGCCGGCGACCGTGGTCACCGAGCCCGCCAGGCCGACCAGGGTGCGGGCACGATCCATCGGGACCACCTCCGCGGCCCGGGCGATCGCGGCCTCGATGTCGGCGATCGCGGCGGCGATCTGCTCCGGCGTCGGCGGGTCCGAGCGCAGGTGCCGCTCGGTCATCCGGACGCAGCCGATGTCCACCGATCGGGCCGCCTCGGGCCGATCGTCGCCCAGTACGAACTCGGTGGACCCGCCGCCGAGGTCGACCACCAGGTACGGCTTCTCGACGGAGTCGGACCCGGCGAGTTCCCGGGTGGCTCCGGCGAAGGACAGTGCGGCCTCCTCGTCGCCGGAGATCACCTCGGGCTCGACGCCCAGGATCTCGCGCACCCCGGATCGGAACACCTCCCGGTTCTCCGCGTCACGGCTGGCGCTGGTGGCCACGAAACGCAGCCGCTCGGCGCCCAGTTCGCCGATCACCTTGGCGTACTCGCGGCACGCGGCGAAGGTGCGCTCCAGCGCCTCGGGGGCCAGTCGGCCGGTCTTGTCGACGCCCTGGCCGAGTCGGACGATCCGCATCCGGCGGTCCAGGTCGACCAATGTCCCGGCGGCCGGGTCCAGGTCGGCGACGAGCAGGCGGATGGAGTTGGTGCCGCAGTCGATCGCGGCGACGCGTCGGGTCATCGGGTCTCGTCCTTCGGGGCTGCGTCGTCGGCCTCGGCGGCCTGGTCCGGCTGGTCCGGCTGGTCCGGCTGGTCCGGCTGGTCCGGCTGGTCCACGCACACGCACGGGCCCTTGGCCCACCAGTCGGGCAACGCGTCCAACGTCTCGTCGCCGAGCGGGTTGACGCCCCGCCCGGCGGCCAGCGCGTGGCCGGCCAGCACGTGCAGGCACTTGACCCGATCCGGCATGCCGCCGGCCGACGGGAAGCCCTCCAGTACCTCGATCGCGTCCCGTCGGGCCAGGTAGTCCTCGTGCGCGGCGGCGTAGCGGGCCGCGAGGTCCTCGTCCTCGGCCAGGCGCGCGCTCATCTCGCGCATGACGTTGTTGGCCTCCAGGGTGCCGATCGCGGAGGCCGCGCGCGGGCAGGTCAGGTAGTACAGCGTCGGGAAGGGCGAGCCGTCCTCCAGGCGCGGAGCGGTCTCCACGACGTCGGGCAACCCGCACGGGCACCGGTGTGCGACGCCGCGCAGACCACGCGGGGTACGGCCGAGCTGCGCCTTGACGGCGTCGATGTCGTGCTGATCCATGAAGGCGAGTATTTCCTGTTTCGCTGAGTGATTCGGACCGACGTTCGATCCGGGTGCCGTCCCGGTCCCGCCCGGACGTGGTGGACGAGTCCGCTATCCGATCGAGGCGGCGGGCGTCGGCGTGGGCGAGGGCGCCGCGCTCGCGGTCGGCATACCGGCCCGGTCCGCGTCGCGGGTGGAGTCCCACAGGCCCCGGTACCAGGGCGGCGAACCGGCCCGGGCGGGCGTGGGCGGCGCCGGGTTGCCCGGCTCGCCCGGCTGCGGCACCACCAGGTAGGCGGTATCGCCCGGGTAGACGTAGTGCAGCCGCTCACGCGCCTGTTGGCGCACGAACGCCGGGTCGTTCCAGCGCTCCAGGTCGGACCGCATGCGTTCGGTCTCGGCCTGCTGCTTGCGGGTGCTCTCGCGCAGGTCGTGCACCTCGGCGCGCTGGTCCAGGTATTGCCGCAGCGGGTACACCAGCGCGACGGCCAGGCTCAGCACCACCAGGGTGAGCACGATCCACTTGCCGCCGCCGCGCCGGCGCAGCCGACCCAGGCTCGCCGCCGCGGCCGAGTCCTTGAGGGACCCGACCGCGGCGACGACCCTCGGTGTGGCCGGTGCCGCCGGACGGTCACCGCGTGCCTGACGCGGCGGTGCGACGGCTCGGGACGCGCGCGCGGCCCTGGTCGGAGCGGTCGTCCTGCGGCCGTCCTCGCGCTGCTCGCTCACGCGTCCTCCCGCCGTTCACTCGATGCGGCGTCGGCGGTGTCCCGCTCGACCCGGTGTCAGCCGTCGAAGCGCGGGAACGCGCCGCGGCCGGCGTACTCCGCCGCGTCGTCGAGGATCTCCTCGATGCGCAGCAGCTGGTTGTACTTCGCCACCCGGTCCGAGCGCGCCGGGGCGCCCGTCTTGATCTGGCCGCAGTCCGTGGCCACCGCGAGGTCCGCGATCGTGGTGTCCTCGGTCTCGCCGGACCGGTGACTCATCATGCACCGGTAGCCGTTGCGGTGGGCGAGCGACACGGCGTCCAGGGTCTCGGTCAGCGTGCCGATCTGGTTGACCTTCACCAGAAGGGCGTTGCCCGCCTTCTCCTCGATGCCGCGCGCCAGCCGCTCCGGGTTGGTGACGAAGAGGTCGTCGCCGACGAGCTGGATCTTGTCGCCGAGCTGCGCGGTCAGCGCGACCCAGCCCTCCCAGTCGCTCTCGTCCAGCGGGTCCTCGATCGACACGAGCGGGTACGCCGCGACCAACTCGGCGTAGTAGGCCGACATCTCGGCCGAGGTCTTCTTGCCGCCCTCGAACACGTACGCGCCGTCGGTGTAGAACTCGCTCGCGGCCACGTCCATCGCGAGCGCGATGTCGCTGCCCGGGGTGTAGCCGGCCATCTCGATCGCCTCGACGATCAGGTCCAGCGCGGCGCGGTTGTTCTCCAGGTTCGGCGCGAAGCCGCCCTCGTCGCCGATGCTGGTGGCCAGGCCGCGGGCCTTGAGTACCGACTTGAGGCAGTGGTAGACCTCGGTGCCCCAGCGCACCGCCTCGGCGAAGGTCTCCGCGCCGATCGGCGCGATCATGAACTCCTGGACGTCGACGTTGGTGTCGGCGTGCGCACCACCGTTGAGGATGTTCATCATCGGCACCGGGAGCACGTGCGCGTTCGGACCGCCGACGTAGCGGAACAGCGGCAGGTTCACCGATTCGGCGGCGGCGTGCGCGACGGCGAGCGAGACGCCCAGGATCGCGTTGGCGCCGAGTTCGGCCTTGTTCTCGGTGCCGTCCAGGTCGATCATCGCCTGGTCGATCAGCCGCTGGTCGTCCGCCTCGGTGCCGGCGATCTCCTCGTAGATGCGCTCGTTGACCGCGTCCACGGCCTTCTGCACACCCTTGCCGCCGTAGCGGGCCGGGTCGCCGTCCCGCAGCTCGACGGCCTCGAAGGCGCCGGTGGAAGCGCCGGACGGCACGGCGGCACGGCCCGAGCTGCCGTCGTCGAGGACGACCTCGACCTC
The DNA here is from genome assembly GCF_044333915.1 of Embleya sp. NPDC020886. NCBI lineage: Bacteria > Bacillati > Actinomycetota > Actinomycetes > Kitasatosporales > Streptomycetaceae > Embleya > Embleya sp. NPDC020886. Next base: position 139,003 of record NZ_JBIRRX010000018.1, on the reverse strand, counting down.
CACCGTGGGGTTCCCTCGGGAGTCCAGGATCTCCCGGGCGTGGATGACGTCGATGGACGGCACGAGTTTCTCCTTGATCAAGGGGCACGCTGGTCTGCTCGGCCAGCCTAGTAGCAGCCTGCGGTGCGGTTCGCCCGGGAACGGGTAGCTGTGGGCAACCGATCGGTGACGCGCGGGCGAACACGGGCGCCGGGTGACGCTCGGTCGAGGGGCGGGGGCGCACACATGACCGAGCCGGAGCGCGAAGGCGCGGGAGCCGCACGGGATGCCTTGCCGCCGGCGCGGGAGATCTCCGGTGCGGTTGCGGGCGAGTCCGTGGAACGGCGAGCCGGAGACGACGGAGACCCCGGGTGGGTGACGACGGATTCAAGGTCGACAGCGCGCCGGCGCGCGGCGCGAGCACCGAGTCGATCGACGCACTGCCGGTGGCGCGCGAAATCGCCCGGAAGCAGCAGCCGTTGCAGGAACAACCGGCGGCGCCGCAGAGGTACCAGGGCGCGTATCGAGTCGTGATCATCGGGTGGTCCTGGTGAGGTCTTCGATCCGGATCATCGAGGCGCGCAGCGTGGAGACCGGCGAGGTAGCCGTCCGGAGTCTTGTCGTATCGGGTGTCCCACCGTCCCGGTTCCGGCCTCCCGGTACGTCACGCTCTGGGGCGGGTGAGGCACGTGGTGGCGACCCGAGCCGACCGGTGCACTGATGTCCGGGCGGGGACTCATGGGAGACGACCCGGCACCCGGCTCAGGTTCCGGGGACGATGCGGCGCGTTTCGTAGGCCCACATCGCGATCTCGACCCGGTTGCGGGCGCCGAGCTTGGCCATCAGGCTGGCCAGGTGCGTTTTCACCGTGCTGAGGCTGATGTGCAGGGCATCGGCGATCTCGGTGTTGGTGAGCCCGCGAGCGACGGCGAGGAGCACCTGCTCCTCGCGGGCGGTGACGGGAGAGACGGGCTGGGCCGCGGGCCGGCCGGCGGGGAAGTCCGCGAAAGTCTGGAGCAGACGGACGGTGACGCTCGGCGCGATGAGCGCCTCACCATCGGACGCCGACCGAACAGCCTGCGTGAGAAGCTCCGGTCCCGTGTCCTTGAGGAGGAACCCGCGGGCGCCGGCGCGCAGCGCGCCGTAGACGTATTCGTCGAGGTCGAACGTGGTGATGACGACCACGGCCAGCGGGTCGGCGACGCCCGGGCCGGCGATCAGCCGGGTGGCCTGGAGCCCGTCGAGCACGGGCATGCGGATATCGAACAGACAGACGTCGGGGCGCAGTTCGCGGGCCAGACTTACCGCTTGCCGTCCGTCGGCGGCCTCGCCGACCGCCTCGATTCCGGGCTGCGCGTTGAGCATGATCCGCAGCCCGGTGCGGATGATCGCCTGGTCGTCAGCGACGAGAACGCGGATGGCCACCGCTCTCGGTCCTCCCTCGTGGCAGCTCGGCTTCGACATGCCAGCCCTCGTCGGCGCCTGGGCCGGCTTGCAGCCGGCCGCCCAGCAGGGCCGCGCGCTCGCGCAGCCCGGCAAGGCCGAATCCGTCGTGGCCACGGCCGGTGCGTTGGCCATTGTCGCGCACGTTCACGCGTACCTGGTGGCGCTCCGCGGTGACCCGGACGACGACCTCGGTCGCGTTGACCGCATGGCGCCTGGCGTTGGTCACCGACTCCTGCACGATGCGGTAGACGGCCGCGCCCACGGCCGGGGGCAGTGAGTCCATCTCGCCGTCGAGCCCCAAGTCGACCCTGAGATGACCACCCGGGGTACGCAGCAGGCGCTCCAGATCCGCGACGCCGGCAGGCGGCGCCAACTCTGCGCCCGCTCCCCGGTCGCGCAGCGCGGTGACCATGGCGCGCATTTCCTCCAGGGTTCGCGCCCCTTCCTCCTCGATCCCCTCCAGCGCCTCGACGGCGGCGGACGGGTCGGTACCCGCGAGCACCCGGCCCGCCTGGGCGCGGATCACGATGGCCGAAACGTGGTGCGCCACCGTGTCGTGGAGTTCCCGGGCGAGCTGCTCGCGCTCGCGGGAACGTACTTGCTCGAGCTGCCGCCCGCGAGCGGTGGCCCGGAACCGCACGGCGGCCCCGGCCAAGCCGGGCAGGAACAGGAAGACGAAGCCCACGATCTGTTCGGCGGCCGGCGTTTCGTCCGTGACGGCACACGTCGCGAAGGTCGCGAGGATCACCGCGCCGCCCAGCACGATCTCCCGTCCCGATCCCCACCGGGGCAGCGCATACACCAGCACGAGCACGATCACGCCGGTGTTCAGGCCGACGAGCTCGTGGAGTGCGGCGACCAGCGAGGCCACCTGGAGCAGGATCGTCGAGCCGAACGCGAGCACGACCGTCGTCAGCGGGCGGGTCCGGCGCCACAGGAGCAGCACGCACAGCCAGACGGCCGGCACCACTGCCGCCGGCCGCCACACGACGTTCTCGCGCAGCGTGGCCTCCAGCATCACACCGCCCAGGCCCGCGGCGAGCAGTGCCCAGTCCCGCCAGACCCGGGCGGGCGCGTCGGGCGGCCGGGGTTCGGTCCACAGGGTTCTCACGTCGTCTCGCAGCACGATTCTCAGCCTAGGGATCGCGCCGTGCCGCGCATCGGCCGAAAGGACGGGACGTCACCCCGCCCTGGGGCCGAGGGACCCGCGGCCCGCCGGCCGATGCCGCGGAGCGCCGTGGCAACGAGCCTCGTCATCGGCGGCCGTACAAGGACGGCCGGCGAGGTGGTTGGAGGACCCGATGCTCTCGAAAGCCCTCTTGTTCGTGGGCGCAAGCGCCGCCCGCCATCCCTGGCGGGTGATCGCGGCATGGCTGATCGCCGCCACGCTTGCCGTACTCGCCGCGATCGCTTTCGGCGGGCGGACCGCGGACTCGATGACCGCTCCGGGACTGGACTCCCAACGGGCCGCGGAACTGATCGAGCGGGCCGGCACCGGTCAGGAGGGGATGACCGCCCAGGTGGTCGTCACCCCGCTCGACAGCGGTGCGACGTTCTTCGACCACGGCAGCGCGCGCACCGCTCTCACGCGGCTGCAGACCGAGGTGGAGCGGCTGCCGCACGTGCTCGGCACGAGCGACCCGGTGGGGGCGCTCGACGCGGGCGGGGACGCCGCCGTGCACGGCGGGCCTGTCTCGGCCGACGGGCGGATCGCGGTCGTCCGGGTGCAGTACCCCGACCAGAGCCGGCTGTCGGCCGAGGACCTCGACGCCCTCGTCGGTCTCGGCGACCGGCTGCGCGCCGAGTTGCCCCTGCGCATCGAGATGGGCGGGAACCTCTTCTACGCCTTCTCCGACCCCGACGGCGGCGCAAGCGAGTTGATCGGCATCCTCGCCGCGGCCGCGATCCTGTTCCTGGCGTTCGGTTCGCTCATTGCCGCCGCGCTGCCGATCGGCATGGCGGTCTTCGGGCTGACCGTCGGGGTTGCCACGATGACGCTACTGGCGGGGGTGACGGACGTCCCGACCTTCGCCCCTGTCCTGGGCAGCATGGTCGGGCTCGGAGTGGGCATCGACTACGCGCTGTTCGTGCTCGCCAGGCACCGGGAATACCTTGCGCGTGGGCTCGATCCCCGCGAGGCGGCGGGGCGAGCGGTGGCCACGGCGGGGAGGCCCGTGGTCTTCGCCGGCGGCACCGTCGTCGTATCGATCCTCGGCCTGGCGGTCGCGAACGTGCCGTTCATGACGGTCGGCGGGTTCGCCGTCTCGATCGTCGTTCTGATCATGGTGGTCGCGTCGGTGACGCTGCTGCCGGCCTTCCTCGGCGCCGCCGGCCCACGCCTGGCCCGGGCCGGCCGGATCAGCCGGGCTCTGCAGACCAGGAAGCCGGGCCGACTCGCACGGCGGCGGGACCCGGCGGCGGGCGCCGCCCCCGCCGCCGGGTGGCGGCGCTGGATCGGGCACGTCAGCCGGCACCCGGTGCCGTACGCGGTCGGCGCGGCGGGGCTGCTGCTGACCGCGACGCTGCCCGTGCTCGGCCTGCGCGTCGGCCTGCCCGACGACGGCTCACTGCCCGACAGCCGTACCGAGCGCCGCGCGTACGACCTCGTCGCCGAAGGGTTCGGCCCGGGCACCAACGGTCCCCTCGTCATCGCCGCGGACCCCGCCGGTGATCCGGGAGTGCTGGACCGACTCGTCGCAACGGTCGCGGCGGATCCGGGCATCGCATACGTCGCGCCGACGCATGTCGATCGGGCCACCGGCATCGCGACCCTCGTGGTGTTCCCGACCACCAGCCCCCAGGACAAGGCCACGACCGACACCATCGCCCGGCTGCGCACCGACGTGCTGCCCGCGGCGATCGGGCACGGCCCGGCCAGGGCCCACGTCGGCGGCGCCGCCGCGAGCCTGTCCGATGTGGGCCAACGCACCAGCCAACGCCTGCCGGTGCTCGTCGCCGCCGTGCTGGCGATGTCGTTCCTGCTGCTGATGCTGGTCTTCCGCTCGGTACTCGTACCGCTCAAGGCGGTACTGCTGAACCTGCTGAGCATCGGCGCGGCCTACGGCATCATGGTCGCGGTCTTCCAGTGGGGCTGGGGAGGCGCACTGATCGGGCTGGAAGCGACGGTTCCGATCGTGTCGTTCATCCCGATGTTCCTCTTCGCCATCCTGTTCGGCCTGTCGATGGACTACGAGGTGTTCCTCCTCTCCCGCGTACGCGAGGAGTACCTGCGCACCGGCGACAACGGCACGGCGATCGTCGAGGGCGTCGCGGGCACCGCCCGGATCATCACCTCGGCCGCCCTCATCATGGTGGCGGTCTTCCTGTCCTTCGCCGTCGCCGATGATCCCTCCATCAAAATGTTCGGACTCGGCCTGGCCACCGCGATCTTCATCGACGCCACGGTCGTACGCATGGTGCTGGTACCGGCGACCATGACGCTCCTCGGCCGGGCCAACTGGTGGCTGCCGAGGTGGCTGGACCGGATGCTTCCGCGCGGCCCGGTCGGCACCGACGACACCGCCGCGGAATCCACGGGTGCGGCCCTGCGGCCACGGCTGGTCGACCGTTGACTCGACTCCTGCCCACCCTTGGCGTCCGGCACCTCGGCGCCCGGGGGGCATATCGAGTCGTGATCATCGGGTGGTCCTGACGAGGTCTTTGACCCGGATCATCGAGGCGCGCAGGTGGAGACCGGCGAGGTGGCCGTCGGGAGTCCTGTCGTATCGGGTGGCGATGCCTCGCCACGCCTTGAGCCTGTCCATCAGGCGTTCGACATCTCCCGCCGCCGCCCGTCCGTCTCGGACCGCCGGATCACGCCCTCGAACTGCCGCCGCAGTCGCTCGGGATACGGGCCGTAATCGCCGATCGCCAGGTACGACTCGATGAACTCCCGATCCGGATCGGTCGGTTGCACTCGCGTCACGTAAGACCGTCGATCGGACCGTGCCACGAAGGCACATTCCGCACATCGATCACGACTCGATACGCGCCCCAATCCTCGCCGTAGCGGGCCGGCGCGATCGTGCCGAAGTCCGGTCGGGCGATGGCCGCCCCGGTCAACCTCGGCGAGAACATCGCGATCACGCCGGAGATGGCGGCCCGGCAGTACAAGACGGCGGAACGGGGCGCCGCGGCCCGGTTCTTCGCCCCCGGCGGCACGACGGCCCGCAGCACTTGTGTGCGAACCCGGGACGTCGGTGCGCTCACGAGTGGTGCCGCCGCCTCGGCCATCGCACTCGGCGCGATGCACGACATCCGCGAAGTGCCGCCTCGGGTCGCGCTGTTGTACCGGGCCTGGGTGTCGGTGGCCGAGGCTCCGGATCGGATCGCCTTCGGGGCGCCTGCGGCGTTCGACTCGCCCGGCCCCGCTGACCTTGCGATGGGTCGAGGCTCGAACTCCGCGCGCTGCCAGGGTGATTCGTCGAAGAGCGTCCGCTCGGGGACGTATCCGCCGGGATACCGGTGACGGGGCGTCAAAAAACGGTTGGTCGCTCGATCGGGTGAAAGTTGGGCATCGGCGATTAAACGGCCGTTACGGTTCGACTACGGAAAGCGGCGATCACCCCTCAGAAGGTGATCGCCGCCGGTCAACTCGCTGTAAGGCAGCGAACCGACAGAAAGGCAACGCCGTGGTACCGGCGCATCCTCAAGCCCAAGCATGCCTGAACTTCTCTTCCCCGACCACCGATCCCGCCACGATTCCCCCATATGCGCGTCGCGCCAGGTGGCAGGAGGTCGTGCGGGGTGATCCGGGGATCGAGCGAACGCTGCTGCTGTTCGCACTGTTGCTCGCATCCCACGCGAAGTCCGACGGCACCGGTATCCGCGTCACGCACGCCATACTCGCCGCCGACGGTGGCTTCCACCCCTCCACCGTTCGTCGCGCACTCGACACGTTGCGGCAGCGTGGGCTCCTGCTCCAGGTCCACCGCGGCCATCGACTCGGGGACGGCAGCTCGTCGTTCAGCGAGTACGCCCTGCTGCTGCCCTCGACGGCTCATCCGGATGAACCGTTGAGCGTCGACTCAACCGCTCACCGGGATGAGCCGTTGAGCCCTTCGCCGAACACGACCCGCAGGCGCTCGACCGCTCACCACAGCGCCTCAACGGTTCATCCGGATGAGCCGCTCCCTGTGGTTACCTCTATCAGGGAAGGAACGGGGTCTCCCCCCACTCCCTCCCGCGCGAGCCCGCCGGACAACGCGTCGTTTCGAGCGGCGAAGGTCCTGGTCGAACAACTCCCGCCCGAGTCGCACGAATTCCTGATGCCCGGCCTGCACCGCGTCGCCCTCAAACTCGCCCGACGCACCAACCGAGACATCCTGATCCACGACCTCGCCGACACCATCCGCACCCGAGGACCCCTCACCGGCCCCGGAATCCGCTCACCGTTGGCCGTGCTCCTCTACCGCCTCGACGAGGCGATCGAAATACACACCGTGATGCGCGAGACGTTCCGCCGATCCGTGAGCGGCGACCCGCAGCCCGAGCCCCCGTCCCCCGCCTGCGGCTGCAAACACGGCTGGCGCGGCGAGGATCGGGAGGGCCGCCCCATCCCGTGCACCACCTGCAAACCACGCTATGGCGCACCGACCCCACACTTTTGATCCCCTCTCCGCGCCCCGGGAGCCGAGATGCCACCCACGAAGCTTGTACAACCGTTCCGCGTCACCGGTCTCGTCGACCACGAGCACGAACACCGCCCGGGTCCGGTGAGGCGCCCGGTGGGTCCTTGATCGTCTCCCGCCGGGCGGTCGCCGCGTAGCGTGCGGCCATGATTCTCTTCCGCGAGGCCGTGTCCGGGGACTTCGAAGCCGTCCTGCGTCTCTACCGGCAACTGCACCCGGAGGACCCGGTTCTGCGGGACGGGTCCGACGCGGCGGCCTTCGCGCAGATTCTGGACTCGCCCGGCCTGCACCTCCACGTACTCGAAGCCGATGGGCTCGTCGTCGCCACGACGTACCTGAACGTGATCCCGAACCTCACCCGATCCGCGTCGCCGTACGCGGTCGTCGAGAACGTCGTCGTCGAAGAGACCCTGCGGGGCTCGGGTCTGGGCAGGCAGGTCATGGCCGGCACGCTCCGAGCCGCATGGGACGCGGGCTGCTACAAGGCGATGTTGCTGACGGGTTCGCGCGAGCCCGCCACTCACGCGTTCTACCGAGCGTGCGGCTTCTCGCCCGACTCCAAGACGGCGTACCTCGCGCGCCCGTCCTGACGCCAGGTGGGAACGAAGGGACGGTCATCTTCGTGTCGGATGTCGACCCGGCCGCGCTGTTACGCGTGGTCGTGGGTCACCGGCGTGGGCCGGGCGGCCCTCGAACCACCACTCTCGGTCGGGTGGTTCCCCGGCACACCACCGGGAACCCGGCCTCGACCCGATGCAACCCCTCCCGTGGAGACCCGAGTTCGCCATGTATGTCCCCCGACATGGCCGAATCCGCACGAGGGACTGTTGTAACACCGTCCGCCGGCCACGGCCGCGAGGGGTGTCACCAGGGCAAACGTGCTGTTGCCGCAGCGTGGAACGGGGGCGCGCCGGCCTTCGTCGTTCCCTTTGGTGACCATGTCACCGGCCTGTGACAGCGCCGTCGTGGTACGACGACTCCCATATCTTCCCGGTCCGCGACCTCGCCATAGTGATCGAGCAAGCACCGCGGAGCCCAACCGGCTCCGGGCTTCAATCACCACATACCAAGGGGTCGTTCATGTTCGGGAACCGCAGCAGGGCCTTCCTCCTCTCCGCCGCCGTCGTCGGCGGCGCGATGATGATGACGGCATGCCAGGGCACCGACTCGGGCAACGCCGCACAGGGCAACACACCCGCCGCACAGGGCGCACCCGCCGCCGGAAACCCCGTGGCCCCGCCCGCCGCGGCCACCACCGGCGGCCAGGCCGGCGGGGGCGGCTCCACCGGGAGCACGACCTCCACCAAGGACTCCGCCGGGAGCACCACCTCCGTCACACCGAACAAGTCCACCAGGACCGGTTCCGGGTCGGGGTCGGGTTCCGGTTCCGGTTCCGGTTCCGGTTCCGGTTCCGGCAACAGCGGCGGTCCCGCCAAGTGCCGTACCGACGACCTGAGCTTCCTCGCGGACGACGCCACCATCGACGGCGACGGCGACCGCACCGTCGTGGTCACCCTCAACAACCTCGCCGGCGACTGCTCGATGCTCGGATTCGCCGGTATCGACCTCAAGACCAGCCAGGGCCCGCTGTCGGCCAAGCGCACCAATGAGCCGGTCTTCCCGATCGTCCTCAAGCGCAGTACGTCGATCTCGTTCGGCATCCACTACCCCGACAACGACTCCGGCGGCTCCGGCGTCCGCATCACCGGCCTGCTCGTCACCCCGCCCGGCGAGACCAAGGCCGCCGACATCCCCTGGCCCGGCGCCGCCACCCTCCCCGTCACCGACGGTTCCGGCTCCCCCGTCACCGTCGGCCCCATGGGCAGCGCCGGCCAGGGCGGCTGACCCGGCTCACCCTCCCGCGCACCGGTACAGGCGAGGACGGTCGTTCCTCGCCCGCGCCCGGCGCGGCGGGAACGGACCCTCCGAAAGTGAATGAGCGGGACAACTTTCGCTCTCTTACCGGGTGTTCGCCCAGTGTGAATACTGACGGCGTGGATCCCAGCGCCGCGTTACGCGACTTCCTCGTGTCCCGTCGGGCCCGCCTGCGTCCCGAGGATGTGGGACTGGCCGAGCAGGGCCCTCGCCGGGTGGCGGGCCTGCGACGCGAGGAGGTGGCCGCGCTCGCGGCCGTCAGCCTCGACCACTACATCCGGCTGGAACGCGGCCAGGCTTCGCGGGTGTCGGACACCGTCCTGCAGGCGGTCGCGAGCGCGCTGCGGTTGACGTCGGGCGAGCGCCGCTATCTGCTCGCCCTCGCCCGGTCCGGCGCCGCACGCGGTGCGGATGCGAAGGTCGATGCGGACGCGGGCACCGGAGTACGGCCGAGCGTGCAGTCGATCCTGGACTCCCTCGCCGACACGCCCGCCTACCTGGTCGGTCGCAACGGCCTGTTGCTGGCCTGGAATCGTCCGGCGGTCGAGGTGTTCCTCGATTTCGCCGAGATCCCCGCTCCTCGTCGCCTGATCGGCCGGCTGGTCTTCGGCGACCCACGCTCGCGGTTGTTGTACGCGGACTGGGAGGCCAAGGCCCGGGAGGTGGTGGGATTTCTGCGCACCCAGGTCGGCAATCGCCCGCACGATCCGGCGCTCGCCGCGCACATTCGGGAACTGCTCTCGATCAGTGCGGACTTCCGCCGACTCTGGTCGGCACAGGACGTTCTCGAACGCGCGCACGGCTCCTGTTGCATCCTGCACCCCACGGCGGGACCGCTGATGCTGAACTACGAGACGCTGCAACCGTTCGACACGCCGGAGAAGCTGCTCGTCGTCTACGCCGCCGAGCCCGGCTCCGCCTCGGCGGCGGCGGTACGGGAGTTGTGCGCACGAACCCGAGTGGCCGAGTGATTGCGGACAGCCCTTGATCGGGATCGGCGGGCACACGCATGGGAGTTCTGGTTTGCTGGAGGCTTCCCTGTCGGCGTGGTTGGCGGAAGGCCGTTGTACTGCTGTGGAGTTGCTCGCGATCGGGTTTGTGGCCGTGGTTGGTGGTGGCGTGCTCGTGCAGGCCGGGCGGGTCGCTCGAATGCATGAACTGGTGATCTGGCGAAGGCTGTTGCCACTGGTCCTCGCACTGCTCGGAGTGGCCACGAGCCTGCTGAGGGCGGAGGACGTCGTGCTCGTCGCCGCGTTGATCGCGTTGCCCTGCTACGTGGCCTCGGTGTTGTTCGCGCAGGCGGAGATCCACCGCGAGGACGACGAGGCCCTGCGCGGCTGATCCCCCGGCCGAGGCCGGCCCGTCACGAACCGGGCCCCGGGCCCAATCCGAGACCGAAGACCCGCCATCGCTTCGGCGTGACCACGCCCAGGCTGGTGCCCTCCCGCGACAGCGGGCGGCGCTGTTGCGCCAGGCCCGCCTCGCCCAGGATGTGTCGCATCGCGAATTCCCAGCGCTCCTGCGCCCACTCGTCCTCGCGCATGGTCACCTCGCCCCACACGATGACGTGCGCGATGTCGCCGTCCCGCGCCATCGACAGGCACACGCGCGGGTCGTGCTCCAGGTTCGCCTTCTTGGTGCGGCCGGTGAGGCTGAGGTAGAGGTACTCGTCGTCGTACGCGAGCATCACGGGTGTCACGTGCGGCTCCCCCGTCGGGGTCACCGTGCCCACGTGCACCCAGTGCTCCGGATCGCCGAGCATCGCGTCCAGAGCCGTCCTCAGTTCGGGGTCGATCATGGAGGATCCGCCTTTCGCAGCACAGGGGCCTCATGGCCACCGTACTGCGCCCGTCGCCCCACCGGTCACGCGATTACCGCCCACCGGATGGCAGGAAACGATCCGGCGGTTGTACGAATACATCCGGAAGTCGTTCGAGTACGTCCGGAAGTCGTTCGAATATGCCTAGAAGTCGTCCGGATACGGCGCCGACAACACCTCGGCCCCGGCCGGCTCCGGCGTGGTGTAGCCCGGCAGCAGCTCGGACAAAAGCGCCCGCACCGCGTTCGTGTCGTTCACCGCCGCCGCGTCGTACAGCTCCGGCAGCCGCACCACCGCGTCCAACGCCTGCCCTGGCGGCACGGTCGCCTGGATCCGCCGATGTTCGGTGGGCAGGCGTTCCTCGGTGGACGAGAACAGTGCCTCGTTGAGCTTCTCGCCCGGCCGCAGGCCGGTGAAGCGGATCGGCACGTTCGGCAGGTTCACCTGTTCGGCGAACTTGTGCACCAAGTCCACGATCCGCACCGGCTCGCCCATGTCGAGCACGAAGATCTCGCCGCCCTGGGCCATCCTCCCTGCCTCCAGGACCAGCCCCACGGCCTCCTCGATGGTCATGAAGAACCGGGTGACGTCCGGGTGGGTGACGGTGACCGGGCCGCCCGCGCGCAGCTGTTCGGCCAGTACGGACAGCAGCGAGCCGCGGCTGCCCAGCACGTTGCCGAACCGGACACCGGCGAACACCCCCGGCGCCTGCGTGTTCGCCTGCACGATCAACTCGGCCAGCCGCTTGGTCGCGCCGAGCACCGAGACCGGGTCGGCCGCCTTGTCCGTGGAGATCAGCACGAAACGCTCGACCCCCACGTCGAGCGCGGCCCGAACCAGGTTCTCCGTGCCCAGCACGTTGGACTTGACCGCCTCGCACGGATGCCGTTCGAGCAACGGCAGGTGTTTGTGCGCGGCAGCGTGGAAGACCACCTCAGGCTTGAGGTCGTGGAAGAGCTGTTCGATCCGCGGCCGATCCCGGATGTCCGCGATGACCAGCGTCTCGTCGTCGAGCAACGCCTCGCCCCACACGTCGAGTTGGAGACGATGCAGGTTGGATTCGTCATGGTCGAGCATGTACATCCGGCTCGGCCCGAAGCCGTAGACCTGCCGGCACAACTCACTGCCGATCGACCCGCCCGCGCCGGTGATCAGCACCCGGCGGCCCGCGATCACCTCGCGCACCGACGCCGAGACCACGTGCAGTTCCTGCCGCCCGATCAGTCGGTTGACGTCGAGCATGCGCATGTCGCTGCCGACCACGTCGCGCCGCAACGCGACCAGGAAGGACGGCAGATACCGTACGGCGGCGCCGATCGCGGCGGCGCCGGCGGCCACTTTGCGAAACTCCTCGTGCGGCAGCCCCGGGATGGCCAGCACGACCACCTCGATGCCATGCTCCAGTGCCACATCGGTCAGGGCGGCAAGACCGCCCAGGACCGGAAGCAGATGTTGTGGGTTGTCCGCGTCGGCGACCCGGATCCCGTCCTTGTCGGGGTCGTCGTCGAGAAATCCGATCGGGCACAACCCGAAATCGGGTGTCCGCAACAGATCTCGCGCCAACGCGCTGCCCGCCGACCCGGCCCCCACGACCAGGGTCCGCAGACCCGCTCCCGAACTCTCCGTCGCTGCTGAACTCCGACCCATCAAGCCCCCCTTGGTCAGGTGCAGCGTGATCGGCAAGGATCGTGCACCGACCACACGCGGCACCGACACACCGATACGGGTGAGCGCCCCCATCGCACCACGCCCACCCCGGCGGTCGTACGCGACTGCCCCAATTACCCCCACGACCCCGGTGGTCCCACAGTCGCCCCGTCACTTGCGGCCCAGGCGTATCGCTCGGACCAACAGCCGCGCAGGCAACCACCGGCACTCGGGATTCAGCGTAAGGCCCACCTTCGGCCCCCGTCGCGGTTTTGCCCAAACACCCGCAACTTCGCCTTTTCCGTGTCCACAAAGGATCACCGGGTAATCGTCGAGGCTTTCCCGGCCCGTTTCCCGGCCGTCATCCCGCCATGCCCGCCCACCACACACCCCGAGGTGGGCACGTGTCGACTCCCCCGAGCAACCTCGAACGCCCGGCCGGAGCAGGGCAACACCACGAGTATCGCCGCGGCAACACCACGCGGCACCAAGGATCATCACCGCGATACGACGAATCGGCCCCACTCGCGAAGATCGCGAATGGAGCCGATTCCGAATCCCTGCCGGATCAACGGTGTCCGACCGCGCTCACCCGGAGCAGTCGCCGCCCCGCCCGATTGCGGTCACGCGGTCACCCGTCAGTCCACCACCGGCGGAGCCGACGTCCGGTTGCCCGTCCACGTCTCCTCCTCCTCGTGCAGGTAGTCCGCGCGCTGCCGCCGGTTGCGCTCGTCGCGACCGCCGCCCGCGCCCATCCCACCGCCGCCGCGCATGCCCGCGCCGCGCGCACCGCCGACCTGGCTGCCCGCGCCCGCTCCGGGCCGACCGGCCAGGCCGCTGCCGCCGGAGGAGAACTGGCCCGAGGCGCCCGCGGTACGCGGGGTGCCGCCGACCACGCCACCGCTCTGCCCGGTGAACCGCCGACCGCCGGCGCCGCCACGCGGGCCGGTGCCGGGGGGGTTGTTCTGGCCGGTGCCGCCGCCGGTCGGGCCGCGCCCGGTCGGCTTGCCTCCGGTGAGACCCTCGGTGTTCGAGGTCATGTTGGGACCGCGCCCGTTGTTCAGCGGATTCGAGGTCAACTGCGCCTTCGAACCACCGGACTTGCCGGGCGGGAAGCCACCCGTCTTGCCGCTGGGCGGGAATGCGTTGGTCTTGCCACCGGGGAACATCGGCAGGCCGTTGGGCAGCCCCTGCTGGCCACCGGGGGGCGTGCCGACAGGACCCTGCCCCGGAGCGATCGGACCGGGATCGGGCAACGTCGCCGGGCCGTTCTGGAACGGGCCCGTGCCGAGCAATCCGGTGTCCTTCGGCGGCACATACCCGCCGCCGCCGGCGGCACCGGCGACCGAACCGACGCCGCCCGGACCGACCGAGCCGTCGACCTGGTTCGTGCCGCCGTCGCCCGAGGGACCGTGGCCGGGGATCAGCGTGCCGCCGTCCTTGCCCACCCCGGTCTTGACCGTCGAGTAATTCGAGGTCCGACGACCGCCGTTGGTCGTCCCGCCGCCACCGCCGTGCGACACGGTCGGCAGCGCGGGCAGCGGCGGGAAGTCGACCGCCGGCGCCTTGGCCAACGTCTCGGTGGTCACCGTGTAGGTGCTGCTCAGGCTTTCCATCCGGCGGATGGCTTCCTGACGCGCCTTCTCCAGCTCGGTCTTGGCGGAGGCCACCATCGCCTTCTTGTCCGGGGTGTCCCCCGGCTGGCAGACCAGCCGCTTGTCGCCGTTGCTGTCCACGATCATCTTGGCGTTCGCCGGCACCTCCGGCATGGTCAGCAGCGCGAAGCTCAGCTCGCTGCCCGCGTGGTCCATCGCGGTGCCGACCGCGCCCGAGTGCTGGGCGAACTTACGGGTCGCGACCATGACCTTGCCGGTCCACTCGCGAAAGCTCTCCGCCGACTTGCCGGTCCACTCGAGACGACTGATCCGCGTCTCCAGCGCCGTCGTCAGCGTCTCCAGCGTCTCCTTGGCGTCGAGCAACGCCTTACCCGATGCCGTCAGTTCGGCAGGTCGTGCGCCGTCGATCATGCCCTTCAGCGCTTCGTGCGAAAAGTCCTCGAAGTTGGTGGGTCCGCTTCCCCACCCGCCGCCACCGCCACCGCCATCCAGCATGTCGTCACCCCGTCCCCGTAGTTCCCGTCACGTCGAATCTCGAGCCGCTCAGGGCTTCTTCGCCGGCGGTGCGGGAGCCGGCACGTTGTTCGCGTAGTCCTCTTGCAGTGACTTGTACTTGGCGGTGAACTCCGCCTCGTTGCCCTCGTACGTGCCCTGCACGTACTGGATGGTCATCTGCATCGCCTCGATCTGGCGCTTGAGCTGGGTCGACAGGTCGATCAGCTCCGAACGCACGTCGACGTACGCCGACCACAGCCTGATCGCTTCCCCGAAGTTGCCCGAGGCGTCGAGTTCGACGCGGTTGTCGACCAGCTTGTGCGGTGCCGCCGTGGACGCGTCGAGGTCGTCCAGAGCACGCTGGACGTCCTTCTGGAACTGCCGCATCGATTCCAGCCCGGCGGACATCGCCTGCATGTCCGACGCGGAGACCCCCGTGGGTCCGCCGTCCCCGATATCCGCTATGAGCATCTGCCACACTCCCCCGTGCGTGGAGCCGATACCTCACCCCGTCACCACGCAGCTAGTTACCAACGCGCCGCACGTTGCCCCGTTTGCCGAGGCGGCGCATCGCGGCACACCCGTATCAGTGTCCCCAGACTACATAGCCGATGTGACCGATGGGTACGGGGTAACCCTCGGATCGGCCCTGCTCCGGGTATCGATCGGATGAACCATCGCGGCCCGCATCACCCGAAACATCGGCTCGTTGAAGCCGCCTCCGGCCGCCGCCAAGGCCGCGGCCCGCGCTACTCGGTCTCCTCCGCGAGTTCGAGCCAGCGCATCTCCAACTCGTCCCGCTCGTCCCGGATCGCGCGCAGTTCGGCGTCCAGCGTGGAGACCTTGTCGAAGTCGGTGGCGTGCTCGGCCAGGCCGTCGTGCACCTTCTTCTCCCGATCCGCCAGCTTGGACAACTGCCGCTCCACCCGCTGGAGTTCCTTCTTCGCCGCCCGGGTGTCGCCGCCACCGCGCCGGGTCGGCGCGGCGGTTGCCCCCGCCTCGACCGCGTCCCGGCGACGCTTGAGGTATTCCTCGATGCCGCCCGGCAACATCCGCAACGTGCGGTCGCCCAGCAGCGCGAGCACGGTGTCCGTGGTGCGCTCGATGAAGTACCGGTCGTGGCTGACGATCACCAGCGAACCGGGCCAACCGTCCAGCAGGTCCTCGAGCTGGGTCAGCGTCTCGATGTCCAGGTCGTTGGTCGGTTCGTCCATGAACAGCACGTTCGGCTCGTCCATCAACAACCGCAACAACTGGAGCCGGCGCCGCTCGCCACCCGACAGGTCGGAGACCGGCGTCCACTGCTTCTCGCCGGTGAAGCCGAACTGCTCGCACAGTTGACCGGCCGTCATCTCCTTGCCCTTGCCGATCTCGACCCGCTCGCGGATCTGCGACACCGCCTCCAGGACCCGCAGCGTGGCCGGGAGTTCGGCGACCTCCTGGGAGAGGTAGGCGAGCTTGACCGTACGACCGACCACGACCTTGCCGGCGGCCGGCTGCTTCTCCTCGTACGCCGCGTCCTTGAGCGCGCGCAGCAGCGAGGTCTTGCCCGCGCCGTTGACCCCGACCAGGCCGATCCGGTCGCCCGGGCCCAGGTTCCAGGTCAGGTGCTCCAGCAGCGTCTTGGGGCCCGCCTCGATCCGCACGTCGAGCAGTTCGAAGACGGTCTTGCCCAGCCGCGCGTTGGCGAAGCCGCGCAGCGCCTGGGTGTCGCGCGGCGGCGGCTCGTCCGCGATCAGCTCGTTCGCCGCCTCGATCCGGAACTTGGGCTTGGAGGTACGTGCGGGCGCGCCGCGCCGCAACCAGGCCAGCTCCTTGCGGACCAGGTTCTGCCGCTTGGTCTCCTCGGTGCTCGCGATCCGCTCGCGCTCGGCCCGGGCCAGCACGTACGCCGAGTAGCCGCCCTCGTAGTCGTGCACCCTGCCGCCCTGCACGTCCCACGTGCGGGTGCAGACCTCGTCCAGGAACCAGCGGTCGTGGGTGACCACGACCAGCGCGGAACGCCGGGTCTTGAGATGGCCGGCCAGCCACGCGATGCCCTCGACGTCGAGGTGGTTGGTCGGCTCGTCCAGGATGATCAGGTCGTGCTCTTCGATCAGCAGCTTCGCCAGCGCGATCCGGCGTCGCTCACCGCCGGACAAGGGGCCGATCACCGAGTCGATGCCGCTCTCGAAGCCCGGCATGGCCAGCCCGCCGAACAGCCCGGTCAGCACGTCGCGGATGCGCGCGTCGCCCGCCCACTCGTGCTCCGGACGGTCCCCGACGATCTCCTGGCGCACGGTCGCCGCCGGATCGAGGTCGTCCTGCTGGCTCAGGATGCCCAGGCTGAGCCCACCCACGTGGGTGACCCGGCCGGAATCGACCGGCTCGCGCTGGGCCATCACCCGGATCAGCGTGGTCTTGCCGTCCCCGTTGCGGCCCACGACCCCGATCCGGTCGCCTTCGGCGACGCCGAGGGACACCTCGTCGAGCAGGGTGCGCATGACATACGCCTTGCCGACTGACTCAAGATTGACCAGGTTCGCCATCAGACCGAACCGCCATACCGCAACGCTCGCATTCGACCAACTCTAACGGTCCGCGCTACACCGTGTTCTCGCGCTCCACCGGAACGACCCGACGCGGCAACACCCGGGCCCCGGGCACCGCGCCGAACGCCACCCGCGCGGCCCGGCAGGTGCCCGATTCGATCAGCCGCTCGGCCACCACCTGCGCGGTATCGCGGTCCGGCGCCAGGAACGCGCACGTGGGCCCGGACCCGGACACCAACGAGCCGACCGCCCCCGCGGCCATCCCCGCGGCCAGCGTCGCGGCCAGTGCGGGCCGCAGCGACAGGGCCGCCGGTTGCAGGTCGTTGACCAGGCCGGCGCCCAGCGCGTACGCGTCGCCGGCGCGCAGTGCGGCGATCAGCTCCTCACGCGGCGCGGGCCGCTCGACCCGCACGCCCGCCACCTCGCGCAACCGGTCGCACTCGCCGTACACGGCCGGCGTGGAGAGCCCACCGTCGGCCAGCGCGAACACCCAGTGGAACCGCGCCGTGGTCGGCACCGAGGCCAGCCGCTCGCCGCGCCCGGTGCCGATCGCGGTACCGCCCAGGTCGGAGAACGGCACATCGCTGCCCAACTCCGCGCCCAGCCGGCGCAACATCTCCCGAGGCGTGTCGCCGCGCCACAACGTGTCGCACGCGAGCAGCGTCGCCGCCGCGTCCGCACTGCCGCCCGCCATCCCGCCCGCGACCGGAATGCCCTTGCGAATGTGGATCCGCACGTTCGGCTCACGGCCGAGCCGGTCGGCCAGCAGGATCGCCGCGCGCGCGGCCAGGTTGCCGTGGTCCAGCGGGACCTCGTCGATGTCCTCGCCCTCGCAGGTCAGGCTCAGCCGATCCGCGGGCGTGACGGTGACCTCGTCGTACAGGGACACGGCGTGGAAGACGCTGACCAGCTCGTGGAAGCCGTCCGGCCGCACCCCACCGACCGCGAGCTGCAGATTGACCTTCGCGGGAACACTGACGGTGACGGAAGACACGGCGCGTGGAACTCCTTCGTGGCCCTGCCAGGCCTCTTCGGACGGGTGCCGTGCGAACTCCCCGGCACCGTCGCCGATGGTATCGACGGCGGCAGCGTCCCCTCCGTCGCGGGTCAGTCGCGGGGCTCGTTCGGGCGATCGCCGGGCTCGTTCGGCGCGGCCTCGGCGGCTTCGCCCGGCGAGGTGCGACCGGTCGGGTCGGGGCGGTGCTCGGCGATCCTGGCGAACGCCTCGACACCCAGTGCCTCGCCGCGCGTGCGCGGATCGATCCCGGCCGCGCGCAGCGCCTGCTCGGCACCCGCGGGGGAGCCGGCCCACCCCGCCAGGGCCGCCCGCAGCGTCTTGCGGCGCTGGGCGAACGCGGCGTCCACGACGGCGAACACCTCCTGGCGGGTCGCCGTGGTCTTCGGCGGCTCGCGGCGCACGAACGAAACCAGGCCCGAGTCGACGTTGGGCGCCGGCCAGAACACATTGCGCCCGATCGCACCCGCGCGCTTGACGTCGGCGTACCACGCGGCCTTGACCGACGGCACGCCGTAGACCTTGCCACCGGGCGTCGCGGCGAGCCGGTCGGCCACCTCGGACTGCACCATCACCAGGAGCCGGTCCAACGACGGGAAGGTCTGCAACATGTGCAGCAGTACCGGCACGGACACGTTGTACGGCAGGTTCGCCACCAGCGCGGTGGGCGCCGGGCCGGGCAACTCGGTCACCGTCATCGCGTCCGCGTGCACGAGGGCGAAGTCGGCCGCCCGTTCGGGCATCCGGGCCGCGATGGTGGTCGGCAGGTGCCGGGCGAGCACCGGGTCGATCTCGATCGCGACCACGCGGGCGGCGCTCTCCAGGAGGGCCAGGGTCAACGAACCGAGTCCGGGGCCGATCTCGACGACGACGTCCTCGGGCCGCACACCGGCGGTGCGCACGATGCGCCGCACCGTGTTGGCGTCGATCACGAAGTTCTGGCCGAGCTGCTTGGTCGGGCGTACACCCAGGGCCTCGGCGAGCGCACGGATGTCCGCGGCACCGAGCAGTCCCGGTCCCGCGGGAAGATCACTCACGAGTAGAGCCTACTGCCGCACAGCGGCCACGGACTCGACCCGCGCTGGACGAACATGAGCTTTGCCCGATATGTCTGTTCCGATGCCGGTGCCTGACTCGCCACCCCGGTACCGCCCATCGACTGCCAGGTCTGCGCGTCGAACTGGTAGAGCCCGTGATAGGTCCCCGAGGCGTCCACCACGTTGGCCCGGCCGCCCGACTCGCACTGCGCGAGCGCGCCCCAGTTGAGCTGGTCCGCCCCGGCCACCGAGTTGGGCATCTCCTTGGTACCGATCTTGATGAGCTGGTTGACCGGCTCCTTGACCACCTTCTCGGAGACCTTGCGCGGCTCCTGCCGGACCCCGTTGATCGTCTCGTACGAGTAGGTGATCTGACGCAGGCCGGTCTCACCCTTGGTGACGACCGTGTCGGTCCCCTTGTACTGGGTCGGGTCGTCCTGCTTCGTGGTCTTGAACGGGATCTTCTCGTCCTTGGTCACCGTGCTGCCGGTGACCCGCAGGATCGAGACGGTCTGCCCCTGCTGGGGGTAGGAGTCGGTCGGCGTGTCCACCCGGTCCTGCGGCCCTATCGAGATCCCGGCCTGCTCCAGCGCGGCCTGCACGGTCTGCGCGTTGGTCCGCAGCGGGATCGTCTTGCCGTCCACCAGGAAGGTGATCGCCCGCTCGGTGCGCACGTCCAGGTTGAGGCCCTGCCGACCGATCGGCAGATCCCGGGAGACCGACAGGTACGCGCCGTCCGCCCGCACGCCGACCTGCTCCAGCGCCTCGGCCACCGACTTCGCGGTCACCCAGACCTGCTGGGGTCGGCCGTCGACGGTCATCGTCAGCAGTCGGCCGTAGCGCACCGCGACCCGGTCGCCGTCCTCCAGGCTCGCCTTGCGCCCGGGCGCGACGATGTCGTGCTCGCCGACCTTGATCTCCTGGCGGCCGAGCAGCCCGGAGACGTCCGAGGCGAAGGTGTGCACGGTGCGCTCCTCGCCGTCCACGACGAGCGTCACCGTCTTGTCGTAGGCGACGAAGGCCGTGGTGCCGCCGACCAGGACGGCGACCACGAGGGCCTGGGGAACAAGGGTGCGCAGCGAGGGTCCGGGGCGACTGCCGCCCCGACCCGCCCGGGCGGTGTTGCGCCTGCGGGCGGAGCCGGCGGAACGACTCAACGGTGCTCCTGGGGGATTCCGAGGGGGCTGGTCCGGGGGTGTTCTCCGGAGGCCGGGCCGCTGTTCCACCCGACGAGCATCGGACTGTACACGGGCGCGGACCGGGCGCCGCCCGTCCCCCGGTCGTCCGGGTGACGGGCGGTCGCGGCGAGCAACTACGCGGGGGCGAAGGTACGTTCGGCGTTGGCCGCGAGCGCGGCGGCCAATTCGTCCTCGGTCAGGCCCTTGACCTCGGCCATCGCGCGCACGGTGATCGGCACCAGGTAGGGCGCGTTCGGCCGACCGCGGAAGGGCACGGGGGTCAGGAACGGCGCGTCGGTCTCGACCAGGAGCAGGTCGATCGGCGCGACCACGAGCGCGTCCCGCAGTGGTTGCGCGCTCGGGTAGGTCACGTTGCCCGCGAAGGACATCACGTAGCCGAGTTCGGCGCAGGTCTTCGCCATCTCCGCGTCACCCGAGAAGCAGTGGAAGACCACCCGTTCCGGTGCGCCCTCCTCGGCCAGGATCCGCAACACGTCCGCGTGCGCCTCGCGGTCGTGGATCACCAGCGGCTTGCGGTGCCGCTTGGCGATCTCGATGTGCCTGCGGAAGGACTCCTGCTGCGTGGCCACGCCCTCGTCGCCGGTGCGGAAGTAGTCCAACCCGGTCTCGCCGACCCCGCGCACGTGCGGCAACGCGGCCAGCCGGTCGATCTCGGCGATCGCCGCGTCCAGGGCCTCGGCGCCCCCGGGCGCCCGACGCTGCCCGGACCAGCCGTCCGGGTCGCCGAGCACGATCCGCGGCGCCTCGTTCGGATGCAGTGCCACCGTCGCGTGCACCCGCTCGTGGGCGGCGGCGGTCTCGGCCGCCCACACCGAGGACGGCACGTCGATGCCCACCTGGACCAGCGTCTCGACGCCGACCGCGGCGGCGGCCGACAATGCCTCGGCCGGCGTCGTCTCCTGCAGGTCCAGGTGCGTGTGGGCATCCCACACCGGCACCCGCAGTGGCTCGGGCGCGGGCGGCGCACTGGTGTCGCGGGCTCCGCCGTCCCGGCGCTTGCGCTTGCTCAAGGGTCAGGCGTCCTTCTTCTCTTCGAGGCGCGGGAACAGGATCGCGCCCTTGGTGACCGTCGCCCCGGCCGGCAACTGCCCCCAGCGGCCCGCGTCCTGCACGTGCTGCGCGGCCAGCGGGCCCAGCTCCGGCTCGGCGCCGAGCGAGTCCCACAACTTCTGCGCGGTCGCCGGCATCACCGGGTTGAGCAACACGGCGAGCGCGCGCAGCGACTCGGCCGAGGTGTACAGGATCGTGGCCAGCCGCGCCCGCCCCTCGGGGCTGTCGTCCTTGGCCACCTTCCACGGCTCCTGCTCGGTGATGTAGCCGTTGACCAGCTTCACGTAGCCGAACACCGCGTCCAGACCGGCCTGGAAGTCCAGCGCCCGGACCCGGTCGTCGGCGAGCGACACGGTCTCGATCAGCGCGCTGTGCAGGGCGCCCTCGGCGTCCCCGTCAGCGGTGGAGGCGGGCAGCGTGCCGTCGAAGTACTTGCCGACCATGGCCGCCACGCGCGAGGCGAGGTTGCCGAAGTCGTTGGCCAGCTCCGAGGTGTAGCGCGCGGAGAAGTCCTCCCACGAGAAGGACCCGTCCTGGCCGAACTGGATCGCCCGCAGGAAGTAGTAGCGGTAGGCGTCCACCCCGAAGTGGTCGGTGAGTTGCTGCGGCGAGATGCCGGTCAGGTTCGACTTGCTCATCTTCTCGCCGCCGACCATCAGCCAGCCGTTCGCGAACACCCGGCCGGGCACCGGCAGGCTGTTGGCCATCAGCATCGCGGGCCAGATCACCGCGTGGAAGCGCAGGATGTCCTTGCCGACCAGGTGAACGTCCGCCGGGAAGGTGCCCTCGAACTTCGCCTCGTCCGCGCCGTAGCCGACCGCGGTGGCGTAGTTGAGGAGCGCGTCGATCCACACGTAGATGACGTGCTTGGGGTCCCACGGAACCGGGATGCCCCAGTCGAACGTGGACCGCGAGATGGACAGGTCCTGCAGGCCCTGCCGGACGAACTGGAGCACCTCGTTGCGGGCCGAGGCCGGCTGGATGAAGTCCGGGTTGGCCTCGTAGAACTCCAGCAGGCGGGGGCCGTACTCGGAGAGCTTGAAGAAGTAGTTCTCCTCCTTGAGCATCTCCACCGGGCGCTTGTGGATCGGGCACAACTTCTGCCCGTCCTCGCCGTCGAGCAGGTCGCCCGGCGCCTTGTACTCCTCGCACGCCACGCAGTACGGGCCCTCGTAGCCGCCCTTGTAGATCTCGTCCTTGTCGAACAGGTCCTGGACGAACTCCTGGACCCGGTCGGTGTGCCGCTTCTCGGTGGTGCGGATGAAGTCGTCGTTGGCGATCTCCAAGTGCTCCCAGAGGGGCTTCCACGCCTCCGTGACCAGCTTGTCGCACCACTCCTGCGGAGTGACGCCGTTCGCCTCGGCCGTGCGCATGATCTTCTGACCGTGCTCGTCCGTGCCGGTGAGGAACCACACCTTCTCGCCGCGCTGGCGGTGCCAGCGGGTGAGCACGTCGCCTGCGACGGTCGTATAGGCGTGGCCCAGGTGCGGGGCGTCATTTACGTAGTAAATGGGCGTTGTGACATAGAACGCCTTCTCGCGCTCGCCCGCAGTGATGTCAGTGGTTCCAGTGGCCGCCATACCCGGAATCCTACGGCCGGCGTGACGGCGCCCGCCCCCGAGTATCGGCGGGGGCGGGCGACGACGGGCGTGCGGCCCGAAGCGGGCTCAGGCGGAGCGGTGCAGCGACGGCAGGTGCCACCGCGAGGCCCCGCGCGGGGCGGGCACCTCGGCCGCCTTGTCGGCCTTCGCGACCTTGACCGGCTTGACCGGCTTGACCGCCTTGGTGGGCCCGACCCCGGAGCCGCGGGTCACCGAGGTGACCCGGCCGGCCGGGAGTATGCGCAGGCGGGTGCCCTCGCAGTGCTCGCAGGCGGGCTTGGTGAACGGGGACGGGACCAACGCCCCCTCCGAGTAGTAGCGGCAAAGTCGCGAACCGTGCAGATCGGTCGCGTGGTGAATCTCGTAGTCGCGCTCCCACCCTCGACCACACGACAAACAAACGAAGGCGTAGGACTCGTGCACCACCGTCGGGTTCTCCATGACGACCTCCTCACACGGGCGCGCCCACCGACTGGTTCAGGGGGCTTCCCGTGACCGGTATCCATGGAATGCCCGAACGGGGCCTTCCGTATCGGCACATACGGTTCCTTGACGGGCGCCAACACGGAATATGGATAACCGGAAAGACTCATCACCCAATCGAGTGCAGTGCCGTACCTGCCCGTTGCGTGCGCTTGACCGTCCGTCCACCTCGATCCGCGCGGGCCCGAATCGACGCGAACACGCTGCGTCGCAGCCCTCGCACGCAGCGTTCCGAAGCCGTCTGCACGCGTCGCGGGTCAGCCCTTCTTGGCCGCGACCACCGCGTCGAACACCACCCGCTTGGGCACGCCGACCTCCGCGGCCACCGCCGCGATGGCCTCCTTGCGCGGTTGGCCGGCGGCCTCGCGCCCGGCCACCCGCTCGACCAGCTCGGCCGGGCCGATCTTCGAGGGGTCGGCGGGCGGCGCGCCGGCGACCACGACGGTGATCTCGCCCCGCACCCCCGGCTTCGCCCACTCGGCGAGCTCGGCCAGGGTGTCCCGGCGGACCTCCTCGTAGGTCTTGGTGAGCTCGCGACACACCGCGCCGCGGCGGTCGGCGCCCAACGCCTCGGCCATCGCGGCGAGCGACTCGGCGAGCCGGTGCGGTGCCTCGAAGAAGACCATCGTGCGCGGCTCGGCGGCCAGCTCGGCCAGCCGCCGCCCGCGCTCGCCCGCCTTGCGCGGCAGGAACCCCTCGAAGCAGAACCGGTCCACCGGCAGACCGGACAACGCGAGCGCGGTCAGCACCGCGGAGGGTCCGGGTACGGCGGTCACCCGGATGTCCTCGGCCACCGCCGCCTCCACCAGCCGATAGCCCGGGTCGGACACCGACGGCATGCCGGCGTCGGTGACCAGCAACACCCGCTTGCCCTCGCGCAGCGCCTGGACCAGTTCCGGCGTGCGTGCCGCCTCGTTGCCCTCGAAGTACGACACGACGCGCCCGGGCACCTCCACACCGAGCGCGCCGGCCAGTCTGCGCAGCCTGCGGGTGTCCTCGGCGGCCACCACCTGGGCCGTGCCGAGTTCGACGGCGAGCCGCGCGGGCGCGTCGTTCACGTCACCGATGGGGGTGCCGGCCAGTACGAGTACGCCGCCCTGAGTGCTCTGCTCTTCGTGTTCCACTGCGCCATCCTCCCCTTTGCCGCGCCCCGGTCGGTCCGCGCGTCAATACGATGCACGGGTGACGAGTGACGTGGCGACCGATCAGCCGACCCGAAAGCACCCCCCGGAGGGGGCAGCGGAGTCCCCCGGCAGCTCCGGGCCCGCACGTCCGGAGCCGCGCGGGTGGGCCTGGTCGCTGGCTCGATTCGGCTATCGGGATCGGCCGCCGACGTCGTTGCGCGAGCGGTTGGTGCCCTCGTACACCGACAACAGCCCCTACACCGGCGGCGGCTGGCTGCCCTGCATCCTGGTCACCCTCCTGGCCGGCTTCATCCGGTTCTGGAACCTCGGCAAGCCGCGGGCGGTGATATTCGACGAGACGTACTACGCCAAGGACGCCTGGTCGCTGCTCAAGCTCGGCTACGAGGGCACCTGGCCCAAGGAGGCCAACGACCAGATCCTCGCCGGCCGGACCGACACCCTCCAGACCCAGGGCTCCTACATCGTCCACCCGCCCATCGGGAAATGGACCATCGCACTGGGCGAACAACTCTTCGGACTGACCCCCTTCGGATGGCGCTTCGCCCTCGCCGTCCTCGGCACCCTGTCGGTGCTGATGTTGTGCCGCATCGGCCGCCGACTCTTCCGCTCCACCCTCCTGGGCTGCGTCGCCGGCCTGCTCATGGCCCTGGACGGCCTGCACTTCGTGATGAGCCGCACCTCGCTGCTCGACCTGGTCCTGATGTTCTGGATCCTCGCCGCGTTCGGCTGCCTGCTCATCGACCGCGACGACAGCAGAAGCGTCGCCGCCCGCATGTTCGAATCCGGCCCCGACCCCGCCCGCGCCGCCTCCATGAAACTCGGACTCCGCCCCTGGCGCGTCATGGCCGGCATCTGCCTCGGCCTGGCCTGCGGCACCAAATGGAGCGGCATCTACGTCCTCGCCGCCTTCGGCATCCTCACCGTCCTGTGGGACGCCGGCACCCGACGCGCCTGCGGCGCCCGCCGCCCCTACCGCGCCACCCTGCGCCACGACGTACTCCTCGCCTTCCTCGCCACCGTCGGCATCGCGGTGGCCATCTACACCTGGTCCTGGACCGGCTGGTTCACGACCGACGGCGGCTACTTCCGCCACTGGGCCGACGACCGCTCCGGACTCTCCCCCGACGAGGTACTCGGCATCCCCCTGCCCCAATTCGGCATGTCCTGGGTACCGGCGCCACTACGCAGCCTGTGGCACTACCACGCCGAAATGTGGTCGTTCCACACCGGCTTGGACAGCCCACACCCGTACCAGTCGAACCCGTGGAGCTGGCTGGTCCTGGGGCGGCCGGTCGCCTACTACTTCGAGACCGTGCACCAGGGCACGGCCGGGTGTACCGAGCAGGACTGCTACCAGACCGTGTTGGGCATCGGGACGCCGCTGCTGTGGTGGAGCGGCGTGATCGCGGTCGGCTACCTGCTCTTCCGCTGGGCCGGCCGCCGCGACTGGCGCGCAGGAGCCATCCTGTGCGGCCTCGGCGCGGCCTACCTGCCCTGGATGGCCTACCAGCAACGCACGATCTTCCTGTTCTACGCCGTCGCCTTCGTCCCGTTCCTGTGCCTGGCCGTCACCATGATGCTCGGCGCACTCCTCGGCCCACCCGACGCATCCGAACGACGACGCGCCTGGGGCACGGCGGGCGTGGTCGCCATCATCGCCCTGATCGCCTGGAACTTCCTGTACTTCTATCCGATCTTCACCGGTGAGACGATCTCCCGCAGCGGGTGGCTGGATCGCATGTGGTTCAGCACCTGGATCTAGCGTGCCGACGCCGATCCCGTTGCCGATCCCGTCGTCGATCCCGAGAGAGGCTGCGCCGGTGTCCGTCGCGCGAGAGCAGGACATACGCAGGCGAGCCATCGAGGCGACCCGCGAACTGGCCGCGGCGGGCGGCTACGACAGCGTGCAGATGCGCGACGTGGTCCGCCTGTCCCGGCTCTCGTCGGCGACCATCTACCGGCACTTCTCCTCGAAGGACCACCTGCTCGCGGCCACCCACCTGGAGTGGATCGCGGCACTGGAACGCAGCGGCGCGGCCCGGCCGGACGGCGTCGATGCCGCGGAACGGGTCTGCGCGATCCTGCGCGCCACCTGCCGCACGATGGCCCGCCACCCGCGGCTGACCGCCGCGCTGATCCACGCCCTCGGCTCGTCCGACCCCGGCGTGGGCGACTGCCACCGCGAGATCAACCGCATCATGAACGACATGTTCCGCACCGCGGTAGCCGACGAGATCGCCGACGCCGACGAGTTCGTCCACCTGCTCGGCATCGCCTGGGAAGGCGCCCTCTTCAGCTGGGCCTTCGGCCGCATGTCCATGACCGAAGTCGAACAAACCGTAACCCGCTCCGCCCGCCTCCTGATCCTCGGCACCACAGCAGAACCCCCCACGCCCTAGCCTCCAACCCCCAAGGCCCCAAAACGCACACCCAGGTAGACAACCCCACTCAGCCCGTCCGGCGTTTGAGGACACCCCAAGCCCCACAAGACGCACGCACACCCGGGCAGCAACCCCCATCAGCCCGTCCGGCGTTTGAGGACAACCCAAGCCTCGCGAGACGCACCCACACACGGGCGCACAACCCCCATCAGCCCGTCCGGCGTTTGAGGACAACCCAAGCCTCGCGAGACGAGCGCACGCGCAGCCCCGCAACCCCGCAACCCCCTCAGCCAGTCCGGCGCTTGAGGACACGCGAGGACACCCCCTACGAGGCTTGACGCCTCACGGGCGCGCCAACGGGCGCAACCGCAGCGACGTCCAGCGGCGCCAACTCCGGCCGCTTAGCGGTGATGTGGTCCCCGGACGACTGCCCCCGCAGCCGCCGCCCGATCCACGGCACCAGGTGCTCCCGCGCCCAATGCACGTTCTCCAGCCGCGCCGCACCCGCGGTGACCTCGACCTCCTCGGCCGGCCACGGCGCATCCGGGTCGCCCTCGGCGGCCAGCCCGAGCGCCCGCCCGACCTTGAGCGCCACCCGGTCGTGACCCTCCGGCGACAGGTGCAGCCGGTCCTCGCTCCACGCCCGCCGATCGTGCAGCGAGGTGAGCCCCCACATGTCCGCCACGGCACAGTCGTAGCGATCCGCGACCGCCCGCAACAGCTCGTTGTACGTGGCCACCTTGCCCCGGATCAGCTTGAGCACCGGCACCCAGCGCGTATCGAACCCGGTGAACACCACGACCCGCGCGCCCGCCGCCGTCAACGCGGCGACCGCCTCCTCGTACTCGGCGGCCAACTTGTCCGGATCGCTCCCGGGCCGCAGCACATCGTTGCCGCCCGCGCACAACGTCACCAGATCGGGCCGCGCCGCGATGGCCAGCGGCACCTGCTCCTCGACGATCTGGTGCAACAACTTCCCGCGCACGGCGAGATTCGCGTACCTCAACCCCGGCTGCTCGACCGCGAGCCGAGCCGCGAACCGATCGGCCCATCCGAGAAACTTCCCGTCCGGACCGGGATCGCCGACCCCTTCGGTGAAGCTGTCGCCGATGGCCACATAAGAGTTGATTCCGGACAGGTTCCCGTGTCGATTCACTAGCTCGGCCATGTCACCCGATGTTGGCATCGCTCACCTCGCCTACGCGACCGTAATAACCACCCGAACACACTCCGCCACCCACGGCAGCGCAGTGAACCGCAGCGCACCTCCACGCAGGGCGCGGGGCCACGTCCTTGGCCAAGAGCGACTCTCCGCCACGCATTCCCGATCGCCGCGAAATGCGACACAGTTCACCGACGCGTCACCGCCGCGACACCCGGCCCCGACCGTCGCGCAGTGACGCGGGCCACAGCCGCACCGCGCACCCACCCCCGCCGGCCACCCCTCGGCCAACCACCGTTCCCGGTCCACGAGTTGCCGCATTTCACCGTCCGCACCCGGCCGGGCGAGCAATGGGCGAGCGGGGTGATCGGGTCGAAAACGACGAAAGCCTCGCCGGAAAATCCGGCGAGGCTTTCGTGCTGTGTGGACCTGTGGGGATTTGAACCCCAGACCCCCTCGATGCGAACGAGGTGCGCTACCAGACTGCGCCACAGGCCCAACGAGGAGAAACATTACCACCTCGTCGAGGTGGGTCGTGCACGGGTATTCAGTCGTTGGCGGCCCGGCGCCACTCGTGTTCGTACAGGGGCAGCGAGTCCACCGAGGCGCCGTAGCCGGTGCGGGTGTCCTCGGCGTATTGGTCGAACAACGGGGTGGACGGGCGCGGTGCCTCGGCCGGGCCGGGGTCCGGGACGGCGTGGATCTGCGGGCGTTCCGGCTCGTGTTCGACGTCGCCGCGCGGAACCACCGGCGCGGTCACGTAGGTGGGCAGCGGGACCGGCACCGGGTCCCACGAGTCGCGGTCGTGCGCGCCGCCGCCGGTGGCCAGTTCGGCGATCCACTCGGCCAGCGCGGGCTCCTCCGCCTCCCGGTCGCGCCTGCCCCGGGGCGCGGCCGAGGGCGCGGCCCCCGAGGCGCTGCCCGGCCCGGACGAACCGGTCCCCGAGCGAGGTGCCGGCGGGGTCGCGGCGCGGGGCTCGGGCGGCGGCGCGTCGTGGCTCTCGCGGGCCTTGGTCCGCGGGCGCGCTTCGCCGCCCGACGCGGCGTCGGCCGCCGAGCCGGACTTGCCGGCCGCCGGGCGGCCCAGCCGACGCAGGCCCGCCTCGTAGCGCCGCCGCTCCTGTACGCGCAGATGCACGATGTAGGCGGACAACAGGACGCCGGGTACGGCCGGCAGCCACACCCAGGCGAGGCCGGCCACCCCGGCCAGGACCGCGCCGGCGGTGAAGGTGGCGAACAGGGTCGCGATGACCCGGCGGCGCCGGGTGAGCAGCGCGGCCCGCCCCTCGTCCCGGCGCACCGGGGCGGCGGGTCGCTTGGTCGTGCCGGACTTGGCGGCCTTGGCCGGTGTCGCCGGCCCCGCGGTCGCGGCCGGCTGCGACACCACCGGCTGCGGCGCGGCCGGTTGCGCCGCCGCGGCCTTGCCCGGGTGTTGCCGAGCGCGCGGCGGTTCGGCCGGGCCGCGTCGTTCGGGCGCGTCCGTGCCCTCCTCGGCGAGCGCCCGGGCGGAGCGGCGCTCGAAGGCGCCACGACGGGAGAGAATCCGGATCGCGGTGGTGAATCGCTCGGTCGGCCGGGCCTCGTTCAGCTCGTCCTGTCGGCGAAGCCACATGGGCACCAGATAGGCAGCCCAGGCCCCCACGATCGCTGCGTAGATCAGGCCGCTGCCGTTCACGCTTCACACGCTAAGCCGGATGGGCACCGCATCGTCGGATTAGGCACGGTGTGTCGCCCGATCCGCGGTGATGCCGATGTGACGAATGTGACTGCCGAGACGGCCGGGGCGAGCAAATCCACCGAACCGCCCGACACGGGCGAAACAACCGGGAAGCCCGACAGGACCGAATTCACCAGGAAGCCTGGCCCGGTCGAAACAACCAGGACCCCCGACCCGGTGGAAACAACCGGGACGCCCGGGACGCCCGGAGCCGATGTGGCTCCCGAGACCCCTCGGGCAGCCGTTCTCCCGGGGGCGCCGGGGTCTGCCGAGGTGACACCGCTCATATCTCCGGGAGAGTAGCGAAATCGCAAGATCGATGTGTCGATATGGCGGGATCGACCTCGAAGAGATTCCACTTACCAGGTGAAACCCCGGCTCTCCCGGTAGGCGCGCCACCGCATCAGCAGCCCCTCGGGGACCTCCTCGGCGTTCAACGCGTAGGCGAGATGGTCGCGCCAGTCGCCGTCGATGTGCAGATAGCGCGGGCGCAGACCCTCCTCGCGAAAGCCCAGCTTGTCCACCACCCGCCGGCTGGCCCGGTTCTCCGGTCGGATGCACACCTCCAGCCGGTGCACGCCGAGCCGGAAGAAGCAGTGATCGGCCGCGAGCGCGACCGCCGTCGGCATCACGCCCAGCCCGGCCACCCGTTCGTCCACCCAGTAGCCGACGTGCGCCGAGCACATCGACCCCCAGGTGATCCCGGCGACCGTGACCTGACCGACCAACTGCCCGTCGTACAGGACCACGAACGGCAACATCCGGCCCGCGCCCGCCTCGGCCCGCAGGAAGCGCACCATCTGGCGAAACGTCGGCCGCCGACCCGCCGCGGAGCCCGGCGGCACGGTCGCCTCCCAGCGGCGCAGCCACTCGCGATTGCGGGTGTGCACCTCCTGCCAGGCGACGGCGTCCCGGGCGCGGATCGGGCGCAGGGTGACCCGGCCCTCGGTGAGTTCCACCGGCCACCCGCGAGTCAGCGCGTGCCCCATGGCGGCTGCTGCGCCCCTCCGTAGCCCCCGCCGCCCTGGAACCCACCGCCCGCGCCGCCGCCCTGGTAGCCACCCCCGCCACCGAAGCCGCCCTGGTAGCCGCCGCCTCCGGGCGCGGGCTGCTGCCCACCGCCGCCGAAGCCGCCACCACCGCCGCCGCCGAACCCGCCGCCCTGCTGGTGGTCGCCGCCTTGGAGCTGGGACACCACGTGCGGCAACACCTTGGCCAGCACGTTGATGCCGTCCTGTGCGCCGCCGGGCGAGCCGGGCAGGTTGACGATCAGGCTGCGGTAGGTCCAGTGCGAGTCCTGGGTGATCGCGACGCCGGCGATGCCGCGCGACAGGATCGAGGTCGGCACCTTGTCGAAGTTCTCCATCCGGATCGCCTCGGCGATGCCCGGCACCTCGTAGCTGATCACCCGGCTGGTCATCTGCGGAGTCTGGTCGAACGGGTTGAGCCCGGTCCCCCCGGTGGTGATGATCACGTCGTAGTGGCCGGCCACCGCGTCCCGCAGCGCCTGGCCGACGGGCTCGCCGTCCGGCACGATCTGCGGGCCCCGCGTCTCGAAGCCCAGCGCCTGCAGCCCGCGCACGATCACCGGACCGCTCTCGTCCCCGTAGGTCCCGGCCGCCGCGCGCGTGGACACGGTGATCACCATGGCTCGCATCAGACTTGCCCTCCGTCCCGTTGTGTGGCCTCTGCCCCGGTGTCCCGTTGCCAGTCTCCGGAGGCGCCGCCCGTCTTGCGCTCGACCCGGACGTCGGTGATGACCGCGCCCGGGTCCACTGCCTTGATCATGTCCACGACCGTGAGCGCCGCGACGGAGACCGCGGTCAGCGCCTCCATCTCGACGCCGGTTCGGTCGGCGGTGCGCACGGTCGCGGTGATCGCCACCGCGTCGTCGTGCACGGTCAGGTCCACCGCGACGCCGTGCAGCGCGATCGGGTGACACAGCGGCACCAGGTCGGGCGTGCGCTTGGCCGCCATGATGCCCGCGATCCGGGCGGTGGCCAGTGCGTCACCCTTGGGCATGCCCTCGCCCCGGAGCAGTTCGACCACGCGGGGCGACACGAGCACCCGGCCCGAGGCGGTGCCCGTGCGGACCGAGATCTGCTTGGCCGTGACGTCCACCATGCGGGCCGCGCCGGCCTCGTCGAGGTGCGTGAGGTTCTTGGCGCCGCGCGTCAACTTTCCACCCCATACGGTGAGCCCCCCGTGCGGGTGGGCGTCGAAGTGCCTTGTGATCGAACTGCGGGTGTATCGGACTGTCGGGTGTATCGAACCGCCGGGTGTGTCGGACCACCACGTGTCGTGCTGGGGCAACGTTAGAGGCACAACCGGGCGGCCCGCATGCACGGGCCCGCCCGGACGAGGCTCGCGGCGCTCAGCCGAGCAGCATCACGGACACCTCGGCGCCCTCGGCGACCTCGGTGACGTCGGCGGGCAGGGTGATCAACGCGTTCGCCTTGGCCAGGCTGCCGAGCAGGTGGGAGCCGGTGCCGCCGACCGGGTCCACGGTGCCCTCGCCCACCCCCGCCACCGGCGGGGTGTACCAAGCCCGCAGGAACTGGCGCTTGCCCTCGGGGGACTTCAGCGCCGCCGAACAGGTGGCCCGCACGACCGGCCGCTCGGTGACCTCGGCGCCCTGCATCCGCAACAGCGCCGGACGCACGAACACCTCGAAGGACACGAACGCGCTGACCGGATTGCCGGGAAGGGTGAAGATCGGCGTCTCGTCCGGGCCGATCACGCCGAAGCCCTGCGGCATCCCCGGCTGCATCGCGACCTTGCCGAACTCGACCGTGCCCAGTTCGGAGAGCACCTCCTTGACCACGTCGTAGGCGCCCGCGCTCACCCCGCCCGTGGTGACCACCACGTCGGCCCGGATGAGCTGGTCCTCGATCGTGTCGATCAGGATCTTCGGGTCGTCCGGCACGTTGCCGACCCGGTACGCGATGGCGCCCGCCTCGCGTGCGGCGGCGGTGAGCATGTAGCTGTTCGAGTCGCGGATCTGGCCGGGGCCGATCGGCCGGCCCGGCTGGGTCAGCTCGCTGCCGGTGGACAGGATCACCACGCGCGGCTTGGGACGCACCCGGATGCGCTCGCGGCCGATCGCGGCGAGCAGGCCGACCTGCGCCGAGCCGATCGTGCTGCCCCCGTCCAGGACGGTCTGGCCGGCGGTGACGTCGCTGCCCCGGCGGCGGATGTACTGGCCGGCCTTCGGCGCCCTGGTGATCCGTACCGTGGGCATGCCCGCGTCGGTCCACTCGACCGGCACGATCGCCTCGGCGCCCTCCGGCAGCGGCGCGCCGGTCATGATCCGGGCACAGGTGCCGGAACCGATGGCGATCTTGGGGTCGTTGCCCGCGGCGATGTCGTCCACCACGTCGAGCACCACCGGATAACGCTCGCCCGCGTCGGCGACGTCGGCGAGCCGCACCGCGTATCCGTCCATCGACGAGTTGTCGAACGGCGGCAGGTCGCCGGTGGCGGCCACCTCGTCGACCAGGAGGCTGCCGTGCGCGTCGAGCAGTTGCAGTTCGAGGGGGGCCAGCGGTGCGATCCGCCCGAGGATCCCGGTCAGGTGGTCCTCGACGCTTTTCATGCTTGCATCTCCTCGTTCACGTACTGCCTCAGCCAGGCCCGGAACTCGGGTCCCAGATCATCACGCTCGCATGCCAGCTTCACGATGGCACGCAGATAGTCGGCCCGGTCGCCGGTGTCGTACCGGCGGCCGGAGAAGAGCACGCCGTGCACCGTGCCGCCCTCGTCCGGCCCCCGGCCCGCGAGCACTCGCAGGGCGTCGGTGAGCTGGATCTCGCCGCCTCGACCCGGCGGGGTGTGTTCGAGCACGTCGAAGACCGAGGGGTCGAGCAGGTAGCGGCCGATCACCGCGAAGTTGCTGGGCGCCAGGCCCGGTTCCGGCTTCTCCACCAGGTCGGTCACCCGCACCACGCCGGGCTCGGAGACGCCTTCGGCGAGCGGTTCGACCGCCGCGCAACCGTAGAGGTGAATCTGGGTCGGGTCGACCTCGATCAAGGCGACCACGCTGCCGCCGAGTTCGCGGCGCACCCGCAACATCGTGCTCAGCAGCGGATCGCGCGGGTCGATCAGGTCGTCGCCGAGCAGCACCGCGAACGGCTCGTCGCCCACGTGCGGGCGGGCGCAGGAGACCGCGTGGCCCAGGCCGCGCGGGTCGCCCTGGCGGACGTAGTGGATCGCGGCCAGTTCGCTCGACTCGCGGACCAGCTTGAGCCGATCCAGGTCGCCCTTGGCGGCCAGCGCGTGTTCGAGCTCGTAGGCACGGTCGAAGTGGTCCTCCAGCGGGCGTTTGTTGCGCCCGGTGACCATCAGCACGTCGGTCAACCCGGCCGCCACGGCCTCCTCGACCACGTACTGGATGGCCGGCGTGTCCACGACCGGCAACATCTCCTTGGGCGTCGCCTTGGTGGCCGGCAGGAAGCGGGTCCCCAGACCGGCTGCGGGTACGACGGCCTTCGTGATGTGGAACGAGCGGCGCGCAGGCATGCTCGCACACTAACGGGTGAGATCACCTGGGGTGCCCGGAAGCCCGGCGATCGGCCGGTTGTCGACGTGGGGTCTGCCTTCGGCCGGATCCGGGCCGCAGAATCGGTCGCCACCCGCCCGTTTGGCCCGGGCCAGTTCGCGGTCCGCGGCCCGCAACAGGGTCGTGGCGTGGGTGCCGTCCCCGGGCAGCACGGCCAGGCCGATCGCCATCGTCAACCGCACCGGGTCGGCCGTCGCGCCGAACGTGCCGCGCCGCACCGCGTAGCACAGCCGTTCGGCGACCTTGGCCGCCCCGGCCGCGTCGGTCTCGGGCAGCAGGATCACGAACTCCTCACCGCCGTAGCGGGCGATCGTGTCCACCTGGCGGATCTCCAGCGCCAGCCGCTGGGCGACCTCGCGCAACACCGCGCTCGCGCCCTGGTGGCCGTGCCGCTCGTTGACGTCGCGAAAATGGTCGAGGTCGAGTATGAGCAACCCGAGCGGCCGGCCGAACCGGGACGCGCGCATCACCTCGCGGTCCAGCACGAGTTGCAGGTAGCGGTAGTTCCACACGCCGGTCAGCGGATCGGTCACCGACAGCCGCTCCAGTTCGGCGCGGCTGAGTTCCAGCCGGGTGACCTCGTGGCGCAGTTCGGGCAGCTCGTTGCCGGCGATCGCGCGCAACCGGCGCACGGCGACCGCCAGCGAGCCGACCGCGACCGAGAGCGCGCCGACGAGCAGGATGATCAGGAGACGTTCGAAAGTCAGGCCCATGCGGGGTCCGGGTCAGGTGCGGTGGCGCGAACTGTGTCGATTGCGCGGACTCCTTCGATAACCCGTCCAAACACGTCATTCAGGGAACAGCATGAAGGACATCCTCAACGACAAGGCCACGCTGAGGTCACAGTTGATGCACTCACGGTCACACGTAGGGTCGGACCGGCGTGTCGCGGCGAGTCGCGCGCTCCGGGACGCGCTCCTCGCGCTCCCCGAGGTGGCCGCCGCCACGACCGTGGCGGCGTATGTGCCGGTGGGCTCGGAGCCGGGCGGGCGGGATCTGGCCGAGGACCTCGCCGCCGGGTCGACGCGGCGGGTGCTGCTGCCGGTGCTGTTGTCGGACAACGACCTGGACTGGGCGCTCTACCAGGGGCCCGCCTCGCTGGTGCCGGCCGGCCGGGGACTGCGCGAGCCGATCGGGCCCAGGCTGGGCGTCGAGGGGGTGCGGACGGCGGACGTGCTCGTGGTGCCGGGGCTCGCGGTGGATCGCCGGGGGCTGCGGCTCGGGCGCGGCGGCGGGTCCTACGACCGGGCGCTGGCCCGGGTGCCGGCCTCGGCCGTGACGGTGGTGCTGCTCTACGACGACGAGGTGCTCGACCGGGTGCCGGCCGAGCCGCACGACGTGCCGGTGGACATCGCGGTGACGCCCGCGGCGGTGTACCGGTTCACCCGGTAGCACCGCCGCGGGCCGCCGTCACGGGCCGGCCGGGGCGGGTGCGGCCGGTACGGCCGGGCCGCCGGGCTCCAGGGTCAGCCGGTGTTTGGCCGCCTTGTCCACCGCCGCAGGGGTGTACGCCCAGGGCAGCGTCTTGCCCTGGCGCCACAGGTCGGTCTGGTCGGTGTAGTTGTCGTGCCAGACGTGTCCGGACGCGCCGGTGAGGTTGATCCAGCGGGACGCGTCCGGATCGGACAGGTCCACCACCATCCGCATCGACGGCACGGTGGTCACCTCGTAGCCCTGCGCGACGTTCCACCCGGTCGCGTCGACCAGGCCCTCGCCGCCGCCCATTTGGTACGGGCCGCGGTTGAGCATGTACTTGACCACGCCCGGCCCCTCGGTGCCCAGCGTCTGGTTGCGCAGCGTCAGCGTGTGCAGCCGACCCCACGACCAGGTGTCGATGTCCTTGCCGAGCCGGGCGGTGAGGTCCTTCTTGGCCTCGGTCATCGCCTTGTGCAGCAGACCGTCGCGGGTGGTGATCGAACCCGGGTTCTTGGAGATGTTCCACCACGGGCTCTCCGGGGCGGCCAGCAGCGTGCGGGCCACCTCGTTCCACCGGTCGCCACCGTCGGGCTGCGCGGTCGAGTCGTCCCGATCGCCGCACTGCACGTGGTTGTTCGTCGGGTTGCTCGCGCAGTCGTTGTCGGCCCGGACCGAGAACGGCATCTTGTCGCCGAAGGCGAGCATCAGCACCTGGCGCCACACCGCGTTGAAGTACGCGGCCGACTTGGAGTCCGCCTCGTTGCGCATGTCCCAATTGCGAAGCAGGTCCTGCGCCTCGCGCACCCACGGATCGTCGATGCGGACCGCGAGCAGGTAGGGCACCAGGAACTGCGCGACCGGATTGAGGTCGTCGGCCTGCATCTTCTGCATCATCGCCGCGTCGATCTTGCCCGGCGCCTTGACGATCATCTCCTCGATCCGCCGACTGCGGGCGCCGTAGCCCCAGTCCGAGGTCAGCAGGTACGGGTACGCCGGCGAGGTGACCGCGTTGTTGGCGGTGACGATGTAGCCCTCCGGCGGGTCGTACACGTTCGGCAGCGAGTCGAACGGGATGGTGCCCGCCCAGTCGTACTTGGCGTCCCACCCGTACACCGGCCAGCGGCCGTCACCGGTACGACGCACCGGGATCTTGCCGGGCGCCTGGTAGCCGATGTGCCCCTCGACGTCCGCGTAGATCGCGTTCTGCGACGGCGCGTCGAAGTTCTTCAGCGCGGCCCGGAAGTCGTTCCAGTTCTGCGCCTTGTTCAGTTGGAAGAGCGCGTCCATCGAGGTGCCCGGATCCAGCGCGGTCCAGCGCAGCGCGACCGCGAAGCCCTCCTCGCGCTGGGGGCTCGGGTCCGGGATCGGCGCGTCCTTGCCGACGTCCTGCAACTCGTCGGACACGTCCGAGACATCGGACAGGATCGGTCCGTGCCGGGTGGTGCGCACGGTGAGGTGGCGATCGCCGCCGCCGGCCACCTTGATCGTCTCCTGGCGGACCTCGGTGAACGGCTCGTACTTGTTGTTGTAGAGAACGCCGTCGCCCTGGACCTTCTCCAGGTAGAGATCGGTCACGTCGGCGCCGAGGTTGGTGAAGCCCCACGAGATCTTCTGGTTGTGGCCGATGACCACGCCCGGCATGCCGGAGAAGGTGAAGCCGGAGACGTTGTACTGGCACTGCGGCCCGACCGTGCGGCAGTGCAGGCCCATCTGGTACCAGACCGAGGGCAACGACGGGGACAGGTGCGGGTCGTTGGCCAGCAGCGGCTTGCCGGTGCTGGTGCGACTGCCCGCCACCACCCACGAGTTGGAGCCGACGCCGGAGGACTTCTCGCTGAACAGCGAGGGCAGCTTGGCCAGCGACTCGGACAGCCCGGCGAGCACGTTCTGCGCACTCTTGGAGGGCACCGCGGGCGGCGCGTCCTGGACGAAACGCTCGGTCTTGCCGTCCCGGGCGTCCTTGACGATCGCTCCGTCGCGCACGATCGGCTTGTTCGCCTCGTACGGATACGGCGGGTAGAGCTCGTCGATCTGGTTGACCGTCAACTTGTCGGACAACAACGCCCGGTCGATCTCGTCCTGCATGTTGGTCCGCAGGTCCCAGGCCATCGCCTTGAGCCAGGCGACCGAGTCGACCGGCGTCCACGGCTCGGCCTTGTAGCCGTCGTGCACGACGCCCAGCAGCGCGTACTCGAACGACGCGTCGGCGCCCTTGTGGTCCTTGAGGTAGGCGTTGACCCCCTCGGCGTACGCCTGAAGGAACTTCTGCGACTCCGGCGGCAGCGCCGCGTACTCCTGCTCGGCCACCTTGCGCCAGCCCAGCGTGCGCAGGAACTTGTCGTTCTCCACCTGCCCGGAGCCGAACATCTCGGACAGCCGACCCGAGGTCATGTGCCGGCGTACGTCCATCTCCCAGAACCGGTCCTGGGCGTGTACGTAGCCCTGCCCCCGGAAGAGGTCCTCGGACGTGTCGGCGTACACCTGCGGGATGCCCGCGGC
Source organism: Embleya sp. NPDC020886 (assembly GCF_044333915.1). Taxonomy (NCBI): domain Bacteria; kingdom Bacillati; phylum Actinomycetota; class Actinomycetes; order Kitasatosporales; family Streptomycetaceae; genus Embleya; species Embleya sp. NPDC020886. The sequence goes on along the minus strand of NZ_JBIRRX010000018.1, from coordinate 100,702 downwards.
GTCGCGGACCACGTCCACCTTGCCGGTCAGCCCCGGGACCCGGACCGTGCCGGAGGTCTGCGGGAACGAGTCGCGCGACAACTGCCAGCCCCACCAGCCGAGTCCGCCGATCGCGATGGCCAACACCACGACCAGGACGATCAGCGTCAACCGGAAACGGCGCCACGCCTTGGACGGCCCCTTGGGGGTCGTGGGTCGTTCCTTGACCTTGGCGGTGGCGCCGGGCACGGTCGGCTCGGCCGCGGCGGCGGGCTCCGCGGCGGGTGCGGGGGCGGGTGCGGGTACGGCCGCGGGTGCGGGATCGCGTTCGACCCGCGGCGGCTCGGCGGCGCGGGCCGCGGGCGGTGCGGCGGGCGCGGGGATGGCGACGGGAGCGGGCGGCTCCGCGTACGGCTCGGGGGGTGTGTAGGGCTCCTGGGCGGTGTAGGACTCCTGTGGTGCGTACGGTCCTTGCGCGGCATACGGCTCTTGCGGCGCGTACGGCTCGGGTTCGCCGTACGGCTCGGGCGCGGCCCGGCGCTCGCGCTCCGCGCGCTCTTCCGCGCGCCGCTGGGCCGCGACCGGATCCGCCGCGGCCCACTGCGATGTGGGCCACTCGCCCGTGGGCCAGTCGTCCCACCCGGAGGATGAGGCGTCCTGGCCACCGGGGGGCTGCTCCGGGTCGGGCGTCTTCGAGGGAGGCATCAAGGTCCTTATGCGGTCGGTGCGGCAAGAGACACCTTAAAAGCCGAGCGTCGTCGGCATCACAGCCACGGGTACGAGACGGGACCCCTCTGGGGTATGGATCCTTCGCTTTGGTAAAATATTTGCCAGGCGTAGGTAATTCATCGCCGGTTCGCCGGCGCGGCAGGGCCCCCCTTCCCACGGCCCGCTGGTTGCCTGCGCATCGCGGCGTCGCCGGCTCTGCCCGTCGTCGCCTGCCTTCATGTTCTGCACTCCGTGCGGCCGCCTGGGGGGTGGCCGGACCGACGACCGCCGGAGGTGACACACGTGTCCGTGTCCGAGCTCAACCAGGTCCTGCTCCTGGGTGCCATCGTCATGTTGTCCGCCGTCATAGCGGTACGCCTGGCGACCAGAACCGGACTGCCGAGCCTGTTGCTCTACCTGGGACTCGGGATCCTGATCGGGGCCGACGGCCTCGGCATAGGTTTCGACAACGCCGAGCTGACCCAGACGCTCGGCTACGCCGCGCTGATAGTAATCCTCGCCGAGGGCGGGATAGCGACCAGTTGGAAGGAGATCAAGCCGTCGGTGCCGGCGGCCGCGGTGTTGTCCACCGCGGGAGTCGGAGTGAGCGTCGCGGTCACCGCGTTCGCGACCCGGATCGTGCTGGACGTGGACTGGTCGACCGCGATCCTGATGGGCGCGATCGTCTCCTCCACGGACGCCGCCGCGGTGTTCTCGGTTCTGCGCAAGTTGCCGCTGCCGCATCGACTGACCGGCCTGCTGGAGGCCGAGTCCGGGTTCAACGACGCTCCCGTGGTGATCCTGGTGGTCACCTTCGCCCACGTGGGTCACATCGAGGCGTGGTACGTCATCGTCGGCGAGATCGGCATGGAGTTGGTCATCGGTGTGGCCGTCGGCCTCGCGGTGGGCAAGCTCGGCGCGCTCGGCCTGCGTCACGTCGCGCTGCCGGCGTCCGGCCTGTACCCGATCGCGGTGATGGCACTGTGCGTACTCGCCTACTCCGGCGGTGCGCTGGCCCACGGCAGTGGCTTCCTCGCGGTCTACCTGACCGCGCTCGTGCTGGGCAACTCGCAACTCCCGCACGGCCCGGCCACCCGCGGCTTCGCCGAGGGGCTCGGCTGGATCGCGCAGATCGGTCTGTTCGTCCTGCTGGGACTGCTGGTCACCCCGCACGAGTTGGCCGGCGCGATCGTCCCGGCACTGGTGATCGGCACCATCCTGTTGCTGGTCGCCCGGCCGTTGTCGGTGCTGATGACCACGACACCGTTCCGCATACCGTGGCGCGAACAACTGATCCTGTCCTGGGCGGGGCTGCGTGGCGCGGTGCCGATCGTGCTCGCGACCATCCCCATCGTCAAGGACGTCCCGGACGCCCAGCGGCTGTTCAACATCACCTTCGTACTGGTGGTGGTCTTCACCCTGGTCCAGGGGCCGACACTGCCGTGGATAGCGCGCAAGGCCGGCTTCGCGGGCGAGCACGAGCCCACCGACCTGGGCGTGGAGTCCGCGCCCCTGGAGAAGTTGCAGGGTCACCTGCTGTCGGTCAGCGTGCCGACGGGCTCGCGCATGCACGGCGTCGAGGTCGGCGAGCTGCGGCTGCCGCGCGGGGCCGCGGTCACCCTGATCGTGCGCGACGACGAGAGCTTCGTACCCGAGCCGACCACCGTGCTCCAACGCGGCGACGACCTGCTCGTGGTGGCCACCGACACCGTGCGTGACGACGCCGAGGATCGTCTGCGCGCGGTCAGCCGGGGCGGCAAGCTGGCCGGTTGGTTCGGAGTCAAAGGTGACACGTGAGGTATAATTCGGTGGATTGCCGTCGGGGCGCTCACGAGCGCCCCGATCGCCGATTCCCTCCACACACCGACTCTGCCTGACGCAGGGCTGGCGTCGTGACCGCACGGCGGCCGAAGCACGGCTTCGGTATCTACCCCGGTGGACGCTTTCGAGGACAGCTCTCGGCGCACCGGGGTTTCCCTTGTGCGTCACCAGGTGGCAGGAAGCGATATCCACGATGCCCACGCATCGGAACGCCGCACCCGTTCGCGGGGAGCGGTGCGCATGATCTCCACGTACTCCTCGCTGTTGCGGACCCCGTCCGCGTGGCGATTTCTGGCACCCGCGCTCGTCGCGCGGCTGCCCTACGCGATGCTCGGCCTGGGCATCGTGCTGTTGGTCAAACACACGACCGGTTCGTACGGCACGGCCGGCGCGGTCTCCGCCGCCGCGGCCGTCGCGCTCGCCTTCGTCGGCCCGCAGACCGGTCGGCTCGCCGACCGCTTCGGCCAGGCGGCCGTGGTGGTCCCCGGGGCACTGCTGCACGGCGCGGCGGTGTCCGCGCTGATCGTGGCGGCGCTCGCCAACGCGCCGCTGTGGTTGTTGTTCACCACCGCGGTGCTCTCCGGCGCGACGGTGCCGCAGATCGGCTCCATGGTGCGGGCCCGCTGGGCCGCGCACCTGGAGCGGTCGCCGCTGTTGCCGACCGCGTTCGCGTTCGAGTCGGTGACCGACGAGTTCACCTTCGTGGTGGGCCCGGTGGCGGCCACCTTCCTGGCCACCGGGGTGCACCCGGCCGCCGGGCTGATCGTCGAGGCCGCGCTGACCGTGGTCGGCTCGCTGTTGTTCGCACTGCAACGCGGCACCGCGCCGCGCCGGGTGGTCCGGGCGGTCGGCGACGCCCCGCGGGCGTCCGCGCTGCGGATCGGCGGCGTCCGGCTGCTGGTGGTGGCGTTCGTGTGCATCGGCGGCGTTTTCGGGACGGTGCAGGTATCGGTCACCGCGTTCGCCGAGGAGGCCGGCAGGCCCGGCCTGGCGGGCGCGCTGTACGCGGTCTTCGCGGGTGGCAGCCTGATCGCCGGTGCGGTCTACGGCGCGATCGCCTGGCGGCGGTCGGCGCACCGTCGCATGCTCGTGACGTTCGCGCTGCTGGCCCTGGGCACCGCACCGCTGTGGGCCATCCCCAGCGTGGGAATCATGGTGCCCGTCGCGTTGCTGTGCGGACTGGCGATCGCACCGACGCTCATCACCGGCTTCACCCTCGTCGACACACTGGTCCCGGCCGAGGCCAAGACCGAGGCGTTCACGTGGCTGACCGGCGCGATCGGCCTGGGCCTCGCACTCGGTTCGACCTTCTCCGGAATGCTCACCGACGCGCACGGCTCGGGCGCCGGATTCGCGCTCACCCTGGCGGCGGCCGGCATCGGCTTCCTGGTGGTGCTGACCGGGCAGCGACTGCTGCGACCGAGCGTGAATGTGACACCCATTACACCGTTGACCGCGACCGTGGTGGACGGATCTCCGGTGAATGCTGCACCATTGGCACTCGACAGGTGAGAGTGCCAGTACCCCGCTGACCTGTCTGTCGAAGGAGGACCAGACCGTGCCGACGTACCAGTACCAGTGCACCGCCTGTGGCGAGGGCCTTGAGGCCGTCCAGAAGTTCACGGACGACGCGCTGACCGAGTGCCCCGCCTGCCAGGGCAGGCTGCGCAAGGTCTTCTCGGCGGTGGGCGTGGTGTTCAAGGGCTCCGGCTTCTACCGCACCGACAGCCGAGGTTCGAGCACGTCCTCGACCCCGGCGGCGGCGTCGACCGGCTCTTCCTCGTCTTCGTCGTCCTCGGACGGCTCCTCGTCCTCGGGTTCGTCGTCCTCGTCGGGTTCGTCCTCGTCGGGTTCCTCGTCCTCGTCGTCCTCCTCCTCGTCGTCCGGTTCGTCCGGTACGACGTCGACGGCGGCCTGAGCGATGGCGACCGGCGTGCTGCCGGCGGGAGTGGCTCCGGCCGAGATCGGCGTGATCGGCGGCTCCGGGTTCTACGCGTTCCTGGACGACGTCGTCGAGGTACGCGTGGACACGCCGTACGGCGCGCCCAGTGACGCCCTGTTCCTGGGCGAGGTGGCCGGCCGTCGGGTCGCCTTCCTGCCCCGGCACGGCCGCGACCACTCGATTCCGCCGCACCGGATCAACTACCGCGCCAACCTGTGGGCGCTGCGCGCCGTCGGGGTGATCCAGGTGCTCGCGCCGTGCGCGACCGGCGGCCTGCAGATCGAACTCGGTCCGGGCACGCTCGTGGTCCCGGACCAGTTGATCGACCGCACCACGGGCCGGACCCAGACCTTCTTCGACGGGCTGCCGCTCGCCGACGGAACGCTGCCGCCGGTCGTGCACACCACGTTCGCCGACCCGTACTGCGCGGACGGCCGCGCGGTGGTCGCCGCCCGGGCGCGCACCTCGGGCTGGGAGCCGGTGGACGGCGGCACCCTCGTGGTGATCGACGGGCCGCGCTTCTCCACCCGCGCCGAGTCCAAGTGGTACGCGGGCCAGGGCTGGTCGATCATCGGCATGACCGGCCACCCCGAGGCCGTGCTCGCCCGCGAACTCGGGCTCTGCTGCACCGCCATCGCCCTGGTCACCGACCTGGACGCGGGCGTCGAGGCGGGCGAGGGGGTCACCCACGCCGAGGTGATGGAGGTCTTCGCGGCCAACGTCGACCGGCTGCGCACGCTGCTGTTCGACGTGGTCGCGGCGCTGCCGAAGACGCGCTCGTGTGCGTGTGGCACGGCGGAGGTCGAGCGACCGGCCTAGCGTCGTCCGGCCTTCGTTCGTCGTGAAGGCCGTATTCGTGGCGAAGGCCGCTTCCCGGGTTCGGGAGGCGGCCTTTGTCGTGGGTGGGCGCTCGGGGTGGGCGGGGGTGTTCGCCGAGCGGGGGTGCTTGCCGGGCGGGGCGTCACCCACAGGGGCCGGGCGTCACTCACTTGGGTGAATTCATGATCCCCAGGGGCGGAGTTGTGCACAGGCATCGAGGCACCTCGGCCGGCCCGGGACGCCGCGCGGCACGGTGGGAACGCGGCTCGACCCTCGTTTCCTGCCCCGGTTCCGGCGAGGGTCGGGCCGCACCCACCCGCTGCCCGCTGGAGGTGCGATGTCCCCTTCGGGATCGTTCGGAGCCCCGCCCGGTCCGTCGTTCGGCCCGCCGTTCCGGTCCGCGCCGGCCCCGCGCGCCCGGCCGCCGTGGCGCCGCGTGCTGGCTCGGCATCGACGCGGCCTGGCCGCGCTGTCGGCCGCCGTCGCGGTGCTCGCGGTGATCGTGGCGGTCCGCCCGACCCCGGCGCCGACCGGAGCGGTCCTGGTGGCCGCGCGTGATCTGCCCGCGGGCAGCACCCCCGGGCCCGCCGATCTGGCCCTGGTCGCCTTGCCGACTGCCTTGCACCCGGCCGGAGTTCTGCACGCGGTCGGGCAGGCCACCGGGGTCGCACTGACCGGTCCGCTGCGCCGGGGCGAGCCGGTGACCGACGTCCGGGTGGCCCACCCCGGCGGCCCGCACGACCCGGGCACCGTGGTCCTGCCCGCGCGCTTCGCGGACGCCGACGCGGTGGCCGTACTGCGCCCCGGCGACCGGATCGACGTGCTGGCCGCACCCGCGCCCGAGCATCCCGGTCCGGCCCGGCTGATCGTCCCCGCCGCGATCGTGATGGCCCGACCGACCGCGACCGGCTCCTCCGCCGGGGCCCTGCTGATCCTCGAAGTGCCCCGCACGGTCGCCGCCGAACTCGCGGGCGTGGCGGGGGGTTCGGTGCTGACCTATACCATCCACAGGTTCGTGGGCGGCCCTGTTGCGACGAATCGCGAATGACAGCAGACTCGTGCGAGTTGTCCGGCTTCATGGGGTATTCCGCGATTTTTACGGTCTTCGGCCTTGATCATCGGCCGGATCGCCCCGACGAGGCTTCGACCGATCAAGATCGATGGGAATCAAGCAGTGGGCGGCTTCAAGAAGTTCCTCATGCGCGGAAACGTCGTGGACCTGGCCGTGGCCGTGGTCATCGGCGCCGCGTTCACCGCGGTCGTGAACGCGTTCGTGAAGGGGATGATCAACCCCGTGGTGGGTGCCCTCGGCACCAAGAACCTGGACGGGTACACGTCCTGCATCAAGGGCCCGTGCGGCGTCGACGCGAACGGCGAGGCGACCGGCGTGCAACTGCTGTGGGGCTCGGTCCTCGGCGCCGGACTGACCTTCCTGATCACCGCGGCGGTCGTGTACTTCCTGCTCGTGCTACCGCTCAACCACATGATGGAAAAGCGTAAGCGGGCCCTGGGCCACGCCGGCGAGAAGGAGCTCAGCGAGGCCGAACTCCTCGTCGAGATCCGCGATCTGCTCTCCCAGCGGCTCAACCCGGAGGCGGACCCCGGCCACGGTGTCACCGGGTCGGGCTCCTCCCGCTCCGACACCTGATCGATCGGCAACACCCGAGCAGGACCGGTCGCACTCCTGCGGGACGCACGCGAGACGGCGGGGCCGCGTCATCCTTCGAAGGATGACGCGGCCCCGCCGTCTCGTTTCGCACCGGTTGCCCCCGGGCCCGTTCCGGACTCAGAGGTGATGCGGCGGCTTGTCGTCCAGGAACCGGCGCAGGTCCGCCGGGTCCGAGGCCGGGCGTTCGTCGCCCCAACCCGCATCGGTCTCGTCCGAACTCACCTCGGGAAGCAGGTCGTCCCAACCGAACCGGTCCCGCCGCCTCGGTTCGCCCGGTCCACTCGTCGCACGCACATCCGCCTCGGCCATCGCATCAGTGTGCCGGCGCTCCGGCGGCAACCCGCTCACGCGGCTTCGAGCCCCTGGGCGGTGGCCAACTCGCGCAGCTCGACCAGGGCCTGCTTCTCGATCTGGCGGATCCGCTCACGGGTGAGCCCGAGTTGCTTGCCGACCTCGGTCAGCGTGTGCTCCTTGCCGTCCGCCATGCCGTAGCGCGCCCGCAGGATCGTGGCCGTGCGGCCGTCCAGCCGACCCACCAGGCTCGCTATCTGCTCGCGCCGCAGCGTCGCCAGGGTGATGTCCTCCGGCGTCAACGGATCGGTCTCCTGGACCAGTTCGCCCAACTCGGTCTCGCCGTCGTCACCCACCGGGGTGTCCAGGCTGATCGGGTCGCGCGCCCAGCCGATCACGTCCACGACGCGCTCGGGCGTGGAGCCCACCGCCTCGGCGATCTCCGTCATCTCGGGATCGCGCCCGTGGTCACGGGCGAACTCCCGCTGCACCCGGCGGATCTTGCTCAGCTCCTCGACCAGGTGCACGGGCAGTCGCACGGTGCGCGCCTGATCCGCCATCGCCCGGGTGATCGCCTGCCGAATCCACCAGGTCGCGTAGGTGGAGAACTTGAAGCCCTTCGCGTAGTCGAACTTCTCGACCGCGCGGACCAGGCCCACGTTGCCCTCCTGAACCAGGTCCAGGAACGGCATCCCGCTACGCGGGTAGCGTCGGGCGACGGAGACCACCAGCCGCAGGTTGGCCTGGATGAACAACTCCTTGGCCGCCGCGCCGCGCTCGATCAGCCGCTCCAACTCGGCCCGGTCGACGCCCTCGGGCACCGCGTCGTCGTCGATCAGCCTGCGTGCGTACAGCCCGGCTTCGATGTCCTTGGACATTTCGACCTCGCGCTCCGCGTCGAGCAGCTTCGTGCGGCTGATCTCGTCCAGGTACACACCGACCGTGTCGCGCTCGACGTCGGCAGCCTTCCGCGTGCGGGAAGCCGCCACTCGCTCGGCGCCCTGTCGGGCCACACCACGTGTAGTCGGCATGCTCTAGCCCTCACTTTCATTCGCATTCGTCAATATTTCGAACGAACGAGAAGCCTGTGATATTCCGTCCGAAGATGTACTGTTGAAAGGTTGGCCGATAGCGGCCCTTGAGAGCGCCTGCCCGGCGTCGGGCCCCGCATGCACATTCGGTGTGCCTACGTCCCGCTCAACGGTCGACGAGGCCCGGATGTTCCGATCTTCCGGACCCGACGCCCCCGCACACCCCCGGGAGGGACCGCTTTCGGCCGGCCGTCAGTGCGCGTCCGGCGCGGGCTCCAGGTCGCGCGGGATCAGCCGCCAGGCCAGTACGGCGGCGACCAGCGCGACCACGCCACCGACCAGGAAGGTCGGCGTCATCGCGGCCGTGAAGGCGTCGCCGGCCCGGCCCAGGAGAGCGCTCGCGCCGAGTCGATCCGCGACCACGGACGCGTCCCCGATCGACTCGCGCACCGCCGCCGCGTCGGCCGAGTCGAGGTCGAGGTCGGGCAGGTCGGCCCGGTAGAGCGCGGACGCCATGCTGCCCAGGATCGCGACGCCGAGCGCGGCGCCGAGTTCGTACGCGGTCTCGTCGATCGCCGCCGCGCCACCGGAATCGGCGGCGGGCGCCGAGGACATCAGCACCACCGACGCGACCGTGGCCAAGGTGCCCACACCCAGCCCGACCACCGCGAGCGAGGTGCCCACCAGCGCATAGTCCACGTCCCGGAAGTGCTGCCCGATCCACGGCAGCGCGAGCCCCAGCGCCATCAGCGCCAGGCCGATCGCGAGCACGTTCCGAGGTGGGAAGCGGTGCATCAGCGAGGGCACGAACATCGACGCCAGGATCAGCGCGATCGGCGCGGGCAGCAGGTGCAGACCGGCGGAGACCGGGCTGTAGCCCTGCACGTACTGGAACCACTGGCTGAGCAGGAACAGCGCCGCACCCAGCCCGAGCATGCCCAGGAAGATCGCGGTCGCGGCCATGCTGAACGCCCGATCGGTGAACAGCCGGACCTGGAGCAGCGGATTGGCCAGCCGCAACTGGCGACGGACGAACACGGTCAGCGTGAGCGCGGCCACCACGAGCAGGACCCACGCGACCGGATCGCCGACGCCACCCTTGCCGAGTTGCTTGACGCCGCCCGCGAGGGTGCCCATGCCGACGATCGACAGGCCGACACCGGGCCAGTCCCACGCGCCGGAGCGCGGCGAACGCGACTCGGGCAACAACCACAGGCCGAACCCGATCACCGCGACCGCGATCGGCACGTTCAACAGGAACGCCGACTGCCAACCGTGCGACTGCACGAGCAGCCCGCCGACCACCGGCCCCAGCGCCATGCCGCCGCCGAAGACCGCCGACCACACGGCGTAGGCGAAGGCCCGCTCGCGGGCGTCGGTGAACACCTGGCGCAGGATGGTCAGCGTGGACGGCATGATCGCCGCACCGCCCACGCCGAGCAGCACCCGGGCCGCGATCACGTGCCAGGCGGCGGTTGCCGCCACGGCCAGCAGCGAGGCCAGCGCGAAGATCGCGAAGCCGACGAGCAGCAGCCGCTTGCGCCCCCAGCGGTCCCCGAGCGCGCCCGCGGTGACCAACAGGCCGGACAACGCGAGCGCGTACGAGTCGATGATCCACAACTGCTCGACCGAGCCGGGCCGCAGATCGGCGACCAGGGACGGGAACGCGACGTTCAGGATGGTCGCGTCCATCGAGATGATCAGCAGGCTCCCCGACAGGATCGCGAGCACGGCCCAGCGCAACGGGTCGGGCGCGGGGCGGAGGGCGGTGGAGCCGGCCATGAGACATCCTCAATCCTTGTGAGACACAAATGTCTCACGTCATCGAAGGACTGTCTACCGCTCCCCTCCCGGCAGCACGATCGTCATGAACGACTCGCCCGGCCGGAATCCGAGCCGCTCGTACACCGCCCGGGCCGGATTGCCCTCGGTGACCGCGAGCCCGATCGAGGGCAGCCCGTCGAGCAGCGCCAGGCCGAGCGTGTGTCGCAACAACCGGCCGCCGAGCCCCGCGTACTTGGGATCCGGGTCGCGAAAGACCTCGGTGATCCACGGACCGAGCAGTTCGGCGTCGTTGACCAGCACCGCGCCGACCACCCGCCCCTCGTCGAACGCGACCGTGCTGAACCCGAACAACGGCCCGAGCGCGCGGCCGTCGAACAGACCCGCCAGGTTCTCCGGGCTCGCGTCGTCACCGCCGTCCGGGTGCTCCGGCGGATAGGCGGCGATCCAGGTGTCGTACAACTCCGAGGACGGCACGGACGCCGCCGCGCGCACCTCGATCCCGGGCTCGGCCCATGTGGCGTCCCCGAGATCCGGACCCAGATCGCGGAAGTACTGATGCAGATGGCGCATCAACCGGCCGCCCGCGGCGACCAGCACCGCGCCGGTGTCCGCGCGGGCCGACACCACCCACCCGGGCAGCGCGGTCAGGATGGCGGGCGCGGCGAGTTCGGCCGGAAGCCGGTGCAGGCGCAGGTCGAGCGCGGCCGGGCGCCCCGAACGATTGCCCAGCCGGTAGTCGGCGACCAGTGCCCCGTCCCGATCGAACACGGTCCCCCGCGTACGAACACTTTCGTCTGTGGTCATGAGCTTCATTCTTCGATGCCCGAGCAAGTGGTTATCCCCTCTCAGCGGCCTCGATCCCGACCGCCGGGCAGCGCCCGCGGCGGCCATCGTGGGCGTCTCGGCACAGGCCACGCCCATCCGCCCAGCATCGCCCGACCCGCCGAACCGCGCACGCCCGGGCGCATCCAGAACATGCGCGGAGAGTGATCGCCCGCGAAACTGGCATACATGGACAAAATCTCGCTCCGGACGGCCACCAAGGAGCAACTCGCGTCGGCCCGCAGCACCTCGTCCGGCCGCAGCTCGGTCACCATGCTCGGCGGCTCCCGCCAACACCTGCGGCAGACCCTGATCGCCCTGACCACCGGCAACTCGCTGGCCGAACACACCAGCCCCGGCGAGGCGTCGCTGATCGTGCTGACCGGCCGGGTGCGACTGACCGCCGACGACGAGTCGGTCGAGGGCAGCTCCGGCGACCTCCTGGTCATCCCCACCGAGCCGCACACCCTGGAGGCCCTCGAGGACTCCGCCGTCATCCTCACCGTCGGCAAACCCTGACCGGCCACAAAGCCGCCGGCCACCCCGGCAACCGTTCCGCTACCCTGTCCTGCGGGACCACACGGCCCCGAAGCCTCCATAGCTCAGGGGATAGAGCACCGCTCTCCTAAAGCGGGTGTCGCAGGTTCAAATCCTGCTGGGGGCACCGTGCCCGTACGGGTGGGAAACCCCGGCTTCGGCCGGGGTTTCGGTGTTTGTGGGGTCGCCTCAGGTCGTGGGGCTCACCTCGGCGGTGCCGGCTCGGTCGTACAGGGCGGCGATGTCGGGGCCGAAGTAGCTGCTGTACGAGGTGAGGTCGTCGCCGCCCTGCTCGTAGCCGCCGATCACGCCGATCACCGTGCCGCGGTCGTTCGCGGGGTCGATGTCCGTGATCATCGGGCCGCCGCTGGTGCCCGCCGGGAAGCCCGCGCAGTCGAAGCGCAGTTGGGTGTCGGAGTAGGCCGCGGTGGTGTTCTGGCAGCCGATCGGCTCGTCCTCGTCGTCCGGGTAGCCGACCAGCCGCGCCGGCCGCGAAGGCGAGGAGCCGAAGGCGAGTCGTTCGGCGCCCGTGACGGTCTCGATCCGCTCGTCCGAGCCCGGGCGGCGGACCTGAAGGAAGGCGACGTCGTAGGCCGGGTCCCCGTCGGTGACCCAGCGCGGGTCCACGTCGATCCGGGACGGGACCCACACGCCGTACGGCATCACGCCGTCGTGATAGCCGGGCGCGAAGGCGATGTCGGTCGTGAAGGCGTCGCCGTACACGCAGTGCGCGGCGGTGACCACCAGGTTCCGATTCGGCGACTGCACCACGGTCGCGGTGCAGAAGTGCTCCGGGTCCTCCCCGTCGCCCCCACGCAACAGCGCGCCGATCGCCGGAGTCGCCGCGATCGTGCTCGCCTGGAGCGGTTCGGACGCCGGCAGCGGCTCGACCTCGGTCGAGGACTCGGTGGGCACCGGGGGCGCGGGCGCCGAGGGCGCATCGGTGGGCGCCGCGCCCAGCAGGTTCGCCGCGGTCCGGTCGCCCTCCGCGGGGTCCGGGAGGTGGTAGCCGCGGGAGGTGTCGCCGGTGCCGCGCGCTCGCGGATGGCCGGAGATCCGCCCGCCCGAGGCCAAGGCGACCGCCACCAGCACCGCGAGCACACAAAGGGCGATACCGATCGCCGGTCGACGCCTGCGCGGGTTCGCCCGGGCATCCGCAGCCAGTCGGGACACTCGACCACCAATCTCAGCGGGTTACGGCCTCGGTTGTGGACGCTACCGGCTGGGTGGATACCCCGGTGGGGAGGAATCAGACCGATTGCCCGCACGGTCACCGGGTCGTGACGAAGTGTTCCTCCGACCGTCGCCCCAACGGGTGGGAGGTGGGCGACGGTCGCAGGAATCCCCCGCTTTTCTTCGTGTGCCGGCCCGGCGCCGTCTCTCCAAACGCGCCTGGCGACCCTGCGACCGTATCCCGAGGGCCGGCGACATCGGCACCCCGGTATGGGTGATTTATGACTGCCTTAAGAAACTTCCATGGTCCGTGCACCCTTTTCGAAGGCGCGTCCGGACCGGCCCGCCCGCATCCGGGCGGCCGGATCATGCCCTCGTGCCCCGGGCCCGGCGCTGCCACACTTTCCTTGTTCCACGAGGGCGGCCGGAGAGGCGGGGGTACCGATGGCTGGGTCCGAGGACTCGTGGTGGACGGTGCGTGCTCGGCTGCGGCTGATCTGGGTGCCCTGCGTGGCGGTCATGATCGCCACCGTCGCCGCGCTGGTGGTGGGCCTGACCCTGGACGGCGACGCGCGCTCGCGCGGCCTGCTCCTGGTGCTGGGCATCGATCTGCTGCTCGTGGTCGGGTCGACGGTGCTGATCGAGAGCGCCTTGCGGCGTACGGTCGAGCAACCGCTCGCCCGGTTGGCCGATCCGACCCGGGAGCCGCCGGCCGGGCGCTACGACAGTCGCGAGTTCGACCGGATCGCCGACGTCATGGCGGCCCTGCGCGACCGGGCCAGGGACAGCGAGGACCGGGCGCACCGCGACCGCGCGCGGGTCGCCCGGCTGACCGAACTGCTCGCCGAACGGGACCGGACGCTGGACGGCGAGCGCGCGCGGTCGCGCGAGCTGGTCCGCGAACTGGCCGAGCTGCGCGGCCGGGTCGAGGAACACGCGCGGCGGGCCCGGCTCGCCCAGGCCGACCTGGATCGCTTCGCGTACGCCGCGACGCACGACATGCAGGACCCGCTGCGGCGGATCGTCTCGTTCGGCCGGATGCTCCAGGAGCGCTACGAGGACGTGCTGGATCGACGCGGCCGGCAGTACATCGACTTCACCATCGACAACGCCCGCCGGCTGCAGATGCTGATCGACGAGATGGTCACCCTCACCGAGGTGGGCCGCTCACGTGCGGAGAACGCCGAGGTCGACCTGGGCGAACTGGTGCGGCAGACCTGGCTGGACATGGCGGACCAGGTGGAGGACACCGGCGCCGAGCTGGAACACGGGCGACTGCCGGTGGTCGAGGCCGATCCCGGGCTGCTGGCCACACTGATCCGGCATCTGCTCGGCAACGCGGTGAAGTTCCAGCGCCCGTACGAGCAGCCGCGGGTGCGCGTCGACGCCGAGCCCGCCGCCGCCGGGTGGCGGATCACCGTGACCGACAACGGGATCGGCATCCCCACCGAGGCGGCGGAACGGGTGTTCGCGGCCTTCCAACGCCTGCACCCGCGCGAGACCTACACCGGCAGCGGCATCGGGCTCGCGATGGCCAAGCGGATCGTCGAACAGCACGGCGGCCGGATCGCCGTGGACACCGACCACACCGAGGGCGCCCGAATCGCCTTCACCCTGCCGGGCCACGTCGACGAACCCGACGGACCCAAGTCGGGCGGCGCCGGCCCGGACCCGAACGCGGTGCCCGGCCACCCGGTGGATCCGGCCGAAATCGCCGAGCCGATCGGGCCCGCCGAACCGGTCGTGGCGAACTCCGCACTCGTTGAACCCGTTCGCTTCACGGATCCGTCGAACCACGAGCCGCTCGCGTACGTTTCCGTTGCATCGGCGCCGCGTGACCGGCCGGCGTCGGGGACGACGACGGAGGCACCCGATGCGAACGACCGACCCGAACACCGAGCCGACCGGCACCCCACCGACGACCACGATCGCCCGGACCGGTAGGGCCGAGCCGACCCGGCGGGTCCTGGTCTGCGGCGCCGTCGTGGCCGCCGCCGGAGCGACCCTGGTGGCCTGCGGCAGCGACGACGGCGACTCGAAGGACAAGTCCTCCGACGGCTCCGGCGGCGACAAGACGCTCGGTCCGGTCGGCGACGTGCCGGTCGGCGGCGGCAAGATCTACGACGACGCCAAGGTCGTGGTCACCCAGCCCACCGCCGGCGACTTCAAGGCGTTCACCGCGGTGTGCACCCACCAGCAGTGCCTGGTCGGCAGCGTGGCGGCGGGCAAGATCAACTGCCCGTGCCACGGCAGCAGTTTCGACGCGAGCACGGGTGCGGTGCTCGGCGGCCCGGCCCCGCGCCCGCTCGCCGCGAAGCAGATCACGGTCACCAACGGCCAGGTCGTCCTCAAGCCCGCGTAGGTCGGGGCGCCGAGCCCGGTGGGCCGGTCCGCGCCGCGCGGGTGGTGGACCGCCCGCGCGGCTATGGTTTCCGCTCCCGCTTCGTGATTGCGTACCCGAGCCCGTCCCGGGCCAGGACGCGATGCGGAGGACCCCACCCATGACGACGACACCGCCGACCCCGCGGCCGAGCCTGGATCTGCTCGACGGCGACTGGTACGCGAACGGCCCCTATCCGGACTACGCGTGGTTCCGCGAGCACGAACCGGTCGCCTGGGACGCGGGCAACGAGCTGTGGGGCGTCTTTCGGTACGCGGACGTCAAGGATGTCGAGGCGCGCAGCGACCACTTCGTCAACTCCGACCGGAACAAGGGTGGTTACCGCCCGAACCTGCCCGCCGACCCGGCGATCATCGGCCTGGACAACCCGCTGCACAACAAGCGGCGCAGGCTGGTCAGCAAGTGGTTCACCCCGCGCGGCGTGCGCGAGTGGGAGGAGCACGTGCGCGCGACGTGCGTGGAGATCCTGGACGCCGCCGTGGCCAAGGGCACCGTGGAGGTGGTCGGCGACCTCGCCTCGGTGTTGCCCGCGAAGATGATCGGCCGCCTGCTCGGCTTCCCGGACGAGGACTGGCCGCGACTGCGCGACTGGTCCGAGCGCACCATCGCGCTCGGCGGCGGCCCGCGCTACCTGAGCGAGGACGGCCGGGCCGCGGCGGGCGAGTTCATCCGGTCGGCGCTGGGGCTGTACGAGGCGAAGAAGGCGTGTCCGGCCGACGACGTGATGTCGGTGTGGACCACGGCCCACATCGACGGCGAGCCGGTGGGGCCGGCCGACGTGGCGAGCGACTGCCTGCTGCTGCTCGACGGCGGCGCGGAGACCACCCGCACGGTGATCGCGCGCACCTTCCTGTATCTGCTCGAACACCCGGAGCAGTGGGAACTGCTGCGCGCGGGCGCCGACCTCGCGGTCGCGACGGAGGAGTTCATCAGGTACAGCACGCCGATCCACAACATGTGTCGGGTCGCGGTCGGGGACCAGCGCATCGGTGACACGGTGATCCCGGACGGACACCAGGTGGTGCTGATGTACGGCTCGGCCAACCGCGATCCGGCGGTGTTCGCCGAGCCCGAGCGGTTCGACGTGACGCGCACGCCCAACGACCACATCACCTTCGGTTTCGGCACGCACTTCTGCCTGGGTGCGCCGTTGGCCCGGCTGGAGATCCGGGTCTTCTTCGAGGAATTGCTCGCCCGGGTGCGCGAGCTGCGGGCGGTCCCGGACAGCACGGTGGTCCAGATGCCGAACGCGTTCGTGTACGGGATCCGCGAGGCGCACGTGGAGCTGATCGGCTGAGTCGCCCGCCCGCCCGTCCGCTTGGGGCGTCGAACGAGTCGCGTGCGACGTCGAACGAGGCGCGCGGCGTTGAACAAGTCGCGTGCGGCGTTGAACGAGTATTTCCGGGAAAAGGGATAGAGGGGAGTTTTCACCACAAAATTAAGTGTTGGGAGGCGACCATGACGGGCTTGTTGGACGAAGGATTGCCGGTCGATCACCGGCTCGGACAGGTCTACCGGTACGGCGGCGGGTTCATGGGGCTCGTGCTGATCACGTTCGGTGTCCTGGGCTTCACGAACAACGTCGGTTTCTTCTCCACCACCGGGCGCCAGGTCGCCGGGATGTCCACCAACGGCGCGCTGAGCCTGATCTCGGTCGTGGTCGGCGCGATCCTGATCATCGGCGCGATCATCGGCGGCAACACCGCCTCGACCGTGAACATCGTGGTGGGCGCGCTGTTCGTGATCAGCGGTTTCGTCAACCTGGGCCTGATCGGCACCCCGGACATCAACTATCTGTCCTTCGAGATGCCGAACGTGATCTTCAGCTTCGTGGTCGGCCTGCTGGTGATGACGTTCGGTTTGTACGGGAGGGTGAGCGGCCATCTGCCGCACGACAACCCGTACTGGCGCTCGCGCCACCCGGCGCAGGCGGCGCGCGAGGACGCCTTCCGCAATCGGGCCTCGGTGCTCTCCCGCGACGGGGCATCGGCGCTCGGCGGCGGCCCGACCCGACCCGGCGTCGCGGGTGGTCACCGGTAGGACCGCGGCGGGTCCGGCGGGTGGGCAGCGGACCGCATGTGCGTCGGCGCCGGATCGGCTCCATCGAGCCGATCCGGCGCCGATCCGCGTCCGGTGGCAGCGCCGGCTCAGTGGCCCGCGCCGAGCGGACGCTCCCACCGCGGCATCAGGAAGGCGAGCCCCCACGCCGCAGCCAGCGCCAGTGCACTGGCGGTGAGACCGATGGTGAACCCGTCGTCGAACACCGCCCGCACCGCGTCCGCCCCGCGCGCCGCGCCCACGTGGTCCTCCACGTGGCCGAAGAACAGCGTGCCGAACAGCGCCACCCCCAGCGCGCCCGCGAGTTGCTGGACCGCGTTGAGCACACCCGAGGCGGAGCCGATCTCGTGGTCGTCCACCCCGGCGAGCGCGATGCCGAAGAACGGCGCCATCAACAGGCCGAAGCCGAAGCCCGCGAGCGCCGTGGCCGGCAGCAGGACCCAGGCGTTCACCGGGCCGTCGTGCATCGCGATGGTGCCGCCGATGCCGATCACACCGAGCAGGCCGAGCAGCAGGCCCGCGTGCAGGACCCGACGGCCGTACCTGGCGGCGAGCACCGCGCCGGCCAGCCCGGCGCCGACGGTCGAGCCGAGCGACCACGGGATCAGCGCGAGCGCCGCGTGGGTGGCGGTCCAGCCGAGGCCGACCTGGAGGTAGAGGCCGAGCACGAGCATCAGGCCGATCATCGAGCCGAACATCATCAGGCCGACCGCGAGGGCGCCGGTGTAGGCGCGGTTGCGGAACAGGCTGATCTCCACGAGTGCGTCGCGGCCCGCGCGGCTGCTGCGCACCTCGTACCAGGCGAACAGCGCGAGCACCGGCAGCGAGCCGGCCATGCAGGCGAACGTCCAGCCGGGCCAGCCCTGTTCGCGTCCCTGCACCAGCGGATAGACGAGCAGCACCATCGCCGCGGTGACCAGGATCATGCCCACGACGTCCAGGCCCGGCCGGCGCGCACCGGCTGCCTCCGGGGTGGGTCGGGGCACCACCGCGGCGCCGGCGAAGAAGGCGAACAGCCCCAGTGGCACGTTCACCAGGAACACCGCGCGCCAGCCCAGACCGAACAGGTCGGCGTCCATCACCACCCCGCCCAGGATCGGCCCGAGCACCGCGGCCAGGCCCATCGCCGGCCCGAACACCGCGAACGCCGCGCCCACCTCGCGCTCGTCGAACATCTCCCGGATCAGCCCGAACGCCTGCGGCACCATCAGCGCCGCGGCGAGCCCCTGCAGGCCGCGGGCGCCGATCAGCATCTCCGGTGACTGCGCCAGGCCGCACAGCGCCGAGGTGAGGGTGAAGGCGAGCACCCCGCCCAGGAACATCCGTCGCCGGCCGAGGATGTCGCCCAGTCGGGCGCCGGTGATCAGGAACATCGCGAACGCCAGGGTGTACGCGGCCGAGAACCACTGGAGGTGGGTCGAGGAGCCGCCCAGGGCATCCCTGATGCCGGGGCCCGACACGTTGACGATGGTCGCGTCGAGCAGGTCCATGATGTCGGCGCCCATGACCACGGCGAGACCGATCCACCGGAGCGGGTAGGCCGGCCGGCGCTCCCCCGGCTCGGCCGCGATCGGCACCGCCTTGCTGGTGTCGGTTTCCATCGTCTCCCCCTGTTGCTCGAACACCGTTCGCACATCGAACGGCGTTTCATCCACGAACACTGTTTTAGCTACGAACACTGTTCGCGTCAAGTACAGTGTTCGTAAAGCCGAGTGATGCGATCGGCGAGGGTTGGTCGAGGAGGTGGCGCCGTGTCCGAGGTTCCCGAGGTTGCCGAAGTGCCCGTGCCGCCGTGGCGCACGTCGCCCAGGAGTCGGTCGCCGCGCAAGCCGACGCTGACCCAGGAGGCGATCGTCACCGCCGCGCTGGAGATCATCGACGCGGAGGGCATGGACGCGCTGAGCATGCGCCGGGTCGCCCAGCGCTTCGACACCGGCGCGGCCTCCCTGTACGCGTATGTCGCGAACAAGGAAGAGCTCGTGGAGCTGGTGGTGGACCGGGTCAACGGAGAGGTGCGGATTCCGCTCGCGGATCCCGATCGCTGGCGCGAGCAACTACGCGAGGCGATGTTCGCGATCCGCGACGTCTACGCCGCACACCGCGATCTGGGTCGGGCGTTGATCGGCGCGGTGCCGATCGGGCCGAACTCGCTGGACTCCAGCGAGCGGCTGCTGGCGATCCTGCGCGCGGGTGGACTCTCCCCGAAGGTGAGCGCGTTCGCGGCCGACCTGCTGTCCATGTACACGGTGATGTCCGGCCTGGAAATGGGCGGCCAGAACACCATGCACGGGGCGACCGACGAGGAGCGCGGGGCCTATTACACCGCCCTGCACGACTACTTCGCGTCCTTGCCCGCCGCCCGCTTCCCCACGTTGACCTCGCTCGGCGACGTGCTCACCTCGGGCGACGGCGACGAGCGCTTCGCGTTCGGCATCGACGTGTTGTTGCTCGGCATGATCGCGTACACCGACCGGGAGTCCTGACTCGGCGTCAGGAACCCGGCCAGGATCGGGATCACCGCACAGATGGTGTACGCGACGGGATAGCCGCCCGGGCCGCCGATGAGCGCGCCGAACACCGGCGGCCCCGCAGCGGCGGTCAGGTTCTGGCCGGTGTTCTGGATGCCCATCACCCGTCCCGCCCACGCGCTGCCCGCGAGTTCGGCGACCGCGGTGAAGGCCAGTCCGTTCCAACTCACCGTGGCCACCGAGGCGAGCAGCAGGAAGACGATCGCCGGCGGGCCGCCGATCGTCGAGGTCACCGCGAGCGCGCCGACCACCACGGCGTTGACCACGCACAGCGTGCGCATCGGCCGCAGCCGGGAGCCGACCAGGTCCGACCAGCGGCCGACCGCGATCCGGGAGCCGGCCGCCACCAGTTGCACGGCCGCGAGCAGCCGACCGGCCGCGGTCGCGGTCCAGCCGTGCTCGGACACCAGATAGTCCGCGGCGAAGGACACCACGACGAACTGGGACACCACCAGCAGCGCGCTGGCCGCGTGTATTCGGTACAGCACGGGCGAGTCGTACGGCGAGGCGGTTCGCGCCGAGCCGGCCGCCGGCGCGGGCCGGGCCGGATCGCGGACGAGCGCCACGACCAACACCGCGCCCACCACACACAACACGGCCGGGAAGACCAACGCGGCCCGGAAGCCCGCCTGGGTGCCGATCGGCGGCAGCACCAACGCGCCGGCCACCATGCCCAGCGGTTGCGCCATCTGCCGGATGCCCATGGCCAGTCCGCGCTGCTCGGGCGCGAACCAGCCCAGCACGACCCGCCCACTGGCCGCGTTCACCGCCGCCGAGCACGCGCCCGCCACCGCGAGCCAACCCCCCAGCCACACCGCGCCGTCACCGGCCAGGGCCACCGCGATCGCCGTGCCGGCCAGCGCCAGGCCGGTGGCCATCACCCGGCGCTCGCCCCAGCGATCCGCCGCCGCGCCCCACAACACCAGGGTCAGCAGCAGACCGAAGGTCGGACAGGCCACGACGGTGCCGGCCTGCGCGAGCGACATGCCCTCGTCCACGCGCAACACCGGAACGAGATAGGCGAGGCCGTACAGGAACACACAACTCGCCAACTGTGCGCACATCCCGATGGCCAGCATCAGCCAGCGCCGGCTCTCCCCCATCGCGCCACCTCCACGTCAATATCTGTGCACCATACAAGCTTTCTCAGGGACTGAGACGAGAATCTCGCACTTCGAGACATGAGCCATGGAGCAGCATGGGAACAGGACCACCGCAACACGTTCCACCACTCTGGGGAGAGACATGTTCGATGTCGAGGAATGCACGGCCGGGCCCCGCAACGCGATCACCGACGTGGCCGGCCTGCGGGTCGGGCACGCCGCCTACACCGATGCCGGTGCGATGACCGGAACCACCGTGCTGCTCGGGCCGGTCGGCGGCTTCGTGGCCGGCGTGGACGTGCGTGGCGGCGGACCGGGCACCCGTGAGTTGGACGCGCTCGACCCGCGCAACCTGGTGCCCCGGATCGAGGCGATCGTGCTCGGCGGGGGCAGCGCGTTCGGCTTGGACGCGGCAAGCGGGGTGGTGGCGTGGCTGGCCGAGCGGGGGCGGGGGTTCCCGGTGGGCACGGAGCCGCACCAGGTGGTGCCGGTGGTGCCGGCCGCGGCGTTGTTCGACCTCGGGCGCGGCGGCGACTGGGCGAGGCGTCCCGACGCGGCGCTGGGCCGGGCGGCGATCGCGGCGGCCGACGCCGAGCCGGAGCACGCGGTGGTGGCGCAGGGCAGCGTGGGCGCGGGCACCGGTGCGATGGTCGGCGGACTGCGCGGCGGGGTGGGCACGGCGAGCGTGGTCCTGCCCGGCGGGGTCACCGTCGCGGCGCTCGCGGTGGTCAACGCGGCCGGGTCCGCGGTGGACCCGATCGGCGGCCTGCCCTACGCGGCCGGCCTCGGCCTGCCCGCCGAGTTCCCGCTCACCGCGCCCGAACACGCCGAGCACGCCGCCGCGTTGCACCGCGCCGCGGCCGCCGCCCAGGTGCCGCCCACGCTCAACACCACGATCGGGATCGTGGCCACCGACGCGGTGCTGACCAGGTCACAGGCGCAGAAGGTGGCCGGCGTCGCACACGACGGGCTGGCCCGGGCGATCCGGCCGGTGCACACGCTCTACGACGGCGACACCGTCTTCGCCGTGTCCACGGCCCGGGTGCCGCTGCCCGCGACCGATCCGGACACGCCCTACGGGGTGAACGCGGAGGCCGCCGCACTGACCATGATCCACGCGGCGGCGGCCGACGTATTCGCCCGAGCGGTACTGCACGGCGTGTTGACCGCGAAGGGCGGCGGTGAAGTCCCGGCCTACCGAGATCTTTATCCGAATTCCAGCTCCGCATACGGGCGGTAACGATCTTGATCGCTGTTCACGAATAGGGAAACCCGCCCGAGAGACGCCACCCGGACTGCCCTATCATCGGCGATTCGACGATGAGGTTTCCCCGCTTCAGAAGGGGCCCGAAGCAACGGAGCGGTTCGCCGACATGGGACACGTTGATCATTTTGCATACGGAGCCGTCACTCCCGGTATCGCCTACCTCATGTCCTGCGTCGGATCGGCTCTCGGGCTGCTCTGCACGACACGTGCGCGGGCGGTAAGCGGTTGGGTACGCGCCCGTTGGTTGGTACTGGGTGCGACCTCGATCGGTGGTACCGGAATCTGGGTCATGCATTTCATCGGCATGCTCGGATTCTCGGTGCGCGAGACCCCGATTCGTTACGACGTGGCCAAGACGTTGACCTCGCTGGTGCTCGCGGTGGTGGTGGTCGGCATCGGCATGGCGGTCGCGGGTCGGCGCAAGGCGGGCGCCGTGGGGCTGGTGCTCGGCGGGATCATCACCGGCGGCGGCGTGGCGATCATGCACTACATGGGCATGGCCGCGATGAGCCTGGACGGCTCGGTCGAATACGACTCGTTCCGAGTCGGCCTGTCGATCCTGATCGCGGTGGTCGCGGCCACCGCGGCGCTGTGGGCCGCGCTCAACGTGAGCGGATTCGCGGCGACCGGGGGCGCCGCGTTGATCATGGGCCTGGCGGTCAGCGGAATGCACTACACGGGAATGTCCGCGATGAGCGTGCGTACCGAGGGTCGGCACGGGATGGTGCACGGGGTGGAGGCGTCCCAATTCCTCGCGCCGTTGATCACCGGCATCAGCCTTTTCACGGTGATCACGCTGTTCATCGTCGCGCTGTCGCCGTCCGCCGACGAGATCAAGGAAGAGGACGAACTCAACGCCAGGTTGGCCCGGTTGGAGGACAACCGGATCGGCGCGACGCCGACCGACCGGGTCGGCACGCGCCCCTCGCACCGCCGCACGGAAAACGACCCGCGCGATTACTTCCGCTCGGGTCGCTGATCCGGAATTTCGAATTCCGGCGCACTCCGCACGACGGCCCCGTACCGGCGCAGAGCGGCGGAGCGACACGGGAACGACCCGGCGCGGAGCGACCGGCCCGCGGTGCCGCGCCGCCCGCTCCCGCCGGGCCGTGCCGTGCTCGTTATTGGGTCGGTTCGAGGACCGGGCCCAGGGCGGCGACCGCGTCGAAGGGGCGTTCGCGCCGCTCTCGGCGCCTGTCCGCGAGCCGTCGGCGCAGGCCCGGTCGCGGTTCCTCGTCTCCGCGTGCCCGCTTTCGGGCGGTGCCGAGGTTGTCCCGGGCCTGGCCCTCGCGGTCGTGGTCGCCGAGTTTGCCGAACAAGGTCGCGGCCTGCTCGTGTGCGACGGCGGCCTCGTCGAACCGGCGCACCTGCTGGAGTGCGGCCCCGAGGCTGTTGAGGGCCTGGCCCTCGCGGGGCTGGTCGCCGAACTTGGCGAACAGGGCGGCGGCGTGTTCGAGCGCGGCGGCCGCCTCGTCGAACCGGCGCACCTGGTGGAGTGCGGCGCCGAGGTAGTCCAGCGCCTGGCCCTGGCGGTGCGGGTCGTCGAGTTCGGTGAACAGGGCGGCGGCCTGCTGGTGGACCTCGATCGCCTCGACGAATCGGCGCATCTCCCGAAGGGCGACGCCGAAGTTGTTGAGGGCCTGGCCCTCGCGGTGGTGATCGTCGAGGTCCGCGAACAGCGCGGCGGCCTGCCGGTGCACCTCGATCGCCTCGACGAATCGGCGCACCTCCTGGAGGGCGATGCCGAGGTTGTTCAGCGCCTGGGCCTCGCGGTGGTGGTCGTCCAGGTCCGCGAACAGGGCGGCGGCCTGTCGATGGGCGTCGATCGCCTCCTCGAACCGGCGCAGTTCCTGGAGCGCGGTGCCGAGGTTGTTGAGGACCTGGGCCTCGCGGTGGTGGTCGTCCAGGTCCGCGAACAGCGCGGCGGCCTGCCGATGGGCCTCGATCGCCTCGTCGAAGCGCCGCACCTGCTGGAGCGCGGTACCGAGGTTGCCCAGCGCCTGACCTTCGCCGTGGTGGTCGGCCTGCTCGCGGCACAGGGCGAGATCCTCCTGATGAGCATCGATCGCCTCGTCGAAGCGCCGCACCTGCTGGAGCGCGGTACCGAGGTTGTTCAACGCCCGACCCTCGCCATTGCGGTCGCCGAGTTCGCGGCAGATGACGAGGTCTTGCTGGTGACTCATGGTCTCTCCCGACGCGTCGCGGACTTCCGCCCCGACCGCCGTTCCTTCGATGGGTGGAAAGCGGCGTGGTCCGGCGGTGCATCCCTTCACATGGACACCTTCAGTAACCCGCTTATCACGGAGCGTGGCAACCGCACGGAAGTCGGAGCGGCCAACCGGGTGGCTGATTGAGCCGCATGGACGGCACACCCGAGGGGCACGGGCCGGTGCGACCGACCCGCCGACGGCCCGTCGAGACGCTTGATTGCGTCAATGATTTGGCGCAGACTCGCACGACGTCTCAACCAGCGCCTACGCGTCGGCGGGTCGCCGACGCGTGGTCAGGAGGAACCGATGCCGATCCCCGTACCCCTGGACGAATACCCGGTCCACCAGGTCCCGTTGTTCCACAGCGAGGTCGGCTCGACCGACCGGAACTTCTACGACCGCTGCATCATGCACGCCTACGACCGTGCGGGCGGCGTCCAGATCGCGACCGGCCTCGGCGTCTATCCGAACCTGGGCGTGATCGACGCGTACGTGGTGATCCGCAAGGACGGCCGCCAGCACGCGGTGCGGATGTCGGGCGCGCTCGGCCCGGATCGGCTCAAGCAGGAGGTCGGCCCGTACCGGATCGAGGTGTTGGAGCCGCTGGCCAGCGTGCGCGTGGTGTGCGACGCGCCGGAGCAGGGCATCTCGCTCGACCTCACCTTCACGTCGCCGTTCGCGCCGCTGCCGGAACCTCGACACGTGCAGCGCAGCGACTTCAAGCCGCTCCTGGACGCGTCGCGCTTCGTGCAGATCGGCGACTGGACCGGCACGGTGACCCTGGACGGCGAGGAGATCGCGGTCACCCCGCAGACCTGGTCCGGCTCGCGCGACCGCTCCTGGGGCATTCGCCCGTCGGGCGAGGCACCGCCGGCCGGGCGGCCCGCGCAGACCGCCGGATTCTGGTGGAACTGGATCCCCATCCACCTCGGCGACCAGGCGCTGATGATCATCGCCCAGGAGTCGGCCGAGGGGCACCGCTTCCTGACCGAGGCGATCCGGATCTTCCCGATCGCCGACGGCAGGGCGCCCGAGCAACTCGGTTGGCCGGAGTTCGACGTGCGCTACACGTCCGGCACCCGACTGCCGGAGGGCGCCGCGATCCATCTGACCGACCGCAAGCGCAACGCGCTGACGCTGCACCTGGACAACCACGGCTACATCGCGCTCAACGTGGGTGCGGGTTACGGCGGCGACCCGGACTGGGGCCACGGTCAGTGGAAGGGTTCGGACTACCTCGACGGCGCGGTGTACGAACAAAAGGACCCCGAGGTGGCCAAGCGCATCCCGTTCAGCGTGATCGACCATGTGGCGACCGCCCGACTCACCGGCCCCGACGGCGCGTTGCTCGCCGAAGGGGTGGGCATCTTCGAGCACGGCACGTTCGGCCGGCACGACCCGTCGGGCTTCACCGGGTGGGATTCGGTCGCCCCGTAGGGGGCACACCGGGCGAAGCCGGCGAATTTTAGCGGATATCCGTCGCCGACATTCCAAAAACGCATAAGTTGCGGAAGTACCGGGACAGTTCGCGATACCCATAGGCGCGGGACCGGTGTCACTCACTCCCGTGACCCGCCGACCGCCGGGCCGTGCACGCGAGTCCTCCCGCGCGCCCGGCCCGGCAGGTCCGCGCCCGCGCGGGTGTCGGCCCGCGTGGGTCTGCGCCGGATGCGATCCGGTGGGCTCAGTCCTCGGCCAGGAACGCGTTCAGCCGCTCCGTGGTCTCGATCCACTCCTCGACCAGGGACAGGACGACCTCCTGGGTCGGCCGCACCTTGTCGAGCATGCCCACGACCTGGCCCACCGGCCAGCCGTTGAGCTCCTTGTTCCTGGTTCGGGTGAACCGTCGGGACGCCGCGTTGAAGATGATGCCCTGGAGCGGCATCGGCAGCGGGTCGGGGTTGGCCGGGTCCTCCCACGCGTCGGTCCACCCGGACTTGAGCTGACGGGCCGGTTTGCCGGTCATCGCCCGCGAGCGCACGGTGTCGGTGGACTTGGCCTCCAGCAGGTTCTGCACCGACACCTCGTGGGTGTCGGCCTCGGCGACGGTCAGCCACAGGCTGCCGGTCCACACCCCCTGGGCGCCGAGCGCGAGCGCCGCGGCCATCTGCCGGCCGCCGCCGATGCCGCCGGCCGCGAGTACCGGGACGTCCGGGCCCACCGTGTCCACGACCTGCGGGATGAGCACCATCGTGGAGATCTCGCCGCAGTGCCCACCGGCCTCGGTGCCCTGCGCGACCACCACGTCCACGCCCGCCTCGACCTGCTTCTGCGCATGCCGCGGGCTGCCGCACAACGCGCCGACCAGGACACCGGCCGCGTGGCACGCGTCGATGATGTCGGCCGGCGGCGGGCCGAGCGCGTTGACGAACATCTTGACCAGCGGGTGCTTGAGCGACACCTCGATCTGCGCGCGCGACTCCAGGTCCACGTTCAGCCCGGCGGCCTTGACCGGCTTGTCCGCCAACTCGGCGGGCAGCGGCGGAATCCCGTGGCGCTCCAGGAGTTCGTCGACGAACTTCCAGTGCTGCTCCGGGATCAGCTTCTCCAGGTTGCTCGGCAGCGCGGCCTCGCCACCGCCCTTGCCGATGTACGCCATCGGGATCGCCAGGTCGACGCCGTACGGCTTGCCGTCGGTGTGCTCGTCGAGCCAGGCCAGTTCGACCTCCAACTGCTCGGGATCGAACGCGAGCGCACCGAGCACGCCGAAGCCGCCGGCTCGACTGACCGCCGCGACCACGTCGCGGCAGTGGGAGAACGCGAAGATCGGGAAGTCGATCCCGAGCTTCACGCAGATGGGGGGCTTCATCGCCAGAACCTCCGGTCACCGGGTGAAGGCCCCAGACTAGGAAGGCTCCTTGACCAAATCAAGGTCAAGGAGCCTTACCATTTTTCGAGCGAGCGCCGCAGCAGCGGGCGCACGCGCGCCGAACCGGGCGGCTACGGCTTGTCCGACCCCACCGCCCACATCGCGAAGTACTGCGCCGCCGCGCCGTACGCCTGCGCCAGCGCGACCTTGGCCCCGTCCACCTGATGCTCCCCGGCCGCGCCCCGCACCTGGAGCGCCGCCTCCAGGAAGCGCAACATGCCGGAGGCGCCGATCGGGTTGGAGGACAACACACCGCCCGACGGGTTCACCGGGAAGTCGCCGTCGAACGCCGTCTCGCCGCGGTCGACCATCTTCCAGCCCTCGCCCACGGGCGCGATGTCGTGGCCCTCCAGCCACATCGGCTCGTACCAGGAGAAGGGCACGTACAGCTCGGCCACGTCGATCTGCCGCCGCGGGTCGGTGATCCCGGCCTGCTTGTACACGTCCCACGCGCAGTCCACACCGGCCTGCGGGCGGATCGGGTCGCGGCCGTTGAAGGACGACGGCTCGGAGCGCATCGAGGTGCCCAGGATCCAGGCCGGGGCCCGGCCGTCGGCCGCCGCCGCGTCGCCGCCGGCCTCGTCGGTCAGCACGATCGCGCCGGCGCCGTCCGAGGACGGGCACGACTCCAGGAAGTGCAGCGGGTCCCACATCATCGGCGACTCGCGGACCTTGTCGATCGAGATGTCCTTGAGCTGCAGGTGCGCGTACTGGTTGCGCAGCGCGTTCTGCCGGTCCTTGACGGCCACCTGCCAGCCGATGTGCTCGGGCGCCCCGGACTTTTGGATGTACGCCCGAATCCACGGCGCGAACGCGCCACCCGCGCCGATCGACCCGGATTTGCCGCCGCCGAGCCCGAACTGCGCGTTGCCCTCGGACTGCTTCTCCCACGCGACGGCCAACACCCGCTTGTGCACCCGGCTGCTGATCAGGTGGGAGGCGACGATCGCGGTCGATCCGCCCACGCTGCCCGCGGTGTGCACGCGGAACACCGGCTTGCCCGCCCCGCCGAGTGCGTCCGCGAGGTAGAGCTCGGGCTTCATCACGCCCTCGAAGATGTCGGGCGCCTTCCCGATCACCACCGCGTCGATGTCGCTCCAGGTCATCCGCGCGTCGTCCAACGCGCGCTGGGCGGCCTCGCGGACCAGGCCCGCGATCGACAGGTCGTCCCGCCGCTTCTTGTGCTTGGTCTGGCCGATGCCGACGACGGCAACGCGCTCATGGGTCATCGGTTGTCACCTTTCGCGGCGGAGTCGCCTTCCAGGACACAGACGAGGTTCTGCTGGAGTGCCGGGCCGGATGTGGCGTGCCCGAGCGTGCGCGAGCGCCCGTTGATCAGAATCTGGTCGGCCGCGGCGGCGATCCGCACCAGGCCGGTGGCCATCAGCGGGTTGCCGGTGAGCGCGCCGCCGGAGGGGTTGATCACCACGTCCTCGGCCAGGCCCAGCGACTGACGCAGGATCACCTCCTGGGCGGTGAACGGCGCCATCAGCTCGGCCACCTCGACGCCGGCCACGCCGCCCGCCCGCTGCCCGGCGATCCGGGTCGAGGACGAGTCGGTCAGGTCGCGCAGCGCCGGGTTGTGCACCTCGCTGCGGTGGTCCAGGCCGGTGATCCAGGCCGGGCGCTCGGTCAGTTCGGCGGCGCGCGGGCCGCGCACCAGCACCACCGCGCACGCACCGTCCGAGATCGGCGGCAGGTCGCTCTTGCGCAGCGGATTGCGCAGGTAGCCCTCGGCGAGCAACTTGTCCACGTCCTGCTCGGCGCCGCGCACCTGCTGCTTGGGGTTGCCGGCCGCGTCGCGACGCGAGCGGGCGGCGATCTCGGCGAGTTCGCGTTCGGTGGTCTTGCCCGACTCGATCAACTGCCGGGCCTGGAGCGCGGCCAGCGAGACCGGGTCCAGACCGAGCGGCGCGAGGTAGTACGGGTCGAGTTCCTGCGGGTAGATCGCGGCCGGGTCGCCGGTGGAGGACTTGCCCGAACCCATCGCGACCGCGACGTCGATGTCGCCGTGCTTGAGGCGCACCCACGCCTCGTACATCGCCCACGCGCCGTCCATCTCGACGTGCGACTCGTGGATCGGCGGCCACGCGCCCATCGCGTCCAGGTTGGGCACGAAGGAGAACGTGCCGCCGGAGATGTAGTCGCACGACCCCTGGCAACTGAAGCCGATGTCGGAGCGCTTGAGCCCGACCTTGTCCAGGGCCTCGTCCACGACCATCAACAACATCTCGGTCTCGGTGAGCTCCTGCCGGCGCACCGCCGGGAGCTGCGCGGTCGCGACGATCGCGATGTCGCTGTCCTGCCGCACTGCCGTCTCCCTTGTCTCGCCCGCGTTTCGACGCGCCGTCATCAGAACACCCGGTTCATGTACTGCTCGGCGGGCTCGTCCGGCTCACCGGTGGGCCGCCAGCCCTTGACGAAGCCGGAGACCGTGCCCCAGCCCTTGCTGGTGATCTCCGCCGCGTCCCGCTCGGCCTCGGGCATCCATTCCGCCCGGACCCGCATGCCGACCCTGATCTCGGACACCGGGATGTCCAGGATCTGCTGCTGCGCGATCACCATCTCGTCGCCTTCGAGCACGACGGAGGCCCGCGCGAACGGCTCGGTTTCCTTTTGTCCGGGATAGGGCGTGGGCGTGATGATCGTGTAGTTGGACACCACGCCGCGGTCGGGCAACACCTCGTCCAGCTCGGGACCGAGCAGGATGGCGTCCACCGAGCAGTAACCCCGGCCCAGGAAGACCCGGTTGCACTTCGGACAACGCTGCCCGGTCAGTCGGCCGGCCCGCAGGTTGCTCGCGTAGCGGACCAGCGTGGGCGAGAGCACGTCGGTGTAGGTGATCTTGGAGAAGTACTCCATCGTCGTCACGTCCTGCGCCTCGCCGGGCTCCCCCTCGGGGCTCTCGGCGTGCTCACCGGGGACGAAGCAGACGATGTCGTCGATCCGGCCGACCGGCTCGTCGCGCCAGCGCGGGGCGACCCGCATGCCGGTGCTCACCGCGTCCTCGCTGCCGGCGTCCAGCACGTGCACCAGATCGGTGTCCGCACCGTCCAACCGCACCAGCACGAAGGCGAACGGGCGGTCCAGCGGGTGCGATTCGATGGGTTCGGCGACCCAGGTCCAGGACCGGACGGTGCCGGCCGGGCCCACCTCGACGAAGTCGTGCGCGAGCTCGTTCCCGGTCTCCGGGTCGTACTCCATGGGCGGCACGATCACCCGCTCACCGGACCGGATCCCGACGATCCGACGGGCGGTCAGCTCCGAGAAGAAGCGACCCATGACCGGTCCGAGTGTGCGCTTGTAAGGGAACTGGATAGTACTGACGGTCTGTGTCGACACGGTCATCCTCTCGGCCTGGGAACGAGGTCGGCCACCGGCCGAACGATAGGTAAGGTTCCTTGACGAGGTCAATGGATGGCGAAAACATGTTGTCGTATGGGTCGTATGGCGATGCCTTCGGCATCCGCCGCGGTCCACCACCATCCGCCACCTCCGAGGGGAAGCCGCAGATGTCGTACGACCTGCCCGCCGCGCTGCACCGCCCGGTCTTCGTCCCCGATCTGCTCCTGCACGCCCTGAC
The DNA here is from genome assembly GCF_044333915.1 of Embleya sp. NPDC020886. Classification (NCBI taxonomy): domain Bacteria; kingdom Bacillati; phylum Actinomycetota; class Actinomycetes; order Kitasatosporales; family Streptomycetaceae; genus Embleya; species Embleya sp. NPDC020886. Next base: position 70,106 of record NZ_JBIRRX010000018.1, on the reverse strand, counting down.
CAGGCACGCCGACAAACCCGCGATGTACATCGGCGACCGGGTATTGACGGCCAGTCAGGTGCGCGACGAGATCAGCCGATACCAGCAGGCGTACGCCTCGCTGGGTGTGGTCAAGGGCACCATGGTCTCGGTGTTGTCGGCGAACCGACCCGAGGTGTTGTTCGCGACCGGCTGCAACATGTTGACCGGCTGTCGCGCGACGCCGCTGCACCCGATGGGCTCGCTGGAGGATCACGCGTACGTACTGGCCGACGCCGGCGTCGAGGCGCTGATCTACGACCCGGGGCCGTACGGCGAGCGGGCGGCGGCGCTCAAGGAGCGGCTGCCGCACCTGAAGTTGTTGGCCTTCGGGCCGGCGTCGGACGACCTGGGCGTGGATCTGCTCGCGCTGGCCGCGAAGTTCGAGCCGGGGGTGCTCACGCCGCCGGAGGTGAACGCCGAGGACGTCTCGGGCTACGCGTACACCGGCGGCACCACCGGGCGACCCAAGGGCGTGATGTCCACCTACCGCTCCGGGGTGACCCTGCCGACCGTGCAACTCGCCGAGTGGGACTGGCCGGACGAGGTGCGCTTCCTGGTCGCGACGCCGCTGTCGCACGCGGGCATGTCGGCGTTCATCCCGACGCTGTTGCGCGGTGGTTCGATCGTGGTGTTGCCGCACTTCGACCCCAAGCAGGTGCTCGCGGCGATCGAGAAGTATCGGATCACCGCGACGATGCTGGTGCCGACGATGTTGTATGTGCTGCTGGATCACCCGGACCTGGACAAGCACGACCTGTCCAGCCTGGAGACCGTGTTCTACGGCGCCTCCGCGATGTCGCCGGCGCGGCTGAAGGAGGGCATCGAGCGGCTGGGGCCGATCTTCTTCCAGTACTACGGTCAGGCCGAATGCCCGATGACGATCACCGTCATGCGCCGGGACGAGCACGACCCGAACGACCCGGCGCGACTCGCCTCGTGCGGTCGGCCGGTGCCGTTCCTGACGGTGAAGCTGCTCGACGAGGAGCTGAACGAGGTGGCCCAGGGCGAGCCGGGCGAGATCTGCGTGCGCGGCCCGTTGGTGATGGCCGGCTACCTGAACAAGCCGGAACAGACCGAAGAGGCGCTGCGTGGCGGGTGGTTGCACACCGGCGACATCGCCCGGGCGGACCCGGACGGGTTCCTGACGATCGTGGACCGCAAGAAGGACATGATCATCACCGGCGGCTTCAACGTCTTCCCGCGCGAGGTGGAGGACGTCATCTCGGCCCACCCGGCGGTGGCCGCGGTCGCGGTGGTCGGGGTGCCGGACGAGAAGTGGGGCGAGGCGGTCAAGGCGGTCGTGGTGCTGCGGCCGGGGCACGAGGTGGATCCGGCCGAGCTGATCGCGCTGGTGAAGGAGCGCAAGGGCGCGGTGCAGGCGCCGAAGTCGGTCGACTTCGCCGACTCGATTCCGCTGTCGCCGCTGGGCAAGCCGGACAAGAAGACGTTGCGGGCGCGGTATTGGGCGGAGGGTGAGCGGCAGGTGCACTGAGGCGGGGCGGGGGGGTGGGGCCTTCCGGGCCGGTCGCGTGGGTCGCGTGGGTTTTGTAGGTCGCGCGGGTCGGTGCGGGTCGGTGCGGAAGGCCCCGTTCGGGGGCGGGTTCGGGTGGTGGGCCCGGTCACGGGCTACTTCGCGGTTACGCGCTCGGCGAGGAAGTCCTCCCAGGTCCGGGTGCCGACGGTGGCGCCTTGCAGGGTCAGGTTCTCGCCGGCGCGGTAGGCCCGGCCGGCCTTTCCCGGGAAGCGCACCGGCATCATCGGCCGCCGCCGGCCGCGCGCCTGGAGGTAGGTCCGGCTCAGTTCGCGCATCCCGTACACCTTCGGCCCGGCCAGGTCCGGCACCAGGCCGGCCGGGTCACCGAGGGTCAACTCCGCCATCCGCGCGGCCACTTCGCGCACGTCGACCGGCTGGAGCCGAACCCCGCCCGGTACCGGGACGACCGGCAGCCTGGTCATCTTGTCCACGGCGGTCAGCATCAGGTCGTGGAACTGGGCGGCGCGCAGGGTGGTCCAGGGCAGGCCCGACTCGGCCACGGCCTGCTCGGCGGCGAACTTGGCCTTGAAGTAGCCGAGCGGGACGCGGTCGGCGCCGATCACCGAGATGTAGACGAGGTGTCGTACATCGGCCGCCTTGGCGACCCGGACCAGGTTGCGGGCGGCCTCGTCGTCGCCCTTGGGGCCGCCGGCCAGGTGCAGCACGGTGTGGATGCCGGCGACGGCGGCTTCGACGCCCTTGTTCTCGACCAGGTCGGCGGTCACGTACTCGACGTCTTCCTCGGCCGCGCCGCCGGTGCGGCTGAGCACGCGGACGGTGTGGCCCGCGTCGCGCAGCAGCGGGACGACCAGCCGGCCGAGGGTGCCGGTACCGCCGGTGACCAGGATCGACTTCGTCATGACTGCTCCCGTTGTTCGGACCGGGACTCTTCTTTCGGTTCCCGGCCTCTTCGTCGGGGCCCTTGGTGGGCTCCTGCTTCCCTGACGGACGGGCCGAAAAAAGTGTGACGACCGATCTCGAAGGTGAAGGCGAGCGGTTGCGGGCCGGAGCGAGTCGAGCGTTGGAACAGCGTGCCAAGGGCTCTACGCCGTCGAGGCCGTCGGATTGTCGGCCCCGAGCGAGCGGAGGACGCCTCGGCGGCGTCCTCCGCTCGCTCGGGGTGCCGGTGGGTCAACCCGGGATGGGTGGGTCAACCAGGCTGATCCACCAGGTGGCGCGGCCGTCGGTGTGGCCGATCATCGCCTCCGCGAGCGCTCGGCGGGCGGTGAGGGGTGTGCGGCGCCAGTCGGGGAATCGCCACATCCAGCGACGAATCTCACCGAGGTTGTGGCCCTCGTGGTGGAGCGCCGCACCCAGGTGACCGATCTCCGCCCACCGCGGGCCCAGCGCCACCTGGCCCCAGTCCACGACGGAGAGTCGGCCGTCGGATCGGATGATCATGTTCGCCGAGGTCAGGTCCGTGTGCAGGAGGCGGTTGCCGCACAGCGGGCCGGTCCGGGTGGCCGGGAGGTGTTCCCGCAGCCGGCCGACGAGCGTGGGCAGCCCGGCGCTGCGGCCGGGTTGGATGCGTCCGATGCGGTCCACCATCCCGACCACCTGGGCCATGTCGGGCGAGTCGAGACACAGCCGTACGGGGCGGCCCTCGACGTGCTCGAAGACGAGGACCCGCCACCCGTCGACCGCTCTGTGGTGCAACAGGCGCGGAGACAGGATGCCCGTGACGGCACTGGCCGCGATCTCGCTGGTCTGGGCTCGGGCGGACAAGGGAGCGGTGGCCTCTTCGGCGGCCTTGACGAACACGAGGCCGGTGGGAGTGGTGACGGTCGCGGCGAAGGAACTGGTGTGGGGTCCGGTGACGGGTTCGACGGCATGGACGGGGCCGGCCGCCTTCTCCACGAATTCGGTTACCTGGAAAGGAAGTTCACTCCAGCGGTAGCGCCTGGTCACATTGCCTCCCGCACGGATTCGCCGCCGGGCGCGATCGGCACCGACAGCGGGCGGCCAACGGCGCATCCGAACTCGTCAACACGCCTCAACTGCCGTGTCACCAGGGTCAGTTCGGTATCCAGGTCGAGCACGACCAGATGACCGATCGGGCACAGGTACGGCGACCGCCCAGCCTGCTGCGGTTGCACGACGGCGACGCGCTCCGAGGCTGCCGGTAGGGCCACGATGGTCCCGTCCGGCAACTCGGCATGCGCGTCGACGTGCCGAACGCGCGAGCCGACACGGATCGGCAACCGCCCTTCGGCTGGATATTCTTGAATCTCCATCACTGCCTCACGGTGGATAGATGGAGACAGCGGCCGGGCTCACGGCTCCAATCGAGAAACCCGGCCGCTGTCGCTTGAAGGGCAAATCACCCCGACCGTTGCTTGGCGCCAACGTGTCCGGCATGCCAATCGACAGTTGAGAGCGCGCGCTGTTCGGGGGCTCAACGAGCGGCGTGAATACGGCAGAGGCCACTGCCTCCGGGTGCAGGATTTCGACATCGGACGGTCGAACACGGAACCGCAAGCCGCCGAACGTCCGAGCCACCACCACGCACTCGCCGGCGTACTCATACCTCCCGCGCAAGCCCGACCGGCCGTCCCGAATCCACGCCTCCGGGTGATCCCGGAAGTAGTCGAAATCGTCTCCCGAGACCTCGCGTTGGGGGAAATCTGCCATGTGACGACTCCCAAGACAGGGGTGCGAACAAGGACGGACGCGAGCAACTCCATTGCCCGACGTGACGATTGCCTCCCTCAACGTGACATGCAACACTCGTTGCCGCAACCGTTTCAAAGACGGACCTTTGCGGCAGCCATGCCGTCACAAAATGGGGTGAGTCCGGATGCCTTCGCGACCCAGTACTGCGCAACGCCAGGCCGGAGATGAGCTCCGGCGCCTGCGCACTGCCAGGCAAATGACCCTCACCTCCGTCGCCGAACGAGCCGGCTGGGACAAAAGCAAGGTGTCGCGCCTGGAAACAGGAGCAATGCTCATCGACAGGCATCACGTTGACACTTTCGTCGACGTGCTGTCGCTCTCACCGGCAGACAAACGACGCGTGATGGGGCTGCTCGGCCTCGAAAACGGGGAAGACGCCCCCTGGTGGGCCGAGTACGAATCGGTACTGACCCCGGAGTATGAAGATCTCATCTTTCTTGAGACCTATGCGCACACAATCAATGCCGCGTCCACCATGGTCCCCGGTCTTCTGCAAGCACCCGCCTATGCCCGAGCAACACTGTTGCAGTCGCCGTTCGTGCCGGATCCGGACGATGCCGAATCCTTGCTGCGAGTACGGCACAGGCGGCAGCAGGTGCTCACATCGACGCGCCTCAAACTCACCGCAACGCTGTCCGAGTCTGCGCTCGCGAGTGCGTTCTGCGGTCGGGAGGCCCTGCGTCAGCAGCTTGAGCACCTGCTGCTGCTCGGCGAAATGACGAACGTCGAGTTGAGAATCGTCTCCTTCGAGACACCGACCGCAGCCTTCCTCGGCTCGGTCACGATGTATGAACTCCCAGACACGAACGATGCAGTGGTACATGTTGCATACGAAGCGGGGTCTCAGCTACTGCGAGACGAGCGAGTAGTCGGACGCTACCGACGGGATCTCGACTACTACTGCGGTACGGCGCAGGACGAGATCGCCTCAAGAGCAATGATCACGAGAAGATTGGAGCAGTTGTGAGCAGCGGACCAACCCCTCAATGGCGCACATCCACCTGGTCACAGCACAACCAAGAGTGCGTCGAGATAGCCCGGTTCGCCACGGCCACCGGCATACGCGACACCAAGGACCGAGCCCGCGGCCACCTCGAAATCAGCGCCACCGCATGGGCCGAACTCGTGCGCACGCTCAAGAGCTGACCGGCGAGCACGACCCACAACGGCAGCAGCGACGAACGAACCTACGCGGACCGGCCGTTCGTCCGGACCGCGCCCGACGGGCGCGCGTCCGGTACCGACATCACCGCCGTCCTGCCCACGGATGCGACCTTGGCGACCCGGCGATTACCCGGGACCGGTCCGGTTCGTGGCGCGCTTGTTTCGGCGAGCGCCGAGGAGGACCGAAAAGCCGTGCCAATCCACGGCGGAGCGCCCGGCATGGGCGGGTTTCCACAGGGTGTGCATGACGGCGGAACTCGGCGACTGGGGATCTTCAGGCTCCCCTGTGCGCACAGAAGGTTATCCACAGACTGTGCATAACTCTCGGGATACAAGCGCGTCGGCCGTTGCAGGCCGGTGCGGTCACAGCCTCCGCCCGCCGGTGGCAGCGGCGGCGGGTCGGGGGTCGGCCAGCAATGGGTGTGTCGATCAGGCTGATCCGCCAGATGGCTCGGCCGGCCGCGTGGCCGACCATCGCATCCACAAGGGTGCGACTTGCGGGGGGCGGCGCCATTCCGGGAATCGCCACATCCGGCGACGGATCTCACCGAGGTTGCGACCCTCGTCATGGAACGCCGCGCCCAGGTGGGCAGGCCCGGTCGCCCGCGCCCGATCCGTCGCCCCCGACAACCCAGGCAAGGCCGGGCGCGAAGCAATCCACAGTGTCCGCTTCTTTCGGGGTCGACCTTCGAGACGCAAGCGTCCCGGTGAAGGCCGCAAATCCGGTGTTCACATCTCCAGGACCGTCTGGCGATCGAGACGACCCGACGAGTGTGCTCGCACGAGGTCGCCGACACTTGCGTGGCAATCCAGACCTGCCTGCTCCAAGGGAACGCTCCCTGGGAGTGGCACGGCGCTCAATCCGAGTTCCCACACGTCTCCGTCGTCGCCGACCGACACTGCGACGACTGCCAACTTGCCGCCGAGTGGGAGTTGCGACATCACCCAGGCGAGGGAATCGGAACAGACGGCGCATACGACCAGGATGGGACCCCCGCCATACACATCGTCGTCGGAGATGCGACCGGCGTGAGCCACGGCCTTGGCCATCAAACGACGAGCGACCTCATGGCGTTCACGTTCATGCTCGTCGGCGGCGATGTGGAGTTCCAGCGTCAGGCCGAGGTCCTGCCGTGGGAAGGCGAGAGCATAATCGATGGCGGCCATTTCTTCGCGGCTCGGCAATTCGATCGGATCGCCAAGGTCGATGGTGCGTAGCCATGTGTTGACTTCCGACCACAACCAGACGCGAGAACAGCCGACCACGCCATCGGGCAGCGGGAAAGGTTGTTTCGAATGGCGGGCGCCGTGCGCCCACTGGGTGACGTTCTGGCGCGTTCGCTTGGTGCGTTCGGCGATGTCGGCAATTCCGACCAGATCGCGATCCAGACGGATCACTCGCATTGCGGGGGCAACGGTAGCCAGCGCTGCGACGGCGGTCTGGGCCGCTCTGATCGCACCCGGCCCCTCGGCGCTCAGGGTGACGAAATGCCGGCCTGCGGTTCGAACCAGCATGGCGTCCAGAGAGTCAAACAACGCGCACACCAGGGCGTCGTCCTCGACATCGACACCGTCGACCACGAATGTGAACTCGTACTCCATGTCCCACCTCCCTGTCGTGCTGTGATCCGCCGGCCGGGGTGCAACCCATCCAGTGTTCCGCGATTGTTGACATGCGTCAACAGCAATGAACACGGTGGGCACTCGCCTGCCCACTCACGGGCGCCGCCCCGTCTGAGAACGACGCGGGTCGTCGGCAGGCAACGGGCAGCGCGCAGCCGCACGGTCGATCCGTCGAGCCGCGTTGCTCGGACTCCTCGGAGTGCCCGGAATCGGGATGGTGGTGCACTGACATGGGCAATACAGCCTGCCCCAATGGGCTTCCTTGGCCAGCGACCACCCGGCTGCCACCCACTTGATCAAGACCTTGCGCACCTCGGGAGCCGGGTGTGAGGCAGGGGGCAGTGTGGGTCCGACCATGATGTACACCTCCGTCGACAGGCTCGCGATCAGGACCTACGAACCTTCGCGTGCGGGAGGCTCTGTTTGGTGCGGCCGGACTGGTCGGGCGGGCATGCCTTGCCCGGTGCTCGAATGCGCATGTCATCGCCGGTCCGGCAGGATCTCACGGCGGTGTGACAGATACGGCAGGTTATCTGCTCATGACCCCGCCGACATCACACGTTACAGGCGATAAGGCGATTCGGACCACTTGCCACGGCTGTTTTGCCGGCGGCTTGGAGGACCTGACCGAAGCACCTCATATACGTGGTACGGGAGTTGCCCGTCGGGCGCATGCCTGAATACGCGGGCTCGAGATATCGGAATGATGCATTCCGCATTCTGTAACGGGAGACGTTGCGGGCGCACGCCGGTTGTGCGGCGTTCAACGCCGTTGTAGGAAAAGGCTGTTGACCAAGTCACCGAGGGCCGTCATCCGGTATCGGTATGCAACTGCGGGATGTGCAGTGCTATTTCGGTTCCGGGTCGGACGAGAGATCGGAGCCCAGCCGACGTCGGATGGACCGGGCAACTCGGGGCGGCACGCCGTGAGGCGTCAGGCGGTGGGCGGTGGGGGTGCGAGGGCGGTGGCGACCTCTGTGGCGATTTCGATGGCTCTGGTCGTGAGTGGGGATTGGGTGCGGCCGGCCTGCCAGTGCAGGTAGATCTCGCGTGGCGGCACGGCGGGTCGTAGTTCGTGGATGCGGAGGCGGTCGTCGGATGCGACGTCGGCACCGCGGATGGCGAGCCACGGGAGTACCGCCGACCCCATGCCGGCGCGCACCATCGACAGCAGGGTGTCGTTGACCGCGCTGCGGAAGACGATCTGCGGACGGGCGCCGCTCCGGGCGATCGCCTGCTCCATGCGGGGCTGATCGCAGGTCAGCGGCCAGGCCACCAGCGGCACACCGTCGAGCCGGGCCGGCGAAACCGGGCCGTCCGGGAAGGTGCCGACGCCTGCCACCAGCAGGTACGGGTCGTCGAGCAGCTTGAGGTGTTCGGCGTCGCCGTCGATGCGGCCGTCGTAGAACAGCAGGTCGAGGTCACCGATCCGCGGCTGGTCCGGCTCGTCTTCGGACAACCGGATGTCGCAGCCGGGGTGCTCGTCGCGCAGTCGGCGGACCAGCGGCGGCAGGATCGCGTTGGACACGCTCTGGAACGTGCCGATCTCGATGCGGCCTTCCCCGGCCTGGAATCGGTCCACGGCGTGGGCCAACGCCTCGGCCCTGGCCAGCAGTTCGCGACCGTGGCCGAGGATCACGGAACCGAGTGGGGTGAGTCGTACCGGCTTGGGACCGCCCGGCCGGTCGAACACCAGGCCGCCGACGGCCCGTTCCAGCGCGGCGATCTGTTGGCTCACCGTCGACTGGGTGTACCCGAGACGGGTGGCGGCCCGGCCGAACGAGCCCTCCTCGGCAACGGCGGCCAACGCCGCCAGGTGGCGCAGCTCGACGTCGGTCATGTGCGCCAATCTAGCGAGGAGCATCGCGATTCCCGATCGATCCGATCGAAAATCATCGCTTTTCACGATCGAGCCACCGACTCTAACGTTCCGGACATGACCTCTTCTCAAGCACACGGCGAGCAACTCCTCCACATCAACGGTGTCGAACTGTGCGTCGAGACCTTCGGAGACCGCACGGCCCCCGCGGTCGTACTGGTCGCCGGGTCGTCCGCCTCGATGTTGTGGTGGGACGCCGATCTGTGCGAACGCATCGCCGCCCACGGCCGGTTCGTGGTCCGCTACGACCACCGGGACACCGGCCGGTCGACCACCTACCCGCCGGGCCGACCCGCCTACTCGTTCACCGACTTGACCCTGGACGTGGTCGCGCTCCTGGACACCCTGGGCATCGAACGCGCCCACGTGGTCTGCCAATCGATGTTCGGCGGGGCCGGACTCATCCTCGGCGTGGACCATCCCGATCGGCTCGCGTCGCTGACCTTCCTCTCCTGCTCGACCGGCGCCGACGACCTGCCGCCGCCGTCCGCCGACCTGGCCATGCCGGCCGAGCCGGACACCTCCGACGCCGCCGCGCTCGCCGAATACGTGGTCGCCGGCGCGCGGGCGTGCGCCGGCGGCTCGCCGTACTTCGACGAGACCGCGATGCGAGCACTGGCCGAACACGACGTGGCACGCACCAAGAACTACGCGTCGACGCTGGTCAACCACTACGCCATCGACCAGGACGGCCCGACCCGAGGCGGCTTCGGCGACATCGCGGCGCCGACGCTCGTGGTGCACGGCGATCACGACCCGCTGCTGCCGCTGCCGCACGGCGAGGCGCTGTGCGCGGCGATCCCCGGGGCAAAGTTGCTGGTCCTGGCGGGAGCCGGGCACGACCTGCCGAGGCCGGTGTGGGACGCATTCGTCTCGGCCCTGATCCGGCACACGCAAGGCGGCCGATCGTGAGCCGGTTGCGGTCGGCACTGTGGTTGCCGCTCTTCGACGACCTGGCCGACCCGAGGGTGGTGGCGGGGCTCGCCGCCGACGCGGAGGAGGCCGGGTGGGACGGCTGCTTCGTGTGGGACCACCTGTCCTGGCAGCCGCCGGTAAGCCGGGTCGCCGACCCGTGGATCGTGCTGGCGGCGATCGCGACCGCGACCGAGCGGCTGCGGCTCGGCCCGATGGTGTCGCCGCTCTCCCGCCGACGGCCGGCCAAGGTCGCCCGGGAGACGGCGACGCTGGATCGGCTCAGCGACGGCCGCCTCACCCTCGGCGTCGGCCTCGGCGGCGACCGGTTCGGCGGCGAGTTGTCCAAGACCGGCGAGCAACTCGACGACCGGCGGCGCGGGCGCATGCTCGACGAGTCGTTGGAGATCCTGGCCGCCGCCTGGTCCGGCGAGCCGGTGCGCCATCACGGCGAGCACTACACCGTCGACGACCTCACCTTCCTGCCCAGGCCGATCCAGCGGCCCGGCGTGCCGGTATGGGCCGCCGGATTCCCGGGCCGCCCCAGGCCGATCCGTCGGGCCGCCCGGCTCGACGGCTTCTTCCCGATCAACCTGGAACACCCGGACCGGCTCGCCGAGACGGTCGCCACCCTCACCGAACTACGCCGGGGCGAGATGGCCTCGTACGACATCGCCGTCGCACTGCCGCCCGGTGTCGATCCCGAGCCGTACGCGCAGGCCGGCGCAACATGGTGGCTGCCGGAACTCGACCCGGGCGTACCGCTCGACACCGTGCGCGGTGTGCTCCGCGACGGCCCCGCACGGTAAGGAATCGATCGCCTTGTTCGACTACGACGCGGAACTCGCCCGGTACCACGAACACCTTTGGGAAGCCCTCGACGTCCGCCCCGGCAATCGTGTCCTCGACATCGGCTGCGGCACCGGCCAAATCACCCGCCGCGCCGCCCGAGCCGCTTCCCCGGGCACCGCGCTCGGCATCGACATCTCGGACCCGATGTTGACGCAGGCCCGCCGACAGGCCGAAACGGAAGGACTCGCCAACCTCGACTTCGTCCGGGCCGACGCCCAGACCCACCCCTTCCCGCCGGGGCAATTCACCGTAGCCGTCAGCCGATTCGGCACGATGTTCTTCGCCGACACCACCGCCGCATTCGCCAACATCGCACGCGCCCTGCGCCCGGGCGCACTCTTCGCACAACTCGTCTGGCAGCCCCGCGACCACCAGCAGTGGGACACCGAGATCCGAGCGGCACTCGCTCCCGGCCGATCGGCGACCACCTCTACCGACAAAACCGAAGCCGCCTTCACCCTGGCCGATCCGGACGTCGCAACCAGCGCCCTGACCACGGCCGGCTTCACCACCGTGCAGGTCACCGACGTACGCGAACCCGTCTACTACGGCCCGGACGCCGACCACGCGCAAGCGGCCGTACTCCACCTGCAACCGGCCCGGGACCTGCTCAGCGGCCTGACCCCCGCCGCCACCGAACACGCACTCGCCCGCCTGCACACGATGCTCGCCACCCACACCACCGCCGCCGGCGTATGGCTCGACTCCCGCGCCTGGCTGATCACCGCCCGCCGACGTTGACGCCGGGGTTCACCCCTGGGCGGTGAGGTGTTCGGCGCGGCGGCGGTGGAAGGTGCGGCGGTAGGCGTCCGGGGGAACGCCCACGGTGCGGTTGAAGTGGCGGCGGAGGGTGGCTCCGGTGCCCATGCCGGTGGCCTCGGCGATGGCGTCGACGCTGTCGTCGGTGGTTTCCAGGAGTTCCTGGGCCCGGTGGATGCGCTGGGTCAGCAACCACTGCAGCGGGGTGGTGCCCGTCATCGATCGGAAGTGCCGGCCGAGGTGGCGTGAGCTCATGTTCGCCCGGCGGGCCAGGTCCTCCACCGTCAGCGGCCGGTCCAGCCGTCCGGTCGCCCACGCGAGCAGTTCGCCGAGTGGATGGTCGGGCTGTTCGGGCATCGGGGTGGCGACGAACTGGGCCTGCCCGCCCGCCCGGTGCGGCGGTACGACCAGCCTGCGGGCAACCGCGTTGGCCACCACCGAGCCGTGGTCGCGGCGGACCAGGTGCAGGCACAGATCCATCGCGGCGGCCTTGCCCGCCGAGGTGAGCACGCTGCCGTTGTCGACGTAGAGCACATCCGGGTCGACCTCGACCCCGGGATGGCGCGCGGCCAGCACCTCGGTGTGCGCCCAGTGCGTGGTGGCCCGCCGTCCCTCCAACAGACCGGCCGCGGCCAGCACGAACGCGCCCGTACACAGCGAAGCCACCCGCGCGCCCGCCTCGTGCGCGGCCCGCACGGCATCGACCAGGTCCGCGGGCGGCTCCCGGTCGACATCGGCCCACCCGGGGACGATCACGGTGTCGGCCACGAGGAGCCGGTCGAGGCCACAATCGGGTTCGAGCAGGAAGCGCCCGTCGGCCCGCACGCTGCCCGCCCCGCAGATCTCGAGCCGGTACCAGTCCTCCACCGGAACCGGCGGCGCGGTGCCGAACAGCTCGCAGGCCAGGGCCAGTTCGAAGTGCAGGATCCCGTCGGCGACGGCTATCGCAACTGTGCTCACGTCCGGAATTGTATACATCATGTCGTTCCGGACGCTTCTCCCAGCGCCGGCCCGGCCGCCACGATGTGCGAGTGGATCCTTCGGACCGGGAGAGAAGTCGCATGCGCGCTGTCAGTCAGGACGTTCTGGGCGGTCCCGAGGTGCTGAAGGTGATCGAACCGGAGCGCCCGACGCCCGGCCCGAGCGAGGTGCTGGTCGAGGTGCGCGCGGCAGGCGTCAACCCGACCGACTGGATCCACCGCGCCACGGGTCTGATCCTGGGCAGGCCACCGTTCGTACTCGGCTGGGAGGTGTCCGGTGTCGTGGCGGCGGTCGGCCTGGGAGTGACGATCCACCGGCCGGGCGACCAGGTGTTCGGCATGCTGAAGTACCCGTACGGAAACGGCGCGCACGCCGAGTACGTGGTCTCGGCGGCCCGCCACCTGGTGCGCAAGCCCGCGAACGTCGACCACGTGCAGGCCGCGGCACTTCCGCTGGCCGCGACCACCGCGTGGCAGGCCCTGGTGGACACCGCGGATCTGCGGGCCGGACAGCGGGTGTTGATCCACGCCGCGGCGGGCGGGGTCGGCCATCTGGCCGTACAGATCGCCAAGGCGCGCGGCGCCTACGTGATCGGCACCGCCCGCGCGGCCAAGCACGACTTCGTCCGCGAGTTGGGCGCCGACGAGATGATCGACTACCCGACGACCGACTTCGCCGCGGTCGTACGGGACGTGGACGTCGTCCTGGACGGCGTCGGCGGCGAATACGGCCCACGCTCGTTGCCGACCCTGCGCCGGGGCGGCATCCTCGTCTCGATCGTGAACCAGGTCGGAGACTTGGAGGTCGGGCGATACGGGGTCCGCGCCGCGGAGATGCTGGTCGAGGCCGACCACGCTGCCATGCGGCAGATCGCGGCCCTGGTCGAGACGGGGCGACTGCGGGCCGCGATCGACTCGATGTTCCCCCTGGCGGACGCGGCCAAGGCACACGAACGCGGGGAAACCGGCCGGGTCACCGGCAAGATCGTCCTGACGGTCTGAACCGCAAGGGCCGGCCGGTGGCGCACATCACGACACGCACAACCGACCGGCCCCGCGCCCGCAACCGCCCGCTACCCGCGTCGGTACGGCGAACCCCGGTGCGGGCAGGGCCGATGCGGGCGGGCGGCCACGAAGCTCCGGCGGCCCGTACACACCGACGACGTCGACGCCGGCGGCCGATCCGGGGCGGTGAGCATCGGGTCCTGGCGCAGGATGGCCGCCTGGAGGTCACGCAGCCGCGGGCCCGGATCCAGACCCAACTCCTCCGCGCACAACCGCCGACCGGCCTCCAGTGCCGCCAACGCCTCCGCCTGCCGCCCCGATCGGTAGAGTGCCAGGGCGAGTTGCGCCCGTGGCCGCTCCCGCAGCGGATGCTCCCGGACCAGGGTCATCAGCTCCCCGATCACCGACGCGTGCGCACCGAGCGCGAGTCGGCACTCGGCCGCCTCCTCCGACAACGCGGTGTGCTCCTCGGCCAGTCGCGCCCGCTCGGCCTGCGCCACCTCGTGATCGCCCAACTCCGCGAACGCGTCCCCGATCCACAACGCCAGCGCCGCACGCAACAATTCGTCCGCCCGGCCGTACGCGCCGGCGGCGCTCGCGGCCCGGCCCGCCTCGGCCAGCGCATGCCACCGCCCGGTGTCCAGCCGGCCGGCCGGCACCTCCAGGGCGTACGAGTCATCGCGCGTAGTCAAGACCCGATAGGGCGCCCGCCGCCCCGGCTCCAACACTCGGCGCAGGCCGGACAGATAGGCATGCAACGTCGATCGTGCGCCGGGCGGCGGGCGGCCGTTCCACAGCTCCTCGGCCAAGCGGTCCACCGGCACCGCGACCCCCGGCCGCAACAACAGCAGGGTCAACAGCTCGCGCTGCCGCCTCGGTCCGATGTTCAGCACACTTCCGTCGGGACCCAAAACCCGGGTCGGTCCCAACACTTGGAAGGACAAGCCCCCCGACTCATCGTTGCGCGGTGGCTCCCCAACCTGCCCGCGCGACGGAATCCCCCTCGTCATATGGAAAGTGACGACACATCACCAGATGGGGTTCCGCTCCGCCGCGCAGTCGAGGGACCCTCAGGCTCTCCCGTCCCGCCGCCCGGCTTCCCGGGAAGGCGCGGGCCCGGCTCCCGGGAAGGCCCGGAGGCGGGCTCCCGTAAGGCCCGGACCCGGGAAATAATCCCTTGTCCCACCCGATGGACCGACATACATTGAGCCCCGCGAATCGCGGCGTGTAGCTCAGCAGAAGAGCACCGGGCTTGATACCCGGAGGGCGCGGGGGCAGGACCCGCCATGCCGGCCATGGATCAAACGAACAAGCCCGACGCCGTGCGCGTCGGCGAAGCGTATCCGCAGCTCCGATCCGCCCGTGCACTGCACACGGCCCTGACCCACGAGGATCCCGACACCCGGGCCGGCGCGGCCGAGCGCCTACGGCGTTGGCAGGACGTGGTTCGCGGCATGCGCGACGGCGTGCTGGACATCGGCTCGCGCAGGCCCGTGCGCGAGTTCCCCGAATGGGTCACCCCGGAAGTGGTCCGGGGCGGCTTCGCCACCGGACACCCGGCCGCCGGCGGCAAGTTGCGGCCGCACGAGATCGCCCTCGCGGGGCGGATCGGCCTGCCCGCCGAGCGCGGCGCGCTGTTCGCGCACCACCTCTCCGCGGCGGGCCTGGCCGAATTGACCGCGCTGTTGGAAAGCGGCACCTACGACGCGGAGTTGCCGGAGGAGACGGCGCTGCTCGTGGTCGCCTGGCTGCTCCGGACCGGCGACACCGACGGCGCGCTCGAACTGGTCGAGGCCATCGCGCCGTTCGCCGATCGACTGCGGTTCGCGCCCAGGCCCACGGCCGCGCCCGTGCCCGATCCGTCCGACACCTTCCGCACCAGCGTCGGCGAGGCGCACGCGCGGATCGCCGCCCGCCCGCCGAACCCGGCCGTGGCCGCCATGCGCGAGGCCCTGACCGTCTGGAACCCCTACGCCGACGCGCTCCTGGCGCACTGGCTGGAGACCGTCGAGGCCGGTCGCGTCTTGGCTCGCACCCCGGACACCCGCTGGGCCGAGCGCGGCCACGCCCTCCTGGCCCGCCATCGCGTACTGGCCGCCGAGCATCCGCTGTGTACCAAGCACCGCCGGCCCAAGGAGAACGCGGCGATCCTGCGCACCGCACTCGCCGACCACCTCGCCGGCCGCGCACTCGACGCCCGGCGCCTGGGCCTGCTCGCCCGGGCGATCGAGGCGATGGTGACCCGACGCGGCGCTCCCGCCGGCGCCGCCCACGAGGCGCTGCGGGCCCGGCAGACGGCCGAGGCGGCCCTACCCACCCAACACGCCCTGGCGGCGGTGGTGCTGCGCCGGCTGGCCGAGCGTCCCCAGGACATCGGCACCGAGGACGTCGACGCGCTGACCGCCCCGGTGGACCCGATCGAGGCGTCGACCACGGGTCTGCCCGCCGGAACGGCGATTCCGCCGGCGATCCGGCGCATCCTGGAGGGCACGCTGAGCGCCCCGATCGACACGCTGATCGAACGTGGTCTGGTGCCGTCCGCCGAGGTCCTGGCCGAGTTGGTACCGCAGTTGGTCGCCGCGAGCAGCACGCGGGCGTACCCGGACGACGCCCTGCGCACGCTGATGGCGGCGCATCACCGGGCGTTCGGTCGGCGTCGTTCGTTGTTGCTGCTGGACCTGGCCCACCAGGTGCGCGCCGAGGAATTGCCCTGGGTCGCGGCGGTGGCCCGGTACCGGGACGGCGCCGCCGCCGAGGGCCGGGGCGCCGCCCGGCGCACCCTCGTGCACCTGGGGGAGTTGGCCGTGCACGGCTTTCCCGGGACGATCCTGCCCAATCCGCTGGTGGGCGAGCTGTCCACGCTGAGCCGGGCGGCCGAGACCGGGCTGCCGTGGGTCGAGGAACTGGCCGCGGACATCTTCACCGGCCGCTTCGCACCGAAGTTCCTCGCCGCGGCGAAGATCGCCGCGGAGCTCTTGGCGGGGAGCCTGTACGAGGTCTACTACGACATCGACTACGCGGCGATCGCGGAGCTGGGCGACGTGGCCGCGACCCGGATCGCACCCGCGCGGACCGCCGCGGAGCGCTTCGCCCTGCTGTGTCGCGAGCGGGCCGACGTGCCTGCCGGCGGACGACGATCGCCGGCCGCCAACGGCATGGTGATCGAGCAGGCGCAGATCCTGACCACGCACAACCTGGCCACGCTGGCCGGGCCCGTCGGGATCACGCCGCGGGCCGGGTGGGCCGAGGCGGCGCATCGCGCGTTCGTCACGGTGTGCCGACTGACCGAGCACGCCGAGTGGCAGATGCGGCCGTTGGCCACCATCAAGGACGCCGCGTACGCGTGGCGCCAGGTGGTGTTCCACCTCTCGATGCTCGACGAGGACGCGGAAATCCGGGCGCTGGCCCGGCTCGACGAGGAGATCGCGCTGTGGGGCGACCCGGTGGCCGGCCGACTGGCTCCCGTGGTGTTCGGCCTGCGCGCCATCGCCGAGGGCGACCGCTTCGACCGGTACGAGGCGGTCGGCGGCGGGCGAGGCCGCCGCCTCACCGGCTGGACGACCGGCGGGCACTTCCTGCGCGGCTGAGGCGGTCGCGGCGCGGGCCGCACACGTGTCCGCGCCACACAGGTCTGGGGCACACGGGTCCGCCTGCCGACAACCCCCGTTCGCCGCGCCCGCCGTGTCGGTGCCCACCCGTACGATCTTTGGTCCGGTCGTGTCCGTCCCCGCCCACGCGCGATCGTTCCGGGCCCGTCGAGGCCCGCCGTCGACCAGCTACGGAGCCGCATGATCAACGACATCGTCATCACCGGCGCGCGCGAGAACAACCTCAAGGACGTCTCGCTGCGCATCCCGAAGGACCGGATCGTCGTCTTCACCGGTCCGTCCGGGTCCGGCAAATCGTCGATCGTCTTCGACACCGTCGCGGTCGAATCGAAGCGGCAACTCAACGAGACCTTCTCCGCGTTCGAGCGCAAGTTCCTCCCGCGCCACGAACGCCCGCACGCCGACGCGATCGAGAACGTGTCGCCGGCCATCGTGGTGGACCAGAAGCCGATCGGGTCCAACTCCCGCTCGACGGTCGGCACGATGACCGACATCAATCCGCTCCTGCGGGTGCTGTTCTCCCGCATCGCCCAACCCTCGGCGGGCACCCCCGGGGCGTACTCGTTCAACGACCCGAGCGGCATGTGCACCACCTGTGACGGCATCGGCCGGACCGTCCGGGCCGACCACTCCCGCCTGTTGGACCGCTCCCGATCGCTCAACGACGGCGCGTTCGTGCTCGGTCTGCTCGCGGTCGGGATCTACCAGGCGTCCGGACTCTTCGACAACGACAAGCCGATCGCCGACTACACCGATGCCGAGTTCGCCCTGCTCACCCGAGGCGACCCGGACCGGGTGATCAAGTTCAAGTGGGTCACCCCGGACGGCACGGCCAACGTCACCTTCGAGGGCCTGTACACCCGCTTCGACCGGCTCTACGTCAACCGCGACGTGTCCACGCTCGGCGCCAAGACCCGGGAGACGGTCGAGGCGTTCCTGACCGAGGGCTCCTGCCCGGACTGCGCCGGCGCCCGGCTCAACCCGGCCGTGCTCGCCGCACGGATCGACGGGCGCAACATCGCGGACCACTGCGCGCTCGAAGTCGGCGATCTGATCGAGGTGTTGGCCGGGATCGACGACCCGATCGGCGGCCCGGTGGCCGAGGCCGCCTCGGCCGCACTGCGGCGGATCGTAGGCATCGGTCTGTCCTACCTCAGCCTGGACCGGGAGACCTCCACGCTCTCCGGCGGCGAGGGACAGCGGCTCAAGATGGTCCGCCACCTCGGCTCCAGCCTCACCGGCATGACCTACATCTTCGACGAGCCCAGCGTCGGCCTGCATCCGCGCGACGTGCACCGACTGAACGAACTCCTGGTCGCGCTCCGGGACAAGGGCAACAGCGTGCTCGTGGTCGAGCACGACCCGGACGTGATCGCGGTCGCCGACCACGTGATCGACATGGGCCCGCAGGCCGGGTCGCACGGCGGCGAACTCGTCTTCGCGGGCACCGTCAAGGAATTGATCGACTCGGACACGCTCACCGGCCGCTTCCTGAATCGGGGCACGGTGGTCAAGACCGACTACCGCACCCCCACCGGGCACATCCCGGTGCGCGGCGCGAGCCTGCACAACCTCAAGCACGTCGACGTGGACATCCCGACCGGGGTGCTGACCGTGTTCACCGGCGTCGCGGGTTCCGGCAAGAGCACCCTGGTGTCCGAGGTGTTCACCGGCGCGCACCCGGACACGATCGTCATCGACCAGGCCGCCATCGTGGCCAACTCCCGTTCCACGCCCGCCAGTCACCTCGGCATCATGGACCCGATCCGGGCCCTGTTCGCCAAGGCGAGCGGCGAGCGGCCGGGCCTGTTCAGCTTCAACTCGGCCGGCGCCTGCCCGGCCTGCCAGGGACGCGGCTCGATCACCGTGGAGATGGCCTTCATGGATCCGGTGACCACGATCTGCGAGCGCTGCGAGGGGCGGCGCTTCGACGACAAGGTGCTGGGACATCCGCTGCGCGGCAAGTCGATCATCGACGTATTGGCCCTCACCGTCGAGGACGCGCACGAGTTCTTCACCGAGAAGCGCATCCGGCCGCACCTGGCCGCGCTCGCCGAGGTCGGTCTGGGCTACGTCACACTGGGCCAGCCGCTCGGCACGCTCTCCGGCGGCGAACGGCAACGGCTGAAGCTGGCGGGCGAGTTGCACAAGACCGGCAGCGTCTACGTGCTCGACGAGCCGACCACGGGACTGCACATGTCCGACGTGGACACCGTGATCGCGCTGATGGACCGGCTGGTCGACGGCGGCAACACGCTCCTGGTGATCGAGCACAACCTGGACGTGGTCGGTCGCGCCGACTGGGTGATCGACCTGGGTCCGGACGGCGGCAAGCACGGCGGCACGGTGGTCTTCGAGGGCACGCCCGAGCAACTCCTGGCTGCGGAACACTCGTTGACCGGCGAATACCTGCGTCGCAACCTCGACCGGGACGCGAACCGGCGGTAGAGCCGAGACGGGGTGGGGCGTGCGGCCGACCGCCGCCCCACCCCCGAGGCTCAACGCCGGTCGCTGAAGCGGATGTCCAGGCTGCGCAGATAGGTCTGCAGGCCCGCGTCCTGAATCGGGATCAGGTGCGCGGGACTACCGGACTCGTTGTGGTGGGCATGCCACTTTCCCGGCGGCGTCACGAACGCGCCCCCTGGTTGCCAGTCCACTCGCTGCGGATCGACGATCTCGCCGTGCTCGTCGAGCCGATCGCCCAGCAGCGTGAAGCAGCCCGGCTCGCAGTCCAGGATCAGGTCCAGGGCGACCGACTGGTGCCGGTGCGGGCGTTGGATCTGGTCCACCGGAAGCAGGCCGAACATCGCCCACAGGGTGTGCGTGACGGTCAGCGTCTGGTCCTGGTCGACGGTGTTCAGCAACACGCTGACCCGGTTCTTGGCGTTGGCGCCGGGGGCCTCGGCGATCCGGGTGAGTTCCTCCACCGCCCGATGCCGGGAGAACTTGGTCGGCCGGAATCGGGCCTGATTCGGGGTGACCCCGAGGTAGCGCAGCAACGGCTCGTCGTGCACACAGCACAAGCACGAATGTACCTTTGATTCATGGTCGACGACTTGGTAACGCGAGCACACTGGGGTGATCTTTCCGGGCAGAACATAGCCGGACTCGTTCGCCTTTCATTCGAGCAGCTCAGCAAGGAGGAAGAGGAAGCCGAGCCCACACTTGAACGCCCCTACTCGGGAAAGGACATCAAGAGCCGCGAAGAACAGGAGAAGGAAACCAAGACGTTTGTAGAAAAGCGCGGAGGTACCTACGTCTACACATACGAAGAACCCGACACGAGCGCTTGGAAGCGCAAGCGAATAAGGTTGCCCGACGGAACTGTTGGGTATCGCGTAATCCGTCCCATTTTCGAGGGAGCATTAGAAGATCTCAAGAAGGGGATGGCACCCAACGGGGTCCGCGTCGACGGGTTAATCGTGTCCGACATCGACCGGCTTACCCGCGATAACCGACACTTGGAAGATGCAATAGATGTAGTCGTCCGATTCCGCCGACCCATCATTGATATCACGGGAACGCTAGATCTCCTCACCGAGAACGGCCAAGCAGTCGCACGAATGTTGGTCACGATGGCTAACAAGGCGTCAGCAGCCACCTCACGACGAGTCCACAAGAACCACCAGGCCCGCCAGGCAGCCGGAATCCCGGCGGGCGGCACACGCGCATTCGGGTGGGAGTCCGATAAACGGACATTGAGGCCCTCCGAAGCAGCGGCCTTGCGTGAAGACATCCCTCGGATAATCGCAGGGGCCTCAATCGGCAGTGCGATTCGCAAGTGGAACGCGGCCGGACTGTGGACGCCGAGGGGTAGTCTGTGGAATCGCAACATGGCAATCACGATGCTGCGCAACCCCCGACTTTGCGGATACCGCTCCCGCATCGTTCGCGAATTCCATCCGGAGACAGGCTCCGAACACACGCGCATAGAAATCTGTCTAGACGCTGAGGGAAATCCAGTTATCGGCCAATGGGTGCGCATAGTCGATCCCGAAGTCTGGGAATCCTTAATCGAAGTCATCCGCCCTTCAAGAACGCCGAGCGCCGGCAGAAACGCCCGCGTATACCTTGGCGTAGGCACCTTCCGATGCGACAAGAACGGATGCGGGCGTAAGTTACGAGGAACAAAGGCCCCTCCCAGCCACAAACAACCGCCCGGAATGTATTACTACAACTGTCCCAGCAAATCCACAGGCCAGGGATGCGGTGGGGTAAAGATCAACGGCCCAGAAGCAGACAAGTTGCTCAAAGAGCTTGTCATTCTCAAATACGAATCAGAAGCCGTCTCGCGTGATGCACGCGCAGTTCCCGACGAATGGGAAAAGGAAACGGAGTTGTCCCGCGTGCGGGAAGATATGGAGGCTGCCCGAGAAAGCCGCCGTGTCGGCGAGATTTCGTCACGGCTCTATTACTCCGAGTTGGCACGGCACGAAACGAGAGAACGCACGCTTCTCGCAGAGCGAACCCAATGGTTGCGCCGACGTTACGCAGCCGAGGCTCCACCGATCGACCTTCGTCGCGATTGGGACAGCCTAGAATTGGATGAGAAGTTCGCCTATGTTCAACGCGCTCTAATCGCTATCTCTGTGGCGCCTGCCGTACGTGGTCGGCCGCTACGCGAACGTTTAACGCCGTACTTTCGCGGCCCCGAGGACTAGACCTTTGCGGTACGCGGTAACTTAGGGGCATTGCTCGTGGTTACCGCGTACCCCAGGATCGCATTCGCACTGCACCACTGTGCTTCGGACCAGGCAGGCGCATTCGCCACTTGCTCTCGAACCCACTGCTGATCAGCCGAGTCATCCTCAGCCGTGGGCGTGGCGCGGCGTGTCTGCGCATCGGTTGCTGTCATATGTAGCCCCGCCGCCCGGTCGCCGGTTCACGCGCGATCTCACGCTGTCGGACGATGTCTTCAGCGATTCCTGCGGCAATCTCGGCCTCTCCGGGGGTGTGGCCGTGTCCGGTGAAGCGCCACATGGCGAGCGTGGTCACCCCGTCGTCCCCGACCTCCGGTTCGTCGGTGCGTTGGTGATCGGCACGAGCCGCCCGCAGGACCCCGTAAGTCGTCGAGTAGGCGCGCGACTTCGTAAGGCAGTGGCCCCGGAAGGCCAGCGTGTGTGCCCAGGCGCGCATGCGCAGGTGTGCCAGCTCGGGAAGTCCGCCCAGGTCCCAGCAGGTGCGCAGGAGGGCCCTTACGTGGTCTGTGACGGGTAGCAGTTCGATCGTCGCGCGGTGGGTGATGGGGGTGTCGGTGCCGCCGCCGTCAACAGTGGACTTCGTGACGTACTTGGCGAGGTACGCGGCCACCGCGTCATCGGTCGGGGCGTGTTCGTCGGTGACCGCCCGCAGCGGACGCACGTCGAGTTGCCGCCCCCAGCGCAGGACGTACGAGCCGAGCGCTTCCGACTCCGGAGCGGGCACCCGTACCGCAGCGGCAGCTTCGGGGACGAGTCCGGCGACGAGGTCCGCCGAGGCCCAGGCCGGCGGAGGCGAGTCGGGTCCGTCGGGCCCGTCCAGGCGCACGACGATATGCAGGTGGATCGCGCCGCGCGCCTGATACTCGGCGACCTTGGCGAAGGACACCCGGACGTGCTCGCGCAGGCGTGACCGGGGGATGCCGGCCGCCGAGGCCAGGCGCCGGCGCAGGGTGTGTGCGAAGCCGTCCCACAGGCCGCCGGCGTGTGCGTTCCACAGCACGTGGTGCGGGTATTCGTAGCAGGCCCGGCACAGCGGCTGCCCGAGGACGCGATCATCCGGCGAATGCGTGAGAGGGCAGCCGCGGTGCCTACCGTGGGTGCAGAGGTCACCGGCACGTCTGGGCCGGCAGGACCCGTGTGTGGTCGCGCGGTGGACCGGCCCGAACGATGGGGCCGTCAGCGTGACGAACAAGCGAGGGTGGTCGCGCACGGCGGTGGGCACGTTCTTGCCGCCGACCAGGCCCGCGCGGACGAGGTGGAACGTGTCGCCCTGGTGTTCGTAGGAGCACGGCGCGCACCGCGACGCCCGCCGGTTGCGGCAGCGCACGGCCAGCCGGCCGCCGGGTTCGGTGTCGGTGGAGTAGGAGGAGAGCACCGTCCCGGACGTGTCACGGGTGACGGTGGATCCGCTCAGGTAGATGGGGTGTTCGCATCCGCCGGTTGCGCGGATCTGTTCGATCCAGCGCTCGAACCGGGGCAGGTTGGCAATGCGAATCAGGTCCTGGTCCACGGGGGAAAGCGCGGCCAGCCGTGCCCGATGGTCGTATCGGGCACGGCTGTTGCTGTGGGGAGGGTGGTCGGTGTTCGGGGTGGTGCTCGACAACGGTGGTCACTCCTGACACGAGAACGGCGGTGAGTCGGGAGCGCCGCGCGGCGCCGGAGAGTGGTCACGGGGTGTCCTTTCGTGGGTGGCGATGTGTCGGGTCGGAAGGGTCAGCGGATGGCGCCCTTGCCCCGGCAGCAGCGGCACTTGCGGCGCCGGCCGGTACGGGTGCGGGTGCTGCGGTCGCCGTGGCAGATCGGGCACAGGACGGGACGCATGCGCACGTGGTGCTCCTTGCTTGGAGGTTCAGCCGGCGTGGAAGACCACGGCTGCCAGGGAGGCGACGAGCGCCGAGATCGAAGGCGCGAGTGCGGTTTGTGCGAGGTAGAACCCGAAGAGGCCGACGACGCAGACTTGCCAGACGCGGAGTTCACCGGCGCGGACGAGCATGAACACGATCAGGGCGAACACCACGATCAGCGGGAACGTGGCTTGGGAGTCGGTCACGGGTTCCCCCCGCCGCAGGTCGCAAGGGCCAACCTCAGCGCCGGCAGGTCGGGGGTTTGTGCGGCATGGGTTGCCGAGATGAGCGCCGCCTGCTTCGGGGAGACCAGGACCGACCGCGCCCGCGTCCACTCGCCGCCGACACCGGTAAGAACGGCGACGCCCGGTTCGTCGGCGGATATCGCCTGGGCCGCGTCGACCGCGTCCGGATCCAGATCACCGAGGACCATCTCCGCCGTCCCGGGGTCGGAGACGCGGTGGCACACGCGGCCGGCCAGTTGCGCCCGCAGCGCCGTTGCCCCCGGTCCCAGGTCCGAGCCCACCCGTTGCCCCGCGACGACCAGGTGTAGGCCGAGTGCGGCGCCGAGTTGGGCGAGCCGCACCAGCGCGGTGGCCGCCCGCGCCGCTTCGTCCTTGTCCGCGCGCGAGGCCGCGAGGAACAGCTCGGCCACTTCGTCCACCAGGACCACAATCGGCATGGGTCGCTTGCCGTCCGGCAGTTCCCACACCGAGCGAGCGTGGGCGAACCGACAGATGGCCATGCGTAGTTGCGCCTCCACCACCAACGCGTCAAGGAGCGCCGTGGCCTCTCGGCGGGTCGTGGCCAGCGCCGACAGACGCGGACCGAACAAGCCCAGTTCCATGCCGCCCTTGAGGTCGATGCCGACCAGGGCGACGGGTTGCGGAGCGAGCCGGGTCACCAGCGCGGCGAGCAGCGTGCTCTTCCCCGATCGCGTGGCGCCGACGATCAGCCAGTGCGGCACGGCCCGAAAATCGATCACCCACGGTTGACCGTCCTCCCGCCGACCGACCCGGGCGCACATCAGCGGTTCGGCCGGGCCGGGCCCGACCAGCGCGGACAGGTCCGCAAGCGGGTCGGTCGACAGCGCGGTGAGGCGGACCCGACCGCGCTCAGGTGAGGCCACCCGCACGGCGTGTACATGCCAGGCGTGCGCCAGCGAGTCCGCCGCAGCGGCGAAGGCGTCCGGGGTCTGCCCGGGGTGCATGCGCACCGTCACCGCCAGGCCGCCCGGACGCGGCCGGGGGATGCCGATCCGGGGCGGGATCGGCCGCAGCGGCTGCCCGCGCACGATCAGCGTCCCGAGCAACGCCAGTGCCGGACGACGGGTGATGGTCAGGCCCCGCTCGATCGTCAGCGAACGCCACGACCGCAGCACCCGCACCGCAGCCGGCACGAACCCGACCGCGTACCACCAGCCCACGGGGAAACGCCGCCGCAGCACCGGAGCACCGGCGACCAGCCCCGCCACCAGGACCAGCAAGACCCAGATCAATAACTGACGCACCATCAGGCGTCACCGCCCTTGTCCTTGCCGCCGCGCAACGCCGACGCCAACGGGCCGCCGGCCGCAGGTTCGGCCGCCACCGCCGGGGCGATCGAGTCGGCCCGGAACGACGTGCCGTGCCGGCCTCCCTGCTCCCAGGTGAAGGCGACCAGGCCCACCGCGACGATGCGCAGACCCTCCACGATCCCAACCGGTTCGCCCGACACGGCGATCTCGATCACCGACGCGCGCCGGGTGTTCTGCTGCCGGACGGATACACCGACCGTCCAGACGGTTTCTCCGTCCTTGTCGATCTTGAGTTCCCCGGTTTCCCGGTTGACGAGCTTGGGTTCCGGCCCCACGACGCACAGGAGCGTCCCGAGCCGGGTGACGTCCACAGGAATGGACTGCATGGGGTGTGGCCTCCAGCCACTCACGGACGCCCATCGGTTGTCGGACGTCACTTGTCATGACAAGTGTCAAACACAAGGAGGCGTGACGCAAGTGACTTGTCAGGACAGGTGACATCAGCATGGGTGGCGCCGTACAGTCGGAAGCAGACGAACCCGCGCCCACGGTGAACCGCAGCCACCGACGAGGAGACCCCATGGATCTAGTCCGACCCGCCGCGCTCTACAGGCAGTTGGCAACAGCGATCAGGGGAGATATCGAGTCGGGAGAGTACCCCCCGGGGTCGTTGCTGCCGTCCGAGAGTGCCCTGACCGAGCGGTACGGGGTGTCCCGTCCGACCGTGCGCCAGGCTCTGGCCGCACTGAGGACCGAGGGATTGGTCACCGTCCAACGGGGCCGGGGATCGTTCGTGCGCGCCGCCCAGAATGCGCCCGCCGTGACCCTGGACCGGACGATCACACGCAGCGCCGGCCGCTACGCCGACCCAGGCACCGAGTGGTCCCAGGACGAGGAACCCACCGCCTACCGCACCACCACCGACGCCATCACCGGGCCGGCCCTGGGCATGAACGAAGGCGAAGCAGCGTTCGGCTGCGACCGCCTGATCACCCACCGGCCCACCGGCACACGGGCGATGGTCCGCACGATCGTCCCGTTCGCCACCGCCGCTGGCGCCGAACTCGGAAACGACCCCACCCGCCCGCAGCCGGAGCTATACGCCGCGCTCGAAGCGGCCGGCCACCGCCTCACATGGCACGAGACCGTCACCGCCCGGACACCCACCCCGGACGAGACCACCGCGCTACGGCTGCCCGAGGGCACCCCCCTGCTAGTCGTGCACCGAGTTACCGCCGGCACGGCCGGACCGCTGATTCTCGAAGAGACCAGGGTCGGCACCGCCGCAGTCGCCTACCCGATCGTGGCCAAGGGCCGCGCCAAGGCCACCGCGCGGGAATGACCGCCCCGACGCACGCCCGATCCGTTCACCCACCGACGAAGGAGTCACCGTGACAACGCCGAACACCCCCGACAGCCCCTCCGTGATCGTGATGGCCATGTCCCCGAGCGATTTCTCGCGGCTCTGCCAAGACGGACAGCCGTGGCGAACTGCTGCGCCCCACGACCCTCACCGGTTCGTCGTCGTCGACGACGCGCCCGAACTCGCCGACCACTGGGCCCGCGCGTACTGGGTCGGCGACAACTGGATTTCGGTGATGCTCATCCGGTCCTACCTCGAAGCCCGAGGCCACAAATTCCAGATCGTCCACGACGACACGGATATCACTCACGCCGGATACGTCGTACTCACGAACTACTACATTGCGGACGCCGGCTAGCGCTCAGGATTCCTTCCGATAGGACGACGGACAGTCGTCACTGCGGAGATCGAGACCGAACCACTGCAAGGACAGGACGTCTACGGGCTTTCCGTCCCTCGGGATGGAAAGCCCGTAGTTTCCGGCCTCGAATGATTGCCCGCCGCCGGCCCAGACGTCACGTCCGTAGAATTGTTCGTCCCCCCAGGTCCCATCCCAGTGCAGGCACGTGTGCTCGGGTGGCGTGAAAGTCCACGTCTCCGCCATGGCGCACGGCGCAAAACGGGTTCCGCTCGGCAGGACCCACACGGGCCCCGGATCATCCGGAGACTTCTCCGCCACTACGTGCACCCGGGTATCTCCCGCCCTGTTGTTGCGGGTCCGCCACATGCGTGCTTTCGCCGCCGCCGGCCCGCTCGCCCCCCAATAGCCGGCGGGTACGTCGTCCTTCGCGTTGAGCAGGTCCCCGAGCGCCCCGCAGGCAGCGTCCGCCCCGGGCACGGTGACCAGCGAAGTACCCGACGCGGGCAGCGGATCGCCGTTCACGTTCTCCGCCCACAACAGCGACGTGTGAACCGCCCGCCAGGGACCCTCGCCCCTGCTCTGGCGAAAGACCACATACATGGTCCGTTGATCCGAGAGGACAGATATCCTCTGACTGGAGAGGAAATACCGGTCCGCCCCCGGCGGAGTCTGCCCCGTGGGATAGACACGGATATTCTCCACCGACTTCGGATAGTAGAATAGCGTCGGACTTTGCCCGTACTTCGCCACTCGGGATATACGATTCGCATCCGACCCGAGAATGATTCCCGATTCCAGGTCCTTGAGCGGGGCCGCATTCTTCGTCTCGAAGGCCGTTTCCTTCGCCGCCCAAAACGCGACGACGGTCGCGCGCGCGTCGGATTCGGATATGGCTGGCACCGGCGCCGGAGGCGACGCCACGGGTGGTAAGGACGGAGCCACAGACGTGAGGGCGGGGGGCGAGGACGAGCGTGCGGACCGCTCCGAGGGATCGCCACCCGCACACGAAACCGCCGCCACCGCCAAGATCATCAATAAACTCTTTTTCTTTTTCCGGATCATGCACGGGAGCCTAAACACCGTGTCAACCGAAATACCCGCGCGCGAAGATCATTCCGTCGGCCGAGAAACCGACCGCAGACGACCGGCGGAAGCCCCGCCCTGTCGATCCGGGCGAGGCCACTCGCGCTCAGGCCGGGTCGATGCCGTCCGGGTCGATAGCGTCCTGGTCGACGTCGTCCGGGTCGGCCGGGCGTGCCGGCCACAGCACCACATCCCGGAAGTCGTCTTCCCCGTCGACGTGATCGCGGTCGTGCTCTTGGTCGTGGTCCACGCATCCTCCTGTGTCGGGCCCAAGCCCCAGAATGGCCGAGACTTTCTCTACTTACTCAAGCCCGGCGCGTTCCGCGCCGGGGGCGGGCCCGCCCGGGGCGCCCGCCCCGGGCGTGCGGCGTGGCCGCCGATCCCGGGTCGACACCCCGGCCGGCCCCGCCCCCGTACACGAAACCGACGCGACATCGAGCACCAGGACGTGCACGTGGTGCGGCCCGCCCGGTACACGAAGCCGGCGCGGCAGGTCCGGCACAGCGGCTGCCCGAGGACACGACCATCGAGCCGGCGCGCGAGTGGGCAGCCGCGGTGCCTGCCTTCACAGAGAAGACACCGGTACGTCTTCCCCCGGGAACACCTCGCTCCGTGGGGGCCGGCGTCCGCAGTCTTGAGCCACCTCCCCGCACGGGGACCCCGCGTCGGGCAAGGCCGGGGGCCCTCAGTGGGGAATTCGGGTGGGGAGCGGTGCTCCCCACTGTGCCGGCCAGCGTACGGGCCCCCGACCATGCCCGACCCCCGCACGGGCAGGACACCGGCCCAACACTGCGGACGCCGACCGCGCGCACCAGGCCGACACGTCACCGGCGCGGGGTTCACAACAGAGGAGGCGGGGTGATCCCAGGTGGGACCCACCCGCGCACCGCCGATACGGGTCAAAGGTGCCGGCCGCCCATGCTCACCCGCGTTCGATCGGGTCCCACGGGACAACCGGTGCGTGCACGGCATGACGGGACACGACCGCAGACCGCGCCGGGCCCTATGCCGCGCGAGACACCCGCCGCAGCCGGCTGGCCACCATCCGAGCAACGGCCACCGGCAGCCGGACATCCACAGTGGCGCAGCCGTCCGCCCCGGACACCACCACCACCCGGGCACCGTTGATGCCCAACTCGGCGAGCACGACGTTCAGTTCATCCGCCGCAGCGGCAGCGGCACGCCACGCCCCCAGATAGTCCACCCCGGCCACCCACAGCGACGATCCGGGATCCCAGTCCTCAGCCACCCCGCAGCCGTCTAGGTGACCCGTCCCGTCCGCACCCTCGTCCATGTCCACCGTGTCTCCTCCCAACGCCCGCCCAGCACAAGGACCTTGATGGACCGTCACGCAGAACTCAGCGCGACAACCCCGGTACCATCGGTACCGGGGTTCCATCAGGGCCCCACCCGGACCACCCCCATCCCCGCCAAGGTCGCGGGGTGGTCCGGACTGAACTATTCGGTTGGTCCCGGGGGATGCCCGAGTCGCGTCAAGGCATCCCCCGGAGGTCGATGGCGGCACCCGCCTTGGACAGGCGCCGCCACCCGTCGCCGCCGCGACGGCCCCGGAAGGGGGGCGCGCTTCCGGGGACTTGCAAGGTGCCCGAAGGATCGAACTTCGGACACCACCCCGCCGGGTCCGAACGGCGGACGGATTGACACACGCCCGCCCCGGCGAGGCACCCGGAGAAGTGGAACCGGACACTCCTCCGAGAACTCGAAGCGGTGCCCGGACCGCTCGAAGTCCGGGCACCGCCGCCCCGCCACCAGCAACCCAGTTTGCGGGCAGGGCCCACGGAAGCGAGGGACGAATTCGCAACCGTGGCGATCAAGTGGCGCCCGGACCATGCAGATCCAGGCGCCGGACCCTGTCGTGAGTCGAGGAGGCACCACTTCCCCGCGTTCCGACAGAGCCGCCCCCGGGGGGGGAAGGCTCAACAACCCCCCGGGGAAGCGGGAACCGCCGACCGTGCCTCAGCGCAGCGGCCCCCGCCGATCATGAGAGCCTCACGGCCGACCGTGCAGGCCATAGGGACCCAGCACGAAGCGCACCCACACGGATTTCCCGTACTCGCGCCGCTCCCAGACAAGATCGTCCGCGACGCAGCCCACGGCCAGCAGTCCCCGATGACCACACGGCAGGTGCGTCAAGTTGGACGCGGACGGACGTAGGACATCCGACGCCGGCATGGTGGGGAGGCAGGGCGACCCGTCGATGACCTCGATGACCAGCGCCCGACGCGTCCAGAGCCACGCCCGCACCGTGATCCCCACACTGGGATCCACAGGGGGAGCGTGTTTGACTGCATTCGTCACCAGCTCCGAGACGCACAACTCGCAGTCATCGCTCAGGACGCACAGATCCCACCGGGACAGCACATCACGCGTCCACGCCCGCGCTCCGGCCACCGAGGCAGGCACTGACGCCCACACCTCATCCCTGCCGAACGCGAAAGCCCCACCTGGCACACACCCGGAGCTGCACCCGCCCGATCCGAGCGCCCACGACCCATTCCCCAGGTCAAGGTAGGGCGACCCCACGATTGCTGTCCGCTCGGCCGGGTCCTGCGTGATCATTAAGCCCCGAAGACCCGCCTGCTCTTGGTTCGTTCCGGCCATGCGACAAGCGTCATTGACTCGGAATCCAATCGTCAGCCCATGATGGGTATATCCCTCAGGGGTAGACTCTGGGCGAGCAATGATCAACTACGTGTGATCGAAGAGGGTTCTGTGGCCGATTACCCCATCTCACCAGCAGCGTTACCCCCGCAGGTTCTCGATCGAGACGAGATGCGCGAAGCCCTACGCATCCGAGATTTCGGTGCGGTTTTCAAGATTGCTCGCCAGTGGGGAGGCGTGAGCTTCCAGAAAATCGCCGAGGCATGTGGCATCAAACCCAACCGCGTGGGACTGCTGGCACGCGGCGAAGGTGAGATCACCACGATCGAAAAAATCGAGACGATCGCCGATGCTCTGCGAATCCCTGGGGACATGCTGGGACTTGCACCACGCCCGTGGGAGCGGGGTAGTAGGGAACCCTCCAAAGACGTCGCTCTCACAAGTTCAGCACATGAACAGACAAAAGAGTCCGAGATCGGACTCACGTACACACGTTCCCTCACCGATACGCTGACCGTTGTATCGACTCTGGGGAGCAGCGACATGAACCGACGGTCATTCCTCACCAACGCGACATTTGCCGTAAGTGCTCTGGGTGTACCAAGCCGTGATTGGCTGGTGGCTAGCCTTGAAGACTTGGACGGAGCGAAGCCCCGTCGGGTAGGGGCCGACCAGATCGAGACCATCCGCCGCGCTTTCGCCGGCTTCCAGGAGATGGACGTCATCGGCGGTGGAGGCGATACAGCACGGCGACTGGTCGCGCAGTTCCTCACCGAGCATGTAATGCCGCTCGTTGGGCAACCCCACGCACCAGCGATACAACATGCCCTCTACGAGGTGGCCAGCGAACAAACCTATCTCGCCGGGTGGATGGCATTCGATGCCGGGCGCCAGGGACTAGCCGAGCGCTACCTGATTCAGTCACTCCGGCTAGCTCAGGCATCCGGCAACAGAATGCTTGGGGCACACGTACTTGCAGGTCTCAGCGATCAGGCCACCCAACTCGGACATCCAGAAGAGGGGCTGTCTCTCGCCCGTGCCGGGCGCCAAGGACTACGTGGGATCACCGCGCCAGCAGCGACCACCGATCTGCTTGTCCTTGAAGCACGCGCCCATGCCAGTCTCGGCGACGTCATGTCAGCCGTACGTGCCATCGACAAGGCCGAACGCACCTACGACACCGTCAACCACCAGAACGAACCTGAGTGGGCCCGCTTCATTGACAGCGCATACGTCACCGGCGAGATTGCCGGGAGCTTGCGTGACATGGGCGACTCCGTCAACGCAGAAGCGTTCGCGCGCGAGTCGATCGCCGCCGCCCAAGCCCAGAAGCGCCCCCGGCGAGCATCCCTCAGCCAAGCAGTCCTAGCCGCAAGTCACATCCAGCGCAACGAATTGGATGCTGCCGCCACGGCCGCCCATCGTGCGCTTGACCTCTCGGCGGGCATTCCGTCCGTCCGGGTCAGTGCCGCCATGGACGGGCTTCAGATGCGGATGAAGGGCCATGCAAGTCAACCCGAAGTCGCAGCCCTCATGTCACGGTTTCAGTCCATGTGACTTCTGGTAGGGGAAGCCGCGTACGCCGCGCGTGACTGGTCTACTGCGGTGGGAGCACTTGGGGAAGGCATCGGTGAACTAGCCGACTTCCCCCGCGACCAGGCGTACTACTCGGAACGGCTAGAGGACGCTCAACGCCGTCTCTAAGGTCGTTCGTCGACCCTCACAACGTCATGAATTGCGATGTCAACCAGGGGCCCATCGTCAGACAGCGGATCAAGCTTCAGCCGGGAGTGCCACCAAAGCCCGCAGTGCCGTTTGCATCTGGCCAATGCTGGGCCCGTAACCCGATTCGGTATCGAACTCCAGTCGGACAGTGTGCCGCTTCGGGTAGTCAGCCGTCGTGCTGTAAGTAACGTCCCAGTTGCCCGTTTGCCACTCGCTCATGCCCATTGCCGCCTCCGAGTCCGCCGGCCGGCTATCGTAGCGGCCCCGCCCGACACCGAGTTCGGGCCCCACGTCGACCACCAGCGTGCGACGACACGCCCCGCAGCAACGACCCCGGTCGGGCGGGCAAGGAAGGCAAGGTCACGATCCAGATAAGGTATAGACCAATTCTCACGCATCTTCGCTGGTCACGTCACCAAAGTTGAGACGACGCGTGCATGACTCAGGCTGCCAGCCCGAGGTTACATTCACGAATCTGTTGCACCCAATAGAAAACCGAATCCTGCGCCGCGTGGTGGGTGATCTCGCCCAGGTCCGGCAGGACCAGGAAGTCGCCCTTCTCCCACTCCACCGCCTGGCCGCCGACCAGCGACATGCCCCGTCCGTACATGACGTAGTAGAGCTGCGAGGTCGCGTTCGGCCGCACCGCGAGCCGGTCGCCCGCGTTGATCCGGACGAAGTTGGCCAGCAGCGCCGGACTGGTCGCCGGGCCGCCCGCGATCCGCATCGGCTCGGCCAGATCGAGCGGGATCACCCGGGTGACTCCGCCGGCGTGCAGTTCGGCCGGGAAACGCTCCACCGGGACGGGCGTCGTGTATCCGGCGCCGATCGGGTTGGCCGCCTTCGTGTACTCCCAGTAGACCGCGTCCGCACTCCACGCGGCGGCGGTCGCCGCAAGCGGCCCCTCGAAGCCGAATCGGGCCACGTCCACCAGCGGCGGCGCCGCGACGGTGGGGTCGAAGAGCGCGGATTCCCGCTCTCCGGACCGGTGCTGATCGGCCGTCACCTCGGGCTGCGCGGTCATCCGAAATCCCTTCACGAGCGACTCCCCCGGTCCTGTCATGGTGCCACCGGACCGGTTGTCGCAGGGAGCGGGAAGTCTCACACCGGCAACGCGATACAACCGCACGCCTGCCCCGTACGACCACGCCGACCCGTCGGCCGACCGCACACACGCCCGCTCCGCGTCGACCACCGTCGACGGACGGGCCCGAGGCCGACCGCGTCCGCCCGGTCCCGCGCCGGCTGTCCACCGATCGACGGACAGCCGGCGTCCGTCGATCGTACGACCCGCCGCCCGACCCGCACCCGCCATCGTCGAGGCATGACGACACAGCGCCGGCGCCCGACCCGCACCCACCCCGACTCGGTGATCACGGTGCGCGGGTTGCGCCGGAGCCACCGAGGCCGCCCGGCGGTGGACGGCCTCGACCTGGACGTGTACCGAGGCGAGATTTTCGCGCTGCTCGGCCCGAACGGGGCGGGCAAGAACACGACGACCGAGATCCCGAGGGCTACCGCTCCCGGGACGCGGGCGAGGTCGCGCTCCCGGGCCGGCATCCGGCGAGCGCGGGTTCGCGCCGGCGGACCCGGATCGGCATCGTGCTCCGGGAATCGGCTGACGTGGCGGAGCTGACCGTGCGCCCGGGCGGCGAGATACCGGAGCCGACCATCACCCGACCGCCCTGGAAGACGTCGGCCTCGACCTGAACGAACCACCGGCCGGTGTGCGGCGGTTCGCGGCGCTGTTCCCGCTCGAACGGCTGATCCAGGGGATGCGTTCGGTCTTCCTGCCGGACACGTTCCAGGCGGTCGAGCCGGCCGGAAGCCGGGAACCGGCCGGGTGGCGCTGGTGCTCGCCGGGTGGGGTGTGCTCGGCTTGGTCGTGTGGATCGGGACCTTCGACTGGAGCGGAAACGAGCGTTGAACGCGGCACATGCGGTTGATGCGGTGAATGCGGCGAACCCCGCCGGTGCGGTGCCCGGGGCCGGTGCGGTGAGCACCCCGATACCCGCCCCGATCGACGAGGAGGAGATCCTCTTCGGAAACAAGTTGCTCACCGCGTACCGCTACGCCTACTTCATCCTCGCCGCGACCACCGCCGCCGAGTTCGGCGCGGACCAACCGCCGTGGTGCCTGGTGGTGCTCGTACTGCTGCCGGTGTCGTTCCGGCTGCTGCTCCCACCCGGGGTGGATCCGTACACGTGGGATCGGCGTGGGCAGATCCACCTGGTACTCGCGTATGGCGGAGTGACCGCGCTGAGCATGGTCGATCCCGACCGGATCGCCCTGATGTACGTATTGATGCCGTTGACCTTCACGTTCATCGAGCGCATGCTCCCGGCGATGGCGGCGGGCGTCTACCTCTTCGGCGTGAACGGCGCGTTCCAGGCCCGGGAGGCGCACTGGGCGCACGATCGGATGATCAGGATCCTGGCCGAGATGGTGGTCGCGCTCGGCTTCAGCTTTCTGATGGCCCGGATCATCAACTGGCTGGCCGCCAAGGTGCAGGAGCGCGGACGG
Source organism: Embleya sp. NPDC020886 (assembly GCF_044333915.1). Classification (NCBI taxonomy): domain Bacteria; kingdom Bacillati; phylum Actinomycetota; class Actinomycetes; order Kitasatosporales; family Streptomycetaceae; genus Embleya; species Embleya sp. NPDC020886. Next base: position 35,359 of record NZ_JBIRRX010000018.1, on the reverse strand, counting down.
CTGCTGCGCGAGTTGGAGGCGACCCGGGCCGAGCTGGCCGCGACGCACCACGAGGCGGGAGTGCGGGTCGAGCGCGAGCGCATGGCGCGCGAGATCCACGACACGCTCGCACAGGGCTTCACCAGCATCCTGATGCTGCTCCAGGCGGCCGGGATCACCGTGGACTCGGACGCCGCCGCCACCCGCAAACGCCTGGAGCTGGCCGAGCGGGTGGCCCGGGACAACCTCGCCGAGGCCCGCGCCCTGGTCGCCGCCCAGGGGCCGGCGGGCGGCGCGGAGCGTGCCGAGCCGATCGCCGAGTTGCTCGGTCGCACGGTCGCCGGACTCGGCGAGGAGTTGGAGGTGTCCGCGACGTTCCAGGTCGCCGGCGTCGAACACGAGCTGTCCTCGACGATCCAGGTGGTGTTGGTACGAGTGCTTCAGGAGTCGCTCGCCAACGTCCGCAAACACGCCGACGCCCGTTCGGTGACGGTGGAGTTGGCCTACCGTCCGTTCGCCACCCGGCTGACCGTGGTGGACGACGGACGAGGCTTCGAACCGGGGCGGGGGAAGGGGGGATACGGTCTTCCCGGAATGCGGGCGCGGCTGGCGCAGGTCGGCGGCGAGGTCGAGTTGCTCTCGGCGCCCGGCCGAGGCACGACCGTACGGGTGGAGGTACCGCAGTGATCCGGCTGCTCATCGCCGACGACCATCCCGTGGTGCGCGAGGGCCTGGCGGGCATGCTCGCGGCCGAGGCCGACTTCGAGGTGGTCGCCTCCGTCGAGGACGGGGAACGGGCGGTGGCCGGCGCCGCCGAGTTGCGGCCGGACGTGGTGCTGATGGACCTGCGGATGCCGGGCACCGACGGCGTCGCCGCGACCCGGCGGATCGTGCGCGAACTGCCCGGGGTGCAGGTACTGATCCTGACCACCTACGACACCGACGGCGACATCGTGCGCGCGGTCGAGGCGGGCGCCACCGGCTACCTGCTCAAGGACACCCCTCGGCTGGAACTGGCCGCCGCAATCCGCGCCGCCGCCCGGGGCGAGACCGTGCTCGCCCCGCCGGTGGCCGCGAAGTTGGTCACCCGGTTGCAGGCACCGGTCCGCGACGCGCTGAGCCCGCGCGAGACGCAGGTGCTCGGCCTGGTCGCACGTGGGATGACCAACGCCGAGATCGGCCGCGAGTTGTACATCGGCGAGGCCACCGTCAAGACGCACCTGCTGCGCACCTTCAACAAGCTCGGCGTGACCGACCGCACCGCCGCCGTCACGGTGGCCATGGCGGACGGGCTGCTGCCCGGCGCCGGCAGATAGGCCGCGCTACCCGGCGATCAGGCGCGCGTACCGGCCCTTGTGGAACATCAGCGGCGCGGTGTCCCGTGGCAGGTCCAGGGCGGTGACCGTGCCGATCACGATCACGTGGTCGCCGCCGGGCAACTCGTGCGCGATGTCGCACTCGATCCAGGCCACCGCACCGGCCAGGCGCGGAGCACCGTTGTCGGCGGGCGCCCAGTCGACGTCGACGAACTTGTCGCCGCCGCTGCGGCCCATCGCACGACACACGTCCTGCTGGTCCTCGGCAAGGATGTTGACCACGAACCGGCCGGCCGCGCGCACCCTCGGGTAGGTCGTCGAGGTGAGCGCCGGAGCGATCGAGATGTACGCCGGCTCCAGCGACAACGACGTGAACGACTGGCAGGCCATGCCCACGGGCGCGCCGTCGTGGATCGCGGTGACCACCGTGACGCCGGTGGCGAAGTGGCCCATGACCTGACGCATCCGCGCCTGATCGATCCCGGCCGACGGCGTCGTTGCGCTGGACATGGCTGCCCCCAGGGGTCCGAAGCTGGATTTCTTGCATATGACTAATAGTCGTATGCCTTTTTGTCCCGGCCATTGAACGGCGGAACTGACGAACCGTCAATAACCTGGAGCGGGCTTCCGCCCCGTGATCACCGCCACCTTGACGGCCCCTTTCGGCGCGTTCGGGAACTTACGTGTGCCTGCTGCACGTCCGGATCAGTAGCAGTAGCGTCGTCCGCGACGTCATACATCCTCTGGAAGGAACACCCATGGCCGTGAGCCTGAGCAAGGGCGGAAACGTCTCCCTGACCAAGGAGGCCCCTGGCCTGACCGCGGTCGTCGTCGGCCTCGGCTGGGACCTCCGCACGACCACGGGCGAGGACTTCGACCTCGACGCGAGCGCCATCGTGGTCAACGCGACAGGCAAGGTCTACTCGGACCAGCACTTCGTGTTCTTCAACAACATGAAGACCCCGGACGGCACCGTCGAGCACACCGGCGACAACCGCACCGGTGAGGGCGAGGGCGACGACGAGCAGATCAAGGTCAACCTCGCGCAGCTCCCCGCGGACGTCGACAAGGTCGTCTTCCCGGTCTCGGTCTACGACGCGGACAACCGCAAGCAGTCGTTCGGCCAGGTCCGCAACGCGTTCATCCGCGTACTGAACGCGGCCGACAACGTCGAACTCGCCCGCTACGACCTCTCCGAGGACGCGTCCACCGAGACCGCGATGCTCTTCGGCGAGCTCTACCGCGCCGGCACCGACTGGAAGTTCCGCGCCCTCGGCCAGGGCTACGCCTCCGGCCTCGCCGGCATCGCCAAGGACTTCGGCGTCAGCGTCTGACCCCACCCCAAGCAACCCCGAACGCCGGCCGGGCCACACCCCGGCCGGCGTTTCCACACCCCGACCCCAGGACCACCCCACCCACCTTCAAAACCACCCAGCCCCACTCCTCCTTGAGCCAAACCCAGCCCACCCAACGCACAAGCACAACCGGCCCGGCCGGCGCTTGAGGACCCTCAGCCCCGCCGGCGCTTGAGGCCACCCAGCCCCGCCGGCGCTTGAGGCGAAACAGCCTGGCCGGCGTTTGAGGCCACTCAGCCCCGCCGGCGCTTGAGGCCACCCAGCCCCGCCGGCGTTTGAGGCGAAACAGCCCGGCCGGCGTTTGAGGCCACTCAGCCCCGCCGGCGCTTGAGGGCCACCCAGCCCCGCCGGCGCTTGAGGCGAAACAGCCCGGCCGGCGCTTGAGGCCACCCAGCCCCGCCGGCGCATGAGGCGAACCCAGCCCAACCGGAATCCCCGCCACACGCAAGGAGTTTGGCCCGCCCACTCCCGGCAAGTCATGTGTGCACGAGCAAAAACAGCCAATACACGAAGTGCCTCCAAGGTTCCACCGAAACCGCACGATCCAAGCCCCGACCCACCTGGGAGTCCCCGTGAACCCGACAGCGACCGTGATCCTGGCCGTGGTGATCGTCGTCGCCCTCGCCGCCGCAGCCTTCGCAGGCCGTTCGATATTGCGACGCAGGCATCTCCAAACGCGATTCGGCCCCGAGTACGATCGGGCCGTCGAGCAGTACGGCGACCGACGCGAGGCCGAGCGCAATCTGGTCGACCGCGAGCGTCGGCACAACGAACTCAAGCTCGAACCGCTGGACCCGGCCGCCCGAGAGCAGTACGCGACCGAGTGGACCGAGGTCCAGGAACGGTTCGTGGACGCTCCGGACGACGCGGTACAGGCGGCGGACGAGCTGATCAGCCGACTGATGCGCGAGCGCGGCTACCCCACCGGTGCACACGACAAGCGGATGGAACTGCTGTCCGTCGAACACGGCCACACGCTGAACCACTACCGCCAGGCACACGAGATCGCCCGACGCAGCGAGGCCGGCCAGGCCGAGACCGAGGACCTGCGCCAGGCGATGATCCACCACCGCGCCCTGTTCGACGACCTGCTCGGTCAGCCCTACCGGCCGCGCCGCAGCGAAGGCACGAGGACCGCTCCCCCGACCGGCGCGACCGACCCGACCGACACCGCCGGCGCCCCCCGCACCACCGGCTCGACGCGGAACGAACGAACCGACGCGTGGCAGGCCGACCAGGACGCCAAGGGCCCCCGCCTGGACACCACGAAGCCGGAAACCCGCTGACCGAACGCCCGCCCGGGCGCCCCCGGACACCGAGTGGTCACGGACAACGGAAAGAGCGGTCCTGAACGGGGAACGCTCGGAGGAACGGCGCCACCGCCAGTCGTACCGGACGAGAGGACCCATACCGATGCGCAAGCAGAATTCCCCGAGCGGACCGGGCACCGCCGGTCCCGGCCGGGACGACGCTCCCGTCGTCGAACGCGACGAACGCGACCGCGCCGCCCGCCAGGCCCGCGTCACCGACGGCGCCGGTCCGGGTTCCGGCGGGATCCCGCCGGCGCCCACCCAGCCGCCGTCCGTGGCCGGCCTCCCGCACCGCCAGCACGACGACGTGGAGCCATACGGGACGTCGGTCCTCCCGGTCCGGAACGCGGCCGACGGCGCACCGCCGGCGCCCTCGGCGGGAGCCGGTGCACGGAGTTCGTCGAACCGCACGCCGACCGCGCGCAAGACGTCGCGCCGGACCGGCCCCGCCGCGGAGCCGCTGTTCGACCGGGAGACCGGCGAAGAGTTGCACGCGCGCTTCCGGGACACCCTCGCGGCCTTCGTGGACAGCCCCGCCGACGCGGTCTCCGACGCCGACGAGGTGGCCGCGCGGCTCACCAAGCTGGTGACCGACGCGATCCAGGCCCGACGCGACGAGTTGGAGCAGGCCCGGCGCGCGGCGGGAGACGACACCGAGCAACTGCGGCTGGCGCTGCACAAGTACCGCTCGTTCGTGCAGGCGATGTTGAAACTCTGACCGACGCGCTACCGGGGACTGTCACCCACGTGGGTGAGAGTCCCCATCCGCGCGCCCACCCGTGCCCCAATCCGCGTCACCGCCGATGTCCGCGCTGCCGCTCCAATGTTGGGCCACGTCCCGCGACAGCGCCCGCGCGGCGGTCGTCACGGTCGGGATCAGCCGCCGCAGGTCGGCCGTACGGCGTCCGGTCACCAGCGACAGCGCGGCGACCACGGTGTCGTGCCGGTCCCGGACGGGCGCCGCCACCGAGTGCGCGCCGACGGTCATCTCGCCCGACGTGGTGGCCACACCCGTGCGACGGACCTCGGTCAGGCACTCGCGCAGCCGGTCCGGATCGGTGATGGTCCGCGACGTGTGCGCGGCAAGCGGCTCGGACAGCGCCCGCTCGCGCAACTGCCTCGGCGCGTACGCGAGCAGCACCTTGCCGACACCGGTGGCGTGCAGCGGCAGTTCGGTACCCACCCGGGTGACGATCGGCATCGAGCGGGTGCCGCGCAGCCGCTCCAGGTAGAGCGCCTTGCCGTCGCGCAGCACCGCGAGCTGGACGTTCTCGTGCGTCGCCTCGTACAGGTCCTCCATATGCGGCAACGCGAGATCGCGCAGGTCGGTCGCGGCGTGCGCCTGGGTACCGATGTGCCACAGCTTGACCCCGACCCGATACGACCCGTCGTCCAGCCGCTCCAGAAACCCGCCGGCGACCAACTCGGCCATGAGCCGATGCCCGGTGGCCGGCGCAAGATCCGCCCGCCGACACACCTCCGTCAGCCGCAACCGCCCATCCCCCGCCGCAAACGCACCCAGGATGGCCATCACCTTCCCGGCAACCGTGCCCGGCGTCATCCCGACCTCCAACCGAACAACCTCCCCCACCCAATCCCCACCCCCACCCCCACCAACCTCCTCCAGCCCGTCCCCCACCCGAGGAAGACCAAAGCCCCCACCAACCCCAACCCACCCACCGAACCGACCACCCCCTCAGCCGTCCGGCGTCCGAGGAAGACCAAAGCTCCCCACCCGCCGAACGCCTGCCCCCTTCGGCCCGTCCGGCGATTGAGGACGAACAAGGCCCCCACTCCCACCAACCGCAACCCCACCCACCGAACCGACCGTCACCCCCAGCCCGTCCGGCGTTCGAGGACAAAAATCCGGCCGCAGGCCAGGATTCACCCTCCCGCGCGCCCCGCCGCCACATGCGCGGAGATCGCCGAAGTGACCACCTCGGCCTGCTGGATATTCACCAAGTGCGCCGCATCGCCGACCTCCACCAGCGTGGCCCCCGAAATCCCCGCAGCCAGTTCCCGCGCCTGCTCGATCGGCGTCGACGGATCCCGCTCGGCACCGATCACCAACGTGGGCACGTCGATCCGCCCGAGCTCCGACCGCAGGTCGTACCGCGCCAGCGCCTCGCAGCACCCCGCGTAACCCTCCGGCGGACACCCGTACAGCATGTCCAGGATGCGCCGCACCTCGGCCGGCTCGCGCGTGGCGTACTCGGGCGTGAACCAGCGCCGGATCACCGTGTCGGCCAACTCCCGCATGCCCCGCGAGCGCACCGTCGCGGCCCGCTCCAGCCACGGCTCCGGCTCGCCGAAGCGCGCCGACGAGGAGCACGAGACCAGGGCGGTCAGCCGCTCGGAATGATGCACGCCCATCCACAGACCGACCGCCCCGCCGAGCGAGATGCCCGCGTAGGCGAACCGCTTGATGCCGTACGAATCGGCCAACGTGAGCACGTCGCCGACCAGATCGCCGACCGAGGCCGTACCCGGTACCGGGTGGGATGTGCCGTGTCCGCGCAGGTCGTAGCGCAGCACCCGGTGGTGCCGGGACAGTTCCGGGATCTGTGCGTCCCACATGCCCAGTTCGCTGCCCAGCGAGGGGCCGAGGATCAACACCGGGGCGTCGGCCGGGCCGTCGAAGCGGTGGTTGAGCGTGGCGATCGTCATTGGTCCTTCTCTTGGAACACGGTGCGATGGTGCGCGAGCGCCCGGCCGAGCAGAGCCGGGGCCGAGCCGAAGCAGGCGGCCGGATGGAAAACCGCCTCGTCCAACGACCCCAGCAGATCACGAAGGTGCCGGCCGTTTCGCGCCGAGGTCCGACCTGCCCCGACCGGCCGGCTTCCGCGGCGCGCGCCGGCACCGAGCGCCGCTCGTACCGCACACGGTCTCCGGTCGCCCGCCACCAACGGGCGCCCGACTTCCGCCCAGCGGAAGCCCAAGGCCCGGGCGCCGGATCGGACCGGGATTCTTTGCCCGACCGCGACCACCGGGCCCGAGCACACCGTTAGCCTCTGATCGCCCTGCCGCAATCGCGGTGGCGGCCTCACGGGGAGGCGACGCACATGGCGGTCCGCAAGGCAACGATGCAACGGCAGGTCGCGGAGGCGGTGGCCGCCGCCAACCCGGGCGATCAGCCGCTCGCCACGATGTTCGTGGTCCGCGGCCCGAACCCGATGTTGTTCGCGTTGTTCGGCGGAATCGGCGCACTGATCGGGGCGTCGATGTCCGACTACTACTTCTTCACGGTCACCCAGCAGGGGGTGATGTTCCATCGGGCGAGCGCGCTCTCCAGCAGGCCCAAGGAGGTCGCCTACGCGCTGACCCACGCCCAGGCCGGCGCACTGCTCTCCGAGCTGAAGATCAACACGACCTGGAGCCGGATGCACTTCTGGTTCCCGGGCCGGGACCGCCCGGCCAAGCTCAACTTCCCCCGCCCGTGGCGCGCCGAGGGCGAATGGATCTTCCGCTTCCTGATCGACGCGTACACCGCCTCCGGCGGCCAACAGCAGCCCTACGCCGCCCAAGCGCCCAACCCGTACGCAGCACAACAGAACTCGTACCCCGGCCAGGCCCCGCCGACCCCGAGTCCGTACCCGGCCCGGGCCCAGGCCCCGCAGCCCACGAACCCGTACCCGGCCCAGCCCCCGCAGCCCCCCGTCGGCTACCCGCCGCAGGCCCCGAACCCGTACGCGCAGTATCCGCAGCAGGGCGGCCCGCACCCCGGCTGACCCGCCCGCGCCCGCTCCTCCCGGAGCCGCCCGGCCCGACGACCGGCTAGCCGCGCGACGGGAGGGGCAGCGGGACGGCGGGGAGGCCGTCGATGCTCGCCACGTTGTAGGGCTTACTGCCGGTGTACTCGGCGAACTCCGCGTCCGTCTTGCGGGCCAGGAACTCCTCGTGCAGCGTGCGCTCCTCGCGGTAGTCCATGAACGGGACCGCGTAGCCGCACGTGTCGCTGATCAACGTCGCGCGCACCACCACGACCGCGCGCAGCCCGCTCGCGTCCGCGTCGCCGAACCGGGCCACCAGGTCGGCGAAGCGCGGATCGTCGCGGAAGACCGCTTCGCCGATCCCGTGCACCCGGACGATCTTCGGCGGGCCCTCGAACGCGCACCACATCAGCGTGATCCGGCCGTTCTCCCGCAGGTGCGCGATGGTTTCGGCGTGGCTGCCGCCGAAGTCCAGGTAGGCCACCGTCGTTTCGTCCAGCACGACGAGCGTGCCGGAGCGACCCTTGGGCGACACGTTGACATGCCCGTCCTCGGCGAGCGGCGCGCTCGCCACGAAGAAGACCGGCTGGTCCTCGATGAACTTTCGCAGGCGGCCGTCCATGCGTTCATACGTCTTTCCCATGTCCGCATTATCCGCGCCGCCCCGTTCGGCCCCCCTCCGGCACTCCCGACGGCGCCGTCAGCATGCCCGCACCGCCGCCCGCACCCGCGACAGCGCGGCCGGCGCCACCGACACCGCGTCGCAACCGAGCCGGACCAGATGCGGCAACACCGCCGGATCCGCCGCCGCGTCCCCGCACAGCGACACCGCGCGCCCCCGGGCGTGCCCGGCCCGGATGGTCTGCGCGATGGCGTCCAACACCCGCGGATGCGCCGCCGACGCGGGGGTCAGCCGCGGGTCGTCCCGGCTCAACCCGAGCAACCGGGAGGTCAGGTCGTTGGTGCCCAGCGACAGGAAGTCGGCGTGCTCGGCGAGGTCGTCCACCTGGGCGAGCACCTGTGGCAGTTCCACCATCGCGCCCAACGGCGGCGGGGCCAGGCCCAGTTCACCGCACGCGGCGGCGAGCAGACCCCGAACATGCTTGATCCGCCGGGGATGGTCGACCATCGGCAACAACAGCGCGACCTCCACCCCCGTCTCCGCCGCCGCGCGCATGATCCCGCGCAACTGCGCGGTCAGCGCCTCCGATCCGGGCAGCGTCATGCGCCGGTCGCGCAGGAACGGCGGTCGTTTGTCACCGGTGAAATCCAGGGTGCGCACCACGACCGGCCCCGGCGGCACCGAGGCCAACACCGGCGCCAGCACGGCCACCTGCCGTTCCTCGTCCGGCCAACCCGACTCCTCGGCCAGGAAGGGAAGTTCGGTACGCAGCAGGCCGACGCCCTCGGAGCCCGCCTCGGCCGCGGCGAGCGCGTCCGAGACGGTCGCCACGTTCGCCCGCACCCGGATCCGCCGCCCGTCCCGGGTCATCGCCTGCCCCGCGCCGCCACCGGGCACCCGTCGAGGCGCCGGAATGGTACGCACCCGCGCACCGGCGTTGGCCTCGACCGTACCCGCCTCGCCGTCCACCAGGATCAGGTCCTCGGCCAGGTCGGCCAGCGCCGCCACCGGGATGCCCAGCACCAGCGGTATCCCCAACGACCGCGCCACGATGGCCAGATGTCCGGTCGGCCCGCCCCGCTCGGAGACCGCCGCCGCCGGCCGGGGGCCGCGCAACAGGTCCATCGCCGCGAGCTCGGCACCGACCAGCACCGCAGGTGCCCCGCCCGGGAGTTGCCCGCCCGTCGGATCCTCGCCGCGCAGCAGCGCCTCGGCCTGTCGGCCCACATCGCGTACGTCCACCGCACGCTCGGCGATCAGTTCGTCGTCGAAGCCGGCCAGCAGGTCGGCGAAATCGTGTACCGCCGCCGCCAACGCGTCGATCGGCGCCAGACCGCTCGCCAGATGTAGTGCGACGCCGTCCCGCAGTTCGCGGTCCCGCGCGATCAGGGCGGCGAAGTCGACGATGTCCGCCTCCGCCGACCGCCCGCGGGTACGCAGCGCGCCGGCCAGATCGTCCATGTGCCGGGCCACGGTGTCCAGCGCCTCCGGGATGTCGGCCGGTGCCGCCGGAGCCGGTACACCGCCTGCTCCGACCCGGGCCACCACGAGCCGACCGACCGCGGAACCCGGTGCGACCCCCGTGCCGCGCAGTACCGTGCTCATACGACCCGGGCACGGTCGCGGCCGGCCCAGTGCAGCTCTCCCACGCTGTGTCCCCTTCTTCCCACGTCGTCCAACCGCCGCACGTCGACCCGCGCCGGTGGGCGCGCGGGTGCCGTGAGCGGTAACGGTTGCCGGCACGACACCGGTTCGACCCGGCACAAGACAACCACCCGGTCCCGCGACACAGTCTGGTGGACACACGGACCGTGTCCAGCCGGGTTGTGCGCAAAGGGGGCGGATGGGGACGGTGGGACGCACAAAAGGGGAAGTGGGGGACCCGAACGCGGAGTCGACGTTCGCCGACACCGCAACAGGCATCTCGACAGGCACCCGCCGGCCACCGCAACAGCCACCGCGCCGGCCACGCACCGGCCGCGCATCGAGCACAGCGCAACCCCGCCCGGCGGTCGCACCGGCGCGGACTCAGCCCGTCTCGTCGGCCTCGCGATAGCGAACCGCGGACAGGTCGTCCACGAAGCGCCCCATCAGCGCGCCGAGCGTGGCGAGGTCGTCGTCCGTCCAGCCGGACAGCGCCTCCTCGAAGTGCCGATCGCGCACCCGGCGCAGCCGACGGACCACACCTCGGCCCTTGGGAGTCAGTCCCACCCGGGTGATCCGACCGTCCCGCGCGTCGGTGGTCCGGGTGACCAGTTCGTCGGCCTCCAGCTTGCGCAGCTCCCGGCTGACCAGCGACATGTCCATCCGGGCGAGCTTGGCCAGATCGCCGATGGCCAGCCCGCCGCCGCCCGCCTGCAACCGGGCCAGCAACACCACCGCGGGTTGCGAGACCTGGGCGCGCGAGGCGGAGGTGAGTTCGCCGTGCACGCGACGGCTCTGCTGGAGTCGGATCAGGCGTTCGAGCGCGGTCTGGACGTGCTGCCGCGCCTCGTGTCGATCCGAGGAGGGCGTGGGCGACTCGGCTGACGGGGGCACTGGACGAGTCCTCCGAAGGGGAAGCAGCGCCGTACGGTTTCGTATGGCGGAGGCGGGCGTTCCACAGTCTAGGTGTGCATCCCGACGCACAGAAGGTAATTGATGGAGTCCAGCATTGACACGTGTAGGGGCCGATGGTTGGCTGCGCGCGTCAAGATCGACGCCGTGCGCGAGCGCCGTCGTCGAGCCCATCGATCATCCCGGGGGACCCACGTGTTCGCACTCGACGGCAGGTCGGCACTGGTCACCGGCGCGGGGCAGGGCGTCGGCGCGGGCATCGCCCGGCTGCTCGCCGCGCGGGGCGCGATCGTCGCGGTCAACGACCTCGACCCCGAGCGCGCCGAACAGACGTGCGCCGACATCCGCGCCGCCGGCGGTCGTGCGTACACCGCCGCGTTCGACGTGACCGACCCGCAGGCCGCGCTCCTGGCCGTACGCACCTTCGAACGCGCGGTCGCCCCGATCGACATCCTGGTCAACAACGCGGGCAACGGCGGCACCGAGGGATTTCGGCCGACCAAATTCCGCCAAAGTGCCCCCGAGGACTGGCAACGCTTCGCCGACGTCAACCTGTTCGGCGTGATGGCCTGCACCAAGGCGGTGCTGGACGGGATGTGCGCGCGCCGCTTCGGGCGGGTGATCACCATCGCGTCGACCGCGGGCGTCAGCGGCCAGTCGTTCGGCATCTCGCTGTACGGGGCCGCGAAGGGCGGCGCCATCGCGTTCATGCGCCACCTGGCGATGGAGAGCGCGCGCGAGGGCGTCACCGCGAACACCGTCGCGCTGGGCCTGATGGACCCCCGCCCCAGCGGTCGCGAACTCGCGCACACCGCCGACCAGGCCAAGCACATCCCGGTCGGCCGGCTCGGCACCCCCGAGGACGCGGGCGCGGCCTGCGTCTTCCTCGCCTCCGACGAGGCCGGGTGGATCACCGGCCAGACCATTCAGGTCAACGGTGGCGCGATCACCACTTAAGAGCCCTGGATCGGCGCCCGCATGTGTGCTGGACTGATACCGAACCCGCGAGTAACAACGCGCGATCGGAGTGACCGGCATGACGGCCGAGACGGCTGGACCGAGCACCACCGACCCCAATCCCCGGACCTGGCCCGCGCAGGTACCGCTCGCCGATCTGGACTTCTGGTCCGGGCCGCCGGCCGCCCGCGACGCGGGCTTCGCACACCTGCGCGAGACCTGGCCGATGCCGTACTACCCGGAGCCGGAGAGCCCGCTGGAGCCCGGCCCCGGCTTCTGGGCGCTGACCCGGCACGCGGACGTCGCGGAGGCCACCCGCCGACCCGAGGACTTCTGCTCGGGCCGAGGCTCCACCCACATCCCCGACTTCCCGCCGGGCTTCGGTGAGTTCTTCGGCTCCATGATCGAAATGGACGACCCTCGGCATCAGCGGCTGCGCCGGATCGTCGCCCGTACCTTCACGCCCAGGATGATCAAGAAGTTCTCGGACGACGTGGACCGCACCGCCAAGACCATCGTCGACGAGGTGGCCGAACGCGGCTCGTGCGACTTCGTCACCGACGTCGCGGCCCGCCTCCCGCTCCGGGTGATCTGCGACATGATGGGCATACCGGAACAGGACCATCGTTTCGTCTTCGATCGCTCGAACGTGATCCTGGGCATCGCGGACCCGGAGTACGTGCCCCAGGAGGGCGGCGGCCACATCGAGGCGCTGCTCACCGCCGGCGCCGAACTCGCCGAACTGATGAAGAATCTGGGCGAGTTCCGGCGCGGCACCCCCACCGAGGACGTCACCTCCGCGCTGGTGAACGCGGAGATCGACGGCGAGAGCCTGACCGCGGACGAACTCGCCTCGTTCTTCATCCTGTTGCTGACCGCAGGGAACGAGACCACCCGCAACGCGATCTCGCACGGACTGTGGCTGCTGACCGAGAATCCGGACCAACACCGACTCTGGCTATCGGACTTCGAACGCTACGCGCCGACCGCCGTGGAGGAGATCGTCCGGCTCGCCTCCCCCGTGGTGTGGATGCGACGCACCGCCACGCGGGACACCGAGCTGAACGGCAAGCGGGTGCGCGACGGCGACAAACTGCTGCTGTTCTACTGGTCGGCGAATCGGGACGAATCCGTCTTCACCGACCCTGGGCGGTTCGACCTCACCCGCGATCCGAACCCGCATGTCGGCTTCGGCGCCCGGGGCCCGCACTTCTGCCTGGGTGCACACCTGGCGCGCCGCGAGATCACGCTGCTGTTCCGGGAGTTGCTGGCCCGCCTGCCGGACATCCGGGTGGTCGGCGAACCACGACGACTGCGCTCCAGTTTCATCAACGGCATCAAGCACATGGACTGCGAGTTCACGCCCGTTCCTCAGGCTTGACCTCCGCCTCCGGCTCCGGCCCCGACTCCGGCTCCGTTTCGGCGTCGGCGTCGGCGTCGGCGTCGGCGTCGGCGTCGGCCACAGCTTCGCCCTCCGGCGCATCCTCGTCCACCGCCTCGGCTTCGCCCGCCTCGGCCTGCTCCGCCTCCCCCGCCGACCCACCCGAAGCACCCGAAGCACCCGAAGCACCCGAAGCAGGAGCCGCCTCCGGGTCGATCAGCGCGTCGATCTGCTCGGCGGCCGGCACCTCACCCTCGGGCGTCACCGCGTCCACCACCCCGGGCAACGTCGCCGCGAGCGCCGCGGCGGTCTCCTCCTTCGTCATCCCCGCCTGGCCGGCCAGCCGGACCATCTCGTCCTCACCGAGCGCGTCGGTGATCTCCTTGCCGCTCACCGGCTGATTGCGCCCGGTATCCACCCAGGACTTGGTCTGCTCCCCCAGGCCGCCCTCCTGGAGCTTGTTCAACAGCGCACCCAGCCCGCCGGAACCGCCCTGCTTGGTCAGCATGCCCAGCACCACCCGGACCAGCCCCTGATGCCCGCTGCCGCCCCGCCCACCGAGAATCCCGCCCAGGAGGCCGCCGAGTCCACCGGGAAGGCCCATTCCGCCGCCGCTCATCCGTCTCTCCCTGCACAGGTCGCCATATCCGGCTCCCATAGTGGGGTAAATAGGACAGCACTTCGCGGTGGGCACGTCGGCAGTACGCCCATCGGGCGACGAAGCGGCCCGCTCGACCCCGCCCGGGCGCGGGGCAACCGGCGCCGTCAGCGCGTCGGATCGAAGAGCACCTTGAGGCAGCCGTCCGTGCGGTCGGCGAAGGTGCGATATCCGCTCGCCGCCTCGGTCAGCGGCAGTCGGTGGGTGAACACATCGACCGGGACGAGCCGCCCGTGCCGGATCAGCGGGATCAGGGTCGGCCAGGTGGACGCCACCGGCGCGGTACTGAAGCGCAGCGTGACGTTGCGGATGATCAGCAACGGCACGGCGAGCGGAAACGCGAAGTTCGCGTCCACGCCGACCACCGAGACGGTGTGCGACGTACGCACCGAGGCGATCGCGGCGGCCAGCGTCGCATCCTGCCCGACCGCCTCGATCACCGCGTCCGCTCCCCGACCGCCGGTGGCCGCCAACACCTGCTGCACCAGGTCGCCCGCGCTCGCGTCGATCGGCTCGGCACCGAGCCGCTCGGCCATCGCCAGTCGCGCCGGCACCCGGTCCGCGGCCAGGATCCGGCCCGCGCCGAGCACCTGGGCCGCCTGCAGCGCGTACAGCCCGACCGGCCCGAGGCCGATCACCAGCACCGTCGCGCCGGGCGTGATGTCGGCCCGGGTCGCCGCCGTCCAGCCGGTCGGCAGCGCGTCGGTGAGCAGCACCGCGTGGTCCACCGCGACGTCCTCGGGCACCGGCAACAACCACGCGTCGGCGGCCGGGATCGCCACCGCCTCGGCATGCCCGCCGGGCAGCCCGAGGTCGCCGCCGAGCACCCGCATGCCGCCGCCGACACAGTCGATCGCATTGCCCACCCGGCAGCCCGCACACCGCCCACAACCCAGCACGGGCGACACCAGCACCCGGTCGCCCACCGCGATCCGGCCCACCTCGGCGCCGGTCTCGATCACCGTGCCGACCACCTCGTGCCCCGGCCGCAGCCCGGCGGCCGGGAACTCGCCCTCGTAGAAGTGCAGGTCCGAGCCGCACACCGCACTCGCCTCGACCCGCACGATCGCCCCGTCCGGACCGGTGAGCACCGGGTCCGCGACCGTCTCCACACTCACGTCACGGGTTCCATTGATGACGACGGCACGCATGTCCACTCTCCCGGCTGGTTCGCTCACCCGACGCCGGAACACCCCGGCGACACGCAGTAACACTGTTACAGAAGCGTTCGGAAGCCAACCCCCGGATGGCCCCGATCGGCCCGGCGTGACCTTCGTCCCACGCTTCGCCGACCCTCGCCCGAGCGTCGGTAACGTGATCCCCATGTCGCTGTCGCAAGCCCTGCGCGGGCACGCCCGGGGTGCCCTCTCGAGCGCCGCGCACCGAGGCTGGCGCGCGCTGCAACGCGCCGCCTCGATCACCGCGGAGCAGCCCGGCCCGTACCGCTTCCGGGAGTTGGGCGCGCGCAGCAAGCTCGCCTTCCCGGTCGGCTCGGTCTTCGGCGAGCAATGGATCACGGTCGGCGCCGGCTGCATCATCGGCGAGCACGTCACGCTGTCCGCCGGGCTGGCCCCGGGGCACGATCTGGGCACGGCGGCGGTGGTCACCATCGGCGACCGGTGCACGATCGGGCGCGGCAGCCACATCGTCGGTCATCGCTCGATCACCATCGCGGACGACGTGTGGACCGGGCCGTACATCTACATCACCGACCAGAACCACAGCTACGCCGACCCGGATCGGCCGATCGGCACCCAGTGGCCGATCAACGACACCGTGGAGATCGGCCCGGGTAGCTGGATCGGCGCGGGTGCGATCATCCTGCCCGGCGCGAAACTCGGCCGGAACGTGGTGGTCGCCGCCGGTTCGGTGGTGCGCGGCACGATCGCCGACCACAGCGTGGTGGCGGGCGTGCCCGCGAAGGTGGTCCGCCGACGCACCGAGTCCGGCTGGGACCCGCCGCTGCGGCACACCCCCACGCCGCTCCCGGACGGGATCACCCACGACGAACTGGTCGCCCTGCTGAGCGAGTACGACGCCTCCCACGGCCAGTAGCACCCGATCGAGCCCGCCGCCCGGGGGTTCCACGTGAAACGCCCGGCCGCCGCCACACCGGTCCGGTGATCCGGGCGGGACCGACCGAAGCCGGCCCCGCCCGGGTCACCGCGAGATCACGCCTTCAGGCCGGACAGCCGCAGTTGCACGCCCACCGCGTCCAACACGCGCGTCTGCTGCCCCCACTGCCAACCCGGCACCGTCCAGTCCGCGTCCAACATCGAGATCGACACCGATCCCCGGGCGAGCGCGGTGGTGTCCGCGTTGCGCACCGGCTCGGTCACCCCCGAGGCCAGACCCAGGTCGAGCTTGTAGCAGGTGTCGCAGGACGGGTCCTTGACGTAGCTCACCTTCAGCGCGTCGGCCTCGCCGACGTTGGTCGTCTCCACCCGGCCGGTCGGCTTGGCCGGGTAGTTCACGTTGAGCGTGGTGTGCAGCGGCAGCACCGGCCCGGTCCGCTTCGCGGTGGCCGCGAGCCGGTCCACCAACCGGGTCGCGAACGCCGTCGCCTGTGCCATCTGCGGGAACGGGTTGCGCGGGTCGGCGGTGCTGTACTCGGCGCTGAACGCGACCGCCGGGACCCCCTTCTCCGCGGCCGTGATCGAGGCGCCGACCGTGCCGGAGTGGTTCGTGGTCGCGCCGATGTTCTGGCCCGGGTTGATCCCGGTGACCACCAGGTCGGGCTTCTTGTCCCGGTACACGTTCGCCAGGGCGAAGGAGACCGAGTCGGCGGGCGTGCCCTCGACCGACCAGATGCCCGGCTCGACCTCGGCGGCCTTGACGATCGCGCCGGGGGTCGCGTTGATCCCGGTGCCCTTGCCGGACTGGTCGGTGGCGGGCGCGACGATCACCGCGTCGTGGCCGGCCGCCTTGAGCGCCCGTTGCAGCGCGCGGATGAACGGCGCCTGCTGCCCGTCGTCGTTGCTCATCAAAATGCTGAGCTTGCGCGGCGCCTGGGTGCCGCGCGCGTCGTCGCTCGCCATCGCGACGGGTGCGCTCGCCGCGAGCAGCGCGGCGGCGGTGGCACCCGCCGCGACGGTGAACACGTGTTTCGTACCGAAGATGGCCATCTCGTCCTCCGTAGGCAAGAAGGTCCGCACGCCCGGGGGACATCGCACCCTGTGGCTCGACGACTCGGGTCTTGTGCGTGGAACGGGACCGGCCGTACGAAACCCGTCACCGACCCGACCGGACGGTCGAGTGAAATTCGGGTCGCACAACGTGTACGGAGGGGTGAATCGGACGGAATGCACCCTGCGATTCGACACGTGTCAGCCGGCGGATAGCGAAAATAAGGTCAACGGTCGGACATTGCAATGGGCGGAGCCGGGTGGTTCGTCCGGATGCGCACGCCGCGGCCGCGCCGACCCCCCTCGCCCGGGTCTGGCCAAAGCCCTTTCCCCGAACGTAATCTGACGGATCATCAGCCAAGCCGACCGGCTCGGCCGGGTCGAGTGGGCGGAGCTGTGATGATCCTGGACGGCAAAACCGTGATCGTCTCCGGCGTGGGCCCGGGCCTCGGCCGCCGGGTGGCCCTGGCCGCCGCGCGCGACGGCGCCAACGTGGTGCTCGGTTCGCGGACCGAGGCCAACCTGTTCAAGGTCGCCGAGGAGATCGATCCCACCGGCAAGCGGGTCGCCTGGGCGGTGACCGACATCACCGAGCACGAGACCTGCCGGGCCCTGGTCGACCTCGCGGTGGAACGCTTCGGCACGGTGGACGGTCTGGTCAACTGTGCGGCGCTGGACACCGTGTTCGGCGGGCTGGAGGCGACCGACTTCGCCGACCTGCGCCGGGTGGTCGAGGTCAACCTGGTCGGCAGCCTGGCGATGACCAAGGCCGCGCTGCCCGCGCTCAAGGCCGGCGGCGGCGCGGTGGTCTTCATCGCCACCCAGTCCCAGTTGGTCCCGCCGCCACAGGCGCCGCAGATGGCCTACGCCGCGTCCAAGGGTGGTCTCACCTCCGCCACCTACGCCCTGGCCCACGAGTTGGGTCCGCACCGGATCCGGGTCAATTCGGTGGCCCCGGGCTGGATGTGGGGCCCGCCGGTGGAGGGCTTCGTGAACTACCAGGCGCAGGCCGCCGGAGTGCCGGCCGCAGAGGTGCTCGCCGACCTCGTGGCGCCGATGGCCCTGCCCGAAATGGCCACCGACGCCGACGTGGCCGAGGCCGTCGTCTTCTTCCTCTCGGACCGCGCCAAGGCCATCACCGGCCAGATGCTTCTGGTCAATGCGGGCCATGTGGTCCGGTAGCCGCCCCACGCGCGCCACCTCTGGAATTCAACATCATTTCGGTCAAAACGTGCTCAAGCACCACACGTGACACGCCATCTCTTCCCGGGTGTCATCCGAAAAGATCACCGCACGGATAACCAGCCCGTATCGGGGGCAGTAAACCCGCCATGTTGGGCCTGCCGAACACCATCCAAGCGCTTCTTTTCGACCTCGACGGGGTCTTGACCCAGACCGCCAAGGTGCACGGCGTCGCCTGGAAGGAGATGTTCGACCGATACCTGCGCGAACGCGACGGCGCCGACTTCACCCCGTTCGACCCCAGACGCGACTACGACACCTACGTGGACGGCAAGCCCCGCCTGGACGGCACCCGCTCCTTCCTGGAGTCGCGCGGCATCGAACTGCCGACAGGCGACGAGGGCGACCCGCCCGGGTCGTTCACCCTGCACGGGTTGAGCAACGCCAAGAACGACCTGGTGTTGCGGCTGATCCACGACCGGGGCGTGGAGGTCTACCCCGGTTCGGTGCGCTACGTGCACGCCGCACGCGCGGCGAAGCTGCCCAGCGCCGTGGTGTCCTCCAGCGCGAACTGCGAGGACGTGTTGCGCGCGGCGGGCATCCACGACCTGTTCGACGCGATCGTGGACGGCGTGGTGGCCAAACGCGACGGCCTCGCGGGCAAGCCCGCGCCGGACACCTTCCTGGCCGGCGCGAAGGCCCTGGGCGTGGCCCCCGCGCACGCGGCCGTGTTCGAGGACGCGTTGGCCGGCGTCGCGGCCGGCCGGGCCGGCGACTTCGGGCAGGTGATCGGCGTGGACCGGGTCGGTCAGGCCGAAGAGTTGCGCCGACACGGCGCGGACGTGGTCGTCGCGGATCTCGACGAACTCCTCGACCCCGCGCCCGGCGACCGACCGGGCGGCCGGACCTCGGCGGAAGGCACGGCATGAACACCGGAAACCCCTACACGATCGAGCCGTGGGGGATCACCGAGCAGACCCTGGACCTGGACCGCCTGCCCCAGTCCGAGTCGGTGTTCGCGCTCTCCAACGGCCACATCGGCCTGCGGGCCAACCTCGACGAGGGCGAACCGCACGGCCTGCCCGGCTCCTACCTCAACGGCGTCTTCGAACTGCGCCCACTGCCCTACGCCGAGGCCGGATACGGCTATCCCGAGTCGGGCCAAAGCGTCATCAACGTCACCAACGGCAAGATCATCCGACTCCTGGTCGACGACGAGCCGTTCGACCTGCGCTACGGCCAGACCCAGGACCACGAACGCTCGATCGACTTCCGCGAGGGGGTCCTGCACCGCCGCGCGTTGTGGACCTCGCCGGCCGGCCGGACCGTCCGGGTCACCTCCAAGCGGCTGGTCTCGCTCACCCAACGCTCGATCGCCGCGATCGAGTACGTGATCGAACCGATAGACGGCCCGGCCCGGATCGTGCTCCAGTCGGAGCTGGTCACCAACGAGGAACTGCCGCTGCCGAACGCCGACCCGCGCGCCGCCGCCGTCCTGGAGGCGCCGCTGCGCGCCGAGGAGCACACGCACAACGGCACCAAGGCGATCCTGGTGCACCGCACCGAGCACAGCGGACTGCGCGTCGCGGTCGGCATGGACCACGAGGTCGACGGCCCCGAGGGCATGTACGTGGAGCCCGAGAGCGCCGCCGACCTGGCCCGCTTCAGCGTGACCACGTTGCTCGACCGCGGGCAGAAGTTGCGAATCGTGAAGTACATCGCCTACGGCTGGTCCTCCACCCGCTCGCTGCCCGCGCTGCGCGACCAGGTCGCCGCCGCGTTGACCGCCGCGCGGTACACCGGCTGGCACGGGCTGGTCGACGAGCAGCGCGGCTACCTCAAGCAGTTCTGGGACAACTCCGACATCGAGGTCGAGGGCGACGTCGAGCTGCAACAGGCCGTGCGGTTCGCGATGTTCCACGTGCTCCAGGCGGGTGCCCGGGCCGAGGAGCGGGCCATCCCGGCGAAGGGGCTGACCGGACCCGGATACGACGGGCACTGCTTCTGGGACACCGAGGTGTTCGTGCTGCCGGTGCTCACGTACGGGCTGCCGCACGCGGTCGCGCAGGCGCTGCGCTGGCGGCATTCGACGCTGCCGCTGGCCCGCGAGCGCGCCGCCCAACTGGGCCTGGCCGGCGCCCTGTTCCCATGGCGGACGATTCGCGGCGAGGAGTGCTCCGGCTACTGGCCGGCCGGCACCGCGGCGTTCCACATCGGCGCGGACATCGCGGTCGCCGTCGCGCGCTACGTGCGGGCCACCGGTGACCGGGACTTCGAGCGCGACTTCGGCCTGGAGATCCTGATCGAGACGGCCCGGATGTGGCGCTCGCTCGGCCACCACGACGCGGCCGGCCGGTTCCGGATCAACGGCGTGACCGGCCCGGACGAATACAGCGCGCTCGCCGACAACAACGTGTTCACCAACCTGATGGCACAGTCCAACCTGTTGGCCGCCGCCGACGCGGTGGCACGCCACCCGCACGAGGCCCGCGCGCTGGAGGTGAACAGCGAGGAGACCGCGAGCTGGCGCGACGCGGCGCACGCGATGTACGTCCCCTACGACGAGGACCTGGGGGTGCATCCGCAGGCCGACGGCTTCACCAAGCACCGGATGTGGGACTTCGAGAACACCCCGCCGGACCACTATCCGCTGATGCTGCACTACCCGTACTTCGACATCTACCGCAAGCAGGTGGTCAAGCAGGCCGACCTGGTACTGGCCATGCAGGTGCGCGGCGACGCGTTCACCGACGAGCAGAAGCGCCGCAACTTCGACTACTACGAGGCGTTGACCGTGCGCGACTCGTCCCTGTCGGCCTGCACCCAGGCGGTCCTGGCGGCCGAGGTCGGCCACCTCGAACTGGCCTTGGACTACACCGCCGAAGCCGCCCTGATGGACCTGCACGACCTGGCCAAGAACACCAAGGACGGCCTGCACATGGCCTCCCTCGCGGGCACCTGCATGGCGCTGGTCGCGGGCTTCGGCGGGCTGCGCGACCACGGCGAGTGCATGTCGTTCAAGCCGCGCCTGCCGATCGGCCTGACCGGGCTGGCCTTCTCGCTGTCGGTGCGCGGCGCCCGGCTGCGGGTGCAGACCACCCACGAGCAGACCACGTACACGCTGCGCGAGGGCGACGAGCTGCCGTTCCTGCACCACGGCGAGAAGCACGTACTGATCCCGGGCAAGTCGATAACGCTGAACATCCCCCCGCTCACCCGGGACACCCCGCCCCGCCAGCCCGCGGGCCGCGCCCCGGTGCATCGCCAGGGCGCCCCCGACACCCACGCCACGGGCCCGAGCCCGAGCTGACCGACCCGCCGGCCGAGCCCGCGGACTCGGCCGGCGATCACCCGGCCGCACCGATGCCGCCCCGAACCCCTGGCCTTCACGTCAACGTCAAGGTCTACCGTTTCGAACATGCGCATCGGAGAACTGGCGGAGCGCGCGGGGACCAGCACCCGAACCCTGCGCTACTACGAGGAACGCGGTCTGCTGTCCGCTCGGCGCAACAGCAGCGGGTACCGCGACTACGACGAGGACGACGCCCGACTGGTCCGCGAGATCCGCGCGCTGCTGGGCATCGGCTTCGATCTGGAGGAGACCCGCCCGTTCGTGGAGTGTCTGCGCGCCGGGCACGACGCGGGCGACGAGTGCCCCGCGTCGGTCGCGGTCTACCGACGCAAGCTCGCCGAGCTCGACGCCTGCATCGACCGCATGCAGGGCATCCGGGCCCATCTGGTCGCCCAGCTCGACCAGACCGAACGCGCGCACGCCGCCGGCGAGCGCGCCGACCGGCCCACCACCCCGGCCGCCTTCGCCGCCGCCACCCTGCCCGACCCGCCGGAGCCCCGCTGCGCGCTGACCACCGGCCCGCTCACCAAGGAGTCCCGATGACCACGAACGTCCACGACGCCACCGACGCCGACTTCGACACCGCGGTGCTGCGCGCCGACCGGCCGACCCTGGTCGAGTTCACCGCCGAATGGTGTGGGCCGTGCCGTCAGATGGCACCGGTGCTGGAGCAGATCGCGATCGAGGAGCCGGGCCTGGCGGTGGCCAAGCTCGACGTCGACCGCAACCCGGCCGTCGCCGCCCGCTACGGCGTGTTGTCCATGCCGACCTTCATGGTCTTTCAGGGCGGCGAGCCGGTACGACAGTTCGTCGGGGCGCGGCCCAAGCGCCGGATCCTGGCCGAACTCGCGGGCGTGCTCGGGGAGAACCCGGCCGTCGCGGGGTAACTTGCCGAAATGACCAGCGCCCACCGGATCACCTTCACCACCGACTACGGACTCGCCGACGGCTTCGTGGCCGCGTGCCACGGCGTGATCGCCGGCCTGGCACCCGCCGTACCGGTCGTGGACGTGACCCACCTGGTGCCGCCCGGGGACGTGCGCCGCGGCGCGTTGGTGCTGGCCCAGACCGTGCCGTGGTTCCCGCCGGGCAGCGTGCACATCGCGGTGGTCGATCCCGGCGTGGGCACCGCGCGGCGGGCGCTGGTGCTGCGCGCGGGCGGCCATCTGCTGGTCGGGCCGGACAACGGCCTGCTCCCGTGGGCCGCGCAGGCGCTGGGCGGCATCGAGGAGATCCGCGAGATCACCAACCCGGCGCTCACCCTGGCGAAGGTCTCCCGGACCTTCCACGGCCGGGACGTGTTCGCGCCGGTCGCCGCCCACCTCGCGCTCGGCACGCCGCTCGCCGAGGTCGGCCCGCCGGTGGGCGACCCGGTCGAGCAGACCGCCCCGGCGCCCGGCGAGGTGCTCACGGTCGACCACTTCGGCAACGTGCAACTCGCTTACACGCCGGCCGAGTTCGCCGGCGTCGACGTGTTGCGGGTCGAGGTGGGCGAGCGCACCTACCCGGTTCCCCTGCGCGGCACCTTCGGCGAGGCGCCCGCCGGGGAACTGGTCGGCTATCAGGACTCGGCGGGGCTGCTGGCCATCTCGGTCAACGGCGGCGACGCGGCCCGGCTGCTGGGCGTGCGGGCCGGGGACCGGGTCGGCGTCTCGGCCGCCACGTGAATTCGGCCGCTACTTGAGGTTCGGCTGCTGGTTCTCGAACCACACCTGGTCCAGGGCCGCCTTGCAGCTGTCCCCGGTTCCACAGGTCAGCGCGACGTCGTTCGAACCCTCGTTGAGCTGCACCATGTTCCAGGTGCCGGTGACGCTGGTCGCCGTGCCGTAGTTCTTGAGCTTCACCTTGTTCGAGGTGTCCTTGCCGTTCACCCGGATCGACAGGTTCTGCTGCTCGGTGCCCGCGTTGAGGAACTTCACGGCCAGGTAGTAGGTGCCCTTCTTGGGTACCTCCACCTTCCACGTGATGGTCGACCCCGGCGCCGACATGTCCAACATGCCCTTGCCCGAGGAGTTGGGGACACCGGGCACCGCGACCGCGCCCCCGCTCGGCGAGGCGTCCTCCGCCTCCAGCACGGCGAACTTGCCGCCCGGTGCCGTGGACGGCGCGCTGGAGGGCGGCGCGCTCTGCGACTGGGGCGGGGAGCTGGGACCGCCGCTCGCGGTGGTCGGCGACGCCTTCTCCTTCTTGTCGCCGTCGCCGCGCGTCAACAACACACCCGCGACCACCGCGATCACGAGCACGATCGCCACCGCCGCACCGATCACCGCGCCACGACCGCCGCCGGCGCCGCCCGTGCTCGGCGGCGGGGAGTGCGGCGGGGACTGCGCGCCACCGTGTTCGTGCTGGGCCGGGATCGCCGCCTGGGGCTGGGTGTGCGCGGGGGGCTGCGCGTAATTCATCTGCCCGACCTGCACGTATTGCGGCATCATGCGATTGGCGGAAGAACCGTACGCACCGGTTGTCCCTGTCCCCTCGGCCGCTTCCTCACCCGGCGCCGGCCGATAGAGGTACCCGTACGGGTCTTCAGGTTCACCGTTGGTACCCGCCGTCATCGGGTAGTCCTCCCTACGTGCGCCAGGCCAGGCTTTGCCAATATCAGGCATCACACTAACGGGCGACGGGTAGGGCAAGTGGCGTTGTCCGCGTGACGGGACTGTCACGAAAAGGCCCTACTGATGCGTATGGCGACCGCTCGTACACCCACTCACAGCCCGTTCGCGCCCCCGGCGCACGGCCCCGACCGGCCGGCCACGCGGTGACCGAATTCACCCGAGACGCCCAATAGATCCACCATCGTGGAGTGGCCCGCACAGGCGTCGGGTCCGACCGGCCGTCCGGCCCCGCTCAGCCCGCCCGACGCTGGGCCCGGTCGCGACGCCGCTTGTTCGCGTACATGTGTTCGTCCGCGATCCGCAGCAGATCCTCGGGTTCGGCGGCCTCCTCCGCCCAGCCGATCCCGAAGCTCGCGCCCTCCAGCGGCACCGCCAGGCCCTCGGCCGGGATCGGCACGGACAACGCGCGGCGCAGCCGCACCGCCATCTCCTCCGCCTCCTCGCGCCCGATCCCGTCGGCGAGCACGACGAACTCGTCGCCGCCGAGCCGGGCCACCGTGTCGCCCTCGCGCACCGCGGCGGTGAGCCGCTCGGCGACCGCCTTGAGCACCACGTCGCCGATGTGGTGGCCGAAGTTGTCGTTGATGTGCTTGAACCCGTCCAGGTCGCAGAACAACAGCGCGACGCCGCGACGCTCGGCGGCGGGCGGCTCGTCCACGACCACGACCGCGCCCTCGGGGATGCTCAGAATGGCGCCGGCGGGCACCGCCCACTCGTCCGCGTACGGCTCGCGCACCTCGCCGACCGCCCCGACCGCCGCAGTCGCAGCGGCCGGGACCGGGACCGGCGCCGCGTCGGGCAGCGCGGCGCCCGGGCCGAACCGCGCGGCCAGCCTGGCCCGCAGCTCGCGCCCGTTCGGCAGGCCGGTGAGCGGATCGTGGCTGGCCTCGTGCACGAGCGCCTGTTCGCGCTGCTTGCGATCCTCGATGTCCTCCACGTGGGTCAACCCGAACCGCAGGTCGCCGAGCCCGTCCGCGACCTGCGAGGTGCGTAGCGAGACCCACCGATACGTACCGTCGCTGCGTGCCAGACGCAGCTCGGTACAGCCCGCCACCGGCACCGTCCCGCCCAGGTGCCCGGCGAGCAGCGGCCGATCCTCCGGGTGCGCCAACGCGCCCAGCCCGAGCCGCTTGAGCACCGGCGCCGGGTAGCCCAGCATCCGACACAACGCGTCGTTGGCCCGCAGCAGTTGGCCCTGTTCGTGCCCGCGCACACCGGTCATCACCATGCCGCTGGGCGCGTACTCGAAGGCCTGCCGGAAGCTCTCCTCGCTGGCCCGCAACGCCAACTGCTCGCGCTCCAGGCGGGCCACCGCGCGCTGCATGTCGCTGCGCAGCCGCGCGTTGTCCACCGCGATCGCCGCCTGCGCGGCGAACATGCCCAGCACCTCGCGCCGCCAGGGGGCGGGCCGCAGCCCGTCCACCGGCAGGTCCACCGACAACACGCCGACCAGATCGCCCTCGGGCGTGTGCAGCGGCGCGAGCAGCGCGTCGCGTGGATGCCACGCCTCGGGGTGGTCCCCGATCGGCAGGTCCGGTATCCAACTCGGGACGTCCCCCACGTCGGCCAGCCCCGAGCGGTGCCCGAGAAAGCGCAGCGGTCCCCACGGCTCGGCGGCGGCCAGGATGCGATCCCAGCCCTCGCGCGAACCGATCTGGCCGGCCATCGCCTTGCGCAGCTCGTCGTTGCCGGCCACCGCCGCGACCTCGAGGTCGCCGTCGGCGCGGACGAGATTGACCGCAGCGACCCCGAACCCCAGGCCCGAAACCACGCCGTCGACGACGGCTTGCAGGGTGTCCTTGAGATCGCGCGTGGCGTTCAGGTCGGCGACGACGCGGTTCAAAAGGCGCAAAGTCGCCAACCGGACGTGGGTCTCCGTCTCGGCTGTCATGGGTCTCCCCCAGGGGTCGACGCCGGTGTCTTCTGAACAGATATCGTCCGTTTACCAGAGAAACTGAATCACAGCGGGCTTCGAATTGGCGACGTTCCGTCATCGATCAGACTGTCACTGTGAGCCACCTCACGCTTCATACCGTATCGAGTCGGACCGCCGAGCCGCCCCGGAATCGCCCCCTCCGCCGGCATCCACCGCGCATCGTACGAGGCGGGAGCCCATTTTCGGGAACTAACCCCAGGGTTCGCCGAGTCGACCTGACGACCAATCAGATTCCCCGCAGGCCGTTCGCTATGCGTCAGCGAGCTGAGGCACAGTCGATCCGGAGCAAGATCACCGGCCGCTCTTCCCAGCGGGCATACGAAGTCCCTACGGTACGTCCGTCAGGTTTCCGTACGATCTTGCGCGCGCGTCGCACGGGCCGATACGGCGAACACAACGGCGCGTCGAACGACGGGGGTGGGGCGATGACCGGTCTGGTCGTCGGGGAGGTCTTCGCGAACGCGGCCCGCGCCGTCCCGGACCGAACCGCGGTCGTGCTCGGCGGGCGCTCGCTGACGTTCGCCGAACTGGACGCGGCGGCGGAACTCGGCTTGCGCCGGCTGCTCGCCCTGGGTCTGGCGGCGGGCGACCGGGTCGGCTGCGGCCCGATCTCGGCCGGCGCGGGCATCGCGGCGGTACCGCTGTTCGCCGCCATCGCCCGACTGGGGGCGGTGCTGGTGCCCGCCGACCCGGAAGATCCCGACGCGTACGCACCCGCCCTGGTCCTGGACTCGGCCGAACAGGCCGACGCGCTGATCGCCGACCTGGACGACGAGGACCCCGAGGACCTGCCGGAGCCGGCCGACGTCGAGCCGACCGAGACCGACCCGTGCCTGATCGCCCCGGCCGGCCCCCGCGGCGCGTCGTTGTCGCACCGCGTGCTGGTGCTGCGCTCGCACCCGGGCGCGCTCGCCGAGTCGCGCGGGACGCACGTGCTCGCGGCCGACCTGGCCGACGGCCGGACCTGGACGCTCGCACTCGCCCAGTGGCACGCCCGGGACACCCTGGTCCTGGTGCCCGGCGGCGATCCGACCGCCCTGCGCGCGGCGGTGCGCGAACACGCCGCCACCCGGCTCACCGCCGCACCCGCGGTGTGGCGGGCGCTGGCCGAGACCGAGGCCGAGCAGCCCGCCGACGACGAGACGCTGGACACCCTGCGGTTCGCCGACACCGAGCCGACCGAGGCCGCGGTGCTCGCGGACATCGCCCGGATCGCGCCGAACGCATGTGTGCGGGTCGTGCACGACACGCCCGAGACCGGCCCGCTCACCGCGCTGTCCGGCCCCGAGGTGTTCGCCCACCCGGGCGCCTGCGGGATCCCCGGCCCGCTGCACTATGTCGCGCTGGACCCGGACGGCGAGATGTGCGTGCGCGGTCCGCTGTTGTTCGACGGCTACGCCGACGACCCGAAGGCCACGGCCGAGGTGCTCGCCGACGGCTGGTACCGCACCGGCGACCTGGCCGTGCTCGACGAGGCCGGCGGCGTGCTGACGGTGACCGGCCGGGCGGCCGAGCTGATCCGGGTCGGCGCCCACACGGTGGGTCCGGGCGAGGTGGAACGGGTCCTCAAGGCCCACCCGGACGTCCGGGACGTCGCGGTCATCGGCCTGCCGCACCCCACCGACGGCCGGCTGCTCGGCGCCGTGGTGGTCGCCGAGGACCCCGCCCGGGTCCCGGGCCCGGGAGCGCTGCGCACCGCGTGTGCGGAGGCCGGCCTGGCCGAGTACAAGCACCCGGTGCGCGTCTTCTACGCCGACGAACTGCCCTCCGGCGCCGGCCGCCGCGAGGACCTGGCCCGGGAGATCACGGCGGGCCGCTGACGGGTCCGGGGCGCCGCGCGGGAAGGGCGGATCCCGGCCCCGGCGTCCGGGCCGCATACCCTGGATCCGTGTCCCAGACCCCGCCGCCGCCCGTCGACGAAGCCGCCTTCAAGGCCGCGATGTCCCGATTCGCCGCCGGCGTGGTGCTGCTCACCGCCGTCGAGGGCGACCCCGAGGACGGCGGCCCCGTGGACGACGTGGGGATGACCGCGACCGCGTTCATGTCGGTGTCGCTGGACCCGCCGCTGGTGCTGATCAGCCTGCGTCGCGAGGCCCGGATGCGCGACGTACTGGACGAACAACCGCTGTGGGCGGTGTCGCTGCTCGCGCAGAGCCAACGACACGTCGCCGGCCGCTTCGCCATCCCGGGCCGGATCAGCGACCGACTGATGTTCGCCGACATCCCGCACCGCCGCGGCCCGATCACCGGCGCCGCGCTGGTCGGCGGCGCCCTGGCCACCCTGGAGTGCCGCACCCACCGGGTGGTCGAGGCCGGCGACCACGTCCTGTTCGTCGGCGAGGTGCTCGCCGTGGAAATGCCCAGCCCGGAAGGCCCGCCCCTGCTGCACTTCCGGGGCCGCTACCAGGGTCTGGGCTGAGGCCGCAGCACGCTCACGGCCGCGGCCCCGGGCGCATCAGGCCGTCCGCGGTCACCGAGGCCACCAGGCGACCGTCCCGGGTGAACACCCGGATCCGCCCGTGCATGCGACCGTCGCCCGCGTACTCGCTCGCGCAGCGCAGCAGCAGCCACTCGTGCGCGGAGAAGTCCTCGTGGAAGGTGATGTTCTGGGCCAGCGCCACCGACATCGAGCGCCCGCCGCGCCGCTCGATCTCGGCGCGCGGATACGGCCGCAGCGCCACCGGGCCCAGGAAACCCTCGGTCGTCCAGGCCAGGACCGCCCGGGCCATGGTCGCGGTGTCCTCGACCCCCACGCATCGCGTCCACAGGTCCAGGCGCGGCGGCCCGGCCAGTTCCGGAGCCAACGCGTCCGCCCCGCCCACCGTGCGCACCTCCCACGGCAACATCGGCACCGACAACTCGGCGCACTCCTCGGGCCCCGGCACCCGCGCCGGCAGCGGGTCGGCGTGCCGCACCAATTCGGGTCCGCGCACGCCGAGCGTCACGAACGCCCGGTAGTGCTCGTGCGCGCCCTGCCGAAAGCCCACCTGGAGCATCGCCGCGGACCGGCCCTGGTGCAGCCGCTCGACCCGCACCCGCACCGGCTCGGCCGGATCGCCGGCCCGGGGAAACACGCCCTGGAGCGTCTGCACCGCCATGTGCGGGACCACCCGTTCGGCCGCCACCACGGTCTGCGCCAGCACCTGCGCGCCGAGCGTGCGCGGGATCGGGGTCACGATGTTGCGCGCCCCGAAGGTGACCACCGCGCCGGGCCCACCCGGGTCCGCGGGCCCCACCGGCGCCAACTCCAGCGCGTCCACCAGGTCTTCCGTCGCGATGCTCGGCCACATCGACACTCCACCAGCCATGCGCGCATGATCGCAGCCCGCCGAGCCGCCGCCCGCACCGCCCCTGACGGACCGTCAGTTCTGCGGTGGGTCAGCGCCGCGCACCCTTTCCGGTGAACTTCACGACCAGCGACACCAGGAACGCGGCGACCGCGATGCTGATGATCCACCGGAGCCAGTCGACCCCCCTGGTCTCCTCGACTCCCAGCCCGGCGGCGATGCCGTAGCCGATCAGCGTGCCCACGATGCCCACCGCCATCGTGGCCAGGAAGCCGATCTTCTGCCTGCCGGGAAGAAAGAGCCGGCCCAGCGCGCCGATGATGACCCCGGCGATGATCAAACCAACGAATGTCACGGGTTCCTCCACGGACGGCGGCACGCGTACGGACCACATCAGTCCGGACTTTTCCGGACAGGTGTCTCCTGTTCCCCACGATCACCACGCGTTAACGCGAACACACCCGAGCCCCAAAGCCCTAAGGTGGTTGCGCCTGCCGGGTGGCCACGGTGCAAAATGGTCCGGTACACGCCCCGATAGCTCAGTTGGCCAGAGCACGCGCCTTGTAAGCGCGGGGTCGTCGGTTCGAACCCGACTCGGGGCTCACCAGGGGCCGCCATCCGCGAGACGCGGACGGCGGCCCGTTCGTCTCCCCGGACGCGTACTCGCCGTCGATCAGCGGCGCAGGTCCGGCGCCGGGCCGGTGGAGGCGCGGACGACCAGCTCGGGGCGGTAGATCAGTTCGGTACGCGGCGCCCGGCCGCCGCCGATCTCGTCGAGCAGCGCGCGCACCGCCGCCGCGCCCATCGCCTGTACCGCCTGGCGCACCGTGGTCAGCGGCGGATCGGTGAACGCCACCAGCGGCGAGTCGTCGTAGCCCACCACCGAGACGTCCTGCGGCACCCGCAATCCGCGCTCGCGCGCCGCCCGCACCGCGCCGAGCGCCATCAGGTCGCTGCCGCACACGATCGCCGTCGCACCCCGCGCCAGCAGCGCGCCCGCCGCGGCCTGCCCGCCCTCGACCGAGAACAGCGAACGCTCGATCCAGCCGTCCGCATCCAGGACCCCGAACCGCTCGGCGAGCCCGTGCCGGAAACCGGCGATCTTGCGCGCGGTGGGCACATACCGCTCCGGTCCGACCGCGAGCCCGATCGCGGTGTGCCGCAGCGAGGCCAGGTGCCCTATCGCCAACTCCACCGCGACCGCCTCGTCGCTGGAGATGAACGGCGCGTCCACCCCGGGCGCGAAGCCGTTGACGAACACCATCGGCAGACCGCGCTCGACCAGGCGCAGGTAGCGGGACAGGTCCGCGCCCGAGTCCGAGTGCAGGCCGGAGACGTAGACGATCCCGGACACCCCGCGTTCCAGGAGCAGTTCGGTGTAGTCGTCCTCGGTGACCCCGCCCGGGGTCTGCGTGCACAGCACCGGCGTGTACCCGTGGTGCGCCAACGCCCGCTCGATGACCTGCGCGAACGCCGGGAAGATCGGGTTGTCCAACTCCGGGAGCATCAGCCCCACCAGGCCCGCGCTGCGCCGCCGCAGGCGGGCCGGTCGTTCGTAGCCGAGCACGTCGAGGGCGGTCAGGACGGCACGCCGAGTGTCGTCCGCGACTCCGGGTTTGCTGTTGAGCACCCGACTCACGGTCGCCTCGCTGACCCCTGCCTGCGTTGCGATGTCCGCCAACCGAGCCTTCATGCCCCGCAGCCTAGTGAGACTTTCAGCAGGATTTCGCAGGGCTTTGCGGGTCACGCAAAACATTTCGGACGATCCCGACCGCTCCGGACTGCTGACAGATCCCGTGCGCCCGGGTACGGTGATCGCAGTCCGTCAAGAATGGACTAGACCACTCGCCCAGCGCGACGCGGTCGTTCGGCACCGGGTACTTCACCCTCCACTCGGATCGTCCGGCACGTTCCTGCCGGTGGAAGGACACATCACCATGGCCACGGTCAGCTACAGGCAGGCGACCTGTACCTACAAGGGCGCCGAGCGCCCGTCCGTCAACGCGCTGGACCTGGAGATC
The DNA here is from genome assembly GCF_044333915.1 of Embleya sp. NPDC020886. Taxonomy (NCBI): domain Bacteria; kingdom Bacillati; phylum Actinomycetota; class Actinomycetes; order Kitasatosporales; family Streptomycetaceae; genus Embleya; species Embleya sp. NPDC020886. The sequence continues at coordinate 3,997 of NZ_JBIRRX010000018.1, read as the reverse complement.
GCCGACGGCGAGTTCCTGGTTCTCGTCGGCCCCTCCGGCTGCGGAAAGTCCACCTCCCTGCGCATGCTCGCGGGTCTCGAGGAGGTCACCGGCGGCTCGATCCACATCGGCGACCGCGAGGTCACCAACCTGGAGCCCAAGGACCGCGACATCGCGATGGTGTTCCAGAACTACGCGCTGTACCCGCACATGACGGTCGCCGAGAACATGGGCTTCGCGCTCAAGATCGCCGGCGTCGACAAGAAGCAGATCCGCGCGAAGGTCGAAGAGGCCGCGAAGATCCTCGACCTCACCGAATACCTCGACCGCAAGCCGAAGGCGCTCTCCGGCGGTCAGCGCCAGCGCGTCGCGATGGGCCGCGCGATCGTCCGTGAGCCGCAGGTCTTCCTGATGGACGAGCCGCTGTCCAACCTGGACGCCAAGCTCCGCGTGCAGACCCGTACCCAGATCGCCGGCCTCCAGCGCCGCCTGGGCATCACCACCGTCTACGTCACGCACGACCAGGTCGAGGCGATGACCATGGGCGACCGCGTCGCGGTGCTCAAGGACGGTCTGCTCCAGCAGGTCGACACCCCGCGCAACATGTACGACCGCCCGGCCAACGTGTTCGTGGCCGGCTTCATCGGCTCGCCCGCGATGAACCTGATCGAGGTCGACCTCGCCGAGGACGGCATCCGCTTCGGCGACGCGGTCGTCCCGGTCTCCCGCGAGGCCCGCGAGGCGGCGGTGGCCGAGGGCGCCAAGAAGGTGACCCTGGGCGTGCGCCCCGAGCACCTGAAGATCAACTCGGCCGAGGGCCTGAACAAGGACGCCAAGGGCCTCGCGGTCTCCGTGGACGTCGTCGAGGAGCTCGGCTCGGACGCCTTCGTCTACGGCTCGGTCACCATCGACGGCGAAACCAAGCCCCTGGTCGTCCGCGTCCCCGGCCGCGACGTCCCGGAAAAGGGCGGCGTCCTCCACGTGGTCCCGACCGTCGGCGAAACCCACCTCTTCTCCACCAAGTCCGGCGAACGCCTGCACGACTGATCCATCACCCCCTCGCCCCCGACCCCCCACCCCCACCGGGGTAGGTGGGGGGTCGGGGGCGAGGCGCGTTCGGACTACATGCCGGAGGGCCGGACGGGCGGGTGAGGTCGGGTCGCGGGTGCGGCGGGCCGGTCGGTCGGGGGCGAGTGGTGGTCTGGGTCGCGGGCGGGTCGGGGCGGGTCGTGAGTCGGGGCCGATGTCCGGTCCGGGTCGTGAAGCGGGGCGAGTGGTGGTCCGGGTTGCGGACGCGGCGACCAGGCAGACCGGGGCCGCAGGCGCAGCGGGCGGGCAAGCCCGAGTCGTAAGCCGGGCCGACACCTGACCCGAGTCGTGAGCGGGGCGAGTGGGCGGCACGGGTCGCGGGTGCGGCGGGCAGGCGCCGGGTCGTGAGTCGGGCTGATGTCTGGTCCGGGTCGCGAGCGGGGCAAGCCGGTGGGGGGTGTTTGTGGGCCGAGCCCGACACCCCAGGCGAGGTCGTGACCTTGCTCCGCTTTGACGGACACCGTCGTTGTGGTGGTCAGGCCGTGAGGGCGGCTTCGTATTCGACGGGGCTGAGGTAGCCGAGGCTGCTGTGCAGTCTGCGCAGGTTGTACCAGGATTCGCTGTACTCGAAGACCTCGTGGTGGGCGGCGGCCCGGCTGCGCCGGCGCCGGTCGACCCCGAGTTCGCTTTCGAGGGTGACGAAGAAGGACTCGGCGAGTGCGTTGTCCCGGCACCGGCCAGTCTGTCCGACGGACGATCGGCTGCCGAACTCGGCAGTGAGCGCGGCGAATTCACTACCGGTGTTTCTAGGTGTCCGCCAAAGTGGATCAAGCCCGGTCGCGAACGCGGCGGGCAGGTGGGCGGCGGTCACGGGCCGAGTCCGACACCTGACCCGAACTCGCGAGCACAGCAAGCTGGTGAGCAGCAGTCGCAAGCCGGGCCCAACACGTGGGGCGGGGTCGCGAGCGCAGCGAGTGGGTGGGTGGTGGTCGCGGGCCGGGCCGGACGCCCGAGCCGAAGTCGCGAACGGAGCGAGCCGGTGAGCGGCGGTCGCGGGCCGGGCCGGACGCCCGAGCCGAAGTCGCGAGCGCAGCAAGCGTGCCGGCGCGAAACGTAAGTCGGGCCCGACACCTGGGGCGGGGTCGCGAGCGCAGCGAGTGGGTGGGTGGTGGTCGCGAGCCGGGCCCGAGACCGGGCCGAGGTTGCGAGCGCAGCGGGCAGGCGGGCGGTGGTCGCGGGTCGGGCCGGACGCCCGAGCCGAAGTCGTGAGCGCAGCAAGCGTGCCGGCGCGAAACGTAAGTCGGGCCCGACACCTGGGGCGGGGTCGCGAGCGCAGCGAGTGGGTGGGTGGTGGTCGCGAGCCGG
>NZ_JBIRRX010000018.1:0-1528 GCF_044333915.1 Embleya sp. NPDC020886 | reverse complement strand
GGTTGCGAGCGCAGCGGGCAGGCGGGCGGTGGTCGCGGGTCGGGCCGGACGCCCGAGCCGAAGTCGTGAGCGCAGCAAGCGTGCCGGCGCGAAACGCACGCCGGGCCCGACACCTGGGGCGGGGTCGCGAGCGCAGCGAGTGGGTGGGTGGCGGTCGCGGGCCGGGCCGGACGCCCGAGCCGAAGTCGCGAGCGGAGCGAGCCGGTGGTCCCAGATCGTGGGCCCGACCCCACACCCGAGCCGGGGTCGTGAGCGGAGTGAGCCGGTGGTCCCAGATCGTGGGCCCGACCCCACACCCGAGCCGGGGTCGTGAGCGGAGTGAGCGGGTGGGCGGCTTTCGGCGATGCAGCGCTGCTTTTTGTTGGGCGCCTTCGGCGCCGGCTCGCGAGGCACCACTTTTTTGTTCCGTCGCAGGCTCCTCCACAAAAAAGTGGCCCCTCGCTCGTGACTTCGTGTCCCTGCGCTTCGCTCCGGGCCACGAAGTCAACGTTCTGCGGCTCCGCCGCTCTCCGCGCTGCGCGCGTCGATCACCGGGGTGAGCCCGAGTCGGGGGCGCTGACGCGCCGGGGGGTGGGGCGGGTGGGCGCGGGGCGCGAGGTTGTGGGGCCGGGTTGTGGGGGTGGCGGGTGGGGCGAGGTCGCAAGTACATCGGAGTGGGGGGACGAGGGCAGGGTGGGCGGGGCGAAGCGCGTCGCAGGTGGGGTGAACAGGTGGGCGGGCGGCGGGAGTAGGGCGGTTCGGGGGGGCGGAGTCGGGGTGGTGGGCGAGGGTGTGACGTCACGAGGTGTCGTGTGGTGTGGTGGAGGGGTGGTCGTCGTGGGCGGGGCTACCGGGTTTCGGGGTGGTCAGGGGTGAGACTCGGGGGATGGAACGCATGACCGAGACTCAGTGGCGGGCTTTTCTCCTGGCCGGACCACGCACCGGGAAGCTCGCCACCGTACGGCCGGACGGCCGACCACATGTGGCCCCGATCTGGTTCGATCTCGACGATCGGGGCGAGACCGTCGAACTCGTCTTCAGCACGTTCGCGTCCTCGGTCAAGGGCCGCAACCTGGCCAACGATCCGCGCGTGAGCCTGTGCGTGGACGACGACCGACCGCCGTACGCCTACGTCGTGGTGGAGGGTGAGGCCCGAATCTCGGTCGACCCGGCCGACCTGCGGATCTGGCCGACTCGGATCGCCGCGCGCTACATGGGCACGGACAAGGTGGTCGACCGCGAGCCGATCGACGGCGAACAAGTCGTCCACGTGCACATCCACCACGTGGTCGCAGACCGGAACATCACCGGCTGAACACCCCTGGCTTTGTCCACGTCCAGCGACAGCCTTCGTCGACGAGTTTCAGCAGCAACGGCCAGGCGACCGGCCACGAATGTTCACGAGAATCGCTCTCGTGAACATCACCCCGTCGGCTGGGGAAGCGCCTCCCGAACTGAGGTGCCCTTGATCTTCCGGACAGCGACCCGCGTAGGGTTGTAGGAAACCGGAAAGAGAAAGCACGTGCCAAAGAGATATACACAGCAGTTC
>NZ_JBIRRX010000017.1:71604-191685 GCF_044333915.1 Embleya sp. NPDC020886 | reverse complement strand
TAGGGCGCCCTGTGGGGGTCGTCTGGGGCCGCCCCCGGGGGCGGGCCCCCCGGGGGGGGGCCCGCCCCGGCCCCCCCCCCCCCCCCCGCGCCCCGCGGGGGGGGGGGGGCCCCCCCCCCCCCCCCACCACGGGGGAAGGGTCGGCGTCGGATGGGCCCGGGGCGAGTCGGGTGGCACGCCGCGATGTTCGCCCGCTTCGTGGGACGGGTCCCGGGACCTGGTGCGGTGATACGTGGGTGCGCCCAGTGGCCCGGCCCGGGGCGTTCCGGCCGTGATCCAGGTGCGCGGCGAACGCCCGTGCCGGCGCATGTCGCCGTCGACGGCCCCTGGCCGGCGGGGTTCGGCAAGCCCCGACCGGGGGGTGTTGCCTGCTGCCGGCCTTCGCCGTCGGTGGCCTGTGTCGCCGTGTAGCCGGGCGGTGCGCAGCGCGGAGGTTTGTCCGATGGGCAGGCACGCTTGACCCGCCGGCAGCCACGGGCTCCAGCCCGCCCGGCAGTCGGCGGCGGCCACGGATCGTCCGCCCGTCGGCGTGGGGCCGGACGGCTGCTGCGTCCCCGGCCGCGCCTTGGGGCCGGATGGGGTGGCCGCTGGGCCCCGGCACCACCGCGCAGCGTGGTCGTTTGGATCGAATCTGCGAGGTGCCTGGCTATCTATACCTTGCATCTGCGAGGATGAGCGCCGCACTCGGCGGCTTCTGCCGGCGTTTGTGGGTGTCGGCCTTGCTCTCTGGGAGAGGTGCGCGTGACTAGGATCCCGGCCGTGAACATGTTCGGGATCGGTGATGCGGCGGCTCTGCTCGGAGTGAGTGCGGACACGGTGCGGCGGTGGGTGGACTCCGGTCGGCTCGACGCGCGGCGGGACGAGAACGGTCGGCGGGTGGTGGAGGGCGCGGCGTTGGCCGCGTTCGCTCGCTCGGCGGCGGCCGGGGACGCTCGTGCGGACAGTGAGCGGCTCGGCTGGTCGTCGGCGCGGAACCGCTTCCGCGGCATCGTCACCGACGTCCGCAAGGACACGGTGATGGCCCAGGTCGAGATCCAGGCCGGGCCGTACCGGGTGGTCTCGTTGATGAGCGCCGAGGCCGCGGACGAACTCGGCCTTGCGGTCGGGGTGCTCGCCACGGCAGTGGTGAAGTCGACGAATGTCATGGTGGAGCGGACCGAGGGAGCGCGCGAGCACTCCCTCGATTAGTGGGGAGTGAACACACGATGGGTGCAATGGGCACGGTGCGGACCCGACGTGCGGTCTCGGCCGCGTTGCTCGCGGGGGCCTTGATCGCCCTCGCCGGCTGCGGCAGCGACGACGACAAGGACGACAAGAAGGTCGGCGGGGCCACTCCGCCGGTCAATGCGAACACGTCCGCGCCCGCCGCCGGCGCCAAGGAACTCAAGGGCACCGTCAACGTGTTCGCCGCCGCGTCGCTGACCGAGACGTTCAGTGCGCTGGGCAAGCAGTTCGAGGCCGCGCACCCGGGTGTCACGGTCAAGTTCAACTACCTCGGCAGCTCGGCGCTGGCGGCGAGCATCAACCAGGGCGCGCCCGCCGACGTGTTCGCGTCCGCCGACGAGAAGAACATGAAGCTCGTCACCGATGCCAAGAACGCCGACGGCACGCCCACCGCGTTCGCCAAGAACACGTTGCAGATCGCGGTGGCGCCGGGCAACCCGAAGAACATCAAGTCGCTCGCCGACCTCAAGCAGGACGGCCTCAAGGTCGCCCAGTGCGCCCCGCAGGTCCCGTGCGGCGCCGCCGCCAAGACCGCCCTCGACGCGGCCGGCGTCAAGTTCACCCCTTCCACGCTGGAGCAGGACGTCAAGGCCGCCCTGACCAAGCTCACCCTCGGCGAGGTGGACGCCGCACTCGTCTACCGCACCGACGTCAAGGCGGCCGGCGCCAAGGCGGTCGGCGTGGACTTCCCCGAATCCGCGCAGGCGGTCAACACGTACCCGATCGTCCCGCTCGCCAAGGCACCCAACGGCGACGCGGCCAAGGCGTTCGTGGCGTTCGTGCTGTCCGAGCCCGGCCGGACGGCCCTGACGGCGGCGGGCTTCCAGGCACCGTGATCGAACCTCCCCGGGTCCCCGGCCGTCGTGAGCGATCGGTACGCCTGCGACCCACACGCCTGCGACCCGCACGCACGCGGGCCGATCGCTCCCGACGCGGCGGCGCGCCACTGGCACTGCTCGTACCCGGCCTGATCGGCCTGGTGTTCCTGGTGCTGCCGCTGCTCGGGCTGCTCATCCGGGCGCCGTGGAGCGACCTGGGGAGTCAGCTCGGCAGTACCGAGGTCCGCGAGGCGCTCAAGCTCTCGCTGTTCACCGCGACCGTGGCCACCGGCATCGTGTTGGTGCTGGGTGTGCCGTTGGCCTGGTTGTTGGCCCGGACCGAGTTTCCCGGCCGCCGACTGGTGCGGGCGCTGGTCACCCTGCCGCTGGTGTTGCCGCCCGTGGTGGGCGGTGTCGCGCTGCTTCTGGTGCTCGGCCGCAAGGGCATCGTCGGCGAGTGGCTGGACGACACCTTCGGCTACACGCTGCCGTTCACCACGACCGGCGTGATCGTGGCCGAGGCGTTCGTGGCGATGCCGTTCCTGGTGATCAGTGTCGAGGGTGCGCTGCGGGCGGCCGATCCGCGCTACGAGGAGGCCGCCGCGACGCTGGGTGCGTCCCGCTGGACCGCGTTCCGCCGGGTTACCCTGCCGCTGATCGCGCCGGGCGTGGCGGCGGGCGCGGTGCTCGCGTGGGCGCGCGCGCTCGGCGAGTTCGGCGCGACCATCACCTTCGCCGGCAACTTCCCGGGCAAGACCCAGACCATGCCGCTCGCCGTCTACCTGGCCCTGGAAACCGACCCGGAGGCGGCGATCGTGCTCTCCCTCGTGTTGTTGGCGGTGTCCGTGTTGATCCTGGCCGGCCTGCGCGAGCGCTGGATGACCACCTCATGACCGGCCCGTCCGAGGAGACCGGCCGGACCGAGGAGACCCGCCCGTCCGACGAGACCCGCCCGGCACCCGCCCCCGGCCTTGACGCCCACCTCGTCGTCACCCGCGACGCCTTCCGCCTCGACGTGCAGCTCACCGCCGCCCCCGGCGAGGTGGTCGCCCTGCTCGGCCCCAACGGCGCCGGCAAGAGCACCGCGCTGCGCGCCCTGGCCGGCCTCACCCCGCTCGGCGCCGGCCACACCCGGCTCGCCGGCGTCGACCTGGAGGATCCGAAGCGGCGGCTGTACACCCCGCCCGAGCGGCGTCCGGTCGGCGTGGTCTTCCAGGACTACCTGCTCTTCCCGCACCTGTCCGCGCTGGAGAACGTCGCCTTCGGGCTGCGCTGTCAGGGCGTCGGCCGGCGCGAGGCCCGGAGCGTGGCGGCGGACTGGCTGGACCGGGTCGGCCTGGCCGAACACGCGGGCGTCAAGCCGGGCCGGCTCTCCGGCGGGCAGGCCCAGCGGGTGGCGCTCGCCCGCGCGCTGGCCACCCATCCGCGACTGCTGCTCCTGGACGAGCCGTTGGCCGCGCTGGACGCCCGTACCCGGGTGGCGGTGCGGGCCACGCTGCGTCGGCATCTGGCCGACTTCGACGGGGTCGCGGTGGTGATCACCCACGACCCGCTGGACGCGATGGTGCTGGCCGACCGGCTCACCGTGATCGAGGCGGGCCGCGCGGTCCAGAGCGGCACGCCGGCGGAGGTGGCCCGCCATCCGCGCACCGACTACGTGGCCCGTCTGGTGGGCCTGAACCTCTACCGCGGCAGCACCTCGGCCGGCGGCGTCGACCTGCCCGCCGGGCAGCGCCTGGTGGTGGCCGAACTCCCGGACGCCGACGAGGTGTTCGTGGCCTTCCCGCCGGCCGCGGTGACGCTGTACCGGACCCGTCCGGACGGCAGCCCGCGCAACCTGTGGCAGGTCGAGGTGGACGGCATGGAACTGCACGGCGACACTGTCCGGGTCGAACTGACCGGCCCGGTGCCGCTGCTCGCCGACGTCACACCGCTCGCGGTCGCCGAACTCGAACTGGCGCCGGGCAAGCCGGTATGGGCGGCGGTCAAGGCGACGGAGGCCCGCGCGTACCCCGCCTGACCACCGCACCCACCGCACCCGGCGCACCGAAGCGGGCCCGCCGCGGGCACGTCGGGGCGCGATGACAGTGCGACCGTGCACCATGGTGTTCGTGACGAGCCTGACCACCACGGAAGCGACCCGCGCGCGGATGAGTCGCCAGCGCAGCAAGGACACCGGCGTCGAGGTCGCCCTGCGGCGCGTGCTGCACGGCATGGGCCTGCGCTACCGCGTGCACCGCCGCCCCCTCAAGGGCATCCGCCGCGAGGCGGACGTCGTGTTCGGCCCGACCAAGGTCGCCGTCTACGTCGACGGCTGCTTCTGGCACGGGTGTCCGCAGCACGCGACCTGGCCCAAACGCAACGCCGAGTTCTGGAAGGCCAAGATCGAGGGGAACCGCACCCGCGACCTGGACACCGACCGACGAATGGCCGAGGCCGGCTGGCTCGTGGTGCGGGTCTGGGAGCACGAGGACGCGGCCACGGCGGCGGCCAGGGTTCGGGATGCCGTGATCGCGAGGCGCGCGGCCGGCTAACCTGTCCGCATGGCACGACCCATCACCATGATCGACCTGTTCGCGGGCTGCGGTGGAATGACGTCCGGGTTCGCCGCCGCGAAGGGCTTTCGGCCGGTCATGGCGGTCGAGTGGAATCTGCACGCCGCCGCGACCTACGCCGCCAATTTCGGCGACGCGCACATGCGCTGGGGCGACATCGCGGAGATCCCGGACAGGGACATCCCGCGGGCCGACCTGATCATCGGCGGCCCGCCCTGCCAGGGCTTCTCCAACCTGGGCAGCCGCAACGTGGAGGACCCGCGCAACAAGCTCTGGAAGGAATACCTGCGCTTCGTGCGTCGGGCCAGGCCCAAGGTGTTCGTGATCGAGAACGTGGACCGCTTCCAGAAGTCCGCCGAGTTCGCGCTGCTGCTCGCCGAGGCGCAGCCCGGCGGCCTCCTGGAGGGGTACGTGCTCACCGACGCGCTGCTCCCGGCGGTGGACTACGGAGTCCCGCAGCGCCGCAAGCGGGCGATCGTGATCGGCTCCCGGATCGGCGAGATCAGCGTCCCGGAGCCGACCCACGGCCCCGGCCGATCGCAGCGCTGGAACACCGTGCGGGACGCGATCGAGCACCTGCCGCGCGTGCCCGGCACGACCAGCCTGCCGGTCTCCCGGACCGAGTTCTTCGGCCGGGTCGTGCCCGGCGTGTTCAAGGAGGCCGACCTGCACCTGGCCCGCACGCCGATCGAGCGCTCGCTGCTGCGCTACGACTGCGTGCCGCCCGGCGGCGGCCGCTTCGATCTGCCGGACCACCTGCTGCCGGACTGCTGGCGGAACAAGAAGACCGGGACGACGGACGTGATGGGCCGGATGCGCTGGGACCACCCGTCGCTGACCATCAGGACCGAGTTCTACAAGCCGGAGAAGGGCCAGTACCTGCATCCGCAGTGGAACCCGGACGATCCGACCGACCGGGTCAACCGCCCGATCACGCATCGCGAGGCGGCCCGGCTCCAGTCCTTCCCGGAGACCTTCGTGTGGTGCGGCTCCAAGACCGAGATCGCCCGGCAGATCGGCAACGCGGTGCCGCCGCGGCTCGCGGAGGCGATCGCTCGGCACCTGAAGCCGCGATTGCAGGCCGCGCGGTAGGGGCGACACCCCCTCCGCCGGGGCTCCGGGCTCAGGTGCTCGGCAGGTCCTCGTCCGCGCCGTCGTCCGTGCCCTCCGTGTCCACGCCGTACAACCGCGGCGGTAGCTGCTGCTCCGCCCAGTCCAGGTCCGCGTCCAGGTCGAGCCAGATCCGGTCGAGGCGGTCGGCCGGCGCGTCCAGGTGGATCGCGACCCAGGTGAAGATGCCGCACACGGTGGTCCGGTCCCGGTCCGGTGCGACGATCTGGGCGGCGAACCAGACGGCCACCCCGGCGCGGGTGGGGATCAGGTACTGCTCGTCGTCCGGGGCCGGCCGGCCCGTGGTGGCGCAGCGCGGCGGTTCGAGGATCTTCATCCAGGTCAGCGCGGCGCCGGGAGCCTGGTCCTCGAAGCACTCGGTGACCGACTCGCGGATCGCGCCCGCCGGGTCGTCGCCGAGCCAGCCGAACCACGCGTCGTCCTGGAGCAGCTTGGCGAAGTCGTCCTGCGGCGGCCCGTGCCGCGGGTTCTCCCGGTACTCGCCGGTCAACAGCCCGTCCGGACCCACCACCCACGCGCCTCGGATCGCCTCGCCGGGGACGTAGCCGTTGGGGTCGTCGGCGAACGCCGGGTCGATCTCGGCGACCGACCCGCCCGGGCTCCGGGTGGCCGCGGCGAGCAGCCCCGGATCGTCCGGAACCTGCCGACGCGCTCCGGATTCGTCCCGGGACTCACCCATGTATGCCACTCTCCCGTGTTGTCGACGACGTCACAGGGCCATCGACCCGGCCCGCGACGAGTGCGCAATTCTCGCGCATCCGGCGCGGACCACCCGGTCGACCACCCTCGGGGCGGGGCAACTCCCGAGCCGCCGGCTCAGCGTCCCCAGGCGATGGTGATCGCGGCGGTGTGTTCGGCGACCCGTTCGCGGGCGTCGGCGGCCTCGGCGGGGCGGCCCAGGGCGTCGGCGAGGCGGGCCCGGCCGAGCCAGTTGTACGGGCTGGTCGGGCGCAGGTTGACGCGTTCGCTGAGCAGCGTCCGGGCCAGGTCGTGCCGGTCGCTCCGCAGGGCCGCCTCGACCAGGGTCTGCTGGATCGCGTCGCGTTGGGCGTGGCTGCCGCCGAAGGTGTTCAGGCGGTGTCGAATCGGGAGGAGCAGGTCGACGGTCTCGGTGTAGTGCCCCTGCTCGAAGGCCACCAGCGCGCGGCAGACCGGCAGTCCGACCGCCGCGGTCATCGTGTGGTTGGTCACGCCCGGGTGCGGATCGGCGAGCCAGGTCTCGCGGTCGCGGACCACGGCCTGCGCGTCGGCGATCCGGCCGGCGCCGAGCAGGGCCATCACCGCGTGGGTGTCGTTGAACGCGTAGTACGGGCCGTCCGCGCGGGCCGCCCACGCGTCGGCGAGCCGGCGCCAGCGCTCGACCTGCGGGTCGCCCGCCAGGTGCAGGCGCCACAACAGGGCCGAGGCGTCCAGCAGTTCCATCGCCAGGCCGGCCGACCGGTCGTGGTGCAGGACGGCGTCGTGGATGGCCAGCGCCCGATCGTTGGCCCCGGCTTCGATCGAGAACAGGCCGTAGTGCCACCAGTTGTGCACGTTCAGGTAGTTGCCGCCGGTCCAGTCGGCGGTCCGGGCGTCCATGAAGCGGATGCCCTCGGCGAAGCGACCCTGCATCTCGTACGTGTGCACCACCGCGTGGATCGCCCACACGTCGCGCGGATTCGCCGCCACCGCGGCCAGCCCGGTCTCTTCGGAGCGCGCGTAGTGGCCGGCCTCCTCCAGGCCGAACGCGGCCATGCCCAGCACCGGCCCGTAGTGCGGATCGTCCCGGTCCCACGCGCTGAGCACGCCGCCGACCCGGTCGCGCAACCGGAGCGCGTCGCCGGTGAGGAAGTCGATCTGATGGCCGACCAGCAGCGCGAGCGCGTCCCGGGGATACGCGACGACCAACTCGTGCAGGATGTCGCCGGCCCGGCGGATGTCGCCGGCCAACCACGCGTCGGCGGCCCGCAGATGCGCGACCTCGCGTGCGCCGACCCTGGTCGGGGTGGGCACGAACGCGGCGTAACGTTCGCGCGCGGCGGCGGCGTCGCGCGATTCGGTGCCCAACAGACCGAGATAGGCCGCGAACACGTTGGCCATCGGCGCACCGGGATCGGCCGCCAGCGCCGCCTCGACCTCGGTGCCCACCTCCGGCCGGAAGAACAGCAGCGCGTCCAGCGCGCGTTCGTAGTGCCGGATCGCCTCCGGGCCCATGCCGGACAGGTCGAGCCCGTGCCGATCCACCGTGCTCATCGTGGGGTCCTTCCGTCGCGCCGGATCACCCCCGATTAAACACGGTACGGCGGGGGTCGGTCGGCATCGACCGCCGGGCGTCACCCGCACGTGACGCCCGGCGTGCTCGCTCAGGCGTGCGCGGGCCGTGCCGCGGCGAACTCCGACAACGCGGTGTCCAGGGGTGTCGCCGTTACGCCCAGGATCCTCGTCGTCAACGTCGCGTCGAGTGTGGAGTCGCCCTCGGTGAGGTAGAGCATCTCCTCGACCTCCGCCATGATCGGGTCCCGGCGGCCGATCGTGCGTACCTCCTCGGCGGTCATCCGGGTCAGGCGCGGCTCGGGCGAGCCGGTCAGCGCGGCGAGGCGGGCGGTCGTCGCCCGGATGGATCGGGTCGAGGACGGTACGTGCCAGGCCCGGCCCCACGATCGGGTGGAGCGTGCCGCCGCGACCAGGGTGCGGGCCACGTCGCCGGTGTACGTCCAACTCTGCGCCGCGTCCAGGTCGCCGGGGAGCACGGCGGGGGTGCCGGCGAGCACGTGCGGGACGACCAGGAAGTTGTACAGCGAGTTCGCGCCCGCCCCGACGAAGTCGCTCGCGCGTACCTCGGTGACCCGGACCCGGCCCGCGTCGTGCGCGGCGAGCGCGTCGGTCCACATTGCGGCGCGCACCCGGCCCTTGACGGTGCTCGGCGCCATCGGCAGGTCCTCGGTCATCGGCCCGTCCACCGGGCCGTAGCCGTATACGTTGCCGAGCATCACATAGCGCGCCCCCGTGCGCTCCGCCGCCGTCAGCAGCGCGCCGGCCAGCGGCGGCCAGTCGGTGGGCCAGCGGTGGTAGGCCGGCATCGCGCAGTTGAACAACGTCTCGGCTCCTTGCGTGAGTTCGACCAGGCGGGCGGCATCGGTCGCGTCGACGGCGTGGCGTTCGATCAGCGGATGGTCCGGGCCGGTTCCGCGGCGGGTGAGCACCCGGACCCGCTCGCCGGAGCCGGCGAGCAGCAGCGCGGTGGCGGTGCCGGTGGCGCCGGCACCGACCACGACGTGGCGGGGGGAAGAGGACGAGGACATGCGTGCTCCAGGACGAAGAGGAGGGGAAGGAAGGGTGTCCGAAGGGGACGTGTCCAGCCTCCGTCCGCGCCGGGTCGTACGGTAGTGGCCGGAATGCCAAACATCCGGAGGTTCGGGCCATGCATCGAATAGCCGTCGTGGCCGTGCCACCGGTGACCACCTTCGACCTGTCCATCCCGGAACTGGTGCTCGGTGCGGTCGATGTGGTCGACGGCGTGGCCGGCTACCGGGTCCGGGTGTGTACCGCCGAGCCGGGCGCCGTGGTCGGCACCGGCAGCCTGGACATCGTGGTGCCGCACGGCCTGGACGCGATGCACGACGCCGACACGGTGATCGTCACCGGCACCGGTGCCCGTGCGGACGCGGACCCGCGCGTCCTGGCCGCGCTGCGTACCGCCGCGGCGGCGGGCAAGCGGGTGGCGTCGATCTGCACCGGCGCGTTCGTGCTGGCGCAGGCGGGCCTGTTGGACGGGCGCGCGGCCACCACGTACTGGACGATGACCGAGGAGTTCCGCCGCCGCTTCCCGGCCGTGGACCTGCGGCCGGACGTGCTGTACGTCGAGGACGGGCCGATCCTGACCTCGGCCGGCCTGTCCGCCGGGATCGACCTGTGCCTGCACCTGATCCGGACCGACTACGGCGCGGCCACCGCCAACATCGTCGCCCGCCTGGTCGTCGCGGCACCGGTACGCCCGGGCGGCCAGGCCCAGTTCATCGAATCCCCGCTGCCCCCGGAAAGCGGCGTATCGCTCGCCGGCACCCGGGCCTGGGCGCTGGCCCGCCTCGACGAACCCCTCACCCTGGCCGACCTGGCCGCGCACGCGAGCACCAGCGTGCGTACCCTGACCCGCCGCTTCCACGCCGAGACGAGCCTCAGCCCGTTGCAGTGGCTGCTTCACCAACGGGTGGACCGTGCACGAGAGTTGCTGGAGACCACCGACCTGTCGATGGAACTGGTCGCGCAGCACAGCGGCATCGGCACCACCGACTCGCTGCGCAAGCACCTGGTGCGCCGGACCGGGCTGACCCCGAGCGGCTACCGTGCCGCGTTCAGCCGGATCCGGGTCGATACCGCAGGTCGGGCCCGACGCAGGTCGCCGACCCGGAGTTTGTGAACCGGCCATTCGGCGTTGCGCCGGGTGTGGAACAGTCGCGACATGAACGATTGTGTTCGACCGGACCACGGCGAGGGTGTGGTGCAGGACTTCGATCACGACGACACGCCGTACACGTGCCATGGCAGCGGGAATTCCGAGGTCGGAGTGGCCTTCCCGGTGCCCGGGAGTCCGGCGTTGCTCCAGGTGGTCAAGCCGGCCGGAACCAGCCTGGATCTGTGGTCCGTGCCCGAACCCGGCTCGCCGTTCGGGGATTTCCTGTACTCGGCGCCCGAACAGGGTGAAGAGGGCAGCCTGTTGGTGCACGACACCGGTCCGGGCGCCCTGCGCATGCTCAAGGTGGTCAGCGACGGATCCTGGACGCTGCAACTGAAGGAACCCGGTGCGGCGCGCGAACTCGTCGACACACTCGCGGGCCACGGCTGCGAGGTCGTGCGCTACGACGGCCCCGGGTGCGTGGCCACGCTGGTCGCCGACGTGCACGGGGCCGGGGGCAACGCGCGCATTCGGGTGTTGCCCGAATCCGGGGTGGCGGCATTCGCGATGGACCCGGCCGACTCGTCGGCCGAACAGGCGGACGACTCGGCCGAAGTCGCGTTCCTGGGTGCCGGTCGGTACGCCATCACCCTCGACGGCCCACGACTCGTGGTCGTACTGACCCGGGACGACTGGCAGTTGTCGACGGAGGAGGCCGGCCCGGACGAGAGCGGTCCGCCTGCCGGGCCGCCGGCTCATCGCGGGATGGGCTCGCGCACGGTCGGGGTCACCCTGCCCGACCCCGATGAGCCGGCCGTCCTGGAGGTACTCGCGTTCGCGAACCTGTGCGTGAACGTGCCGGAATGGCCGCTTCGGGAAAACGTGTTCCACACCTACGAGGTGGGACCGGGGTACCCGACGCGCTATCTGCTGGTCCCCAAGCCGAGGCGCGGTGCTCCCGTCGAGATCGAACTGGAGGCGCGGGACGCCGAGTGGGAGCTGCGGGTCGTCCCGTTGGCCGGTGCGCAGCGGTTGGGTTCGCGCCACACGGGCCTGGGGAGCGACGTGCTGCGCTATGACGGGCCGCCGGCACGCCTGGTACTGCACGAGCCGACGGGTCGACCGACGATCCGCCGATGGGCCCGAAATCCGCTGGGGGAGTGGAGCTGTACCCGACTGAGCGGCGCTGTGGGGGACATGACATCGGTCATCGGTGTCGGCCTCGAACCGGACACGATCAGTGTGTCGGAGCAGGGCTCCTGGGTGATCTCGGCACTTCCGGTCGAGCACATTCGTGACTTCGACCGTTCGCTCACCGGACGTGGCCCGGAACTCGTTCGGTACACCGGACCCGATGCCACGCTCGACGTGCGGGCGGGAGCGGTCCGGGCGGCCCGGGTGATCGTGGGAATTCCGGCACTCGAACTGAATCGGGCCGGCCGCGACGCGGTGGCCGCCCGGAGCTCACTCCGCAAGGCCGGCGAGCCGGTGCGCTTCGAGGTGGCGGCCGGCTTCCTGACCGTCACCGCGGCAGAGGGGCAGTCCTGGCGGATCGAGGCACACCCACGATGAGCGCCCCGCCCGACCGGGCCCGAGGGCACGGAGAGGACGACACCCCGTTCACCCACCGGGGCTTCGGCGACGCGGACGTGGTGCTCGACGTTCCGGTGCGGGGTCGGATCGCCCTGGTCCGGATCGAGAGCGCGCCGGGTGAACAACTGCGTCTGTGGCGGATCGAGCGGCCGGGTGGACCGGTCGGGTGGTGTGCCTACGACGGGCCGGCCGAGGGCTCCGACGCGAGCATTTTGACCGTGGACGAGCAAGGACGCGTGCTGCGGGCGGTGCGGGTCCGGTGCGCCGGCGCGTGGTCGCTCCGGCTCAGGGACCCGGACGCGGTCCGGGAGTTCGAGCGCTCGATCGAGGGTGTCGGCAGCGAGGTGCTCCGGTATACCGGGCCGCTGGGGGTGGGCAGGCTGATCGGTACGCGATCGGGCGGGCCGGTCGACGTGCGTCTGTTGCCACCATCGGCGGGGGCGGACGCTGCGGCGGGGACCTGGCAGGAGATCGATCCGCATCCAGAACAGCCCTGGCAGTCCTGGGAGTTCGGCGTGGTCGGGCCACAGATGATGGTCGTCACCGCGCGCGGACCGTGGTCGATCGACGTCGAGCCGACACCGTCGATCCGGCCCGATCTGCCCGAGGGCACGTTCGTGCTGCACGGCGTGGGCGACCTCACGGCGATCGTGCCGATCCCGGACGCGGGCGAGGCCGCGGTGTTGGAGGTGGTCTGGGTGTCCGGGGCCACGTTCACCGTGGCGTGCGAGGCGTCCGGGGACTACGGGGCTCCCCGCCATCTGCTCGGGCCGGATCGGCCGTGTCTGCGCTTTCGGCTCGGCGCCGAACTTCGGGCGCGTGGTGTGCCGGTCCGGATCCTGGGGCGGGGGAGCGAATGGGAGCTGCGCACGACCACGCCCGGTGCCACGCGTACCGGTACCGGTCTGGGGGTGGCCGACTTCGACGCCGCCGAGGTGGCCGGCTTCCCGAAGCTGCCCATGCGGGTGATCCTCGGCCGCGACGCACCGGGCGCGGACGTGGAGTCGGGGGCCGGGCAGTGGCCGCGGCCGGCCTGGGCGCCCGGGGCGGAGGGCGACGCGGGGTCGTCTCCCGGCCGGGCGGCGAACCCGCCTCGACCCGGGCGCTCCTGGGCCCGCCGCCTGGTCGACCGGCTGCGGCGTTCGTCGGACTGACCGAGCCGCCCGGACACCCCCGTCCGGGAGGCGGTCACGCCACCTCGAATTCGGCCTCCCGAATCCCCAGCAGCCGCCCCAACTCGGCGCGCCCCACCTCGCCGGCCCGGACCGCGCGGCCCGTGCCGACCCGCTCGGTCCAGCCGCGGACTCGCAGGACCCGGCACAGTTCGGCGCCGGCCGTGCCCGCGAGGTGGTGGCGGCGTTCGGTCCAGTCCAGGCAGGGGCGGGCCAACGGGCGTTTGCTCGGCGTGGCCAGGTCGGCACCCAGGTCGGCGAACCAGGCGAGGCCGTCGTCGGTGAGCGCGAAGCCGGTGTCCTGCCGGAGCAGGTCCCGGTCGGTCAGCGCGTCGGTGATCGCCACGCCGAGCCGGCCGGCCAGGTGGTCGTAGCAGGTGCGACCCCGGGCCAGCGCCGCCCCGGCCGAGTGCGCGCGCAGCGAGTTCGCCGGCCGCGCGGTCGTGGGCGTCGCGTACGCGGCCAGGTCCTCGACCATCCGGGCCACCCCGGCGTCGGCCAGCCGCACGTAGCCGTGTCGACCCTGTCGCTCCCGGACCAGCAGGCCCCCCTCGACCAGCCTGGTCAGGTGCTCGCTGATCGTGGACGGCGCGACACCGCAGTGCCGGGCCAATTCGCCACCGGTCCAGGCACGCCGATCCAGCAGGGCCAGGCACACCGCCGCGCGGGTCTCGTCGGCGAGGAGCGCGGCGAGGGCCGCGAGCCGCGGGACGGAGTCCGGGTCGGTGGCGCGTGCGATCGAGTCCATGCCGCCATCATCGGCCGGCGACGCTTCGGCCCGTGCCGAAAGGTGCGCCGCGCCGGGCCGCGTCGCGGTTTCGGCGCTCTGTCAGGATGGACACGTGCTGCTACCTCTCGCGGGCGTCACCGTCGTCTCCCTGGAACAGGCCATCGCGGCGCCGTACGCGACCCGGCAACTGGCCGATCTCGGTGCGCGCGTGATCAAGATCGAGCGGCCCGGCGCGGGTGATTTCGCCCGTACCTACGACGAGACCGTCGAGGGACTGTCGAGCCATTTCGTCTGGGTCAACCGGGGCAAGGAAAGCCTCGCGCTCGACCTCAAGGACGAGCGGGCGGCGGAGATCCTGGACCGGTTGCTGGCCCGCGCGGACGTGTTCGTACAGAACCTGGCGCCCGGCGCGGCGGATCGCCTGGGGCTGGGCGCGGCGGAGCTGCGGGCCCGATTCCCCCGGCTGATCGTCTGTGGCATATCGGGCTACGGGACGTCCGGTCCCTATCGCGACAAGAAGGCGTACGACCTGCTCGTGCAGTGCGAGGCCGGGTTGTTGTCGATCACCGGCACGCCGGACACGCCGGCCAAGGCCGGCATCCCGATCGCCGACATCGCCGCCGCGATGTATGCCTTCACCGGCATGCTGACCGCCCTGTACGAGCGCCGGGTCACCGGCGAGGGCAGTTCGTTCGAGGTGTCCATGCTGGACGCGCTCGGCGAGTGGATGGGCTTCCCGTACTACTTCGCGACCTATGGCGGGACGCCGCCGCCGCGCACCGGGGCCCGGCACGCGGCGATCGCGCCGTACGGGCCGTATCGCGTCGGCGACGGCGGTCAGGTGTTCGTCGGCGTGCAGAACGACCGCGAGTGGGCCGCGCTGTGCGAGCGGGTGCTGGGTCGGCCGGACCTGGTCGAGGACCCGAGGTTTCGCAACAATTCGTTGCGGGTGGCCGGCAACGAGCGGCTCACCGAGCTGATCGAGGCGGCCTTCGCGGACCGCACCGCCGCCGAGATCGAGGCGAGCCTGGACGAGGTCGGCATCGCCAACGCCCGAATGCGCACCGTCGCCGAGTTCGCCGAGCACCCGCAACACGCCGCCCGGGACCGGTCGCGGCTGATCGACTCGCCCGTCGGTCCGCTGCGCGCGCTGCTGCCGCCGGTGACGGTGGCCGGCCGCGAGGCGGCGATGGGCCCGATCCCGGCGGTCGGCGAACATACCGCGGCGATCCTGGCCGAACTGGGCATCGAGGCCGACTGAGCGCTCGACGCGCCGGCCGAGCAGGGGCGCGGGGCGGACGCCGTGCCGGGCGCCTCGTTGGATGATGCCTGTATGGCTTACATCGACGGCGACGAGCACACCGGCCGGATGCGCGCGATCCGCGCCTGCGGCCGGATCCTGTCCGGGGTACGACCCACCACGGTCGCCGAACGGCTGGCCCGACTGACCGCGTACGCGGAGCGCACGCTCGACACCGACGCGTGGCCCGACGTCTACGCCGACGGCGGCGCGGTCGCCCGCCTGGAGGCCCGCACGGCCGAATTGCTCGGCACCGAGGCGGCGCTGCTGTTCCCGACCGGCACGATGGCCCAGCAGGTCGCGTTGCGCTGCCACGCCGGAGCCACCGGGTCCGACGTGGTCGGCATCCACCCCAGGGCCCATCCGCTGACCTACGAGCGGGACGCGGTCTCGGTGTTGTCCGGGCTCCGGCCGCTGGTACTCACCCACGGGCCCGGCCAGATCACCGCCGAGGACGTCCGCACCTGCGGTGAGAGGTTCGGCACGCTCTTCTACGAACTCCCGCTGCGCGACCACGGGTTCGTCCTGCCCGCGTGGGACGACCTGATCGCCGTCGTGCAGGCCGGGCGCGACCGCGACGCCGCGCTGCATCTGGACGGC
Organism: Embleya sp. NPDC020886; assembly: GCF_044333915.1. Taxonomy (NCBI): domain Bacteria; kingdom Bacillati; phylum Actinomycetota; class Actinomycetes; order Kitasatosporales; family Streptomycetaceae; genus Embleya; species Embleya sp. NPDC020886. Next base: position 176,190 of record NZ_JBIRRX010000017.1, on the reverse strand, counting down.
GCGCGATTGTGGGAGAGCGCGGCGCATCTGGGGCGCTCCCTGAGCGAGATCGTCGACCTGTTCGACTCCGTCTACGTCTCCTACTACAAGGGCCTGGGGGCGAGTGCCGGAGCGGCGCTCGCGGGTGGCGCCGAACTGATCGAGGAGGCGCACGCGTGGCGGCACCGCTACGGCGGGCGGCCGTTCCAGGCCTGGCCGATGGCGCTGGACGCGCTCGCGGCACTGGAGGAGACCCTGCCCCGGCTGGACGCCTGGGTCGCGCACGCCGCGACGGTGGCGGCCGGCCTGGCCCGGGTGCCCGGGGCGATCGTGTTCCCGGCCGTCCCGCACACCCACCAATTCCAGATGTGGCTGCCCTATCCGGCCGCGCTGCTGGACCGGGTCGGCGTCGAGTACGCCGCCGAGCACGGGGTGTGGTTGGCCGGCCGCTGGACCGAGCCGGGCCCGCCGGGGCTTTCGTACACCGAGATCACCGTCGCCGAACCGGCCCTGGAGTGGACCGCCGACGAGGTCGCCGACGCGTTCGACGCGTTCGTGCGGCGGGTCCGCGCGAGCGGCTGACCGGGCGGGGCGTGCTCCCGCGCCGGATCGATCCCCGGCTCGGGGCGGACGAGCGGGCCCGGTTGGGGCGGGCCGGGGCGGTGAGATGTGTCACCACCGGTGCCGACGCCGATCGGGGCATGTTGCGTCAAGGCGGGCCACTGAGCGATGCTGGCCCCGCGCCGGCCCTACCGGCGCGGGGAGGGCGTGGCAGGAACCCGGTGTGATCCCGGGACGGTCCCGCCACTGTGACCGGCTCCGTTGTACGACGTCCTCGGACGACTGCGACGTGACCGGGAGTCAGGAACTGCGCGTCTCACCCCGAGTCCGATGGGGCGAGGACCCCGGAGAGGCGCTCCAGGTGACGATTTCGTCCTGCCGGCGTTCTTGCGTACACAGCTTCGACCGCTGCGGTTTCCCCGTCGGTGAGCTGCCCGCTCGCCGTCGCGGCACGTTCGGCGACGGCACCCGCGACGGCGTCGCCGTTCGCGACATCCACCTCGTGGCTCGCCACGCCGGCATCGGCGGAGGCCCCCGGTGATCCTGCTCCTGTCGACCTCCGACACCGACCTGCTCAGCGCCAAGGCGAGCGAGGGCGACTGGCGCCTGGCCAATCCGGCCCGCGTCGAGCCGGCCGACCTGCCCGCGCTCCTGGACGGCACCGACCTGGTCGTGGTCCGCCTGCTCGGCGGGCGACGCGCGTGGGAGGCGGGCCTGGACGCGCTGTTGGCCGGCCCGCGCCCGGTCGTCGTGCTCAGCGGCGAACTCGCCGCCGACGCCGCGCTGATGGAGCTGGCGACCGTACCCGCCGGGGTGAGCGCCCAGGCGCACGCCTACCTCGCCCAGGGCGGACCGGCCAACCTGACCCAGCTCCACCACTTCCTCTCCGACACGCTGCTGCTCACCGGGCACGGCTTCGAGCCGCCCGTCGAGGTGCCCTCCTGGGGCCGGCTGGACCGCTCGGCCCGGGAGATCGAGGGCCCGGCCGTGGGCGTGCTCTACTACCGCGCCCATCACCTCGCCGGGAACACCGCGTTCGTGGCCGACCTGTGCGCGGCGATCGAGAACGCGGGCGGCCGGCCGGTACCGATCTGGTGCGCGTCGTTGCGTGGCGCGGACGAATCGTTGTTCGCGGCACTGGGCGAACTCGACGCGCTGCTGGTGACCGTGCTCGCGGCCGGGGGCGCCGGTGGGGCCAAGCCCGCCGAGGTCTCCGCCGGCGGCGACGACGAACAGTGGGACGTCGGCGCGCTGGCCGGCCTGGACATCACCATCCTCCAGGCGTTGAACCTGACCACCAGCCGGGCCGAATGGGAGGCCGGCGACGCGGGCCTGTCGCCGCTGGACGCGGCCACCCAGGTCGCGGTGCCCGAGTTCGACGGCCGGCTGATCACCGTCCCGTTCTCGTTCAAGGAGACGAGCCCGGACGGGCTCACGCACTACGCCGCCGACCCCGAACGAGCCGCGCGAGTGGCCGGAATCGCGGTTCGACACGCCCGACTTCGGCACATTCCGGCCGACGAGCGCAAGGTCGGCGTGGTGTTGTCCGCATACCCGACCAAGCACTCCCGGATCGGCAACGCGGTCGGTCTGGACACCCCGGCCTCCGCCGTCGCGCTGCTGCGCGCGATGCGCGCGGCCGGCTACGACGTCGGCGCGCTCGACGGCGCCGACGCGCTGCCCGGCCTCGAACCGCCGGACGGCGACAAGCTCATCCACGCGCTGATCGCGGCGGGCGGTCAGGACCCGGAGTGGTTGACGGAGGGTCAGCTCGAAGGCAACCCGGTCCGGATCTCGGCGGCCGACTACCGCGAGCGCTACGCGAAGCTGCCGCTCGGGCTGCGCGCGAACATCGAGGAACACTGGGGCCCGCCGCCCGGCGAGCTGTACGTGGACCACTCGCGCGATCCCGAGGGCGAGATCGTGCTCGCGGCGCTGCGCGCGGGCAACGTGATCCTGATCATCCAACCGCCGCGCGGCTTCGGCGAGAACCCGGTGGCCATCTACCACGACCCGGACCTGCCGCCGAGTCACCACTACCTGGCCGCCTACTGGTGGCTGGACGCGCCCGCCGGACCGGGCGGGTTCGGCGCGCACGCGCTCGTGCACCTGGGCAAGCACGGCACGCTGGAGTGGCTGCCGGGCAAGAACCTGGGCCTGTCCGCCGAGTGCGGTCCGGACGCGGTGCTCGGCGATCTGCCGCTGGTCTACCCGTTCCTGGTGAACGACCCGGGCGAGGGCGCGCAGGCCAAGCGGCGTGCGCACGCGATCATCGTGGACCACCTGGTGCCGCCGATGGCGCGGGCCGAGACGTACGGCGACCTGACCCGGCTGGAGCAACTGCTCGACGAATACGCCAACGTGCAGGCGCTCGACCCGGCCAAGGGCCCGGCGCTGCAGGCGCAGATCTGGACGCTGATCCAGGCCACCAAGCTCGACCACGACCTGGGCATCACCGACAGGCCGCACGAGGCCGAGTTCGACGACCTGATCCTGCACCTGGACGGGTGGTTGTGCGAGGTCAAGGACGCGCAGATCCGCGAGGGCCTGCACATCCTGGGCAGCGCGCCCACCGGCGAGGGCCGGATCAACCTGGTCACCGCGATGCTGAGGGCCCGTCAGGTGTGGGGCGGCAAGGCCGCCGCGCTCCCGGGCCTGCGCGAATCGCTGGGCCTGGTCGAGGGCGGCGGCGCCTCGCGCACCGAGACCGACGACGCCGAGGACCGCGCCCATCGCCTGGTCGCGGCGATGGAGGCGGGTGGCTGGGACCCGGCCCGGGCCCTGGCCGTCACACACGAGGTGCTGGGCGCCGAATCGGCGGCGGTCGCCGACGTGTTGGCGTTCGCCGCGACCGAGATCGTGCCGCGCCTGGACCGCACCGGCGACGAGATCGGCGCGGTGCTGCACGCCCTGGAGGGCGGCTACGTCGCGGCCGGGCCCAGCGGTTCGCCGCTGCGCGGGCTGGTCAACGTGCTGCCGACCGGCCGCAACTTCTACACGGTGGACCCGAAGGCGATCCCGAGCCGACTGGCCTGGGAGACCGGACAGGCCCTCGCCGACTCGCTGTTGGCCCGCTACCGCGCGGACAACGACGGCGACTGGCCGCGCTCGGTGGGCCTTTCGGTGTGGGGCACCAGCGCGATGCGCACCAGCGGCGACGACATCGCCGAGGTACTGGCGCTGCTCGGCGTGCGTCCGGTGTGGGACGACGCGTCGCGGCGGGTGACCGGCATCGAGGCGATCTCGCTCGCCGAGCTGGGCCGCCCCCGCGTGGACGTCACGGTGCGCATCTCCGGGTTCTTCCGGGACGCGTTCCCGCACGTGGTGCTGCTGCTCGACGACGCGGTGCGGCTGGTCGCGGAGCTGGCCGAGCCGGACGAGGACAACTACGTCCGGGCGCACGTGCGCGCCGACACCGCCCGACACGGCGACGCGCGCCGGGCCACCACGCGCGTGTTCGGCTCCCGGCCCGGCGCCTACGGCGCGGGGCTGCTGCCGCTGATCGACGCGCGCACCTGGCGCGACGACGCGGACCTGGCCGAGGTCTACGCGACCTGGGGCGGCTACGCCTACGGCCGGGGCCTGGACGGGGTGTTCGCCCGCGAGGACATGGAGGACGCCTACCGCAGGATCGCGGTGGCGGCCAAGAACACCGACACGCGCGAGCACGACATCGCCGACTCGGACGACTACTTCCAGTACCACGGCGGCATGGTCGCCGCCGTGCGCGCGCTGACCGGCACCGCGCCGGCGGCCTACATCGGCGACTCGACCATGCCCGACGCGGTCCGCACCCGCACGCTCCAGCAGGAGACCGCCCGGGTCTTCCGGGCCCGGGTGGTCAACCCGCGCTGGATCGAGGCGATGCGCAAGCACGGGTACAAGGGCGCGTTCGAGCTGGCCGCCACGGTGGACTACCTGTTCGGCTACGACGCCACCACCGGTGTGGTCGCCGACTGGATGTACGAGCGGCTCGCGGGCGAATACGTCCTGGACGAGACCAACCGCGAGTTCATGCGCACGTCCAACCCGTGGGCGCTGCGCGGCATCGCCGAACGGCTGCTCGAAGCCGCCGACCGAGGCATGTGGGAGAAGCCGGAGGCCGCCACCCTGGACGGCCTGCGTGAGGTCTACCTCGACGTCGAGGGCGACCTCGAAGGCGGCGAGGACGCGGGGGATGCCTGAGCGGGACGCCCCGACGCCGACCCGGACGGTGTCCGTGGTCGGGATCGGGGACGACGGCTGGGCCGGACTCTCCGAGGCGGCCCGGGCGTTGGTGGGCGCTGCCGACGTGTTGGTCGGCGGCGCGCGGCACCTGGCCATGGTGGAGGGTGCGGCGGCCGAGCGGGTCCGCTGGCCGTCGCCGTTCTCGGTGGACTTCGTCGCCGCCCTGGCCGGGGCCCGGCAGGTGTGCGTGCTGGCCAGCGGGGACCCGATGTTCTACGGCGTCGGGGCCGCGCTGGTCCGGGAGTTGGGCGCCGAGCGGGTCGTCGTGCTGCCGGCTCCCTCGTCGGCCTCGCTCGCGTGTGCGCGGCTGGGCTGGTCGGTGCAGGCCGTCCCGGTGGTCAGCGCGGTGGGCCGACCGCTGGCCGGATTGGCCGCCGAACTGTTCGCCGGGGCGCGGGTGTTGCTGCTCAGCGCGGATGGCTCCACGCCGGGTCGGGCCGCCGCCTTGTTGGGCGAGTGCGGCTTCGGGACGAGCGCGGTCACCGTGTTGGAACACCTGGGTGGCCCGGCCGAGTCGACGTGGCGGGGCACCGCCGACGCGCTCGCGGCGGCTCCCGAGCGGCGGTTCGCGGACTTGAACGTGGTCGCGATCGAGTGCGCGGACGGCCCCGGGCTGAGTCGGGCTCCCGGTCTGGCGGATGATGCCTACGCCCACGACGGGCAGTTGACCAAGCGCGAGATCCGCGCTGTGACCTTGGCCGTGCTCGGGCCTCGTCCCGGCGAGTTGTTGTGGGACGTGGGCGCGGGCAGCGGCAGTATCGGCATCGAGTGGATGCGCACGCATCCGTCGTGCCGGGCGGTCGGCTTCGAGACCCGCGAGGACCGGGCCGAGCGGGCCCGGGCGAACGCGGTCGCGCTGGGCGTGCCGGCGTTGCGGATCGTGGTCGGTCGGGCGCCGGAGGCACTCCGCGAGCGGGTGGGCCGGGCCCCGGACGCGGTGTTCATCGGCGGTGGGTTGACCGTGCCGGGCGTGGTCGAAGAGTGCTGGGCCGCTTTGCGCCCCGGTGGCCGGCTGGTCGCGAACGCGGTGGTGGCCGAGACCGAGGCCGAGGTGTTGCGCCATCGTGCGGCGTACGGCGGGGAGTTGACGCGCCTTCAGGTCACCCGGTCCGCCCCCGTGGGCCGGTTCACCGGATGGCGGCCGGCGATGCCGGTCACCCAGTGGGTGGCGGTCAAGCCGCTTTCCGATGCGAACGAGGAGTAGTTCCATGACCGTGCACTTCATCGGCGCCGGGCCCGGCGCGGCCGACCTGATCACGGTGCGGGGGTTGCGGATCATCGCCGCGTCGCCGGTGTGCCTGTACGCCGGCGCGCTCGTGCCGCGCGAACTGGTCGAGGCGGCACCGCCCGGAGCCCGACTGGTGGACACCGCCGAGCTGAACCTGGACGAGATCGTCGAGGAACTGCGCGCCGCGCACGCGGCCGGGCACGACGTGGCCCGCCTCCAGTCCGGCGACACCTCGTTCTTCAGTGCGGTGGCCGAGCAGCAGCGCCGGCTCGACGCGCTGGGCATTCCGTGGGACATCACCCCGGGCGTACCGGCGTTCGCCGCCGCGGCGGCGGCGATGGGCCGCGAGCTGACGCTGCCCACGGTGGGCCAGACGGTGATCCTGACCCGGGTGGCGGGCAACGCGACGGCGATGCCGCCGGGCGAGGACCTGGCCACGCTGGGCCGGTCCGGCGCGCTGCTGGTGCTGCATCTGGCGGTCGGTCAAGTCGAGCGGGTGGTCGCCGAGTTGACCCCGCTGTACGGCGCGGACTGCCCGGTCGCGGTGGTCGCGCGCGCGTCCCGCCCGGACGAACTGATCGTGCGCGGCGAACTGGCGGACCTGGTGTCCCTGGTGCGCGACAACGGGATCAAGGCGGTGGCGATCATCATGGTCGGCCGGGTGCTGGGTGAACCGGGTTTCTGCGACAGCCACCTGTACAGCGAGATCCGCGATCGTGGCGAGCCGAGGCCGGTCGGGTGAGCGGCGCGGGTCCGGATCGCCGCGATCTAGGCCGGCGCGGCGCGGCCGACGATGGTGCCCGCGCGGTCGATCGCGATCACGTCGACGGTGATCGGGAGTTCGCTGCCGCGCAGCAGCGACCGGGCGGCGTCGCGGGCGGCTTCCGCGACCGCGTCGCCGAGCGGGACGTCTGCCGCCCGGGCCAGTTCGAGCGCGTGCAGGGCGGTGTTCGCGGCGCGGATGTGCGCGGCCAACGCGGCGTCGCCGCCGACCGCCGCGGCCCGGTCGGCGAGCGCGTCCAGGTTCACCTGCGAGCGACCCGAGTGCAGGTCGAGATGGCCGTCGGCGAGCTTGGAGAGCTTGGCGAAGCCGCCGGCGATGGTCAGGCGCGGGATCGGGTGCCGACGCAGGTACTTGAGCAGCGCGCCGGCGAAGTCGCCCATGTCCAACAGCGCGGTGCCGGACAGGCCGCACACCTGCGCCCCGACCCGCTCCGAGGTGGTGCCGGTCGCGCCGAGCACGTGCGTCTCGCCGGTGGCCAGCGCGACGTCGATGCCGCGCCGGATCGAGTCGATCCAGGCCGAGCACGAGTACGGGATGACGACGCCGGTGGTGCCCAGGATGGACAGCCCGCCCAGGATGCCCAGGCGCGGATTCCAGGTCTGTTCGGCGATCCGGGCGCCGTCGTCCACGGACAACTCGACCGTGACGTCGCCGGTACCGCCGTGCGCGGCGGCCACCCGGGCCACCGCTTCGCGGATCAGCTTGCGTGGCACGGGATTGACGGCGGGTTCGCCGACCGCGAGCGGGAGGCCGGGCAGGGTCACCGTGCCGACGCCGGGGCCGGCCCGGAAGGTCACCCCGGTGCCGGGCGCCGCGTGCCGGACGGTGGCCCGGATCAGCGCACCGTGGGTGACATCCGGGTCGTCGCCGGCGTCCTTGACCACACCGGCCATGGCGACCCGGGTGGGCGCGGTGAGCTCCTCGACGGCGAGCGCGAACGCGGGCGTCTGGCCGCCGGGCAGCCATACCGTCACCGGGTCGGGGAAATCGCCGGTCAACAGGGCCTGGTAGGCGGCGGTCGTCGCGGCGGTCGCACACGCGCCGGTGGTCCAGCCGCGGCGCAGACGATCGGGGCCGGTCATCGGTCGAGGAGCCAATCGTGAGCGGGTCGAGCGGGTCGAGCGGATCCGGTGGACCCGGCGGAGCGGAGGCATTCACCGAGGCGCCCGTCCCGCTCGCCTCCCGGGCCGGGGCGGGCCGCGTGGTGTTGTTGCTCGGCGGTACCGCCGAGGCGAGGGTGCTTGCCGCGCGTCTGGTCGACGTACCGGGGCTGTGTGTCGTCTCGTCGCTGGCCGGGCGGACCAGCGCACCCGTGCTGCCGGTCGGCGAGACCCGGGTGGGCGGCTTCGGCGGCGTGCCCGGACTGGTCGCGTGGTTGCGGGCGCGCGGCGTCGCGGCGGTGGTCGACGCCACCCACCCGTTCGCGGCCCGGATCTCGGCGAACGCGGTCGCCGCGTGTGTCGAGGCGCACGTCCCGCTGCTGCGCCTGCAACGGCCGGGATGGACGGCCGTGCCGGGTGACCGTTGGTATCCGGTCGACTCCGCGGCCGAGGCCGCGCGGGTGTTGCCCGGCCTGGCCCGGCGGGTGTTCCTGACCACGGGTCGCCTGGAGACCGCGCCCTACGCCCACCTGGACGACCTGTGGTTCCTGCTGCGCAGCGTCGAGCCGCCGACCGGAGCGCTCCCGCGGGCCTGCGAAGTCCTGTTGTCCCGGGGCCCGTTCACCGTCGGGGACGAGATCGCGCTGTTGCGCGACCGGCGCATCGACGCGATCGTGACCAAGGACAGCGGCGGCGCCCTCACCGCGGCCAAGCTCACCGCAGCCCGGGAGCTGGGCCTGCCGGTGGTGCTGATCCGCCGTCCCCGGGTGTGCGCGCCGGAACAGGTCACCGACGCGGCAGCCGCCGCGCGGTGGGTCCTGGACGGGTCGGCCGCGGCGGCCGGGACGTGAGTCGCGCACGCCACTCACTGTGACATACGACCGTCGCGCGTCGATCTCGGCGCCTCGACCGGGCCGCCCCGGCCGTGCGGGGGCGACCCGACCCGGGATCGTCGTCGACACGGCTCGGGCCGTCAGGCCGGGTAGCGTCGCGGCGTGTACACGCCGGTGCCGCCGTCCGGCCGGGGGTAGGTGCGGGTCTGCGACGAGCCGATGATCAGCAGCGTACGCATGTCCACCAGCTCCGGGTCCAGGTCGGCCAGCCGGACCACGTGCACCGACTCGGTCGGGCCGCCGACGTCGCGGCCGACCACGACCGGGGTGCCCGGGGCGCGATGCTTGAGGAACAGGTCGCGGGCGTCCGCGACCTGGGTGCGCCGGGTCTTGGAGGCCGGGTTGTAGATCGCGACCGCGAGGTCCGCCTCGGCGGCGGCGGTCAGCCGACGCTCGATCACGTCCCACGGCTTGAGGATCGCGGACAGGCTGATCACACAGAAGTCGTGACCCAGCGGTGCCCCCGCCCGCGACGCCACGGCCTGCATCGCGGACAGCCCGGCGACCACCCGGACCGGGACCTCGGTCGCGGTCTCGTGCGCCGCCTCCAGTACGGCGGACGCCATCGCGAACACGCCCGCGTCGCCGGAGGAGACCACCGCGACCCGGCCGCCCGCCTCGGCCAACGCGATGGCGTGCCGCGCGCGTTCGGCCTCGACCCGGTTGTCGGTGCGATGGCGCTTCTGGCCCGGGCGGGGCTGGACGCGGTCCACGTACGGGCCGTAGCCGACCAGGTGGTCCGCGGCGGCGAGGGCCGCGTGCGCGTCCGGGGTGAGCCATTGCGGACCGGCCGGCCCGAGGCCGACCACGTCGATCGAGCCGAGCTCGCCGGTGGGTTCGGGCAACACGTACGCCGGCTCGGGCGCGCACGGGGTGCGGTTGGTGGCGAACTCGCCGCCGGGGGCGGCGGACGGGGTGATCACCAGGGAGAAGTACGGCACTTCGTCCGGAACCACGTCGGCGAGCGGGCGCACCTGCTGCCGATCGGTGGTCGCCCGCTCCACGTACCACGTGCGATCGGCCAAGCCGGCCTGCTCGAACGCATCGCGTACGGCCGGGAAATGCCGCTTGCCGAGCTTGATCACCGCGGCCGAGTCGGTGGTCCGCAGCCGCGCCGCGAGCACCTCGGGCGGCAGCGTGCCGGGCAGGATCGTGAGCACCTCGTCGTGTTGCACGAGCGGCCGCCCCAACACCGCCGCCGCCCCGCTGACCGAGGTCACCCCGGGCACGACCTCGACCGGGTAGCGGTCGGCGAGGCGTTCGTGCCAGTACATGTACGAGCCGTAGAAGAACGGGTCGCCCTCGCACAACACCGCGACGTCGCGACCGGCGTCCAGATGCGCGGCGATCTCGGCGGCGGTCGAGTCGTAGTAGTCGGCGAGCGCGCCGTCGTACCCACCCGGGTGGTCGGTGCTCTCGGTGGTCACCGGGTATTCGAGCGGGAGGCGCAGCTGGGTGTCGCTCAGATACGGCTCGGCGATGGTGATCGCGACGCCGCGCGCACCCTTCTTGACCGGGTAGGCGACCACGTCGGCCGAGGTGATCAGGCGATGTGCCTTGAGGGTGATCAGCTCGGGGTCGCCCGGGCCGAGGCCGATGCCGTACAGGCGGCCGGTGGTGGTCACGCTGCGCTCCTGGGGGATGGGTGCGGGGTGCGGGTGTGCGGTGCGGTTCGGGGCTTTCGGCTCCGGAATCCGGGCGGACTCCGGTTCGGCGCCGCGGCTATTCCTGTTCGCTCGCCAGGGCGTTCAGGGCGGCCGCGGTCATCGCGCTGCCACCGCGGCGGCCGTGGACGACGAGGTAGGGAATGCCGGCGGGGTGTTCGGCCAGGGCCTGCTTGGACTCGGCCGCGCCGATGAAGCCGACCGGGATGCCGATGATCGCGGCCGGGTGCGGCGCGCCCCGGTCGATCAGTTCGAGCAGGCGGAACAGCGCGGTGGGCGCGTTCCCGACCGCGACCACGGCACCGGCGAGGTCGTCGACCCACAGGTCCACGGCGGCGGCGCTGCGGGTGGTGCCCTGCTCGGCGGCCAGCACGGGCGTCCGCGGATCGGTGAGCAGACAGCGCACGTCGTTGTCCTTGGGCAGCCGCTTGCGGGTCACCCCGGAGGCCACCATGTTGGCATCGCACAGGATCGGCGCACCGGCCCGCAACGCCTCGGCCCCGGCCCGGGCCACCTCGGGATGGAAGCCGACGTCCTGCGGCAGGTCGGTCATGCCGCACGCGTGGATCATCCGAACGACGACGCGCGAGACATCCTCGGGAAAGCGGGCCAGGTCCGCCTCGGCCCGGATGGTCGCGAACGAGCGCCGATAGATCTCGGCACCGTCCTTGATCCAGTCATCCACGTCGGCTGCTCCTTTGCCCGAGGGGGTGGTCGTGTGGCGGGTGGGGCGGGGTGGTTTCGTAGGTGCCGTCCTCGCGGGCGACCAGGAGCGTCGCGCCGGCGGGCTTGCCGCAGGCCCGGGAGCAGCCGACCCAGTGGGTGTCGGCGCGGTCCGGGGCGGCGTCGGGGGAGCGGCGGCCCAGGGCGTGCCGGGTGGCCTCGGTGCGCACGTCGGCCAATGCTCGGCGGCATGCGCCCAGGCCGCTGCACGCGGTCACGCCGCGCCACGGGGAGGCGGGGTCGCAGGGGAGGTCGGCCGCTTCGAGGGCGGCCAGGGTCGCGTCCGGGTCGGTCACGTCACGAAGCACGACGCCTCGACCGCCGGTGATCCGCAGTTCGGTCCGCAGCGCGATCAGGGCAGCCAGGTGATGCTGCGTCAGGCGGCCGAGTGGCACCAGGGCTCCGACGGCGAAGCGGCCGTCGGATTGGGCGAGTACGCCGATCGGCGGTCGGCCGGCGTCGGCTCGCCGGGATCGGGCGGGGCCCGCGGGAGCGTGGTCGGGCAGGCCGGGATCGGCCGCGAGGTCGGCGGCGAAACGGGCCGCCCCGTCGGGGAGTTCGCGGACGTGCCAGGCGCCGGATCGGGCGCGGGCGGCCAGGAACGCGCGGGCCGTGTGCACGACGGCCGCCGGGGCGTCGGCGGGGCCGAAGCGCCGGGTCGTGTCGTGGCCGGCGACGTGCAGCGCGAAGGTGTGCTCGGCGTGGGCGACGAGGTCCAGGTCGTGCCGGGCCGAGGCGATCGGGAGCCCGCCGTCGTCGATGCCGATCAGGAAGCGGCCGGAGAGGGCGGTCAGGTCGGGTGCGGCGCACAGGGCCCGGTCGACGGCGGCGAGTACGGCGTCGGCGTCCAGCAGGGCGTTCGGATCGCGGCCGGCGAGGGGGCTCGCGAGGATGTTGCGCACGCGGTCGTGGCTGCGCGAGGGCATCAGACCGGCCGCGGCCACGGCGTCGGCGAAGGCGGGCAGGTCGGCCTCGGCCAGGCCGCGCAGCTGCACGTTGGCGCGTGCCGTCAGGTCGACCGAGCCGGTGCCGAATCGCTCGGCCAGGACCGCGAGTTCGCGAATTTGGGCCGGGTCGAGCCGGCCGCCCGGGAGGCGTACGCGCGCGATCAGGCCGTCGTCGGCCGGCGACGTGTCCACGACTCCGGGGCAGGCGTCGTCGCGCTCCCGGACCACCACCGCACCCACCGTCCTTCGTCGTCCCTGGATGTCTCGTATCGCCGTCGCCGGCCCGGCACCCCAGGTCGGGCTGCCCACCGGCCAGATGCGACACTGTTGCATATGGACGACGGTGTGCAGCACCCCACCCCCGACCCGGTCGTCGAGGCGGTGCGGCAGATCCGCGCGCACGGCGAGCGGGTCACGGTGGCGCGCACCGCGGTGCTTCGGGCACTCGCGGACGCCGACGAACATCTGAGCGCCGACGCGATCTTCGCCGCGGTCTCCCGCGCGGCGCCGGGCGTGCATCGCACCACCATCTATCGCGCGTTGGACGCGCTGGAGCGCCTCGACCTGGTCGCCTTCACCCGGCTGCGGCACGACGCGGCCACCTACCACCTGGCGGGCCACCTGGTGGGCGGCACGCACGTGCATGTGCGCTGTCGCGTCTGTGGCACGGTCAGCCACGCGCCGGGCGACCTGCTGGACGGGGTCGCCGCCCGACTGGCCGGCGAACAGGGCTTCGCCCTCGATCCGACCGCGGTCGCGCTGACCGGCCGCTGTGAAACCTGCACCAAGCGCGCCGAGGCATTCGCCCGCGGGTGACCGGATGCTCCGGGCCGCGTCGCCCGGGTCGGACCCGCTACTCCATGCGCTCGTCTTCGGCGATCTCCCGGTCGTCCACGTTCCAGGAGATGGCGATGCCCCCGGCGACATGGATGACGGGGAACAGGGACCAGGAGCACCAGCCCGGCAGCCAAACCTGGGTGGCCGACATCAGGACTATGACGACGGCCAGGACGAGCCAGGTGTGCTTGGCGCCGAAAACGGTGCGCAGACGTGCCCGATGGCTGGACATCGACTCCCCGGAGACACGGATGTCGCTTGTGGCCGAATTGTCGGTGTGCCGGCCGACACCGACACCCGGAAGCCGATCCGCGCCTCAGCGGGCGGGGGTGATGCCTGCGGCGTGGGGGCAGGAGCCCGAGGCGCGCCGCAGGCCCGGTCGGGTCAGGGCTGGACGAAGCGGTAGCCGCTCGTCAGCAGTCGGGGCAGCCACACTTCGAGTGCGGCCACCGTCTGCTCGCGGTCGCCGCCCGCGTCGTGGTTGAGGATGATCGAGCCGGTCGTGGTCGCGGCCAGCACCCGCTTGACGATCTCGGGTGCGCCGGGCCGCTCCCAGTCGCGCGGATCGACGGACCAGCCCAGCGGGTTCAGGCCGTTCGCGCTCAGCACGCCCATCACCTCGGACGACCACCGGCCATACGGCGCGCGGAACCAGTCGACCCGAAGGTCCGGCAACACGCGGCCGATCGCGCTCAGACCGCGTTCCACCTCCTCGGCGACGGCGGTCGGCGAGAGTTGTTGCAGATCGGCGTGCGACCACGTGTGGCCGGCGATCGCGTGGCCTTGGTCGTGGATCGCGCGGAGCAGTTCGGGGTGCCGCTCGACCTCCGTACCCACCACGCAGAACGTGGCGGGCACGCGGTATCTGCGCAACACCCGCAGCACCTGCGGGGTGTACTCGGGATGCGGACCGTCGTCGAAGGTCACCGCGATGCGCCGCGGCCCGGCCTCGACCTCGCACACCGGTTGTCGGACGAAGGCGGGGCGGGGGGCGGGCTGTCCGTCGGTCGCGACGGCGGACGGGGTGGCGAAGGTCAGCAGACCGAAGGTGGCGGCGGCGCCCATCAGCAACGTACGGCGCGACGTGGCAGAGGTGGTGTCCATGCCGAGTGTCTTGCACATGTCCGGGACCACGATCGCGAGGACACGCACGACTCGGCCGGAGTTCACCGGTTCGGCGGACCCGAGCCCCGGGCCGGCCTCGCCCCGCTCTCGACGGCGCTCGCCCCGCTCTCGACGGCAGGCGACTCGACTTCGAGGGCAACCGACTCGGGCCCGGTCGGTGCGCCGACGTGGCGCACCGACCGGGCCCGCACCTTCGGTCGGACCTACTTGCGACCGGCGTGGTGTCGTCGGGTGGCCACGCCGACCACGATGCCCAGGAGGGCCGCCACGCCCATCAGGCCCGCCTGGATCTCGAAGGCTCGGCTGAATCCCTCCACCGCGGCCCGTTCCTTGAGCACGCCGGCGGCGATCCGGTCCTTGGTGTGGTTGGTCGCGATCGTGACCAGGACCGCGATGCCGATCGCCGCGCCGATCTGCTGACAGGTCGTCACCATGGCCGAGGCGACGCCGCCTTCGCCCTCGCCCGCGCCGCCGGTCGCGGTGTGGATGATCGCGACGAACGCCACGCCCAGGCCGAGGCCGGTGACCACCAGCGCGGGCAGCAGGTGCCAGGTGTACGAACTGTGCTCGTCCAGGCGGCTCATCAGCCACATGCCGCCCGCGGCGATTGCCGGTCCCACGCTCACCGGCAGCAACGGACCGCGTTTCGCGATCAGTTTGGTGGATATCGCCGCCCCCAGGCCCATGCCGACGCTGAACGGCAGGAACGACGAGCCGGTACGCATCGGGGACCACCCCTGGACCCGCTGCATGTACAGGGTCAGGAAGAAGAACATCGCGAACAGGCCACCGGCCGCGACCAGTACCAGGACGTCCGCCAGGACCAGATGCCGCATCCGCAACAACGCACGGGGCAACAGCGGTTCGGCCGCCGTGCGTTGGCGCAGCGTGAAGCCGAGGGCGAGCAGCGCCGCGACGGCCAGGCCAAGCAGGGTCCGGGTCGAGTCCCACGGGTGCGTATCGGTCTCCACCACGGTGTAGACCAGCGTCAGGACGGCGGCGGTCCCGATCGCCGCGCCGGCGAAGTCCGGTACACGGCGCACCGCTTCGCGATCGTCCGGGCCGATCACTCGGGGCAGCGCGAGCAGGGCGACGGCACCGATGGGCAGGTTGATCAGGAAGATCCAGCGCCAGTGCGTCCACTCGACGAGCGCGCCGCCGAGCAGCAGTCCGGTGGCCGCGCCGAGTCCGGTGAGCGCGGCCCAGGTGCCGAGTGCGCGGGCTCGCTCGGCCGGTTCGCGGAAGCTCGCCAGCAGGATGGACAACGCGGCGGGGGAGAGCAGCGCGCCGGCGATGCCCTGCGCGGCCCGCGCGCCGATCAGCACACCGTCGGTGGGCGCGATCCCGCAGACCGCCGAGGCCAGGACGAACAGCATCAGGCTGATGCCGAACAGGCGGCGCCGGCCCAGCAGATCGGCCAGGCCGCCGCCGATCAGCAGGAAGCCGCCGAAGGTCAGGAAGTAGGCGTTGGTGACCCAGGACAACGAACTCTCGGTGAAGTGGAGATCGTCCCCGATGGTCGGCAGCGCGACGTTGACGATCGTGTCGTCGACCAGCAGTACGAACTGGGCGACGCAGACGAGCAGCAGGACGAGCTTCGGGTTCACCGGGCGGCCGGGGGAGAGGGCCGCAGCGACGGCGTCGGACGCGTCGGAGGGGTTGGCGCGGGCCCCGATCGTGGACTCGGTGGCGGGTATCCCTGAGGAAGCCATCGGATGTTCCTACGTTCGTAGAAGTAAGTTCTATAGTTGTAGAGAATATTTCTACAGGCGTCAAGCTCGGGGATAAGCTCGGGGATACTGGAGACATGCCGCACGTGAACGATCCCGACAGCACTCCGTCCGAACCCCACGTCGTGACTTCGGCCGCACCGGTCACACCCGACGCGCCCGCCCCGGTCATAGGCTCCGGTCGGGTGGACCGGCGCACGCTGATGCTGGACGCGTCGATCCGGGTGCTGGCCACCCACGGTCTGCGTGGGCTGACCCACCGCGCGGTACAGGAGGAGGCGGGGCTGCCCAACGGCTCGGTCACGTACTACTTCAAGACCCGCGATCAGCTCATCCTGGCGGTGGTCGAACGGATGGCCGCGCTGGATCGCGAGTACGCGGGCCAGGTCACCCACGAGCTGATGCGGATGACGGCGGTCCGGCCGATCGTGATCGACTACGTGGAGCTGGCCCGGTTCATGCGCGTGTGGTGGGATGCGACGCGCGACGTGCAGTTGGCTCGCCTGGAGCTGGAACTCGCGGGCGCGCGCGAGCCGTTGGTGCGCGAGGCGCTGATCCGGTGCCAGGCCGAGTTCCGCGGCCTCGCGGAGGTGATCGCACTGGCGATGGGGTCCACGAACGCGCCCCTGGACGGGCACGTCATGCTCGCGCTGCTCCAGGGGGTGCTGTTCGACCACGTTACGAGGGACGACAACGACCCGCAGGTCCTGGAGGTCGGCCTGCGGCGGGTGATCGAGTCGGTGCTGCTCTGACCCGCGCCCGGGGAGTTCCGGGCGCCGGGGGTGCCCGGAGCGTTCGGCGCTGTGGGCAAGTCGGGCGCGCGGGCCCGGGTGCGCCCGAGGTCAGCGCTTGTGGACCGGCGTGTCCGAGTCGTGGACCATGTTCGTGATCCGGCTGACGCCGTCGACGCGCTCGGACAGCGACGGCAGGATGCCGAGTGAAGGTCCGACGACCAATGCCACGATCATCAGCGCGCACATCGCGGCGGCCTGCGTGGTGCGGCGGGTCCACCAACGCACGCCCGGCACACGGTGCTCGTGCACATGCGTGGCAACCGCTCGACGAACAGACATCTGCTCCGACTCCCCATCCGTTGCACGCCGCCCTTCGACGGTCGTGGCGTCGCACCGTCGATCCCCTGTCGTGCTGCCTACACTGTCGTGCTTTTCGGCCCGGACGTCACGGGGTAACCGGCCGCCGGACCGGGTTCGCACACAGTTGTGACAGTCGGCCGTTCGGGCGCGGTCAGTTGCCCGGTTCGACCGGCAGGGAACCCAGGCCGCGAACCCGGACCGAGGGCTGCCAGGAAATCGGCGCGTACCGGCGTGCCTTCGGGAAGCGGGTCAGGACGGTGCGGACCGCGAGTTCGGCCTCCAGACGGGCCAGCGGCGCGCCGATGCAGTAGTGGATGCCCTGGCCGAAGCTCAGGTGGCGGGCCGGATCGGGGCGGTCGAGCCGGATCCGGTCCGGGCGGGCGTAGCGGCGCGGGTCGCGGTTGGCCGCCGCGATGGACAGGAAGACCGTGTCGCCGGCCGGGATGGTGACGCCGCCGAGTTCGACGTCTCGGAGCGGGAAGCGGCGGATCGCGAGCAGGGCCGGCGACATGTGCCGGGCCACCTCCTCGACCAGCACCGGAATCGCCGCCGGATCGGCGCGTAGCGCGTCGCGCAACGCCTCGTCCTCGATCGTCGCGTACAGGGCACCGGCCATCAGATTGCTCGAGTTTTCATAGCCTGCGAAGAGCAGCAGGAAGGCAAGCGAGGTGAGTTCGTCCTCGCTCAGCCGGTCGTCGGCGTCCCGGGCGGCGATCAGCGCGGACAACAGGTCGGGCCCGGGGTCGGCGCGCTTGGCGGCGAGCAGCGCGACGAAGAACGAGTACATCTCGCGCACCGTCGAGCGGATGCCCTCGCGAGTGGCGTCCGCGCCCAGTACCGCGTTGGTCCAGGTGCGGAAGTCGGACCGGGACTCGACCGGGACGCCGAGCAGTTCGCAGATCACGCCGACCGCGAAGGGCGATGCGAAGTCCTTGACCAGGTCGACGCGTTCGCGGCCGGCCAACTCGTCGGCCAGGGCTTCGACGGTGCGTTCGAGCCGGGGGCGCAGGTCGGCGGTGTGTCGCGGGGTGAAGGCTTGGCCGGCGAGGCGGCGCAGGCGGGTGTGGTCGGGCGGGTCCATGTTGAGCAGGTTGGCGTCCAGGGCGGGCGGGAGTTCGAAGCCCTTGTAGCCGCCGGGCTTGGCGTGCCGTTTGTCCAGCGAGAATCGGGGGTCGCCGAGGGCCGCCTGGACGTCCGCGTGCCTGGTGACCAGCCATGCGGGGCTGCCGTCCGGCGCGACGATCGCATGCACGGGGCCGGCCTCACGCATCCGGGCGAAGACACCGTGCGGGTCGTGGGCCATGGCGCGGGCGACATCCACCGGGAACCGCTTTCGTTCGGCAACAACGTGTTTGCCAACCTATCGCCCACTCGCCCCGCCACGCGGCACCTTCCCGCCCTTGGCCGCCCCGTGCCCCGCTCGGCGGTCGCGATCAGCCGCCGGTGCCGACGCGGGTGAGGAAGTCGGCGATCAGCGGGGCGATTTCCGGCAGCTTGTCCTCCAGGGCGAAGTGGCCGGTGTCCAGGATGTGCACCTCGGCGTCGGGGAGGTCGGCCAGGTAGGCGTGGGCACCGGGCTCCGGGAAGAAGATGTCGTTGCGGCCCCAGAGGATGAGCGTGGCCGGGCGGTGTTCGGCCAACCAGGTCTGCCACTTCGGGTAGAGCGCGACGTTGGTGTGGTAGTTCAGCGCCAGATCGACCTGGGCCTCCTTGCGCCCCGGCCGGTCCAGGAAGTGCTGGTCCAGGGTCCAGCCGTCGGGGGCCACCAGGGTCGGGTCGGTGGTGCCGCCCTCGTACTGGCCCCGGGTGACCGGCAACACCAGGAGCTCGGCGGCCTGCTCCCGGGCGCCCGGCACGTCGGGGGTGAGCGCGACGAAGCCGCAGGCCATCTCGGACAGACCCTCGTCGTACGCGTTGGCGTTCTGCACGATCAGCCCGGCCACCGCCGCCGGCCGCCGCTCGGCCAGCCGTAGGCCGACCGGGCCACCGAAGTCGAAGGTGTAGAGCACGTACCGCTCCAACGCGAGTGCGTCCACGAACCCCTCGACCACATCGGCGAGCCGCTCGAACGAGTACTCGAACCCGGCCGGCACCTCGGTGTGCCCGAAACCGGGATAGTCCGGCGCAACCAGCCGAAAGTCGTTGCCCAACACATCCATCAGCCGACGAAACTGATGCGACGCCGACGGAAACCCATGCAACAACAGCATCGTGGGCGCATCCACGGGCCCGGCCTCCCGATAGAACACCCGAACCCCGTCAACCTCCACAAAACGATGCACAACCTGGGGAACGGCGGCGATACCCATGATCTCTACCTTCTTCGGCGGGGTGCTGAGTCAGTTCTACCGCCCGTCGTACTAATGAGTCAAACTGATTCTATGCATTAGATGCTCGCCTCAGGGGGTTGGTCGACGACGGCTCCTCGTGCCGGCGGGCGGCCTATTGCATGGACCGAGTGACGTTGGCCTCCGTGTGATCCCAGTTGTCCGCCGCTTTGCGGACCCGGGTCACCCGCTCCTGCATGTCTTCGAGCAGATGGGTCAGCTTCTCCGTCCAACGATCGTGTACGTACTGGACGGCTTTGGTGACCTCCAGATTTCGACCCACCGCGGCGTGATCGGTCCCGCCTCGGAGCGAGTTCTGAACGCTGCCTTGGACCTCGCCGCGCAGTTGCTCCAGTCGGGTCGCCGAGGTGTCGAGTACGCTCGCGTCGACCCGGACCGATCCGCCGCCGCCCGGGTCGATCGTTGACTGGAGCCGGGTCGCCAGTGGGTCGGTGGGCTTGGCTTCGGGCGGTGCGGGTGCGGCGGAATCCTGGTAGCGCCAGGGGTTGATGATCATGTCCATGCTCTCGCCGCCGGCCATGAGAACTCTTTTCGTGATCGGGAAAATGGATCGGCCCGACAGGGCCACGAAACGCGACCGAGCATACTTGCGGGCGAGCCCTCGAAAACAGAAATGGATCATTCCGCAAAAGCAGCCTGCCGGATGATTCGGACTTTTTGCATTAAATGTTATCGGCTATATCGAGTGGGTGCATATTTCGCCGGAGGCGGATCGTCTCGACTGCTAATCTCGTCGCCGTTCCGGGCGGTCGGCGCGGAACGAGTGGCTCATGAAGTCGGGAGATTGTTTCCGTGACGTTGACCATCGAGGATCTCGAAGCTTGTTCACCGGACGCGCTCGATGCCGTCGCCGCTTCCTGGGAACAACTGAGCGCGGCGATGAACGGGCGCCGGGAGTCGGTGGAGCACGAGGTGATCGGCCCCTTGCGCGGCGGCGGTTGGGACAGCAACGACGGTCGTCGGGCGGTGGAGCTCATCGGCTATGTCGGTGCCCAACTGGAAGCCATCCGAGCCGAGTCCGGGGCGATGGCGTCGATCGCTCGGGAGGCCGCAGGCGAATTGCGGGCGGCACAGAACGCGGTCCGGGATGCGCTCGAAGCCGCCCGCCGCAGCAGGATCACCCGCCATCCCGACGGCCGCCTCACCTGGCAGGCCGATACGGACAGCGAGCACGCCTCACTCGAATCGCAGGCCAAGGACATAGCCGCTCGCATCGCCGCCGCGCTGCAGAAGGCGACCGACGCCGACGTTGTCGCCGCCAATACGATGCGCAAGAACGTGGATTTCGGCCCCAAGGACGACTTCAACGCCCGTGCGCTCGGGGGAGACTCGACCGCCGATGCGATGCGCGCCACCGAACTCCTGTCCAAGCTCGACACCGGGAAAGTGAACGCGCAGGATCTCGCCTTCCTGGAAACCCTGCTCAAGCAGAATGGCACAAACCCGGGTTTCGATGCCGAACTCCTGAGAATGCTCGGTCCCGGACGCCTGCTCGACGCCACCGAGAAACTGGAAACTCTCGGCGGCGCGGGCGGCCCGAAGGCGACGCGCGAAACGGCCAGGCTGATCGAGGGGCGGGTCAGGGGTGCGCTGTCCACGGCCGGCGCGGAACTGGCGGGCGACGCCGAGTGGATGCGGCGTCTCAAGGAGGCCGGGCGCGAGGTGGAGCAGACCACCGGAGGGCCCGGCAATGGGTCGGTATTCGGATATCAAAAGCTCGATCGGCTACTGCGGGAGGGCACGTACGACACCAAGTTCCTGGGCGCGGTGGGCGAGGACCTGTTGGCCTTCGACAAGTCGATGAACAACGGTCAGGGGTGGGGCTCGGATCCGGCCCGCGACCCGGTCAACGGGTTCCTGGTGACCCTTTCCCACAATGCCGACGCGTCGACGGACTTCTTCACCGGCCCGAAGGGCAAGGCACACGTGGAGCAGATCGGCTTCACGCACGCCCTCGTCGATCCGCTGAACCCGGTCGACCGGGAACGCCCCCACCTCGACGCGTTCGGCGACGCCCTCGTTGCGGCGACCACGGGTCGGCTCACCACACCGGCCATGGCGGGCGTGGTGGAGAACGTGATGAATACGCTTGGCGCCAAGGGCGCCCCTGCGATCCTCGGTGAGTCCGGCGCTTTGCGTGGGAGTGTGACCGAGATCCTGGCGAAGAATTCGGAATCATTGCATCTTGCGCTGACTCAGGAAATGGATACCAAGGACACGAACGCAATTCCACGCGCCAGCCCGATCGCGAATATTCCGCGCGAGGCCATGCGAAATGTGCTCTTGGGGCTGGCCGAGGATCCGGCGAACATTACGGTGCTGAGGGAGACCGAGGAAAGATATTCGCGCGCTGCGCTCAGTCTCATTGCGGGAGACTCGCCGACGGCGGACATCAATCGGGTACAGTCATTCGCCCACGACGCCGGTGAAGCCTACGGTTTCCTGGACTCGGTGGTCGCGAAAGACGTGCTGGACCGAGCTGCCACGGACGACAAGATTACCGGCGAAGCCGATAAGCGCATCGAGCGGTGGATCGGCGCGGGAGCCAACGGCATTTCCGCAGGCGCGGTCTTCGCTGCCGCGGCGGCGACGAACGCGCCTGCGTACGGCCTCGTGGCCACGCTCGCGACAACCGGCGTGAACGTGCTCGTCGGAGAGTTCTTCCAGGCGCTTCCGCCCGACGCCAGTGATCGCGCCGGGGAAGAAGTGCACAATACCTATGTCAAGGGACAGACTCAGGTGGAAAAGGTGATGAAAGCCTGGATGGACGAAAATCCGGGCTACTCGCAGGCGAATCTCGTCAACGAGGCGGGAGACGGCTACACGAGCATCATGCCGACGGAAGTCTCGGTTCGATGAAGGCGTTTCAGGGTCGCCGACGCGGTGTTCTTGCGCTCGTCGGGATGGTGATCATCGGGCTGGTTGTGGGGCTGGCCGTGTTCTTGTCGACGCGGACCACGTCCGATCGGCCGCAGAGCTACTGCTGGGGCTTGCTGCCCGCCGACGAGTTGGCGGCGTTGCTGCCGCCGGGAGAGTACAAGGGTGGATCGGGGAAGGAGACTCTTCGCTATCCGGCTGGGACGGGCGACTCGTGCCTGGTGGAGACGGATATTCGGGGCCGACCGCTATCATTGCTCGCATTCCGGTACGTACTTGCCAAGGACTACCAGTCCACCGACCAGCACTACGGCCTCGGTGCCCAGGTGTCGATCTCGACGCCGCTGGGGGATGGGCTGATCGGTACGGCCTCGGATCTCGACGGATGGCTACGGGTTCCGCCGTGCACGGCCGATGGGGAGGTGTGGTTCGCCCGACTGGTCGCCGAGGATCTGCGCATCGTCAAGCCGCGATTGCCATATCCGCGATTCGGAACCCCCGGCCGGGACCGGAACCGGGAGCGCATTGCCTCGACGATGGTCGCGTTGGCCAACTCCGCCCGTCGGAAGGCGGGTTGCACGATGCCGGAGTTGCCGGCGCCCGCTCGGCGGGGCGAGGTGGTGCCGACCGCGTTTCCGCAGGGGGCGACATTGTGTGGAGTGCCGGTTGCCGGGCTTGATCTCGGCGCGCACCCCACATGGGTCGAGCGCTGGTCGGGGCGCGATTCCGGGTGGGAGGAGTGCGTCGTCGCCGAGGATGGGAAGCCGGATGAACTGCCGGCGTTTCGGTTGCAAGCGCGTCGAGGGGTGCTCGCCGACCTCGACTACGCGCAGATGGCGACGGTGTGGACCGCGGGACGGATCGAGGCCGCCCCGACCGGCAGCGGACAGGGCGTGAGGTACTACGCCAAGTGCTCGACCGGGAGCGTGAACTACCTGCTGACGATCAAGTCCGGGGCGTCGTTGCCGGCCTCGGATGCCATCTTGCGCGCCGTGCTCGCCGCAAATGCCGCGCGCGACGGTTGTGGGCCGCCGGGCTGAGGGTTCGGACGGCTTCGTCGAGCGGGACGCCGATCCCTGAGTCATACCGAAATCGATATGCAGCACAGTCCAAAGAGTATTGGACGGGCATGTCGTTGGCGGGAGAGAGTCCCTGTGATGGGGCTTGCGGCGAAGGGAATGGGCGATGGGACGGTCGGTGGCCGGGGAGGGTGTGCTGCCTGCGCACTATGTGGCGGGGGAGTTCACCCGGGCGGGTGATGGCGTCTTTGCGCTGGTGAACCCGGTGGACGGGGCCGTCGTGGGGGACGTGCCCGAGGCCGATCGGGGGGTTGTGGATGCCGCCGTGGCGGCCGCGCGGGGGGCGCTGGCCGAGTGGGGGGTGGCGAGTGTCGAGGTGCGGGCCGAGGCGATGCGGCGGATCGCGGACGGGATCCAGGCCCGGTTCGACGAGTTCGTGGACGCCGAGGTCGCCGACACCGGCAAGCCGCGCGAACTGGCGGCCGGCGTCGACATCCCGCGGGCGATCGGCAACTTCCGGGCCTACGCCGACCTGCTCTACGGCCGGCCCGAGCGCGCCCACTCGACCGCCGTGCCCGGCTGGAGCGGCGGCGTCGGCCAGGCGCTCAACTACACCGTGCGCCGCCCGCTGGGCGTGGTCGCGATCATCTCGCCGTGGAACCTCCCGCTCCTGCTGCTGACCTGGAAGGTCGCGCCCGCGCTCGCGGCCGGCAACACCGTGGTCGCCAAGCCGTCCGAGGAGACGCCGGGCACCGCGACGCTGCTGGCCGAGGTGATCCACGAAGCCGGGCTGCCGGTCGGTGCGTTCAACCTGATCCACGGTCATGGCGCGGGCGCGGCCGGCGAGTTCCTCACCGCGCATGCGGGCGTCGACGCGATCGCCTTCACCGGCGAATCGGCGACCGGCACCGCGATCATGCGCAAGGCCGCCGAGCACATCACCCCGGTGTCCTTCGAACTCGGCGGCAAGAACCCGGCGATCGTGTTCGCCGACGCGGACTTCGAGGAGGCCGTGGCGGGCACCGTCCGGTCCGCGTTCACCCACTCCGGCCAGATCTGCCTGTGCACCGAACGGGTCTACGTCGAGCGCTCGATCTTCGCCGCCTTCGTGGCCGAACTCGGGTCAAGGGCAGGGGCGTTGACCGACTACGGGCCGATGATCTCGGCCGCGCACCGGGACAAGGTGCTGTCCTACTACCGGCTGGCGGTCGAGGAGGGCGCCACGGTCGTCGCCGGCGGTGGGGTGCCGAGCTTCGGCGACGAGCGCGACGGCGGGTTCCACGTCGAGCCGACCGTGCTCACCGGCCTGCCGCAGAGCGCGCGCACCGTACAGGAGGAGGTCTTCGGGCCGATCTGCCACGTGCTGCCGTTCGACACCGAGGACGAGGCGATCGCGCTCGCCAACGACAGTCGGTACGGCCTGGCCGCCACCGTCTGGACCCGCGACCTGTCCCGGGCGCATCGGGTCGCCCCGCGCGTCGAGGCCGGGATCGTGTGGGTCAACTGCTGGAATCTGCGCGACCTGCGGACGCCGTTCGGCGGGATCAAGGCATCCGGGATCGGCCGGGAGGGCGGCGAGTACTCGTTGGACTTCTTCTCCGAGCCGGTCAATATCTGCATCAAGATCTGATTCAAGATCCGCATCCGCATCAAGATCCGAAGGATCGGTTCCCGACAGTGACAGCGACACAGGCAACGAGCAATGCAATCGAAGCGGCCGCCGAACGGTTGCTCCACGCGGAGCGGAGCGGCGTGCCGTGCGCGCCGATCCGCGACCTGATCACCGGCGTCGAGGACGCGTACGCGGTCCAGGAGCGGCTGACCCTGGGTCGCCTCGCCGAGGGCCGCCGCCTGGTCGGCCGCAAGATCGGCCTCACCTCCGCCGCCGTGCAGCGCCAACTCGGGGTGCAGGAGCCTGACTTCGGCATGTTGTACGCGGACATGGCGGTGCCCGACGGCGCCGAGATCCCGGTCGGCGCGGTGCTCCAGGCCAGGGCCGAGGCCGAGGTGGCCCTGGTGCTGGACGCCGACCTGACGCACGAGCGGCACACCGTCGCCGACCTGATTCGGGCCACCGCCTTCGCGCTGCCCGCGATCGAGGTGTGCGGCAGCCGGGTGCGGGACTGGGACATCACCCTCGCGGACACCGTCGCGGACAACGCCTCCTCCGGGATGTACGTGCTGGGCAACCGGCCCAGGGCGCTCGGCGACCTGGACCTGCGCCTGGCCGGCATGGTGCTGGAGCGGCGCGGCGAACCGGTCTCCACCGGCACCGGCGCGGCCTGCCTGGGCCACCCGCTGAACGCGGCGATCTGGCTCGCGGACACCCTCGTCCGGCTGGGCCGCCCGCTGCGCGCCGGGGACACCGTGCTCACCGGCGCGCTCGGCCCGATGGTGACGGTCGCCCCGGGGGATGTGCTGGAGGCCCGGATCGACGGGCTGGGCGACGTACGGGTCGCCTTCGCGGCGACGACCTCGCAGGAGGAGACCTCGTGACCGACAACCGACTCGACACCGACGCCGAACTCGTCGCCCGCCTCGCCGACACCCTCGACGAAGCCGCCCTCGCACACCGGACGGTGGCCCGCCCCACCGACAGCACCGACCTGGACCTGACCACCGCCTACCGGGTACAGCGCGCGGTGATCGACCGCCGGCTGGCCCGGGGCGAGGCGCTGATCGGCGTCAAGATGGGCTTCACCAGCCGCGCCAAGATGATCCAGATGGGCGTGGACGACGTGATCTGGGGCCTGCTCACCGACGCGATGCTGGTGGAGGAGGGCGGCGTACTCGACCCCGGCGGCCTGATCCATCCCCGGATCGAGCCGGAGATCGCCTTCCTGATCGGCAGCCCGCTGTCCGGCACGATCACCCCCGCCGAGGCGGTCCGCGCGGTCGCCGGCGTCGCGGTGGCCTACGAGGTCCTGGACTCGCGCTACGCCGACTTCGATTTCACCCTCCCCGACGTGATCGCGGACAACGCCTCGGCGGCCGGCTTCGGCTTCGGCACCTGGCACGACCCGGCCGGGCTGGACCTGAGCAACCTGGGTCTGCTCGTCGAGATCGACGGGCGGGTCGTGGCGAGCGGCTCCTCGGCGGCGATCCTGGGCAACCCGCTGCGTTCGCTGATCGCGGCGGCCCGACTGGCCGCCGAGGCCGGTCTCGAACTCCGGCCCGGCTGGGTCGTGCTCGCGGGGGCTGCCACCGCCGCGATGCCACTGCCCAAGGGTGTGCACGTGCGCGTGTCCGCGGCCGGCCTCGGTCGTGCGGAGGTGACCACCCGATGAGCGCCGACGACGGCATCCTGGTCGCCGGCAAGGCCACCCCGCGCGGCCGATTCCCGCACGTCAAGCGGGCCGGCGACTTCGTCTACGTGTCCGGCACCAGCTCCCGGCGGCCGGACGGCACCTTCGTCGGCGCGAGCGCGGACGCGATGGGGACCACCGACCTGGACATCCGGGCGCAGACCCGGGCGGTGATCGAGAACATCGCCGACCTGCTGGCCGCGGCCGGCGGCGGCCTGGCCGATGCGGTCTCGCTCACCACCTACCTGGTCAGCATGAACGACTTCGGCGGCTACAACGAGGTCTACGCCGAGTACTTCGACGAGACCGGCCCCACCCGCACGACCGTCGCGGTGCACCAACTCCCGCACCCGCACCTGCTGATCGAGATCTCCTGCGTCGCGTACCTGCCGCAGCGGGCCCGCTCCACCGGGTCGGACCCGGCCGACGCGGTCCGGCCCCGAAGCGGCCAAGGCGACCAAGGCGGCCAAGGCGACCGAAGCGACTGAAGTCACCGAGCCGACCGAGCGACCGTGCGAGAAAGGAACCGCGAGATGAGCCTGCCGAAACTGACCAACGGCCTGCCGTTCAACTTCACCCGATGGATCGACGAGCACCGTGACCTGCTGAAGCCCCCGGTCGGCAACATCCAGATCTGGCAGGAGGCCGACCTGCTGGTCACCGTGGTGGGCGGGCCCAACCAGCGCACCGACTTCCACGACGACCCGATCGAGGAGTTCTTCTACCAGCTCCAGGGCAACATGGTGCTCCGGGTGATGGAGGAAGAGGGCAAGCCGCCGGTCGACGTCCAGATCAACGAGGGCGACGTCTTCCTGCTACCGCCGCACGTGCGGCACTCGCCGCAGCGGCCGGAGCCGGGCAGCATCGGTCTGGTGGTCGAGTTCGGCCGGACCGAGGGCCTGATCGACGCGTTCGAGTGGTACTGCGTCGAGTGTCACCACCTGGTGAACCGCTCGCCGGTACAGGTGCGTTCGATCGTCGACGACCTGCCACCGCTGTTCGAGGCGTTCTACGACGGCGACCGCACGTGCCCGCACTGCGGTGCCACCCACCCGGGTCGGCAGTGGCCGGACGCGCTGCGCCCGCGGACCGTGCCGCGCACCGACACCTCCGCCTGACCCCGGGTACCACCGCTGCCGCCCGACCCGCTGCCGCGTGACCCGATCTCCACCACTGCCCCGACCGCCGGCCGAGCCCGGCGGTGAACCACGGAGGTTCCGTGACTGTCATCGACGTCCACTCGCACGTCTTCCCGAGGATCTCGCAGGCCGAGAGCCGCATCCTGACGGGTGCGGGCGAGCCGTGGCTGCGGGTCCACGGTGACGGCACCGGGATGATGATGAGCGGCGAGGACGAGTACCGACCGGTGATCGCGCCGCTGTGGGATCCCGAGCGTCGGTTGGCCGACATGGACGCGCTCGGCGTGGACGTGCAGGCGATCTCCTCGACACCGCTGATGTTCGGCTACGCGGCCGAGCCCGCCCGCGCCGTCGAGTGGTGCGACCTGGTCAACGACCGCATCCTCGACTACTGCTCGCTCGACCCGGAGCGGTTGTTGCCGCTGAGTCAGGTCCCGCTCCAGGACATCGGCGCGGCCTGCGAGACCGCGTCCCGGGCGGCGGCGGCCGGGCACCGAGGCGTGCACATCGGCAACCACGTCGGCGAGCGCTACCTCGGCGACGACGGGATCGTGGAATTCCTCGCGCACTGCGCCACCGAGGAGATCCCGGTACTCGTGCACCCGTGGGACATGCTCGGCGGCGAGCGCATGCGCGGGCACATGTTGCCGTGGCTGGTGGGGATGCCCGCCGAGACCCAGCTCAGCATCCTCGGGATGATCCTCCAGGGCGCGTTCGAGAAGCTGCCCGAGTCGCTGAAGTTGTGCTTCTGCCACGGCGGCGGCAGCTTCGCGTTCCTGTTGGGTCGAGCCGACAACGCCTGGCACAACCGGGACCTGGTCCGGGCCGACTCGCCCCGACCGCCGTCCGAGTACGTGCGCCGGTTCTACGTCGACTCGGCCGTGTTCGACCCGCGCGCGCTGCGGCTGCTGGTCGAAGTGATGGGGCCCGACCGGGTCATGCTCGGTACCGACTTCCCGTTCCCGCTGGGGGAGTCGGACCCCGGTGAGGTGGTCCGGGCCTGCCCGGAACTGACCCCGGAGCAACGGGAATCGGTCCTGGGCGGCAACGCGAGGCGATTCTTCGCGCTCGACGGGCGGCGAGCCGGGGCCGGTGCCCCCGCCGGCCCCGCGCAGGAGCCGGCGGGGGCACCGGCGCGACAATGAGTCATCTCGCACCGGCGGACGAACCGGCGTGCCGGGCCGCGCTGATGGAGTCGTACGGCGCGCGGTGACGTGATCGTCGACATCGCGCCGGCCCTGGTGGACGCGGCGAAGCAGCCCTCGATGTTGCGACGGGAGCCGGTACCGCCGAGCGGGCGGGGCGGCTCCCGTCGTCGTTGCCGGACGACGCGCGGCGCCCGGAGGGTGGGACGAATGTCGCGCAGACCCTTGACTGGTATAGACCATTCGTATTGAGTGAGCCCCGCAACATCCCGTCCAGGGGCCTCGAACGAGGCACGCGCCGGTCCCGGTACGGCAGTTGGAGTACGCCTAGCGGTACTTCCCGTCGTCGATCAAGCGCGGTATGTCCCCCGCGTGAGGGAGTTGGCTTTCCATGTCGAGACTTTCCAGGTCCGGGCCGTCCTCCGGGCTCGCCGTGCCCAGAAGCCGGATCATGGTGTTCCTGTTGGCCATCGCGGTCGTGGGCGCGTGTGCGGCGGTGTTGCCGTTCGCCTCGACCGCGGCCGCGGCCGGCTGCGCGACCGGATGGAGTTCGTCGGCCGTCTACACGGGTGGGGCGACCGCCTCGTACAACGGCCACAACTGGGGTGCGAAGTGGTGGACGCAGGGTGAGACGCCCGGCACCACCGACGTCTGGGCGGACCAGGGTTCGTGTGGTGGCGGGAGCGACCCGACCACCGGTGGCTCGACCGGCGGTTCGACCGGCGGCGGGGGCGGCACCTGTACGTATCCGAACTGGGTCGCGGGCCACGACTACGCGGTCGGTGACGTGGTGCGCTACACGAACGGCAACCTCTACCGGGCGAAGAACGCGAACCCGGGCTACGACCCGGTGATCAGCACCTGGTTCTGGGAGCCGTTCACCTGCACCGGATCCACCACCGGTGGCACCACCGGCGGAAGCACGGGCGGCAACGGCGGCAATCCGGGCGACTTCGTGGTGAGCGAGGCGCAGTTCAACCAGATGTTCCCGAGCCGGAACCCGTTCTACACGTACGCCGGCCTGACCGCCGCGTTGAGCGCCTACCCGGGCTTCGCCAAGACCGGCAGCGACACGGTCAGGAAGCAGGAGGCGGCGGCCTTCCTGGCCAACGTCAACCACGAGACCGGTGGCCTGGTCCACATCGTCGAGCAGAACACCGCGAACTACCCGCACTACTGCGATGCCAATCAGCCGTACGGGTGTCCGGCCGGTCAGGCCGCCTACTACGGGCGCGGCCCGATCCAACTGAGTTGGAACTTCAACTACAAGGCGGCGGGTGACGCCCTGGGCATCAACCTGCTGAACAATCCCAACCTGGTCCAGAACGATCCGGCCGTCGCCTGGAAGACCGGCCTCTGGTACTGGAACACCCAGAACGGCCCCGGCACCATGACCCCGCACAACGCGATGGTCAACGGGGCGGGCTTCGGCGAGACGATCCGCAGCATCAACGGCGCGTTGGAATGCAACGGCGGCAACCCCGCACAGGTGCAGAGCCGGATCAACAGCTACCAGTCGTTCGTGGCAGTTCTCGGCACCACCGCCGGGAACAACCTGAGCTGCTGAGCATGAGCGCGGGGCGGACCGGTCCGGCGGCCCGCCCCGCGCGCACGCCATCGTGGGTCAGGCCGGCGGCGCGGGCGGCTCTCCCTCGACCGTGATCCGGGCGACCGTGTCGTAGAAGCACAGGTGGCCGGCGATGTCGGGGACCGAGTCGATCGGATCGGTGTATGCCCAGGCCACGTCGGTGCGCGGGCCGGTGCCGCCGTTGCCCTGGTAGGTCCAGTAGGAGGCTTCACCCTTGAACGGACACGTGGTGTGCGTGTCGGTGGGCTCGAAGCGGGTCAACTCCACGTCGTCCGGCGGGAGGTAGTACCGGATCGGCAGTCCGGTCTCGTAGAGCACCACCGGGCGCTCGGATCGAGCGACGATCTCGCCGTCGATCTCGATCGTCACGGTCTGTGTGCTGTGCACGGTCGTCACGAGGTGGCCCTGCGGGGGTGTCGGCATGCGCATCTCCTCCGGTGCCGCCGGCGATCGTGGCGCCGCCGGCCGTCCTACGTTCAACGGTCGCGGTCGGCGAAGCATTCCGGCGCGGTGCGCGAGCCGGTCGTCCGCGCTCCGTGTGAGAAGCGTGTGGATCGATTCGATTGGTATAGACCTATTGCTCGCGACCCGGCCGGCGGCTAGCGTTTTCCGAGTGCGCGCCGGTACCGCAGCACGGCCCGAATTACCGTTCCACTGACCCGAGTTGCCCTCGGGGCGAGAAATGGAGTCGAGCACATGCGCAAGGCTATGGCGGGTGTCGCGTTGACCGCGGCGTTGTTGGGTGTAGGGGCTGCCGCGCAGCCCGCGATGGCCGATCCGTCACCGGGCGGCAGCTTCTTCCTGTACGGCTACTACCCGACGCAGGCGTCCTGCGACGCGGCCGGCCGGGCCGCCGCGCCGGCACACGGCCCGGTGTACCTGTGTCTCAACAACGGCGGCACCGTGTGGTCGCTCTGGGTGCACTAGCTCCGGGCGCATCGACTGCGGGCGCATTGACTGCGGGTGCAACGGCTTCGGGCGTATCCGCCCCGGGTGCACCGGCGGAAGCACCGCACTGATACCGGCGAGGCCACGGCGCACGGGCTGTGGCCTCGTCGTTCGTGCGGGCTCTCGGGTACGCGGCGAACGGATCCCGGTCCCCGTCGCCGATCAGGTCGCGGCGGGTACCCTCGCCAGACACTCCCGGCGAGCCGCGCGGATGTCCTCGTCGTCCGGAACCAGCTCCGCGGCCACATCCAGATCGGCCGGCGCGTCGTCCCAACGCCCCACCTCCTGCAGGATGAACGCCCGGTTGTAGCGCACCGCCGGGTCGTCCGGGACCAGTTGGAGCCGAGGGCGTCGGCCTCGCTGGGGCGGAGGGCGGCGCCGCTCGCGATCACCGCTTGGCGATGCTCCGGGTCCGGTCGGGCCTGTCGGCCCGGCGGCCGAACAGGTGGGCGACGGCGGCACCAAGGCCGCCGAGACCACCGGCCGGTCGCCGATGGACAGCGGGCGCCGCAGTCGGCCGGCGGCCGGGAGGGGGCCGGCGCCCCGTCCCCGCGTGCCGGCCGAGCCCTCGACCGGCCGAGCCTGACGACCGGATGCGCGCGGCGTCAGACCGGGGTGGCCACGATGGCCGAGGCGGCTCGGGAGGAGTCCTTGGCGCGAAAGGCGACCAGGCGGCGGTCGGGGGAGATCGCGGTGCTGGGCGGGACCAGGGCGAAGGCCATCACCAGTTCGTTGCGATCGGGCTCCATGGTCGGGTAGAGCAGCAGACAACCGCGCCGGGGCGCGACCAGGCCGTCGGCGACGGTGTCGCCGATCGAGGCGGCGCTGCCGGCGATGCGCCGGGCGACATAGCGGTGTTGCGGAAAACTGACCTGGTTGAACAGGGTGCCGGTACGTCGGCTGCGGCTGACCACGGCGAGCGGGCCGAAACCGTGCAGGGTCACCGAATCGCGGTCGGGACTCTGCAACTGCGGGGCGATCACCACCCAATCCTCGATGTGGCCGGAGATCTTGGGGTTTTCCAGGTACATCAGGTCGGGGCCGAACTGGCCGGGGTCGGACCAGCGCAGCTCACGCAGCACCGGCAGCAGCCGCTCGTTCGTGATCCGACCCAGGTAGGCCGGGAATCGGCGCAGCCGATCCTCCTGCGGAAAGGCCAGTTCGACCTGTTCGGGCTGCAATGCCTCGATCACCGGGGCGAACTGTTGGACGTTGTGCCGCAGTTCGGCCGCCTTCGTCGGATATCCGGCCCGCTCCACCCACAACCCCGGCGACCGGGTCTCCACCAACTCCGCGTTGAACATCTTGTTCCGTGCCGTCGGCTTGAGCCAGGGCAGTCGCTGGGTGACCAGCGGCGGGATCTGGGCCGGCGTCACCTGCGGCGCCCCGTCGACGAGTTCGGCGTACAGCCGGAGTTGGTCGCGAAACTCCTCCTCGTCCCGACAGATCGCCTCGAACGCCTCGTACAGGTCGCCGTTGCGGCCACCCTCGTCCCGGCCGATGTAGAGCCGGACCAGGTCCCGGTAGTTCTTGCGGAATCCGAACCAACGCCCCATCTGCATGAGCGTGTCGGCGGCGAGCGTCTTGCGCCGGTAGTAGGAGACGGTCAGGCCCTCGATGGTGAAACCGCGCGAGAGCTTGGCGCCACCGACCAGGATTCGCCAGACCTTCTGCCGGTCGAAGTCGGCCGTGCGCTGCTCGATCTCCTTGTCGCCGTTGATCACCACGACCGGGCTGCCGATCGAGTCCTCGATCCGCATCGCGGCGATGCCGATGTACGGCGCGATGTCGGTGTAGGACGCGGGGATCGCCGCGCCCGCCGCGTGCGCCTCGCTGACCGGCCGCACATCCTGCTCGTACAACTGCCGCAGCCGCGCCTGCGCGCCCGAGCCGAGGTAGCCCGCGCGGCGCCAGATCGCGTTGATCAACTCGGCCTGGTCCCGGTGTACATGCGTCTTCACCGACTCGTGCACGAGCATCGTGTGGTGCCGGAAGTGGTCGGCGCCCAGGCCGTGGTCCTCACGGAACAACTTGATCGCGCCGGTCAACACGAACATGTCGATCGCCGTGCACAGGTCGGTCTCGTCGTCGTCGTGCAGCGGTCGCACCGAACGCACGTGCGCGAGTCCGGCCGAATTGGCCACCGTGCGCTCGTCGACGGGGATGGTGGAATCGATGTCGTGGAAGTCGGCGACGCCCATGTAACCGTCCGGGCGGTCCAACGAGATGACGAAGTCCTTGGGGAAGATGTCCTCGGCGTCGGCCGGATCGATGAACACGTTGGCGAACGGCGTCGCGGTGTAGCCGATGTACTGGGCGCGCGGCAACATCCCGAGCAACTCCGAGATGATCCCGTTGATCGCGGTGCGCTGGACCTGGTCCTGCGCCCACTTCTTCGGATCCGAGGTGTTCACCGACGCCTGATCGGACTCGTCGTCGATGATCAGCGTCGGGATCTCGCCGCGCTCGGTCTTGATCCGACCCAGGTCCTTGACCAGCTTCTTGAGCACCGAAGCGTTCTTCTTGACCACCATCAGCCGGGCCGAGCTGCGGTGCAGGTTCTCCGGCGCGTACAGCGGGGTGAACCGGTCGGCCTTCTCGAACTCCAGCGCACTGAGCCCCTGGCGCAGCGCCTGGTAGTCGTCCTGATGCCGGGTCAGCCGGACGATGTCGAAGCCGCCGAGCCGGGACGGCAGCGCGCCGTGCCGCAGGAACCCGCCGTCCAGCCGGTCCCGGTCGTCCAGGTAGTCGTAGTCGCGGAAGGCCAGGGTGCCCGAGTCCGGGTCCTGGCCGTAGTAGATGTTCTCGACCCCGACCAGTTCCATGTCCAGGCGGCGCTGGGTCTGGGCGCGCAGCGCCTCGATCGTGCCGGTGAGCACGATCACCAGCCGATAGCCCGCGTCGATCGCCTTGGCGATCACGCCGGTGAAGTTCGCGGTCTTGCCGCTCTGCACGTAGCCGACGACCAAGCCCTTGGACTGGTAAGGCTGTTCACAGGTCGGGTCGGCCAGTCGTTCGACCACGCGGCTGGTGTTGCGATCGAGTGCGGCGACCGCCTCCGGGGCCCACTTCTTGCCGAGCAGGGTGTCCCGGTAGGCATCCCAGTAGTGGCTGTGGTGTCGGGCCACTTCCTGGGTGTACCAGGGATCCCAACCCTCGTCGGTGATCACCACGGCGCCGCTGCTCCGCGCGAACGGCGAGCGACGGTCCAGCAGTTCACGGGTCGCCGGCTCCAGGCCAAGGGCCTGGTAGGTCGAGGTGCGGCGTTCCTCGGTGTTCGGCGCGGTCTCGCCGTCGGCGAAGTCCCAGCGGCTGAGCCGATCGCGCCACAGGATCAGCAGCGGATCGTCCGGGTGGGCGTGATGCAGTCTGCGGCGCAGCGCCCCCTCGCCGAGGTCGGGAAGTGCCCCGGTGTGCTCGTCGGCCTGGTAGGCCAGTGCCTTGGCCAGGTTCTTCGGTCGCACCGACATGCCGCCGAAGGCCGCCCGGTGCAGCGCGAGCAGCGCGAGGTCGTCGGTCATCGGTGCTCGTCCTTCGGGTGGTTCGGCTCGGACAGGTCCGACGCGACGTCGGGCGGCAGCGCGTGCAGGTCGACCGCGCGATCGAGCCCGTCCGGGGAGGGCGCGATCGAGGGGATCAGATCGGCGACGTCGATGCGGTAGTCGATGTCGCTGATGCGGGCCACCGCGGGCTCGGGCAGCAGCGCGAAGATGTCGTCGGTCAGTCGGGGGAAGGCCGCGTCGACGGGAAACGCCAGGGGGACGCCGGCGGGGGCCCAGTGATGTTCGCGCGGGATCGCGCTCTCGTTTCCGGTGACCAGTTTCAGGCGGGCGTCGAAGTCGTCCAGCGCGCCCGGTGCACGCACCCGGATCGTCGAGCGGATGCCCTCGATCAGGCCGAGCACCGTGCGGCCGTGGTCGTTTTGTTCCAGCACATGCGAGACGAACCACAGTGGTCGCTTCGAGTGCGGCGCGAGTTGGCCCAGGCCGTGGATGGTGTGGATGCGGGCCGGCCCGGCCACGGTCTTGACCTCGACGTCGTACGGGCCGACGGTGAAGTCGTGGTCGGTGCACTTTGGGTGTTGCCACGCCGCGATGGCCGCGTGCCAGCCGCGGACCGCCGCCAGGCCGGTCAGCGTGAGGAGTTCGCCGAACAGGCCGATCTCCTCCTCCAGCGACATCCGCCGCCCCCGGGCCAACAACCTGCGCCACGCCAGCACCGTGGTCTGCACGGCAACGACCGGCGCCGTGTCCTCCTTCTGGATGCGATCGGCGATCTCACAACACACGATGTGGAACTCGCGCAGCAGATCCACGCGTTCGATGAACACGTGCAGGAACTGTTGACCCCCGTCCAGCACGCACACCGCCCGAATGCCCTGCATCCCCAACCGCGGTGCCTTCGTCCCGGGCTCGACCGGGATACGCAGCGCGGGCCGCTGTCCGCCCGCCTCCAGGTGCCAGAACAACGGCGGGTCGCCCTCGACCGGGATCAGCATCGGCATCCGGTTGTCGAGATGGTCGCGCAGCGCGTCGCAGCTCAGATGCCTGCTGCGCCGGTCCGCACTCAAGAGGCCCCCTCGGAGCCGTACTTCGCCGTCTCGTTCTTCACCGCGGCCAACAACAGCGACTGCCACAGGTCCAGGTTGTCCTTGACCCGGGGGCCGATCCGCTCGCCCGTGAACGCCTCGTTCATCAGCAGGTACAGCAGCGTCTTGAGCACCGGCACGTCGTTGAGGACGGCGCGTCGTCCGCCGAGCAGCGCCGCGCGGAACTGCTTGTTCAGCAGCAGCCTGCGCTCCTCCCGGTCGATCTCGAAGAACACGTCGCCGCCCAGCGGCACCCAGCGCACGTCGATCGGCTCCTCACCCGGCACGAACGGGAGTTCCTCCTCGATCGCGGCACGCAGCTCCGGGGCGAAGCCCTTCCCGGGCGGCAACACCGCCTTGCGCTCGCGGGTGGTGGTGCGGGCCTGGCGGTAGGCCCCCTCGGCGTCCTTCAGGAAGTCCAGGAAGGTCCGGCCCTCGGCGTCGGTCGCGCGTTCGACCGCGTCCACGAAGCCCGGGATCGGCTGGAGTTCGGCCTTCTTGACGGTGAGTCCGAAGGCGTGTTCCGACTCGGCCGGCAGGTCGAATTCGATCCTGGCCAGCGACAGGTGTTGCTCGCTCTGACGCAGCCCGTGCCAGCCGCCGGCCTGCACGAGGCGGTCGTTGCGGTAGGCGTACAGGCCCTGGCGGGCCACGATGCCGCCGGGCAGGCGGAACTGCTCGGCGTTGGAGCGCGGCGTCCACACGTGGGCGGTCAGCTCCAGCGGACCGACCCCCTCCAGGGTGGTGGTGAACGTGCGCGGGTAGCCCGGGAGTCCGGAGATCGGGTAGCCGAACGGGTCGACGCCGATCACCTGCCAGGTCATCGGGGGCGTTTCCTCGTCGCTGCCCGAGACCGCGATGGTGATCCGGATCCGCCCGTCGGCCAGGAACCGGTGCAGGTGCAGACCGAGGTGGTCGGCCAACGAGCGCATCGTCTTGGTCAGGTAGATGTCGGTCTGCCCGGCGTCGCCGCGGGCCGGGAAGTCGCGGACGCCGTCCCAGCGCACCGCCGTGCCGTTCCACATCACGTACTCGTCGTAGCGATCCAGGAATCGTTTGGCGAACTCCAACTCGACGATGTCGCACTGGAAGCTCTCCTGCGCCTGCTCGGTACGCCAGCGCCGGCCCACCGTGCCGGCCCGCTTGGCCCGGCTGATCACGGTGACGCTGTCCGCGTGGCTGAAGGACGCCGCCTTCAGGCCCATCCCGAACATGCCGAGCGCCCGGTCGTCGTACGCGCGCCGCTTGCCCACGGTCATCGCGGTGTCCAACTCGGCCTCGGTCATCCCGCGTCCGTTGTCCACGATGACCAGCGAGGTCAGCAGGTCGCCGCTGCGTTGGAAATGCACGACGACGTCCGAGGCGCCGGCGTCGATCGAGTTGTCCACCAGGTCGGCCACGGCTTCTTCGAAGCGGTAGCCCTGACTGGCCAGTCCCTTGATGTACCCGGGATCCGGAGGCAGGTGCTTGCTGCCGCTCGTAGGTACGTCGAAACGCCAGTCGTCCATGCCCACCCCTGGATCCCACACCCTCGGTGCGCGCAGTCGCGCGCCCGCCCCACGTGCGCTGGGACCGACCGTAGCGGTTGGCTCGGCAACCCAAAAGCGGAACGCCCGACTCGTGATCTGCGCGCGCTCGGATCGAGGCCCGGGCGGCCCCGGTCGGCTACAGGCCCCGGCGTACTCGCGGGCGGGCGTAGTCGGCCCACTGGGCCGGGAATTCCGCCTCGATGCGCCGTGCGAGAGCGACCTCCTCGCCGTAGAGCAGGCCCCACGTGAAGGCGCTCTCGCCCGCGCTGTGCGCCGCGATGGCCAGTCGGCGCAGGGCCTTTCGGGTCTGCACGGTGTCCTGGTGGGTGCCCAGCAGGCTTTGCAACTCCTTGGCTCGCTTGGCGAGCCGCTTGGCGGGTTTGCCCAGGGCCGGGCGGGTGGCCTCGCCGGCGTAGCGGACCCGCTTGGCGGCCTTGCGCACCTCGTGCAGGGCGGCGTCGCGGGCCGGCCCGGCGGGGGAGCGCAGCGCGACGCGGGCCCGCCTGGAGATCCGCCGGTCGCTGCGACGCAGGGCCGCCGCGGCCGGACGGCGGGCCGGTTGGGCCGCTCGGGCGGTGAACGGTGGGCGGGCGACCAGGGTGTCCAGCGCGTCCAGGAGGGCGAAGTAGCGCGCGCCGTCGAGTTCGCCCAGGATCCGGACCCGGGCCTC
Source organism: Embleya sp. NPDC020886 (assembly GCF_044333915.1). NCBI lineage: Bacteria > Bacillati > Actinomycetota > Actinomycetes > Kitasatosporales > Streptomycetaceae > Embleya > Embleya sp. NPDC020886. Next base: position 138,142 of record NZ_JBIRRX010000017.1, on the reverse strand, counting down.
GGCGGTGCGCCGGGCGTCCCACGCGGTCAGCCGGGCCTCCACCGGTCCCAGTACCGCCTCCGCGGGCAGCGCGTCGATGCGGTCGCGCAGCCGTTGGGCCAACACCTCCTGGTCCCGAGCCCGGCCCAACTCGGCGGCCAGCCATTTGAGTTCGGCGCCCAGGATGCCGGTCACCCGTTCGTCGAGCAGACGTGCGAAAACCCGGAACGCGCTGCGCAGCCGCCGGGTGGCGACCCGCATCCGGTGCACCGCGTCGGGTTCGTCGAGCCGGACCCGGGGGTCGTACGCGAGCAGCGTGTCGATCTGCTCGCGCACGTAGTCCAGTGCCACCGCCCCGGCGCTTCCGGCGCGCGGCTTCGCGACCTTGCGGCGCGGTCGCAGACCCGCCTCGGTCAGCGCGTGTCCGAGCTTGGACGCCGTCGGGGCCCGCCGCCAACCGCCCTTGACCAGCCGCCGATCCAGCGCGTCGAGCAGCGCCGGCTCACCGTCCACCAGTTCGACCTCGACCTCGGTCCAGGACACCGTGGTCACGCCGGACTTGACGAACACCTCGGCCGTCACCGAGTCGTGCGCGATCTCGGCCAGGGTCGGCCCGCCCGCCCGGACCAGCCGCACCTCGCGCACGGTCCGCAGCCGCACGGTCGGCACCGGCTCGCCGTCGCGGGTGTGCGCCCGGATCCGCACCGCGAGCTCGGTCGGCACCACCCGCTCGGACGCGCCCAGCGGCACCCGCACCTCGTCCCGCGCGTCCACCTCGGCGGGCAGCTTCAGATGCCACCCGGCATCCGCGCCCCCGGTCCGCCGGCGCAGCGTGATCCCGTGCGCGGCCAGCGCGAGACCGGGCGTGTCGAAGTACATCGCGTCCAGCTCGACGGTCTTGCCGACCTCGACCCGCACTCCGGCCGACATCCCGGCGAAGTCGGGCACCCCGACCCCCTCCGGCGCGACATACTTGCGCTCGATCTCACGCACGACCTCGGCCATGGCACGCACCTGCTTCCTCGGGGCGTCGCGAGGGGCTCGACCGGGCGGTCGCACGCCACGCGGGGGCGGATGGTGGACGGATCCGGAGCTCGCCGACCCGGCTCGCGGATACGTGTGCCCGATTCGGCCGACCCGACACGGACGAGCGCGCCGGCTCAGTCGTCGAAGGTCCAGCCGAACATGACGTGGTCGGACTCGGTGTCGGCGGCGGCGGTGCGGTAGGTCGCGACGGCGGCGTCGTTGTCGCGGTCGGTGAGTACCCACATGCCGTAACAGCCGCGTTTGCGGGCCAGCTCGGCCAGCGCCTCGGTGAGGGCGCGGCCGATGCCGTGGCGCCGGTGGTCCTCGGCGACGGCCAGTTCGTACAGGAACATCTCGGTGCCCTTGTCCGGGTGCGTCGTCTCGACGCCGGTGACCATCCCGACCGGGGCGGCGCCCAGGTAGGCGAGCAGGATGTGATGCCCCGCCTCGCCCAGGAAGCGGGCCGCCCAGTCCGGGCGTACCGGGTCGTCGAACAGGTCCCCGGCCGCGATCACGTCCGCCACCGTCGTCACACGCCGAATCGTCGCCACATTCGTATCCACGACGACATTCAACGAGATTTGGGCCCATTCCAGAAGCCGTTGCAGGCAATGGACACCCCATGGTCGGGACAGGATTCGGGGTGGTTCGGTCGCTTTGCAGGTATTGGTGCGGGCGGATGCGGGTCGCGGGCGGGCGGCGGGCCCGGCTACTTGTCGGACGACCGGGTGCCGAAGGAGAGGGCGCGGCGCACGTCGCGGCCGGCCGCGCGGGATTGGGCCCGGACGGTGCGCGAGATCGCGCCGATCGGGGCGAGCGTCGCGCGCCAGGTGTGCGCGATCGTGCGGATGGCGGGCGCCAGGACCGCCGTCCTCGCCCAGACCAACGGTCGCCCGATCACCAGCCGGGCCGCAGACGCGCTCTTGCGCCCGGCCCAACGCGCGGGCAGCACGGTCAGCAGGCGCAATGTTCGGCCGATCCATCGGGCCAGGAGCACGGCTTTGCGGCCGGCCCAGCGCACTGGGAGGACCATCAGGAAGCGCAGTGCCCGGATGATCCATCGGGCCAGGAGCACGGCCTTGCGGCCGGCCCAGCGCAGGGGGAGGACGATCAGGAAGCGCAGCGCCCGGCCCAGCGCGCGGACGAGCCGGACGACCCGATGCCAGGCCCAGACCACCGGTCGGGCGACGACCAGCACGAACGCGACCCCGATGGCGCGCCCGACGACCACGAGGCCGCGCCCGACGAGCCGCAGCGTGTGCAGCGCGCCTCGCCCGGCCCAGCGGATCGGGACGACGACGCCGAGGTACAGCGCACGTACGGCGAACCGTGCGCCCAGGAGCAGGCCACGCCCGACCAGGCCGGCGGCGCCGACCAGGGCACGCCACAACCACCGGGCCGGCGTCAGCACGGCGTGCCGGAGCACGAAGCCGACGCCTCGCCCGAGCACGACCAGACCGCGTCCGGCGACCCGCGCCCCGGCCGCCACCCCGCGCCACAGCCACTTCAGCGGCACGATCAGCACGTAGTGCAGCCACCGCCGGAAGCCGCGACCGACCACCCGGGCGGCCCGCCAACCCCAACGGGCGGGTACGACGACCAGGAAGTGGCAGGCGCGTGCGATCGCGGCGCCCAGCAGCGCGGCGGCGCGGATCGCGAGCCGGGCCAGGGCGAGCAGCCCCGCGCCGAGCCGGCGCAACGGCCGGACGACCCCGTACCGGGCGACCAACCACAGCCCGCGCCACACCACCTCGACGGCCAGCCACCGCAATCCGCGGCCGAGTGCGAACACGGCGGCGCGGGCGGCCTTCGCGAGGGGGACCAGGAGGAAATCCCAAATCCACACATCGAGCGCGCGTCCCACGGCCCGCAGCGCTCGCACGGCCGGGATCAGCAGCCAATTCCGGATGGCGAACCCGAGGCCGCGCCCGAGCAGCAGCACAAGCCGACCGGCCGGCGACAGGACCCGATCCCGAATGCCCCGGCCGAGCACCTTGAGCAGTTCCCAGGCCAGCCGGATCGGCAGCAACACGACGACCGCGACGATCCGGATCGGCCAGCGGATCAGGTCGTAGAGCAGACCGGTCGGTTCCGACCCGGACGCGGCCACCCGAGGAGCCGTCACCGGTTGGTCGGCCGCCGGGCCCTTGCGTAGCTCGACCGGAACCGGATCGACCGATCGAGCGCCGCCGTGCACGATTTCCCCCATGCGTCCCCCCGAGATGGCCCGGCTTCCCGCCGGGTCCTGCCTCCTTGGGACACCGCGGCGGGCGGATCCTCACGCTCGGCGCGCGAGCAATCCGCCGGCGGACCCGGTCCGCGCCGCCGCAGCGGTCGCGGGCCGGGCCCGGGTCCGGTCACGCCTCCTGGTGGGCCGGTTCCGGCAGCGGCGTGTCCTGGGCCGGCGAGGCGTCCGGCGCGGCGGCGGCCGGTGCGCGGCGCAGCACCAGGCCGACCGCGCCGACCACCACCGCGATGGCGATCAGGTAGCCGAAGGTGCCCTGGAACGCGGGTACCACGTCGTGGCTTTCGGTGCGGTTCTGGAGGACCAGTGCGGCGATCGCGATGCCGAGCGTGCCGCCGATCTGGTTGGCGAGGTAGACGGCCGCGGTCGCGCTCGGCACCGATTCCGGGGCCACCGAGCCGAAGACGGAGGACATCGCGGGCGCGCCGACGAAGCCCAGGCCCGCGCCGGTCACCAACGAATAGCCGACCAGAACGGCGGTGTTGGTGCCCGCGTCGGCGGTGCTGAAGCCGAGGATGCCGAGCGCGGCCAGCAGGCCGCCGAACGGGATCAGCGCCCGGGCGCCGATCCGGTCGAAGAGTTGGCCGGCGATCGGCATGCCGATCCAGACGCCGATCCCCTGTGGCACCAGCAGCAGGCCCGCCGCCAGCACGCCGCGGTCGCGGGCCACCTGGTAGTACAGCGGGATCAGGAACAGCAGCGAGAACAGCAGGATGCCGGTCAGGAACACCGCGCCGATGCCGCCCGCGAAGCCGCGGATCCGGAACAACCGGACGTCGATCAGGGGGTGTTCGGTGCGCAGCGCGTGCAGGACGTAGCCCACGATCAGCGCGACGCCGGCGAAAAGCGCCGCGAGCACCTGTGGTGCGCCGAAGCCGCTGTCGCCGGCGGCCTGGGACAGGCCGTAGACGACCGCCGCGAAGCCGGGGCACAGCAGCGAGATGCCGCGCGCGTCCAACGGCGGCGGGTCGCCCGCGTGCGGCGGGTCGGCCGGGATCTGCCGGTAGGCGAGCGCGAGAGCGATCACCCCGATCGGCAGGTTGATGATGAACATCCAGCGCCAGTCGGCGTGTTCGAGCAGGACGCCGCCCAGGACCGGGCCCAGGATCGGCCCCAGGGTGACCACCGCGCCGACGATGCCGATCATCTTTCCGGCCCGCTTGGGTCCGGCGGCCAGGGCCAGCATGGTCAGCAGGGTCGGCTCCAGGGCGCCGACGCCGACGCCTTGGAGCACCCGGAACGCGATCAGGCTCTCCGCGTTCCAGGCGATCGCGGACAGGGCCGAGCCGGCCAGGAAGACGGTCAGGCCGGTGAGCCAGACCGTCTTGCCGCCGAACCGGGCCGCGGCCCAGCCGGCCAGGGGCACGGTCGCGGCGAGGGCCAACAGGTAGCCGGTGGCCACCCATTCGATGGTCTTGAGGGGTGCGTCGAACTCGTCGCCGAGGGTTTCGATGCCGACGTTGACGATCGTGGTGTCCAGGATGCCCATCACGCCGCCGAGCAGCATCACCAGCATCAGGCGCAGGAGTGGTCCGTCGATCTTCGTTTCCGGATCGGGGGGTGCGGTGGGCATGAACGCCTCCAAGTTACCGATGAGATCAGTTAACTAAACTCGCAAGTAAAAATTAACAGCACGTCTGGTAACGTCGCAACATGGTCGAGGGAACGAAGAGGTCGACGACGCGAACCGCCGGCGACACGCGCGGACGGATCGACAAACGGCGGGCGATCCTGGCCGCCGCCGAGGCGGTGTTCACCCGCGAGGGCTACACGTTGGCCGGGATCGACGCGATCGCCGCCGAGGCCGGCGTGTCCAAGCCGACCATCTACAACCACCTCGGCGGCAAGGAGAACCTCTTCCGCACCGTCGTGGTCGAGGCCGCGATCGAGTCCAGCGGCCGGATCCTGGCAGCCCTGGAGGCGTTTCCCGCCGATGCCGAGGAACTGCATCCGCGGCTGACCGCGATCGCCCACCGTGTCGTGCAGTGTCAGGCGGGCGAGAAGGGCTGGGCGCTCCAACGGCTGGTGTACGCCGAGGCCGCGCGCTTCCCGGACCTGTACGACACCATCCGCGAGGGCGGCACCGTACGGATCATCGACGCCCTGGCCGGCCGACTGGCCCGGCTCGCGCACGGCGGACACCTGGACATCGACGACCCGGTCACCGCCGCGAACCAGTTCCTGGCGCTGATCTCGGGCGACCTGCCCACGCTGACCGCGCTGGGTACCCGGCCGGTGGACGACGCGGCGCTGGATCGGGCGGTCACCGCCGGAGTGACCACGTTCCTGCGCGCGTTCGCCCCGCGCTCCGGCGCGATCACGGCGCCGCCCCGCCGCTGAGCACCCGTCCACCACGCGCGTGCGGGTCCGCCGCCTGCGCCGCCGGGTCCGCCACCGCCCCGACGGTCGCGATCGGGCGCGGTACGGCGGCCAGCAGCTCGCGGGTGTAGGGCGCCTCGGGTCGGGTGAACACCCGCTCGGCGTCGCCGCTTTCCACCACCCGGCCGTCCTTCATCACCAGGATGCGGTCGCTCACGTGCCGGATCACGCCCAGGTCGTGCGAGATGAACAGCAGCGCCAGACCCAACTCGGCGCGCAGATCGGCGAGCAGGTCCAGGATCTGCGCCTGGATGGACACGTCCAGCGCGGACACCGGTTCGTCGCACACGATCAACTCGGGCGAGGGCGCCAGGGCCCGGGCGATGGCCACCCGTTGTCGCTGACCGCCGGACATGTCGCGCGGCCGCCGATCCAGCAGATCCGTGGACAGGCCCACCAGATCCAGGAGTTCGGCAACCCGGGCCCGATGCGCCGCTCTGGTGGCACGCCATCTGCCGCCCGGCAGGCCCGCCGCGGCGACCGCCTCGCCGAGGATCCGAGCGACCGGATACCGGGGGTCGAACGAGCCGAGCGGGTCCTGCTGTACGGCCTGGATCCGTCCCCGCGAGGGGCGTCGCGCGGATTCGGGCAGCTCGCTCCACGGCGCGTCCCGAAAACGCACCGCTCCCGCGTCGGGGCGCTCCCAACCCAGCACGATCCGCGCCGCCGTGGTCTTGCCGGACCCGGACTCGCCCACCACGCCCAGCGTTTCGCCCGCCCGAAGCTCGAACGAGACGTCCCGGACCGCGTCGTGCCGGGTCCCGTCGGGTGCCCGGAAATGTTTGCCGATCCCGGCCACCTCCAGCAACACCGCACCGACCGGCGGCGCGGCGGGTACCGGCGCCCGGGTCGGGCCGACCGGTCCGGACAACCGGCTGCCCTTCGCCCGGCCGGACGGCACCGCCGCCAGCAGCGCCCGGGTGTAGGAATGCTCCGGCTCGGCCAGGACCCGTTCGGTGGGCCCCTGTTCGACGATCTCGCCCGCGTACATCACCGCGATGCGATCCGCCAGCTCGGCCACCGCGGCCAGATCGTGGCTGATCAGCAGTACGGCGGTGCCCTGTTCCTTGAGTCGGCCCAACAAGGCGAGCACCTGGGCCTGCACGGTGACGTCGAGCGCGGTGGTCGGCTCGTCCGCCAGCAACAACTCGGGGCCGCCGGCCAGGGCGGACGCGATCAGGGCACGCTGGCGCAGGCCGCCGGAGAGCTGGTGCGGATACTGCCGGGCCCGGCGCGCCGGATCCGGGATGCCGACGTCCTCCAGGAGTTCGAGCACCCGCTCGCCGACCCGGTCACGCGGCACCACCGCGTGCGTGCGCAGCGCCTCGGCGACCTCCGCGCCGACCGTGCGCAGCGGATCCAGCGAGACCAGCGCGTCCTGCAGGACCAGGCCGATCCGACGGCCCCGCAACGCCCGCCAGCGCGCTTCGGACAGGGCCGTCAGGTCGATGCTCGCGAAGGCCAGTCGCCGGGCGCTCACCCGGGCGCCGCCGCCGGTCAGGCCGACCAGGGTGCGCGCGGTGACGCTCTTCCCGGAACCGGACTCGCCGACCACGGCCAGGCATTCGCCGCGCGCCAGGGTCAGCGACACGTCGCGCACCACCGGTTCGCGGCCGGGAAAGGCCACATCGAGTCCGTCCACGACGAGCAGTGGTTCGGTCGCGGCAGTACCGGTCATCGGGCCGTCCCTCCGGCGAATCGGGTGCGGGCGTGCCGACCGGCCACGTTCACCGCGATCACCGCGCAGGTCACCGCGGCGCCGGGGAACACCCCGATCCACCACGCGGTCTCCAGGAAGCCACGCCCCTCGGACAACATCGCGCCCCATTCCGGCGAGGGCGGTTGGGCGCCCAGACCCAGGAAGCTGAGCCCGGACGCGTAGATCAGTGAGGTGCCGAAGCCGACCGTGCCCAGCACCAGGAGCGGCCCGATCGCATTGGGCAGTACATGCCGCACGATCAGCACCGGTCGGCGCAGCCCCAGGCCCGCCGCCGCCTCGACATAGCCCGAGCGCCGCACCACCAGCGCCTCGGCGCGGACCAGACGTGCGTAACCGGGCATCGCCGCGATGGCCACCGCGACCATCACGTCCACGGTGCCGCGGCCGAGCAGGGTGACCACGAACAGCGCGAGCAACAACTCGGGCAGCGACAACATGACGTCGGCCAGGCGCATGCACACCTGGTCGGCGGCCCGCCCGCCGAGCGCCGAGAGCAGACCCCACAGGGTCCCGCCGACCAGCGCGAACACGGTCGCTCCCAGGCCCAGCAGCAGCGAGGGGCGGGCGCCGTGCAGGACCCGCGCGAACACGTCGCGGCCGAGCTGATCGGTGCCGAACCAGTGTTCCGCGCCGGGCCCGCGGAGGGCGGCGAGCGGATCGGTCTCGATCGGCGAGGTGCCGGTGAACAGGCCGGGCGCGAGCCCGATCAGCGCGAACAGCACCAGGACGACGAGTGCCACCACGACGCTCGCTCGCGGGGCGGGCCGGCGGCGGATCCGGACCCGCCGTTTGTCGGCCGTCGGTGTCGCGGTCATCCGCTCATCCCTTCCGCAGTCGTGGATCGATGACGGCGTAGAGCACGTCGGTGAGTTGCGAGATGAGCACGAACACCAGGGCGGCCAGCAACACCACGCCCATCACCACCGGCATGTCCTTGGTGTTCACCGACTGGAGGGTCAGCGCACCGATGCCGGGCCGGGCGAACACCTTCTCGACCAGGACCGTGCCGCCCAGCAGGGTGCCGGTCAGCCAGCCGGACAGGGTCAACAACGGAATCGCCGCGTGCCGGAAGGCGTGCCGGACCCGGACCGCGCCACGCCCGAGCCCGCGTGCTCGCGCGGTGACCACGAACGGTTCGGCCAGCGCCTTCTCCAGGCCCTCGCGCAATACCTGGGCCAGCACCCCGGCGATCGGCAGGGCCAGCGTCACGGCGGGCAACACGAGCGTCTGCACGCCCTCGGTGCCGGCCACCGGAAACCACTGCAGGCGGAACGAGAACACCGTCAGCAGCACGATGCCCAGCCAGAACGACGGCGTGGAGACGGCGACCAACTCCCAAGCCCCGAGCGCCGAACGCAGCCCCGACCGGCGTCCGGCGGTGGCCAGCGCCGAGACCGTGGCGATCACCACGGCCAATACCAGCGCAGACATGGCCAGTTCGAAGGTGGAGCCGAACTGTTCGGCGATCAGCGCGGACACCGGCTGCTGGAGTTGATAGGACTCACCCAATCGTCCGTGCAGCAACTCGCCCAGATAGTGCAGATATTGACTGATCACGGGGTCGTCGAAGCCGTAGTCGGAGCGGATCTGCGCCCGCACGGCCGGGGACGCGGTGGTCTGTGGGCCCAGCAGCGTGGCCACCGGATCACCCGGCAGCAGCTTGAGTCCGGCGAAGGCGAGCGTGGCGGCGCCGAGCAGCACCGAGGCGATCGCCACCAGCCGCCCGCCCACCGCACGCAATACGCGCGGCAGGCGGGCCGGTTCGGCCGGGGTCACGGCGGAGCTCATCGCCGGGCGCTCCACACGTCGTGGAACAGTGGCCAGGCGTTCGGGTCCAGACGCAGGCCGTTGATCTGCTTGCCGGTCGCGAACAGCGTCGTCGCCGAGTACAGCGGCACCACCGCGGCATGCTCGATCACCCATGCCTGGGTCTGGGCGTAGAGCCGGTCCCGGGTGGGCCGATCCAGCGTCGCGGCCGCCGAGTCGGTCCACCCGTCGATCTGCGGGTTGCTCAGCCAGGCCGCGTTCTGCCCGCCCGCGCTGGGCAGGTTCGACGAGTTGAAGTACAGCCGCAGCACGTCCGGCTCGAACCGGGCCCAACTCATGTCGAGCACGTCGTACTTGCCGGCGTAGGCGTTCGTGGTGAACGCGCCCAGATCCAGTGCCGGTCGTTGTACCTCGACGCCGATCTTCTTCAGGTCCGCCTGTACCGCCTGGGCCAGGATGTCGCGCTGCTCGCGTACCGCCGCCGGCGCGCTCGGCCACTGCACGCTCAGCCGCTTGCCGTCCCGGGTGCGATAGCCGTCCCCGTCCCGCCCGGTCCACCCGGCCTCGTCCAGCAACCGCCCGGCCAGCGCCGGGTCGTAGGGCCAACTGTTCTCCAACGTCTTGTCGTAGGAGGGCGTGGCCGACCCCAGCGGGCCCCAGGCGCGCCGATACTGGTCGAAGTAGATCGACTGCACGTTCGGCCCGATGTTGATCCCGCGCTGTACCGCCTTGCGCACCCGCTCGTCGTCGAACGGTGCCCGGGTGGTGTTCAGGAACAGGCTGTACACCGCGCCCGCGAAGTCGTGCCGCAGGATGCGCACGTCCGCGCGCCCCTCCAGGCCCTTGACGTTCACCGGCGGGATCGACCCGGCGATGTCCACCTGTCCACCGGCGAACGCGCCCACCCGTACCGAGTCCTCGGGCAGGAAGCGGAAGGTGAGCTTGTCCAGGTAGGCGGCGCCCTGGTGCCCGGCTCCGGTCGGGGCCCAGTTGTACGCCGGGTTGTTCTCCAGGGTCAGGCTCTGGCCCTTGGTGTGCGCGGCGAACTTGAACGGCCCGGTGCCCACCGACTGTGCGCCGCCCGCGCACAGCTTGTCGCCGGCCGCGGCCAGCGCCTGTGGCGAGTAGAAGCCGAGGTAGGCGGTGCTCGCGGCCTGGAGGAACGGCGCGAACGGCTTGGTGAAGCGGATCCGTACGGTTGCCGGGTCGAGCACCTCGGTGCCGGTGTAGGGGCCGAGCAGACTGGCCGCGTACTGGGACTTGGTGCTCTTGGCGGCGATCCGGTCGAAGTTGACCTTGACCGCGTTCGCGTCGAACGCGGTGCCGTCGGTGAACTTGACGTCGGTGCGCAGTTTGAACGTGTAGCTGGTCAGGTCCGGCGCGACCTCCCACGAAGTGGCGAGCCAGGGACGGAAGTTGCCCTGGTCGTCCTCGGCGACCAGCGAGTCGAAGACGTTGCGCTGGATGGACGCGGTGATGTCCTGCGGACTGACGTGGATGTCGAAGCAGGTCGGCTCGGTGTTGATCGCCACGGTGACCGAGCCGCCCCGGACCGGTGGACCCGCGTCCGCCTGGGCGGCGACGTTGCCGGACTTGGTGGTGGAGGTACAGGCGGACAGGACGAGCGCGGCGGCCAAGGCCGCTCCGACGATTCCGGGTGGACGGATGGCGCGCATGGTCGAGTCCTGTCGAGAGTGGGGGATGGTGCGAAGACGCCCAGGGCGGAGCAACGGCCGCCGCCGGCACTTCCAGGAAAGTAGTGGCGTCGCGCCGACCCCCAGCACCCCTAGCGGACCCCTACCGACCCTTGTGGGTACGGGCGTGATCGGGAAATTGGCCGGGATTGTCCGAGTGGGGGTCGTTCGTGCGCGCTGTCCGCGGCATAAGCGGACGAACGGCGCGTCCGGGTGTCGGCTTTCTTTCGCGACACCTTCGTGTTGACGCGACGCGGGCGGATTTCTAGACTGCCGTTCAGCTATGAAGCGAAAGTCCGGATCACCGGCTCGGAGCTTTTCTACTTCTTCCTCGGAGATGGCCGTGCAGGGGACCCGTGGTGCGAGCGCCTCGCGACTCGCCCTGGTGTCCCGCCTCGACGTGGATCTCGCCCGCATGTCCAGCGGACTGTGTCGCTGAATCCGTCGTCGTAGGGATCGTTCGTCGGGTCGATGCCCGGATTGCCCGGTAGTCGGGGGCATTCGGCCGTCGTGCCCGTACATCCGACCAGGATCGGAACGATCCCGCTCCGCTGCCGAGGTCCGCTCGGACCCGCCGGCCCGCCCGGCGCCCACCCGGCACCTCGGACCCCGAAATCGCGTGTCCCGGTCGTATCGAGGCGTGGATATCCCGCCGCGATTCGGGCCGGGCGTGGTACGTGCGTGGGGAAATATTAATCAGAGTTAATAGCGAATTCAACACGCGGAAACACTTGGATTTCCGCCGGGGGAGTGGCACGTGTTTTTCGTGGGGCGAACCGAGGAACTCAGCCGACTGGATACCGCGCGGGCCCGCTGCGCGACGGGCGTCGGCGGCGTGACCACCGTGTGCGGGCCGGTCGCGGTCGGCAAGACCGCACTCCTGCACAGCTTCGGCGATCGGCCCGCGGCCGACGGCGCGCTCTTCCTGCGTGCCGTCGGCACCCCGATGGAACAGGACTTCCCGCTCGGCGTGGTCCGCCAACTCGTCCAGTCCGCGCCGTTGCCGGACGAGGACGCGCAGCGGATCGACCGGCTCCTGGACGACGGCGCGCACACCGCCGCCTTCGGCGGCACCGACGCGTTGGACGCCACCACGGTGCGCGCGGTGCACGAACTGTGCGCGCTGATCCTGACGTTGGCCGCCGCGCGCCCGGTCGTGGTGGTGGTCGACGACATCCAGCACGCCGACCCGGTGTCCCTGCAATTCCTGGCCCACCTGATCCGCCGGATCCGCAGCGCCTCGGTCCTGGTGCTGCTCGGCGAGCGAGAGCACGCCGCCCCGCCCTCGGCCGCCTTCGCCGCGTTCGCCGCGGACGTCGAACGCCAGCCGCACCACCAGCGCATCCGCCTGGCCCTGCTCGGCAAGGGCTCGGTCGGCGAACTGCTCGGTCACGAACTCGGCCCGGCCGCCGCCGCCCGGCTGACCGCCGACGTGCACGAACTCAGCGGCGGCAACCCGCTGTTGATCCGGGCACTGCTGGAGGACATGGGCCCCGCCGCGCGCTTGGACCCGGCCCGGCGCCCACTGCGGCCCACCGTCGCGGACGCGTACTGCCGGGCGGTGGTCGGCTGCCTGTACCGACTCGACCCGGCCACCGTGCAGGTCGCCCGCGGCCTGGCCGTGCTCGGTGAATCGGAGACCACCCGGGGGCTGGCCGAATTGCTCGAACTCGAACCCGCCACGGCCACCCGCGCGGCGCGCACCCTCAACGACGCCGGACTGGTGGCCTGCGGCCGATTCCGCGACGACCGGGCCCGGGCGGCGGTGCTGGACACGATGACCCGCCCGGATCGCGAGCGTGGGCACGCCCGGGCGGCGACCCTGCTGCACATCGACGGCGCCCCGTCCGAGTCGGTCGCCAAACACCTCGCGGGCGCCGGGGACTTCCGCGCGCCGTGGGCGGTACGCACGCTGCGCGAGGCGGCCGAGGCGGTGGTCGCCGAGGGTGATCTGCGGCTCGCCGTGGACTACCTCAAGTTGGCCGAGCGGATCGCGCCGGACGAATGCACCCGGGTGTCCATCAAGGCGTTCCTGATCGGTCTGGAATGGCTGGTCAACCCGGCCGCCGCGGCCCGACACGTGCCGTGGTTGGCCGGCGCCGTCCGGGACGGCCGGCTCAGCGGTCGCGACGCGCTGGTGTGCGTGCGCTACCTGGCCTGGTACGGCCGGCTCGACGAGGCCAAGGCCGTGATCGACGCCGGTTGGCGCACCTGCGGGCCCGGCGAGGCGGACGCGCGGGTCACCGCCGCCGAGGCGCGGGCCGCCCGGGTCTGGCTCAAGTACTGGTACCCGGCCGTGGACGCGGACTCGCCCGAGCCGGAACCGGAGGTGTCCGTACTGCCCGCGACCATCGGCCGGATCGAGGGGCTGGACCTGCTGACGGCCGTACTGGCCGGCCGACTCGACGGCGACCGGGTGTACGACCGGGCCGAGCGCATCCTGCGCGGCTCGCGCCTGGACGACACCACGATGGAATCGCTCACCTCCACGCTGACCGCGCTGGTCTACGCCGACCGGGCCGCGGCGGCGCAGGAATGGTGCGTCGCGCTGATCGATCAGGCCGCCGCCCGGCGCAGCCCGATCGCACACGCCATGTTGAGCGCGGTGCTCGGCGAGATCGCGCTCCGCCAGGGGGACCTGCTCGGCGCCGAGGACGGTGCCAAGACCGCGCTGACCCGGATCGCGCCGGAGGGCTGGGGGGTCGCGGTGGGCGTGCCGTTGGCCGCGCGGATCTCCTCGGCGGTGGCCCGAGGGGACCACGAGCAGGCCGCCCGATTCCTGGAACTCCCGGTTCCCGGGGCGATGTTCCACACCCCGGCCGGGCTGCACTACCTGCACGCGTGCGGCCGGTACAACCTGGCCACCGACCGCCCGGACGCGGCCCTGCGCGACTTCATGTCCTGCGGCGAGCTGATGACGGCGTGGCGCATCGACCTGCCCGGGATCGTGCCGTGGCGGGTCGAGGCGGCCCGCGCCCAGGTGCGGCTGGGCGACCGTGACGCGGCTCGGGAGTTGCTCGCCGGGCAGTTCGAGCGCTTGCCCGACGAGCCGTCCCGGACTCGCGGGCTGGCGCTGAGCGTGCAGGCGTCGGTGGTCGAACTGCGGCGCAGACCCGCGCTGTTGTGGGAGGCGATCCGCGAACTGCAAGCCTGCGGTGATCGTTTCGAGCTGTCTCTGGTGTTCGCCGAACTCGGGCACGCATACCGCGAGTTGGGCGAGTTCGGTCGGGCCCGGCGGGCCGCGCGGCGGGCTCAGCACCTGGCCGAGGTGTGCCAGGCGGCGCCGCCGCGCACGTTGTCGCGCAGTGACCGGCTGGCCGCGGTGCCCGACCGGGACGGGGCGATACCCGAGGCGCGGGAGCCGGCGGCGCTGCACGAACCGGCCCGGATCGGCGAGGCCGGCCGGGTCGCCGAGCCCGGCCGGGTGCGGGCCCCGGAGCCGGCCGCGATGGTCGCCGCGTCCGCCGCCGTCGACGAGGAACAACCCGGCGCGGGGCTGAGCGACGCCGAGCGCCGGGTCGCCGCGCTGGCCGCCCAGGGCCAGACGAACCGGGAGATCTCCCGTCGGTTGTTCATCACGGTCAGCACCGTCGAACAACACCTGACCAGGGTCTATCGCAAACTCGGCGTGGCGCGCCGACTCGACCTGCCGCCGTGGTTGGAGGAGGAGATCGCCGGCTGAAGCGGGTCCTCCCCTATGGGGTCGGTAGGGGATCGACAGGGGTTATTCCGGTGGGGTGCGGCGGACGAATCTGGAGGCCGTTCGGCGCAGTCGTCGCCGTTCGGCAACGGACCGTTCGGATGAGGGGCGACCACTCCGCGATGATGAGCCGCGAGAACACCACCACCAGCAGGAACGACCGGCACGGCACCGCGATCGCCGTCATCGGAACGGCGTGCCGGTTGCCCGGCGCCGCCGATCCGGCCGCATTCTGGGAGCTGCTGCGCGAGGGCGTCAGCGCGGTGGGCGAACCCACCGCCGAGCGCCGGCGCGGCGCCGAACTGCGGCCCGGCGGATACCTGGACCGGGTGGACGCCTTCGACCCGGCCTTCTTCGGGATCTCGCCGCGCGAGGCCGACGCGATGGACCCGCACCAGCGGTTGTTCCTCGAACTCGGGTGGGAGGCCGCCGAAGACGCCGGCCTCCCACCCGAAGTCCTGGCCGGCACCCGAGCCGGCGTCTTCGTCGGCGCCATCGCCAACGACTGGTCCACCGTCGTGCACCGGCACGGCACGGACGCGATCACCAGGCACACCTTCACCGGCGTCGCCCGCGGCCTGATCGCCAACCGGCTTTCCTGGGCGCTGGACCTGGGCGGCCCGAGCCTGACCGTCGACACCGCGCAGTCCTCCTCGCTGGTCGCGGTGCACCTGGCCTGCGAGAGCCTGCGCAGCGGCGAGTCGACCCTCGCGTTCGCCGGCGGCGTGCACCTCAACCTCGCGCCGGAGAGCACCGTGGGCGCGGAGCGCTTCGGCGGCCTCTCGCCCGACCACCGCTCGTTCACCTTCGACGCCCGGGCCAACGGCTTCGTGCGCGGCGAGGGCGGCGCGGTGCTGCTGCTCAAGCCGCTGGCGGCGGCGCTGGCCGACGGCGACCCGATCCACGCGGTCATCCACGGCAGCGCGATCACCAGCGACGGTGACACCGACGGGCTCACCGTGCCGGACACCGGCGCGCAGACCGACGTGCTGCGCCGGGCGGCCCACGCGGCCGGTGTCGCTCCCGAGCGCATCCAATACGTCGAACTGCACGGCACCGGCACCCGGGTCGGCGACCCGATCGAGGCCGCCGCGCTGGGTGCGGCCTACGGTGCGGGCCGAACGGGCGCCGATCGGGTCGCGGTCGGCTCGGCCAAGACCAACGTCGGTCACCTGGAGGGCGCGTCCGGGATCGTCGGGTTGCTCAAGACCGTGCTGGGCATCCGGCACCGCACCCTGCCCGCGACCCTGAACCACACCACGCCCAACCCGGCGATCGACCTGGACGCGGCCGGCCTGCGGGTGCAGACCACCCCCGGACCCTGGCCGCACCCGGATCGCCCACTGTTCGCCGGCGTCAGCTCGTTCGGGATGGGCGGGACGAACTGCCATGTCGTGCTGGGCGAGCCGCCCGCCGCCCGCCCCCGTGACCTGCCCGGAGCGCGCGCCTTCACCGAGGCCGCCGCCGTGCTCCCCTGGCCGTTGTCCGCCCGCGACCCCCGGGCGCTGCGCGGCCAAGCCGAGCGACTGCACGCGGCGACCACCGCGCACCCCGAGCACCCCGCGCCCCAGGACGTCGCGCTGACCCTGGCCGAGGGCCGCACCGCGTTCGCGCACCGGGCCGTCGTACTCGGCGCCGATCTCGCCGAACTCACCGAGGCCACCGCCGCGTTGGCCGGCGCGGTGCCGACTGCCGGCGCGGTGACCGGCAGCGCCCACCCGCACACCTCGACCGTGTTCGTCTTCCCCGGACAGGGCTCGCAATGGGTCGGCATGGCCGTCGAACTACGCCACGCCTCCCCGGTGTTCACCGCCCATCTGGACGCCTGCGCGGATGCCGTCGCGGCGCACGTGGACTGGTCGCCGCACGACGTCCTGCGCGGCGTGCCCGGCGCGCCCTCGTTGGAGCGCGTGGACGTGGTACAGCCCGTGTTGTTCGCGGTGATGGTCTCGCTGGCCCGACTGTGGGAGGCGTTCGGGGTGCGCCCGGACGCGGTGATCGGGCATTCGCAGGGGGAGATCGCCGCCGCGCACATCGCCGGTGCGCTGACCCTGGCGGACGCCGCCCGGCTGGTGGCCCGACGCAGTCGCCTGCTGACCGGCCTCGCGCCCGGCGGCGGCATGGCCTCCGTCCCGCGCCCCGCCGAGGAGGTGCGCGCCGGACTCGGCGACCGGGCCGACCGGGTGGGCATCGCGGCGATCAACGGGCCCGCCTCCACCGTGGTGTCCGGCGATCGGGACGCCCTGGACGCGCTGCTCGCCGAGTACACCGACGCCGGCGTGGACGTGCGGTCCATCCCGGTCGACTACGCGTCGCACTCGCCGCACGTCGAGCCGCTGCGCGCCGACCTGCTTCGCGAACTCGCCGGGATCGCACCGGCACCGAGCCCGATCGCGTTCTACTCCACCGTCACCGGCGGCCTGCTGGAGACCACCGCACTGGACGCCGACTACTGGTACCGCAACCTGCGCGGCACGGTTCGCTTCGCGGACGCGGTCCGCGCCGCGCTCGCCGACGGCCGGCGCACCTTCGTCGAGGCGAGCCCGCACCCCGTGCTGACCATGGGACTGCGGCAGACCCTGGACGCGGACGAGGCCGCCGGGGCACCCGCGCTGACCGTGGGCACGCTGCGCCGCGGCGACGGCGGGCCGCGTCGGCTGCTGACCTCGCTGGCCCAGGTGTACGTGCACGGCACGCCGGTGGACTGGACCGCCGCGCTGCCGGCCACCGCGCGCCGCACCACACTGCCCACGTACGCCTTCCAGCGCACCCGGCACTGGATCGCCGAACCGGCCGCGCCCACCGCCACGCGCGCCGCCGCCACGCCCGCCACGCCCGCCCCTGCGGACCCGGCCACCGGGCCGGAGCCGGCCGTCGCGACCGGACCGGACCCGCTGATCCTGGTCCGTGCCACCGCCGCCGTCGTACTGGGCCACGCCGGCCCCGGTGCCGTCGATCCGGACCGCACGTTCAAGGACCTCGGCTTCGACTCGGTCGGCGCGCTGGAGTTCCGGGACAGGCTGGCCGCCGCGAGCGGCATCCCGTTGTCCGCTTCGCTGACCTTCGACCACCCGACCCCCCGGGCGGCGGCCCGCCACCTCGCGGATCACACGGCCGGCACCGTGCCCGCGGATGCGGGATCGTCCGGGGCCGCGCCGGCGCCGGTCGCAGCCGAGGACGATCCGATCGTCATCGTCGCGACCGGCGGCCGGTGGCCCGGCGGCGCGGACACCCCCGAGGCACTGTGGGAGCTGCTCACCGACGGAACGGACACGATCGGGGCGTTCCCGGACAACCGCGGCTGGGACCTGGACGCGCTCTACGACCCCGAACTCGCCAGGCCCGGCACGTCCTCGGTGCGCGCGGGCGGCTTCCTGCACGACGCCGACACGTTCGATGCCGGCTTCTTCGGGATCAGCCCGCGCGAGGCGGCGGCGATGGACCCGCAACAGCGGCTGCTCCTGGAGACCGCGTGGGAGGTGGTCGAGCGGGCCGGCATCGCCCCGAGCACGCTGCGCGGCACCCGGGCCGGCGTGTTCGTCGGCGCGATGCCGCAGGACTACGGACCGCGGCTGCACGAGGCGCCCGAGGGCTACGGCGGCCACCTGCTCACCGGCAGCCTGAGCAGCGTCGCCTCCGGCCGGTTGGCCTACACCCTGGGCCTGGAGGGCCCGGCCCTGACCGTCGACACCGCGTGCTCCTCGTCCCTGGTCGCCCTGCACCTGGCGGTCCGCGCGCTGCGCGCGGGCGAATGCACCCTGGCGCTGGCCGGCGGCGTCACGGTGATGTCCACGCCGGGCATGTTCACCGAGTTCAGCCGGCAACACGGCCTCGCCCCCGACGGCCGGTGCAAGCCGTTCTCGGCCGCCGCCGACGGCACCGCGTGGGCCGAGGGCGTCGCGCTGGTCCTGGTCGAGCGCCTGTCCGACGCCCGCCGGCTGGGCCACCCGGTGCTCGCGGTGGTGCGCGGCAGCGCGGTCAACCAGGACGGCGCCTCCAACGGCCTGACCGCGCCGAACGGCCCCGCCCAGCAGCGGGTGATCCGCCAGGCGCTGGCCGACGCCCGGCTGAGCGCGGCCGACGTCGACGCGGTCGAGGCGCACGGCACCGGAACCACGCTCGGCGACCCGATCGAGGCCCAGGCGCTGCTCGCCACCTACGGCGCGGACCGGCCCGCCGACCGCCCGCTGCTGCTCGGCTCGGTCAAATCCAACCTCGGCCACACCCAGGCCGCCGCCGGGGTGACCGGGGTGATCGCGCTGATCGAGGCGATGCGACACGGCGAACTCCCGCGCACCCTGCACCTGGACGCGCCATCCCCGCACGTGGACTGGTCGCGCGGCGGCGTCGAGCTGCTCGCCGAGCGGACCGCGTGGCCCCGGCACGAGCGGCCGCGCCGCGCGGCGGTGTCCTCGTTCGGGATCAGCGGCACCAACGCACACGTCATCCTGGAGCAGGCCCCACCGCCCCCGCCGGCCGGCGGCACCGACCAGGCCGGCCCGTGGTTGTTGTCCGCCGCGAGCGAGCAGGCGCTGGGCGCCCAGGCGGCGCGGTTGCGCGGCCACCTCGCCGACCACCCGGAAGTGGCGCTCGGCGACGTGGGCTTCGCGCTCGCCGACGGTCGGGACACCCTCGCCCACCGCGCGGTGCTCACCGGCAGCGGCCGCGACGACCTGCTGCGCGGCCTGGACGCGCTGACCGACGGACTCGACGCGGCGAACCTGAGCCGAGGCGAGGCCCGACCGGGCGGGTCGCTGGCCGTGCTGTTCAGCGGCCAGGGCAGCCAACGCGTCGGGATGGGCCGCGAACTGTACGCGGTGGAACCGGTGTTCGCCCGGGCCCTGGACGAGGCGCTGGTGCACCTGGACGCGGCCCTCGGCCGCTCCCTGCGCGACCTGCTGTTCGCCGACCCGGCCGGCCCCGAGGCCGGGCTGCTGCACGCGACCGAGTACACCCAGCCCGCGCTGTTCGCGGTGGAGACCGCGCTGTACCGACTCGCCGAGTCGTACGGAATCCGCGCCGATCACCTGATCGGCCACTCGATCGGCGAACTGACCGCCGCGCACATCGCCGGCGTGCTCACCCTGGCCGACGCCGCGACCCTGGTGGTGGCCCGCGGCCGGCTGATGGGCGCGCTGCCGCCGACCGGCGCGATGGTCGCGCTCCAGGGCACCGAAAGCGAGATCGCCGAACTGGTCGCCGGGCACGAGGCGGACGCGGGAATCGCGGCGATCAACAGCCCCGATTCCGTGGTCGTCTCCGGTACCGCCGAGATCGTCGACGAGTTGGCCGCGAAGTGGCGTGCCACCGGCCGCAAGACCAGACGACTGCGGGTCAGCCACGCGTTCCACTCGCCGCACATGGACGCCGTCCTGGACGAGTTCCGCGCCGTCGCGGCGGGCCTGACCTTCGCCGCACCGCGCATCCCGATCGTCTCCAACCTGACCGGGGATGTGGCCGAGGCCGCCGAACTGGCCGATCCCGACTACTGGGTCCGGCACATCCGCGAGGCGGTCCGCTTCCGCGACGGCATCCGCCGACTCGCCGAACTCGGCACCACCACCTACCTCGAACTCGGCCCCGACGCCGTGCTCACCGCCCTGACCCTGGCAAGCCTGGACGACCCCGCGCCGGTCGTGCTCGCCGCGCTGCGCGCCGACCGCCCGGAAGCACACACCTTCACCCTGGCCCTGGCCCGACTGCACGTCACCGGGACACCGCTGGACTGGAGCCCGGTCTGGTCCGGCCGCGCGGTGCGCCGCGTCGACCTGCCCACGTACGCCTTCCAACGCCGCCGACACTGGCTGGACGCGCCCCGGCCCGGCGCCGACCCGAGCACCGCCGGCTTCGATCCGAGCGAACACCCGCTGCTCGGCGCGGGTTTCGCCCGTGCGGACGGCTCCGGCCTGGTCTGGACCGGAGTGTTGTCGCACCGCACGCCGTGGCTGGCCGACCACGCCGTGCACGACTCGGTCCTGCTGCCCGGCACCGCGTTCGTCGACCTCGCGCTGTACGCCGCCGCGCAGGCCGGGGCCGGCGGTATCGACGAACTCGTTCTGGCCGCACCGCTGGTGCTGCCCGAGACCGGCACCGTGCGGATCGAACTCGCGGTGGGCGCCGCCGAGGCGGACGGTACCCGGCCGGTGACCGTGCACTCGCGGGCCGCCGACGCCGACGACTGGACCCGGCACGCCGCCGGCCGGCTGAGCCCGGTCGAGAGCGCCGATCCCGGCCGCGCCGACGGCACCTGGCCGCCGCCGGGCGCCGCGGCGATCGAGGTGGCGGACCTGTACGAGCGGCTCGCCGAGCTGGGCTACCACTACGGCCCGACCTTCCGCGGCCTGCTCGCCGCCTGGCGAGACGGCGACGACCTGCTGGTCGAGGTCGCGCTGCCGGAGCCGACCGAGGAGGCCGGCCACCTGATCCACCCGGCTCTGCTGGACGCCGCACTGCACGGCGTGGTCGGGCTGCTGCCCGGCGGCCCGGTGGGCGGGCCCACCCGGTTGCCGTTCGTCTGGGCCGGGGTCGGGGCGCACACCGCCGGTGCCCGCGAACTGCGGGTACGGATCGCGCCGATCGGTCCGGACGCGGTCGCGCTGACCGCGACCGACGCCGAGGGCACGCCCGTGTTGTCGATCGACCGGCTGACCCTTCGGGCGATCCCCGCCGAACGACTCGGCGCTCGTCCGGCCGTTGCGGAGGACGCCTGGTATCAGGTGCACTGGGTGCCGCTGCCGAATCCGGTGCCCGGCGCCGAGGCCGTCGGTGAGCCGGGCGACTGGGTCGTGCTCGGCGACGGCGACCCGAACCCGGCGGGATCGGCCGCCCACACCGCGGGGTTCGGCCGGGCGGTCCGGGTGCTGCCCGACCTGGCCGCGCTGCGCACCGCGCTCGCCGCCGGAGCGCCGCCGCCCGCGTACGCGCTGGTGCCCTTCGAACGGCCGATCCCGGCCCTGGGCACCGCGGTCGCCACCCACGCGGTCACCGAACGAGCCGTCACGCTGCTGCGCGAATGGCTGGCCGAACCACGCCTGATCGACACCGAACTCGTCCTGGTCACCCACGAGGCGGTCGCCACGCACGCCGGCGAGGACGTCCGCGACCTGACCGCCGCCGGCCTGTGGGGTCTGGTGCGGGCGGCGGCGGGCGAACACCCCGGCCGACTTCGCCTGCTCGACCTGGACCGACACCCCGACTCGGCCGCCGCGGTGCCCGCCGCGCTGGCCGGCGGCGAGCCGCAACTCGCGCTGCGCGCCGGTGCGATCCTGGCGCCCCGGCTGGCCCCGGTGCGCCCCGAGGACGCCCTCGAACCACCCGCCCCGCCCACCCCCTGGCGCCTGGACGTCACCGAACCCGGCAGCATCGACCACCTCGCGCTGCTGCCCGCCCCCGAGGCCGCCGCCCCCCTGGCGCCCGGCCAGGTGCGGATCGCGGTGCGCGCCGCCGGCTTGAACTTCCGCGACGTACTGATCGCGCTCGGCGGATACCCCGGGGCCGCCCGGATCGGCGCGGAGGGCGCCGGCCGGATCCTGGAGATCGCCCCGGACGTCACCGAACTCGCGGTCGGCGACCGGGTGATGGGGCTGCTCCCCGGCAACCTGGGCGCACACGCGGTGGTCGACCACCGACTGCTGACCCCGATCCCGGCCGGCTGGACGTACGCCCGGGCGGCAACCGTCTCGGTGGCCCACCTGACCGCGTATCACGGCCTGATCGAACTCGCCGGCCTGCGCGCCGGCGAATCGGTACTGGTCCACGCCGCCACCGGCGGAGTCGGCACGGCCGCCGTACAACTGGCCCGCCATCGGGGCGCCGACGTGCACGGCACCGCGAGCCCGGCCAAGTGGCCCACGCTGCGTGCCCAGGGCCTGGCCGACGACCGGATCGCCTCCTCGCGCACCCTCGACTTCGAGACCGGGTTCCGCGGCACGACCGGCGGACGCGGCGTCGACGTGGTGCTCAACTCGCTGGCCCGCGAGTTCACCGACGCCTCACTGCGGCTGCTCGCACCCGGCGGGCGCTTCGTCGAGATGGGCAAGACCGACCTGCGCGAGTCGGACGCGGTCGCCGCCACCCACCCCGGCATCGACTACCACGCGTTCGATCTGTTGGCCCTCGAACCGGCCCGGATCGGACGGATGTTGGCCGCGCTGGCACCGCTGTTCGCGGCCGGCACGCTCACCCCGCTGCCGGTCACCGCCTGGGATGTCCGGCACGGTGTGCGGGCGTTGCGTCGACTGAGCCAGGCCCGGCACACCGGCAAGCTGGTGCTGACCATCCCGCCCACCCCGGCCGGCATCGACCCCACCGGCACCGTGCTGATCACCGGCGGTACCGGCGCGCTCGGTGCCCTGGCCGCCCGCCGGCTGGTCACCGGGCACGGCGCCCGCAGGCTGCTGCTGGTCGGCCGCACCGGCCCGGCCGCACCCGGCGCCGCCGAACTGCGCGCCGAACTGACCGCAGCCGGCGCCGAGGTGGAGATCGCTGCCTGCGACGTGGCCGACCCGATCGCCCTGGCCGAGCTACTGGCCACCATCCCGTCCGCCCACCCGCTCACGGCGGTCGTGCACACCGCCGGCGTGGTCGCCGACGGCGCGCTCACCACCACCGACCCCGAGCGGCTGCACGCCGTGCTGCGGCCCAAGGTGGACGCCGCGTGGAACCTGCACACGCTCACCGCCGACCTGGACCTGTCCGCGTTCGTGCTGTACTCGTCCGCCGTCGGCGTCCTGGGCAACCCCGGCCAGTCGGCCTACGCCGCCGCCAACACCTTCCTGGACGCGCTCGCCCACCACCGACGCAGCCACGGCCTGCCCGCGACCTCGATCGCCTGGGGCCACTGGGCCCAGGCGGGCGGCCTGGCCGCGCACCTGACCGACGTGGACCGCCGCCGGATGGCGGGCAGCGGCCTGGCCCCGATGAGCACCGAAACCGGCCTCGACCTGTTCGACCGTGCCATGCACACCCCGCTCCCGGCGCCCGTGGCGGCCCGGATCGACACCGGCGCGCTGCGCCCGGACGCGGCGACCGAACTCCTGGCCGACCTGGCCCGCGCGGCCACCCCCGGTCGGGTGCCCGCGCAACGCGGCATCGCGACTCGCGCGGGCGCCGCCCGCAGGCCCGCGACCGGAATCCGGGAGCGGCTCGCGGGCCGCCCGACGGACGAACAACAACGCGAGTTGTTGCTGTTCGTACGACTCACCGCGGCGGCCATCCTCGGACACGACGGACCGGCCGCGATCAAACCCGAACGCGGCTTCCTGGAGACCGAGTTCGATTCACTGGGCGCGATCGAGCTGCGCAACCGGATCAGCACCGGCACCGGCCTGGAGCTGCCCTCCACGCTGATCTTCGACCACCCCACCCCGATCGCACTGGCCGAACACCTGCGCGAGCGCCTGTTCGCCGCGCCGCCGGCCCCGGGAACCGGTTCGCTGCTCGCCGAACTCGACCGGTGGCGCCTCTCGTTGACCGGTCTGCTCGCCGACGGCGGGGTCCCGGACGAGGACTTCCGCGCCGGCGCGGTGAGCCGGCTGTACGAACTGCTGGACCGGCTCGGCGCCACCGCGCCCGCGGACCCGACCAAGGCGCTGGTCGCCCGACTCGGCGCGGGCGACGACGACGAGCTCTTCGACTTCATCGACAACGAACTCGGCATCTCCTGACCCGGACCGGCCATGCCCGGCCGGGCACCCACGACTTGCACCACGACCACGGCGAATCCGCTGCACGGAAAAGGCAGATACCCCCATGGCGAACGAAGAGAAGCTGCGTGACTACCTCACCCGGGTGACCGCCGACCTGCACCAGGCCCGGCGCCGCCTGCGGGAGAACGAGGAAGCCCGAAACGAACCGATCGCCGTGGTCGGGATCGGCTGCCGACTGCCCGGCGGCGTGCACTCGGCGGCGGACCTGTGGCAACTGGTGGCCGAGGGCCGCGACGCGATCGGCGGCTTCCCCGCCGACCGCGGCTGGGACCTGGACGGCCTGTACGACGCGGACCCGGATGCGGTCGGCAAGACGTACACGCGGCAGGGCGGTTTCCTCTACGACGCGGCGGAGTTCGACGCGGGCTTCTTCGGCCTCTCGCCCCGTGAGGCGCTCGGGGCGGACCCCCAGCAGCGGCTGCTCCTGGAGACCGCGTGGGAGGCCCTGGAGGACGCCGGGATCGATCCGGCGGCCGTCCGCGGCTCCGCCACCGGGGTGTTCGCCGGCGTGATCGCCCAGGAGTACACCCCACGCCTGTACAAGAGCACACCCGACCGGGTGGACGGCTACGTGCTGACCGGCAGCACCACCAGCGTGGCGTCCGGTCGGATCTCCTACACCTTCGGCTTCGAGGGCCCGGCGGTGACCGTGGACACCGCGTGCTCGTCGTCGCTGGTCGCGCTGCACCTGGCCGCCCAGTCGTTGCGCTCGGGCGAGTGCGATCTCGCCCTCGCGGGCGGTGCGACGGTGATGGCCTCACCCGGGATGTTCGTCGAGTTCGCCCGCCAGCGCGGCCTGTCGGCGGACGGCCGCTGCAAGGCGTTCGCGGGCGCCGCCGACGGCACCGGCTGGGCCGAGGGCGTGGGACTGCTCGTCCTCGAACGGCTCTCCGACGCGCGCCGGGCCGGCCGCCGGGTGCTCGCGGTGATCCGCGGCAGCGCGGTCAACCAGGACGGCACCAGCAGCCAACTGACCGCCCCCAACGGCCCGTCGCAACAGCGGGTGATCCGCCGGGCCCTGACGAACGCGGGGCTCACCCCGGCCGACGTGGACGTGGTCGAGGCGCACGGCACCGGCACCCGACTCGGCGACCCGATCGAGGCACAGGCACTGATCGCCACCTACGGCCGCGACCGGGCCCCGGAACGCCCGCTGTGGCTGGGTTCGTTGAAGTCCAACATCGGCCACGCACAGGCCGCCGCCGGGGTGGCGGGCGTGATCAAGATGATCCAGGCACTCCGGCACGGCGTATTGCCCAGGACGCTGCACGTGGACGAGCCCACCACCCATGTGGACTGGTCGGCGGGCGCGGTGCGGTTGTTGACGCAGGCCCAACCGTGGCCGGACACGGCCGCACCCCGCCGGGCGGCGGTATCCGCCTTCGGCGTCAGCGGTACCAACGCACACGTGATCCTGGAACTGCCCGACGAGGACCGCGAGTCCGCTCCGACTCCCGCGCAGGTGGCCGCGCCGTCGACTCCGTGGGTGCTCTCCGGCAAGTCGGCTGCGGCGCTGCGGGCCCAGGCAGCCCGCCTGGCGGACCGGCTCGACGCGGGTGCGGGCGTCCGGGAGATCGGCTTCTCGCTCGCCACCTCGCGCTCGGTCTTCGCCGAACGCGCGGTCGTGCTCGGCGCGAACTCCGCCGCACTGGGCACCGGGCTCGGCGCGTTGGCGCGCGGCGAATCGATACCGGGCGTGGTCACCGGCTCGGGGGACGTGACCGGCCGGACGGTGTTCGTTTTTCCCGGTCAGGGTTCGCAGTGGGTGGGGATGGCGGCCGGTCTGTACGCGCAGTCCCCGGTGTTCGCGGCTCGTTTCGGGGAGTGCGCGAAAGCCCTGGAGTCGTTTGTGGATTGGTCGCCGGTGGATGTGTTGACCGGTGTGGAGGGTGTGCCGTCGTTGGATCGGGTGGATGTGGTCCAGCCGGTGTTGTGGGCGGTGTTGGTGTCGCTGGCCGAAGTGTGGCGGTCGTACGGGGTGGTGCCGGATGCGTTGGTGGGTCATTCGCAGGGTGAGATCGCGGCGGCGGTGGTGGCGGGCGGGTTGACGCTGGAGGACGGCGCACGGGTGGTCGCACTGCGCAGCCGGGCGATCGTGGCGTTGTCGGGTCGTGGCGGGATGGCTTCGGTGGCGTTGCCCGAGTCGGACGTGGCGGCGCGGATCGTTCGGTGGGACGGGCGGATCTCGGTCGCGGCGGTGAACGGCCCGGGGCAGGTGGTCGTGTCGGGTGAGCCCGAGGCCCTGGAAGAGTTGGTCGCGTCGGTGACGGCCGAGGGTGGTCGGGCCCGCTTGATTCCGGTGGACTACGCGTCGCATTCGGCCCAGGTGGAGGAGATCCGGGAGCGGATCGTGGCCGATCTGGCCGGGCTCGCGCCGGTGTCCGGGACGGTCCCGGTGTGGTCGACGGTGACCGGCGACTGGATCGATACGGCGCGGCTGGACGGCGTTTATTGGGCGACCAACCTGCGCGAGACGGTGCGGTTCGCGGCGGCGGTGCGGGGGCTCGTGGCGGCGGACCACGGCGTCTTCGTCGAGGTGAGCCCGCATCCCGTGCTCACCGCCGCGATCCAGGACACCCTGGAGGAGGTCGATGCGGCCGACGCCGTGGTCGTCGGCACGCTGCGCCGGGACCAGGGCGACCTGCTTCGGCTGCACACCTCGCTGGCCGAGGCGTTCGTACGTGGTGTGCCGGTCGCCTGGGAGGCCGCGTTCGAGGCGGGCGCGGTCGAGCGGGTGGACCTGCCGACGTACGCGTTCCAGCGCGAGCGGTTCTGGCTGGACACGGGCGAGTACGCGCCACCGCCTGCCGCGGCGGCCGTCGACTCCGGGTTCTGGGACCTCGTCGCCGGGGGTGACCGGGCCGGCCTGTCCGCCGCGCTCGGCGACGTCGACGGCGATCTGAGCGAGCCGCTGGATGCGGTACTGCCCGCCTTGTCGTCGTGGTGGGACCGCCGCCGTACCGACGCGGGCACCGACGCGTGGCGGCATCGCCTCGTCTGGCGCCCGGTGGCCGGTGTGCCCGAGGGCAGGCTTGCCGGAACCTGGCTGCTGCTGGTCCCGGAGGGATCGCCGGCCGAGCCGTGGGCCGAGTGGTTCGGCACCGCGCTGGCCGCGTCCGGGGGCCGGGTGCGGCCCGTGATGGTCGAGCGGGATCGGGCGGACCGGGCGGCGCTGGCCGCGCTGTCGACGGCGGCCGTGGCGGCGGCCGACGGGTCGGTGGCCGGGATCGTGTCGCTGCTCGCGCTCGCCGAGGGCTCCGTCGCCGGCTTCGCGGCGGTGCCGTGGGGCGCGGCGGCGACGGTGGCGCTGGTCCAGGGCCTGGGCGACGCGGGCGTGTCGGCGCCGGTCTGGGCGGTCACGAGCGGTGCGGTCTCGGTCGGCGACGGCGATCCGGTGCGGGTGCCCGAACAGGCCCAGGTGTGGGGCTTCGGCGGCATCGCCGCAGCCGAACTACCCGATCTCTGGGCCGGCTTGATCGATTTGCCGGAGCGGGTCCCGGCCGGCGCCGGGTCGGCCCGGTTGGCCTCGGTGTTGTCCGGCGCGGCCGGCGAGAACGAGATCGCGGTGCGCGGCTCGGCGGTGTGGGCCCGCCGGTTGGTCCGGGCGCCGCACGCCGCCGGTGTCGCGGCCGAGTCCTGGCAGCCGTCGGGCACCGTACTGATCACCGGTGGCACCGGCGCGCTGGGCGGTCATGTGGCCCGCCGGTTCGCCGCCCGCGGCGCGGCGCATGTGCTGCTGGTGAGCCGATCGGGGGCCGATGCCCCCGGGGCGAGTGAACTTGCCGCGGACCTGGCCGGGTTCGGCGCCCGGGTCTCGTTCGTGGCCTGCGACGTCGGTGACCGGGATGCCCTGGCGGAGGTACTCGCGGGCATCCCGGCGGAGTTCCCGCTGACCGCCGTCGTACACGCGGCGGCCGTGCTCGACGACGCCCTGATCGCCGATCTGACCGTCGATCAGCTCGACCGCGTATTGCGGGTCAAGGTGGACGGCGCCCGCCACCTGGACGAACTCACCCGCGACCTGGACCTGTCCGCGTTCGTGCTGTTCTCCTCGCTCGCCGGCATCTGCGGCGTGCCCGGTCAGGGCAACTACGCGCCCGGCAACGCCCACCTCGACGCACTGGCCGCCCGCCGCCGGGCCGCCGGGCTGCCCGCGACGGCGATCTCGTGGGGCCACTGGGCCGGCGGCGGGATCGCCGCACCCGAGGTCGAACAGCGGCTGGCCCGCCAGGGTTTGCGGATGCTCGACCCCGAACCGGCCATCCGGGTCCTGGAACAGGTGCTGGACGCCGACGAATCCCACCTGACGGTGTGCGACATCGACTGGGACGTGCTCTTTCGCGGCCGACCCGCGCCGCTGGTCGCCGAGTTGCTCCAGGCGGGCGGCCCGCACCCCGCCGCCCCCGCGTCGACCCCCGCCGCACCGGGCGGCGACACCCTCGCGGATCGGCTGACCGGGCTCACCGGCGCCGATCGACTGCGGTTCCTGGTCGAGGTGGTGCGCACCCAGGCGGCGGTCGTCCAGGGACATCGTGGTGCCGCCGCGGTGGATCCCGGGAAGCCGTTCCGCGACCAGGGGTTCGACTCGTTGACGGCGGTCGAGCTGCGCAATCGGCTGGCCGCCGAGACCGGCCTGCGGCTGCCCGCGACGCTGGTCTTCGACTACCCGACCCCGAACGTGCTCGCCGAATACCTGCACGGCGAACTCGTCGGTCGCGTCACCACGACCGACGACGCCACGGCGCAGGGCGACGTGCGCGCCGACGACCCGATCGTGATCGTCGGGATGGCCTGCCGGCTCCCGGGCGGGGTGACCTCGCCCGCCGATCTGTGGCGGCTGGTGGACGCCGGTACGGACGCCGTGGGCGAATTCCCCACCGACCGGGGCTGGGACGTCGACGGGTTGTACGACCCCGACCCGGATCGGGTGGGCACCTCGTACACCCGTCGTGGCGCCTTCCTGCCGGACGCGACCGAGTTCGACAGCGCGTTCTTCGGCATCTCGCCGCGCGAGGCGCTCGCCATGGATCCGCAGCAGCGGCTGCTCCTGGAGACCGCGTGGGAGGCGTTCGAGCGGGCCGGGATCAACCCCGACACCCTGGTCGGCAGCCGGACCGGCGTGTTCGCCGGGATGGCCGGGCACGACTACGGGCGCGGACCGGCCGAGCCGCCACGGGAGTTGGAGGGCTATCTCGGCACCGGGAGCGCGGGCAGCGTCGCGTCCGGCCGGATCTCCTATTCGTTCGGCTTCGAGGGCCCGGCGGTGACGGTGGACACCGCGTGCTCGTCCTCGCTGGTGGCGCTGCACCTGGCCGCCCAGTCGTTGCGCTCGGGGGAGAGCGATCTCGCGTTGGCCGGCGGCGTCGCGGTGATGGCCACACCGGGGATGTTCGTCGAGTTCTCCCGGCAGCGCGGGTTGTCCGTGGACGGCCGCTGCAAGGCATTCGCCGGTGCCGCCGACGGGACGGGTTGGGCCGAGGGCGTCGGCCTCCTCCTGCTCGAACGCCGCTCGGATGCGCGGCGTTATGGGCATCGGGTGTTGGCGGTGGTGCGGGGCAGTGCGGTGAATCAGGACGGTGCGTCGAATGGGTTGACGGCGCCGAATGGTCCGTCGCAGCAGCGGGTGATTCGGCAGGCGTTGGCGAATTCGGGGCTGGCGGTCGGTGATGTGGACGCGGTGGAGGCGCATGGGACGGGGACGACGCTGGGTGATCCGATCGAGGCGCAGGCCCTGTTGGCGACCTATGGTCAGGGTCGGTCGGCCGAAGAGCCTTTGTGGTTGGGCTCGTTGAAGTCGAATATCGGGCATGCGCAGGCCGCGGCGGGGGTGGCCGGGGTGATCAAGATGGTCGAGGCGTTGCGACACGGCGTGTTGCCGAAGACGTTGCATGTGGACGAGCCGAGTCCGCATGTGGACTGGTCGGCGGGCGCGGTGCGGTTGTTGACGCAGGCTCGGCCGTGGCCGGAGACCGGGCGACCGCGTCGGGCGGCGGTGTCGGCGTTCGGGGTGAGCGGGACCAATGCCCACGTCATCCTCGAACTGCCCGAGGACGCGGAGCAGGAGATCGAAGAGGGTACGACCCGACCTGCGGTCGAGGTGCTGCCCTGGGTGTTGTCGGGGCGGACCCGGGACGCGTTGCGGGCACAGGCCGGCCGCATCCGAGGCGTACTGCACCAGGACCCCGTGGACGTCGGCTTCTCGCTGGTCGCCTCCCGCGCGCTGTTCCCCGAACGGGCCGTGCTGATCGCCGATACGACGTCGCGCGCGCCGAGCCTGGCTGCGGTCGCGGGCGGCGAGGGCGCGGCGGGCGTGGTGACCGGGTCGGCGGGGCCGGTCGGGAAGACGGTGTTCGTCTTTCCCGGTCAGGGTTCGCAGTGGGTCGGGATGGCGGCGGAACTCCATGCGCAGTCCCCGGTCTTCGCCGCGCGTTTCGGGGAGTGCGCGAAGGCGTTGCAGTCGTTTGTGGATTGGTCGCCGGTCGAGGTCTTGACGGGTGCGGAGGGTGCGCCGCCGTTGGATCGGGTGGATGTGGTCCAGCCGGTTTTGTGGGCGGTGTTGGTGTCGCTGGCCGAAGTGTGGCGGTCCTTCGGGGTGCTGCCGGACGCGCTGGTGGGTCATTCGCAGGGTGAGATCGCGGCGGCGGTGGTGGCCGGCGGGCTGTCCGTATCGGATGGCGCCCGTGTGGTCGCACTGCGCAGTCGGGCGATCATCGCGTTGTCGGGTCGTGGCGGGATGGGTTCGGTGGCGTTGCCGGAGTCGGAGGTCCGTGAGCGGATTGCCGGGTGGGACGGGCGGATCTCGGTCGCGGCGGTGAACGGCCCGGGTCAGGTGGTCGTGTCGGGGGAGCCCGAGGCCCTGGAAGAGTTGGTCGCGTCGGTGACGGCCGAGGGAGGCCGGGCCCGTCTGATCCCCGTGGACTACGCGTCGCATTCGGCGC
The DNA here is from genome assembly GCF_044333915.1 of Embleya sp. NPDC020886. Taxonomy (NCBI): domain Bacteria; kingdom Bacillati; phylum Actinomycetota; class Actinomycetes; order Kitasatosporales; family Streptomycetaceae; genus Embleya; species Embleya sp. NPDC020886. Next base: position 106,987 of record NZ_JBIRRX010000017.1, on the reverse strand, counting down.
AAGTCGACGCAATTCGTCGGGAGATCGTGGCCGATCTGGCCGCAATCATGCCGGTGTCGGGGACGGTTCCGGTGTGGTCGACGGTGACCGGCGACTGGATCGACACCGCTGTGATGGATGCCGCCTACTGGGCGACGAACCTGCGCGAGACGGTTCGCTTCGAGGAGGCCACTCGGGGTCTGGCGGCTTCGGGGCACGGGGTGTTCGTGGAGGTGAGCCCGCATCCGGTGTTGACCACGGCGATCGAGGCGACGTTGGACGAGGCGGGTACGGAGAACCCGGTCGTGGTCGGCACGTTGCGTCGTGACCAGGGTGGCGTGCAGCGCCTGTACACCTCACTCGCCGAAGCCTTCGTGCGGGGCGTGCCGGTCGACTGGACCGCCGCCTTCGCCGGTGCCCGACCGCGCCCGGTCGAACTGCCCACGTATCCCTTCGAGCGCAAGCGCTACTGGCTCGACGCCGTCACCCCGGCCGGGGCGGCGACGACAGGTGGTGGCGCGGGCTCGGGGGCGGCGATCGACGCGGCGTTCTGGGCGCTCGTGGAGAGTGGCGACCGGGCCGGACTGGCCGAAGCGCTGGGCGCGGACGCCTCGGCGGAGACGCTGGGCGCGGTGTTGCCCGCGCTGTCCTCGTGGTGGGACCGCACCCGGTCCGGCGCCGCCGTCGACGCGTGGCGGCATCGCATCGTCTGGCGCCCGGTCGGCGGTCCCGGAGTCGGCGGCCTGCGCGGCACGTGGTTGCTCGTGGTGCCGGAGGAGCCGGCCGCGATCGGGTGGGCGGACTTCCTGACGCCGCTGCTGAGCGCCGCCGGTGCTCGGGTCGAGCGGGTGTCGGTGGCGCATGACCTGGCCGAGCGGGCCGCGTTGCGGGTCCTGCTGACAGGACAGCACGAGTCGCTCGCGGGTGTCGTGTCGCTGTTGGCCCTGGCCGAGGGCACCGTGCCCGGGTTCGACGCGGTGCCCTGGGGCGCGGCCGCGACGGTGGCGCTGGTCCAGGCGCTCGACGATGCCGGGGTGTCGGCGCCGCTCTGGGCGGTCACCAGCGGTGCGGTGTCGGCGGGCCCGGCGGATCGGGTGCGGGTGCCCGAGCAGGCGTTGGTGTGGGGCTTCGGCGGGGTCGTCGCGGCCGAGAGTCCGCGGTCCTGGGGCGGTTTGGTCGACCTGCCGGGCGAGTACCCGGGCCCGGACGCCGAATCCCCGGTGTGGGCCCGCCTGTCGGCGGTGCTGGCCGGAGCGGTGGACGAAAAGGACGTCGCGGTGCGGCCGACCGGCGTCTGGGGACGTCGGTTGGTGCGTGCGCCGCTCGGTGCCGCCCGACCGGCCGGGAATTGGCGGCCGTCCGGCACCGTCCTGGTGACCGGTGGCACCGGGGCACTGGGTGGGCATGTGGCCCGCTGGGTCGCGGCGCGCGGGGCCGAACACGTGCTCCTGGTCAGCCGGACCGGCGCGGCTGCGCCCGGCGCGGCGCGGCTGGCCGCGGAGATCGGCGCACTGGGCGCCCGGGTGTCCTTCGCCTCGTGCGACGTGGGGGATCGGGACGCACTGGCCGGCGTACTGGCCGACGTTCCGGCGGAGTTCCCGCTGACCGCGGTATTGCACGCGGCGGCGATCCTGGACGACGCGGTGATCGGCGACCTGACCCCGGACCAGCAGCAGCGGGTGTTGCGGGTCAAGGTGGACGGCGCCCGCCATCTCGACGAACTCACCCGGGACGCGGACCTGTCGGCATTCGTGCTGTTCTCCTCGGTGGCCGGCCTGTGCGGAGTCCCCGGGCAGGGCAACTACGCGCCGGGGAACGCGTATCTGGACGCCCTCACCGCCCGTCGTCGGGCCGACGGGCTGCCCGCGACCTCGGTGTCCTGGGGGCACTGGGCCGGGGGTGGGATCGCCGCGCCGGAGATCGAGGAGCGCCTCGGTCGACAGGGGCTGACCATGCTCGATCCGGCGCTCGCGGTCGAGGCGCTCGGACGGATCCTGGACGCGGACGAGAGCCACCTGACGGTGTGCGACATCGACTGGGACGTGTTGTTCCGGGACCGTCCACACCCACTGGTGGCGGAACTCCTGCGCACACCCGCCGGATCGGCCCGATCCGTAGGCCCGACCGCGACCGTCGGATCGGCCGAGTCGGCGGCGGACAGGCTCACCGCGACGCTCGCCGACCTGGCTCGGGAGGAGCGCCGGCCGCACCTGGTCGCACTGGTGCGCACCCAGGCGGCGATCGTGCACGGGCACACCTCCGCCGACGCGGTGGCGGCCGGGAAGCCGTTCCGCGACCAGGGGTTCGACTCGTTGACGGCGGTCGAGCTGCGCAATCGGCTGACCGCCGAGACCGGCCTGCGGCTGCCCGCGACGCTGGTCTTCGACTACCCGACCCCGAACGTGCTCGCCGAATACCTGCACGGCGAACTCGTCCCGGACCTGCTCCCCGACGCCGACGCGGTGCGGGCCGAGATCGACCGGCTGGAGGCGCTGCTCGCGCACGCCGCCGCCGGCGATCCGGCCGAGCATGCGGCGACGGCGGTACGGCTGACCGAGATCGCCGCCCGCTGGGCCGCCGGCGCGGCGTCGGCCGGCGATCCGGAAGGGGCCGAAGTCGCGGGCATCGCCGAGGAGATCGACTCGGCCACCGACGACGAGCTCATCGAATTCATCGGCAAGCAGTTCGGCATCTCCTGACTTGTCGGTCCCCGCGAAAGGCACAACCACCATGAGCGACCAGCAGATCCGCCACCTGCTCAAGCGGCTCACCGTCGAGCTGCACGACACCCGGGAACAACTCAAGGAGGCGCAACACCCGACGCCCGAGCCGATCGCGATCGTCTCGGCGGCCTGCCGGCTGCCCGGTGGCGCCGAATCGCCCGAGCAGTTGTGGCGCATCCTGGCCGAAGGCATCGACGTGGTCGGCGACTTCCCGCAGGACCGCGGCTGGGACGTCGAGGAGCTGTACGATCCCGATCCCGATCGACCCGGCAAGTCGTACACCCGGCAGGGCGCGTTCCTGCCCGACATCGCCGGTTTCGACGCCGAGTTCTTCGGCATCTCGCCGCGCGAGGCACTCGCCACGGACCCGCAACACCGGCTTCTGCTGGAGACCGCCTGGGAGCTGTTCGAGCGGGTCGGCATCGATCCCGGCACGCTGGCGGGCAGCCGGACCGGGGTATTCGCGGGCCTGAACGGGCAGGACTACGCGGCTCGGCTGACCGAGGTGCCCGACGAGGTCGGCGGCTACATCGGCAACGGCAACGCGGCCAGCGTCGCGTCCGGGCGGATCGCCTACTCGTTCGGCTTCGAGGGCCCGGCGGTCACCGTGGACACCGCGTGCTCGTCCTCGCTGGTCGCGCTGCACCTGGCGGCGCACGCGCTGCGCGGCGGCGAATGCGACCTCGCGCTCGCGGGCGGGGTGACCCTGATGGCCTCGCCGCTGGGATTCACCGAGTTCTCCCGGCAGCGCGGCCTGGCCCCGGACGGCCGGTGCAAGGCGTTCGCCGGTGCGGCCGACGGCACCGGATGGTCCGAGGGCACCGGCCTGGTGCTGGTGGAACGGCTGGCGGACGCCCGGCGACTGGGCCACCCGGTGCTCGCCGTGCTGCGCGGCAGCGCGGTCAACCAGGACGGGGCGTCCAACGGTCTGACCGCGCCGAACGGCCCGTCCCAGCAGCGGGTGATCCGGCAGGCACTGCGCAACGCCCGACTGAACGCGGCCGACATCGACGCGGTCGAGGCGCACGGCACCGGGACCACGCTCGGCGACCCGATCGAGGCGCAGGCGCTCATCGCGACCTACGGCAAGGACCGCCCCGAGGACCGGCCGCTGTGGATCGGTTCGGCCAAGTCCAACATCGGGCACACCCAGGCCGCCGCCGGGATCGTCGGCGTGATCAAGATGATCGAGGCGATGCGGCACGGCGTGTTGCCCAAGACGCTGCACGTGGACGAGCCGACGCCGCACGTGGACTGGTCGGCGGGCACGGTCCGGCTGCTCACCGAGGCACGCGCGTGGCCGGAGACGGGACGCCCGCGTCGGGTCGGGATCTCCGCGTTCGGCGCGAGCGGCACGAACGCGCACCTGATCCTGGAGCAGCCCGAAGCCGTCGAGGCGGCCGAGCGGCACGGAAACGCGCTTCCCGCCGCACCCTGGCTGCTCTCCGCCCGAACCCCCGCCGCGTTGCGCGCCCAGGCCGCCCGACTCGCCGCGCACCTGCGCGAGGCCGAGGCCCAGGCGAGCGACCCGGCGGACATCGGCCATTCGCTGGCCACCTCCCGGGCCGCGTTCGACGAGCGCGCGGTGCTGGTCGCCGGCGAGCCGGCCGGGTTCCTGGCCGGCCTCGACGCACTCGCTGCCGACACGCCGAGCACCGGCGTGGTGCGTGGTTCGGCCGTCGGATCCGGCGCACTCGCCTACCTGTTCACCGGTCAGGGCAGCCAGCGGGTCGGCATGGGCCGCGAACTGTACGACGCCTACCCGGTGTTCGCCGCCGCGTTCGACGAGATCGCCGCGGCGCTGGATCGCGAACTCGCCGGCCACGTGCCGCATCCGCTGCGCGACGTGGTGTTCGGCGTCGCCGAGGACGCGGCCGAGCAACTGGATCGCACCGTGTACGCGCAGCCCGCCCTCTTCGCGATCGAGGTCGCGCTCCACCGGCTGTACGCGTCGTGGGGCCTGCGACCGGACTTCGTCACCGGACACTCGCTCGGCGAACTCAGCGCCGCACACGTCGCGGACGTGCTCTCGATCGCCGACGCGGCGACGCTGGTGGCGGCCCGGGCCCGGCTGATGCAGGCGATGCCGACCACCGGCGCGATGATCGCGATCCAGGCCACCGAGACGGAGGCCGCCGCCGCGCTGGCCGAGCAGGTGGACCTGGTCGGCATCGCGGCGATCAACGGACCGCACTCGATCGTGCTCTCCGGCGACGCCGACGCGGCCCTCGCGGTCGCCGCCGGTTTCGCCGAGCAGGGCCGCAAGACCAAGCGGCTGCGGGTCAGCCACGCGTTCCACTCGCCGCTGATGATCGGCATGCTCGCCGAGTTCGAGCGGATCGCGGCCGGCCTCACCTACCGGGCCCCACGCATCCCGGTGGTCTCCAACCTCACCGGTCGGCCCGTCGGCATCGAGGAGCTCGGCGATCCCGGCCACTGGGTGGCCCATGTGCGCCACGCGGTCCGCTTCAAGGACGTGATCGACCACCTCGCGGCGGCCGGCGTCACCACCTATCTGGAGCTCGGCCCGGACGGCGTGTTGACCGCGATGGCTCAGGACACCCTGGCCGAGACACCCGCTGCCGAGGAGAGTGCGTTCGCCGCGGCGCTGCGCCGCGATCGGCCGGAGCCGGACACCGCGCTGCTCGCACTGGGCACCGCGTACACGCACGGCGCCGACGTCGACTGGTCCGCCCTGTACGCCGGTTCCGATGCCCGCCGGGTCGACCTGCCCACCTACGCGTTCCAGCACCGCCGCTTCTGGATCGACCAACCCGCGAGCGGCGCCACGAACGCGGCGGGGCTCGGCCTCGTGGCGGCGGACCACCCCTTGGTGGCCGCGTCGTTGCGGGTCGCCGGCGGCGAGGACGCGGCGGCGGACGGCGGCACCGAGACGGTGCTGCTGACCGGCCGACTGTCCCTGCGCACCCATCCGTGGCTGGCCGACCACGTCGTGTTCGGCTCGGCCCTGGTGCCCGGAACGGCCTTCGTGGAAGCGGCGATCCGCGCCGGTGACGAGGTCGGCCTGGACACCGTGGACGAGTTGGTGATCGAGGCGCCGCTGATCCTGCACGAGCGGGACGCGGTGCACCTCCAAGTGGTCGTCGGCGGCTCCACCGGCGAGCCGGCCGACCGGCGGTCGATCGCGGTGTACGCCCGGCCGGAGCAGGCCGAGCCGGACACGCCGTGGGTGCGGCACGCGGCCGGTTTCCTGGTCGCGTCCGAGGACACGCCGCGCGCCGCCGCCGAGCCCGAGCAGTGGCCGCCGGTCGGGGCGACGGCGCTCGACGTGAGCGGGGCCTACGCCGCGCTCGCGGAGGCCGGGATCGGGTACGGGCCGACCTTCCGGGGCCTGCGGGCCGCCTGGCGGCTCGGCGACGAACTGCTCGCCGAGGTCGCCCTGCCCGCCGAAGCGCATCCGGACGCGGCCCGGTTCGGCATCCACCCGGCGCTTTTCGACGCGGCTCTGCACCTCGCGTCGGTGCGCGACCTGGACGAGTCGGCGGCGGAAGCGGGCCGTCGACTGCCGTTCGTCTGGAACGGGGTACGGCTGCACGCCGCCGGCGCGACCGCGCTGCGCGTTCGGATCGCGATGACCGGTCCGGGCGAACTGACCTTCCGGGCCGCCGACGCGAGCGGCGCCCCGGTGGCATCGATCGAGGCTTTGGCCACCCGGCCGGTGACGGCGGATCAGCTCGACGCGTCGCGTTCGGCGGGGCAGGACACCCTGTTCGAGCCGGGCTGGGTCGAACTACCCGCGACGGTGGGCATCGAGCCCGGCTCGGATACCGAGTCGCTCGACGACGGCACCCTCGTGGTCGCGGTCGAGACCGGGCCGGAGGACATTCTCGCCGCCGCGCACCGGGAGAGCGCCCGTGTGCTGGCCGTGCTCCAGGGCGACGCCGAGCGTGTCCTGGTACTCACCCGCGGCGCGTTCGCCGTGGCCGACGGCGACGCTCCCGACCCGGCCGGCGCGGCGGTGGCCGGCCTGGTCCGCTCGGCCCAGTCCGAACAGCCGGGTCGGATCGTACTGATCGACCTCGACCGGGACGACCTCGCCGCACCGACCGGCCTCGGCGCCGCGTACGCGACCGCACTGGCCACCGACGAACCGCAACTCGCGCTGCGTGCGGGCGCGTTGCACGTCCCGCGCCTGCGCCGGCCCGTATCGCTCGATCCGCGCGAGGTGCGCGGCTGGGATCCGGACGGCACGGTCCTGATCACCGGCGGCGTCGGCGTGCTCGGCGCACTGCTGGCCCGCCATTTGGTGGTCGAACACGGCCTGCGCCGGCTGTTGTTGACCGGCCGTCGGGGGTTTCACACACCCGGTGCGGGTGATCTGGTCGCCGAGCTGACCGGGCTCGGTGCGCAGGTGACCGTCGTGGCGACGGACGTGTCCGACCGGGAGGCGCTGGCCGCGCTGCTCGCGAGCGTGCCGGTGGCCCATCCGCTGACCGCCGTCGTGCATGCGGCGGGGGTCATCGACGACGGTGTGCTCGACGCGCTCACCCCCGAGCGGCTGGCCGCGGTGCTCCGGCCCAAGGCCGACGCGAGTTGGCATCTGCACGAGCTGACCCGCGAACATGACCTGGCGGGCTTCGTGTTGTTCTCCTCGGTGGCGGCCGTACTCGGCGGCCCCGGCCAGGGAAACTACGCGGCGGCCAACAGCTTCCTGGACGCACTCGCCGCCCGCCGCCGTGCCGCCGGGCTGCCCGCGATCTCGCTGGCCTGGGGCATGTGGGCCGAGGCGGGCGGGATGACCGCGCACCTGGCCGACGCGGATCGCCGGCGCGCGGCCCGAGCCGGGATCCGCGCGCTGGCCTCGACGGACGGGCTGCGGCTGTTCGACCTGGCGGTGCGGCCGGACGGGGGTTCGATCGAGTCGGACCGGGCCGTCCTGATTCCCGCACCGCTGGACCTGGCCGGCCTGCGCGCCCGGCCGGAAGCGGTCCCGGCGCTGCTGCGCGACCTGGTCCGGCCGCAGCGACGGCAGGCCGCAGCCGCCCAGGCAGCCGGCGCGGCCTCGCTCGCCCGGCGGTTGGCCGCTCTCGGCCCGGCCGAACGCGAACAGGAACTGCTCGACCTGGTCCGCGCGGAGGTCGCCGGCGTGCTCGGCGCGGAGCCGGACGCGGTCGGCGTCCGGCGGGCGTTCAGCGACCTGGGCATGGACTCGCTCACCGCCGTCGAGCTGCGCAACCGGCTCAACACCGGTACCGGCCTGCGGCTGCCCGCGACGCTGGTCTTCGACTACCCGACCCCGGGCGCGCTGGCCGAGTACCTGCGCGGCGAACTGCTCGGCGATCTGCGGGATGAGCCGGTCGCACCGGCCTCCGGCCCGAACCTGCCCACCCCGTCGACGGACGACCCGATCGTCATCGTCGGCATGGCCTGCCGGCTCCCGGGCGGCGTCGCCTCCTCGGCCGACCTGTGGCGCCTGGTCGAAGCCGGCACCGACGCGGTGGGGGAGTTCCCGACCGATCGAGGCTGGGACGTCGAGGAGCTGTTCGACCCGGACCCGGAGGCGGCCGGCAAGTCGTACACCAGGCACGGCGGATTCCTCTACGACGCCGCCGAGTTCGACGCGGGCTTCTTCGAGATCTCGCCGCGTGAGGCGCTGGCCACCGATCCGCAACAGCGGCTGCTCCTGGAGACCACGTGGGAGGTGATCGAGCAGGCCGGCATCGACCCGACGACCCTGCGCGGCAGCCGAACCGGCGTCTTCGCCGGTGTGATGTACCACGACTACGCGCCACATCCGGGCAACGTGCCCAGCACGCTGGAGGGTTACGTCGGCAACGGCAACGCGGGCAGCGTCGCGTCCGGCCGGATCTCCTACTCGTTCGGCTTCGAGGGCCCGGCGGTCACCATCGACACCGCGTGCTCGTCCTCGCTGGTCACCCTGCACCTCGCCGCGCAGTCGTTGCGGCTGGGCGAGAGCGACCTGGCGCTCGCCGGCGGTGTCGCGGTGATGGCCTCGCCCGGCGCGTTCACCGAGTTCTCCCGGCAGCGCGGCTTGTCCGTGGACGGCCGCTGCAAGGCGTTCGCGGGGGCGGCGGACGGCGTCGGCTGGGCCGAGGGCATCGGCATGCTGCTGCTGGAGCGACTCTCGGATGCGCGGCGTTATGGGCATCGGGTGTTGGCGGTGGTGCGGGGCAGTGCGGTGAATCAGGACGGTGCGTCGAATGGGTTGACGGCGCCGAATGGTCCGTCGCAGCAGCGGGTGATTCGGCAGGCGTTGGCGAATTCGGGGCTGGCGGTCGGTGACGTGGATGTGGTGGAGGCGCATGGGACGGGGACGACGCTGGGTGATCCGATCGAGGCGCAGGCCCTGTTGGCGACCTATGGTCAGGGTCGGTCGGCCGAAGAGCCTTTGTGGTTGGGCTCGTTGAAGTCGAATATCGGGCATGCGCAGGCCGCGGCGGGGGTGGCCGGGGTGATCAAGATGGTCGAGGCGTTGCGACACGGTGTGTTGCCGAAGACGTTGCATGTGGACGAGCCGAGTCCGCATGTGGACTGGTCGGCGGGCGCGGTGCGGTTGTTGACGCAGGCTCGGCCGTGGCCGCAGACCGGCCGGCCACGTCGGGCCGGGGTCTCCTCGTTCGGAGTCAGCGGCACCAACGCGCACGTGATCCTGGAACAACCGCCACTGGAGCCCGAACCCGAACCGAACGACCCGCGCCCCGACGTGGTGCTGCCCTGGATCGTGTCCGCCAAGCGGGCCCCGGCGCTGCGCGGACAGGCGGCCAGGCTCGCCGAGTTCGTCACGGCGGCCGACCCCCACCCGGTGGACGTCGGCGCGGCCCTGATCGGCAGCCGGGCCGCGCTCGAAGAGCGCGCCGTGGTGATCGTGGCCCGCGACTCGCCGACCACCGGCCTGGCCGCGCTCGCCCGAGGCGACTCCGCCGCCGGCGTGGTGACCGGATCGGCGACCGGCCCGCTCGGCCGCACGGTGTTCGTCTTCCCCGGCCAGGGCTCGCAGTGGACCGGAATGGCCGCCGAACTGCTGGTCCAGTCCCCGGTGTTCGCGTCCCGATTCGGTGAGTGCGCCAAGGTGTTGGAACCGTTCGTGGACTGGTCGGCCGTCGACGTGCTGACCGGCGTCGAGGGCGCGCCCACGCTGGATCGGGTGGACGTGGTCCAGCCCGTGTTGTGGGCCGTACTGGTCTCGCTGGCGCAAGTGTGGCGCTCGTACGGCGTGACCCCCGATGCCGTGGTCGGCCACTCGCAGGGCGAGATCGCCGCCGCCGTGGTCGCCGGCGGTCTCTCGCTCGCGGACGGCGCTCGGGTCGTCGCGTTGCGCAGTCGGGCGATCGTGGCGCTGTCCGGGCGCGGCGGGATGGCCTCCCTGGCGCTCCCCGAGACCCAGGTCCGGGAGCGCATCGCCCGCTGGGACGGGAAGATCTCGATCGCGGCGGTGAACGGCCCCGGGCAGGTGGTGGTGTCGGGCGAGCCCGAAACGCTCACCGAACTGGTCGACTCGGTCACCGCCGAGGGTGGCCGGGCCCGGTTGATCCCGGTGGACTACGCGTCGCACTCGGCCCACGTGGACGAGATCCGCGAGCGCATCCTGGCCGACCTCGCCCCGATCGTGCCCGTCTCCGGCTCGGTGCCGCTGCGCTCGACGCTCACCGGCGAGTGGCTGGACACCGCGACGATGGACGCCGCCTACTGGGCGGACAACCTCCGCGAGACCGTGCGGTTCGAGGAGGCCACCCGCGGCCTCGCCGCCGCCGGACACGGGGTGTTCGTCGAGGTGAGCCCGCATCCGGTGCTGGTGGCCGCGATCCAGGACACCCTGGAGGACGCCGCGGCGACCCGGTCGCTGGTGGTCGGCACGCTGCGCCGCGACCAGGGCGGCGCGCAGCGCCTGTACACCTCCCTCGCCGAGCTGTGGGTGCGCGGCGTCGACGTCGACTGGAGCACGGCCTACGCCGGGTACCGACCGCGCCGGGTGGAGTTGCCCACCTACGCGTTTCAGCACGAGCGGTACTGGCTGGACGGCAGCCGGACCGCCCGAGGCGACGCCGGCGCACTGCCCGACGAGCCTTCCCGGCCGACCGAGGACGCCGGACCCACCCTGCCGGGTCGACTCGTCGGGTTGACCGGTGCCGAACGAGAGTCCGTCGTCCTGGAGTTCGTCCGCGCCGAGACGGCCGTGGTGCTCGGGCACGGCGACCCGGCCACCGTCGAGCCCGAACGGGCCTTCCGCGAGCTCGGGTTCGATTCGCTGACGGCGGTGGAGCTGCGCAACCGGCTCAACGCGGGGTCGGGACTGCAACTGCCCGCCACGCTGATCTTCGACTACCCGACCCCGGCGGGCGTCGCCGAGTTCCTCGCCGAACAGTCGACGATCGCGACCCCGGGCCTGCCGCTGCCGGCGGCGCTGGCCGAACTCGACCGACTGGACGCCGCGTTGACCGCGGACCTCGGCGACTCGGCCCGCCGGTTGGCGATCATCGACCGACTGCGGGTGCTGGCGAACAAGTGGGGCGAGGCGAGCGTCGTCGCGGCGCCGGTGATCTCCGACGAGATCGACCTGGACAGTGCCAGCGACGAGGAACTCTTCGGCCTGCTCGACGGCGACCTCGAATCCCGCTGATCCCCCCGGACCCCACCAACGCAACCAGGAAAGGCAGTTCCATGGCGGACGAAGAAAAGCTCCGGGGATATCTCAAGCGTGCACTGGCCGACGTCCGCGACGCCCGCAAGCGGGTCCGCGACGTCGAGGCGAGCCGACGCGAGCCGATCGCGATCGTCGGGATGGCCTGCCGGCTGCCCGGCGGTGTCGACTCGCCCGAAGACCTGTGGCGGCTGGTCGATTCCGGCACCGACGCGGTCGGCGAGGCGCCCACCGATCGAGGCTGGGACCTGCGCGACATCTACCACCCGGACCCCGACCGACCCGGCACCACCTATACGACGGCAGGCGCCTTCCTGCCGGACGCCGGGGACTTCGACGCGGCGTTCTTCGGCATCTCGCCCCGTGAGGCGCCGGCCATCGACCCCCAGCAGCGGCTGCTCCTGGAGACCGCGTGGGACGCGTTCGAGCGGGCCGGGATCGACGTCACCGGTCTGCGTCGGAGCCGGACCTCGGTGTTCACCGGGATCGCCGGCATCGATTACGCCCCGGCCCTGGACCAGGTCCCGGAGGAACTGGAGGGCTATCTCGGGACCGGCACGCTGGGCAGCGTGGCGTCCGGCCGGATCTCGTACACCTTCGGCTTCGAGGGCCCTGCGGTGACCGTGGACACCGCGTGCTCGTCGTCGCTGGTGGCGCTGCACCTGGCCGCCCAGTCGCTGCGCGCGGGCGAAAGCGACCTCGCGGTCGCGGGCGGGGCCACGGTGATGGCCTCGCCGATGGGCTACGTCGAGTTCTCCCGGCAACGCGGATTGTCTGTGGACGGCCGCTGCAAGGCGTTCGCCGCGTCGGCGGACGGCACCGGCTGGGCGGAGGGGGTCGGCGTGCTGATCCTGGAGCGGCTCTCCGACGCCGAACGACTCGGCCACCGGGTACTCGCGGTGGTGCGCGGCAGCGCGGTGAACCAGGACGGCGCCTCGAACGGCCTGACCGCGCCCAACGGACCCGCGCAACAACGGGTGATCCGCGAGGCGCTGGCCAACGCCGAACTGGCCACGGGTGACGTGGATGTGGTGGAGGCACACGGGACGGGGACGACGCTGGGTGATCCGATCGAGGCGCAGGCCCTGTTGGCGACCTATGGTCAGGGTCGGTCGGCCGAAGAGCCTTTGTGGTTGGGCTCGTTGAAGTCGAATATCGGGCATGCGCAGGCTGCGGCGGGGGTGGCCGGGGTGATCAAGATGGTCGAGGCGTTGCGACACGGCGTGTTGCCGAAGACGTTGCATGTGGACGAGCCGAGTCCGCATGTGGACTGGTCGGCGGGCGCGGTGCGGTTGTTGACGCAGGCTCGGCCGTGGCCGGAGACCGGGCGACCGCGTCGGGCGGCGGTGTCGGCGTTCGGGGTGAGCGGGACCAATGCCCACGTCATTCTCGAACTCCCCGAGGCCGACGCCGAGATTCCCGCGCGGGACGCCACCCCGGAGCCGGTGACCCTGCCGTGGGTGTTGTCGGCGAAGACGCCGGACGCGCTGCGGGCCCAGGCGGGTCGGCTGACGGATCGGCTCGCCGTGGACCCGTCGCCGCGCACCGCCGACGTGGGCTTCTCGTTGGCGTCCACCCGGGCGACCTTCGGCGAGCGGGCCGTGGTGATCGGCGACCGGGACGCACTGACCGAGGCGCTGGAAGCGGTCCGACGCGGCGACTCGGCGACCGGTGTGGTGACCGGGTCGGCGGGGCCGGTCGGGAAGACGGTGTTCGTGTTTCCCGGGCAGGGTTCGCAGTGGGTGGGGATGGCGGCCGATCTGTACGCGCAGTCCCCGGTGTTCGCGGCTCGTTTCGGGGAGTGCGCGAAAGCCCTGGAGTCGTTTGTGGATTGGTCGCCGGTGGATGTGTTGACCGGTGTGGAGGGTGTGCCGTCGTTGGATCGGGTGGATGTGGTCCAGCCGGTGTTGTGGGCGGTGTTGGTGTCGCTGGCCGAAGTGTGGCGGTCGTACGGGGTGGTGCCGGATGCGTTGGTGGGTCATTCGCAGGGTGAGATCGCGGCGGCGGTGGTGGCGGGCGGGTTGACGCTGGAGGACGGCGCCCGGGTCGTGGCGTTGCGCAGCCGGGCGATCATCGCGTTGTCGGGTCGTGGCGGGATGGGTTCGGTGGCGTTGCCGGAGTCGGAGGTCCGTGAGCGGATTGCCGGGTGGGACGGGCGGATCTCGGTCGCGGCGGTGAACGGCCCGGGGCAGGTGGTCGTGTCGGGTGAGCCCGAGGCCCTGGAAGAGTTGGTCGCGTCGGTGACGGCCGAGGGTGGTCGGGCCCGCTTGATTCCGGTGGACTACGCGTCGCATTCGGCCCAGGTGGAGGAGATCCGGGAGCGGATCGTGGCCGATCTGGCCGGGCTCGCACCGGTGTCGGGGACGGTTCCGGTGTGGTCGACGGTGACCGGCGACTGGATCGACACCGCTGTGATGGATGCCGCCTACTGGGCGACGAACCTGCGCGAGACGGTTCGCTTCGAGGAGGCCACTCGGGGGCTGGCGGCCTCGGGGCACGGGGTGTTCGTGGAGGTGAGCCCGCATCCGGTGTTGACCACGGCGATCGAGGCGACGTTGGACGAGGCGGGTACGGAGAACCCGGTCGTGGTCGGCACGTTGCGTCGTGACCAGGGCGGCGTGCAGCGCCTGTACACCTCACTCGCCGAAGCCTTCGTGCGGGGCGTGCCGGTCGACTGGACCCCGACCTACACCGAACACCAGCCCGATGGCATCGAGTTGCCCACCTACGCGTTCCAGCGCAGGCGCTACTGGCGGGAGACCCCGGCCCGACCTGTGGCCGGTGCCTCGTCGCTGGGTCTACGGGCGGTCGAACATCCCCTGCTCGGCGCGTCGGTGGACACCGGCGAGGGCGACGACGTGTTGTTGACCGGTCGGATCTCGGTGCGTTCGCACCCGTGGCTGGCCGATCACGCCGTTCAGGACACGGTGTTGTTGCCGGCGTCTGTGTTCCTGGAACTCGCCGTGCGAGCCGGGGACGAGGTGGGATCGGGCGCGGTGGACGAACTCGTGATCGAGGCGCCGCTGATTCTGGCGGACCCGGACGCGGCCACGCACCTCCGGGTCGCGGTGGGCACGGCGGCCGAGGACGGGCGGCGCACCTTCGCGGTGTTCTCGCGGGCGGAGTCGGCCGCGGTCGATGCGGAATGGGTGCGGCACGCCGCCGGGTTCCTGACGTCCGAACCGGCCGAGACCGAGGCCGAGACGTCCGCTGTCGGCGTCTGGCCCCCCGCCGACGCGGTCGAGGTGCCGGTCGAGGACGCCTACGAACTGCTGGGCGCCGCCGGGATCGACTACGGGCCGGTGTTCCAGGGGCTCCAGGCGGCCTGGCGCATCGACCGGGCGCTGTTCGCCGAAGTCGCGCTGGCCGAGGAACAGGCCGACGACGCGGCGCGGTTCGGGGTGCATCCGGCGCTGCTCGACGCGACGCTGCACCTTGCGGTGGTGGATGCGCTGCGGCGTGCCGAGGCGGCCGGCGAACCGGCCGCGACCAGCCTGGCCTACGCCTGGAACGACGTGCGGCTGCACGCGACCGGGGCCGCCCGGCTGCGGGTACGGCTCACCCCGGCCGGACCGGACGCGGTCTCGCTGGAGGCAACCGACGAGACCGGGGCGCCGGTGCTCTCGGTCGGGTCGTTGACCTCGCGCCCGGTGCCCGGTGGCCGGCTCGCCACAGACCCCGGAAGCCGACCGCAAGAGGCCGGAGCGGACGCGGCGCACCAGCGCCCCGTACGGCGGACCCGACGGTCGGTGCGCTCCGGGACGGCGAGCGCCGAACCGGCCTTCGCCCGGCGGCTCGCGACGGCGTCCGAGGGCGAGCGGGACGAACTCCTGGCCGATCTCGTGCACACCGAACTCGCCGTCGTGCTCGGCCACTCGCCGGACGAGTCGGTGGACGCCGACCAGGCGTTCCTGGAGGTCGGCCTGGACTCGCTGACCGCCGTGGAACTGCGCAACCGGCTGGCCGGCGCGACCGGTCTGCGGTTGCCCGCCACGGTCACCATCGCGCACCCCACCCCGCGCGCCCTCGCCCTGCATCTGCGTGCCGAACTGGCGGGCCGGGGCGGCTCGCCGGTGGCCCCCACGAGTTCGGAGCCGGCTCCCGTCGAGCGCACCAAGGGTGCGTTGGCCTCCTTCTACGTCCAGTTGTGCGCGGCCGGGAAGTACCTCACCGCGGCCGAGGTGATCATGGCCTCGGCGGGTCTGCGTGCGTCCTTCCCGGAGGCCGAGCGGGATCGGCACGTCAAGCCGGTGCTGCGCTTCGCCTCCGGCGACGCCGGGCCCGCGATCGTTTGCTTCCCGTCGTTGAGCGCGATCTCCGGTCCGCACGAATACGCCCGGTTCGGGCAGGTGTTCCAGGGCGAGCGGGACGTGTTCGTGATCCAGACGCCCGGCTTCGGGGCCGACGAGTCGTTGCCCGACCACGCCGACGCGCTGCTGCGGATGCATGTGGAATCGGTGCGGGCGGCCGTGGGTGATCGGCCGTACATCGTGGTGGGGCGTTCGATGGGCGGCTGCATCGCGCACGAGGTGACCCGCCGACTGGAGGCCGAGGGGGTGCCGCCGATCGCCCTCGGGTTGATCGACACCTTCCCGATCGACACGGCGCTGGTGCCGGGCATGGACTGGTGGCTGCCCGCGATGATCGAGGGTCTCCTGGGCCGGGTGGCGCAGTACGACATGACGCTCGACGACACCAACCTGAGCACGATGGGCCTGTACCAGCGCCTGTTCGCGGACTGGAAGCCGCAGCCGATCGCCACCCCCACGCTGGTCGCCCAGGCGCAGACGCCGGTGGCGGGCACCGTGATCGACCCGGAGGGTCGATGGGACTGGCGGGCGTACTGGCCGCTGCCGCACGACCTGATCGGGGTCACCGGCGACCACTTCACCGTGCTGGAGGACCACGCCGATCTGACGGCGGCGACCATCGTGGACTGGGCGGCCGGGCTCCCCGGCTGACCCGCTCCACCTCCGCAGTGTCACGCAACACCACTACGAGGCTGGGAAATTCATGACGAAGGTACTGTCCCCGGTGGATCTCGCCGAGATCCACCGCACGCTCGCGCTGTTCGCGCACGTCTTCGACAACGGCGACGTGGCCGGGCTCGACCTCGTGTTCACCGAGGACGTCGTGGTCGAGATCGGCGTCGGGCCGGCACGGGCCTTCCGGGGTATCGCCGAGTTCGCCGAGTACACCCGGGGCAAGAGCGCGGCGACGCCCGACCACCACACGCTCAACACCACCGTCGAGGTGGACGAGTACGGGCAGGTCCAGGCGCGCAGCCGCTACCTCGGGATCAACCCGGCCGGTCGGCTCACCGGCGGCGAGTTCCTGGACATTCTGCGGGAGACACCGGCCGGCTGGCGGATCGCCTACCGACTGAGCCTGCCGCGCGCGCCGCGGCAGCCGGAAGCGGGCGTGACCAAGGTCGAATTCCCGCTGCCGGTACGGCTTTCCGAGGTGGTCGCGCCGTGACCGCGGAATCCACCCTGACCGCCGAGGACGTCGCGGGGATCCACGACACGCTCGCCCGGTTCGCGCACGTCTTCGACAACGACGAGATCGCGAACCTGGACCGGGTGTTCACCGACGACGCGGTGATCGAGAACACGATCGGCGGCGGCTACACGATCGACGGCCTGGCCTCGGCCCGGCAGTTCACCGGTCGGCGCAGCCCGGACACCCCGGACCACCAGACCCTGGACATCGTGCTCCTGGTGGACGAGGGCGGCACGGTCCGGGCCCGCAGCCGCTACATCGCGACGCTGATCGACGGCGAGGTGCACGGCGGGGACTACTACGACATCCTGGAGCGCACCGCGCGCGGATGGCGGATCAAGTACCGGGTCTCGGTGCCCAGGCACCCGATCCTGGATCGGATCGAGTTGCCGGCCGAGTTCGCCGAGGCGTGGCGGCCCACCGCAGCGAACGTGCCCCGGTTCGCGCGGGACTGACGGACGGATGCGGGTGGGGCCGAGGGCACGCCTTCGGCCCCACCCGATCGGCTCAGCTTCGGGCCACCGCGATCGTGGTCACCGCGATGCCCGCGTCGACCTGCCAGCGCCCGGCGAAGCCGTCCAGCGGGCGGTCCTCGATCAACAACCGGGCGGCGAAGGTGCCCGCCTCGGGGTCGAACCCGATCTCCGCCTCGGCGAAGTCCAACCAGCGCTCGGTGAGCGGGAACCACGCCTTGTAGACCGACTCCTTGGCGCTGAACAGCAGCCGGTCCCAGGCGATCTCGGGCCGGCCGGCGGCCAGGTCGGCCAGGTGCTTGCGCTCGGTCTCCGACGAGACGGTGGCCAACACCCCGTCGGGCAGCGGCAACGCGGGTTCGGCGTCGATGCCCAGGGTCAGCAACACCGCCCCGTCCGCGACGGCCGCGGCGCGATATCCCGCGCAGTGCGTCATGCTGCCCACCACACCGGCCGGCCAGCCCGGCGCCCCGCGCAGCCCCGGCAGGAGAGGCGCGGCCGGTATCCCCATCCGGGCCAACGCGCGGCGTGCGCACCGCCGTACGGTGGTGAACTCGCGGCGGCGCTTGTCCACCGCCTTGGTCAGCAGCGCCTCCTCGGCCGGGAACAGCGGCGGCCCGTCCGGGTCGTCGAAGGATTCCTCGGCGAAGACCTCCGGCGGCAACACCCGGGCGATCATCGAACCTGCGGCGTCGGTTGGCGAGGTGGTCATCGAATCTCCGGCGTCGGCGTGCGAGAGGGTCATCGGGCACCCGCCTGGCGGCCCGGGCGGCTGCTCTGGGCGGTGTCGCTCGGCTCGGCGGGTACGATCCGGCGCGGGATCGGCCGCCGCAGCCCGTTCTTGCGCTCGCGCGGATAGCCGAGCGAGACCTCCTCGAAGCGCACCCCGTCGTACCAGGTGGTGCGCGGGATGTGCAGGTGGCCGTACACCACGGCGGCGGTGGGGAAGCGGCGATGCCAGTCGGCGGTGAGGTCGGTGCCGCACCACTGGACGAACTCCGGGTACCACATCACGTCCGTGGGCTCCCGGACCAGCGGGAAGTGATTGACCATCAGCAGCGGCGCGGCCGGATCGGCCGCCGCCGCGAGCCGGCCCTCGCTGTACGCCACCCGGGCCCGGCACCACTCGCCGCGGCTGGAGTACGGATCCGGGTGCAGCATGAACTCGTCGCTGCACACCACACCGGCGGCGTACGCGGCGTCCAACGCCTCCTGCTGCGTGGCCGCACCCGGCGGACGCCAGGTGTAGTCGTAGAGCACGAACAGCGGTGCCACGGTGACCGGACCACCCGGCCCGTCCCAGATCGCGAACGGATCCTCGGGAGTGAGCACACCCAACTCCCGGCACATCGCGACCAGATGCCGATAGCGTCGCTCGCCGCGCAACTGCACCGGGTCGTCGGGCGTGGACCACAACTCGTGGTTGCCGGGCACCCACACCACCCGCGCGAAGCGGTCGGCGAGCAACCGGAGGGTGGCCTGGGTGTCCTCGATGTGCTCGGCCACGTCCCCCGCGACGATGATCCAGTCGTCGTCGGTGCGGGGTCGGATGCCTTCGACGATGGCGCGGTTGGACGGGATCGCGGAATGCAGGTCGCTGACGGCGTACAACGCGCGCTCGGGCGAACGGGCT
The DNA here is from genome assembly GCF_044333915.1 of Embleya sp. NPDC020886. Classification (NCBI taxonomy): domain Bacteria; kingdom Bacillati; phylum Actinomycetota; class Actinomycetes; order Kitasatosporales; family Streptomycetaceae; genus Embleya; species Embleya sp. NPDC020886. The sequence goes on along the minus strand of NZ_JBIRRX010000017.1, from coordinate 88,057 downwards.
GTGCTCATCGATCGACCATAAGCCGGTTCGGGGGTGCTGGGAAGTGTGACGCGGCCGAGTGCGGTTACCGCGCAATTCCCGTGCAAGGTCACGTAGGGGTCGGTCAGGGGTACGCCACACGCCCGGCATATGTCACCGTCGTCAGTGAGCAAGACCGGACTGCCGGTGAACATGACCCCGACCGCCGAAGAGAGGGAAGAGCCGTTGCGGTACGAGATTCTCGGCCCTGTGCGGATCGTCGACGGCGCCGAGCCGCGCACGATCGCGGCGCCCAAGCCGGAAACCCTCCTGGCCGCCCTGCTCGCGCGGCGAGGCCAGATGTTGACGGTCGACCAGATCGTCGCCGAGATCTGGCCCGGCCCCCGGCCGCAGCGGGCCAAGTCCACGGTGCACGTATACGTGTCCCGCCTGCGGGCCGCGCTCGGCGCCTCGGGGCCCGCGCGCAGCGGCCCGTTGGCCACGTGTGCCGGCGGCTACATCCTGCACGCCGGACCGGACCGGCTGGACGCGGACGCCTTCCACGGCCTGGTCGACCGGGGCCGGGCGGCCCTGCGGGCGGGCCGGCAGCACGAGGCGGCCGAGACCTTCGGCGGTGCGCTGGAGCTGTGGCGCGGGCCGGCCTACGCGGGGGTCGCCCACGGCCCGATCGTGCGGGCGCACGCCGCGCGGCTGGAGGCGTCCCGGCTGGAGTGTCTCGAACTGTTGGTCGAGGCCGACCTCGCGCTGGGCCGCTACCGGGAGAGCGTCGCCCGCCTGTACGCACTGACCGCCGAGTATCCGCTGCACGAGAACTTCGCCCGACACCTGATGGTCGCGCTGTATCACTGCGGCCGTCGCGGCGAGGCGCTCGCGGTGTACCAGGACACGCGCGGCGCGTTGCGCGAACTGCTCGGCCTGGAACCCTCCCGCGCGCTGCGCGAGGTCCAGCACGCGGTGCTCACCGGCGTGGAACCACTGGGCGCGCGCACGGATTCGATGGCCGGGTGAGCCCGGACACATCCGCGCCGAAGAAGGCGGCACCACCACGACCGCCGCGACCGAGCGGCCACGGGCACGGTCACCATGGGCACCGTAACCACGGGCGGGCCGGCCACGAGGCACGGTACCCGTGAGCACGTCGGCCACGACCGGAGCAGCGAAAACCGGGGCAGCGAAAAGCACAGCAGCGACAACCACCGCAGCGACGATCAAGAAGGGCTCGTCATGACAACCGCCTCCGCCGTATCGGACGCCTGGATCCGCCGGTTCCACCCGACGTCCGACCCGCTTCCGCGCCTGGTCGCCCTGCCGCACGCGGGGGGCTCGGCGAGCTTCTGGTTCCCGCTGTCGGCGGCGCTCAAGGGCCGGGTCGAGGTGCTGGGTGTGCAATATCCCGGTCGCCAGGATCGACGCGCCGAACCACTGGTGGACGACATCGGCACGCTGGCGGACCGGATCACCGCCGCGCTGGATCCGTGGCTGGACGAGGAGCGCCCACTGACCCTGTTCGGCCACAGCATGGGCGCGATCCTCGGCTTCGAGGTGGCCCGCCGGCTGCGCGTGCGGCCGGCCGCGCTGATCGCCTCCGGTCGGCGGGCCCCGGACCGGTGGCGGGACGAGGCACTGCACCTGCTGGACGACGCCGGACTGGCCGCCGAGCTGCGCTCGATGAGCGGCACGGACGCGAGTCTGCTGGCGGACGACGAGGTGTTGCAGATGGTGCTGCCCGCGCTGCGTGCCGACTATCGCGCGATCGAGACCTACACCTGCGCGCCCGGCGAGCCGCTGGAATGCCCGATCACCGTGCTGATCGGCGACACCGACCCGAAGGTCACCCTGGACGAGGCGATGTCCTGGCGCGAGCACACCAACGGCACCTTCGCCCTGCACACCTTCGCCGGCGGCCACTTCTATCTCACCGACCACCAGCCGGCGGTCACCGCACACATCGCCGACGTGATCTCGGCGACGACCGGTCGGGGCTGACGGCCGAGCGGACGACCGGCGCGGGTCCGGCGGCCCGTCCGGCGCTGCTCGCTCGAATGGCTCCCGGTCGCCGGCGGGGCGCCGATGCGGGACGAGCAGGTCGGCGGCCGGTGCTTCGAACGGGCATACGAATCAGGCTCGGGCTCCGCCGGCGGCCCCGCAGCGCCCCGCCGATGATCGAGGCATGGCCGGTCAGGAACAAGTTCATGCCGTATTGCCCGAGATCGAGCCGATGCTGGCCGTCGCGGCGCCGTTGCCGGGGGAGGGATACGACCTCGACTGGGGCTTCGAGGTCCTGTGGGACGGTGCCCGTACGGTGGCGTACTGCGCGGGCGACGGCACGTTGCGGTTGCTCTCCCGCGACGGTGGCGACGTCACCCGTACCTATCCCGAGCTGGCCGGGATCGGCAACCAGCACGGGCAGCGGCAGGCGGTGCTCGACGGCGAGATCGTGGTCCTGGACGACCGGGGGCGGCCCGACGTCGATTTGCTCCGGCGGCGGACGGGCGCGGTCAACCCGCGCAAGGTGGCCCGGCTGACGATGGACACGCCGGTGCATCTGATGCTCTTCGACGTGATGTATCTGGACGGCCGGTCGCTGCTGGCCACTCCGTATCGCGAGCGCCGGATGTTGCTGGAGAGCCTCGATCTCACCGGCGCGCGCTGGTCGACGCCCGGGTGGACCGAGGGCGACGTGCAACGCGCGTGGGCGACGAGCCTGGGACACGGGTACGAGGGCATCGTCGCCAAGCGGCTGGCCTCGGACTACCGGCCCGGCCTGCGCTCACCGGACTGGATCAAGGCCGGACACGTCGAGACGCACAACGTGATCATCGGCGGCTGGGTCGAGGGCCGAGCCGAGTTGCGCGGCCTGCCGGGCAGCCTGCTCGTGGGCGTCGACGCACCGGACGGCCTGCGCTTCGCCGGCACCGTCGAGCACGGCCTGACCGACGCCGAACGCGGCGAACTCGGCGAATATCTGGGTGCGCTCGCCCGCCCCGACACACCCTTTGCCGACTTCGTCGACGTCCCCGGCGCCCAGTGGGTCGAACCCCGCCTGATCGCCGAGGTCACCGTCTCCGGCCGCACCACCACCGGCCGCCTGCGCAACCCCACCTGGCAACGGCTGCGCCCGGACCTGACCCGCCGCTGAGCAGTCGCCGATCCGGTCGGGTCGGCGGCTCGAAGGTCCGTCGAAGCGAAGCCGCCGAGCAAGGATCCGGCGGAGGTCATCCGGCAGTCGCCCACCGCGCCCAAGGCCGGGACCGCAGGCGGACGATCGCCCCTCGCGGGGCCGAAATCCGTCTATGCAGTGGCGATTCGGGCACGGGACGATGGGGCTTCACGCCGAGTGCCACGGGCGACGACTGCGGAAGGGCCGGACGCGCGAACGGGCGTGGCGGCTCGGGCGGTTCGATGGGTCGACACGTTCAGGTACGGCAGCGCAACGCCCGTCGAGGCCTCCGCCGGCGTCCCCACGTCCGCCGAGGAGACCATTCGTGCTTTCGCTGCCCCGCACCCTGTCCGCGACGGCTCTCGCCGTCACCGTCGTCGCCGGCACCGCCCTCGTCGCACCGACCGCCCAGGCCGCCGCCACCACCAACTACGCCGCGCTGGGCGACTCGTACAGCGCCGGCGTCGGCGCGGGCAACTACTTGTCCGACAGCGGCGCCTGCAAGCGCAGCGCCAACTCCTATCCGGTCCTGTGGAATCGCAGCCACCCGGGCGGCTTCGCCTTCGCGGCCTGTTCCGGAGCCAAGACCGCCGACGTGCGCGCCGGCCAACTCTCAGTGCTCGACTCCGCGACCACACTGGTGACCATCAGCATCGGCGGCAACGACGCCGGCTTCGTGGACACCATCAAGACCTGCGTGCTGGCCTCCGACGCGGACTGCGCCGTCGCGGTCACCAAGGCCAAGACCTACGCCACCGACACCCTGCCCGCCGACCTCGACGCCACCTACACGCAGATCCGCAACCGGGCGCCCAACGCCCGCCTGGTCGTGCTCGGTTACCCGCGCCTGTTCGAACTCGGCTCGTGCTTCCTGGGCCTGAGCAAGTACAAGCGCACCATCCTCGACGAGGCCGCCGACACACTGGCCGACGTCACCAGGCAACGCGCCGGCGCCGCCCGGGCCACCTTCGCCGACGTACGCGGCCGTTTCGCCGGCCACGGGGTGTGCGGGTCCAACGTGTGGATCCACGGTGTCACCCTGCCCCTGGACGAGTCCTACCACCCCACGAGCAGCGGCCAGAGCCAGGGCTACCTGCCCGAACTGCAAGCCGTCACGGGCGTCCGCGTCGGCTGACCCGCAGCCCGCCCGCTACTTCGTGGGTCGAGCGAACTGCCGTGCGATGACCATGCGTTGGATCTGGTTGGTGCCCTCGAAGATCTGCATGATCTTTGCTTCGCGCATGTAGCGCTCGACCGGGAACTCACGGGTGTAGCCGCAACCGCCGAAGACCTGGACCGCGTCCGTGGTGACCTTCATCGCCGCGTCGGTGGCGATCAACTTCGCCACACTCGCCTGTCGGCCGTACGGCCGGCCCAGGTCGCGGCGGCGGGCCGCGTCCAGGTAGGTGGCGCGTGCCGAGTCGACGGCGGCGGCCATGTCGGCCAGCAGGAAGCCCAGGCCCTGGTGGTCGACGATCCGGCGGCCGAACGTGGTGCGTTCGTTGGCGTAGTCCACCGCCGCGTCCAACGCGGCCTGGGCCAGGCCGGTCGCACAGGCCGCGATGCCCAGCCGGCCCGAGTCCAGCGCGCTCAACGCGATGGCCAGCCCCTGCCCCTCGGCGCCGATCAGCCGGTCCTGCTCCAGCACCGCGCCGTCCCAGAATGCGCTGGTCGTGGGCACCGCGTTGAGGCCCATCTTCTCCTCGGGCCGACCGAAGACCAGCCCCTCGGTCGCACCGGGTGCCAGGAAGCACGAGATGCCCCGACTGCCCTCGCCGGTCCGGGCGAACAGGGCGTAGAAGTCCGCCTTGCCGCCGTGCGTGATCCACGCCTTGGTGCCGTTGATCCGGTAACCGCCGTCGACCGGGCGCGCCTTGCAGACGATCGCGGCCGCGTCCGAGCCGGCGTGCGGTTCGGACAGGCTGTAGCCGCCGATCAGCCGACCCTCCAGCATCCGCGGCAACCACCGCTCGCGCTGGGCCGGCGAACCGTAGGTGGCCACCGGGAAACAGGCCAGCGTGTGCACGCTGGTGGCCACCGCCACCGCCGCCCAGCGCGCCGCGAGTTCCTCCAGCACCTGAAGGTAGACCTCGTACGGCTGACCGCCGCCGCCGTCCTCCTCCGGATACGGCAGACCCAGCAGGCCGACCTCGCCCAGGATGCCGAACAACCCTTCCGGATACGACTCCTCGCGCTCGTGCCGGGCGGCCAGTGGAGCCAGCTCGCGGTCGGCGACGGTACGGGTGAGATCGAGCAGGTCCTCGGCATCCCGAGTGGGCAGGAGGCGGTCGACGGTCACGGCTGCTCCGGAGGTCGGGGAAGGCGGGAGAGGGTGGGGAAAGGGTGGCGGGCCCGAGCCGACGGGGATCGGATCGGGCCGCCGGGCGGGCCGGTGGGTCAGCCGGCCGTGACGAGCGTGGCGTCCGAGGCGTCCGCGCCGGCCGCGGGGGCGGTCAGCGCGGTCAGCGCGGTGCGTACCGCCGTGCGGTACTCGGCGACCCGGGCGAGCTTGATCTCCTCGTAGCCGCGGATCGTCTCCGGCAGTTCCACCAACTCGACCACCGCGTCGACGTTGTTCGCGGACAACTCGCGCAGCGCGGTGCGGACCAGCCCCCGGTACTGCGGGACCAGTTCGCGCTCGACCCGACGCACCTCGGCGTAGCCGAACAGGTCCCAGCGGGTCCCGCGCAGGCCGCGCGCCGCACGCAACGCCCGGAAGGCCGGACCGGCCGTGCGCCGCAGCCGGATCTTGCGGTTCATCCCCAGGTAGCGCAGCACCGGCGGGTGCAGCATCACCGACACCGTCGCATCCGGGCCGAACTCCGCGTCCCGCCTGGCCTGTTCCACCGGGTCCAAGTGCAGCCGGGCGACCTCGTACTCGTCCTTGTACGCCATCAGGTGGTGCAGCGCCCGCGCGTACGCCACCGCGACCCGCTCACCGGCCGCCGTGCCCGCCCGCTCGACCGCCAGGGTCCGGATCGTGCGCACGTCGTCGGCGTACCGGCGGGCGTAGGTCGCGTCCTGGTAGCCGGTCAGATCGGCGATCCGGGTGCCCAGCACCTCGCGCAGCTCCGCGTCGCCGCCCGCGCCCTCGGCCAGCGCGACCGAGGCCGCGTCGACCTCGACCACCGCGTGCGGCGGCGCCGCGACGGCGGCGGCCAGTACCGCGGCCGGGTCCACGGCCATCGCCCGACCCCAGCGGAACGCCGCCAGGTTCTTGGCCACGGCCGCGCCGTTGAGGGTGATCGCCTGCTCGATCGCCGCCACGCTCAGCGGCAGGCAGCCGTGCTGGAACGCGGCGCCGATCAGGATCATGTTGGCCGGCATGTGGTCGGCGAACAGCGCCTCGGACAGGCCCAGGGCGTCCAGGTAGAGGTTGTCGGCCCGCCGGGTGGCCGCGTCGATCCGCTCCAGCGTCTCGGTCGGCGACCCGGGCAGCGCGATCTGGTTGGTGACCATCGCGGCGGTCGGCACGATCGCGGTGTTGACCACGGCGATCGTGCGATCGGCGTCGGCACTGGCCAGGTTGCTCGCCGCCGCGGTGCCGAGCAGGTCGAAGCCGATCAGCACATCGGCGCCGGCCCGCGAGGCGCGCAGCGCGCCGTCGATCGGCCGGTGCGAGATGCGCAGGTCGGACACCACCGGGCCGCCCTTCTGGGCCAGCCCGGTCTGCTCCAGGCCGGCCGCGTGCCGGCCGTCCAGGTGCGCGGCCATCTGCAGGATCGAGGACACCGTCACCACGCCGGTCCCGCCGATGCCGGGCATCCGCAGCAGCACGTCGGCGTCGGCGAACCGGGGCTGCGGCAGCGCCGGTTCGAGCGGCAGGTCCGGTATCTCGCGGGCCTTGCGGGTGCCCGGCTCGACCAGCAGGAAGGACGGGCAGTCGCCCTTGAGGCAACTGAAGTCCGAGTTGCACGAGCCCTGGTGGATGTGCGTCTTGCGGCCGAACTCGGTGTCCACGGGCTGCACCGACAAGCACGTGGACTTGTCCCCGCAGTCTCCGCAGCCCTCGCACACCCGCTCGTTGATCACCACCTTCTCGGCCGGCGTCGGCAACTGCCCACGCTTGCGCAGTCGGCGCTCCTCGGCCGCGCACCGGTCGTCGTGGATCAACACGGTCACCCCGTCGAGCCCGGCCAACTCGACCTCGGCCGCCGAGAGTTCGTCGCGGTGCCGGACACTGGCGATCGGGTCGAGCCGAACCCCCCGGTAGCTCCGCGGGTCGTCGGTGGTGACCACCACCCGGCGCACCCCCTCGACCGCGAGCCAGCGGGTCAACGACGGTACGTCCAGGCGCCCTTCGGCCTTTTGACCACCGGTCATCGCGACCGCGTCGTTGTACAGCAGCTTGTAGGTCATCTTGGCGCCGGCCGCGACCGCGGCCCGGATCGCCAGCGAGCCCGAGTGGTGGAAGGTGCCGTCGCCGAGGTTCTGCACGAAGTGCTTGTCGTCGGTGAACGGCATCAGGCCGATCCACTGCGCGCCCTCGCCGCCCATCTGGGTCAGCCCGAGCTGGTGCCCGCGGCCCTTGCCGTCCAACGCGATCATCACGTGGCAGCCGATGCCGACGCCGACCAGGGTGTCGTCCGCGGTGCGGGTGGACGCGTTGTGCGGACAACCGGAACAGAAGTACGGGGTGCGCGAGGCCAGCATCGGCAGCGCGATCCGGGCCGGCCGCTTGGGCGCGAGCGTGGCCAGGTAGGCGGTCGCGGACGCGGGCAGCCGGTCGCTGCCGAGCCGCGCGGCGACGGCGCGGGCCACGTCGTCCGCGCCGAGCGTGCCGCGGGCGGTGAGCAGCGGGCGGCCGGTGTCGTCCCGGCGACCGACGATGCGCGGCGCATCGGGCCGGCGGTACAGCGCCTCCTTGAGCCGGGCCTCCAGGAACGGCACCTTGTCCTCGACCACCAGGACCTCGTCCAGCCCGGCGGTGAGCTCGGCCAGTTCGGCGTCGTCCAGCGGGAACGGCATGCCGATGCGGATCAGCCGGACGTCGAGGGCGTCGTCCGGCTCCAGGCCGAGGTCGGCGAGCGCGCGGCGGACCACCGAGAACGACACGCCCGCGGCGAGGACGCCCAGGCGGGCGTTCGGGGTGTCGTGCACGATCCGGTTGAGGCCGTGCTCGCGGGCGTACGCACGGGCCAGGTCGAGCCGGCGGGTGATCAGGTCGTGCTCGGCGTCGAGGGCGGCCGGGCCCACCAGGGTGGGCAGCGTGCCGCGCTTGGTCGCCGCCGGGACCGGGATGTCCCTGCCCCACTCGGACACGTCCACCGTGGTCGAGGCGTCGGCGATGTCGGCGACGATCTTCAGGCCGGTCCACAGGCCGCAGGCGCGGGACATGGCGACCGCGTGCAGGCCGAACTCGACTATCTCGCCGACCGTTCCCGGCGCGAGCAGCGGCATCGACAGGCTTTCCATCATCGGCTCGCACGAGCTGGGCACCGTCGACGACTTGCTGCCCGGGTCGTCGCCGATCCACGCGACCGCGCCGCCGAGGGGAGCGGTACCGGCCATCGTCGCGTGCCGGATGGCGTCCGCGGCCCGGTCCAGGCCCGGGTTCTTGCCGTACCAGAAGCCGGTCACCCCGGCGTGTCGGGCGCCCGGGGTCTGGTCCACGAGCTGGGTGCCGGCGACGGCGGTCGCGGCCAGCTCCTCGTTCAGGCCCGCCTGGAACACCACGCCGGCCGGGTCCAGGAACCGCTTGGCGCGGCCCATCTCCAGGTCCACCCCACCGAGCGGCGAACCCTGGTATCCGCTGACGAAGACCCGCGTGTCCAGACCGCGCGCCTCGTCCAGCCGACGCTGCTCCAGGGTCAGCCGGATCAGCGCCTGCACGCCCGAGATCAGCACGCGGCCGTGCTCGGCGGTGTACTTGTCGTCCAACGAGATGGCGGGCGCGGCCGGTGCGGCGGGCGATGCGGGCGTCGGCGAGCCGGAAGCCGGAAGCGAAGGCGAAGCCTGATCTGTGCGCACGGAAGCCTCCGTCTTAGCCGGATGAGGGTGCAGGCGGCTGGGGTGGGGTGGGGTGCGGTAAGCACACCAACGGTTCCGTCTGGACGCAAGTACCTTGCGAAATTTCGGGTTCAAGACGCAAAGTTCTTGCTGAAGAGCGCGATAGGCATCGTTTAGTTTGCGCGTGAAGCCGGTTACCGACCGGTTATATATCGGCGTGTGCCGTTCGGGTCCGCCGCTCCCGGGGTAGCGGAATCGCGGGCATCATGATGCGGACCGAGCGAAGGGCGGTGCGGACGGGATGGACGATCCGACGGTGCGGGAGCGGGCGCACGCGCAGCGCCTGCAGGTGCGGGAACTGCGCGAACTCGGCGAGTTTCGCGATGTCGAGCACCTGTACGGCGGGATCTGGCCACCCGTGCCGGGCCAGGGCCCGCCCGTGGGCGTCGAACTGCTGCGGGCCTTCGCGCATGCCGGGAACTACGTCGCCGGGGCCTATCGGGACGGCCGCATGGTCGGCGCGACGGTTGCGTTCTTCGGCGCGCCGCTCGGCGAGACGCTGCACTCGCACGTCACCGGGGCGATGGCCGGGAGCGGGGTGGGCTTCGCGCTCAAGACGCATCAGCGCGAGTGGGCCCTGGCCCGAGGGCTGCGCCGGATCACCTGGACGTACGACCCGCTGGTGCGCCGCAACGCCCACTTCAACCTGGTCAAGCTGGGTGCGCGGCCGGTGGAGTACCTGCCGGACTTCTACGGCGAGATGGTGGACACCCTCAACAGCGGTGACGCGAGCGACCGGGTCCTGGCGGTCTGGGAGTTGACCGACCCGAGGGTGCCGGCGGCGGTGCGCGGCCGGCGCACGCCGGTCCCGGTGCCGCCGGACGCCGGCGCGGCCCTGGTGGCACGGGACGGCCTGCCGGTGCTGGGCGACCCGGACGGCGACGTCGTGCTGATCGCGCTGCCGGCCGACATCGAGTCGTTGCGACGGACCGCCCCCGAGGCCGCCCACGCCTGGCGCACCGCCCTCCGGGAGACCCTCGGCACCCTGCTCGACGAGGGCGCCACGGTCCTGGGCTTCGACCGCGAGGCGGGCTATGTGGTGTCGCGGGGGCGGATCGGGTGAGCCGGTCGCGAACCTTCGTGGTGCGCGGTGTGCGAGCCGGCGACCTCGACGCGTGCGCGGCGTTGCTCGCGCTGCACGAGGGGGCCCCGGCGGACGCCGAAGCCGATCTGCGAGCACGCGTGCGGACCTGGTTCGACCGCCCGGACGGCTGTTTCCTGGTCGCGACGGAGCCCTCGACCGGCGCCGACCCGGTGGTCGGCTACGCCCGCGCGGCGCACCTCGACCCGTCGCCGACCGCCCCCGTCGGCTACTACCTGGCCGGAATCGTGGTCGCCCCCACCGCCCGCCGCACCGGCCTGGGCCTGCGCCTGACCCGGGCCCGCCTGGCCTGGATCGCCGAACGTGCCGAGTCGGCCTGGTACTTCACCAACGCCCGCAACACCGCCTCGCTGCACTTGCACGAAGCGTTGGGTTTTCACGAGGAGACCCGCGAATTCACCATCCCCGGGGTCGACTTCACCGGTGGCGAGGGCGTCCTGGCACACCTCCCGCTGACCGGCCGCCCCTGCCCGGCGGCGCCCGGGGGACGGGGCCCGGCCGAAGGGGAGCCGACGGGGCCGGCGAGCGGATCAGCCGGCGCGCGGAGCCGGGGCGAAGGTCCAGGTCGGGTGTTGTTTGGCGAGGTAGGGGAGGTGGGCGGTCCAGTCGGCGGGGGTGAGCGGGCGGGCCGGCCGCAGGGCGATGGTTTCGCGGGTGTCGATTGAGAAGCCCCAGGAGAAGCCGACGAGCGGGACGACATGGGGTTCGATGGTCTCGGCCATCGGGGTCCAGCCCAGGAAGGTGTGCGCGAGCCAGGTCATCGGGGCCCGGGTGTAGCGGGCCGGGGAGTCGAAGAGGGTGGGTGCGACGCCGAAGGAGCAGTACGGGGATCCGGCATCGGCGAACAACGGGAACGGGTCCATTTCGAACTCCGCGCCGCCGTCGGTGGAGCGCACCAGTTGCACCCAGCCGAACAACGCCCCATAGCCGCGTCCCGGGTAGACGATCCGCGCGGTGAGACAGGGAAAGTCCCGGGCCTCGGCGGTCTGTCCAATTGCCGCCGGGTCCTCGACGCGCTCGACGGTGGCCTCGATCGAGCCGGTCCTGCCTTCGCGTACGAACGGGAGCATCATCCCCTCAATCTGCCGGGCCCCGGGGCGCCGGACAAGGTCGAAAGTGGTCACCCGGGTCAACCCCGATCGTCCGTCCGAGTGCATCTCGACCCGGGATCTGCCCGAATTCGGGCAGATTCTTGCCGTAGGTGCCGGCCGGGTCCAGGATCGGGGGGTGGCTGACGGCGAACTGGTGGAGCGGATCGCGGCGACGACCGGCCTGGCACCCGCCGAGGCCGAGCGGATCGTCGAGGACGTGCTGGCCTGGTACCGCGAGCCGGTCGAGGACTACGTCCGGCGGCGGCATCGGCACCACCGGGTCTACGGCAAGCGCAACGCGCAGATCTACCGGCTGATCGCCGCCGAACTGGCCGAACGCCTGGTCGCGCCACCGGAGTTGACCGAGCGTCAACTGCGCCGCGTCATCTACGGCTGAGCCGATCGGGCCGAGTGGGCCGAGCGGGTCGATCGTGTACGCCCGTCGGCGTGCCATGACACACCGACCTGCCGAGAGCAAGAGGGAGAACGCAGCGACATGTGCGGAATCGTGGGCTATATCGGCGCGCAGCAGGCCGCCCCCATCCTGCTCGAAGGGCTGAGCCGACTGGAATATCGGGGCTACGACTCGGCCGGCATCGCGGTGCTGGGCACCCGCGGCCCGGCCAGGGTGTTCCGCCGGGTGGGCCGGGTGCACGCACTGGCCGCCGCCGTTCCGGTCAAGACCTCGGGGCGGGTCGGCATCGGGCACACCCGGTGGGCCACCCACGGCGCACCCTCGGAGGCCAACGCGCATCCGCACGCGTCGGCGGACGGCCGGATCCAGGTCGTGCACAACGGCATCATCGACAACGCCGCCGCGCTGCGGGCCCGGCTCACGGCCGAGGGCGTCGAGCTGACCTCGGACACCGACACCGAAGTGCTCGCCCACCTGATCGCCCGCGCGCCGCAGGACACCATCGAAGCCGCCGTGGTGGCCACGCTGGCCCAGGTGACCGGTACCTACGCGATCGCCGTCGTGGACGCGGGCACCCCGGACCGGATCGTGGTGGCCCGGAACGGTTCGCCGCTGGTCATCGGGGTCGGCGAGCGCGAGATGTTCGTCGCGAGCGACGTCTCGGCGCTGGTACGACACACCAGTTCGGTCGTGCACCTGGAGGACGGCGAGCTGGCCACCGTCACCGCGACCGGCTTCCGGACCTTCACCCGGGAGCACCAGGACGTCACCAAGACGCCGACCACCGTCGAACTCACCGTCGAGGAACTCGAACTCGCGGGCCACGAACACTTCATGCACAAGGAGATCCACGAACAGCCCTCCTCCGTCGAGCGCATGCTGGGGGGCCGGCTCGACGACCGGTTCGGCTCGGCCCGCCTCGACGGTCTGCGGATGGAGCTGCGCGAACTGCGCGGCTTCCGTCGGGTGAAGATCCTCGGCTGCGGGTCCGCCTACTACGTGGGCCAGTTGGGCGCCGGGCTGATCGAGGACCTGGCCCGGGTGCCGGCCGACGCCGAACCGGCCTCGGAGTTCCGCTATCGCAACCCGGTGATCGAGCCGGACACGCTCTACGTCGCGGTCAGCCAGTCCGGCGAGACCGCCGACACGCTCTTCGCGGTGCGCGAGATCCAGCGCAAGGGCGGCCGAGTGGTCGGCCTGGTCAACGTGGTCGGCTCGTCCATCGCCCGACAGTGCGACGGCGGCATCTACCTGCACGCCGGGCCGGAGGTCTCGGTGGCCTCGACCAAGGCGCTGACCCACATGTCGGTGGGCTTCGCGCTGCTGGCGCTGGCGCTGGGTCGGGTGCACGACCTGTCGCACGCGGACGGCGCCCGGATCCTGGCCGGCCTCCAGGCGCTGCCCGGCCAGATCGCCGAGATCCTCGCCGACGAGCAGACCATCGCCGACGCGGGCCGCCGGCTCGCCGACGCGCGCAGCCTGTTCTTCATCGGCCGGGTACGCGGCTATCCGGTCGCGCGGGAGGCGGCCCAGAAGTTCAAGGAGATCACCTACCGCCACGCCGAGGCATACCCCAGCAGCGAACTCAAGCACGGACCGCTCGCCCTGATCGACGCGAACCTGCCCACAGTCGCCGTCATCCCCGACGACGACCTGGTCGGCCGCAACCTGGCCGCAGCCCACGAGATCCGCGCCCGAGGCGGCCGACTGACCGTGATCACCCACGAGGGCGTGGACCTGGGCGACCTCGAAGCCGACCGCATCGACATCCCCCGCAACGAACCCGAACTCGACCCGATCCTCCTCACCATCCCCACCCAACTCCTCGCCTACCACGCCGCCCACACCCTCGGCGAAGACATCGACCGCCCCCGCAACCTGGCCAAGTCGGTAACGGTGGAGTAGCCCGGCGTCGGCCCCGGCCGAGTCCGATCGGCACGCCACCGGCCGGGACCACGTCGGCGCCCCGCCCCGCACGGGCCCGATTCCGCCACCGGCGGGGCCCGCGGTGTCCGGCGCCACCCGCCGCGCCGGATGCACACCGATCACAACCAGCGTCTTCGCCACCGGCGTTCCTCTCGGACGCGTTCCTGACCCGACGGGACCAGCCCACGAGCCGACACGAGGGCGGGAGTCGGCCACGGCGATCATGGCACTCGGCCTTCGTGAGGGAGGTCGAGTTCGGTCCAGACCGTTTTGCCGGTGGGCGGGTGTGGGTCGATGCCCCAACGGTCGCAGAGCGCGGTGACGATGAGGAGGCCGCGGCCGGACTCGCCGGTGGCCTCGGCGGAAGTACCCGTTGTGGGTGGGCAGTCGGGGCGGCTGTCGGCAACGCCGATGCGGAGGGTGCCGAGCGCAGCGTCGGCGGTGAGGGTGAGCCTGAAGCCGCGGGACGGGTCGGCGCTGCCGTGCAGCGCTGCGTTGGCGGCGAGTTCGGCGACGATCTGCCGAGCGCGGGCGACGACGGCGGGCGGGAGCCCCCACGCACGGAGTTCCTCGACGGCGAGTTGGTGGGCCAATCGGGCGCCACGACGGGTGGAGGTCAGGCGCAGCTCGAACACTCTCACGGCCACGCGGAGTTGGGGTGCGGCGGAGTTCATGGACGTCAAGGTGGCGGGGCGACGGTGCCGGAATCCAGACTTCCGATCCGTACGCTCGGTCAGCGTACGGGCACCAAGAGTGGACGGTACGGTGATCTTGAGGTCACTCTGAGCGGATAGAGAGCGAAAAGACCCGACACGCCTGGAGGTGGCCGCGAATGACCGATCCGGCTGAGGAGTGGGAGCGCGAACCCGACGCCTCGGACAGTCTCCGCACGTTCGGCGCCGTCGTCCAGGCCCTCCGCGAACACGCGGGCTTGAGCCGGGTGGACTTCGGCACGATGGTGCGCTTCTCCAAACACACCGTGGAGTCGGTCGAACTCGGCCGCCGAATGCCCGACCCCGACTTCGTCGAACGCGCAGAGGCCGCACTCGGCGACACGGGCGCGCTCCGGCGCGCCGCGCGGCATCTGTCGCGCCGGCCGGGCTTGGCGGCTTGGTTCCGGCAGTGGGCGCGGTTGGAAGGGCTTGCCGTAAACCTCTGCACATACGAATGCAGGCTGGTACCCGGGTTGTTGCAGCCTGAGGGATATGTTCGCGCCCTGTGCGACAACGACATTCCACCGCTGACCGACGCCAACTTGGAGGTCCGGGTCGCCGCCCGCATGGAGCGTCAGCGGTTGCTGCGCGACAAACCCACGACCGCATTCGACTTCGTCATCGAGGAGGCGATCTTCATGCGTCGCCTCGGCGGAGTAGCCGTCACCCGCGAACTGCTGGACCAGGTAATCGAGTCGAGCAGCCTAAGGAACACGACGGTCCAGATCATGCCGGCAGACAGCGAACACCACGCATGTCTCGCCGGGTCGATTCAGTTGTTGGAGACTCCGGACGGGCGGTGGCTTGCTTACTCGGAGGGCCAGGAAAACGGCCGCTTGATCACGGACGCGAAAGAAGTCGGCAAGCTTCAAATGCGTTATGCGAGACTGCGCTCACAGGCCCTTTCGCCGAACGAATCCCTGGGCCTGCTCAAGCGGATGCGAGGAGCCCTGTGAGCGCCACAGAACTCAACTGGTCCAAGAGCAGCTACAGCAGCGCTCAAGGCGACAGTTGCATCGAGATTGCCGCCACCGAACAGGACGTCCACGTCCGTGACTCCAAGGACGTGACCAGGCCCTCTTTCGGCGTCCGGCACGTCGAATGGGGGCAGTTCGTCCGTCACGTCGCACGCCGACCGTAAGCTCGACGACCCGGAGAGCGCACATGAGCGCCCCTCGACATCTGTGGTTCAAGAGCAGCTACAGCAGTGCCCAAGGCGACGACTGCGTCGAGATCGCCGTCACCCGGCGAGCCGTCCACATCCGCGACTCCAAAGGCGTTGCCCGGCCGTCGTTCGCCGTGGGTCGCCCTAAGTGGGTCGCGTTCGTCCGAGCCGCCACCCAGGGTCGAGATCGCGGCATGGTTGGTGACGGCGGCTCGGGATGGGCCGGCTGTTCCTGGCAACTTCCAGGAACAGCTTTTGCCCTGCCCGGCCCGCCCCGCGACACGGAACGGTGCCGGGCGCCCACCTCGACGCACTGACCGGCAGCGCAACCGGATCGCCCACGTGCGCCGAAGCGACGCCTTTTTGACTCACCCGGACGGGCCAAACGCGCTGGGCAGCGAAGATTCCCAGCCGCGAACCCCACCCACCCCCTCGCGTCGCCGCGCCCACGTCCCCCCCTCACATCGCCGAGCCCCATCCCCTCGGCGCGTCAGCGCCCCCGGCCCAGCTGAGCCGCGCGATCGACGCGCGCAGCGCGGAGAGCGGCGGAGCCGCAAACTTTGACTTCGTGGCCCGTAGCGAAGCGAAGGGACACGAAGTCACGAGCGAGGGGCCACTTTTTCTCGGAGGAGCGTAGCGGGGGAGAGAAAAAGTGGTGCCTCGCGAGCCGGCGCCGAAGGCGCCCAAATAGAGGCAGCGCTGCATCGCCGAAAGCCACCCACCCGCTCGCTGCGCTCGCGATCTCGCCCCTGCCGCCAGGTCCCCACTCGTGGCCCGTCCCCATCGGCTCGCCCGGCTCGTGGCCCGTCCCCATCGGCTCGCCCGGCTCGTGGCCCGTCCCCATCGGCTCGCCCGGCTCGTGGCCCGTCCCCATCGGCTCGCCCGGCTCGTGG
>NZ_JBIRRX010000017.1:0-71507 GCF_044333915.1 Embleya sp. NPDC020886 | reverse complement strand
TGGCCCGTCCCCATCGGCTCGCCCCACTCGTGGCCCGTCCCCATCGGCTCGCCCGGCTCGTGGCCCGTCCCCATCGGCTCGCCCCACTCGCGACCCGCCCTCACCGGCTCGCCCCACTCGCGACCCGCCCTCACCGGCTCGCCCCACTCGCGGCCCACCCTCATGCGCTCACCCCGCTCGCGCTCCAGCCCCTGCCGTCGGGCCCGGCTCGCGGCCCGCTCTCACCCCACCCGAGTGGAACCCCCACGTTCCGGGCATCCGCTCCCAGCCCGTCGCCCGCAAGATATCGCGTTCCATTGACTGTCGTCAGAATTGATAGATACTGGCTGCGCGACTCCCGCTGACGCCAGGATGAGGTGCGCGCACATGGAGCTGTTTCCTTCCGCTCATGTCGATACGTTTTGTCGTGATCGATTGCCACCGGACGAGCTGTGGCCCGAACTGCGTTTCGAACTACCGGAATTGCGCTACCCGACCCGGCTCAACTGCGCCCGGGTCCTGCTGGACGACACCGTGGACCGGCTCGGTCCCGACCGTCGCTGTCTGGTCACGCTCGACGACCAGTGGACCTACGGGGACCTCCTGCTCCGGGCGAACCAGGTCGCCCGGGTGCTGACCGAGGACCTCGGTGTGGTCCCGGGCAATCGGGTACTGCTGCGCGGGCCCAACAACCCGTGGCTGGTCGCCTGCTGGTTCGGCGTGCTCAAGGCCGGCGCGGTCGTGGTCACCACGATGCCGCTGCTCCGGGCGCACGAGCTGACCGCCCTGTGCGAGATCGGCACACCCACGGTCGCGTTGTGCGACCACCGGTTCCTGGACGAGTTGGCGGCGGCCGAAGTGCCCGGGTTGACCACCCTCGCCTACGGCGGCGCCGACGAGGCCGACCTGACGGCTCGCTGTGCGAACAAGGACGGCGAGTTCGAGGCCGTGGACACCTCGGCCGACGACGTCGCGCTGATCGCGTTCACGTCCGGGACCACCGGTCGGCCCAAGGCCACCATGCACTTCCACCGCGATGTGCTGGCCAACTCCGACACCTTCGCCCGGCACATCCTCAAGCCCACCCCGGACGACCTGTTCGCCGGCACCCCGCCGCTGGGCTTCACCTTCGGCCTCGGCGGCTTGGTGGTCTTCCCGCTGCACGTGGGCGCGGCCGGCCTGCTGTTGGAGCACGCGACGCCCGAGCGGCTGGCCCGGATCGTCGCCGACTACGGCGTCACCGTGTTGTTCACCGCCCCCACCGCCTACCGGGCGATCATGGGCGCGGGCCTGGCCGACCTGCTCAAGGGCGTCCGCCGGTGCGTATCGGCGGGCGAGGCGTTGCCCGCACAGACCTGGTACGACCTGCACGCGGCGACCGGGATCGAGCTGATCGACGGGATCGGCGCGACCGAGTTGTTGCACGTCTTCGTCTCCGCCGCCGACCAGGACATCCGGCCCGGTGCGACCGGCCGCGCGGTACCCGGCTTCGAGGCCGTGGTGCTCGACGCCGACGGTCACCGCGTCCCGGACGGTACCCCCGGCCAACTGGCGGTCAAGGGCCCCACCGGCTGCCGCTACCTGGACGATCCTCGCCAGGCCGACTACGTGCGGGACGGCTGGAACATCACCGGCGACACCTACATCCGCGACGCCGACGGCTACCTCTGGTACCAGGCCCGCAGCGACGACATGATCGTCTCCTCCGGCTACAACATCGCCGGCCCCGAGGTCGAACTCGCCCTGGCCGCACACCCGGACGTCGTCGAGTGTGGCGTGGTCGGCGCGCCCGACCCCGGTCGCGGACTGATCGTCAAGGCGTACGTGGTGCTGCGCGAGGGGGTGCCCGCCGACGCGGACACCGCCGGCCGCATCCAGACCTTCGTCAAGCAGGCCATCGCGCCGTACAAGTACCCGCGCGCCGTCGAGTTCGTGGCCGCTCTCCCGCGCACCGGCAACGGCAAGCTGCGGCGCGGCGAACTCCGTGCCTGGGCCGAGGCCGGCGCGGCGCCGCCGACGCCGGCCCCGGGCCGGCCGATACCCGCGGCCGTCGCCCCCGACTCCCTCGCCCCGGAAGCCTCGTGAAAGGCAACACGATGCAGGACACCCGCCCCACCCGGCCCGACCCGACCGACCCGACCGACCCGGCGGAGGACGCGGCGACGCTGCCCTCCGTGGTGATCGAGCGCCGGGTCGAATGGCAGGACACCGACGCGGCCGGCCACTACCACTACTCGGCCGTACAGCGCTGGGTGGAGGCGGCCGAGGCGGTGCTGCTGCGTCGGCTGGGGGTGGCCGAGTTGTTCGGCCGGATCCCGCGCGTGCACTTCGAGGCGGACTACCGCGAGCGGTTGTGGTTCGGCGAATCCGTGCACGCCGCGTTGCGGGTGGTGCGGGTGGGGGCCAGTTCGCTGCACTACGAGTTCGAGGTGCGCGGCACCAAGGGCGTGGCCGCGACCGGCCGGCTGTCCGTCGTGCACTGCCCGCCGGACGCCGAGGGCGCCTCGCCCTGGCCCGACGAGATCCGGGCCGCGCTGTCCCGGGGCGGCCCGCAACGGCCGGAATCGTACGCCTGACGCACGCCGGAGCGAAGACCGCCGCACGGGGCGGAGACCGCCGCACGGGGCAAAGGCCGCTTCGCGGGCTCGCAGTCCGCCGCACGGTCTCTCGAACACCACCTCGCGGAGCCACGAGGCGACCTCAGGCGATATCGCGCCATATTGACGACCGTGGAATTTATTACATACGCTCGGGTAGGCCCGGAACATTGGAGGACGCTGTGCGCATCGCAGTCATCGGTGGCGGGCCGGGCGGGTTGTACTTCGCCGCCCTCGCCAAGCAGCTCTCGCCGGCCGCTGAGATCACCCTGTGGGAGCGCAACGCCCCGGACGACGTGTTCGGCTTCGGCGTGGTCTTCTCCGACGAGACGCTGGACGGCATCGCCCAGGCGGACCCGGAGGTCTTCGCCGCGATGTCCCAGGGGTTCGCCCGCTGGACCGACATCGACGTGCGCTACGGCGGCAGCACCCTCACCTCCGGTGGGCACGGCTTCGCCGCGCTGGGCCGGGAGCGGCTCCTGCGCATCCTCCAGGACCGCTGCGCCGCGCTCGGCGTGGACCTGCGCTACCGCACCGAGGCGCCGGACGTGGCCGAACTCGCGTGCACCCACGACCTGGTGGTCGCCTCGGACGGGGTGCGCTCGACGGTGCGCGAGCGCTACGCCGACACGTTCCGGCCGAGCCTGGACGAGCGCGGCTGCCGCTACATGTGGCTGGGGACCGACAAGGTCTTCGACGCGTTCACCTTCATCGTGGACAAGCACGACTTCGGCGTGGTGCAGGTGCACGCCTACCCGTTCGACGATCGACGCAGCACCTTCATCGTCGAACTCGCCGAGGACGCCTGGCGGCGCGGCGGATTCGCCGAATTCGCCGGCCGCGACCTGCCACGCGGGGCCAGTGACGACGCGGGCATCGCGCGCTGCGAGGCACTGTTGGCCGAACACCTGGACGGCCACCGGCTGATCCCGAACAACTCCCGCTGGATCAGGTTCAGCACCGTACGCAACGCCACCTGGCGGCACGAGAACGTGGTCCTGCTCGGCGACGCCGCGCACACCGCGCACTTCTCCATCGGCTCCGGTACCAAGCTGGCCATGGAGGACGCACTCGCCCTGGCCGCGTGCCTGAACGAGCACGCCGGCATCCCGGCCGCGCTGACCGCCTACGAGGCCGAACGCAAGCCTGTGGTGAGTTCGACCCAGCGCGCCGCGCAGGCCAGCCTGGAGTGGTTCGAGAACATCGACCGCGCGGTGGGCCAGGCACCCGAGCAGTTCGCCTTCAACCTGCTCACCCGCAGCCGCCGGGTCACCCACGCCAACCTGCTCGAACGCGACCCCGAGTTCGTCGCCCGGGTGGACGCGGCGTTCACCGCCGGCCGGCCGGACCGGGTGGACGCGGCGCCGATGTTCCAGCCCTTCCGGCTCGGCTCGGTCCGGCTGCGCAACCGCGTGGTGGTGCCGCCGATGGCCACCTACGCGGCCGAGGACGGCATCCCGGGCCCGTTCGAGTCCGCGCATCTGGGCGCCCTCGCGCTCGGCGGCGCGAGCCTGGTCTTCGCGGGCATGACCGCCGTACTGCCCAACGGCCGCTCCACCGAGGCATGCCCGGGCCTGTGGTCGCCGGCCCACGAGGTCGCGTGGCGCGAGGTGGTCACCCGGGTCAAGGAACAGGCCCCGGACGGACCGCTGTTGGGCATCCAGATCGGCCACGCCGGGCGCCGTGCGGCGAGCACCGTGCCGGACGCCGAAGGCCGGAGCGTGCCGCTGGGCCCGAACGGGTGGCCGACGGTGGCCGCGTCGGCGATTCCCTGGGACGCGGCCGGCGACTTCCGGCCGCGCGAGGCGGATCGGGCGGACCTGGACGCGATCACCGCCGCGTTCGCCGCCGCCGCCGCGCGCGCCGATCGAGCCGGCTTCGACGCGCTCGAACTGCAATACGGACACGGCCACCTGCTGTCCGGCTTCCTGTCCCCGCTGACCAACCTGCGCGAGGACGAATACGGCGGCACGCTCGCCGGCCGACTGCGCTTCCCGATAGAGGTGTTGGCCGCAGTGCGGGCGGTGTGGCCGACGAACAAGCCGCTGGTGGTGCGGATCTCGGCGAGCGACTGGGCCGAGGGCGGCACCACCGAGGACGACGCGGTCCGGATCGCCCGGGCTCTGGCGGCGGCCGGGGCGGACGCGATCGACGTGTCCTCGGGCGAGGTGGTACCGCACGAGCGGCCCGCCTACGGGCGCGGCTACCAGACCCCGTTCGCCGATCTGATCCGCAACGCGACCGGCGTGCCGACCATCGCGGTCGGCGCGATCTCCACCTACGACGACGTCAACTCGATCCTGCTCGCGGGCCGCGCCGACCTGTGCGCGGTCGGCCGCGCCCACCTGTACGACCCGATGTGGACGCTGCATGCCGCCGCCGAGCAGGGCTACACCGGACCCGGCGCGCCGTGGCCGAGCGCCTGGCGACCGGGCAGCCGCAAGCCGCCCGGCGCGGGCAGCGACCGCGTACCGCCCCGGCTGCACCTGCTGCGCGAGTCGGTCGAAACGGTGCCGCGGCGTTGGCGGCCGACCCGCGATTCCCCTTTGGTGGCCGTACCCGGCCGGCGCTGACGGACCACGAGGAGCCCGACATGAACAGTTGGACCAGTCCCACCGGTCCCACCCCGCCGATCGTGCTGTCCGGCGAACAGCGCGACAATCCGCCCAGGTTCAAGGCCGCGGCCGTGCAGGCGTCGCCGGTCTACCTGGACGCGACCGCCACCGTGGCCAAGGCGGTCGACCTGATCCGCGAGGCCGCCGCCAACGGCGCCGAACTGATCGTCTTCCCCGAGGTGTTCGTGCCCGGGTATCCGTACTGGAACTGGACGATGAACCCGGTCCAGGGCTCGCCCTGGTTCGAACGCCTGTACCGCTCCTCGGTCGACCTGCCCGGCCCATACGTGAACGCACTGCGCGCCGCCGCCCGGGCGGCCGGCGCGGTGGTGGTGATCGGCGTCAACGAGCGCGGCTCGCACAGCATGGGCGTGCTCTACAACACCATGTTGACCATCGACGCGGACGGCGAACTGATCGGGGTGCACCGCAAGCTGGTGCCCACCTGGGCGGAGAAGCTGACCTGGACCGGCGGCGACGGCAGCTCGCTGCGCGTGCACCCGACCGGGATCGGCCCGCTCGGCGTGCTCGCCTGCGGCGAGAACACCAACACACTGGCCCGCTTCACCCTGCTCGCCCAGGGCGAACTCGTGCACGCGGCAAGCTACATCGCATTGCCGGTGGCGCCCGCCGACTACGACATGGCGGACGCCATCGCGGTGCGCACGGCCGCGCACAGCTTCGAGGGCAAGGTGTTCTCGGTCGTCGCGTGCTCGACCATCTCGCCCGAGATCGTCGACGCGATCGCCGGCGACGACGCCGAGGTACGCAAGCAACTCGGCCGCGAACGCAGCGCGCTGTCCGGCATCTTCGGCCCGGACGGCCGCCCGGTCACCGAACCGCTGATCGACGACGAGGGCATCGTCTACGCCGACATCGACCTCGCCAAGTGCATCCAGCCCAAGCAGATGCACGACATCGTCGGCCACTACAACCGCTTCGACATCTTCCGGCTCGACGTGGACAACCGGCCCCGGTCGCCGATCACCTTCACCCACGACCAGACCCCCACCGCCGGCCCCACACCCGCCGCACCCGCCCCCGAGGAGGAGAAATGACCACCCAGGACGACAACATGCTCGGCCGGGCCCGAGTCACCGACACCCCGGAACTGAGCGCCTACTACGCCGAGTTGGCCGACCGTGCGGCCGGCGCGTTGTGGACCGTGGCGAACGAGATCGAGCCGTGGTACCCACAGCCCAAGTCGGTACCCACGTTGTGGCGCTACGCCGAACTGCGCCCGCTGGTACGCAAGGCGCTCGACCTGGTCAAGGCGGACGACGCGGGCCGCCGGGTGGTGATGCTGGTCAACCCCGGACGGCGCGACGTCAGCGCGGCGGCGGGCCTGCTGTACACGGGACTTCAGATCATGGGACCAGGCGAGTCGATGACCGCGCACCGGCACCAGGCCGCCGCGCTGCGGTTCGTGCTGGAGGGCACCGGCGCCTGGACCATCGTGGACGGCGAGAAACTCAAGGTCGGCGCCCGGGACTTCGCGATCACCCCGAACGGGACCTGGCACGAGCACGGCAACGAGTCCGCCGACGCGCCGGTGATCTGGCAGGACGGCCTGGACATCCCGCTGGTCAACGCACTGGACGCGGGCTTCTACGAGGTGCACCCGGACCTGTACCAGGTGCCCGGCAAGGTGGTGAACAACTCGGTCCTGACCTACGGCGGCAACCTGGTGCCGTACGGCACCGAGCGGTGGACCCGACCCTACTCGCCGCTGCTGGCCTGGCCGTGGGAGCCCACCTACCAGGCCCTGCTCGACCTGGCCCGGGCGAGCGAGGGCTCGCCGTACGACGGCGTGATCATGGAGTACACCAACCCCGCCACCGGCGGCTCGGTGATGCCGACGATGAGCGCGCACATCCAACTCCTGCGCGCCGGACAGGCGACCAAGGCCCACCGACACACCGGCTCGGTTGTCTACACGGCCGCCAAGGGCCACGGCGTCTCGATCGTCGGCGGGCAGCGCTTCGAGTGGCACGAGGGCGACGTCTTCGCGGTCCCGGCCTGGGCCTGGCACGAACACGCCAACCTGGACCCGGCCGACGACGCGGTGTTGTTCTCCTTCAACGACTTCCCGGTGATGCGCTCGCTCGGCTTCCACCGCGAAGAGGCATACCCGGACAACGACGGGCACCAGCCGACCCCGTGAGGCCGGATCGCCCACCGGGGCACCGAACCCCGCGACCTTCGACCCCACACGACGAACCCGGGCGGCGCGACCGCGCCGCCCGGACGCAAGGACAGTGAGGACACCCCCCCATGCGCCTGGTCACCTACACCGTCGACGGATCGTCGTCCCGCCTGGGCGCCGAGGACGGTGCCCACGTACTCGACCTGTCCGCCCTCGCCGCCGCCGCGGGCACCGAACTCCCCGGCGATCTGCTCTCGTTCATCCGTGCCGGCGCCGAGGCCCTGGACACCGCGCGAGACCTGCTGGGCGGCGACCCGGCGGCCCGACCCGCCGGCGCCGTGCACGCGAGCGCCGACGTGCGGCTGCTGGCACCGCTGCGGCCCGGGAAGATCATCGGCATCGGGCTCAACTACGTCGAGCACGTGGCCGAGTCCAACCGCACCCTGGACACCGCGAAGGAACTCCCGGAGCGCCCGGTGCTGTTCGGCAAGCCCGCCACCGCCGTCACCGGCCCCGGCGCGCCCATCCTGCACAACGGCGACCTGACCCGGCAGCTCGACTGGGAATGCGAACTCGCCGTGGTGATCGGGCGGACCGCGTACAAGGTGAGCGAAGCCGACGCCTGGGAGCACGTGTTCGGGTACAGCATCATGAACGACATCAGCGCGCGCGATCAGCGCCGCTCCGGGCAGTGGTTCTTCTCCAAGGGCCAGGACTCGTATGCCCCGTTCGGCCCCGCCGTGGTCACCGCCGACGACATCCCGGACGCGCAGGCGCTCGACCTGTCGCTGCGGGTCAACGGCGACATCAAGCAGAAGTCGAACACCCGGCACATGCTCTTCGACATCCCGCGCCTGATCGCCGACATCTCCTCCGGGATGACCCTGGAACCGGGCGACGTGATCTCCACCGGATCGCCCTCCGGCGTCGGCGCGGCCCAGGTCCCGCCGCAATTCCTGCGGCCCGGCGACGTGGTCGAGGCCACCGTCGAGCGGATCGGGACGCTGTCCAACCCGGTGATCGACGCCCGCTGAACCGCGCCCGGCCCCACCACTCGAACTTTCCGCACCACAGGAGGACCTCCGTGCGCCGACACCCCTACCGCATCGGCCAAATCGTGCCGAGCTCGAACGTCACGATGGAAACCGAGGTACCCGCGATCCTGCGGGCACGTGAGACGGTCGCGCCGGAGCGCTTCACGTTCCACTCCAGCCGGATGCGGATGACCCACGTCACCCCCGAACAACTCAAGGCGATGGACGCCGACTCCGACCGCTGCGCCGTCGAACTCTCCGACGCGCGGGTGGACGTGCTCGGCTACGCGTGCCTCGTGGCGATCATGAGCATGGGCCTGGGCTACCACCGGGTCGCCGAGGAGCGGCTGCACGGTCGCACCGTCGACAACGGCGCGCCCGCGCCGGTGGTCACCAGCGCCGGCGCGCTGGTGCACGGGCTGCACACCATCGGCGCGCGCAAGGTCGCCCTGGTCGCGCCGTACATGTTGCCGCTGACCCGCACCGTCGTGGAATACCTGGGCCACGAGGGCATCGAGGTGCTCGACTTCGAGGCGTTGGAGATCCCGGACAACCTCGACGTGGCCGCACACGACCCGTTGCGCCTGCCGGGCATCGCCGAGCGGCTCGAATACGCGGACGCGGACGCGGTGGTGTTGTCCGCGTGCGTGCAGATGCCGTCGCTGGCCGCGATCGAGGAGGCCGAGCAGCGACTGGGCAAGCCGGTCGTCTCGGCCGCGGTGTGCACCGTGCACCAGATGCTTCGCGCGCTGGACCTGCCCGCCTTCGCGCCGGGCGCCGGCCACCTGCTGTCCGGCAAATTCGCCGACGCACCCCTCGAAGCGGCCTCGGCGAGCTGATTCCGGCGGGCGATCCTGCAGAGCCCGTCGTTCGGCGTGGCCACCCCCGATCGGGGCGGCCCGGCGCGGGTTCCATGAGGGCGGTGTGGGGGAACGGCGCGGCCGAGTGGTTCGGGGGTGGGCCGATCGCCGCGGCGTGTCGGGGTCGGGGCGATTCGCCCGCTTCGACCAAAGATCGGCGCGGTGGAATACTGGCACGCCGTTCCCCACGGAAGGAGGCCCTGGATGGGCTTCGGGCCCAAGTCCATGGCCGCGCTCGGCAAGGCGATCACCGGCCGTGATCTGCCCGCTGCCGATTCCGCGCGGGCAGTCGGGTCACCCGGGATCCGCCGGGTGTTCCAGGGCCGCAACCGGGCGGACATCCTGGTCGTGCTCGTCGCGATGGCCGCCGACCTGCTCGGCTACGCGGTCACCGTGCGCGGTCCGGGGCCTGCGGAGACCGCGGCCAACCTCGCGTTCCTGATCGCGGCGGCGCTGTGCCTGATCGCGCGTCGACGCGCCCCGTTCCCGGTGCTGCTGATGGTGCTGGTGCTTCAGATCGGCCTGAACCTGACCAGCGACATCGGGCAGCGGTTCGGCTTCGTGTTGGCGATCGCGCTGTACACTGTCGGGCTGTCCTGTCGGCCCAGGACGATCGCCCTCGCCATGCTGCTCACCCTGGCCGCCCAGACGTCCGGCTATGCCGACGCGGACATGCCGCTCTTCTACACCTTCAGCGGCGACCTCGTGGCGACCATGCTGGTCGTCGGCGCGAGCGCCGCGGTGCGGCACTGGCAGGCCCAGGTCGAGGTCAACCGGGAGTTGCTTGCCGAGCGGGCGCTGACCGAGGAGCGCCGGCGGATCGCCCGCGAACTGCACGACATCGTGGCGCACCACATCACCACGATGCACCTGATGTCCGGCGGTGCCCGGGCCGGCCTGGACCGCGACCCGGACGGCGCGCGTGGCGCGCTGCTCACGCTGGAGGCATCCGGGCGGGTCGCGCTGGACGAGATGCGCCAACTGCTCGGCGTACTGCGCAGCGACAAGGACCCGGAATCCGTCTCGTCGGCCCCACAACCCGGCGTCGACGACCTGGACCGGCTGATCGCCGAATCCTCCCTGGCCGGCCTGCCGACCGAGCTCCAGGTGGTCGGCACGCGCCGCGAGTTGTCCCTGACGGTCGGCCTCACGCTGTACCGGATCACCCAGGAGGCGCTCACCAACGCCCGCAAGCACGCCGGCAGCGCGGCGATGGCCCGGGTGCGGCTGGAGTACCTGCCGACGGCGGTCGCGATCGAGATCCGGGACGACGGCGGCGGCGAGCACCTCGGCGGCGGCTACGCGACGACCGGCGGTGGACACGGGCTGGTCGGGATGCGCGAGCGGGTGGCCGTGCACGGCGGGTCGTTCGAGGCCGGGCCGGTTGCGGACGGCGGCTTCCGGGTCGCGGCGAGCATCCCGATGACGGCGGTGGAACCCGCCGTGCCGGCGGGTGCGGAGCCGGTTCCGGCAGAGCCCGTCGCCGAGCCCGCTCTCGCGTCCGCGACGCCCGTGGCCGAGGTCGTTCCCGCGGCTCTCGCACACCTGAGCGCACCCGAGATCGAGGTGCTGCGCCTGATCGCGACCGGCAGGGCGCGCGACGAGATCGCCGAGGCGATGCGGGTGGACGGCGCGACGGTCGAGCGCCACGAGCGCGCACTGTTGGGCAAGTTGGCACTCCGGGATCGCGCCCAGGCCGTGGTGGTGGCCTACGAATCCGGTCTGGTCCGGGTCGGCCGCCCCACCGCGCCGCGCTGACGCGGGCGGATTCGCGGCGGTGCGCGCGCGGGGCGGGCGTCGGCACTTGTGCGTTCGCACCAAGGGTCGCTCTCGGGTTCGTCGTCACGGCCATGAGCGGGGGCGCCGGCTCCGCGTAGCGTGCCGGTACGCCCCGCCCAGCCCACTGCGAAAGAGGTCCCATGACCGCAACCGTCGACGCCGCGTACTGGAACGCCCGCCTCGCCGAGCTGACCGTCGAATTCGAGGTGCCCGGCGCGAGCCTGGCCTTTCTGCACGAGGGCGAGGTGCACTCCTTCGCCGCCGGAGTCCTGAACAAGGACACCGGGACGCCGGTCTCCACCGACTCACTGTTCCAGATCGGCTCGGTATCCAAGGTCTGGACGGCGACCCAGCTCATGCTGCTGGTCGAACAGGGTCGACTCACGCTGGACACCCCGGTCGTCGACCTGCTGCCCGAGTTCAAGGTCGCCGACGCCGAGGTGACCAAGACGGTGACCGTGCGGCACCTGCTGACGCACACCTCCGGTATCGACGGCGACCTGTTCCTGGACACCGGGCGCGGCGACGACTGTCTGGAGAAGTACCTCACGGCCTGCGCCGACCTCACCCAGAACCACCCGATCGGCGAGTCGTTCTCGTACTGCAACTCCGGCTTCGTGATCGCGGGGCGCATCATCGAGCGGCTCACCGGCAAGAGCTGGGACGAGGCGCTGCGCGAGCAGATCTGCGAACCCCTGGGCCTGACGCACACCTGGACGCTGCCGGAGGACGTGCTGCGGTTCAGTGCGGCGACGGGGCACGTCGAGGACGGCAAGCCGACGCCGGTATGGGGCCTGCCGCGGGCCATGGGGCCGGCCGGGCTGATCTGCGCGCGAGCGAGCGACGTGGTCGCGTTCGGGCGCGCCCACCTGGGCACCGACCTGCTGGCCGCGCCCGAGGCGATGGTCGTGTCGCAGGTGCGCCTGCCGAACCCGTACACGCTCGCCCCGGAGTGGGGGATCGGTTGGATCCTCGACGAGTGGTCCGGACACCGGGTGATCATGCACGCGGGCAACACCATCGGCCAGGCCGCGATGCTCTGGGTCATCCCGGACACCGGCACGGTGGTCTGCCTGCTGGCCAACGGCGGTGAGACCGCCGCGCTGCAGCGGGCCCTGGGCCGCGAGCTGTTCGCCGCGTTGGCGGACGTCGAGATGCCGGAACTGCTCGGCCCGCCGGAGACGCCGGTCGACGTCGACGTCGCCCGCTACGTCGGAACGTACGAGCGGGTCGGCTGCCTCGCCACGGTGACCGTGGAGGAGGACGGCAGGTTCCACCTGCACGTCGAGGTCACCGGCGAGCTGGCGGACATCTCGCCGGCGATGGACTGGGACCTGATATCCGTCGACGAGACCACGTTCGTGGGCCGCCGCGAGGGCAGCCCGCTCTGGGACAGCATGGTCTTCTACGAACTCGCCGACGGCTCGTCGTACCTGCACATGGGCGTACGCGCCACCCCGAAGACGGCCTGAGCCGTCGCAATGCCGGTCACCGTGCGGGTGGATCCCGCGCGGTGACGGGCGAAGCCGGGCGCGGGCCCTTCGCGGAGGAGCGGGCCGCAAGAGACTCCGCCGGGTGGTGGCGGCGGGGGTCCGGGTTTACCGTCGAACGAGTGGGCGAATATCGCCCGGGTGGGCGGCCCGCCGCCCCTTCGCCGGACGGCGCCGCGTCGGACGCGGCCCTCGGCAGCGCAGGACCCGAAGGATCCGCAGGGCGAAGGATCCGCAGGACTCGCAAGACGGCGTAGGACGCATCATGGCGAACCCGCACGCGACACCCTCGCAGGCCGCCGCCGGATCCGGGCGAAGCGGCGCCACCGCCGCCGCATCCCCACGAAGCGGCGGCAGTGGTGCCGCGCTCGCGGTGATCGCCTCGTGCCAGTTGATGGTGGTCCTGGACATCACCATCGTGAACATCGCCCTGCCGCACATCCAACGCTCGTTGGAGTTCTCCACCACCAGCCTGTCCTGGGTGCTCAACGCCTACACGCTCACCTTCGGCGGCCTGTTGCTGCTCGGCGGGCGAGCCGGCGACATCCTGGGCCGCAGGCGGGTGTTCGTCTTCGGCGTGTTGCTGTTCGTGATCGCCTCGCTGCTCGGCGGACTCGCGCAGAGCGCGCCGGAACTGCTCGCCGCGCGGACCCTGCAAGGTGTGGGCGGCGCCATCGCCTCCCCGACCGCACTCGCGCTGATCACCACGACGTTTCCCGAAGGCCCGGCCCGGAACCGGGCCTTCGGCGTGTTCGCGGCGGTCTCCGCCGGTGGTGGCGCGATCGGGCTGCTCGCCGGCGGTGTCCTGGTCGAATGGCTGGACTGGCGGTGGGTGTTCTTCGTCAACGTGCCGATCGGCCTGCTCATCGTGCTGGCCACGCCGCGCTACATCAGGGAATCCGAGCGCCATCCCGGCCACTTCGACCTGCTCGGCGCGCTGACCTCCACGCTGGGCATCGGCTCGCTCGTCTACGGGTTCATCCGGGCCGCCCAGGAGGGATGGCGGGACGCCCTGACCCTGGGCGCGTTCGCGGCGGCCGCCGTACTGCTCGTGATCTTCGTGTCCGTCGAGCGCAATTCCAGGCAGCCGATCACCCCGCTGGCGATGTTCGCGGACCGCAATCGGGCGGGCACGTACGGCATCATGTTGTGCCTGGCCGCGGCGATCTTCGGGATGTTCTTCTTCCTCACCCTGTTCGTCCAGGATGTCCTGGGCTTCAGCCCGATTCAGGCCGGCCTGGCCTTCCTCCCGATCAGCGCGGTGGTCGCGGTCGGCGCCGGCTTCTCCTCCCAGCTCCTGCCGCGCTACGGACCCAAACCCTTCATGGTCGTCGGCGCCATCCTGGCGGCGACCGGCCTCGCCTGGCTGACCCGTACCGACGTGCACAGCACCTACGCCGGCAGCATCCTGGGCCCGACGCTGATCTTCGGCCTCGGCATGGGCATGCAGTTCGTGTCGCTGACCCTGATGGCCGTCTCCGGCGTCGCCCCCCACGAAACCGGCGCCGCCACGGGCCTGCTCAACGCCACCCAGCAGGTGGGCGGTTCGCTGGGCCTGTCCATCCTGGTCACCGTCTTCGGCACGGCCAACCGCAACGAGGCGAAGGATCAGGTGCCCGAGTTCCTCGCCCAGGCGAGCCCCGCCGAGCGGGCGAACTTCGAGCGCACCGGCGTGCTGCCCGCGCCATGGAGTCACCAGGTGCTGACCACCGGCATCTCCACGGCCTTCGTGACGGCCGCGATCTTCGCGGTGATCGCCGTGGTGATCGCCGTGTTCGTCATCCAGGTACGCGCCTCGGACCTGGAACGACTGCGCGGCGACGGCCCCCCGGGGGCGGGTGGCTGACCGCCCGAAGGCGGCCGCGCACGTGCCGTCGGAGCGGGTCGGGTCTTCCCGCGTGGGTGGCCGCGTACCCGTTCGACCACCGTCCACGGGTGCCGACGCGCAGCCTGACCTGCGCGGATGGACTATTCGGCACTCACGGCCCGGAGCAGGCGCCTTCCTCGGGCATCGGCGCCGGACGCGCCGGCGGGGGATGCGGCGTGGTGGCTCAGCCGCCGAGTGCGTCGGTCACCAGTTCGAAGACGGTGTCGGCCAGGGCGCAGGTGTCCAGCGTGGAGCCGCCCTTGTCCGACTCCTGGTTGACGTCCAGGCTGATGAGTTGGGCGTCCCACGCCGTGCCGGATGTTTCGCGGACGTAGGTCAGCGACGCGATGCAGAACGATGTCTTTCCACTGTCTGACAGTTCGATGCCGTTCATGCCGCGCACCGAGATCGGCTTGGCGCCTGCGGCCACCTGCTCGGCGTCGCGCTTGTAGGTGATCGCGACGGTGTAGGTCGAGTCGCCGTTCACCAGCTTGACCGAGCAACGGTAGGGAAGGTTGCGGCTGATGCCCTGGTACGTCCAGCCCTGGACCTTGGGCGCCGACGCGTCGATCGAGTTGCACGGGTCCTTGCCGACGAGTGTGTGTCCGGTCGGGGCCGTTGCGCGCGGCGCCAGTCTGGTGACCTTCGGGGCGATGAGGACCGCGTATGACTTGGCTGTTGCGCAGCCCTCGGCCCACGGTGCCTGGTCCGACCCCTTGTTGGGGTAGTGCTGGTTGACTTGCACCGCCGCCCCGAACCCGCTGTCCCCGAAGGGGAGGGTGACCGTGCAGGTGTTGGCCGACGCGGACACCTGATCCTGGAAGAGTGCGACGCCGTCCACCGTGACGGGTGTCAGCTTGGCGCGTTCCTGGGCGGTGAGCAGGACGCCCAACTCGACCCGGAACCGCACACTCAGGTCGGTCGCACCGCCGTTGTTCGCCACGATCTGGCACTCGGTGAACTTCTGCGCCTGGCGTGCCGTCTCGACGACGACAGAGCCGAAACGCTTCGGGAACTCACGGTCGAGCATCGCGCAGGGGTCGGTCGCCCGGATCTGCGACATGAGCGGGACGGTCGCCTTGCGGGCCTCGGCTTCCTCGAAGGTGGCAGGGATCGCGTCGGCTCTCGCCCCGGATCCGCCGGCGGGCGGGGCAGCGGGTGAGGTCGAGTCCCGTTTCGCGTTCGGGTCGGCGGCGGGGTTCGTTCTCGTGTCCGACTGGCCGCTCGCGGCGCCTTTCCTTTTGCTCCCCGAGTCGTCGCCTTCCGTCCACTGGATGGCGAGGGCAACCGCAAGTGCCGGCGCGACAACGGCCGCGACAGCGCCGAGGACGAACTTGCGGCGCCGGGCTGCCGGCTCGGGCGCGGGCACCGAGCCGGGCAAGACAGGGGCTGGAGGCATCATCGGAGGCACGCGCGGACGTGCCGGGATACCGCCAGGGGCACCATCCCCGGCACTGCCGTC
The DNA here is from genome assembly GCF_044333915.1 of Embleya sp. NPDC020886. Classification (NCBI taxonomy): domain Bacteria; kingdom Bacillati; phylum Actinomycetota; class Actinomycetes; order Kitasatosporales; family Streptomycetaceae; genus Embleya; species Embleya sp. NPDC020886. Next base: position 55,678 of record NZ_JBIRRX010000017.1, on the reverse strand, counting down.
GGCCCCGATCGCGGCCAGGCGTTCGCGTACCTCCACCGCGCTCTGCGGCCGGTCCTCGGGCGCCTTGGCCAGCAACGCGAGAATCAGTTGCCGCAAGTCCTCCGGCAGCCCCCGACGCTCCGGACCCGGCGGACGAGGCGGCGTGGTCAGGTGCTGCATGGCGATGCCGTACATGGACTCGGCGTGGAACGGCGGCTGCCCGTCGACCAGGGCGTACAGGAGGCAGCCCAGTGAGTACAGGTCGCTGCGGTGGTCCGCCTTCTTGCCGCCCGCCTGCTCCGGGGACATGTAGTGCGGGGTGCCCAGGATCGCGCCGGTAACCGTCATCGGCGTGTGCCCGGCGTCCGGTTCGACGATCCGGGCGATGCCGAAGTCGAGCACCTTGACCGACCCGTCGGCGCACAGGAAGACGTTGGCGGGTTTGATGTCGCGGTGGACCACGCCGCGCGCGTGCGCGTGTTCGAGCGCGATGCACACCGCGCTGCCCCAGGCCACCACGTCGGCGACCGGCACCGGAACTCCGGTCATGAGACGGGCATTCAGCGCGGTGCCGGCGAGCAGTTCCATCACCAGGTAGGGGGTCATCCGCCCGCCGACCTCGGCCCGCCCGAAGTCGTGCACGGTCACGATCGCCGGGCTGCCCAGCGCACCCACGATGCGCGCCTCGCGCTCGAAGCGGTCGGGTGCGCCGCCGGAGTTCGCGGCGTACGACAACAGCTTGACCGCGACATTCCGCCCGATGCGCTCGTCGCGGCAACGCCACACGTCGCCCATCCCGCCGCTGCCGATACACACGACACAGCGGTAGCGGCCGTCGAGGAGCAGACCTTCCACGGTGAATCCCCCGTTGTGGTTTGGGCACGCCCGTCGCGGCCGCGCCGCGATCAGGGTACGGGCACCGCAAGAAGCCCTCTCGGGCACTGGGGCGCAGCGTCCCAGGAGCCGATGCCTGCGGCGAACTCGCGGTCTCCGCCTCGGTCGATCCGGCGCGGGCCGCCGCCTCGATTCGGGTCACGTCGCCGCGTCCCGCCTCTGGGAGCGGCGCACCGACGGATGCGCGCAGGGCCGGCGCATGGAGAGGAACGAGATGGAAGCACTCGTGCGCACGGCATCGGGAACATCCGTATGGCCCTCGTCGAGGCAAAACCGCAGTTCAAGGAGGCGACCTACGACGCGCTCGGGCTACGGCTCCCATACGACCCCGGAACGCAAAAAGTGCGAGCCGAGGTGATCCTCGACCCGCACAAATTGGGAATACGGCCTGTGTCCGAGGGGGGACTTGAACCCCCAAGCCCTTTCGGGCACTAGCACCTCAAGCTAGCGCGTCTGCCAATTCCGCCACCCGGACCGGGTGGTCTCCGCTGGTGTTTCGTGCGGCGACGTGGAGAACCATATCAAAGATCCGGAGGGGGATCGGACCGGGATGGGTGGGGCTGACCTGGGGCTTGGCGGGGGAGGTCGGCTTGCGGGCGCCGGGGTGGGGGCGGGGGTCAGGTCTTGTCGAGTAGGCGGGCCTCCTGCTCCGGGGAGAGGCCCTGGGAGAGCGGGGGTTCGCCTCGGGCTCGGTCCCAGGCGAGGACGTCGGCGGCGGTGGTGGAGAGGGGGGTGGACGGGAGGCCGGCGGCGCGGGCGCGGGCGGCGCTGCGTTGGCGGGCGGCCCATTGGTGCTCGGGGGTGACCAGGGGGAAGGGGCCGGGGACCGCGTCGGGGGAGACGGGGACGATTTCGACCTCGGTGCCGGCGACATGGGCGCAGGTGTGGATCAGGTCGCCCAGGGTGGTGGGTTCGGCCGGCCCCACGGCGTGGAAGGCGCCGGGGCGGTTGTCGATCAGGAGCTGGGTGACCAGGCGGGCCAGGTCGCGGGAGTCGACGATCTGGATCGGCTGTTCGGGTCTGCCCGGGAGGGCGACGCGGCCGCCTCGGGCGGCTCGGCGGGTCCAGTAGGTGAAGGTTTCCTGGACGTCGTGGGGACCGGCGACCTTGCCCGGGCGCACGATGGTGGCGCGGTCGCCGTAGCGGGCGAGTACGTCGTCCTCGCAGGCGACCTTGCAGGGGCCGTAGGTGTCGTTGTCGAGCTCTTCGGTGTCGCGGACGGGTGGGCGACGAGGGGTGTCCTCGTCCGAGCCGGGGCCGATCCCGGACTGTACGTACACCGCTTGGCTGGAGACGAACAGGTAGCGGCCGACCCGGTCGCCGAGTACGGCCATCGCCTGGCCGACATGGCGCGGTACGTATCCGCTGACGTCCACCACCGCGTCCCACTCGCCGTCGCGCAGTGCCGAGTAGTCGCCGGTGTCGCGGTCGCCGATTCGCCGGGAGGTCTGCGGGAAGAGGTCGGTGCCGGTTCTGCCACGGCCGAACAGGGTTACCTCGGCGCCCCGGACCAGTGCGTCCTCGACGATCGCCCGGCCCACGAAAGCGGTGCCTCCGAGTACAAGAATTCGCATGTTTCGCGACCGTAGCGGGTCGGCGGGGTGTGTGCGCTCTCTTTTCGACGGCTTCCGGAGGGCCTTTCCGGCGGTCGCTCGGCGGCCTTTCCGGCGACGTGGGTGTCAATCGTGGTTGACAGGTGCGGAATGTCAACGTAGGTTGACGGATATGACCGAAGCAACCGACCTCGCCAGTCGTGCGGGGGATCGCGATCCACGAGTGGGCCTACGGGCCGTGGCCGCGCTGCGCCGGCTGCTCGAACAGCTCGAGGCCGTGCAGGTGCGCAGCGCGCGTGTGCAGGGCTGGTCGTGGCAGGAGATCGCCGCGGAGCTCGGGGTGAGCCGGCAGGCAGTGCACAAGAAGCACGGGAGGAACTGATGTTCGAGAGGTTCACGGACAGTGCCCGCGGCGTCGTGTACGGGGCGATCGAGCACTCGCGGCAGGCCGGCGACGCCTGCGTGGAGGAGGAGCACATGCTTGCGGCGCTGTTGGACGCGGAGGGTACGCGGACCTCGGTCGCGCTCGCCGCGCTCGGCTTCGTGGCCGGTCGGGACGAGATCGAGCGCGGGCTGGCCCGGGCCCGGCGGCGCGGCGGCGTCTCGCAGGCCGACGAGGCGGCGCTCGCCGACCTCGGGATCGACGTGGGCGAGATCGTCGCGCGCGTCGAACAGACGCACGGCGAGGGTGCGTTGGTGCCGGCGCGGCGGACCCGGCGACTGTGGCCGTTCGGCGGCGGTCGGACCGGGCACGTGCCGTTCACGCCCGGCGCCAAGAGGGTGCTGGAGCAGTCGTTGCGCGAGACGATCGAGCGCGGTCAGCGGCACATCGGCGACGAACACATCCTGCTCGCACTGACGGCCGGCCCGGGCCTGGTCGCGGACCTGCTCGCCGAGTACGGCGTCACCCACACGACGGTCCTGAAGGCGCTGGCCCCCCGGGCGCAGGCGAGCTGAACGGGCGCTCGGTGGTGGCGGTCGCCCGAAGGTGGGGGTGCGGAGTGCTCGGGTGCCCGGTCGCTCCATGGACCCGCCGGGCCACCCGCGCCCCCACCCGCCCTCACGAGAGGGCGATCACCGGCCTCACTCCACCAATCCGGCCCGCCGGAGGGCGTCCGCGATTGCGCCGCCGCCCCCGGCCGGCCCCTGCGGACCCCTGGTCTGCTTCGGGGGTGCGGCGGCACGTCGTCCCTGACCCCCGCCACTCGCACCCGTGTTGCCGCCCTGGCCTTGGCCCCGGCCGCCCCCGCCGTTGCCGCCCTGGCGGCCGTCGCCCCGTCGCCCGTCACCCTGCGGCCGACCCTCGCGCGCCCCGCGCTCCGGCCGAGGGCCGCGGTCACCGCGATCGGCCCGGTCGCCGCGATCCCCGCGCGCCCCGCGCTGCTCCGCCTCGTCCTCCAGCCGCAGCGTCAGCGAGATCCGCTTGCGCGGGATGTCCACGTCGAGCACCTTGACCCGGACCACGTCGCCCGACTTGACGACGTCGTGCGGGTCGCTCACGAACGTCTTCGACATCGCCGAGACGTGCACGAGGCCGTCCTGGTGCACGCCGACGTCCACGAACGCGCCGAACGCGGCCACGTTGGTGACCACGCCCTCCAGGAGCATCCCGGGTTGCAGGTCGGACAACTTCTCGACGCCCTCCTTGAAGGTCGCCGTCTTGAACGCCGGCCGCGGGTCGCGGCCCGGCTTTTCCAACTCGCGCAGGATGTCGGTCACCGTCGGCAGGCCGAACTTCTCGTCGGTGAACGCCTTCGGGTCCAGCGCGCGCAGCCGGGGCGCCGCGCCGATCAGGGTGCGGAGGTCACCGCCCGCCGCCGCGGCGATCTTGCGCACCACGGGATACGCCTCCGGGTGCACGGAGGAGGAGTCCAGCGGGTCGTCGCCGGCCGGAATCCGGAGGAAGCCCGCCGCCTGCTCGAACGCCTTCGGGCCCAGCCGCGCGACGTTCTTCAGATCGCGCCGGGTCTTGAACGGGCCATTGGCGTCCCGGTGTTGCACGATGTTCTCGGCCAGCGTCGCGCCGATTCCGGATACCCGGGTGAGCAGCGGTGCGGACGCGGTGTTGACGTCCACGCCGACCGCGTTCACGCAGTCCTCGACCACCGCGTCCAGCGACCGGGACAACTTCAGCTCGGACAGGTCGTGTTGGTACTGGCCGACGCCGATCGACTTCGGGTCGATCTTGACCAACTCGGCCAGTGGGTCCTGGAGTCGGCGGGCGATCGAGACCGCGCCGCGCAACGACACGTCCAGGTCCGGGAGTTCCTGCGAGGCGAAGGCCGAGGCGCTGTACACCGAGGCGCCGGCCTCGGACACCATCACCTTGGTCAGGCCCAACTCGGGGTGCTTGGCGATCAGTTCGGCGGTCAGTTTGTCGGTCTCGCGGGACGCGGTGCCGTTGCCGATGGCGACCAGGTCCACCCGGTGCGCGGCGGCCAGCTTCGCGAGCGTGGCGATCGACTCGTCCCAGCGGCGACGCGGCTCGTGCGGATAGATCGTCTCGGTGGCGACCACCTTGCCGGTGTCGTCGGTCACCGCGACCTTGACCCCGGTACGCAGCCCCGGGTCCAGGCCCATCGTGGCGCGGGTGCCGGCCGGCGCCGCGAGCAGCAGATCGCGCAGGTTGGCGGCGAACACCCGGACCGCCTCGTCCTCGGCGTCCTGCCGCAGCCGACCGCGCAGGTCGATGCCCAAATGCACCAGGATCCGGGTACGCCACGCCCAGCGCACGGTGTCCGCGAGCCACTTGTCGGCCGGCCGGTCCCGGTTGACGATGCCGAACGTGTGCGCGATCGAGCGCTCGTACTCGGTCGGGCCGTCGACCTCCTCGTCCGCCGAGGGGGCGAGGGTGAGGTCGAGGACATCCTCCTTCTCGCCGCGGAACATGGCCAGGATCCGGTGCGAGGGAAGCCGGGTGAACGGCTCGGCGAAGTCGAAGTAGTCGGCGAACTTGGCGCCGGCCTCCTCCTTGCCGTCGCGTACCTTGGCCACGACCCGGCCGCGCGTCCACATCCGCTCGCGCAGCGCGCCGATCAGGTCGGCGTCCTCGGCGAACCGCTCGACCAGGATCGAACGCGCGCCGTCCAACGCCGCCTGGGCGTCGGCGACGCCCTTGTCCGCGTCCACGAACGCCTCGGCCGCGGCGGCCGGCTCGCGCGAGGGGTCGCCCAACAGCCCGAGCGCGAGCGGTTCCAGACCGGCCTCGCGGGCGATCTGCGCCTTGGTTCGCCGCTTCGTCTTGTACGGGAGGTAGATGTCCTCCAACCGAGCCTTGGAATCGGCCGCCAGGATCTGTGCCCGCAGCGGGTCGTCCAACTTGCCCTGCGCCTCGATCGCGGCGAGCACGGCGGTGCGGCGCTCCTCCAGCTCCCGCAGGTAGCGCAGCCGCTCCTCCAGATTGCGCAACTGCGTGTCGTCCAGAGTCCCGGTCACCTCCTTGCGGTACCGGGCGATGAACGGCACGGTCGCCCCACCGTCGAGCAACTCGACCGCGGCTCTGACCTGCCCCTCCCGAACCCCGAGCTCCTCGGCGATCAGCCGATGCACATCCCGCGGCGCACCCTGCTCCGAACCCTGCTGCCCAGACACCGACATCGTCACGTCCCGATCCACCTCATCACCAAGCCTGCCCCCGCCATTCTCCCGCCCCACCGAACCCCCTGTCGCCCTGCCCCACCGGGGCGCCTCCGGTTTCCGCTCGGGCACGGGGCGGCCGGGGGCGTCGGCGGCGCGGGGCGGGGGTCGGTCCGGGCGGGTCGCGTGCGGTGTGGCGGGACCGACTTGCGCGGGGAGCGCGGTGGCGGGTGGGTCGAGTGCCGTGTGCGGCGGGACCGGCTCGCACGCGGACGGGCGACGCTCGGCGAGGCGCGAGGCGCGAGGCGCGAGGCGCGAGGCGCGAGGCGCCGGGCGCGGCTCGGAGCGGGCGGGTCGCGCGCGGTGTGGCGGACCGGACGGGCTCCCACGGGAGGACGCCGGCGAACGCGGGGAGAGCGACGGTGCAGGCGGGGTACGCCGGCGAGCGCGGGTGGGTCGAGCGCGGTGCGGCGGGATCGGCTCTCGCGCACGAAAGGCGCCGGGCACGGGTGGCGGCTGGACGTGCATGAAGACGCTTCGCCCACCGAGAACGTGCCCGGTGGTGTGGAGCGCGCCGGACCCCGGCCGCAGAGCGCGCCGGACCCGAACCCGATCGGGTCGGTTCGCCCTGCCGGGCCCAAGCCTGGCCTGGCCGGTCCGGGCCGGGTCCGATCGCCCGCCGGCCCCGCCCCGGTCGGATCAGCTCGCCGCGTCCGGCCGAGCGGCGTTCTCCCGCAGGGCCGGGACGCGGCTGGGGCGGCGGCGTTCTCGGGCCTCCAGCAAGGGGAGGGTGCGCATCGGGACGACCTCGGACAGGACGATCACGCTCGTGGAGCGGACCACCTCGGGGATGCGGTTGATGTCGATCAGGATTTGTTGCAGGTCCTGGTTCGAGGTGGCGGCGATGCGGCAGTGCACGTCGCCGATGCCGGTGGTGCCGTAGGCCTCCAGCACCTGGGGGACCGCGCTCAGCGCGGTGGCCACGCCGGACAGGCCGCCCTGGGCGATCTCCAGTGTTACGAAGGCCAGAACCGGGTATCCGGCGGCGACCAGATCGACCTCGGGGCCGTAGCCGGTGATCACTCCGGCCGCCTCCATCCGCTCCAGGCGGGCCTGGACGGTGGCGCGGGAGACCCCGATCACCCGGGACAACTCCAACATGCCGGCCCGGGGGTGTTGCCGGCCCGCCCGGATGAGACGCACGTCCAATTCGTCGAGCGTGCTACGCGAATCCTGAAGATCATCCCGCATATGGCCGCCTCAGCTAGGCATTTTGTACAGCTCCCGAGTTTGATGTTGTCAGATGTTGTATCCGGAAGTGTACTTCCGGCATCCGTTCCTTTCCGAGGGGATCGCGCGTCATGAGCACCTTCACCACCCTTGAAGACACCGACGCCCTCGTCGGCGCCGTCGAGCACGACCCGGCGGGAGACCCCTTCCCGGTCGTCGCGATGGACCATGTTCGTTTCTTCGTCGGCAACGCCAAACAGGCCGCGCACTACTACTCGACGGCATTCGGCATGACCTGTGTCGCCTACCGCGGGCCCGAAACGGGGTCGCGCGACGTCGCCGAGTACGTACTGGTGTCCGGCAAGGCGCGTTTCCGGATCACCGGCGAGGTTCACGCCGGCACCGAGGTCGGCGTCGCGACCGCCGCCCACGGTGACGGCGTCTCCGACCTCGCGATCGAGGTGCCGGACGTCGACAAGGCGATCGCCTACGCCCGGGAGAACGGCGCGACCATCCTGGTGGAGCCGCACGACGAGAGCGACGAGCACGGCACGGTGCGTACCGCCGAGCTGGCCACCTACGGCCAGACCCGACACACGCTGGTGGACCGGTCCGGCTACAAGGGCCCGTTCCTGCCCGGCTTCGTCGCCGCCGACCCGCTGTTCCGCGGCAAGCCGGCCGACCACCCCAAGCGCTACTTCCAGGCGATCGACCACTGTGTGGGCAACGTCGAACTGGGCCGCATGGACGAGTGGGTCTCCTTCTACAACCGCGTCATGGGCTTCACCAACATGAAGGAGTTCATCGGCGACGACATCGCCACCGAGTACTCCGCGCTCATGTCCAAGGTGGTCACCAGCGGCAACCACCGGGTGAAGTTCCCGCTCAACGAGCCCGCGGTCAGCCGCAAGAAGTCGCAGATCGACGAGTACCTGGAGTTCTACGGCGGCCCCGGCGTGCAGCACATCGCGCTGGCCACCGGCGACATCGTGGCCTCGGTGCGCGCGATGGCCGAGATGGGCGTCGAGTTCCTGGCCACCCCGGACAGCTACTACGACACGCTCGGGGAGTGGGCCGGCGAGACCCGGGTACCGGTCGAGACGTTGCGCGAACTGAAGATCCTGGTCGACCGCGACGAGGACGGCTACCTGCTGCAGATCTTCACCAAGCCCGTCCAGGACCGGCCGACCGTGTTCTTCGAGCTGATCGAGCGGCACGGTTCGCTCGGCTTCGGCAAGGGGAACTTCAAGGCGCTGTTCCAGGCCATCGAGCGCGAGCAGGAACGGCGCGGCAACCTCTAGGCCGGTCGGGGGAACCCACCGGCAGCGCCGGGAGAGCAGGGCACGGGAGCGGACGGAGGAGTCGGGCAGTCATGGCGTACTACCGCAGCGTGGGCGAGGTGCCGCCGAAGCGGCATACCCAGCACCGCCGCCCCGACGGCGGCCTGTACTACGAGGAGCTGATGGGCGAGGAGGGCTTCACCTCCGACTCCTCCCTGCTCTACCACCGCGCGATCCCCTCGGCCATCGCCGACGCGAGCGTGTGGGAGGTCCCCGACCAGAGCATCGCCGCCAACCACCCGCTCAAGCCGCGCCACCTCAAGCTGCACGAGCTGTTCGCGGACAACGAGTGGAAGGCGGTCGACGCGGTCACCGGCCGCCGACTGGTGCTGGGCAACGGGGACGTACGGATCGCCTACGTGGTCGCGGGCAGCCCCTCCCCGCTGTACCGCAACGCGCTCGGCGACGAATGCGTCTACATCGAGTCCGGCACCGGGACGGTGGAGACCGTGTTCGGCGCACTCACCGTCGGCGCCGGCGACTACGTGATCCTGCCGCGCGCCACCACCCACCGGTGGGTGCCCGGCACCGACGAGCCGCTGCGCGCGTACTGCATCGAGGCGAACTCGCACATCGCGCCGGCCAAGCGCTACCTCTCCCGGTTCGGCCAACTGCTCGAACACGCGCCGTTCTGCGAGCGCGACCTGTGCGGGCCGGTCCAGCCGCTGCTGGCCGAGGGCACCGATGTCGAGGTGCTGGTCAAGCACCGCGGCCTGGGCGGCGAGGTCGCCGGCACCCGCTACGTCTACCCCACCCACCCGTTCGACGTGGTCGGCTGGGACGGGTGCCTGTACCCGTACGTGTTCAACATCTCCGACTTCGAGCCGATCACCGGCCGGATCCACCAACCGCCGCCCGCGCACCAGGTGTTCGAGGGGGAGGGGTTCGTGATCTGCAACTTCGTGCCGCGCAAGGTGGACTACCACCCGCTGTCGATCCCGGTGCCGTACTACCACTCGAACGTGGACTCGGACGAGGTCATGTTCTACTGCGGCGGCAACTACGAGGCCCGCAAGGGATCCGGCATCGGCCAGGGCTCGATCTCGCTGCACCCGGGCGGGCACGCGCACGGGCCGCAGCCCGGGGCCTACGAGCGCAGCATCGGCATCGAGTTCTTCGACGAACTGGCGGTCATGGTGGACACCTTCCGGCCACTGGGCGTCGGCGAGGGCGGCTTCGCGAGCGAGGATCCCGGTTACGCCTGGACCTGGGCCGGGAAGGCGCCGCGATCGTGAGCACCTCCACCGACGCCCTCGACACGCTGCATCGGTCGCTGTTCACCGGACTGTGGGACGACGCCGCGCTGTTCCCGCCCGGCAACGCCCCGATGGCCGAGGCGGTGCCCGCGCACCGGCTCTACCGCACCGAGTGGTTCGCCCCGTTCGTGCGCAACTTCCTGGTCGGCGCGGCGCACGTGCCCGACCTGGTCGAACTGGCCGATCCCGACGCGCCGCTGCGCGTGGTGCTCGTGGCTCCCGGCGGCCCCGCCACCGTGGGGCCGGCCGTACGCACCATCCTGAACACCCCCGGGTTGATCCTGGAGGGCATCGAGGTCGCCGGCGACGGCGAGATCGGCAAGGCGGTCGCGGCGCTGCACGAACACCTGCCGGAGATGACGGCGGGCTACGTCGAGGTCCTCAAAGGCGCGGGCCTCGACGCAGACCTGGACAATCTCGCCGGCACGTACGGGCGGCCCAAGTTCCGCACCGGCGGGACCGCCGCGCACGCGTTCCCGGACGAGGCCGAGCTGGCCGCGTTCGTGCACGCGTGCCGGATCCGCGAACTGCCGTTCAAGGTCACGGCCGGGCTGCACAACGCCGTGCGGCACACCGACCCGACCACGGGTTTCGAGCACCACGGTTACCTCAACCTGCTGCTCGCCACCCACCACGCCGTCGCCGGCGCCGAATCCGACGCGCTCGCGGACGTACTCGCGATCCGCGACAGCGCGGAACTCACCCGGATGACGCACGACCTGACCCTGACCGAGCGCACCCGCCTGCGCGGCTACCTGACCTCCTACGGCACCTGCAGCGTCGCCGAGCCGCTCCAGGACGCGCTCACCCTGGGTCTGCTCGGCGAACCCCCGCACCACCGCGACTGATCCGATCGAGGAGCCGCACGCCATGCCCACCACCTGGGTCCCGCTGCCGACCGACACGGGGTACGGCATCGACAACCTGCCCTACGGCGTGTTCACCACCGACCACGAGCCGGATCGGCCGCGGGTGGGGGTGGCGATCGGCGACTTCGTGCTGGACGCCGGCGCGGCGGCGCACGCGGTGGGCGCACCGGCCGACGTGCTGGACGCGCCGAGCCTGACCGGGCTGATGGCGGCCGGCCGGGCGACCTGGAGCGAGGTGCGCGCCTCGCTCACCACCTGGCTGACCGACCCGAGTCTGCGGGCGAGTGTCGAGCCGCACCTGATCCCGCGTCAGGAGGTGGTGCTCCGACTGCCGTTCGAGGTCGCGGACTACGTCGACTTCTACGCCTCCGAGCACCACGCGAGCAACCTCGGCCGCATTTTCCGACCCGGCTCCGAGCCGCTGACGCCGAACTGGAAGCACCTGCCCATCGGCTACCACGGCCGCGCCGGCACCGTGGTCGTCTCGCACACGCCGATCGTGCGGCCCAGCGGCCAGCGCAAGGCGCCCGCCGACGCGGCGCCCTCGTTCGGACCCACCCGGCGACTGGACATCGAGGCCGAGGTCGGCTTCGTGGTCGGCGCCGGCTCCGAACTCGGCACCCCGGTCGGCCTGGGCGACTTCGCCGAGCACGTGTTCGGCGTGTGTCTGGTCAACGACTGGTCCGCCCGGGACATCCAGGCCTGGGAGTACGTCCCGCTGGGCCCGTTCCTGGGCAAGTCCTTCGCCACCTCGGTGTCGCCGTGGATCGTCCCCCTCGAAGCTCTCGGCGTCGCACGCGTGGCACCCCCCGCGCGCGACGTCGAGCCACTGCCGTACCTGGACGACCGCGGCGGCGAACCCTGGGGCCTGGACCTGGCCCTGGAGGTCCGGCTCAACGGCCACCTGATCTCCCGGCCGCCGTTCGCGGCGATGTACTGGACCGCGGCGCAGCAGCTCGCCCACCTGACCGTCAACGGCGCGGCGCTGCGCCCGGGCGACCTGTTCGCCTCCGGCACGGTCAGCGGCCCCGAGGTCGGTCAGCGCGGCGCGCTGATCGAGATCACCTGGAACGGCGAGAACCCCCTCAAGCTCCCGGACGGGTCCACCCGGACCTATCTGGAGGACGGCGACGAGGTCACGATCACCGCTACCGCTCCCGGCCCGAACGGCACTCGTATCGGATTCGGCGAGGTAAGCGGGCGAATCATGACGGCGCGCTGACTCGATGCCGGCTCCCGCAACTTGCGGGAGCCGGCATATTGCCGAGGACGAGGAACCGAGGGGCGACCGCGAGGTCGCCCCATGTCGTCGTTGTCGTCCTTCGCGGGCAGATCGTGGAACAACACCGCCGTTGCACCCTTTCGGCGGGCAGTGCCGCGGCCGGCTCGGCCGTCACGGGTGTGCCCACCGCATCGGGTCCGACGCCACCCCGGTCGTCCCCGCGTTCCGGTGACGCGCTGTCGCGCGAGCCCCGTCGGGACGGGAGTTCGTGGACGGCGCGGGCACGGGCGCGGCGATGTCGAAGAGCCCGTCCACCGCGAGCCGGGCCCACCCGCGCGCCAGGAGCCGAGCCCGGTCGGGATCCGCCGGACGGGGCCGGGCCCGCGGACCGTCCGCAGCGGATCACTCCGGGACGGTCCCTCCGGGACGGCCACCGGTGGCCCGCAGGCGGCCTCCGAGCCGTCCTCGCGGCTCGTGCGCGCGAGGTGCTCGCGATGGTGCCCGTGGCGGCCGGACAAAGGCCACGGCGGCCGCGTGCGACTCCGCCGTGGCCCCCGGCCCGGCCGTGGTCCGCCTTCGATACCGGCCGCGGGCTCGGACGGCCGGATCGTTCGGTGCCGACCCCTCGTCTCGGGTCACCCGATCCGGGTTACCGGATCCGGGTCACCCGAGACGGATCGGCCGAGACGGATCAGCCGGTCTGAACAGCCCGGTATTCGCCGCTTTTGTCGTAGTAGCCGGGGCCGGCCACCAGCGCGGTGCGGAAGTAGAGGCCCTCGCCGACCACGCCGTTGTTGTTGCCGTGTCCGGGCACGAACGGTTGCCACAGGGCCACCAGCAGTTCCGGGGCCACCAGCGACGCGCCCTCGGTCTCCACTCGCACGGGTGTCAGTTCACCGAGCAGTCGGGTGACGTCGACGGCCGGCGTGCCGAAGACGTCGACGCCCAGACACAACACCGTGTCGGCGAAGTCGTCCTCGGACCGATGGACCTCGATCGCCTCGACCAGTCCGTCCTTGTCGCTCACCACATGAATCGAGAGGTCCGCACCGAAGTGGGCGAACCCACGAGTGCGTCCCGACAGATCTCCTCCGAGTTCGCGCAGAGCCGCCTCTGCCTCGTCCATGGACATGCCGATCTTGATCGGCCCTACGCCGTAAGGCGGATCCAACTCAAGCTGCACGTGATCTCCCTCGCCTCGAACACCCGAGTATGACGCACCGTCATCGAGGCCCCTCGCACCCGGTTGCCGGTTCGGTGCGCACGAGTGGCGCGCTGCCCGTACCCGAACGGCAACGCTCCGGTCGGTGCCGGCGCCGGCTTCTTCTTTGTACCCATTCGGGCCAATCGAGCCGATCGCCGACACCGGCTCCGGGGCGTCAGCGCGGGGTGCCGAAGACCTGGGTCCACGAGGTGCCGTAGGTGCCGCCCGTGACATACCCGACACCGATCTCGGTGAACTCCGGGGTGAGGATGTTCTTGCGATGGCCGGGACTGTCCATCCAGCCCTGCACCACCTCGGCCGGGCTCTGCTGGCCGCAGGCGATGTTCTCCCCTATCCGGCTGTACAGGTAGCCCGCCGCGATCGCCCGGTCCCACGGCTCGCGGCCGTCCGGATCGGTGTGCGAGAAGAACGCCCGGCTGATCATGTCCGCACTGAACGCCTGAGCGCACGCGGTCAGTTGTGGCTGCGGAGCCAGCGCGCGCAGGCCGTGCCGGGCACGTTCGACATTGGTCAGCTCGACCACCCCGCGCTGGAAGTCGGAGAGACCCGACGGGGTTTGTGTCTCCTCCTCGACGTCGACGCCGAAGTCGCGCGCGATCCCGGCCAGCCCGTCCGCGTAGCCCTGCCCCAGCGCGCGTACCTTCCAGCCCGCGCCCCGGCGGTAGATCTCGACCAACAACAGCACCGTCTCGGTGCGCGGCCGAGGCGGGGTGAACCGGGCCAACAGCGTGCCGCCCGCGCCGGTGAGCGTCATCGCCGGCGGCGGCAACTCGCCCAGGGTGTGCGTGGTGTCGGCGGGACTGATCACCACCGTCACGCGCGTGGCGCCCGCCCGCAGGCCGGCCGGGTCCACCGTGACGGTGTCCCCGCCCAGGCGCACCCCGGGTGCGACGAGCTGGTTGAAGAAGACGAAGTCCGCGTCGCCGGACACCTGTCCGTCCTCACCCGTGATCAACGCGGAGAGATCGAACGGACCGGGCACGCGTACGTGCACCACGCCGCCCGGCAGGGATTGGTTCGCACCCGGCGGCAGTTCGTTCATGGCCTCGGATTCTAACGACGGATCAGACCTCGGTGACCCGGCCGTCCGCGACTCGGATGCGCCGGGTGGTGCGCACCGCCTCCAGCATCCGCCGGTCGTGGGTGACCAGCAGCAACGTGCCCTCGTAGGACTCCAGCGCGGATTCCAACTGCTCGATCGCGGGCAGATCCAGGTGGTTCGTCGGCTCGTCCAGCACCAACAGGTTGACTCCCTCGGCCTGGAGCAGCGCCAGCGCCGCCCGGGTGCGCTCACCCGGGGACAGCGTCGCCGCCGGACGCAGCACATGCGCCGCCTTGAGCCCGAACTTGGCCAGCAGCGTGCGCACATCGGCCGGCGCCAGGTCCGGGACCACCGCGCAGAACGCCTCCAGCAGCGGCCGGTCGCCCAGGAACAGCCCACGCGCCTGGTCCACCTCGCCGACCACGACACCCGGACCCAGCGCACTGCGACCGGCCGTCAACTCGGCCCGCCCGAGCAACGCCGCCAGCAGGGTGGACTTGCCCGCGCCGTTCGCGCCGGTGATCGCGACCCGATCGGCCCAGTCGATCTGCAACGTCACCGGGCCCAGCGTGAAGCCGCCGCGCTCGACCACCGCACCGCCGAGGGTGGCCACCACGGCGCCCGCCCGAGGAGCGGCGGCGATCTCCATCCGCAGCTCCCACTCCTTGCGCGGCTCCTCGACCACCTCCAGGCGCTCGATCATGCGCTCGGTCTGGCGCGCCTTGGACGCCTGCTTCTCGCTCGCCTCGGATCGGGTCTTGCGGCTGATCTTGTCGTTGTCGGTGGACTTGCGGCGGGCGTTGCGGGTGCCCTTGTCCATCCACCCGCGCTGCATCCGGGCACGGGCCTCCAGGTCGCCGCGCTTGTCGGCGTACTCGTCGAACTCCTCGCGCGCATGCCGGCGGGCCACCTCGCGCTCGGTCAGATACGCGTCGTAGCCGCCGCCGTAACTGCGGATCTGCTGCTGGACCAGATCCAGCTCGACCACCCGGTCCACCGTGCGAGCCAGGAACTCGCGGTCGTGACTGATCACCACGGTGCCCGCCCGCAACCCGGTGACGAACTTCTCCAACCGGTCCAGACCGTCCAGGTCCAGGTCGTTGGTCGGCTCGTCGAGCAGGAACACGTCGTACCGGCTCAGCAGCAGCGACATCAGCCCCGCGCGCGCGGCCTGACCACCCGACAACGCGGTCATCTCGCGATCCAGGTCCACCGCCAGACCCAGATCGGCGGCGACCTCCTCGGCCCGCTCCTCCAGATCCGCGCCGCCCAGGTCCAGCCAGCGATCCAACGCGACGCTGTACTCGTCGTCGGCGCCCGCGCGGCCCTCGACCAGGCCCTCGGTCGCCGAGTCGAGCGCGACCTGCGCGGCGGCGACGCCGGTACGCCGGGCCAGGAACGCCCGGACCGTCTCGCCCGGCCGGCGCTCCGGCTCCTGCGGCAGATGGCCCACCGACGCGGTCGGCGGGCTGGCCTGGATCGACCCCGCCTCCGGTTCGGCCAGGCCGGCGAGCAACCTCAACAGGGTGGACTTGCCCGCGCCGTTCACCCCGACCAGGCCCACCACATCGCCCGGGGCGATCACCAGGTCCAATCCGGAGAACAGGACACGGTCTCCGTGTCCGGCGGCAAGGTCTTTGACGACGATCGTGGCGCTCATGAGGATACGAATCCTATCGGCCGCTGCGAGGATGACGACGTCCGCGTAGCACCGGCCCGTGCGGCCACTTGGGAAGGACCATGCGATGACCACCGAGCCCCGGCCCGAACCGTACGAGCCGCTGCCCGAGGACTGGGAGCGCGCCGTCGCCATCGTCGCGCACCCGGACGACCTCGAATACGGCGCCGCAGCCGCGATCGCCCGGTGGACCCGGCAGGGCAAGAAGATCACCTACGTCATGGTCACCAGCGGCGAAGCCGGCATCGACGGACTCGATCCGGACGAGTGTCGCCCGCTGCGCGAGGCCGAACAGATCGAGTCGGCCCGGATCGTGGGGGTGGACACGGTCGAGTTCCTCGGCTACCCGGACGGCGTGCTGGAGTACGGCCTGCCGCTGCGCCGCGACCTGTCCCGGGTGGTCCGCCGGCACCGGCCCGAGATCGTGATCACCGGGAACTTCCGGGACACCTGGGGCGGCGTCATGCTCAACCAGGCCGACCACATCGCGGTCGGCCGCGCGGTCGTGGACGCGGTGCGCGACGCGGGCAACCGCTGGGTCTTCCGCGACCTGCTCGCCGAGGGGCACGAGCCGTGGGGCGGGGTGCGCGCGGTGTGGGCGGGCGGCTCGCCGCAGTCCGGGCACGCGGTGGACACCACCGAGGACTTCGCCCTCGGCGTCGCCTCGCTGGAGGCGCACGCGGCCTACCTGGCCGGGCTGGGCCAGGGGCAGATGGCGGACGCGGGGGAGTTCCTGGAGGGCATGGGCCGGGCGGCCGGCGCGCGTCTGGGCACCCGATTCGCAGCCGCATTCGAAGTCTTTCCGATGGCATGACGATCCCCTGACCAACGCTCAGTACGCTGCGCGAATGAGCCGTAGGCAGCATCCACGTGGCCGGGTCCTCGCCGTATGCGCGGCGGGGGCACTGGCCGTCACCGGAATCGGCGCGTGCAGCAGCGACGGCGACGACATCCTGTCCGGGGCCTCGAAGCGGTTGAACATCGAGAAGTTCCGGCAGGCGGTCCGGCCGATCGGCGCGGGCGGCCCGCAATGCCCGCTGCCGTTCGACGTCGCCGCGGCCACCGCCGCGATCCACCTCGACGGGGTGGTCACCCCGGGCGATCCGGCCGCGGACGGCAGCCAGGGCTGGTCCGACGACGAGGCGAAGGCGCGCGACCCGTACTCGGACCTGACCGCGATGCAGCGATCCAACGGCGTCGAGGCCACCTGTCGATACAAGATCGGCACCGTCGAGATCCACGTGGACACCTGGGCCGCACGGCGCGGTCCCGCGATCAACGCGGCGCTGCCACTGATCCAACGCGATGCCGGCGTGAGCGTGGACACACTCGGCGACTTCGCCACCCGGATGACCCGGATCGCGCCGCAACAGGTGGTCCCGGTCGGCGAGGGCAAGGTCGCGGCCGTCCGGCTGAACGTGGACGGCCCCGGCGAGGCGGTGTTGTTCGTCTCCGCCGAGACGCTGCCGCCCGATCGCATCGCCACGCTCGCGAGCACGTTCGCCAGGCAACTCGACTGAGCCGCGCCCGGGTTCGGCCCCGGCTCAGCCCGACCGCGAGCGCGTCGCGTTCAGCACCTCCACCGCCCCCGCCGCGTCGCCGATCGTCGCGTAGTCGACCGCGACGAAGTTCACCGGCCGCCCGCGCCGCGCCTCGCACGCGTGGGCCCGGTCGAGCACGTACTGCCGCGCGTTCACCCGCCCCGCGTCCAACCGGCTGCCGCCGCGGTTGGTGATGAAGTGGTTCAGCAGGAACAGTCGCTTGTCGGTGCCGCCGCGGTTGGGCTCGCAGGACATCTCGGCGGGGGAGGCGAACGCGAACGGTGTCTCCATGCCGTACTCGTAGAAATTGCGGTACCACGGCGCGGGACCGCTGCCGCGCTCGGCGAACACCACCAGGCGTTTGTCCGCGCGGACCAGATCGCCCAGTCGGGGCCACCTCGCCGCCGGATCCGGGGACGGCGTGTACAACAGCCGCTCCACGCCCGCCTCGCGGAACGCCTGCTCGGTCTGCTCGCCGGTGATGTCGTTCTGCAGGATCAGCGTCACCACCTCCCCGGGATTCCCGTCCAACCAGGCGCCGATCCGCTGCAGCGTGGGCGCCAACGGGACCGCCCCCGCGCGGCACAGCGCATGGCACAACCACAGGCCCGGGCGTGGCGGATTGGCCAGGTCGATCAGGCGCAGGATCTCGGCCTGCATGTCCGGCGCGAAGCTGGACAGGCTCAGTCGCGGCTGGACCTGATCCGGCAGCTCCCAGGTATAGGTGTCCAGTTGCAGCCCGCGCGCCCCCGCGTTGAGCTGCGCGATCGGGTCCGGGTCCTGGAGCGGGCCGATGAACCGGTCGGTGGTACTGGCCATCGCGTTGTGCGTGGTCAGGTAGGCCACCTCGTCGTAACGGCGCTCGCACAGCTCGATCGAGCCCAGACAGTGCGGCTCCTCGGTCCTGCCCGCCGCGACCGGGACCACCGTCGCGCCCAGGACCACGGTGGCGACCGCGAACACGCCCACCGTCGCGGCGATCGCGATCCGGTGCCGGGGCGGCAGGTTCAGCGCGCGGCGCGCGGCCGTCCGCCGCCAGCTCCACGCGCCCGCGACCAGGACCAGACCCAGGACCAGCGGGACCAGTGCGGCGAACAGGCCGACGCCGGTCAGCGACGAGATCGCGGCCTGCTGGACATCGCCCACCAGCGTGTTGACCGAGTGCGGCCAACTCGACGTGGGCTTGGCCGACACGTCGGGCAGTTCCGAGCGCACGAGCAGGACCAGCGCCCCGGCGAACACCCCGCCGACCGCGAGCGCCCACGCGATCGCTGACACCCGGCGCGTCCAGGAGCGCGGCCCGGTGAACCACAGCAGCAGCACCGCGACGATGCCCAGCACGGTGGCCAGCGTCTGGACCGGACCCAGCGCGAGCCTGGTGAAACCGCGCGTGGTGGAGACGCTGCTCAGATCCAGGCCGGCGTGCTCCAGGTCGGGAAGCATGTCCCACTGTCCGTCGTCGGTACGCGCGGCCAGATCCGAACCGGCCGACCCGGCGCTGCCGCCCAGTACATACGGCCCGACCACGGCCAGCGCGCCCGCGATGTCGCCGGTCGCCAGCGCGGCGGTGACCTGGTCGCGCACCTGCGCCTCGGCGTCCGAGGGCACGATCGCCACCAGCGCGTCGGTGGTCGCGGCGATGCTCGGCCCGTCCAACGCGAAGGACGGGAAGTCGGCCGGGCGGCGCCCGGCGGCCAGGTCGTCCAGGGCGGCGTCCAGGCCGGAGCGGAACGCGCCGAAGTCCGCCGACGGCTTGCCCTGCACATTGGCGATCAGGTCACCGAGGTAGAGCTCGGCGAGATTGCCGACGTTGCCCAGCACCGGGCGCAGGTCCACGGTCAGCCGCAACACCGATTGTTCGCCGCGCAGATAGCCGATGGTGTTGGCGATCTGCCGGTCCACGATGCCGCGCAGGGTCGCGGGCGGCAGCACGCTCTTGAGGTTGGCGGTGATCACCGACGACGGCACCGGGATCCGGGCCAGCAGGTCCCGGGTGACCTGTGCGGCCGCCGGGTCGACCAGGACCTCGTCGTACATCCGGTTGTAGGCGCGCTCGTCGTCCAGGGCCGCCTGATAGAAGGCCCGGTTGAGCACGGTGCTGCGGGCGGTGCCGGCGGCCGTGAGCACGACCACCGCGAGCACGACCACGATGCTCGCGGCCACGCGCAGCACGATCAGCCACCGGCCTGCCACCATCTCCCGACCGTCGCCCCGCCCGTCTGGCCTCAAACGCCGGCCGGGCCGAATTCAGCCCGACCGCGAGCAGGTCGACCGGCCCGGCCGAACCGACCGCCATCGGCCCGGCCGGACCCTTCGGGCTAGCCCGCCGCCCGTACGCCGTCGGCGTGCTCGTGCACGCGGGTCACCGCGTCCGCGACCCGGCGCACCGTCGGCTCGTCCATGTGCGACCACAGCGGCAGCGTCAACACCCGGGACGACACGTCGTCGGTGATCGGCAGCGCCCGCGAAGGCAGATGCGCGTACGCCTTCTGTTGATTCACCGGCGGGTGGAAGTAGCGGCGCGAGTCGATCCCGTCCGCCTTCAACGCCCGGGCCAGCGTCGGCACGTCCAGGCCGAAGGCGTCCGGGTCGACGATCAGGGTCAGGTCCTTCCAGGTGGACACGTCGCCCTCGGCGAGCGCCGGCAGCCGCAACCCCGGCACGTCGCGCACCGCGTCCGCGAACACTCCCACCAGATGCGACCGGGTGGCCACCCGCTCCGGCAGGCCCCGCAGCGAGACCAGCGCGAGTGCCGCGTGCAACTCGGACATCCGCGCGTTCAGACCCGGGAACAGGCAGTCGTAGTCGCCCGGGTTGCCGTACCCGCGGCCCAGTCGGCACGCCTTGGCCAACTCCTCGTCCCGGGTGGCGATCAGCCCGCCCTCGCCCGCGATCACCACCTTCGTCGGGCTCAGCGAGAACACCTCCGCCGCGCCGAAGCCACCGATCGGCGTACCCGCTCGCCGGCTGCCCAGCGCGTGCGCCGCGTCGTAGACGATCGGCACGTTCGCGTCGGCCGCGACCTTCGCCAATTCCTCGACCCGACACGGCGTTCCGTACACGTGCGTGGCCATCAACGCGGACGCGCCCGACTCGGCCAACAGCGCCGCCGCGTCGGCCGGGTCCAGGGTCAGGCTGTCCGGGTCCACCTCGGCGAACACCGGAGTCGCCCCCGCCCAGTGCGCCGCGTGCGCGGTGGCCGAGAAGGTGAACCCCGGCATCGCCACCGACCCGTGAGCCCCCAGCGCCTGCAACGCGAGCATCAGCCCGCTGGTGCAGTTCGACACCGCCACCACGTACGGCACCTCCAACTGCGCCGCCGCGGCCTCCTCCAACTCGCGCACCGTGGACCCGTCGGTCAACTGACCACTGGTCAGGATCGTGTCCAGCCGTCGCGCCAACTCCTCCCGCTCGGGCACCTGCACGCGCGTCAGCGGCAGCCCCTCCGCGAACATCGCGTCCCCACCCAGAACCGCCGGCTTGCCGGTCACCGCCATGCCCCATCCCCCCTGGATTCACCGGGATACCCCGGACTGGTCGAACTCGTTTCCCCACCTGCGGCGTCGACCGCCGGGGCCGACTGCGGCCGCCCCGACGTCCGTCGTCGCCTGCGTTCCGAACTCCCGCCCTTGTCGGTCTCGGTGCGATCCGGCTTCGACACCGCGAGCAACACCAGCACGAACGGGAACACCTGGACCCGTTCGCGGGTGAGGATGCCGAAGTTGCGGATGTTCGCGAACGCGAGCGCGAACACCAGCGTGTAGACGATCACGAAGGCGACGTAGGGTCTTCGGATCAGCAGGCCCGGAATGCGTTTCAATCGGGGCAGCGCGACCACGAACAGGCCCATCAACACGACCCCTTCGAGCGACGCCACCAGCGCCTGGATGTTGTGCGCCTCGAACGGGAACGGCCGGAACAGCACGGTCACCAACGACTGCGGAAGCGCGGCGGGCGAAATGGACAGCGCCGCCGAATCGTCCACCGCCTGCGCCGAACCACCCTGCGCGGTCTGGGTCTGGGTCTTGGCGATCACCTGATTGGCCTGCGCGGCCCCGATGCCCGGCGTCCCGAAGAAGGTGCCCACCTGCTGGAGCGCGAGCACACAGCCCACCCCGAGCACCAGGATCCCGAAACCGGCCCGCAACGGCCCCAGCGCGGACGCCTGTTGCGGTCGATTGCGCAGCAGGTAGCCGACACACAGCCCGCACAGCAGCAACACCGTCACATGCGGGCGCACCATCGTGGTGCCCACCGCGCCCAGGATCAGGAACACGAACGCACCGCGCCGACGCACCAGGAGCAGCGCCACACCATAGGCGGCCAGGCCCAGCGTGAACATCATCCAGGTGTCCTTGCCGATCCCGGACGGCCAGAACAACAGGGACGGCAGGAAGAACAACAACTTGCCGTAGCGGCGCCGGTCACCGTCCGGATAGGCCACGTTGAACGCGCGCCAGAACAGATACAGGCCCCAGAACCCCAGCCACGAATAGACCAGGTAGCCGGCCAGCAACGACTGCCCGACGATCGCGTACACGATCCCGGTGACGATCATGATGAAGCCGGTGCCGATCACCTTGCGGCCGATGTCCACGGTGAAGTCGCCGTCCCGGAAGTGCGGCGCGATGGCCCGCCCGACCAGGTCGTAGGTGGCCGCGTCGGCGCGGCCCTCGTAGAGCACGAAGGACATCCAGTACCGGGCGAAGCACGCGAGCAACTTGGCCACCAGCGCGCCGATCACCAACCGCCGCACCCACGGTGGCTCGTCGCGGGAGAACCGGGACAACAGCGGCACGCTGATGGTCAGCAGCAGCGGGAAGACGATCAGCGCGCCCCACGTGTCGTACGGGCGATACTCCATCGCCCACGCGAACACCGAGCAATACAGACCGACCGCGGCGAGCGCGAGCAGGGAACCCCACGGCAGTCGCGACGGAGGCACCCACCGGGTGTACGGCGCAAGACGGGACGACAACGGAGCTCCTTGCGGGACGGCGTACCTGTGCGGCGTCGGGCGGGCGGCGAGGGGGCGGCTGTGGACCGGCCCGGGGGCTGCCCGCCGGATGGCTAGAAGACCTCCAAGTCCCCCAGGGAGAGCTGCCACGAGCGCAGGTCGTGGACGTCGATCGGATGCGGGTGCACGGTCCGCGCGACCAGCAGCATGCCGGTGCGCGGCGGTGTGGCGTAGCCCGCGTAGCGGGCCGCCCGCGCCGCCTCGGAGCCGCGCGCCAGATGGGTGGCGACGTGGTCGCAACCGGACATGGCCACCCCGGAGAACAACTTGCGCGCGGTGTCGCGGTCGCCGGGGCGCACCACCATCTGGGACAGCGTGAACTCGACCAGCGGACCGCGCAGTCGCGGCCGGCCGAACACCACGCCGGTCAATTCGCCGTTCTTGTACGAGGCGACCACCCGATAGTCCAGGCCCGGCGCGTCGCCGTAGCGCCAGCGCAGGAAATCGCCGGTGAGCGCGGTGCGCAGCTTGTCGTGCCCGATCGCCGCGTCACCCGCGTCCGCCTCCGCGACCAACTCGTCGAAGCCCACCGCGGCCTTGGGATCGGAGAAGAACTGACGAGCCGTCGGGAAGCGGCAACGTGCCGCCGGGTCCACCTCGTTCCAGGACTGCGAGGTACCGGACAGATCGCCGGTGGCACGCAACTCCTTGAGGCCGCGTGCGAACGCGATCGGCCGGATCGGGTGCAGCGACACCGGCACCTTGCCGACCTCCTGCCAACCCATCCGCAGATAGCCGGGCAGGCTGTTGCCGTTCGGGGTGTTGAACACCAGCGCGGTGTCCGCCTCGATCCGCGTCAGCAACTCGGTGGTCAACCGGCGGAACAGGCCGCGGCCCTGGACGTCCGGGTGGGTCGCGGTGTCCACCGCGCGCACCGCCCGGATCACCTCGCCGCCGAGCACGAACTCCCAACGCAGGAAAAGCCGTACCGCGACCACCCGGCCGGCCGCCTCGGCGACCAGGCCCGGACTGGCGCCGAACGGGTTGTCCCGGTGCTTCCAGCGGAAGAACTCCGAGGTGCGCTCACCGGTCGGGCCACCCGACAACGCGTCACCGAGCAGCGCCAACACCCGGGGCTCGTCGTGCTTGCCCAACTCGCGGACGGTGAACGGCGAACCGTCCCGCTCCGGTCCACTCACCGCGATCCCTCCAGCACCCTCGCGTACACGTCCTCGATCCGCCGCTGCGCGCCCGCGACATCGAACTCGTCGGAGCGCTTGGCCGCGGCCTCGCCGCACGCGCGCCGGCGCGCCGGATTGTCGGCGAACGCCGTCAACGCCCGGGCGAAAGCCGCCGGATCACCGGCCGGCACCACCGTGCCCTCGATACCGTCGGTGACGATCTCCGGCATCCCGCCCACCGCGGTCACCACCGACGGCAGGCCGACCGTCATCGCCTCCATCAGCGAGACGGGCAACCCCTCCTGCCGCGAACTCAGCGCGAACACGTCGAATCCGGGCAGGAGCATGGGCACGTCGCCGCGCGAGCCGGCGAAGACCACCGCTCCCTTGAGGTCGGGACGACTCGCCCGCTCGCGCAGTGTCGCCTCCAGCGGGCCGGAACCGATCAGCACCAGCACCGCGTCCGGATACCGGACCCGCAGCAGCGCGTGCGCGTCGAGCAGGCCCAACTGGTCCTTTTTCGGCGTGAAGTTGGCCACCGTGCCGACGGTGAACGCGTCCTGGTCCAGGTCCAGCGCCTGCCGGGCCCGCTCCCGCGCGCCCGGTCCGGCGAACGCCTCGCCCAGGTCCGGGCCGTGGTGGATCACCGTCGGCGTGGTCCCGCGCCGCAACCGGGTCGATCGGATGCTCTCGGCCACCGCGCCGGAGACCGCGATCACCCCGCTGTTGCGCCGGTAGGTCCAGGCGTTGGCGATCCGGGTCGGTCGCCGATAGCGCGGCCACATGTTGTGCTCGGTGTGCACGAGCGGCACGCCGCGCGAGAGCACCCGCGCGGCCACCGCCGGGACCGGCATGTGGGTATGGATCAGGCCGTAGTGGCGCGCTCGCAACAGGGCGCGCAACCGCAGCGGCCAGGTTCGGCCGCCACCCAGGCAGTGCACCGTGATGCCCAACTCCCGCAGGTTCGGCACCAGCGCGTCCTTCCACGGCAACACGTAGGCCACCTCGACCTCGTAGCGTTCGCCGTCCAGGTGTCGCGCGCAGTTGACCAGCAACTGCTCGGCGCCACCGCGCCCCAGACCCTTGGCGAGCCACAGGACGCGAACGCGGTCACCCATCAGCGATCCTCCGAGCCGAGTTCGACGGTGGACCACGTGTCGAAGTGCGGTCCGAGCTGCGCACCGTCACCGGCGCCGTTGTGCAACGCCCGCTCCGTCGCGGACTGCACCCGGAATCCGGGGTCCGCCGAGTCCGGCGTCGAGGCCACCGGTTCGGCGCGGTGCGTGCCCCGCCCGCTCGGGGTCGACTCCGGCTCACCGTCCGTGAGTTGGCCGCGCTTGGCCCAACTGGGCGCGGGTCGCTCGGCGTCCTCGTCCTCGACCGGGCTCGGGGCGGCCGAGCGGCCACGCAGCACCAGGCCCGCGGTCGAGCCGATCCGGCCCACCGCGCCCACGCGCGATCCGCGCTTGAGTCCGCCGCCCATCGAGCGCTGCGGGTCCACCCCGAGCAGCACCACCCCGGCGATCGGCACCCCGGTACGGGTCAACAGCTCGCCCACCCGCGAGGCCTGATCGGCCGTCAGGTTGCCGCTGCGGGCCACCACCAACATCGCGTCGGCGTGCTGCACCAGGTCGTTGGTGTCGTTCGCGTACAGCAGCGGCGCACTGTCCACCAGCACCACGTCCGCGTGATGCCGGGCGCGTTGCACCACCTCGCCGGCGCGCAGCAGCAGCGCGGCCGGGTAGGCGGCCGGCGCGCCGGCGGTGATCACCCGGACGTTGGGGATGTTCGTGCCGCGGATCACGTCCTGGAGGTCGATCTCCTGCTCGGCGAGCAGCACCTCGGACATGCCCTTGCCCGGCTTGGCGCCCAGGTACAGATGGGTGGCCGGAGTACGGAAGTCGCAGTCCAGCACCAGCACCGAGCGCCCCGCCTCGGCCAGCGCCGCGGCCAGGTTGGCCACCGTGCTGGTGCGCCCGTCGCCCGGCCTCGGCGACACCACCAGGATCACCGGCGCCGGGTCGCTGATCCGGCGGACCGGCATCGCGGTGGCCCTGGTCTGCCGCGGATCGGTGCCGCTGAGCCGATAGGCCAGCCCGGGCGGCCCGGACAACAACAGCGCCGAACGCAGCGTGCGATACGCCTCCGCGACCGGGCTCTCCGGCCGTCCGGCGACCAGCACCGCGTGGCCCGCGCGCTGGCGCCTGGTCGCCCTGGGTACCTCGGCGATCACCGGGAGGCCGAACGCGTCCTCCAACTGGATGCGCCCGCGCAGCCGGACGTCCATTCGGTCCACCATCAGCGCCGCGATCAACCCGAGCGCGAGCCCGAGCGCCGCCGCGAGGCCGATCCGCAGCGGACGCGAGGTCGGCGCCAGGATGCTCGTGGTGGAGTCCGGCGTGCTCTTGAGGCCGTCCATCACCTCGACCTTGGGGTCGTTCAGCGGGTTGATCAGCTCCTGCTGTTGGCCCACCAGCGTGGTGTACTGCCCGCGCTTGGCGTCGAACTCGGCCTGGAGCGTGGCCTTCTTGCCCACCGGTGCGTTGGTGGTGCTCTTCTCCAGACCGTCGATGTCGGTCTTGAGCTTGTCCAACTGGGCGGTCATGCTGTCCGCCTGACCCTGGCGGGTCTTGCGCTGCGAGTCGCCGAACGCGGCGACGGTCTCCTGCGCCCACGCGGTGGCCAGATCCTCGGCCGCCTTGCGACTGGGCGCCTTGGCCGCGATCTGCACCAGCCCCAGGTCCGGGTTCAACTGCGAGGTGACCTTGGCCGCCAGCACGGCCGGATCCGGGTTGTTCAGCCGCTTCGCCACCCGGCGGGCCACCTCACCGCCGTCCGTCATCAGTTGTACCGGAGCCAGATTGAACTCCTTCGCCGAGTTCGGCGCCGGCACCACGTTGACCGAGCTGGTCCACTGATTGCCCGTGCCCTTGGGGTCCGATGGCGTCAGGATCAACCCGGCGAGCAGTCCGATCGCCAAACACGCGAGTACCAGCGGCCAACGGCGCTGGAGAACGGAGAAGTAGCTAGAGGTTTCCACCGGTCCCCCTCCGGTTCGAGTTGCCGCCCTGCGAACGGACCGCGGGGCAGGCCAAACGTAGAGCACTCGCGGTGTCGATCGGTCCCGGGACTGTGCCGGAAGTGTGGAGATTCCGTCGAGATCCCGACGGGTGTGTTCGGGTGGCCGTCACCGCACCGGACCTGACGACACGTCACGGCCGGCTCTGGGGTCGATGGCCCGGGCATAGAACGCGACCATCCGGTCGCAAACGCTGTCGATCGTGTACTCCTCGCCGAAACGTCGATACGCCGCTTCCGTGCGCATCGCGGTCTTCTCCCGCTCCGTCAGGGCGGCAACCAGCGCCGTCGCCAGCGCCTCGGGCGAGTTCGGCGGCACCAACGCCGCACAGTCGCCCGCCCCGGTGATCTCGCGCACCGGGGGCAGGTCGCTGGTGACGATCGGCGTCCCCACCCCCATCGCCTCGATCAGCACGCTGCCCAACCCCTCCCAGCGCGAAGGCAGCACGAACACATCGGCCGCGCCCATCAGATCGGGCACGTCGTCACGGTGTCCCAAGAACCGTACGGGCTCCGCCGCGCCGGCGGAATCCCCGATTCCGCCTGTTTCGGCCGCCAATCGGCGCAGCGACTCGGTGCGGCTCCCGTCCGGTCCGGCCAGCAACAGGACCGCGTCCGGGACCTCGTGGCGCACCCGGGCGAACGCGGTGATCAGCACGTCCAGACCCTTTTGGTACTCCTGCCGGGCGGCCGTGACCAGGACCGGCACGTCCGGCCCCAGCCCCAGCGCGGCCCGGGTGGCGTCGCGGCGATCCCGGGCGGCGGCGAGCAGTTCGCGATCGCGTCCGCGCGGCACCACCTCGATCCGCGAGCGGCGCACCCCCAGTCGGCGGGACATCACACCGGCCACGTGCTCGGTCAACGCGTGGAAACGGCGCACGCCGCGCGCGCTGGCCGCGTCCAGGCCCTGGGCGGCCCGCAGTTTCCACGGCCGAATCCCGGGCTGGTCGCGCATCTCCGCACCGTAGGAGGTGTTCACCAGACTCGACACCACCGGAACGCCGGTCGCCAGTGCGGCGATTCGTCCGGCGATGTCCGCCTCGTACAGGGTCGTGTGCACCAGATCCGGACGGCGATCGCGGATCACCCGGGCCAGTCCGCGTGCCGAACCCGCCCGCGAACCGCGATGCACGCCGAACAACGACACCCCGGCCTCGGTCAACTCCGGTTGAAATCCGTCCAAATCCAAGAGATACGCGATGTCCAGCGTGATTCCCCTGCGGATCAACTGCGGGGCCATGGCCACCGCCGCCCGCTCGGCCCCACCGACTCGATCCACGCTGTCGATCACCTGGAGCACGTGCACTGCATCACCTCTGCCATCCCCGCCAATTTGCTCGGCAAGTCGCCGACACCAGGGCGCCCCCACCCCACACGGCTGAGCATGTCATCGATACGCCCCCGGCGGGGCGGGATTCGTGACAACCTGTCACCTCATGGGGACACCGACGGACCGGCGTGCGGTCCTGCACGTCGTGACCGACCCCCGACGCCGGGGATCACAGGCATTCGCCCACGACTTGGACGTGGCGCTGCGCGAGCGTGGCCGGGCG
Source organism: Embleya sp. NPDC020886 (assembly GCF_044333915.1). NCBI lineage: Bacteria > Bacillati > Actinomycetota > Actinomycetes > Kitasatosporales > Streptomycetaceae > Embleya > Embleya sp. NPDC020886. The sequence continues at coordinate 27,504 of NZ_JBIRRX010000017.1, read as the reverse complement.
TCGTCGATCGTCGCGCTCGCGGGTTCCGGCGAGTTGGACATCCCGGTGCTGGGGCCGGGCCGGTTGCACCCGCGCACGTTGCGCGCACTGCGCCGGCGGGCGGCGGGCGTGGGCCTGGTGATCGCTCATGGCTCGACCACGCTGGACGCCTGCGGGATCGCGCTCGTGGGCGCGGGCACGCCGTTCGTCTACGTCAACATCGGCGACCCCCGGCACTGGGCCAAGGACGCGCTGCGGCGGGCCCGGGTCGGGCTGATGTTGCGCCGCGCGACGGCGATCGCGTCGGTGTCGCCGATGGGCCGGGAAGTGCTGCTGCATGCCTACCGGTTGGCGCCGGAGCGGGTGCGGGCGATCCCCAACGGCCGCCGACCGGAACGATTCCCGCCGCCGGACGAGAGCGATCGGGCCAAGGCGCGTGCCGAGTTGGGGCTGCCGGCGGAGGCGACGGTGCTCGCGGTGGTGGGCGCGTTGGCCGGCGAGAAGCGGGTCGCGTTGGCGATCGAGGCGTTCGGCCTGCTCGCGGGCACCGAGCCGGCGAGCGTCGGGGAGCATCCGCAAACCCCGGACCACCGCCTGCTCGTGGCCGGGGAGGGCCCCGAACGGGCCGCCCTGGAGGCGCTCGCCGAACGCCGGGCGCCGGGCCGGGTCACCTTCACCGGCAACCTCGCCGACCCGGGTCCGGTGTACCGGGCCGCCGACCTGCTCGTATTGTCCAGCACCAGCGAGGGCGTCCCGGGCGTGCTCGTCGAGGCGGGCCTGAGCGCGGTCCCGGCTGCGGCGACCGATGTCGGCTTCGTGCGCGACGTGGTCGTGGACGGGGTCACCGGCGCGCTCGCCGACGTCGGCCCCGGCCCCGGCGATCCGCGGGCGCTGGTCGCCGCGATTCGCCGGGTGTTGGCCGATCGGGACACGATGGGGCGTGCGGCCAGGGCCCGTTGCCTGGAACGGCACGCGATGGAGACCGTGGTGGACGCGTGGATCGCGCTGCTCGACGAACAGCGCCGATGAGGCCGCAGGACCGCAGGGTGGGGAAGAAGTAGGGCGGGAGCGTCGAGTTCCGTACGGCCGAATGCGACTCGTGGGGAGATCGCATGTGCCAAGGTTGTTGTCGAACCAGGGAGGGGGAGTCCGTGGGGGAGTATGTGGGGGGTGCCGTCGGCATGCCCGGCGACGGCATGGGCCGGGTGGGCCGGCATGCGCGGCCGGGCGGCAGTGTCGACGAACCCGCCGACCACCGAACACACGTCAACGGAGCGCCCATCACGGGCCACGGGGGAGCGACCACGCCGACCATCGACAGTCGCACCGGTACCGGACGACATGCGGCGCCCATGGCGGGCGTCGGCAGCGGAACCGGCCGGATCGCCGCAGCACAGGCACCCGACCCCGAGATCAAGGGACCACCGCCGGAACTCAAGTTCAAGCGCCGCACCAGCCTGATCCGCGGCATCCGCGAGTTGTGGCACTCGCGCGAACTCGTCCGCACCCTGGCCGAGCGCGACCTCAAGGCCCGCTACAAACAAGCCGTTCTCGGCTTCGCGTGGGCGGTGATCACCCCCGTGTTGCTGATGCTGGTGTTCACCGTCGTCTTCCAGCGGGTGGGCAACCTCAGCGAGACGGCGCACAAGTACGACGTGCCCTACCCGCTGTTCAGCTACCTCGGCCTGCTCCCGTGGACGTTCTTCATGTCCTCGGTGACCCAGGGCTCCTCGTCCCTGGTGTCCAACGGGCCGCTGCTGAACAAGGTCTACTGCCCGCGCGAGGTCTTCCCGTTCGCCACCGTGATCGTGGCCACCGTGGACATGCTGATCGCCTCCTCCGTACTGGTCGTGCTGTTCGCGGCGTACACCACGCCGCCCGCGGCGACCAGTTGGGCGTTGCCGATCCTGCTGCTCATCCAATTCGAGGTCACCCTCGGGGTGGTGCTCGTGTTGTCCGCGGCGGTGGTCTACTTCCGCGACATCCGACACGTGTTGCCGCTGCTCATGCAGATGGGCATGTTCGCCACCCCGGTCGCCTACGGAATGGACCAGATCACCAAGGACTGGCTGCTGCCGTACGTGATCTGCAATCCGCTCGCCGCCGTGATCGACGGCTACCGACGGTCGATCCTGTACGGACAACAACCCGACTGGGAACTCACCGGCGCCGCTGCCGGATCGGCGACCGTGCTCCTGATCGTCGGATACAAGATCTTCAAGAAGCTCGAAGCGGGGATCGCCGATGTCGCCTAGCCCGACGACGACCAAGGCCCCGGCCAAGCCGGGCACCCTGCCGCTGGGCACCATCCGGGCCGAGCACCTGTGGAAACGATTTCGCGCGGACAGTCAGCGCATGCTCCTGCGGGACAACCTGGGCCGCATCGCGCGCAAGATCTCCGGCCGCGACCAGGCGGACTGGCGCTGGGCGTTGCGCGACATCGACATCCACATCGACCCCGGCGAGGCGGTCGGCCTGATCGGCTCCAACGGGTCGGGCAAGTCGACGCTGCTCAAGATGCTCACCGGGGTGATGTACCCCTATGCCGGCCGACTCCAGGTGCGGGGTCGCGTCGGCGCGCTGATCGAGGTCCGAGCGGGCATCCACCCGGACCTGACGGGACGTGAGAACGCGTTCCTGTACGGATCGTTGCTCGGCCTCAAGCGGGCCGAGGTGGCCAACCGTTTCGACGACATCGTGGACTTCGCCGAGTTGGGCACCGCGATCGACCGGCAGGTCAAGTGGTACAGCTCCGGCATGCAGATGCGACTGGGCTTCGCGGTCGCCGCGTTCCTGGAACCGGACGTGCTCCTGGTCGACGAGGTGCTCGCGGTCGGCGACGCGCTCTTCCAGCAGAAATGCCTGGACCGGATGCGGGTGGTGCTGGAACAGGGCACCACGCTCGTGCTGGTCTCGCACGACCTCGCCTCGGTCGAGTCGATCTGCACCCGCGGCATCTGGCTGGAGCAGGGCGAGATCCGTACCGACGGCCCGATCCGGCAGGCGCTGCGCGGATATCGGGACAGCGTCGAGGAGGAGACCGAGGCGCGCACCCGCACCGACGAGGCGATCCGGACCACCTTCGTGGACGTGCGCGGCGTGGACACGGCCGGCCCCACCACCAACCGGTCGATGGTGGTCGAGGCGGAGTTCACGGGCGACCATCGCGGACCCGCCTCGGTGCATATCGGGGTCACCGAGGGCACCGCGAGTCCGGTCTTCACCACCCGCCGGGACGTGCAGTTCGGCCGAGCGGGCAACCGGGTCAGGTGCACCCTGGACCGACTCCCGCTGCCACGTGGCCGATACGCGCTGTGGATCGGCGTCTACGACCGGGACGGGCACCCGCTGACCACCTGGCATCCGGCGAAGCAGTTCGACGTGGCCGGCCCCGAGCTGGACACCCCGCCGCGCGCGGTGGTGCTGGCCGCGCCGGTCTACGTCGACCACACCTGGGAGGGGTGACCGACCGTGCGCATCCTGGTGTGTCCGCACGACATGCAACTCGGCGGCAGCTCGATCAACGCCGTGGACCTGGCCCGCGCCGTCCGCGACCTCGGCCACGAAGTGTGGGTGATGGGACGTCAGGGCCCGCTCCGGCAACGGGTAGCCGCCGCCGGACTGCCGCTGCTCGCACTCCCTGAACGGGCCCACGTGCGGCCCTCGCCCGCAGTCTCCCGGACCATCGCGGCGGCGGTGCGTCGGCATCGGATCGACGTGGTGCACACCTATGAATACTGGCCGCTCGTCGAGGCGTTCCTCGGCGCCTTCGTGCCGCGCGGCACCCCGGTGCTGGGCACCATCATGTCGATGGGCAGCCTGCCCCCGTACTTTCCGCGCACCGGCGTGCCGCTCACCGTGGGCTACGGCGAGTTGTACGAGGAAACCGGCGAGTTGCGCGGCCTGGAGGGTGCGCGAGTGCACCTGCTGGAGCCGCCGGTGGACACCGCGATCGACCACCCGGTCGGCTCGGCGAAGGCCGACGGCACACCGAAGGTCGACGTCGACGCGTTCGCCGCCGAACACGGACTGCTCAAGCCCGCACCCACCGTGGTGGTGGTGTCGCGGCTGGCCCGGCACCTCAAACAGGAACACCTGGAACGCACCATGGACGCCGTCGCCCGGTTGTCCCCGGACATTCCCGGGTTGCGCCTGGTGATGGTCGGCGGTGGCTCGATCGAACGCGAACTCCAGGCCCGCGCCGCCGACCACAACGGCAACCTGGGTCGGCGCGCGATCGTGCTGACCGGCGAGCTGGCCGACCCGCGCCCGGCCTACGCGCTCGCGGACGTCGTGGTGGGAATGGGCAGTTCGGCGCTGCGCGGGATGGCCTTCGGCAAACCCACGGTGGTGGTCGGCGAACAGGGCTTCAGCAAACCGGTGACCCCGGAGACGATCGGCGACTTCGACGCGCTCGGCTTCTACGGCCTGGGCGCGGGCCGGGTGCCGGTCGAGCAGGACCCGCTGGTCGGCCAACTCACCGCGCTGCTGCGGGATCAGGCCGAACGCGAGCGGATCGGCGGCTGGGCGTTGGACCTGGTGCACGAGCGCTTCGCGCTGGAGAGCCAGGCCGGCCGGTTGGTCGAATGGTACGAACAGGCACGGCTGGAGCGGCCGGTGGCGCGCGGCCGGGTGGGCGAGGCGGTCCGGGTCGGCGGGCGGCTGGTGGGCTTCAAGGCCGGGCAGCGCGGCCAGGCCCTGCGCCGGCGCACGCGCGGCGCGCGTGGGGCCACGACGGGATGACCGGCTCGACCGGCCTGACCATGCTGCACGTCGGGGCGTTCTCCGGCTCGGTGCCGGCGCTGCGCCGGGCGCTGGCGGAGCGCACCGCGGTCGAGGCGCACGACCTGATGCCGCTGGCCCGCGCGCCGGGTCTGGCCGGCGCCCGGTTGCGGGCCGTGCGCGAGGCGCGCCGAGCCGGGCCCGGGACGCCGTGGACCAAGACGCACGCCTGGACGGCGGCGCTGGATCGCAGGGCCCGGGCGCGAGGTCTGCTCGGCCCGCACCGTCCGGTGCTGATCGTGCAGACGCTGCCCGCGCTGGTGCCGCCGGCGGGGGTGCGCTACGGCGTCTACACCGACCGGGTGGGCCTGGAGGGCGCGGCGGTCGGCGGCATGCATCGATCCCGCTTCACGGACGGGTGGTTGGCCCGCGAGCGGCGCCTGTTGTCGGGCGCGCACCGGGTGTTCGTGATGGGGCCGAGCACGGCGGACGTGCTGGTCACCGAGTACGGGCTGGCCGCGGACCGGGTGCACGTGGTGGGCGCGGGCACCAACGCGGGCCCTGCGGCGGCGGATCCCGGTCCGCGTGCGGCGGATCCGCCCCGGCTGCTGTTCGTCGGTACACAGTGGGAGCTCAAGGGCGGCCCCACGCTGCTGGAAGCCTTCGCGCGCCTGTACGCGCGCGACCCGCGCCGGACGTTGACCCTGGTCGGCAGCGGCCCCGACGGACCGCTGCCGCCCGGTGTGCGGGCGTTGGGCCGGGTGCCGCACGCGGCGATGGGCGCGGCCTACGACGAGGCCGACGCGGTGGTGATCCCCACACACATGGAGGCGTTCGGCATCGCCCTGGTCGAGGCGCTGACCCGCGGCCTGCCGTGCGTGGCCTCCACGGTCGGCAACCAACCGTGGATCGTGGGCGACGCGGGCATCGCCGTACCGCCGGGCGATGTGGACGCCCTGACCGAGGCCCTCACCCAACTGAGCGCCGACTACCCGACCTTCCGTACCCGAGCCCTCACCCGCGGCGTGGAACTGCGCACCACGATGACCTGGTCCGCGGTCGCCGACCACATCCTGACCGAACTGTGCCCTTGACCGACCCCGGTCGTCCCACCCATCGAGCGGCCTCGAACGCCGGCCGGGTTGATCGGTATCAGTGAACGCCGGCCGGATCGATCGGTAGCAGTCCGGCCGGCGCTCGGGGCCGAGCCGCGCCCTCGGCGCCTAGCGGCGGCGGTGCGCGGCGCGTTCGTAGACCTCGGCGAAGCCGTCCAGCATGTGCCGGCGGGTGAACCGGCCCAGCACCCGCTCCCGGCTCGCCGCGCCCATCCGGGCCCGCAACGCGTCGTCGGTGAGCAACTCGCGGCACGCCATCACCAGCCCGCCGCGATCACCCGCCCGCAACAACCGCCCGGTGACCCCGTCCGCGACCACGTCGGTCACCCCGCCCACCGCCGTGCCGACCACCGGTACGCCCGCCATCATCGCCTCGGCGACCGCGAGCCCGAAGCCCTCGTAGTGCGACGTGGACAGGAACAGGTCGGCCGCGTCGAAGGCGTCGCTCAGTCGCGGCAACGGCGGGACCACCCGCACGTGCTTGCCGACGCCCAACTCCTCGATCAGCGCCGCGATCTCCGGTTCCTGACGACCGATCACCAGGAACACCACCGGCGGACCGGCGTCGCCGAGCTTGCGCACCACGTCCGCGCCGACCCGCACCATCAGCGGGATGTTCTTCTGTGTCGCCCGACCGACCCCCACCACCACGCGTGCCTCGTGCGAAATGCCCAACTCGGCGCGCAACGCCGACCCCGCCGCCGGATCCGGCTCGTGCACCGGAACACCCAACGGCACCAACGGGATACGTTCCGGCCGCCACCCCACGATCGCCGCGGTCGCATCCCGGACGTGTGTCGAATGCGCGAACGGGCGGAAACCGGCCGCCTTGACCATGCCGACCTCGATGCCGTTGGTCAGCCGGGAGTGCAGGCCGTCCTTGAGCGGCTCGTGCACCTCCAGCACCCTCGGCGTCCCCGGCGAGCCGAGCGCGGACGGCAGCGACAGCCGAGCCGTGCCGCTGTGCGCGTGCAACACGTCCGGACGCAACTCGCGGACCCGCGAGGCAATCCGCAGCCCGAGCCGAATCTCGTCCTGCGGCCGGGTCGGCCCCTCGTGGTCGAGCGCGTGCACGGTCACGTTCGGCCCCAACTCGGCCAGCCGGTCCTCCTCCCAGGCCGGCCGGGCGATGATCGCGTGGCACTCGAAGCGCTCCGGGTCGAGTCCGGCCAGTACCTGCCGGCTCACCTGCGGGATGCCACCGCCGACGCTCAGCCGCCACACCACGTGCACGAGCCTGATGCGATCCTTCACGCTTCCCCCCGAACCGGCCGCAGCCGGCGATCCCTGACCCGGCGAGCGGCGGACTTCGCGCCCAACAGCGCGCCGCCCGCTCCCCGGGCCACCAGCCATGTCGTGTCGTATCGATCGGTCGCACCGAATCGGTGCTTGAACTCCTCGGCCCCGCGCAGGAAGTCGAAGGTCCGCACCCCCCGCGCGGCCAGCGCGGTGAGCGTCTCGTGGAACAACACCGTGCCCAGGCTCGCCTTCGCGTAGGCCGGATCCCAGCCCAACTGGTAGTAGGCGAAGGTGTCCTGCCACAGGAACCCGTACAGGATCCCCACCGACCGGCCCTGCGGATCACGCGCCACCAGCGCGCACGGCCCACGATCGGCATCGGCGCGCGCCGCGAGCGCCGCGTGCAACGGACGCCGGGTCGCGTCGAAAGCGCTCGACCCACCGATGGCCTCCCGACGCAACCGGTGCAGCCGCAACAGGTCGTCGAACAGTTCGGGGGTCATCGCGTCGGGTGTCACCCAGTCGAAGGTGATCCCGTCCTCGGCCAGCTTCCGAGCCTTGCGCCGCACCCCCTGTCGATGCCGGGCCGAGCCGAGCGCGTTCGGGTCGGCCGGCATCACCGGACACGCGGTGCGCTCGATCTCGCGGGCCCCGGGCGGCAGGAACGGATCGCCGGTGGCCGCGTCCAGGTGCGGGAAGACCATGCTGCGCCGCCGGGCGAGCGAGGCCAACCAGGCGCGTACGTCCTGGTGTCGGACCGGATCGACGGCGAACCCGCAGTGGTCCGCGGCGCCCGGCCCGGTGCCCAGCAGCGTCCAGCTCAATACACCGCCGGGCAACCGCGGATGCAGCCGCTCACGGGCGCGCAGCAGCGGTACGACCGCCTCCGCGGCGCCGTCCTCGGCACGCCACACCGCCACCACCGCACGGCCGGCCTGCTCCCGACCCAGCGACTCGCTCCAGCCCAACACCCAGTCGGGCGTGGTGAAGTACGACGTCCCGGGCGTCGCGGCCACCAGCGCGCGCCAGGACGGGACCAGCGCCGCCAACTCGCCGGGCGAGCGCAGCAGCGTGGGCAGAGCAAGCACGGTGATCTCCCTGTCTCGTCCGTCGAGCGCGGTCGGGTCCGTCGACCGGAGTCGGGTTCTCGACCGGATCCGCGCACCATCGGCCCGAACAACGCGCCGATTCAAGCAGGTCAACGCCCGCCGCGCAGCGAATGCAGGGCCGGATGCAGCCCGGACAGGATCGTCGCGAAGCGATCCGGGCGGGTATTCGACCCGACCCGCAGGCGGGAGATCCGCAACGGGTGGTCCGGCAGCCTGGGTCCGAGCCGATGATCGAAGAGGAACCCGGTGCGGTAACCGAGTTCGACCAACAACCGTTCGGTCCGCACGTCCCAGTTGCCGTTCGGATACGCGAACGAACTCGGCGCGCGACCGAGCAACCCGGTCAACCGCTCGTGCGCCTCGACCACTTCGTCCCGCACGTCGGCATCGGTGCACCGGTCGAGCAGCGGGTGGGTCAGCGAATGGTTCTCCACCCGCACGCCGCCCGACTCCAGCGTGCCCAGATCCGCACCGGTCAACTGGGCGGTCCGCACCGGCTCGTGGCCCTCGCGCAGCGCCGCGAGCAGGCGCAGTCGCCGCTCCTGCGGCACCGTCTTCAGATACGCCACCCACGCGCCCGGCGAACGCTCCGGCTCGCCCGCCACCCGCGCCCCGGCGGCGACCAACCGGTCCGCCTCGTGCCACCAGAACGGCGTCGCCGAGTCGATCGCCGAGGCCACCACATAGGCCACCCCCGGGATGCCACGCTCGCGCAGCAGCGGCAAACCGTGCTCCAGAATGCTGCGTTCACCGTCGTCGAAGGTCAGCAACACCGCCTTGGCGGGCAACGCGCGGCGGGTGGCCAGCGCCGTCTCCACCTCGTCCAGGGACACCGGGCGCGCGATCCGGCGCAGCCGGTCCAACTGGCCCGCGAACGTGTCCGGATCGGCGATCCCGTGATACCCGAGTACCGCGAGCCGCAGCCGGGCGCGCCGCGCGAACCACACCTGCGCCGGAGAACGCCGCAACAACGCGTCGCCCCCGGACCGCACCGACCCCACCATCGAACCGCCCACCCAAGCCTCCCCAGCCCCGCGGCGTCGTTGCCGGAACCGTAACAGCGGGGTCACCTCCCGTCAGCCGGTCGCCGAACGCCGTCCACCGCCGGTCATCCGCCGTCCGTCCACCGGCCACATCGGGGCAAGCTTGCCAACCCCGGATATCGCGGAGCATCACCAACGACTCGTGGACGGATTGCGAAACACCCTTCACGCGTGACCCATCCGGCCTAATCTGGTCGGCGGGCGACTCGTGTCCCGGCCGTGTGGGGGCGGGGGACGCCGGTTGGGCACAAACGTTCCGATGCTGCTCACATCGGGACCGCGAGGTGGGGGCCAGGCGATGGTCAATCGTGCATCGACCCTGCGCGCCGAGGAGATCGATGCCGATCTGGCTCGTGCGTGGGACGAATTGGTGGTGGGACGGGGGGTCCAGGCAGACGTCTTCGATACACACGCGTGGGCGTCCTCGTGGGTGGCAAGCCGCCCCGAGCGGGCCGAACACGTGCGCATACCCGGCGTATTCGCCGCCGGGCGCCCGCTGGCCCTGCTCCCGCTGGAGCTCGACTCGGCCGGCCGCGCCCACGAACTCGGCCGCGGCCAACGCGAACGGACACGTGTCGTGCTGGGCACACCCGAGCCGGAGCCCGCCGTACTGCGCCAACTCGTCGCGGAACTGCGCCGGACCGGCATCCGCGAACTGACGCTCCAGCGCCTGCCCAGCCGGGACCCGGCCACACACGCCCTCGTCGCCGCGCTGCGCGAGGCGGGCTACGCGGTGGACGTGCGCGAACGCATGACCGACATGATCGAGGCCACCCCCGACGGCTGGTCCGGCTACCGGGCCCGACACCGAGGCTTCGACAGCGCGATCGCCCAGACCACCCGGCGGGCCGGACAACTGTGGAAGCTGCGGGTGGCCGCCTTCGGCGCGCCCGACACCCCGCCGCTGGCGGCCGGCCTGGCCGACCACGAGGAACTGTTCGACCTGAGCTGGAAGGGCCGACTCGGCGCCGCGCCCGAGCGCCGCCGACTGCTCACCCAGGCCCTCGACGCGCGCGGCATGGCCCGGCTGTACGTGCTCTACGCCGACGACCGCGCCATCGCGTCCTGCCTGGGCGTACGCATCGGCCCGGTCGTGCACTGGCACACGGTTGCCTACGACCCGGCCGCCGCGATGCTCTCCCCGGGCAACGTGGTGCACTGGCGCGCCCAGGAACTTGCCTTCGCCGAAGGCGGCTTGACCCTGATCGACCTGCTGCCCGGAGCGAGCCCGCTCAAGGACCGGGTCAGCACCGAACGACCCGCCCTGCTCGACATGTGCGCCGCCCGGGTGCCCAGCCGGGTGTTGCCGCTGCTGCGCGGCGCCCGCGAGGCGCAACGCGCGATCCCGATCGCCACCCGGGCCCGGGTCCGCGGCCTGCGCGCGCGGGTGACCGCGGTCGACCCCGGCTCCTCGGGCACCGCCCGCCGGTTCGAGGCCCGACCCGCGACCGAGATCCCGACCCGAGCCGCCGCCGAGCTGACCCTGGACCAACCCACGCTGCGCCTGCTCACCGTGGCCTGCGCCCGCCGGGGCCCGCAGGAGATGCGGGCCGACTGGGGGCCGGACGACCGCTGGTATCGGATCGGCACCGGCCCGCTGGCGGTGGCCCGCGTCGACCACCACGAACCCGTACCCACCCTGCGCGAGGTCGTGCGCTACGACCCCACCTACACCCTGGAGGCGATCGCGCTGATGCTGGCCGACCTGCTCGCGTCGCCCGTCCGGTACCTGGACGAGGTGCCCGTGCGCGACCCGCGCCTGCGCTGGCCCCGCGCGTGGGGCCCGCCCACCGCCGGCCTCGCCCCGACCGGAGCCGGCCCGGTCACCACCGTGCCCGGCACGGCCGCCGAGGCCGCCACGTCCGCCGCCGGCACCGACGCCCGCGGTGCGCTCAGCCGCGCCGAGGGGGCCTGATGCACGCCCGCCCGATGCACCCGCTGGAGATCGACGCCGCGTTCGCCGCGTCCTGGGACCGGCTCGTGGCCGCCCGCGGCGTGCACGCCGACCCGTTCGACACGCACGCGTGGTTCGCCTCCACCCTGCACGGCCACCACGACCCGCTCGACGACATCCGGGTGGTCTCCGTACTCGACGACGCCGACCAGCCGCGCGCGTTGCTGCCGCTGGAGCGGATCGGCGCCGAACGCTGGGGAGTGTTCTCGGCACACCGCCGACCCCGCAGCCACGTGGTCGTGCACCCCGACGAACCGCACGGCGCCGACTCGATCGCCGACGCCCTCGCCCGCACCGGCATCCGTGAACTGCGCCTGCACCGGATGCCCAGCCGGGACCCGGAGACCCACCGGCTGATCGCCGGACTGCGCGCGTGCGGCTACACCGTCTCCGCCCGGGAAAAAGCCTGCGACATGCTGGCCGGCGTCGAAGGCGGCTGGGCCGGCCACAAGGCCCGATTCCGCAGCTTCGACCGCTACGCACATCGCTTCGCCGCCCGGGTGCGCGCGCACTGGGACCTGACCGTCGAGGAACTGGCCGGCGCCGACACCGGATCCGAGCGCGACCTGGACGCCGGATTCGCCCTCTACACCGACCTGTTCGCCCGTAGCTGGAAGGGCCCGCTGCAACCCGCCGCCGCCGAGGCCCGCCGCGAACTGATCGCCCGCGCCGCCCGGCACGACTGGGCCCGGCTGTACATCCTGCGGGTGGACGGCATCCCCGCCGCGATGCACCTGTGGTTCCGCCTGGGCGACGTGGCCACCTGGCACTCCACCGCCTACGACGAGCGCTTCGCCGCGCTCGGCATCGGCACCGTGGTGCAATGGCAGGCCCAGGAACGGGTGTTGACCGAACCCTGGCCCGCCGGCAGCAGCCCGCGCCTGGTCGACCTGATGCCCACCCGCACCCCGCAGAAGTTGCGACTGGCCCCCGAGCGCCCCGCCCTGTGGGACATCGAGGCGATCCGCGACCGACGCCTGCTGGCCGCCACCCTGCCCGTCCGCGGCTTCGCCCGAGCCACCCGGATGTCGGTCGAACAACACCTTCGGGTTCGCCGCGCCAAGCCCGCGGCCGAGCAACCCACCCTGGTCGCCGAGACGGTGATCCCGCCCGCGATCAACCCACACGGCGAAGCCGGCCACAAGCTCGACCCGGTCCACGAAGCAGGCGCCGAGCACAACCGACCCATCGCGCTGGCCTGCGGCTATCGGGGCACCGACGTGGTCGACGGGGGCCGGACCCGCGGCGAGACGTGGTGGCTGGTCGGCGAGGAGCCACACACCCTGGTGCACCTGGACGCGGACCGCACCGTGCACACCGTCGCCGCGCTGGGCACCGACCGGGAGCACCCACACGCGTGGGAGCCCGACGAAGCGGTACGCAGCGTGGCCACCGCCCTGGGCGAGACCCTGCGGCTGCACCTGCTCGACCCCGCCGGCCGCGCCGGCACCCCGCTCCGGCGGGAAAGCGAACCGATCCCGTGGCCGCTCGCCCGTACCCATCCCACCCGGCTCACCCCGAAGGGCACCACCCGATGACCGCCATCAGCGGCGACCGCGTGCGCGCCACGCTCAAGCGCGGCCTGGCCGCCACCTCGCTCGGCCGCGATCCCGCGCCCGGCGCGACACTGCTCATCTACCACCGGGTCGGCGGCGGCAGCCGGGACGAACTCGACCTGCCCGCAGACGCGTTCCGCACCCAGCTCGACCTGCTCCCGCGCGCGCACGTGGTCTCGCTGGACACCGCCGTGGACCGGCTCGCGGCCGGCGACCCGACACCCTCGATCGTGCTCACCTTCGACGACGGCTTCGCCGACGTGTACGCCAATGCCTGGCCGGAACTGCGGGCCCGCGCGCTGCCGTTCACCCTCTACCTGGCCACCGGCTGCATCGGCGAACAGATGCGCTGGGAGGGCTCCACCGGTACCAGCGGCGGATCCCCCGCGCTGAGCTGGGAGCAGGTCGCCGAACTGGCCGAATCGGGCCTGGCCACCATCGGCAACCACACCCGAAGCCACGCCCGCCCCGAGGCACTCACCGCGACCGAACTCGACGAAGCCTCCGACGACGTCGAGCGTCGACTCGGGCTGCGCCCGGCCCACTTCGCCTACCCGTGGGGCATCGCCGTCCCGGACATGGAGCACGCCCTGCGCTGCCGGTTCCGCAGCGCCGCCACCGGCGTGCTCGGCCGCAACCTCCCGGGCTGCGACCCGATCCGGCTGCGCCGGGTCCCGGTCCGCCGTACCGACCCACCCGCGTTCTTCCGCGCCAAACTCGGCGGCCGGCTCGCGCAGGAACGCGCCTACGCGGCCGTGGTCAGCCTGGGCAAGCGGGCCGGTGCCCATGCGTGAGCCGCGCGGGCCGGGTGGTCGACCCCTGCGGGTCGCCCACCTGACCACCATCGACATGAGCCTGGCCCTGCTCCTGCGCACCGAACTGGAGGAGGACGTCGCGGCCGGCTTCGAGACCTACGGGATCAGCGCCGCCGGCCCCTACGTCCCCGAGATCGAGGCGCTGGGCGTCACCCACGTACCGCTGAACTCGCTGACCCGCGCCTGGAGTCTGCGCAGCGACGCCGCGGCCGCCGGCGAACTGGTGCGCACCCTGCGCCGATTGCGCCTGGACGTGCTGCACACGCACAACCCGAAGACCGGTGTGCTGGGCCGGATCCTGGGCCGCGCCACCGGCGTTCCGGTGGTGGTCAACACCTGCCACGGCCTGTGGATCCGCCCCGGCGACCCGTGGGCCCGCCGGGCGTTCGTGCTCGGCACCGAGGGCCTGGCCGCCCGCGCCTCGCACGCCGAGCTGTACCAGAACGCCACCGACCACGCGACGCTGCGCCGGGCCGTGCCCGGGTGGCGCGCGCGAGTGGTCGGCAACGGTACCGATCTGACCCGCTTTCGACCCGATCCCGTCGCCCGGGCGGCCGTTCGTCGGGCACTGAACGTGGCCGAAGACGAACTGCTCGTGGGCGGAGTCGGGCGGCAGGTCGCGGAAAAGGGCATCCTCGAATACGTGGAAGCAGCCGGACTGCTCGCGGGCAAGGCCAGATTCGTATGGATCGGGCCGGAGGACCCGGACAAGGCCGACGCGGTCTCGCGCGCCGTGCACGGGTCCCGGGTCGAATTCGTCGGCGCACGCTCCGACATGCCCGCCGTGTACAACGCCCTCGACGTGTTCGTCCTGCCCTCGCACCGCGAGGGCTTCTCACGATCGGCCATGGAGGCCGCGTCCTGCGCGCTGCCCATGGTGCTCAGCGACATCCGGGGTTGCCGGGAGATCGGCACCCACGGCGAACACCTGCTCCTCGCGCCGCCCGGCGAGCCCCGCTCGCTGGCCGCCGCGATCGACCGACTGCTCACCGAACCGGATCTGCGCGCCGAACTCGGCGCCGCCGCCCGGCGACGCGCACTGGCCGAATTCGACCAGCGCCGCGTCGCGGGCATCTCGATCGACACCTATCGGGCCGTGGCCGGACGCCGCGGCCTGGGCTGGACTTGACGCACAACGGGCGACGGCCGGTGAGGGAGACACCGCCGGCGCCCGAGGGACGCCACACCGAACGCCACACCAGGGGAGGGGCATGGCATGCGACGACTGTTCGACATCACCGTGGCCGTGCTGGCATTGGTTCTATTGGGACCGGTCCTGCTCGCGATACACGTGATGATCCGCGCGACCATGGGTGGACCCGTACTGTTCCGCCAGACACGCAGTGGCCTGCACGGCCGCGACTTCGAGATCCTCAAGTTCCGCACCATGCACGACCCGCGCTATCCGGACGAACCCGACGCGACCCGGATCACCCGCGCCGGGCAACTGCTGCGGACCACGAGCCTGGACGAACTGCCGCAACTGATCAATGTGTTGCGCGGTCAGATGGGCATCATCGGGCCGCGGCCGACCTTGCCGAGCCAGGTCGTGCACTACACGCAACGCCAGCGCGGCCGGCTCGACGTGCGACCCGGGCTGACCGGCTGGGCACAGGTTCAGGGGCGTAACGCGCTCAGTTGGCCGGTGCGCATCGAATACGACCTCTGGTACGTGCGCAACCGCGGCCTGCGGGTCGACCTGGTCATCCTGTGGCGCACCGTCGGCGTGCTGCTGAAGCCGAGCGGGATCACCGCCGCCGGTGGCGTCAACCCGGGCTTCCCGGTGCCGGTCGCCACGCTGCCCCAGGAGGATCCCGGGCGCGAGGCCGCCGCCCGCTCCGGCACCGTCCGGCAGGACCGCGGCGAGACATTCCCGCTGCCCAGACCCATCGTCTGGTCCGCGCCGATCACGCACTCCCCGGTCGACCCGACCCGGCTGTTGCCACCGCAGCGGCCGAAGGGCGACTCGCTGGCCGAAGAGGTCTCCTGAGGCCGGAACGGCTCGATGTGCGGATGTCCGTGCCCGATCGTGGGGGTCGAGCACGGACATCACGTCGAACCGGTCGCGCAGCGTATTCGAAGGGCCCGAGGCGATATCGCGGTGAGGGCTTCCCGGAATCGTCCGGAACACGATCGTGCGGCCCAGGCATGCTGTGACCTGCACGTACACGGGACACCCAGGGCTCATACCCACCTGTGCGGCAGCGGCCCCCCGGACCGCTCGTCCCGCTTTTCTTATTTTCTGGAAAATCCCGCAACGAACTCGAAACGGGATTCCGGCAATCCTGCACGCGGATCGACAAACCTGCGAATCGACGTGACATTCCCCTTGCCTGGGAAATAGGTGCGCCCGTGGTGCGGCGATTCCACAAAATAGACGCGGAGCCCCTCACACAACACGGATCTGAGCATCATCTGAGGTTTCGCACCCCTGGATATGGGTGAGTCGGGCATCACGCCCAAAAGTAACGAGCCACCCATTGCAGACAATCCCCACCGCGCGCCGGTCGACCCACAACCCGCCCGCGCTACGAGACCCCGTCCGTCGACCGTGCCCGCGCGCTGCGATCCGGACCGGCCGTCGCCACCCCTGTCAGCACCCCGACCGCCACCAACACCGCAGGAAACTCGGCCACATAGTCGATCGACGCCTGCACCAGAAAAGCGGTGAACGTCGCCGACCCGACCAGCACCACCGCAACCGGCTGCGGCGACCGCCACAACCGCACGTACACCCACCCCACCAGCGCGACCAGACACACCGCGCCCGGGACCCCCTGCTCGGCGCTCTGTCGCAGCCACAACGAGTGCGCCGAATGCACATCCGCATCCGAACTCGCGGTCGCACTGTTCGTCACGAACATCCCCGGACCCGTCCCGCGCACCGGAAGACTCTTCGTCAGATGTGCCCCCTCGCCCCACAGTTGCACCCGACGCTCGGTCAGACCCGCCTCGGCCGCGCCCTCCAGACCACCCGTACGCGTCCCGAGCACCCCCAGCACCACGGTGCCCAACGCGACGCCGACGACACACAGGGCCGACACCAGTACCACCGTGCCCTTGCGACGGGCCGCCGCCGACAACAACCCGGCCGACAACACCGCCAGCGCGCCCACCGCGGCCGCCACCGACCGGGTCGCGAACGTCGCGAGCACCAACAAGGCCGCCAGTACCAGAATTCCGCGCCGCCACCGAGCGGAGGCGACCGCCAGAGCCGCCAGACACGCGGCCCCCGCCGCCTGCGCGACCAACGCGCCGTTCGCATTCCCGTAGTGCAACGGCGGCGCCGTCGCGTCCCCACTCGACGCGCCCGGCCACAACACCGACATTCCCGCGACCGCGCCGGCCACCATCGCCGGCGCCGGTAACGCGGAACCCACGCCCAGTAAACGCCCCAGCACATACCCGCCGACGGCGGCCGACAACGCGAGCAGGAACGCCGCCGGCTCGCCGGCCCGGTTCGCCGCCGCCACCAGCGCCCACAGCGCGGTCATCGCGACCACGGCCGCACCCAACAGATCGAGTCGGGACGGATACCGCGCCCAACCCCGGACCCGACGGTCCCCTTCCCGGTCAGCCTCCACCGCACAACCCGCTTCCGCTCGACGATCCGGGCCCGACCCGTACCGCGCCCCAGTGCGCGCGCTCATCCCGGCCGCCCGGCGATGCCAGGATGTCCCTCATGCCGCTCTACATCTGCGGGGCCGGCGGCGTAGGCCGCGAAGCCCTCGACGCCGCGCTCGCCACCACCCTCACCGTCACCGCGTTCCTCGACGACGCCCGCGCCGGCGAGAAGGTGCGCGGCCTGCCGGTGTTGCGCCCCGCCGACGTCGACTCCGGCGACTACCTGGTCGGCATCGCCGCCCCGGCCGCCCGCGCCCGACTGGCTCTCCTGCTCGACGAACGCGGCCTGCGCGCCGTCACCCTCGTGCATCCGCGCGCGGTGATCTCGCCGGAGACCTCGATCGCCGCCGGCTGCCTGATCCAGGCCAACGCACACGTCTCCAGCAGCGTCACCCTGGGCCGGCACGTGCAGGTCCACTACAACGCCACCATCGGTCACGACGCGGTGCTCGACCCCCGCAGCACCGTGTACCCGGGCGCGAACATCTCCGGCAACGTGCACCTGGGCGAGGACGCCACCGTCGGCAGCAACGCCGTGGTCCTGCAAGGGCTGACCGTCGGCGCCGGCGCCTTCGTCGGCGCCGGTGCCGTGGTCACCCGCGACGTACCGGCGGGCGTCACCGTGGTGGGTTCACCCGCTCGACCGCTCCGCCCGCGCGAGGACCGGCTCAGCTGAGCCGAGACCGGAACCACGCGACCGTCTGCGCGAGCCCGTCCCGCAACTCGACCGGCTCCGCGGTCGGGAACAGCGCACGCAGCCGCGACCCGTCCGCCTGCGAATCCCGGACATCGCCGGGACGCGGCGGCACATGCTCGACCTCGACCGAATGCCCGAGCACCTGCGTCAACAAGTCGATCAACGCGTTCAACGAAGTCCGGGAGCCGAACGCCAGGTTGACCGGAATGTCCGAGACCACCCGGCGCAGCACCGCGTCGGTGAGCACCGCGCACACGCTCCCGATGTTGGTGAAGTCCCGCGTCTGTTCGCCGTCGCCCTGCACCGACAACGGCCGACCCGCCAACGCCGCGTCCACGAACCGCGGAATCACCGCCGCGTAGGCGTGATCGGCGGGCTGACCGGGCCCGAAGACGTTGAAGAAGCGAAACGGCAACACCGGCAGGCCGTAGCAGTTGCCGTAGGCGATCAGATACGACTCGGTGGCCAACTTGCTGACCGCGTAAGGGCTCAGCGGCGCGGTGCGCATGTCCTCCCGCTTGGGCAACTCGCGGTTGGCGCCGTACACCGAGGACGAGGACGCGGCCACCACGTGGATGTTCCCGGCCCGCCTCGCCGCCTCCAGCACCTCCAACGTGCCGGTCGCGTTGGCGTGATGGCTGGCCAACGGCGCCTCCACCGACCGCGGTACCGACGGCAACGCCGCCAGGTGCACCACCGCGTCCGCGCCCGCGAATGCCCGGTCGAGCAACTCCGGCTCCAGGATCGATCCCTGATGGAACGTCACTTTCAGACCGGCCAGACTCTCCAGCGACCCCGTGGACAGGTCGTCGACCACGTGCACGTCGCGCACGACGTCGTGGTCCTGCAACGCGGCGGCCAGATTCGAGCCGATGAAACCGGCGCCGCCGGTGATCACTACCTTCACAAAGTCCCCCCGGACCGTCGTGCGGAACCAGCCCCGCGAGGGCCGGTGTTTCGAACTCCCCCAAGTCCGACCCGAGGCCGACCCGCCCCCGGCCCCCGCACTGTACCCACGGGCCGCTTCACGAGAGGGCAAAACCCGGACAACAGGCCGGAACGTGCGCCACACTTTCCCCTATCTCGGACCCGGGACACCGCCCCGGGCACCGAAGTTGGGGTGGGGGACACTCATGAACATGCCCAGGCCGCGGCTGCGCAGAGCAACGATTCCGACGCTCATCGCGTTGTTGCTCGCGCTGATCGTCGCGGCACCGAACACACCGAAGGCAGCCGCGGGACCGTGCGACGCGCCGGTCACGAACGCGGTCGTCTGTGAGAACAGCAAGACCGGCAACCCGCGGACCGAATGGGACGTCAGCGGTGCGGGAAGCAGCTCCATCCAGGGCTTCTCCACCGACATCAGCGTCAACGCCGGTGGCCAGATCAAGTTCCGGATCGACACCACCGCGAGTTCCTATCGCGTCGACATCTACCGGCTCGGTTGGTACAACGGCAACGGCGCCCGCAAGGTCTACACGATCCCGGCCTCGGCGGTGACCCCGCGTCAGCAGTCGAACTGCGACACCGAAAATCTGGTGACCGGCCTGATCGACTGCTCGAACTGGACCGACTCCGCTTCCTGGACCGTACCCGCCGACGCGGCGTCCGGCTACTACATCGCCAAACCCACACGCACCGACGGCACTTCGGGCGCGAGCCACATCCCGTTCGTGGTCCGCAACGACGCCTCGCACTCGGCGCTGCTGATGCAGGCGTCCGACACCACGTGGCAGGCGTACAACGCGTACGGCGGCAACGACCTCTACACCGGCCAGCCGGTGGGTCGGGCGTACAAGGTCAGCTACAACCGGCCGTTCACGACACGTGCCGACAACCCCGCGGACTCGTTGTTCAACGCCGAGTTCGCGATGTTGCGCTTCCTGGAGCGCAACGGCTACGACGTCACGTACTCGACCGGTGTGGACAGCGATCGACGCGGCCAACTGATCAAGAACCACAAGGTGTTCCTGTCGGTGGGTCATGACGAGTACTGGTCCGGCCCGCAACGGGCCAACGTCGAGGCGGCCCGCGACGCGGGCGTCAACCTCGCCTTCTTCTCCGGCAACGAGGTGTTCTGGAAAACCCGTTGGGAGAACGGCGGGATCAACGGCAACGGTCCCGACCACCGCAACCTGGTGGCGTACAAGGACACCCACGCCAACGAGTCGATCGACCCGCTCGGCCCGGCCATGTGGACCGGCACGTGGCGCGACCCGCGCTTCTCGCCACCCGGTGACGGCGGCCGACCGGAGAACAGCCTCACCGGCACCATCTTCACCGTCAACTGCTGCACCACCGACATGTACGCCAACGGTGCCGACGGCAGACTGCGCCTGTGGCGCAACACCCGCCTGGCCACCCTCGGCCTCACCGAACAAACCACTCTCGGAAGCGGAACCCTCGGCTACGAATGGGACTCCGACCTGGACAACGGCGCCCGACCCGCGGGTCTGATCCGGCTCTCGACCACGGTCAAGTCCGGCATGTCGGTGCTCCAGGACCAGGGTTCGACCTACGCCGACGGCAGTTCGACCCACAGCCTGACCCTCTACCGCGCACCCAGCGGCGCGCTCGTCTTCGGCGCCGGCACCGTGCAATGGGCCTGGGGCCTGGACGTCTACCGGATCGGCGCCAACGGCACCGTGGACACCGCGATGCAGCAGGCCACCATCAACCTCTTCTCCGACATGGGCGTGCAACCCGGCACGCTGATGGCCGGCATGGTCGTGCCGGTCAAGAGCACCGACACCACACCGCCCGTCTCGACCATCACCGCCCCCACCAACGGGGGCAGCCTGCCCGCCAACGCCAACGTGACGGTCACCGGCACCGCGACCGACACCGGCGGCAAGGTCGGCGGCGTCGAGGTCTCGGTGGACAACGGCGCCACCTGGCACCCGGCCACCACCGGGCGGGAGAACTGGACCTACGTGTTCACCACCGGCCCGGGCGGGTCGGTCACCATCAAGTCCCGGGCCACCGACGACAGCGCCCGGACCGAGACCCCCGGTGCCGGCGTCACGGTCACCATCGGCGGGCCACCGCAACCGGTCGTCTGCCCATGCACCCTGTGGACCCCGACCGACCAACCCTCGTCCGGGCCCGACCCGGACACCGCCGGCACCGAACTCGGCGTCAAATTCCAGCCCGATCGGGCCGGCTTCATCACCGGAATCCGCTTCTGGAAGGACGCCGCGAACACCGGCACACACACCGGGACGCTGTGGTCCTCGACCGGCACGGCACTGGCCACCGCCACGTTCACCGGTGAAACCGCCTCCGGCTGGCAGGAGGTGACGTTCGGTCAGCCCGTACCGGTGACCGCCGGCACCACCTACGTGGCGTCGTACCAGGCACCCAACGGCAGATACAGCGCCGACCAGGGCGGCCTGACCAACGCGCACATCCGCGGCCCGCTCACCGCACCGGCCAGCAACGCCTCCGGCGGCAACGGGGTGTACCGCTACGGCACCGGATTCCCGACCTCGACCTGGAACGACGCCAACTTCTGGGTCGACCCGGTGTTCACCACCTCGAACACCGGCCCGGCCGGCCCCGCGCCGGTGGTCACCACGATCGTCCCGGCGGAGGGCGCGGGCTTCGCCCCGGTCGCCGGCAACCTCGCCGCGACCTTCGACCTCGCGGTGCAACCCGCGACGATCGTGTGGTCGCTCAAGAAGTCGGACAACAGCACCGTCGCCGGCACCGCGAGCTACAACGCCGGGACCAGGACCGCCACCTTCGATCCCACCACCGACCTGGCACCGGGCACGTCGTACTCGGTCACCCTCAGCGGCGCACAAACCGCCGAAGGCGTCCCGATGGCCCCCAGGTCGTGGTCCTTCACCACGGCCGGCGGCACACCACCGCCGACCTGCAATCCGTCCTGCACGATCTGGCCCGCCACCGCGACGCCGGCCGTGCTCTCCGACACCGACACCACCGGCATCCAACTCGGCGTCAAATTCAGCAGCACGGTGCCGGGCAAGATCACCGGACTGCGGTTCTACAAGGGCCCCAACAACACCGGCACGCACACCGGGACGCTGTGGTCCTCGACCGGCACCGCACTGGCCACCGCCACGTTCACCGGTGAAACCGCCTCCGGCTGGCAACAGGTGAACTTCGCCCAACCGATCGTGATCGCCGCCAACACCACCTACGTGGCCTCGTACTTCGCCCCCCAGGGCCGGTACTCCTCCACCGAGGGCGGCCTGACCTCGGCGGCCGGCACCGGGCCGATCAAGGCCGCCGCGTCCGGAAGCGTCGGCGGCAACGGCGTCTACGTCTACGGGACCGGCTTCCCCACCAGCACCTGGAACGACAGCAACTACTGGGTGGACGTCGTCTTCACCACCAACTAGCCCACAGCGGTGCGGGTGGCCCCAGCGACCCGACACCGGGCACCGACCCGGCAGCCGGCGGCATCGACATCGATCCGCCGGCCGCCGGTCTCGCAAAGGGACACGGCGACCCGGATCCGGCGCGCCGCACGGCCCTTTCGACCCCCACGAACCGACCGTCATGCCATTGAGGAGCACCAACTCGATGAAGGCTGCCCGCGCCAGGACCAGATCGGGTCACCGGCCACGCAGAGCGACGTGGACGAGCATCGCGTTCGCCACGATCGGCGCGTTGCTGTTCACCTTGTTCGCACCGATCACCGCGGCCCAGGCCGCGCCATGCAGTCCGTGCTCGCTGTTCGCCGGCGCCACCCCCGCCGGCGCCGTGACCGACACCGACGCGGTGGCCGTCGAGGTGGGAGTGCGGTTCAAGCCCGACAGCAACGGCACGATCACCCAGGTCAAATTCTGGAAGGACGCCGGCAACACCGGCACCCACACCGGCCGGATCTGGAACACCGCGACCGGCACCGCGACCTCGGTGACCTTCACCGGCGAGAGCGCCTCCGGCTGGCAGACCGCGACCTTCGCGACCCCGATCCCGGTCGCCGCCGGCTCCACCTACATCGCCTCCTACGTCGCACCCGGCGGCCGCTACACGGTCACCGACAACTTCTTCGCGATCGACCACACCGTCGAACAACTCGTCGCCCCGGCGAGCAACGGCACCCAGGGCAACGGCGTCTACACCTACAACCCCGGCGGCGGCATGCCGACCGACTCCTACCAGGCCGGCAACTACTGGGTGGACGTCTCCTTCGTCCCCGGCGCCGACACCACGCCGCCCACGGTCACCCAGACCACGCCGGCCGCGAGCGCCACCGGAGTGGCCACCGCCGCACCGCTGTCCGCCACCTTCAGCGAGCCGGTACAGCCTGCCACCGTGCAGTGGGCGGTCACCCAAACCGGCGGCCCGGCCGTCGCCGGCACCGCCACGTACACCGGCAACACCGCGACCTTCCAGCCCACCGCGGCACTCGCGGTATCCACCGGCTACTCCGTCACGGTCACCGGGGCCAAGGACGCCGCCGGCAACACCATGGCCACCAAGTCCTGGTCCTTCACCACCGGCACCGGCAGCAGCCAGTCCGTGGAAACCAGCATCTGGACCGGCCCGGTCAGCCCGAGCACGCCCAACCAGACCGACAACAACAGCGTCGAGGTCGGCGTCAAGTTCCGCACCACCACCGACGGCCAGATCAAGTCGATCAGGTTCTGGAAGCTCACCGGCAGCACCGGCCCGTACGCGGTCAGCCTGTGGGACAAGAACACCCAGACCCGCCTGGCCACCGTGCCCAACGTGAACCGCACCGGCAGCGGCTGGCAGACCGTCGACCTGCCCACCCCGATCACCGTGCACGCCGGTGTCACCTACGTCGCGTCCTACTTCGCGCCCAACGGCAACTACCCGGCCAACACCGCCTCGTTCTCCCAACCCGTCGGCAACTCGATGATCACGGCCCTGGCCGACGGCGTCGACGGCGGCAACGGCGTGTACAAGTACAACGCCGGCAGCAGCTACCCGACGGACAGTTGGAACGGCAGCAACTACTGGGTGGACGTGGTCTTCAGCACCAACGCCGAGGACACCGTCGCCCCCGCCGTCACCGACATGACACCGACGCCGAACGCCAACGGCGTGCTCTCCGGCATCCAGCCCTCGGTCACCTTCAGCGAACCGCTCAAGCCCACCGGCCTGAACTTCCAGCTCAAGCGCAACGGCACGGCGGTGCCCGCCGAGCTCGAACTCGACAACCCGACCACACCGACCCAGCTCACCCTCAAGCCGAACGCCGAACTGGCCTACGGCACCCCTTACACACTCACCGTAAGCGGCGTCAAGGACCGATCCGACAACGCGATGCCGGACGCCACCTGGACCTTCACCACCGGCCAGGCCCCGCCGACCCCGCCGTGCGACGCGCCCAACACCGGCCCGATCCTGGTGATCAAGGCCGACTCCAACCCGTTCAGTTGCTACTACACCGAGATCCTGCGCAGCGAGGGCCTCAACTCGTTCGCGGTCAAGGACGCGAGCGCGGTCACCGCGACCGTCCTCAACGGCTACACCACCGTCGTGCTCGGCGACTTCGCCCCCTCGACGCAACTGGTCGCCGACCTCACCGCGTGGGTCAACGCGGGCGGCAACCTGATCGCCATGCACCCGCGCGCCGCCCTGGCCGGCCTGCTCGGCCTCGGCACCTCCGGCGGCTTCCAGGCCAACCAGTACATGAAGGTCGACAGCGGCACCGCCGCCGGCGCCGGCATCTACAGCCAACTGAGCATGCAGTACCACGGGCCCGCCGACGTGTGGACGGTCCCGGGCGGCGTCGGCACGGTCCGTGTCGCGGACCTGTACACCCGCACCGGCACCAGCCCGCTCGGCCCGGCCGTGACCACCCGCACCGTGGGCAGCGGCACCGCGTCCGCGTTCACCTACGACCTGGCCCGCTCGATCGTGCAGACCCGGCAGGGCAACCCGGCCCAGGCCGGCGTCGAGAACGACAACTTCTCCGACAGCGGCGGCCCGCTGATGCGCGCCGACGACATGTTCTATCCGGACTGGGTCGACCTCAGCCGGGTCCAGGTCCCGCAGGCCGACGAGCAGCAGCGCCTGTTCGCCAACCTGATCGAAATCGGCAACCGCGCCAAGGCCCCGATCCCGCGCACCTGGTACCTGCCCGGCAACGCCGCCACCGCCGCACCCGACCTGCTCAAGGTCGTGATGGTCTCCACCGGTGACAACCACGGCCAGAACCTCAGCGACATGCAGGGCAGGGTCACCCGCTACAACAACAACAGCTCCGACCCGGCCTGCGCGAGCCCGATCGCCGCGCTGCGCGACGCCGCGGTGCGCAACTGGAAGTGCATGCGCGGCACCATCTACGTCTGGGGCCCGGGACCGCAGGGCACCCAGGCACCGTCGGTGTCCGACGTCCAGAACTGGACCGCACAGGGCTTCGAGATCGCCCGACACGTCGACCAGAACGGCAGTTGCCCGCAACTGCGCGCCGGCGCGTCCCAGACGGACATCAACGCGGAACTCGGCGCGGTGTACGAGAACAGCCTGGACGACTTCACCCGCTACGCGCCCCTGAAGCCGACCACCAACCGCACCCACTGTCTGACCTGGCCCGACTGGAGCTCGAACGCCTCGATCGCCCGCGCCAAGGGCATCCGGCTCGACACGAACTACTACTACATGCCGGACTACTGGAAGAACACCTGGGGCGGGCCGCTGATGAAGGCGAGTCCCGGCTTCTTCACCGGCTCCGGCTTCCCGATGCGATTCACCGACCCCAGCGGTCAGATGATCGACATCTACCAGGGCACCACACAGATCAACGACGAATTCCAGCAGGTCTATCCGGACACCTTCGACCAGCTCGTCAACGGCGCCAACAACGACGGCTTCTACGGCGCCTTCGTGATGAACAACCACACGGACTCGGCGAACGCCAACGGCGGAGTGGGCAACGTGGGTCAGCTCGACATCGAGCAGGCCCTGATCGCCTCGGCCAAGGCGAAGAACGTCCCGATCGTCTCGGCCAAACAATTGCTGGACTGGACCGACGCCCGAAACGCGTCCACGATCACCGGCCTCACCAGGGTCGGCAACTCGGTCACCTTCACCGTCAACCAGAACGCGGCCGCGACCAACCTGATGACGATGTTGCCGACGACCGGCTCGGGCGGCACCACACTCACCGCGCTCTCCCGCGGCGGCATTCCGGTCACCTTCCAGAAGACCACCGTCAAGGGCATCGAGTACGCCGTCTTCGACGGGACCTCCGGCGCCTACACGGCGACCTACGCCAACCCGGTCGCACCGCAGATCGCCCAGGCCAAGGCCGCCCCGACGGCGGACGGCTCGGGCACGCTGACCTGGACGACCGACGTGCCCTCGACCACCGAGATGCAGCTCGGCACCAGGCCGGACCAGATGCCGATCACCCACAAGAGCGTGGAGACCGCCGGCGAACACAAGATCGCCCTGGGCGCGCTCAAGCCCGACACCACCTACTACTACCGACTCACCTCGGAGAACGCGAAGGGCGAGCGCAGCGTCTGGCCCGCCCCGAACGCCAAGCCCGCCGAGTTCCGCACCCCCAAGGCCGACCGCAAGGCGCCGGTGATCAGCGACGTCTCGGTCAAGACCTGGCCGGACGGCAGCGCCGACCTGACCTGGAAGACCGACAAGCCCACGACCGCCTCGGTGCTCCTGGGCGACAACCCCGCGTCGGTGCGCCCGGTATACGCGGACCGGAAGCAGTCGACCACCGAGCACCACGCCAAGCTCGGCCACCTCGGCTCGGGCAAGACCTACGCGTTCCGCCTCGCCGGCGTCGACGCGGCCGGGAACGAGGGAACCTGGTCGGGCGGCGACGGAAGGAAGAAGGACAGCGCCCGACTGGTGATGCCCAGGCCGGGCGTCGCCGAGACCGGCGCGTTCGACTTCACCAACGGCACGGTCTCCGGCGGAGCGGTCAGCGGCGACCGGCCGGACGCACTCACCCTGGACCGGGCCTCAACCGGTACGTACGTGTCGAAGCCGTTGGACGCGGGCCGCATGGTGACCTGGCTGGCCGGCGACTGGCAGGCCGACATCCCCAAGGGCACCACGCTGCGGGTATCGGTACGCACCGGCACGACGGCCACCCCGGACGCGAGCTGGACACCATGGAAGGACCTCACCCGCCCCGGCGACACGGTCGGCAGCGCATCGCGCTTCCTGCAATACCGAGTGGAACTCGCCGGCACCACCGACGGTCGCCCGCTGCCCACTCTCCGGGGCATCGGCTTCACCCACGACGGCACGGTCACGACCACGCCCCCGGTGACGGAGGCAGGCCCGAACACGCTGCCCGGCCCGAAGCCGGTGACGGGCCCGAAACCGGCGATGGGGAAGGGGCGTTGACCCTGGGCTGACGCCGCGGGGACGGTATGAGCGGCCGGGCTCGGAGCGATTTGGTGCTCCGGGCCCGGCCGTGTACTGTTGCGAAGTCCGCCCGGGAGGCGAGCAAATCCATGATCACCGATTAGGCGATCGGGAATGCGCTCCGCTAAAGTCTGCGGACGCCGCCAAATGCCTCGGAGAATGTAAATTCCCGATGCCCGAAGCGGTGAGCGAAGCAGGCCGCAAGGACTGCTAAGCTCGAAGAGCCGGAAGCCGAGGAAACGAAAGTTTCGAAGGCGGAAAGCAACGGACGAAAAGCGGGTCGCAGGATCTGCTAGAGTCCGGAAG
>NZ_JBIRRX010000016.1:0-195391 GCF_044333915.1 Embleya sp. NPDC020886 | reverse complement strand
GAGGCGTCCGATTGGCGCCCACGTGACCGCCAGAACACACGGAGCAGAACTCAGATTCACACGACGAGTACTGCCACTAACTCCGGATTAGGTGGAGGTGGGCCGGATGGAGACGAGACACGATGAATGGAGCAGTCCGATGCCCCTGGCGTGAAGGTCGCCAGGTTCTCGCGCGACGGTTGGCCCGCAGCGGTCCAGGAGTTGCCGGCGGACCGATGGCAGGTCCGGCTCGGGTAGGTCACACCGGCCGCGAGGGGGCCGTACTGGCGCTGTACATCTCGTCGGCCGGTGCGATGTGGGTTTCCCGTGCTGCTCGGCTCCAGCCGCGGGTGTACTCGACCATCCATCGGCCGTCGGTGTCCTGCCAGACGCGGGTGATGGTGCCGAAGTGGTGGTTGCCGTCGCCGAGTTTGCGCCACAGGTTGTCGCCGATGGTCCACGGGGGCGAGTGGGGCATGACCTCTCCAAGCCTGGGTGTGAGTGATGGTGGTCCTCGCCCGGCCGCCGTCGGGGGTACCTGCGGCCGGGCGAGGGAAGGCGGGCCCGGCAGTGATTCGCGCACCGCCGGGCCTGGTCACCCGACGCAGCGCGGGTGGCCGGGGCCGACCGGGCGGTGCGGTAGGACGCGCGGGCCTGGCCGGAGGCCGCGTGCGGTCCCGTACCGCTGCGGCCATGGGCGGCTCCTCAGCCGCCCGAGTTCGAGATCCGGCCGAGCGGCGGAGCTGGGACCCGGTACAGCAGGTACGCCCGGATCTCGTGCTGGAGCGCGACCAGTTCGTCGGTTGTCATGTCCACTGGCTCGCGATCCGGGAACTTCACCCGCACCGGACGGTGGGAGTCGCCGGATGGGCCCACATGAACTCGATCGGGGGGATCTGTTGCCGCCATTTCCGTACTCCTTGGTCGCCGCAAGCGTGGTGACCAGGGAATCGCTTCCACCCCGGTTCGGTGAGGAGCCTGCATGTGGGCCTCTGAGTGGGCCAGACTGTTGGCCGGCAGCACGACATGTGCACTATGTCGGGGGCAACCATGCACCAGCACGAAACCGTCGGAACGCTCATCGCACGCGTGCGACGCGAGCAGGGCAGGACCCAGCAGCGTCTCGCCGATCTCCTGTGCCAGGCATCCGGCGACGCCACGGTGACCAGGCACGAGGTCTCCCGGTGGGAGCGCGGCGTCCGGCTCCCCACCCGGTGGCTGCCGTGGATCTCGACCGTCCTCGGGATCAGCCTCGACGAACTCGAAGCCGCCGCCGCCCCGATGCGAGGACGCCGTGGCCAAGCCGCGCCCCCGGTCCCGGGCTCGGCAACACCGTGGTGCACCGACGAGTGGAGCCGGGCCGATGCGGAGGCCGTGGCGCATGCCCTCACCGACAACCACGCCGACGCACTCGCCGCCCGGGTCGCCCACGAGTGGCTGCTCGCCGACACGCCTCAGGTGTACGAGATGCGCTCCGGCCGCCGCGTCGGAGCCGCCCTCGCCGACACCATCCGCCGGCGTGGTGACCATCTCCGACGCATGGACGACATCGTCGGCGGCACCGACCTCTACCCCGCCATCGCAGGCGAACTCGCCGACACCGTTCGCGTCCTCCGCGAGGGCTCCTACACGGAAGAGACCGGCCGCGCGTTGCTGACCGTCGGCGCCGAACTCGCCCAGCTCGCAGGCTGGGTGGCGTCCGACCTCGGCCTACACGCCCAGGCGGAACGCGACTACCTCGCCGGCGTCCGGCTCGCCCACGGGGCCGGCGACCGACCTCTCGCCGCGAACCTGCTGTCCACGCTGTCGTACCAGATGGCCAACACCGGCCGGGAAACCGAGGCCGTGCTGGTCGCCCGGTCCGCAGAGGCCGGAGGCAGGGGGGAGGCGACGGCCAGTGTGCGCGCGCTCCTCCTCGAACGGGTCGCGTGGGCGCACGCCCGAGCAGACCAGCCCCGCGAGTGCGACCGGGCGCTCGGAGCCGCCGACGACGCCTTCGAGCGCAGCCGGCCGGGCGAGGATCCCGAGTGGGTGTACTGGCTGAACCGCGACGAGATGAACGTCATGGCCGGCCGCTGCTACACCGAGTTGCGCAGGCCGCTACGTGCCGAGCCGCTGCTGCGGACCGCCGTCGACCGGTACGACACCACGCATGTCAGGGAGATGTCCCTCTATCTGTCGTGGCTGGCGGAGGCGTACCTCCAGGCCCGCGAGGTCGACGAGGCGGCTCGCGTCGCGACGCGGGTACTCGACATCGCGGTCGGCATCGACTCGGCGCGCAGCAACGCCCGGCTGTCATTGCTGGCCGGGCAACTCGCCTCGCACGAGTCCGCACCGGTGGTGCGCGAGTTCCGCGAGCGATTTGCAGAGAGCGTCGCGTAGTCGATCCGCCACACAGCGCCCGAACTGCCGAACGGCGGACGGCAGCAGTTCTTCACATCGGTTCGCCGAACCGCCGAGACCGCGAACGCCCCCCAGACATCCTGACCCGCCGTCAGGCGCTCTATCTCGTCGGCTACGACCCGGCGCCGGACGCCACGCCGTGGATACAGCACCAGCAGCGAGGCCGCCGTAGCCAGGGATGGCTTGTCGACTGGCTCGACGCGCGCTCTGTGGCCTCCGTCGCCGTCCGTCAGGGCAATCCCGAGAGGAGGACCAACTTCATCGAACACACCCTCGTGGACAGCGACCCCGGGGAAACCGCGAATCTGAACTACCGGGCCTACTGGGTCGGTGGGTTGCCGCAACTGCACGGGGACGACGCGTTCATGGCGGCGCCGGTGACCCCAGGGGCCTGGAGCGGGCGGCGCCTCCTCGCGCACCTCGCCGGCCACCTCACACCAGGGTTGGGGTTCTCCGAGCTGTGCGTCCACACCCTGTGGTCGCTGTTCACCGTCCGCCCTCACCTCCTCCAGGCGGCGGGCGTCGACACGGACGTCCTGCGGGAACGGGTCGATGTCCTGTTGGATGGCGCGACGCTGACCACACAGGCACGGCGAGAGCTGGACGCAGTCCGGTACGCCGTCCGCCTGTCGAAGACGTAGACCACAGGCAAGGGGCATGGGGTGGCTGACGGAGACCGCGCGGTGGCGAACTTCCTCTTCGAGGCGGGCACGTTGAAGCTGCACAAACGGACCGGGTGGTGGATCGCCGGCGTCAAGGATCCGGAGTCCGTGGCCGAGCACTCCTGGCGGGCCGCGCTCCTGGCCTCGATCATCGCCGAGTTGGAGGGTGCCGACCCGGCGAAGGCCGCGCTCCTGTCGGTATGGCACGACACCGGGGAGACGCGCACCGGCGACCTCGCGCACATCAGCCAGAAGTACGTCGGCAAAGGCGACACCGAGCGGATCGCGGCCGACCAGTCCCAGGGCATGCCCGCCGGTCTGGGCGCGCTGATGCGGTCGATCATCGGCGAATACGAGGCCCGCGAAACGCCCGAGGCGATTTGCGCGGGCGACGCGGACAAGCTGGAGTGCCTGATCCAGGCCCTGGAATACCAGGACCAGGGACACAAGAACGTGGACCGGTGGATCGTGAACTCCCAGAAGCGAATCCGTACCGAGTCGGCGAGGCGCTTGGCCGAGGAATTGCTGAAGACCGGGACTCTCACCTGGCTTCGTGAGGCCATGGGCGAGTCGAAGTAGAGCGCGTAGCCGGCGCGCACTCCGCCTGTGTGCGCGCCGGCTACCGGTCACGCCCACCGCGATGCCACCCTGGCGGCATGAACGAGCAGACCACCGACCCTCGCCGGCCCCGGCACACCATCGGCTTCGGCGGCACCCACCACGCCACCCCCGCCGAGATCCGCGCCGAACTCCCGGACGACCTCCGCATGGACTTCGAAGAGGAGTACCAGGCCGCACTCGCCGCCGCGAACGCCGACGGCGACCTCCAGCCCCTCGCCGACATGCTCGGCCCCTGGCAGGCCGAGATCCGCATGCGACGCAGCCCCGACCGGCCGGAGACCGAATAGGCCCTCCGGCGGATCAACGTCGGCCCGGCCGTCGACACCCCGTCCCGGCCGACCTCGCGCAGGGCGAGACCACCCGTGAGCCACGGCGACGAGTCCACCTGCACCGGCCGGCGCCGACTGCACGAACGGAGTCGGCCCACGTGAACAGCGCCCATGGCGACGTGGGCCCGCGCGACCTTGTCCCATCCTGCCTTCTGCGGCGTCTCCCGTTCACATCTCGGCGATCCGGTCGAGGAGTTGGCGGGCCCGCGGCTTGCCTGGTGCGAGTCGGCTCCGCATGAGCGGCGTGGCGCCGAGCGGCGGCGGGAGGCCGGCGCCTGACCGAAGTACAACCTGGTTTTCACCGACCGGGTGCCGGTCCTGGCGCACCTGCGCACCGGGCTCCCGTACGCCGCGCCGGCCAAGCCGTACGGGCCGGCTCGCTCCATGGTTTCCCGCGCCATCGGCGAGATCCTGCCGCTGCCGGCGGCGCGTGGCCTCGCCGTCCCCGACCGCCCAGGGCGCGGTTGTGCACCTTGGCGGGCGCGTTCGCCTGCGCGGAAGCCGAAGGGATCACCCTGCGGATCGACGGGACCGAGACCCAGGTCCGCCGGCCCAAGGCCAACCGGCCCGGACGGCGGGCCTTCGTCTCCGGCAAGAAGAAGCAGAACGCCATCAAGGCCAACACCGTCAGCGACAGGCAGGGCCTGCCACGGCGATCTCCGCAGGGGTGGCGGGGCATCCGAAGCTCCGGCCAGGACAAGTTGATCCAGGGTCGCCCGTACACCCGGAGCCTCACTCATCCCGGTGGCGGCGCCCACCCTGAACCGACCCCGCGCAGCCCGACCTTGCCCTATCCGGGTCCATCCAGTGGGGTGAGCAGGACGATCGGGATCTCGCGGTCGGTCTTCCGCGCGTATTCGTCGTAGAGCGGGAAGATGTCCACCATCTGCGCCCAGAGAGACGCCCGCTCGGCCGAGGATGCGACGCGGGCGCGGGCGGTGAACCGGCGAGTGCCGACCTGCACGCCGACACTCGGTTCCGCCTCGAGGTTCATCAACCATGCCGGGTTCTCTGCGGCACCGCCCTTGGAGGCGACAACGACGTACTCGCCACCCGAGGTGCCGTAGATCAGGCAGGTGCGGCGAGGCGTACCGGTCCGGCGTCCGGTCGTGGCGAGCACGAGAGTGTGCACGCCATTGCTCTCGTGACCTTCGGTGCCGCCCGAGGCGAGATACGTGCGGGTGTGCTCGGCGACCCAGTCCCACTGCGAGTCGGTGGCGCGGTCGAGGTCCTCGGCAATGGCCATGACGGCTGTCCTTCCCCTACACGGAACGGTGCGGCCACACCGGCCACATCGCATCTGCCCCTCGGACGGAGCAGCCACGCCGATCTCGACATCCCAGCCACATCTTCCGTCGAGAACTTCCGGCCCGGCCCGGCGGCACCCGGGCCAAGGCCGTCCAACCGCCGATCCTCGCCGACCGACACGAGGTCGGACAACCCTCCCTGCCACAAACGACACGCACAGAAACCGCCACCGTGCTCACCCCGCAGCCGACCACCCTCCTGGCCGCACCTCGCTCCCGACGCGCCATCACCGCGCAACAGGAACCCGCCACGGGAACCGCGCAGATCGATGCGGAAGTTACCCCACAAAGTCGTCCCACGAGACCCGCCCGCTGAACATGCCCGCACAAAAACCGACCGACGCGGGCTCCGCCCTCGACTCGGATACGCCCGCGACAAGAACGCAATCGTGGTGTCCCACCCTGGGCCGCCTCGACCGCACAGTGCGCGACCCCCTGAATGTGATCCACGACCTGTCCGGCGCACGGAGCCTGGGTACGAAATCCGGCCCACCCGATCCGCACCGACTCGTCCGACCCCGATGACCGATGTGCAGCCGGCTGTTGTGCTGTCGGCCTCGTTCGGGGCAGATGGAACGCACCACCCCTGGAGCGTGCCGCAGCCGCCAGACGGACAGCCATTGCCCGCCCGCGCCGCCGCAACCACAACGGGCTCGCGGCCGGGGACACCACCACCCAAGGCAGCCTCTCCCGCCACCTCCCGCCCGTCGAACAGCGTGCAGTCGGCCGTGGCCACTGAGGCGGCGCTGCCGCCGACAACGCACCCACCGAACCCACCAGGCCGGTCCCAAAACCAGCTACCGCAGATCAGCCCTGGCCGTCGTACTGGTCTGCGTCCGGGCCGCCTTCGACGTCGAACGTGCGCCTCGGGACGAACGTCTGGGATCGGAGCCGTTGGCGGGGTCTGGCTTGCGTTCGCCGATCCGGTCCTGCGGCCCGTGCTGCTGCCGACCGCCGTCGCGGCTGCGTTTCTGTTGCCGGTGGTGGCCCTGTTGGGCCCTGTCGACGCGCCGGCACGGTGGGACCGGGCCCCGGGCTGGTGGCCGGAGCCTCGGGATGATCGCGGTCGCGTTGCTGATCACCCGCCGGGGCCAGGCCCGTCGTATCGGTGTGGGCGCGGCCCTGGGTTGTGCGTCGCCGGCGGCCGGATCGCCCTCGCCCCGACCGTCACCGTCGCGACGATCGGCGGGGTCGTCGTCCTCGGCGTCGGCTCCGAGATGTTCGCCTGCCATATCGGCCTGTTGGTCCTGACCGGCGTACCGGGCACCCACCTGTCCCGGATGCAGGCGCTGCTCACCCTCGTCCAGAGCGCGGCGCTGCTCGTGGCCAACAATGCCCTTGGCGCGCTCGCGACAAGGCCGGCCCCACGACCGCGACCACACTGTCTGCCGTCATGGTCGGCGTCGCAGGCATCGTGGCCTCGGTCAATCGCCCGATGCGGCGCGCCCGCAACCGCCGCGACCGGGAGCAGAGTCGCCCGCCGGATGGCCGGCGCGCGGCACACCGAACACGCGGCCACACCTCGACCACCGCCCCCTGAGCGCCCTCGCCGACAAGGCCGACCCGACCACCGCAGCGTCGCGGCGTCCGATGCGGCGTGCCCGCTACCTGGTCGGTGTCGGCTCCGGCCAGGAGATGGCGTAGTGCTTGAGGTCGGGGTCCTCCTTGGTCAGTTGCATGCCGACGGCCGTCATCACGTATTGGGAGGCGACGTTGTCGCGTGCGGTGTCGCCTCGGACGCAGGTGACGCCCGCCTCCCGGGCGAAGCGCAGGAGTTCGCGCAGGGCCTCGGTCGCGTAGCCGTGGCCGCGCGCTTCCGGGGCCAAGCCGTAGCCGATGGTGACCGCGCCGCTCGCGTCGGGCGCCCCGTGGAAGCCCAGCCCACCGATCGCCCGCCCGTCGGTGCGGCGGCGAATCTCGTAATTGCCGAACGCGCCCGGATCACCGTCGTTCGCGCAGGTGTCCAGGAACCGCCGGCCGCCGGCCACGTCGCCGTGCGAGGGATAGCCGGCCGCCCAGCACGCGTCGTCGACCGGTGTGCCGGCCACCAGCCGCTCCACCTCCGGGACGGTCAGCGGATGCAACACGAGCCGAGTCGTTTCAAGATCTTTTTTCATGGGGGCCAGGAGTATCACGACAAATGGTCGAACCGCATGCGGATTTCCGGGCCCCGTCCCGTCACGCCTTCCGCGCCGCCAGCACCCACAGGCCGGCCGGGCCGGGTTCGTTGCGTTCGGGAACCAGACCCACCTCGGCACAGCGGTCGGCGAGCCAGGTCGGGGCGATCCGGAGCTTGGCGTAGCTGCCGACGTGTTGGGTCCAGGCGGTGCCGTCGTGGACGTGCAGAAGGTCGTAGACGAGGACCGTGTCCTCGTCCGGATACTCCAGGAAGCAGGTCAGGACGCGGTTGCCGGTGCTTCGCACCGGGATGAAACGGTCTATTCCGTGCAGCGTCTCGGTGAGATCCCGGTAGGTGACGACGAGCCGGCCGCCGGGTTCGAGGGCCTGCGCGATGTCGCCGAGCAGCGCCGTCACGTCGTCCTTCGAGGGCAGATGGGTGAGCGTGTCGCCCATGCACACGACGGCCGCGACCCCGCCCGGCGAGGTGAGCCCCGGCAGCACCTTGCGGATGTCCTCGTGCACCGGCTCGATCGCCGGCAATTCGGCTGCGTGCTCCGCGAGTTCGGAGAGGAGGAGGCGACTGGTGTCGACCGCGAAGACCCGGGTGAAGCCCAGCTCCGCCAGCGCCAGACTCTGATTGCCCGGCCCGCACCCCAGGTCCACCGAGATCGCGGACGTCCGCGTCGGCGCGATACCCAGCTCGGTCAGCAACTCGCCCTGCCCCGCGACGATCGGGGCCAGGTCGCCGCCCAACATCCAGGTGTAGTTCTCGGCGAGCAGCCGCTCGTAGTGTTCGGCAGCGGCGCTGGTCATACCGGTACTCCCGTTCGAACGTGCCAGGAAAACTTGGAAACCTACGCGGTCGCGACGAGCGACCCACGGGTCAACACGGCCCGCTCCCGCACCACCGGCCGCGCAACGGTGGCGACAGCCGGTACGACCACCGGCGCAACCACCGGCACGACCACCGGAACCACCGTCGCCACAACCGCCTTGGATCGCACCACGAACCGCAGGAACAGGAACCGCGCGACCCCCGCCACACCGGAGGCGGTCAGATACACCGCCTGCTCCTTGAGCACTCCCGGAGCCGACTGCAGCGCATGCAGGGCCAACATCGCGCCGGTGGTGAAGAGGTAGGAGACGCCCGCCGAAAGCGCCGACTGCAGGTGGACCCGACCCCGGGCCCGACCCGCGCCGAAGGTGAATCGGCTGTGCAACTCGGTGGCCAGCAGTGTGAAGACCACGGTCACCATGGCGTTGGCGACGATGATGGACATGTGCCCGGACAGGGCCACGAGCACGGCGCTCGACGCGAGTCCGGTGCCACCGCCGAAGAAGACGAAACGCATGAACGCGGCTACTGTCCCCGACCTCGTTGCGGCGCTCATGGGTCCCCCGGTCCTCTTCTTCCACTGATCCACGTCTTCGGCTCCTTAAATCTAGGGGCGATCAAGCAGCACGGAATCAGTCGTGTGTAGGTACTCCTGTTACTGCTTGGGGAGGACCCGCCCCTAGGGGTACTACTCCCGGCGACGCACTCGGGGGGTTACGAAAGTACGTCCTCACGCCTATCCCGAGGATTACCTACGTCCCAGGGATCACCCCTGGCGACCTTGGGAGTCGGGGGTACCGGCGGCACCGCGCAAGGATCCGCGTCCTCCTCGGGGCCGTGATCGGTGGCCTGGTGGCCCCGTTACACGTCAGGGTTCGCCTCAGGGGTGCCCTCGACCGCAGCCGATCCGACCGTGCCGCCCTCGCCCGCGCCAACATCACCGTCACCGTCGCCGTCGCCGTCGCCGTCGCCGTCGCCGTCGCCGTCGCCATACGGACGCGTGATGATCTCCAGGTAGTGCCCGCTCGGATCGAGGAAGTAGGTACCCCGACCGCCGTAGTGATGATTGATCGCATCCGGTTCGCTCAGTCGCGGATCCGCGTAGTGCCGGACCCCCGCAGCCACCAAGCGTCCGAGGATCGCGTCGAACTCCGATTCGGAGACGAGGAATGCGTAGTGCTGCGCCGAGATCGTCTCCGGCGCGACGGTGGCGAAGTCCAATGTCACGCCGTTGGCGGTGGCCACCGGCAGGAACATCCCTGCGGGTGAGCCGACTTCGAGGCCCAGAAGCCCGGCGGTGAACTCGGCGGCGAGTTGCCGGTCCCGAGACAGGACGATGGTGTGATTCAACCGGATCGACACGGTGGAATGCCTCCAAGGCATCACCTGACACCTCGTGCGCCGCACCCGACCGGTGCCGACGTTCGATGCCGCCGTCGATCTTCGACGGGGAAGGGCCGGGTGTCAAGCGCGGGCCGGCGCCCGGGGCGTCTTGCACACCACCCGCAACGCACCGCCCACCCACCACCCACAATTCACCGCCGACCCGGCCCCCGTGATCATCCCGATCCCACCGCCCCGAGAATTGGCAGGCGACGGTGCACGAGCCGCGCACCCGACGACGCACTCGCACGGAACGAGGACCCGGCATGCCCTTGAGCGACCTGCCCTTGACCGACCTGGAAGGTTTTCGGCCGGCGATTCCGCGACCGGACGACTTCGACGCCTTCTGGGCCCGCACGCTCGCCGAGGCCGACACGCACCCCCTCGACCCGACCTTCACGTCCGAGCCCGGCCCGCTGACCCAGGTGGAGGTGTACGACGTGTCCTTCGCGGGATACGCCGGCCAGCGCGTACACGCCTGGCTGCTCCTGCCCGCGCGGCGGGACGACCCGCTCCCCTGTGTCGTCGAATTCCCCGGCTACGGCGGCGGACGTGGCCTACCGCACGAGCAACTCCTGTACGCCGCAGCCGGGTTCGCACACCTCGTGGTGGACGTACGCGGCCAGGGCGGCGTGTGGCGCAGCGGGGACACCGGCGACGACGCCCCGGCGGGCGGCGGCTCCACGCATCCGGGCTTCATGACCCGCGGCATCACCGACCCGGACCTGTACTACTACCGCCGGGTGTTCGTCGACGCGGTACGCGCCGTCGCCACGGCCCGCAGCCACCCGGCCGTCGACCCGACCAGGATCGCGATGGTCGGCGAGAGTCAGGGCGGCGGCATCGCCCTCGCCACGTCCGGCCTGGTCCCCGACCTGACCGCGGTCGTGGCCGAGGTCCCGTTCCTGTGCCACTTTCGCCGAGGCGCCGAGATCGCCGCGACCGGCCCGTACGGCGAACTCGCCCGCTACCTCGCGGCCCACCGCGACCACACCGACGAAGTGTTCCGCACGCTGGGCTACTTCGACGCGGTCAACCACGTCACCCGGGCCACCGCACCGGCGTTGTTCAGCGCAGCGCTGATGGACACGACCTGCCCGCCGTCCACGGTGTTCACCGCCTACCACCACTACCCGGCGACCAAGCGCATGGAGGTCTACCCGTTCAACGGCCACGAGGGCGGCGGCGCGTTCCAGGACGGCGTACGGCTGAGCTACCTGCACACCGCCTTCGGCACCTGACCGCGAATCGGGCGCGGCGTCGAGAACCGAGCAGACCACCACGCCGCGCCCCGCCGCAGCCGTCGGCACCTGCTCAAACCAGCGCCAAATGCATGACGTGCAGCCCGACATATCCATGCTTCGGATGCTTGAAGCCCTCCGGCACGGTGCCGACCAGCTCGAACCCGAGGTCGCGATACAGCCGCACCGCGTACACATTCGTCTCGACCACGGCGTTGAACTGCATCGCCCGATACCCCTGCGCACGAGCCCACGCGATCGAGTACTCGCACAGGGCCCGCCCGACCCCGCGTCCCGAGTGGGCGGGGTCGACCATGTAGCTCGCACTGGCGATGTGCGAACCGTTGCCCAGGTGATTGCGATTCATCTTCGCCGTGCCGAGCACCGCCCCGCTCTGGTCGACCGCGACCACGGTCCGCGACGGGGCGGCCAGAAACCACCACTCACGAGCTTCGTCCGCATCCAGGTCGAGCGGATACGTGAACGTCTCGCCGGCGGCGACGATCTCCCGAAAGAACGGCCGGACACCTGCCCAGTCACCCTCGGTGGCTTCCCTGATCAACATCGTCCCAGCTTGCCGGGCCACCGGCCCACTGCCAACCCGTTTGCGCAGGCCGGCCCGGCCGGCTACGGATCCACCGTGAAGATCACCGCTCGCCCCGCGTCCGCGGCACACCGATAAAAATCCCTCAATCCCGGCAAAAACCCCTGCGTGTAGGCGATATCGTCCTCGTCGGCCGCCCCGTCGTACTCCACGAACTCCAGCGCCCCGAACCGCTCCCGCACCCATTCGGCAGGCAACGGCGCCAACGCCGCGGCGACCGCCCGCACTTCGTCCGGAGCCACATAGGAAACGACATATTCGTCCCCTTCGTGCAGCAGATAGCCACCGAGAATCGCGTGCGACAACGGATACTCGCCACCGTCATAGGTCAACGTGCCGTCCGTCAGACACCGATGCAGCGCATCCCAGGCCTTGTCCACCTCCACCAACCACGCCGGCTCCCAGCGCTCCTCGACCTCCTCGACAACCGCCATCACCTCCGCGTCGTCCACAGCCGCCAGGAGCCGCGAACGGTCCCCTTCCGTCACCGCAAACAAGAC
This sequence comes from Embleya sp. NPDC020886, assembly GCF_044333915.1. Taxonomy (NCBI): domain Bacteria; kingdom Bacillati; phylum Actinomycetota; class Actinomycetes; order Kitasatosporales; family Streptomycetaceae; genus Embleya; species Embleya sp. NPDC020886. Next base: position 183,406 of record NZ_JBIRRX010000016.1, on the reverse strand, counting down.
ACCCCGCCCGCCCATCACCCCTCCGTCCCCGACCCATCGAAGATTTCCCCCATCACACCACCCCCACCCGACACCACCACGATCGCGGTCTCCTACCCGGGCCGTACTCCGTACTCCTGGCCCGACGGGGGCGCGCCGTCTACGCTGCGGGCATGATGCGAAAGGCGCGTACGGCTCCGCGCGGTCCGTCGACCCCGGACAATCCCGGGCGTCCGCCCGGGCCCAGGTCGCCGGACAAGAACCCACCGGCGCCGCCCGAGCATCCGCCACCGCCGGCGCCGTGACGATCGCCCGCGTGGCGTGGGATCGGCTGCCCGTCGCGGCGCGCGACGCGGTCAGCGGCCGGCTGGGCGCGGAGCCGGCGGTGGCGGACGCGGTCAGTGGGGCGAACTGCGGCGCCTCTGCGGTGCTCACCCTCCCCGACGGGCGGACCGTGTTCGTCAAGGCCCAGCGGGCACACGACGCCGCACCCGTCGGGGGCATCTCCGGTGCGGGGCCCGGCTGGTGGGGGTCGGCCTGGGGACCGGTCGACGAACTCGGCCAGGAGGAAAGGGTGAACGCCTTCCTGCCCGCCGGCTCGCCACGCGTGCTGTGGCGGTTGGAGGTCGCAGGATGGCACCTGCTGGCGTTCGAGGGGATCGTGGGTCGGCACGCCGACTACGCCCCGGGATCGCCGGACCTGCCCCTGGTCGTGCGCGCCCTTGCCGAGTTGGGCGGTTGTCCGGCACCGGAGTTGCGGTTGCCGAGTGCGTGGGACCGCTGGGGCTACTGGTGCGACCCGGACCAGGAGCCGCTCCTGTCCGGAACGTGCCTGCTGCACACCGACCCGGCCGCCTGCAACGTCCTGGTCGACGGCGTCCGAGCCCGCCTGGTGGACTGGGCCTGGCCCGCCCTCGGCCCCGCCTGGATCGATCCGGCCCTGTGGGGCCTGCGACTGGTCTCCGCCGGCGGCCACACGCCCGAACAGGCACGGTCCTGGGTGTCCCGAACCCCCGGATGGCGCTCGGCGACCCCGGACGGCGTCCGCACGTTCACCCGCGCCGAGGCGCGACGCTGGGAGGAATACGCGGCGGACGACGTCTGGGGCGCGGCCGAAATCGCCCAAGCCGCCCGCCACTGGGCGGACTTGTGGGCCTAGAGCGGGGCTTCGAGTCCCCGTCGGGTCAGCGGGTGGCGAATCGGGTCAGGGCGGCTTGGATTTCGCCGCGCATGGTGGGGCTGCCGAGGTGGCCGGCGTCGGAGATCGTGGTCAGGGTGGCGGCGGGCCAGGCTTTGGCCAGTTCCCACGCCGTGTCGAGGGGGCTGCTGAGGTCCAGGCGACCGTGGATGAGGACGCCGGGGATGTCGGCGAGGCGGTCGGCGTTGGCCAGGAGGATGCCTTCCGGGAGCCAGGCGCCGTGGGCGAAGTAGTGGGTGACGATGCGGACCAGGGCGGCGCGGGCGGCCGTGGGGCGGCCGGAGTACGCGTCGGGGCGGCCGTTCGGTTCGGTGCCGACGACCGCGTCCTCCCAGGTGCACCAGGCGTTGGTGGCACGCTCGCGGACCGCCGGGTCCGGGTCTTCGACCAGGCGGGCGTAGGCCGCGACGAGGTCGTCGCGTTCGGCGGGTGGGACGCCGTCGCGGAAGCGTTCCCATTCGGCGGGCAGGAAGCGGCCGACGCCGCGATACAGCCAGTCGATTTCCGAGCGGCGGGTCGTGGTGACGGCCGGGATGACGATCTCGGAGACACGTTCGGGGTGGCGCTGCGCGTACGCCAGGATCAGGGTCGAACCCCACGAGCCGCCGTACAGCAACCACCTTTCCACCCCGAGGTGTTCGCGTAGTCGTTCGATGTCCGCGAGTAGATGCTCGGTGGTATTGGACCGCATGTCCGTATCGGGGTCGCTCGCGTGCGGGGTGCTGCGCCCGCAGCCCCGTTGGTCGAAGAGCACGACGCGATAGCGCTGCGGATCGAACTGTTGCCGCATACCCGTCGAACAGCCGGATCCGGGCCCGCCGTGCACGACCAGGGCGGGCTTGCCGGCCGGGTTGCCGCAGGTCTCCCAGTACAGGTGATTGCCGTCGCCGACGTCGAGCATTCCGTGCTCGTAGGGCTCGATGGGGGGATATGGCCGTGCGGAGGTCATGGGTGGCTCCTTGCGAGCAGGGATGTGTGTTCGGGTGCCTTCGAGCGGCAAAACCGCGCGAAGGCAGTGACCATGATCGCCCGTAGGCACCCGAGCCGGCGACACCGAGGCCCGATCCGGCGACCAACGCCCCTGCGAACAAGCCTTGTTCCGACTCGCCCGCAGGGCTACCGCCCGCCCGCGACGGCCCGCCCGCTACCGCCCCTCCACATACGAGTCGACCTTGAACCCGGTGGGCAACACTCCACCGTCGATGGTCCCGGCGAGTTGGCGTGCCTCGGCCTCGTTGAACGTCCCGGAGATCACCACCTCACCCGGAATCGCGGACCGCACACTCGGCGCCACCAGCAGCCTGCCGTCGCACACGATCGCGATGCGATCGGTGGGCAGTCGACCGCCGGCGGCCTCGGACGTGAGCCGGGTGAAGGTGACCTGACCCGAGTTCGTCCACTTGACGATCACGGTCCAGGCGAAGGTGCCCGCTTCCGTCGTCCTGGCCTCGGCCCCGGCGATGTCGGTCCTGGTGAGCACGGCCGGCCCCAGGACGTACTTTTCCGACAACTTGCCATCGCACATCACGACTTCCGCGCTCGGCGGATCGGCCTTCGGCGCCGCCGGGTCGCCGCATTCGGGTCCGCCCGTGGGGGTGGTGCCGCTGCCCGGTCCCCCGGTCGCGGGCGGGAACGGCGTCACGCTGTTCACCGGACGCACGGTCAACTGCCCGACTCCGACGATCGCCGCGAGTCGTTGCCTGGTATCCGCGCCGAACTTGCTCGACGAGACCCGCGCCACCAACACGCCGTCCCGGACCGTCACGGTCTTCACCACCAGGCCGGCCGAGGTCGCGCGTTTGCGTATGGTCTCCGCAGCGGCGGTCAACTGCGGCGCCCCCAACGGAACTTCCGGCGTCAACGTGGCCTCGGCGAAGGCCGTGCCGGACGTCTCCTCGGCGGAATCGGAGCGGTCGCCCTCCTTGAATCGAACCGGATCCTCCGATGAGCAGCCCGCCGCGGCCGGCAGCACGACGGCGGCGGCGGCGACCGTGGCGACGAGGAACCGGGCGAGTCGATTACGCGATGGCTGAGTCACCCGCACCACCATGCCGGCTCGTCGATCCCCTCCGCAGCCGGCCGGCAGCCCGGGATCGGGGCGGACGAGGGCCCCTCCCCCGCCGGTCAAGGGATGATCCGGCCCCAAAGGGGCAGTGGCACGGGATGCGGTCGCGGCCGTCTCCGCGCCGACGGCCGCATGAGTCGAGTCGACGCGCAAGGAGACAACCGTGCTGGACAACCGCAACCTTCGTGAGCTGATCCGCCGGTGGCGGGCCACCCCGGAGAGCACCATCGCCCTCTTCGACGAGGCCGACGACGCGATCCGGGCCACCCTCGCCACCAAGGAACGCGTGCTGTATCCGGCCGTCCGGGACGCCGAGGGGCACCGCAGCGGCTATGTCGACGACGCCATCGCGCAGGCCCGCCGGATCGAGGGCTTCCTCGACTCGGCCGAGCGACTCGGCCCGAACGGCTCCGGATTCCACGACGAGGCGCAGGACGCCGCGTCCGCGATGGACGGCCTCCTGGTACACGAACAACGCGACCTGCTGCCCGCGCTCGACCACCTCTCCCAGGACCGGCGAGACCGGCTCGACCGCGAGTACCGCGACACCTGGGTGGAGACCTCCGCGAAAGTCGCCGCCGCCCGCGCGGCCCGCCACCGGCCACACGACGGCGCGGCGGACGCCGGCCACTGAGCAGGTACTCCGCCCGTGCCCACCCCCGCGCCGGTCGCGAGGCCCCGCCGAATAATGACGGGCACGCTCGCGGCCGGCCCACTACCCTCACCCGCGTGAACCATCGTGAGCGCAAGCGACTGTCGGACCTGCTGGTGGGAGCGGCGGGCCTGGGCCGACTCGCCGAGGTGAGCGCCGCGCTCCGGGCGGGCGCCGACCCGCAACAGGCCGACCGAGCCGGCACCACGCCGCTGTACGCGGCCTCCGTACACGGGGCCGCGGACGTGGTGCTGGTCCTCCTGAAGGCCGGCGCGACGCCCGACACCGAAAGCGGAACCGGCTCCGAGGGCACCCCGCTGTGCGCGGCGGCCTGCTGGGGACACACCGACACCGTCCGGGCGCTGCTCGCGCACGGCGCCGATCCCGATCTCCGCGAGGACCACGGCACCGGCCACGCCCCGATCGACTGGGCCGCCAGGGGCCCCTACCCGGAGACGGTGGCCGCCCTCCTGGCCGCCGGCGCGCGCCCGCCCCGAACCGGCTGAGCGAGCCCGACCGACCCGCGGGCGATCACAGCACGATCGGGCGATGGGCCGACGCCTCGTCCACGATCGCCTCGGCAACTCCGAGCAAGTCGTCGCCGGCCGACAACGGACCGTCCGCCTCGGCAGACCGGCCGAAGATCAGGTCGCTCACCGCCGGGTGCCGCACGTTCACGGTCAACACCAGGAGATACCAGTCTGGTTCGGCGTCGCCGGCCAGGATCCGCCGGACGATCTCCACCAGTTCCGCCCGGGTGATGTCGGCGACCCGGGGCCAGGCCGGTCGGGCCGCCTCCAGCGCGAACTCCGCGAGCGTGCGCGACCCGTGGTACTCGACGAAGGCCCCGATCGGATAGTCGTGCCCCGTCGCCGCCCGAAAGTCGGCCAACGCGGCCTCCACCGCGCCCGATCCGCCCCCGCCTCGAATCAGCTCACCGATCCGCTCGATCCCGGCGGCCACCTCGGCCAGTCGGCTCGGCTCGACCATCGGTGGCGCCAACTCCGCCCGCAGGTCCATTCCCCTCCTCATCCGACGCATCGCCCGCCCGACGCCGGCGCCGCACCGACGCCGCCGCATCCCGCCCGTCGCACTCAGCCGAGTTGCTTCTCCACCTCGCCGACCACCAGTTCGCACATCTCGTGCGTACGCAGCGCGTCGTCCAGGTCGGGAAAGACGCCGGTGCGGACCGCGTCCAGGAAGGTCAGCACCACCTGCTCGATCCCGCGTTGGCGGGCGATCGGGGTCCAGTCGCCACGCCGGCGCGTGGTCGGGCGGCCCTGATGGTGGTCGACCACGTCGGCCAGGTTGTACACCTCGCGCGTGGCGTCCCGACCGGAAACCTCCAGGATCTCCTCGTTCGAGCCGCTGCGCAGGTTGAGCGTGCCGATCGCACTGAAGCCCGCGCCGGCCAGGTGCAGCACGAAGTGCTGGGCGAGCCCGTCCACCACCCGGGCCCGCACGTCGACGTGCTCGATCTCGCCCGGGGCCAGGAAGCGCAGCGTGTCGACCACGTGGATCAGGTCGTCGAAGACGACCGTACGCAACTCGCGTGCGGTGTCGACACGGTTGCGACGGATCGTGATCAGGTCGCGCGGCAGGGCGCGGCTCTCCACGTACGCCGGCACATGGCGCCGGTTGAAGCCGACCATCAGGCCCACGCCGCGCGCCCGGGACAGCTCGATCAGGCGCGCACTCTCGTCCAGGGCGTACGCCAGTGGCTTGTCCACGTACGTGGGCACGCCCGCCTCGATCAGCCGGGTCACGATCTCCGGGTGCACCGAGGTCGCCGCGTGCACGAAGGCCGCGTCCAGGCCCTCGGCGAGCAACCCGTCCAGGTCGGCGAACCGGTGCTCGACGGGCACCCGGTAGGTCTCCGCGACCCGGCGCAGCGTCGCCGGTGTGCGGGTGTACAGGCGCAGGTCCAGCTCCGGCAGGGTCGAGACGAGGGGCAGGTACGCCTTTTCCGCGATGTCGCCCAGACCTATGACGCCAACCTTCATCGGGCCACTCCTCCTGCCGGCGCCGCCGGGCCACTCGTCCGGTTCACGGCCCCGCCAGCATATGCATCCCGGTTCGGCGGGGTCGTTCGGCGCCGACCGGGATCCGCACGTCGGGCCCGTCGCCGTGGCGGGCGATCTCGACCACGGCGGCCCGCTCGCCGGCGGCGAGCCGGACCACGACGTCGCCCGCGGCCACGTGGTAGCCGTCGCCGGCGACCACGACGGTGGTGCCCGGGTCGGCTTCGGTACCCGACACGACCGGCGCGGAGGCGCGAGGCACGGACCCGACGGGCGCGGACCCGACGGGTGCCGACGCGACGGGCGCGGCGGACGCGAATGCGACGAGCGCGGCGGCCGAGGCGAGCTCGGCGGCCAGTACACGACAGGGGTTCATCACGTTCGGACCAACGATCGGGGCGACCGAAGGCGACGGGCCGGCAACGACGCCCACCCGAATCGGCGACCGTCGCGGGGCGCGCCGTGGACCACTCGGATGGAATACCCCGAATGGCGGTCCGCATGCCGCCGAATGCCCGCCCGCAGGCCGGTCTGACTGGCAGTCAGCTCCCGTCGACACCACGTGAGTTGCCCGCCCGTCGGGGCGCCCGCTCGGCCCGGGCCCCAGCCCGCGGGGCCGGGCGCGGTTGCGCTCCCCCGCCGGCTCGACTCTCCTGGAATCGAGCCCATCCACCGAACCCCGCCGACCCACACCCGACGTCGTCGAACGTCACCGAACCGCATCGCACAGCCGCTACGCCCGGCCCAGCCCCCATCCCGATCCGCCCCGGACGCGCGCCCCCGTCACGCGAGCCCGGGTTTCCGCCATGACCGGGGTCGATCCGCGAGATCGCGCGGCGCAGTCCCACCGCCACCCTCCGAAGTCGTCCCCTCGACCCGTGGCCGGGGTTCGGTGAACCTCCCGGCCATGGCAGCAGAGACCACCGAGCCCAGGGAGAGTCTCCGTGAGCGTGCCACGCACCGCCATCATCATGCCCGGCGTCGGCTCCTATGTGCCGGGCGCACTGCGCCGGCTCCAGGATCGGCCCGCCGTCCGGGACACCCTGGCCGAGGTCGACGACGCGGTCGGCGACGGGACCACGTTGTCCCCCTCGCGTCTGCTCGTCGATCCCCAGGCGCCGGACGCACACGAGTTGATGGACCGGCACGAGTTGTCCCTGCATCTGGCCATCTACGCCGGTGCGCTGGCCGCGTTCCGGCTGCTCGAAGGCGATTTCGGGATCCGTCCCGACGTGCTGCTCGGGCACAGCCTGGGCGAGATGGCGGCGTTGGCCGCGGCCGGGGTGTACACGGCGGGCGACGGCGCCCGGCTGTATCTGGCCCGGGCGGCGGCGTGCACGCTCCATACCAGTGATCCGGGTGGTCTGCTCACCCTGCGCCTGGCACCGAGGCACACGCTCGAACTGCTGTGTTCGGCGCAGTTGCCCGGTCTGGATCTGGCCTGCGACAACTCGGCCGAGCACACCGTGGTCTCCGGGCCGGACGAGTCGCTGGCCACGTTCGCGGCGCTGGCGGAGCGCAAGTCGGTCGTCTCCAGGGCGTTGACGGTGCGCACGTTGTTCCACAATCGGTTGCGCGAGTCGGCCGCCACCGAGTGGCGCCGGCTCGGGACGGACATCGAGTTCCGGGCGCCGCGTTATCCGGTGTTGTCGCCGTTGTTGGGCCGCGACTACGCCGACGAGCGCGAGCTGCGTGACGGGGTGGTGGGCCAACTGCGGCACCCGGTGCGTTATCGCAACGCGGTGACCACGTTGCGCGAGCGCGGCATCGAGGTGTTCGTGGAGGCGGGCGCCCGCGATGTACTCGGTTCGTTCGCCCGTTCGGCCGATGCCCGGGTGCGCACTGCGGTGCCGGTCGCGGCCGGTGCCGATCTGACCCGGGTCGCCGGCGTCCTGCGGGCGAGTGGGCTGCTGCACGAGGACCTGGCCGCCCTCGCGGAGCCGTCCGACGTACCCACCGGCTGAACGACCCGCGCCCACCCACCGAGACCGCGACCCCAAGGAGACTCCGGCTTGCACGACGACGTCGACCCGGCGGACGAAGAGTTCGGCGTGGGCGGACTGCTCGGCGCGGACTCGCGATTGTCGGTGCGTGCCCGATTGCGCCTGTTGCGTCGCGTACTGGAGCAGACCGCGGCCCCGATCTGCATCCTGGACCCGGAATTGCGTCATCTGTACGTGAATCCGGCGCTGGCGCGGATCGACGGCCGGCCGGCGAGCGAACACGTCGGGCTCGCCATCGCCGAGTCGTTTCCGGGGCTGGACGTGCCCGAGGACGTGCTGCGCGCGGTGCTCGCCGACGGGATCGCGCGCGAGGCGACGATCACCGGTGTGCGCGTCGTGGACGGCGTACCGCAGACCCGGTGGTGGCACGCGGCCTATCACCGACTCGACGACCGGGACGGCGTGTTCGGCATCGTCGGCATCCTGATGGAGGTCACCGAGTCCCGGCGCACCCGGCTCGCGCTGGATCAGGCGCATCGTCGGCTGGCGTTGTTGGATCGGGCCGCGTTGGAGATCGGCACCACGCTGGACATCGACACCACGTGCCGGGAGCTGGTGGATCTGTTGGTCCCGGTGCTGGCGGACGTGGTCGGCGTGGAACTGGTGGAGCCGGCCGACCCGGATCAGCAGGTCGGTCGGCCGCGCCCGGCCCCGGACACCGTGCGGCTGCGCCGGGCGGCGTGGAGCTCGATCCCGGAGCTGCGCTACCTCAGCGCGATCCTGGGTCGGCCGGGCGAGCACATCGACTACCAGCCGGGCGCGGACGTGGCGCGCGTGGTGCGGACCGGGTGCACGGTGGTGGACAACCGGCCCTCCGACGAGAGGTTGCGGGCGACCGCGCCGGACGCGTCCCGGGTGGCGGTCTACCGGGAGGCGGCGATGCATTCGGCGCTGCTGGTGCCGCTGATCGCGCGCGGCGAGGCGATCGGCACGCTGAGCCTGGTCCGGGCCGGCGATTCGCCGACCTTCACCGAGGACGACGTGGAGACGGCCCGCGACCTCGCGCACCGCGCGGCCACATGTGTGGACAACGCGCGGCGGTACTCGCGCGAGCACAGCGTCGCGCTCGCGCTCCAGCGGGCCCTGCTGGCCCGGCCCAAGGCGCCGCATCCGGACATCGAGCTGGCCACCCGCTATCTGCCGGCCGGGCGCAGCGTGGAGGTGGGCGGCGACTGGTTCGACGCGATCGCGCTGCCGCACGGGCGCACGTTGCTCGCGGTCGGCGACGTGATGGGGCACGGCGTGCAGGCCGCGGTGGACATGAGCCACTATCGGGCGCTGTTGCGGGTGTTGGCGGCGGGCGGGCTGTCGCCGGAGGAGATCCTGGCGCGGGCCGACCGGATGAGCGAGGAGGCGGGGCTGGAGCGGGTGGCCACGTGTCTGTTGGTACTGGTGGATCCGGGCGCGGGGGTGTCCACGTTCGCCAACGCCGGGCATCTGCCGCCGTTGCTGGTGGAGGCCGACGGCGGAACCCGGCTGGTGGAGCTGCCGACCGGTCCGCCGCTGGGCACCGGGTGTGGGGGGTACGCGGCGTACGTGCGGCCGAACGTGCCCGGCTCGGTGTTGGTGCTGTACACCGACGGTCTGGTGGAGCGCCGGGACGAGGACATCGACGTGTCGTTGGCGCGGTTGGCGGCGCTGCGTCCGGTGCCGGCGGCGCCGTTGGAGGCGCTGGTGGACACGATCCTGGATCGCCTGGTGGTGCCGCCGGTGGAGGACGACATCGCGGTGATGGCCGCCCGGCAGGTGCCCGGCGCGGGGTGAGTGGGTGTGCCGGTAAACCCCGGGGCGGGCGCGTTCCACTCCGACGCCCGGCGTGATCCACCGTTCGGCGGCCAGCGGTGGCGAGGGGTTGAGCGGCTTTTTACGTTCCTTGTAGCGGGACTTCCCCTGTGACCCGTTCTGTCGGGTTCGGTTCCGCATGTCCATTGGAGGACGAAATGCGCTGTGCCCGTCTCGCAGTCGTCGGCACCATCGTGACTCTCAGTGTATGCGGCTCCGCCGGTGCGGCGTTCGCCGCCACGCCGATGCAGACCGATTCCGGTCGCCCCGGCGACACGGTGTTGTTGTCGGACGACAAGCACTGCACCGCGAACACGGCGACCGCTTCCTCGGACGCGTTCACGGCCACCGCCACCCTGACCCGGGAGGGCGACGAGGTCAAGGGCCAGGCCACGATCAAGGACGTGGCCACCGGCGACTACGAGGTCAAGGTGGTCTGCGGCGAGGGCCAGGAACTGATCGGCAGCCTGCACGTGATGGGCAGCGCGCCGACCACCGCGTCCACGGCCGGCTTCGGCGGCACCCAGGGCGCCGACCCGGCGCTGCTCGCGGTGGGCGGTCTGGTGCTCGCGGGCGCGGCCGGCACCGGCTTCGTCGCGCTGCGCCGCCGGACCTCGAACCTCGCCTGACCGATGGCCCGTTCCGCACCCGAGGCACCCGTGAGTGCCGCGGATCGGCAGCACCGACCCGGTGGCCGTCGCCTGTTCTGGGCGGCGGCCACCGGCGTGCTGGCGATCGGCGGCGCAGGGCTGCTGTACGCCGGGTACGACGCCGCCGCACCACCACCGCGCCCGCCCGCCGCGGCGGCGGTGCCGAGCACGCCGGCGGCGTCCGCCGCGGATCCCGCGGCTTCGGCGACCCCCGCGGGGCCCACCGATCCCGCCGCGTCCACGACGCCGCCCGCGGCGCCGCCCGAGCCGGCGCCGATGCGCGCGTCGATCCCGACCCGGATCCGGATCCCGGAGTTGGGCATCTCGGCTCCGTTGGCCCGGGTCGGCCTGGATCAGGCGGGCGGCATCGACGTGCCCGCGCAGGGGGATCGCAATCTGGCCGGCTGGTACCAGGGTGGCGTGACGCCCGGCGAGAAGGGCACCGCCGCGATCGCCGGGCACGTGGACACCGCCGCCGGTCCCGCGGTCTTCTATCCGCTGGGCGCGCTGCCGCGCGGCTCCCGGATCGAGATCGACCGCGCGGACGGCAGCGTCGCGGCGTTCGTGGTGGACGGGGTCGAGGCGTTCGCCCGGGACGACTTTCCCACCGCGCGGGTTTTCGGCGACGCGACCCGACCGGAGTTGCGGCTCCTCACCTGCGGCGGCACCTACAGCAAGAAGACGCACTATTCCGGCAACGTCGTGGTTTTCGCCCACCTCGTCCCGTAGGCCCGCCATATCGAGCCTATCCATCGTATTCGGCGGATCGAGCCGATTCGCGGCGCCCGGCCGCCGGAAATCGGGCGCGGCGATCATTCCTTGATCATCTCCGATGGTTGGTGATTTGGGTCTTGCGAATAAAAAGCGGAACTGGCAATAATCCGATTACCAATCCAAACGGCCCACCCGGCCGGGAGAGGAGACGTCATGATGCGTCTCGCCGATCGTCTGTTGAACCGACTGACCCAAAAGGCCACGGTCGAGGCAGGCTGTAGCAACACCTACTTCTGTGGTGGAGGCGTGCTCTTCCTGTATCAGTGCTGCAAGGACGAGGGCTGCACCACCACGCGCGTCGGCAACTGCTGACCTTCGGCCCCGGAGCCGTCGGCGGGCGGGGTTCGTCCGTCTCCGCCCGTCGCGGCCGTTGGTGATATTCCGCGATGCAATATCGCGCAGCGGGATTGCCCGCAGCGGGATTAATTATCGCGCCGTCATTATCGGGGCGGACCACCCACAAGGCGGACGTCCCGAGGATCGCATCCACAACTGCGTTCGGCGTAGTACGACACGTATCTTCGGCACCCCGAATTGGCGAATGTGCGTGTAGCGCGACCTCGAAATCGGTTGGGCGATCCTGCCGGACTCGACGGCGGGCGGTGAACTTTCGCCGCCCGCCGTTTCCGCGCGCCAAAAAGGGGGACAACCGTGGGCTACATATACCTGGGCTCGGCCTGCCTGATCGGCCTCGTATTCGCCGTCGCCGCGGTCGCCAAGCTCCGCGATTTCGCCGGCTTCGTCGACTCCATACCGGGCCTGCTGCCGCTGCGGGCCGGGTCGACCCGGCCGGTCGGGTACGCGGTGGTCGCCGGGGAGATCTCGGTGCCCGTGCTCGTCCTGGTCCCGCCGACCCGAGGCGTCGGCTTCGCGGTCGCCGGCGTGTTGCTCGCCGGGTTCACCGCGGCCGTCGGCGCTGCGCTGCGCCGGGGTCGGCGCTCCTCCTGCCGCTGCTTCGGCGCCTCCGACGCGCCGCTGGGCCCGCGCCACCTGGTGCGCAACGGCATCCTGCTCGCCGCCTCGATCGCCGGCCTGTCCGCGACCGGCCTCGCCTCCCCCACCGACCTGCCGCCCGCGCTCGCCGGCAGCGCCGTCGCGGTGGTGGCCGGGCTGCTCGGCGCGCTCCTGCTCATCTCCCTGGACGACATCGTCGACCTGTTCGCGAGGAATGCCTGATGCCCATACTTGTCGCCGCCGTCGTGCTCATCGGTCTGGTGAGCGCGTTCAACCTGGTGCTCCTGCTCGGCGTGCTGCGCAGGCTGCGCGCACCACAACCGCAGACCGCGACCGCGTCCGGGCCGCCGATCGAACTGGGGCCGGGCAAGCGCCCCGGCGTGTTCACCGCCACCACGACCACCGGCGAACAGGTGGGCGACCTCGACGTCGGCGGACTGGTCGGCTTCTTCTCCGCCGGGTGCGAGCCCTGCCACGTACAGGCACCGCGCTTCGCCGAGCGGGCCCGCTCGCTGGGTCGCGAGCGCACGCTGGCGGTGATCGCCGGGGACGACGCCGAGTTGCTCGCGCTGCTGACCCCGGTGGCCCGGGTGATCGTGGAGGAGTACGACGGCGTGGTCCAGGCCGCGTTCAGAAATGCCTGGACGCCGGCGATGTACCTGCTCGGCGCGGATCGGCGGGTGCTGGCGGCCGGCCTGAAGATGACGGATCTGCCCGCCGTCGGCGCGTCCGAGAACAGCCATCGGCCCAGCGAAGCGCACGCGTGAGCCCACGGATCGACGCCCGCGACCTGTTCGCCGCCGCCCGCGAGGCGATGTCGCTCACCCGGCACGCGGCCCCCGCCCAGGCGCTGGGGTCGCTGGCGGTGACGCTGGGGTCGGCGGGTGTGCCGATCACCATCGCGTGGTTGACCAAGCTGGTCATCGACCGACTCACCGACGGACACGGCGCGATCGGCGGCCTGGCCCTCGCGCTCGCGGTCACCGGACTGGTCGCCACCATGCTGCCGGGGATCGGCCGCTACCTGCGCGCCCAGATCGGCCGGGCCACCGGGGTGGTGGGCACCGACCGCCTGTTCGCGGCGGCCGAACGCCAGGTGGGCCTGCGCCGGTTCGAGGACCCGGCGTTCCTGGACCGCTTGCGCCTGGGACGCAGCAGCACCGCCGGCTTCGGCGTCCTGGTGGACGGCGCGAGCGGCACCGTGCAGGGCGCGCTGACGCTGCTCGGCTTCGTCGGCTCGTTGCTGATCCTCAGCCCGACGATGACCGGGCTGGTCCTGCTCGCCGCAATCCCGGTGCTGGTCGCCGAACTGCGGTTGTCCCGACTGCGCGCCGGCATGCAGTGGGACTTCGAACAGGTGCACCGCCGGGAGTTCTTCTACGGCCGACTGCTCACCGACGTCGAAGCGGCCACCGAGATCCGGCTGTTCGGCGTCGGCCCGTTCCTGCGTACCCGGATGATGCACGAGCGGCGCCGCGCCAACGCGGCCGAACGCCGAATGGACCTGCGCGAGTTCGGCACCCAGGCGGTGCTGGGCGCACTCGGCGCCGCGGTCGCCGGCGGCGGTCTGTGGTGGGCCGTCACCGCCGCCCGGCGCGGCACCCTCAGCGTCGGCGACGTGACCATGTTCGTGGCCGCGGTCGGCGGCATCCAGGCGGCCCTGGACCGACTGGTGTCCTCGATCGCCTCCGCGCACGGCCAACTCCTGAGCCTGACCCACTACGTCGCGGTGGTGCGCGCCGAACCCGATCTGGCCTCGGCCACCGAGAGCGCACCCGCGCCGGAGCCGGGCGTGGGCATCGAGTTCCACGACGTGTGGTTCCGCTACAGCGACGACCACCCCTGGGTGCTGGGCGGCGTCGACCTGCGCATCCCGCACGGTCGGGCGGTGGCCTTGGTGGGACTCAACGGGGCGGGCAAGAGCACGCTGGTCAAGCTGCTGTGCCGGATGTACGACCCGACCCGGGGGCGGATCACCTGGGACGGCGTGGATCTGCGCGACATCGCGCCGGCCGAACTGCGCGGGCGGATCAGCGCGGTGTTCCAGGACCACATGAACTACGACCTGACCGCCGCGGAGAACATCGCCATGGGCGACCCGGACAGCCTGGGCGACCGGGCCCGGATCGAGGCCGCCGCCGAACGCGCGGGCATCCACGACCGGCTCGCCGCCCTGCCACGCGGCTACGACACGCTGCTGACCCGGATGTTCTTCAGCGAGGCCGACAAGGAGGACCCGGACACCGGCGTGGTGCTCTCCGGCGGCCAGTGGCAACGCCTGGCCCTGGCACGGGCGTTCGTCCGCGCCGGGCGGGAGCTGATGATATTGGACGAGCCCAGCTCGGGCCTGGACCCGCAGGCCGAGCACGAGGTGCACGCCCGAATGCGCGAACACCGCGAGGGTCGCACCAGTCTGCTCATCTCGCACCGGCTCGGCGCGGTGCGCGACGCGGACCTGATCGTGGTCCTGGACCGCGGTCGGATCGTCGAACAGGGCTCGCACGAGGCACTGCTCGACGACGAGGGCCACTACGCGAGCCTGTTCCGGCTCCAGGCGGCCGGATATCGGGAGGCGAAGTGAACCCGGCCCGGATCGCGCCTGTTGTGCTCGTGGGCGCGGGCGCGGGCGCGGCGGCGCTGCTGTGGGTGCGCCGGCGCTACCTGGTGGCCACGGTCGAGGGTCCGAGCATGGAACCCACGCTCTTCCCGGGCGATCGCTTGTTGGTGCGTCGCACCGGGCGGGTGCGGACCGGTCGGGTGGTGGTCGTCCGGGTCCCGCATCCGCCGGTGGTGGCCGGACTGCCGCCGGGGTTGCGGCGGTTGGACGCGGCCGTGCTCGCCGCGATCCCGGAACGCACCGATCTGGCCCCGGTGCCGCGGGGGCGGTTGATGGTCAAGCGTGCGGTGGCGGTGGCGGGTGATCCGGTGCCGGTGGACCGTTTCCCGGTGCTGCGCGACGCCGCCGGGGAAGCGGTGCCCGCCGGCGCGTTGGTCGTGCTGGGCGACAACGCCGCGTCGAGCTGGGACTCGCGCGCGTACGGTTTCGTGCACCGGGACCAGGTGGTCGGGGTGGCGGTGCGCCGGATCGCGCCGCCGGGCGGGCGACGAACTTCCCGCCGGGGGCTGGTGCGGGCGGCGCCGACGGGCGACGATGGCAGCGGACCGGGAACGGGTGCGGCGCGGGGTGAACCACGAGCGGACTGATCCTCTCGACTTCGCAAAAAAGCAAGCGCCGTTTCCCTCCACATTTCGGTGTGGGATCGCGACAGGATCTTGGGCGTCCCAAAGCGAAAGGTTGTGTCCCACATGCCCACCTCCCACCGCCTGCGCGTACTCGCGCCGGCCGTGGCCGGAGTCGTCGCCGCCACCGGTCTGCTGTCCGGCTGTCTCGGCAACGACAAGGACGACAAGGGCAGCAAGGCTCCCGTCGTCTCTTCGACCGCATCATCCACGGGGAAGGCCACCACGAGCCCGACCGGCAAGCCGAGCGGCACCACGAAGCCGACCGGCAGCGCCACGGGCACGTCCACGGCCGACATCATCGACGCCTTCACGTACAAGACCGGCCAGTGCATCAACCAGGACGGCGCCAAGACCACGGACGTCTCCTGCGCGAAGCCGCACAGCGGCCAGGTCGGCAAGGCGTTCGACCTGCCGGCGTCGGTGACGCCGCTCACCGCGGGCTACGAGGACAAGGTCGGCGAACTGTGCGAGCAGTACATCGGCCCGCTGTTGGATCGGCAGCCCGCGTCGCCCAAGCTCGGCTTCTCGTACTCGTACCCGCTCGACATGGAGTCGTGGAACCACGGCAACCACCAGGCGGCGTGCATCATCGAGCGCGAGGACAAGCAGCCGCTGACCACGATCGTCAAGTAGCGTCGGCGTGACCTCGGCCCCCGTAGTCGCCTACGGGGGCCGATCACGTGTTTCGAACGGGTGGGGTCGAGCCGGCGGGGCCGAGCGGTCGAGGGGTCGCCGGGTCGGGTTCGGGTCGGGTCAACAGGCGCCCTTGTACAGGTACTTGCTCACGTCGGGCTGGTCCACGTTCTCCTTGGTGACGGCGACCAGGTCGGTGGAGATGTTCTTGGGGACCGGCTTCTTGTCGAGTGCGGCGACGGCCTGTTCGACGCCCTGGGAGCCGATGTCGAACGGCTTCTGCGCGATCAGGCCCTGAATCGAACCCTTGCGCAGCGCCTCGACCTGCTTCGGGGTGGCGTCGAAGGCGACCAGTTTGACCTGGCCCGCCTTGCCGGCCTGTTCGATGCCGGTGGCCGCGCCCTCCCCGCTGAACACGTTGGCCGCGAAGACGCCGACCAGGTCGCGATGCGAGGCGATCGTGGAGGTGACGATGGAGGCGGCCTTGGCCGGGTCGTCGTCGTTGTACTGCACGCCGAGGTAGGTGATGCCGGGGTGCTTCCTGATCTCCGTCTCGAAGCCCTTCAGGCGGGCGTCCGTGGTGGAGATGCCGGGCTTGACGCTGATCGCCGCGACCGTGCCCCGGTCCTGGAGCAGACCGGCCAGGGTCTGGGCGGCGAGCATGCCGCCGCGTTCGTTGTCGGAGGAGATCGCGGTCTCGCGGATCGAGCCGTCGTCGAGCTTGGTGTCCACCTCGATCACCTTCGCGCCCCGGGACTTGAGCTGCTGCTCGGGTTGGCGCAGGGCCTGGGTGTCGGTGGGAGCGATCAGTACGGCGTCCGGGCTCTTGGCGGCGACGGCGTTGACCACGGGGGTCTGCAGCGAGGCGTCCCACTTGTCCGCGCCGGTCACATCGAGCTTGACGCCGAGTTCCTTGGCCTTCTGCTGTGCGCCGCAGGCCATCGAGATGTAGAACTCGTCGCCCTTGACGCCCTGGACGAAGGTGATCTTGCGTCCGCCCCCGGAGCCGCCGTCGTCGCTGCACCCGCCGAGGGTGGCGACCGCGGTCAGGGCGATGGTCACGGCGACGTACGTCGGTGTCTTCATCGGGCAGTGCCTCCTGGCGGTGGTGGGGCGAAACGATCGGCCGTGCGGCGGGGGTGGGCCGGAGCGGGTGGCGGGTCGGATCGAGGCGGTCCGGGAACGGCCGCGGTGGTCAGCGGCGTTGCCGGCCGCGGCGGCGCAACTGGTCGGCGTACACGGCGGCGATCAACACGGCGCCGACCGCGACGCTCTGCCAGAACGGCTGCACGCCCAGGATGACGAAGCCGTTCTGCAGGATGGCGGGGATGAAGACGCCGATCAGCGTGCCGACCACGGTGCCGATGCCGCCGAACAGGCTGGTGCCGCCCAGGACGACGGCCGCGATGGCACCGAGCGAGTCGTTGGCGTGGCCGCCGATCGTGGTGGTGGTGAAGCGGGCGAGGGACAACACCCCGGCGAGCCCGGCCAGGGTGCCGGACAGGGCGTAGACCTCGATCATGTGTCGATCGACGGCGATCCCGGCGCGCCGGGCCGCCTCGGCGTTGGAACCCACCGCGTAGGTACGCCGGCCGAAGCGGGTCGTGGCCAACACGAGCGCACCCAGCACGGTGACCACGAGCGCGATCACCACCAGCCAGGGAACGCCCAGGAATCGGCCGTTGCCGATCGTGTCGGTGAACCGGGTGGGCACGCCCCGGACGTCTTGACCCTCCGTCAACACCTGGGCCAGGCCCAGCGCCATGCCCAGGCTGCCGAGCGTGACGATCAGCGCGGGCACCCGCGCCTTGGCGATCAGGAAGCCGTTGAACGCGCCCCAGCCGGCGCCGGCGGCGAGACCGGCGAGTACGCCGAGCAGGATCGCGCCCCAGCCCGCGTCCGGTCCGGCGACGGCGGTCATCGTCTTGGCCGCGGCGACGCCGGCGAAGACCAGGACCGAGCCGACCGACAGATCGATGCCGGCCATGATGATCACGAAGGTCATCCCGACTCCGACGATCAGCAACACCGCCGCGTCGGTGGCCACGTTGCGCAGGTTGAACGTGGTGGGGAACTGCTCGGGTCGCATGACGGAGAAGGCGGTCACCAGCACCATCAGGACCAGGAAGGTCCACCACGAGTTGCTCCGGGCGAGCCGGCGCCACACCACACGGCGGAGGAACGATCCGGCGTCCGGGGGGACTTGGTCGGCCTGCGGCACGGGCGCCGGGTGTTCCCGACCGCCGCGTGTCGCGGGTTGCCCGTCGGCTCGGTCGCCGTCCGGGTCCGGGTGCCCCGGTGGGGTGGCCGTCTTGTCGAGGTTCATGCCGGTGCTCCTTGCCCGTCGAGTCCGTCCAGGGCGCCGGTCATCGCGCCCACGAGGTCCTCCACCGTGGTGTCCGCGGCGGTCAGGCTCGCCACGCGTCGACCCAGCCGCAGCACCTCGACGCGGTCCGCGACCGACAACACCTCCGGCATGTTGTGGCTGATCAGCACGACCGCGATGCCGTTGTCCCGGACCCGGCGGATCACCTCCAGCACCCGACCGCGCTGGAGCACACCGAGCGCTGCGGTCGGCTCGTCCATGAAGATCACCTTGTCCGCCCAGGCGACCGCGCGGGCGATGGCCACACTCTGTCGCTGGCCGCCGGAGAGCGTCCCGATCGGGGCGTCGATGTCCTGCAACTCGACGCCGAGCCGGGCGAACGCCTCGATCGCCCGCTCGCGCATCGTGGCCTTGTCCAGTACGCCCAACCGCCCGGCCAGACCGCGGCGCAGCAGCTCGCGGCCCAGGAAGAGGTTGGCCGCGCCGTCCAGATCGGGCGCCAGGGCCAGGTCCTGGTAGACCGTCTCGATACCCAACTCCTGGGCGTCCGTGGGTCGTTCCATGCTCACCGGCCGGCCCTCGAAGAGGATCTCGCCCGCGTCCGGTCGTTCGGTGCCGGCCAGGGTCTTGGTGAGCGTGCTCTTGCCCGCGCCGTTGTCACCGATCAGCGCGACGACCTCGCCCGGGAAGACGGCGAAGTCGGCGCCGCGCAGGGCCTGGACCTGGCCGTACCGCTTGACCAGGCCCCGACCTTCGATCAGGGGTTGCACGTGCCCAACTCCTTCGGGTTGTCGGGTCGTTCACCGCGAGCCGGCTCGGCCGGGGCCGGGGCACCACGAGTTCGCACGTGTGTCAGGACGGAGGCGAGAGCGAACCGGGTCGCCGACCGCCTGACAACGGTGTCAGTACAGTGCTGGCCCGATGGGCGGGTGTCAAGGGTTTCGCGGATCTCGGGTTCGGCCCGGAACTCACGCTGATCTGTTGGGGATTGCGGCGAATGGCCATAGTCGATCCGGCTCGGCGGCCGATCCGGGAAGCAGCCGGCGGGCGGGATGTCGACAGCTTGTCGACGGCCCGGTACGGTCCGTGTGACAACGATGTCAGAGGGAGTGTGCGGCACATGGCGGCTGAACCCCTGGGGGACTCCCCCGAACACGCGGCCTGGCTGGACGCGGAATGCGACCGACTGATCCGGTTCGCCCGGGGCGCCCGGCTGGCCGAGGGCGGGTTCGGCTGGCTGGACGACACCGGTCGGCCGGTCGCGGACGGGGTGGTGCACACGTGGGTGACGGCCCGGATGACGCACGTGTTCGCGTTGGCGCGGTTGCGGGGGGTCGGCGGTGCGGGGCAGGGCGCGGGTGGGGGCGACGCCGGCGATGTCGGGCCGGACGAGGCGGCCGCGCTCGTGGCGCACGGAATCGCCGCGTTGACGGATCTGCTGCGGGACGGCGAGCACGGCGGCTGGCATCCGCTGGTGGACCGGTCCGGGCGGCCGGTGCCGGACGCCGAACGCCCGGACGGCAAGCGCATGTACGACCACGCGTTCGTCGTGCTGGCCGCCGCGAGCGCGTGCGCCGCCGGCCATCGCGGCGCGCCCGCCCTGCTCGCCGAGGCCCTGGACGTCGTCGAGCGCCGGTTCTGGGAGGCCGACCGGGGCGCCTGCGCCGAATCCTGGGACCGGGCCTGGACCACCGGCGAGGCGTACCGGGGCGCCAACAGCAACATGCACGCCGTGGAGGCGTTCCTGGCCGCCGCCGACGCCACCGGCGAACAGCACTGGCGCACCCGCGCCCTGCGCATCGCCGAGCGGGTCGTGCACGACCACGCGCGGGCCGATCGATGGCGGCTGGTCGAGCACTTCGCCCCGGACTGGACGCCGCAGCGCGAGTACCACCACGACCGTCCCGCCGATCCGTTCCGCCCCTACGGCGCCACCGTCGGCCACGGCTTCGAGTGGTCCCGGCTGCTGCTCGCGCTTGCCGCGTCGTTGCCGGACCCGCCCGATTGGTTGCGTACCGACGCGGAGGCGCTGTTCGCGGCGGCGGTGCGCGAAGGCGGCCACGCGGACGGCCGGCCGGGCTTCGTGTACACGCTCGACTGGACCGGACGGCCGGTGGTACGCACCCGGATGCACTGGGTCCAGGCCGAGGCGATCGCGGCGGCGGCGGCACTGCGTCGGGCCACCGGGGTCGCCTACTACGATGACCTGTACCGAGCGTGGTGGGAGCATGCCGACGCAGTGTTCCTGGACCGGAAGCACGGTAGCTGGCATCACGAACTCGACCCCGACGCGCGGCCCTCGGCCACCGTCTGGCAGGGGAAACCCGACGTGTACCACGCGGTACAGGCCACCCTGCTGCCCCGGCTGGGGTCCGCACCGACCCTCGCCGAGGCATTGCGTCGAGCCGCCCGCCGAACCGACGACCGCCGCTGAACCGACCGACCCCGACTGCCGCTTCGCACCGCCGGCGTCCGCTCGGGGCCGGCCCCACTCCCCCGCTCCCGGTTCCGGGAGCACCGCACCCTGGGTGCCGGATGCGAACCCGGCCGCTCGAAAGGTAGGACCCCCGATGGCCGGCCCGACGATTCCGGAGCGCCCGCGCGGGCGCGGTCGTACCACGATGAAGGACGTGGCCGCCCTCGCCGGTGTCGGCATCAAGACCGTCTCGCGGGTGATAAACGGTGAGCCGAACGTCAGTGCCGGGAAACAGCAGGCGGTGTGGGCGGCCGTCGCGCAGACCGGATTCCGGCGCAACGACAGCGCGGCGCAGTTGCGCTCGGGGCACACCTCCAGCATCGGCCTGGTCCTGGAGGACGCCGCGGACCCGTTCTCCTCCGCCCTCACCCGATCCATCCAGGACATCGCCCACCAGCACGGCACGGTGTTGTTCAGCGCGTCGTCGGCGGAGGATCCGGACAAGGAGCGCGACCTCGTCCTGGCCCTGTGCGCACGGCGCCTGGACGGCCTGATCGTGGTCCCGGCCGGCGGCAGTCACCGCTACCTGCTGCCGGAGATCGAGGCCGGGATGGTGTGCGTGTTCATCGACCGCCCACCGGGCGACATCGAGGCGGACACCGTGCTCGTGGACAACGTCGGCGGGGCCCGGACCGGAGTCGAACACCTGATCCGGCACGGCCATCGACGGATCGCGTTCATCGGCGACCGGCTGGAGATCTTCACCGCCCGGGAAAGACTGCGCGGCCACCGCGAGGCGTTGACCGAGGCGGGCATCGAACCGGATCCGCGGCTGGTGTACAACGGGCCGCCGTACGGTGCGGAACTGCGGGCGTGGTTGCGGGCGATGCTCGGCGGGGCCGATCCGGCCACCGCGGTCTTCTGCGGCAACAGCCGATTCACCGTCGAGACGCTGCGCGAGATCCGCCGCTCGCCGGTGCAGCCCGCGCTGGTCGGCTTCGACGACTTCGAACTCGCGGACATGCTCACCCCGGCCGTCACCGTGGTCGCCCAGGACCCGTTCGGCATCGGACAGGCCGCCGCGCACCTGTTGTTCCGCCGCCTCGCGGGCGATGTGACCCCGGTACAACACATCCACATGCGCACCCGGCTGATCCCGCGCGGCTCCGGCGAGGTCGGTCCGTGACCGACGGTACGGGCGCCGCCGCCCGACCGGGCGCCGCCCCTCGGCACCACGAACCCACCAGGAGGGCCGCCGCATGATCACCGTGATCGGCGAGGCGTTGATCGACCTCGTATCCGTCCGGGGCGGCGATCCGGTCGCCCATCCCGGGGGCAGTCCGGCCAATGTCGCGGTGGGGCTGGGTCGACTCGGCGCGCCGGTGCATCTGATCACCCGTTACGGACCGGACCCGCACGGCGAGTTGCTCGCGGCGCACCTGGCGGCGAGCGCGGTCGAGGTGGCGCCGCAGAGCCGGTCGGCGGGTCGCACCAGCGTGGCCCGAGCCGACCTGGACTCGGCCGGAGCGGCGACCTACACCTTCGACATCGACTGGGAGTTGCCCGAGTCGGTCGGCGTCCCGACCGGATCCCGGTGCGTGCACACCGGTTCGATCGCGGCGACGCTGGCCCCGGGCGCGGACCCGGTGCGGCGCCTCCTGGCCGCCGAACACGCGAAGGGGGAGGCGGTGGTCTCCTACGATCCGAACTGCCGGCCGTCCCTGATGGGCGCTCCGGGGCCGGCCCGGGAGCGGATCGAGTCGCTGGTGGCCCTGTCGGATGTGGTCAAGGTCAGCGACGAGGACCTCGCCTGGCTCCATCCGACCCGGGACTTCGCCGACGTGGCGGATGCCTGGCTGGCGCTGGGGCCGGGCCTGGTGGTGGTCAGCCGCGGCGCCGAGGGCTCGTACGGCGTGTGCGCCGCGGGGCGGGCCGCGGCGCCCGCCCGGGCGGTGCCGGTGGTGGACACGGTCGGCGCGGGCGACGCGTACACGGCCGGCCTCCTGGACGCGCTGCGCCGCCGGGACCTGTTGCACCCCGCCGGCATCCGAGGTCTCGACCCGGCGACGCTGGGCACGTTGCTCGCGGACGCGTCGGTGGTCGCGGCCCTCACCTGTTCCCGGGCGGGGGCGAACCCGCCCACGGCGGCCGAGCTGCGCGCGTATCGCCGCGCACACGGGCTCGCCGGCGGGACGGAATGAGACCGGGAAGCCGGGCCCGAGCAGGCCGGGGAGGCGTGGACCGAGGAGGCCGCGGTGGCGCGCGGACGGGGCGACGAAGAATCGTTTTCGGTCACGGGTAGATGACGTCGTGACGAGACCGTGCCGGGGCGGGCGGCGGGAGCCCTACGGTAAACCCATGACTGTGTCGTCGGATGCCGACCGGCAGATCGCACTGATCGTCGAAGTCCAGGACCTGGCCCGGGAGTTGGGTATTCAGGTCTGGTTGCGGGGCGGATGGGCAATGGATTTCTACCTGGGGCGGATAACCCGGGAACATGCAGACGTCGACTGGTTCGCGTGGGCACAGGACGCCCCGGCGCTCACCGAAGCGTTCTCCGCGCGAGGATTCGTTCGCCTGGCTCAGGCGCCGGTCGAACAACAACTCGATTACGCGGCGGGTGGGGTGGAATTGGGCTTCGCGTTCCTGGCCCTCGATCCCGAGGGTCACGTGATCGTGGCCGGTGGGCCGTGGGCGGGCGCACGCTGGCCGGAGAGGATGCTGGAGACGCCGCCGGGCAGGTTGGGCGGGTTGTCCTGCCCGATCATCTCGCCCGAGGCGCAGGTCGAGATCAAGCTGATGACCCCCACGTGGATGCCGCATCGGCCGCGTCGGGCCAAGGATGTCGAGGACGTCGAACGATTGCTGGAGGCGATGACCAGATAGTGGGTACGGCCGGCTCGTCGTCGACCGGTGGGGTGCGACGAGCGGGGCGAGTGGGGGCGGTGGGGCGTCCGACGTGGGGTCGGGCGTTCGGAGGTGGCCGGCGTGGGGTCGGTGCCTCGGGGGGTGTGATCGATACGACGATCCGTCCGGGCGTCCGCCCTCACTTCGTCGTGCCCACCGGCCGGCCGGATTTCGCGGGTCGTGCGCACCGATCGGCAGTCCGCCGGCGCCTCCGCCCGACTACCCGATCCGGTCGAGACGGGCCGACAGCCGGGCCGCCTGGCGCTCCAGGGTTCCGGGTGGGTTGCGGTGATGACCGGGGCTGTCCGGCAACAACATCAGCAGCCAGACGAAGGCGAACAGGGCTCGGAAGTCCCGCAGTCGTGCGATCTCGGGATCGCTCAACTCGAAGCAGGACAGGAAGAACGTCGTATCGGCCTCGGTGCCGTCCGGCCACATCGAGACGTGCTCGACCAGCTCCGCCAGTTCGAACGCCCGGTCGCTGCGGCCGGAGATCTCGAAGTCCACCAGGCGAACCCGCGCGCCGTCCCACAGGTAGTTGGCCAGGTTTCCGTCCGACAGGCCGAACACCGGCCGGATGCCCGGCCCCGGTTCCGCCGGCGTGTCCCGTTCCGCCAACCACGCGCGGCCGGCCTCGAAGGCCCGCGCCACCATCGGGTCGGGGCCGAGTTCCCGCCCGCCCGTACTCCACGCCCGCGCCTTGCCCTCGACCACGGGCGGATACCAGGTACAGGCCGGCAGGGCCAGGATCGTCTCCGTCGGAACCGCGTCGTGCAGCGTGCCGATCGCCTCTGCCAGCGCCCGCAGTTGCTCCCGGCCGAGGTCTCGTCCGCGCAGCGGCACGCCCCCGAGTCGGGACATCACGACGACGGGCGGTTCGCCGTCGATGTCCTCGCGGATCGGCTCCGGTGCCAGGCCGGGTGCGTATCGGGCCAGCAGGCTCAGCGCCTGCCATTCGCGCAGCGGCTCGGCGCGCTCGCGCGAGCGAAACCGCTTGACCACCACGTCGTCACGGAACTCGATGTCGTGCGTACTCCACGTCTCGGTCATCGCGGCACGCTACTCCCCCGGCCCGGACGGCTCGGACGGGGCGCCGGGGTCGACCGGGAGGGGTGGGCCGAAGCGGACGGGGACGCCGGGGGAGTACAACACGCTGTCCGGTGCGCCGCCGACCCCGGGCAGGCCCGCGGCCGCGACCAGGTCTTCGTCCAGGTGCAGCAACTCGGCGCGGCGCAGCGGCCAGCGCGGGTGTGCGTTGGGCAGGTAGAGGGTGCGGCCGGCGACTCGGGTGTGCAGGCCCCAGCGTGCGGTGAGGAAGTGTTCGAGCGGGCTCGGGTCGGTCACGGGTGCGCCGACGCGCACCTCGACCGTGCCGCCCCTGGGGGCGCCCTCCGGGCGATGTCGCCGCGTCGTGTAGCGCACCCGGTCGCCGGTGTGCTCGATGCGCATCCTGGCCCACCGGTACGGGAGTCGCAGCGTGGCCCGGGCGGTCAGCACCGGCAGCAGGCGGGCCGCCTCCAGCGAGCGGAACACCACGCCGCGCCGGCCGGCCCCGTCCACCGAGTACAGCCGCACGTTGGTCTCCGGGAAAGTGCCGAGCCACGGCACGCCCGGTAGCCGCAGGAAGGCGACGCCCACCATCCGGAACGGCACCAGGCCGACGTAGGTGACGCCGTCCAGGACGTCCGGCCGGATGCCCGCCGGGAGCAGTGGGGCGACCGCGGCGGGCGGCACGGCCCAGTGCAGGAAGGTGAGTTCGCTCCAGCGCTGGGTGAGCAGCACGTGCGAAATGCCGCGCGGGGACAACGGTGTGACGGTTTCGGTGCTCATCCGGTCATGGTGTCCCATCCCGCACGGCTGCGCGTCCGTTCCCGGGCTCGGTCGTTCGTGCCCGGGGACCGGGCGGGGCTGTGCGGGGTCCCGCGGGGTTGCGGGTCCGGGGCGGGCGAGCCGGTGTCTGGGCGGTGATCAGGGCCTCGCCGACGGGTGAGCGGTAGTACAGGACCGAGCGGCCGGAGCGGCGGCGCAGGACCAGGTTGGCGTCCAGCAGGATCTTGAGGTGGCGGCCGACCGAGCCGAGGCCCTGGCCGGTCAGCGCGACCAGTTGGGTGGTGCTCTTGGGGGTGTCCAGGCGGATCAACACGCCGGCCCGGGCCGGGCCGAGGAGGCGGGCCAGCGGGTCGGGGCCGGCCGGGCGGTGCGCGTCGGCCAGGGTGCCCGAGCAGGGGTAGACCACCGCGTAGTGCCGCTCCCCCGCCCAGGCCACCCAGCCGCGTCCGAGCGTGACCGGCACGAACGACAGGCGGGCGCCGCCGAGTTCGCGCGGCGGGTAGTCGTAGGTGTTGATCCGCAGTCGGCTCGCGCCCAGCCAGCGCATGCCCGGACGCAGGTCGTCCAGGGCCGCCGCCCAGCCGCCCCGGCCGAGTTGACCGGTGCGGGCGACGATGTCGGCCTCGATGATCCGCCGCCGCCGCGGCCAGTCCGGTCGGACCACCCGGGTCCACACCCAGTCCAGGATGTCCGCGGCGCGCGGGCCGAGTTCGGGGCCGTCCAGCGCGGCGGGCAGTGGACCGCCCATCGACACCTCCAGGTCGGCCCGGGCGTCCGGGTCCGACGTGGCCCGGATACCGGCCAGTTCCGCCGCGAAGGCCGCTTCGCCGATCGCCGGCGGGGGTGTGAGGAAGTCCGCGTTCCAACTGCCGCCGAAGCCGATCCGCAGCAGCAGTGCGGTGATCGGGTCCTCGGCCAGCCGAGCCCGGTAGGCGGGCAGGTGTGCGTCCAGCCAGATCCCCTCGCCGGGATGCGCGGCCGTACCGCGTTGCAGCGTCTTGAGCGTCGCGGTGACCTCGGCCAGCGGCGAGACCGCGAATCGGCTGCCGGCCAGGGTGTCCGCGTCGATCTGCCACCACCCCATGGTTTCGCCTCCCGGCGAAACAGTAACGCCCGCGCCCCGCCGGGCTCGAAGCTCTGGCCATGCGCACCTACCGAGAGCTCTTCCGCGCGCCGGAGTACACCCCGCTGTTCGCCGCGTCCTCCGCGCAACTGGCCGCAACCAACGTCGCCGGACTGGCGTTGGGCACCCTCGTCTACGACCGGACCGGTTCGCCGCTGCTGGCCGCGCTGGGCATGTTCGGCGGTTCGCTCGCGCAGGTGATCGGGGCGACCGCGCTGATGTCGGCGGCGGACCGGTTGCCGCCGCGGGCCGCGATGACGGTGATCGGGTTGATCTTCGCCGCGGGCACCGCCGCGGTGGCGATCCCGGGGCTGCCGCTGTGGGCGCTGTTCGCGATCGTGCTGGGCGAGGGCGCGGTGGCCGCGGTGGGCGGCGGCGTGCGCTACGGGTTGCTCAACGAGATCCTGCCCAGGGGCGGTTTCCTGCTCGGGCGGTCCGTGCTCAACATGAGCAACGGGGTGCTCCAGATCGTCGGCTTCTCGCTCGGCGCCGTGCTGGTCACCGTGTTGTCCGCGCGCGGCACGCTCCTGGTGGCCGCCGGGTTGTACCTGCTCGCGGCGATCGTGGCCCGATTCGGCCTGGCCCGGCGGGCGCCGCGGGCGGCCGGTCGGCCGTCGGTCGCCGAGACCTGGCGCAACAACACGGTGTTGTGGTCGGTCAAGCCGCGCCGCTACATCTATCTCGCGCTGTGGGTGCCCAACGGTCTGATCGTCGGCTGCGAGTCGTTGTTCATCCCGCTCGCGCCGGACCACGCGGGGCTGCTCTTCGCGTTCGCGGCCGTGGGCATGCTCGCCGGGGACGTGGTGGGCGGGCGGTTCGTGCCCGCGCCGTGGCGACGCCGGCTCGGGGCGCCGATGTTGCTGCTCCTGGCCACGCCGTACCTGTTGTTCGCGGTGCATCCGCCGCTGCCGTTCGCGCTGGGTGTGGTCGCGGTGGCGTCGATCGGCTATTCGGCGACGTTGTTGTTCCAGGAGCGGTTGATGGCGATGACGCCGGACGAGCTGAGCGGGCAGGCGCTGGGGCTGCACTCGTCGGGGATGGTCGCGATGCAGGGCATCGGCGCGTCGATCGCGGGCGGAATCGCCCAGGTCACCTCGCCGACGACGGCGATCACGGTGCTGGCCGCGGCGTCCGTCACGGTCACCCTGACCCTGGCGGCGGGGCTGCGGGCGCACCCGGCACCGGTGCTTCGGGAGGCGTGAGCGGGGGTGCGAAGCCCCGGTCGGGATGGGATCGGGTCGGGAGTGGGCGCTCCGGGCGATGTCGGTGCCGTTCGAGAGGATGTGCGCATGACCGACACCCCGGCGCCGGCCGCCGTTCTCGCCGACTTCGACGCGTACACCCAGGCCGTCGAGGCCGTGACCGCCGCCGCGCGGGCCTACTACGGCGGCGCCGACTCGACCGTGGACGACGACACGTACGACCGGTTGTTGCGCGGGATCGGCGCGTACGAGCAGGAGCACCCGGACCGGGTGCTCGCCGAATCGCCGGTCGGCAAGGTCGCGGCCGGCGCGCTGCCGGGCGGGGACGTGCCGCACACGGTGCCGATGCTCAGCCTGGACAACGTGTTCGACCCCGAGGGGCTCACCGCGTGGGCCGCGTCGCTGGAGCGCCGGATCAAGCGGCCGGTCGCGGCGCTGACGGTGGAGCCGAAGATGGACGGCCTGGCGGTGGCGGTGCGCTACCGCGACGGCCGACTGGACCGGCTGGTCACTCGCGGTGACGGCATCGCCGGCGAGGATGTCTCGCACGCGATCGGCACCATCGTCGGCCTGCCGGAGCGGTTGAGCGAGCCGGTGTCGATCGAGGTGCGTGGCGAAGTCCTGCTGACGGCCGAACAGTTCGAGACGGCCAACGAGATCCGCCGGGAGCACGGCGCGACCGTGTTCGCCAACCCGCGTGGTGGTGCGGCCGGCACGCTGCGGGCCAAGGATCGGCCGTATGTGATCCCGATGACCTTCTTCGGCTATGTCGCGCTGCCTCTGGCGGACGACGAGAGCACGTTCGCCGAGGAGTTGCGGACGGCCGACCACTCCGCGGTGATGGCCCGGGTCGAGGCGCTCGGCGTGCTCACCACCGGGCGCACCTCGGCACGGCTGCGGGTGTGTACGAGCATCGAGGAGGTGCAGGCCGCGGTCGACGAGATCGCCGCGGCGCGGGCCGAATTGCCGTTCGGCATCGACGGCGTGGTGATCAAGGCCGACGCGGCGCTCGACCAGGCCGACGCGGGCAGCGGAACCCGCGCGCCGCGCTGGGCGATCGCGTACAAGCTGGCCGCCGTGCACAAGATCACCCGACTCACCGGCGTGGACTGGGCGGTGGGCCGCACCGGCGTGATCGCGCCGCGCGCGATCCTGGACCCGGTGGAGATCGACGGCAGCATCGTCGGCTTCGCCACACTGCACAACCCGGCCGACATCGAGCGGCGCGGGCTGATGATCGGCGATCAGGTCAGCGTCTACAAGGCCGGCGACATCATCCCGCGCGTCGAGGCGCCGCTGGTGCACCTGCGCACCGGCGCCGAGACGCCGATCGAGTTTCCGACCGAATGCCCGCAGTGCGGCGGCGAGTTGGACACCACCCAGCAGCGTTGGCGGTGCACGCAGGGCCGCGCGTGTGGTCTCCAGGCCGGGATCCTGTACGCGGTGGGCCGCGACCAACTCGACATCGAGGGCATCGGCGGCCGGATCGTCGCCCAGTTGATCGCCGCCGGCGCGGTCACCGACGTGGCCGACCTGTTCACGCTCACCCGCGAGCAGTTCCTGGCCCTGGACCGGGTGGACAAGATCGCCGACCGGCTGCTGGCAGGCATCGAGGAAGCCCGGGGGAAGCCGCTCAGCCGGGTGTTGTGCGCGCTCGGCGTACGGCTGACCGGTCGGTCGATGTCCCGGCGGATCGCCCGGCACTTCGGCACGATGGAGGCGATCCGCGCGGCGGACGTGGAGGCGATGGCACAGGTCGAGGGCATCGGCCCCGGCAAGGCGGCCGTGATCGTCGCCGAGTTGGTCGAACTGGCCGAGGTGATCGACAAGTTGGTCGCGGCCGGGGTGAACATGAGCGAGCCGGGGGCGGGGGCGGGCGCGAGCGAGCCGGCCGGCGCCGCTGCCGCCGAGCAGGCGGGTGACGCGGCGGCGGTCGAGGCCGGCCCGCTGACCGGGAAGTCGGTGGTGGTCACCGGTTCGATGACCGGGAAACTCGCCGCGCTGTCCCGCAACGAGATGAACGAACTGATCGAGCGCGCGGGCGGCATCGCGTCCTCGGCCGTGTCCGCGAAGACCGCCCTGGTGGTCGCCGGCGAGAAGGCGGGGGCGAAGCGCGCGAAGGCGGAGAAGCTCGGGGTGCAGATCATGGATCCGGAGGAATTCGCGCTCCTGGTGGGCGCGTTGCTGCCCGGCTGAGTGGCGGGGTGCGGCCGGCGACCGGAGGCCGAACCGGTCGCCGGCCGCACCCACCCAGGAGGTGTCCGGACGATCCATAGCAGATCGACAATCGCCCCGAGAGGGAAACGGGCGATATCGGTGTGCGACGCGTCGGACGCCGGCATCGTCGCGTTCGGGAGCCGGTGGTGGTCGAGCAGGTCCGCAACATGCGGAAACCCCTTGGCCGCACCACCCTTCGACGACGAATGGAGTCCCCCATGGTCGAGGCACATCCCCCGCGAATACCGCTGCCGTTCGCTCTCGACCGCAATCCGCACGCGCCCGATGCGGAATGCCGGCTGCTGGACTGGGCGCGACGGCACCACCTGCTCGACCGTCCCGGCGCCGAGAGGCGGCTGCTCGGGGCCCGACTCGGTGACCTCGCCGCCTACACCCACCCCGATGCCGCACCCGATCTGCTGTGCCTGTACGCGCAGTTCATCGCCTGGCAGTTCCTCACCCACGACCGCTACGCCGAACCCGAGGAACACCCCGCGCACCCGGGCGAGCACCTGATCGACCAGATCGAGTCGGTCTTCCACACCGGCCGGGCGGAGTCGACCGCGGCGGCGATGGCGCACGCCCTCGCGGAGGTGCTGGGGCGGGTCTATCCGGCGATGAGCGCACAGTGGCGGGAGCGCTTCGTCACCGAGTCCGTACAGACGCTGCATCGGGTGGCCCACCCACCGGCGGGCGCGGTGCCCGCGGCCCGGGAACACGCGTGTGGCGTGGACGCGTACATCCGCTATCGGCGGCTGGCCGGGGGCCAGTTCCCGTGCCTGTTGCTCGACGAGTTCATCGCGGGCGGCGAGCTTCCGACGGCGCTCCGGGACGGCGCGGCATACGACGACATCCGCAACGCCGAGGCGGACGTGGTGTCCTGGACCAGCGACTACTACGCGTCCCGGGACAGTGCCGGACCGGACTCGCCGGCCGACCTGGTCGGTGTGCTGGCGTACACCGAGCATGTCGGGCGCGAGCACGCGGAGGCGGCGGTGGCGATTCGGATCCAGGATCGGGTGGCCGACTTCATGACGGCCCGGCGCGCCCTCCAGGGCGGCCTCGGCGGTGCGGCCTCGACCGATCCGGACACCGAACTCCTGCTGCGGCGCTGCGTTTCGGCGATGCACCACCGGATGGCCGGCACGGAGGCGTGGGCATGGGAGAACGTCCGCAGCGTCGCCCGCCGCCCCGGGGCCGGCCGGGGACGCATCGTCGGGGGCGGGCTGCCCGTGCCGGAATACGTCGCGGACCTGCTCGACGTGCGCGGCCGGCCACGCGGTTGGGACGGCGGCGCCGCAGGCCATCGTTGGCCGTGATCGGCCCGATGGTCGGCCGATTCGACCTCGTCCGTCGGATGGGTGGGTGGGCGATCGGCCCGGGTCAGCCGGGCCGGGACGGGAAGAGGTCGAGGCGGTGGGCCAGGGCGGCGGCCTCGGTGCGGGAGCCGACGTCGAGTTTGGCCAGGATGTTGGAGACGTGGGCGCCGGCGGTCTTCGTCGCGATGAAGAGCCGTTCGGCGATCGGGCGATTGCCCAGGCCCTGGGCGACCAGCGCCAACACCTCGAACTCGCGGGCGGTCAGGCCGAGTCGGCCGCGCGCGTCGACCGATTCGGGTGCGGCGGGGCCCGGCTCCGGGGTCAGGTTCAACCGGCCGCGTCGGGCCAGTTGCTCGAACTGCACGCGCAGCGGGTGGGCGCCGAGTCGGTCGGCCAGCGGGTGGCCCTCGCGGGCGTACGCGGTGGCCGACTCCCGGTCGCCGGTCGTCAGGGCATCCGCCGCGCTGCCCAGGAGCGCGTCGGCGAGCGCGTACGGCTGCTCGATCGCCCGCCAGGCCGCGACCGCGTCGGACCACGAGCCGAGGCCGGCCTCGGCCTCGAAGGTGCGGCGGTGCGCGTACTGGACCCGGCCCGACGTCGGCAGTTCGCGGCCGAGCGCGAGCAGTTCGGCCAGTCGCGCGTCGATCGCGGCGCGCCCGGACGGATCGCGGACGGCCTGCGCGCGGCGAAGTCGTTGCACGCGCCACGCCACCACGAGCAGCGGCCACCCGTAGCGCCGGCTGCGGGTGAGGTCGTGCTCGGTCAACACGTGGTCGAGTACCCGGTGGGCCTCGGCCAGGTCGCCGCGCGCGTACCCGAGTCGGCAGGCCAGTACGTCCGGTTCCAGGCAGGTCTCCTGCGTATGCGGCGACCCCAGTGCGTCCCGGGCCTCGCGCAGCGCGTCCGCGGCGACGTCGTGGGCGCCGCCGGCCGCCGCCGGTTCGGCCCGCACGACGCACAACCAGGCCCGATACACCGGCGGCGGATCCAGCGCGATGGCGTCGGTCAGGATCTCCACCGCCTCGCTCCAGTGGCCGAGCGCGACCAGCGGTTCGGCCAGGTTCGCGGCCAGCAGCGTGCCGCGCGAGCGGGCCAGGCCCAGGGTGCGCGCGGTGGCCATGCCGCGGCGGGCCACCTCGGCGGCGGCCCGATGTTCCCCCGCGGCCTGGAGCGCGTCGGCCTGCCCGGCGAGCGCGGCGAGCAGATCGTCGTCGCACCCCTCGGCACGGGCGATCCGCGCGGCCTGCTCGTACAGCTCGACCGCCGCCGCCACCTCGCCCGTTCGCGCGGTCAGCATCGCCGACGTGGTCAACGCGCGGGCCCGCACCGAGCCGTCGGCGAGCGCCTCGCCGAGCCGCAACGCGTCCCGGGCGTGCTCGCGCGCGACCTCGTCCCGGCCCCGGGCCGCGAGGGTGTCGGCGAGGGACGCGAGCAGCCGACCTCGGATCGGGCCGGGCCGGTCGGCGGGTGTCAGGCGTAGCGCGCGTTCCAGGTCGGGCAGTGCGTCCCGGCCGGTGCGCGCGCGGGCGGCGGCTCGGCTCGCCAGGGCCCGCGCGGTGCGTTCGGGCTCCCGCGCGGGGTCCAAGTCGCGCAGGGCGGCGGTCAGGAGCTGCTCGGCCCGATCGGCCGCGCCGCCGTGCACGGCCGCGTCGGCGGCGAGTTCGAGCACCCCGATCCGGTCCGTGCCCAGTTCGCCGGCCGGATCCGGCACCGCGTCCCACAGGTCCAGGACACGTTCCGACATGGCCAGCCGCTCCGCGTAGGCGTAGGCCGTGCCGGCGGCGACCGCCGCGTGCCAGGCGGGCGCGAAGGCCCGGGCCCGGTCGCCGGCCGCGTACCGGTGCGCGGCGAGTTCGGCGGCGGCGCGGCCTTCGGGGGCCAACGCCGGTTCCGCGGCCAGTACCCGCGCGCACCGTGTGTGCAGCCGGATGCGCTCCCCGGGCAGCAGGTCGCCGTACACCGCGTCGCGAATCAGCGTGTGCCGGAAGGCGTATCCGTCGCCGGTGGCGATCAGCAGGCGCGCGTCGACCACCGGGCGCAGCGCGTCCTCCAGCGCGACCTCGTCGAACTCGGTGACCGTGCGCAGGAGCGCGTGACCGAGCGTGCTGCCGGCGACGGCGGCGGCACGCAACACCCGCCGACCCGGGTCCGGGATCGAGCGCACCTCCGCCAGCAGCAACTCCCGCAGCGGGGCCGGGGTTTGCGCGTCGGTACCGGCGAGGGCCTCGACGAACAGCGGGTTGCCCTCGCTGCGGCGGAACACCCGTTCCAGATGCCGGGGGTCGGGCACCCGGCCGATCAGGTCGGCGAGTTGGCGGGCCACGTCGGCACGGGCGAGCGGGGCCAGGTCGAGGGTCTCGGTGTTGGCGAGGCGGGCGAGCAGCGCGGGGAGCGCGGCGAACGGCGCGTCGGCGTGCGGGGCGAGCGGACGGTGGGTACCCAGGAGGAGTACGCCGGGCTGGTCGAGATTGCGGGCCAGGAACGCGAGCAGCTCACAGGTGGACCGATCGGCCCAGTGCAGGTCTTCCAGAACGAGCAGCAACGGCCTTCCCTCGGCGGCGCGTTCGAGCAGGATCAGCACCTCCTCGAAAAGCCGGGCCCGACCGAGATCGGGGTCGACCTCGGGGGTCGGCTCGCCCAACTCGGGCAACAACCGGGCCAGTCCGCGTCGGCCGCCGGACGGGAGCAGCGCGGCGGCGGCCGACGTGCCGAGATCACGGGTCAACCTGCGCAGCACAGTCACGAAGGGGCCGAAGGGCAGGTTGTCCGGCCCCATGTCGAGGCAGCCGCCGCGCAACACCCGGGCCCGGGAGGACCCGAGGCCGGCGGCGAACTCCGCGACCAGCCGCGACTTGCCCAGTCCCGCGTCCCCGCGCACGAGCAGCACCCCGGCGCCTTCCGCGCCCACCCGCAGCCAGGCCCGCGCCAGCACGGCCGACTCCCGCTCGCGCCCGACCAGCGCCGCCGCACACCCCTCGTCCGTGTCCACGGGGCAAGCATGGCAGCCCCGCGTGGGCGGCCCGGGCGCGGACGCGCCACGAAGCACACCGGTCGACTCGGGGTGGGGAGGGGGTGCTCGGGCGGCGATATGGGGAGGTCGGCCGGGGCGGATCGGGGAGTTTGCCCGATGTGCGGCGGGCCGCCGGCAGGCGAGGGTGGGCGGTGTTCGAACGGGTCGATTCCGGGAGGGGTTTGCATGGATGCGGGGTCGCGGGTGTCGGTCGACGGTGGGGTGGCGCGGGGGATTCTCGGGCGCTCGATGGTGGCGACCATCGTCACCGCGTGCGGTGCGATGGCGAGTTTCTACCTGTTGTTGTCGGTGGTCCCGTTGTACGTGGCACAGGGCTCGCCCGGTTCGGCCGGGGCGGCCGGTCTGGTCACCGGCGCGCTGATGGCGTCCACCGTGGCGGCCGAACTCGCGGTGCCGGCGCTGCTGGCCCGGTTCGGGTATCGCACGGTGTTCGTGCTCGGGCTGTTGTTGCTGGGGTTGCCGACGATGGCCCTGGCGGTGTCCGCGTCGTTGCCCCTGGTGGTCGGGGTCTGTGTGTTGCGTGGTGGTGGGCTCGGCATTCTGATGGTGGTGGGTACCGCGTTGGCGGCGGAGTTGGTGCCGCCGGAACGACGGGGCGAGGGCCTGGGGCTGTATGGCGCGGCGGTCGGCGTGCCCGCGATCCTGGGTCTGCCGGCGGGGCTGTGGCTGAGCGAACACGTGGGCTACACCTGGGTGTTCGCGTTGGCGACGGTGTTGTCACTGGCTGCGGTGGGCAGTGCCCTCGCGTTGCCGACGAATCGGCCGGCGGTCTCGACGGCGCGGGGCGGGGTGTTGGGCGGCCTGCGGATCGGCGGCTTGGCCCGGCCGGCGATCACCTTCGCGGCGTGCACGTTCGCGGCGGGGGTGATCGTGACCTTCCTGCCGTTGGCGGCCTCGTCACGGGAGTTGCCGTTGATCACGGCGGCGCTGTTGGTGCAGTCCGGGGCCACCCCGATGGCGCGCTGGTGGGCCGGGTGGTTCGGCGATCGGCACGGGCACGCGCGGCTGTTCGCGCCCTCGATCGCGGCCACCGCGCTGGGCACCGCGTTGTTGGCCCGTCCGGGCGCACCGGTCGCCGTCCTGGTCGGCGCGGCGGTGTTCGGGTCGGGTTTCGGCGTGGCGCAGAACGTGACCCAGTCGCTGATGTTCGCGCGCGTCCCGGAACGCGAGTTCGGCCGGGTCAGCGCGCTGTGGAACCTCGCGTTCGACGCGGGCATGGGGATCGGCGCGGTCGGCTTCGGCGTGCTGATCGGCGCGGCGGGCTACCCGGTGGGCTTCCTGGGCACCGCCGCCCTCGTCCTGGCCGGTCTGGTCCTGGTCGCGGTGGACCGGCGCGGTCCCGCCGACGCCCCGCGACCGTCGCCCGCGCCGTGTCCCCCGGCGTGCGGTGTGGGACAGGGGCGCGAGTCGAGGGACGCCGGCGCGTAACGCCGCCGGTGTCGGGTAGTGTTGCCGCCGCGCCCAACCCTGGGCGGACCGGGTTCGAGTTCGAGGAGGTGGCACCGATTACCGCTGTTTCAGGTCGGGTGCTCTCCTTCCACGACCGTGCGGTCCACTTGGCATAGGTGAGTCCGCGAGAGCACCCTTCGGCATCCGAAAGGCTCTCATGTCGATTCCCGCATCGCCCGGCCGCACCTCCGCGATCGTCTCCAGGCTTCGTACCGCCGGTTGTGTGTTCGCCGAGGACGAGGCCGAACTGCTCGTCGCCGGCGCGACCGACCCGGCCGAACTCACCGTCATGGTGGATCGCCGCGTCGCCGGTCTGCCCCTGGAACACGTGCTCGGTTGGGCCGAGTTCCGCGGTCTGCGGATCGCCGTCGACCCCGGGGTGTTCGTCCCGCGGCGGCGCACGGAGTTCCTGGTCGGGCAGGCCGTCGCGGCGGCGCGTCCCGGAGCCGTCGTGGTCGACCTGTGCTGCGGCTCGGGCGCGCTGGGCGCGGCCCTGGTCGCCGAGGTGGACCGGGTCGAGTTGTACGCCGCCGACATCGACCCGGCGGCGGTGCGCTGCGCGCGGCGCAACATCGCCGCCGACCGGGTCTTCGAGGGCGACCTCTTCGCACCGCTGCCCGCATCGTTGCGCGGGCGGATCGACGTACTGGTCGCCAACACGCCCTACGTGCCGACCGAGGAGCTGCAACTGCTGCCCTCGGAGGCCCGGATCCACGAACCCCGGGTGGCCCTCGACGGCGGCGCCGACGGGTTGGACATCCAGCGCCGGGTCACCGCGGCGGCGCCGCACTGGCTCGCCCCCGGCGGCCGACTGCTGGTCGAGACGAGCGAGCGCCAGGCACCGCAGGCGATGGCGGTCTTTCGCGACGCGGGTCTGCTTCCGCAGGTCGTCGAGTCCGAGGAGTGGTACGCCACCGTGGTGATCGGCACCCGGCCCATCGCCTAGACCGGGCGGCCGGGAGCGCACGTCTCCCCGCTCCCGGCCGCGCCGTCCGCCGTCGGCGGCCTACTCCGGGTCGTCGAGCGGGCAGTCCATGCCGGTGTCGATCTCCTCGACCTCCGCG
Organism: Embleya sp. NPDC020886; assembly: GCF_044333915.1. NCBI lineage: Bacteria > Bacillati > Actinomycetota > Actinomycetes > Kitasatosporales > Streptomycetaceae > Embleya > Embleya sp. NPDC020886. The sequence goes on along the minus strand of NZ_JBIRRX010000016.1, from coordinate 146,568 downwards.
TCGGCGTCCGGGTGCTCCCCCGCCGCAGCCGCCCGCGCGCTCGCGCAGACCACGCCCAGGCCGTCCTGGATCGCGCGCCCGATCTCGGCCAGCGCGGCCACCTGGGCCGGGGTCAGCACCCGGAACAGGTACTGCCGCACCGTGGCCGCGTGGGTCGGCTCGGCCGCCCCCAGCGCGGCCAGGCCCTCGTCGGTCAGATGCGCGACCCAGCCCCGGCGGTCCCCCTCGACCGGGCGACGGGAGACCCAGCCGGACTTCTCCAGCGCGGTCACCGCGTGGGAGACCCGGCTGGTCGAGGACAACGACGCGGCGGCCAGCTCGCTCATCCGCATCCGCCGATCCGGCGACTCGGCGAGCAGGCCCAGGATCTCGAAGTACGTCATCGGCATGCCCGTCTCGCGGCGCATCCGCCGGTCCAGATGGGCCGCGAGTTCCCTGGTCCCGGTGAAGTACGACCGCCAGATCTCTTGCTCGGAGGCGGTCAGCGGAGCGTCGTCGTTCATGACGCCAGCATAAGGGTTGTTGAAGGATCAACTTGTGGGTGCTATGTTTCTGAGCGTTCAACAACCACCGGGCACCCCACCGCACGGCATACCGCCGCACACCGCTGCGCACCCACCCAAGGAGCTCCCCATGACCACCTCCGTCGAGACCATCCCCGGCTACGTCGCAGGCGCCTGGACCATCGACCAGGTCCACTCGGACGTCTCGTTCTCCGTTCGCCACCTGGGCGTGGCCAAGGTCCGCGGTCGCTTCGACGACTTCGCCGGCTCGATCGTCACCGCCGAGAACCCGCTCGAGTCCTCGGTCACCGCCACCATCGAGACCGCCTCGGTCAACAGCAACAACAAGATGCGCGACGACCACATCCGCAACGAGGACTTCCTCGACACGGACACGTTCCCGCAGCTCACCTTCGTATCCACCGGCATCCGCGCCGAGTCCTCGGTGGTCTACCTGGTCGACGGCGAACTCACGCTGCGCGGCGTGACCAAGCAGGTCACCCTCGAACTCGAACTCAACGGCTTCGGCACCGGCTTCGACGGCAGCCCGGTCGCGGGCTTCACCGCCACCACCGAGATCAGCCGCGGCGACTTCGGCGTCACCGGCGGCCCGGCCGGCGCGGCGGTCGGCGACAAGATCACCATCGTCCTGGAGATCGAGGCCAAGCAGGCGTGACCCCCGCGTGCGCCCCGGCTCCGGTCCGCCGACGCCCCGACTCCGGTCGGACGTCGGCGGACCGTTGCGTTGTCGGGGTCCGCCCACACGCTTCGCAGTGCCGCGCGAGACCGGTTGACCTCAAGTTTCCTTGAAGTTCCATACTCCTCTCCAGGGGGCGCTCGGTCCTCGGCAACAACCTCTGGCAACGGGAGAGTTCCAATGAGCACCGAATCGGCCGACCTCGCCGCCATCCGGCTACTCGTCGCGGATGCCGTGCGGCTCCAGAACGACGTCGACACGTTCATCCCGCTGCACACCGCACACGTGAACATCGTCAACTTCGGCGGCCGGCGGGTCTCGGGCCGGGACACGCTGACCGAGGCGATGCGCGGGGCGATGGCCTCGCCGCTGGCCGATGTGGCCACCACCGCCGAGATCCAGGACGTGCACTTCGTGCGCCCGGACGTGGCGATCGTGGCGTGCCTCAAGCGGGTCTTCGACCGGCGCGAGGATGTCGACCGCGAGGATTCGGCGACCCCCGCCCTGCCCGCGTCCTCCGGGCAACTCACCTATGTCATGGTCAAGGAGGACGACGGCTGGCGCATCGCGTCGGCCCAGACGACGCCGATCCTGAGCTGAGGAACCCCGATGGCATCCACCGAGGACATCGTTCGACTGGTCCGCGACACGCTCGGCGCGGAGCAGATCGTCGGCGCCTACCTGCACGGCTCCGCGGTGCTCGGTGGACTGCGGCCACGCAGTGACGTGGACGTGCTGGTCGTCGTCCGCCGGGCCACCACGGCCGTGCGGCGACGGGCACTGGTCGAGGGCCTGCTCGCGATCTCCGGCGAGCGGGCCCTCGGCGGCCCCGCCCGGCCCGTGGAGTTGACCGTGGTCGTGCAATCCGAGGTCCGGCCGTGGCGCTATCCGCCGCGCTGCGAGTTCCAGTACGGCGAATGGCTGCGCACCGAGTACGAGCGCGGCACGACACCGGCGCCGGAGCCGAGCCCGGACCTGGCACCGCTGCTCACGATGGTGTTGCTCGGCCGGGCCGCCCTGGTGGGACCGCCACCGGACGAGGTGCTCGACCCGGTCCCGCACGCGGACCTGCGGCGCGCGATCGTGGCCGGCGTACCGGAGTTGCTCGCCGAGGCGGAGACCGACACCCGCAACGTGCTGCTCACCCTGGCACGGATCCGGACGACGCTGGAGACCGGGACGATCCACTCCAAGGACGCCGCGGCCGATTGGGTGCTCGCACGGCTGCCGGTCGAGCATCGGCCCGTGCTCGCTCGCGCGCGGGCCGGCTATCTCGGCGCCGAGGACGAGGACTGGCAGGAGTGGTTGCCGCAGGTACGGGCGCACACCGCGTACGTCGCGGCGGCGATCGCGCGGACGGCCGCGCGCGAGGGGCCTGACCTCGGGCAGTAGGCTCGGGCGATCCCGCTCGAACGAGTGAGCGGGCACGGTCGGCCACGAAGGGCGGAACACGTGTCGAAGGCGAGCTTCTCCGGGGTCCATCACGTCGCGCTGAACGTCCGCGACCTGGACGCGTCGATCCGGTGGTACTCCGAAGTCCTGGATTTCGTACCGGTGTTCCCGTGGGACACGGACGACTTCGACCGGCGGATCATGCGCCACCCCGGCGGTGTGGTGATCGCGCTCACCCGGCACCGGCACGCCGACGCCGGCGCGGCGTTCAACGAACGCACGACCGGCCTCGACCACCTGGCCTTCACGGTGGACACCCGCGCCGAGCTGGAGGCGTGGGAGGCCCGGCTGACCGAGGCCGGCGTCACCCACTCGGGAATCCGGGTCACCCCCTCGACCGGCTTCACCCTGATCGCCTTCCGCGACCCGAACGACATCCAGTTGGAGATGTACCTCGCGTAGCCCCCGGGAGTAGCGCGGGCGCGGCTGGGGTGCGGGTGCGGTCCGGGTGCCGGTGTGGTCAGTCGGTCGGTGTCTCCGTCGCCTGCTCGGCTGCCGGCTCGGCTGCGTGGTCGGCCGCCGGCTCCGTCCCGGGCTCGGTGGGCGCGTCGGGTGCCAGGTGGCGGGCGAAGAAGGTCTCGATGCGTTGCCACGCGTCGGCGGCGGCGACCGGTTCGGGGCCGATGCCCAGGATGCGGCGCAGCACCGGGCGCAGCAGCGGCGCCGCGTTGTCGGCCTCGTTGAGGAACGAGTGGCCCGCGTCCGGATACAGCTCGACGTCGTGCTCGACGCCGGCGCGACGCAGCGCCGCCTCCAGCTTGACGGCGGCGCCGCCGAAGGCCTTGTCCCGGCCGCCGTACGAGGCGACGATCGGGCACGCGCCGCGCAGCGCGACGTCCGGATCGCGGGGCAACTGGGCGTAGTTGGCCGCCGCCACGTCATAGGTGCCCTGCCCGGCGAGCACCAGCGCGAAGCCGCCGCCCATGCAGAAGCCGATCACCCCGATCCGGCCGGTGCACTCCGTCGCGGCCGACAACCACTGCCGGGCCGCCTCGATGTCGGCGTACGGCCGACCGCGCCCGGTCGATACCGCGCGCATCATCGAGATCAGGCATCGGTTCGGGCTGCGACCGTGATAGAGGTCCGGCATCAGCGCCAGGTAGCCGGTCTCGGCCATCCGGTCCGCGTGCCGGCGGTTGACCGCGTCCGGGCCCGTGCCCTCGTACAGGACGACCACACCCGGCCACGGGCCCTTGCCCTTCGGGCGGGCGAGATAGCCGGTGAGTCCCCGGCCCGTCTCGTCACGAAGCAACATCGCCGACAGATCAACGGTTTCGCCCATGGCGACGACCGTAGGCGATGCCGGCGTGCCGCGGCAGAGGCTTTCCCGTCACGCCACCCACGCGTGGTGTCGGTGTCGGCGTCGGCGTCGGTGGAGCCGAGGCGGGTCGGCGATCGACGCCCCGGCTCAACCCGCCGTGGACGCGGTCTCGGGCGCCGTCTTCGCCGCCGCCCCCGCAGCGGACGCGTTCGCGCGCGGTGCTCGGATGCCGAGCACCGCGCAGGCCGCCGCCACCGACGGGGCGACCAACGGCCGCAGGTCCTCGTACCCCTCCAGCGCCGCCAGCGGAACGGTCAGCGCCGCCAACGCCGCGATCGCGCGCACGTCGCCGGCCGAGTCGTGCGCGCTCCCACGGGCCAGCGCCTGCTGGGTGCGCTGTCGACACACCATCACCCGCTCGCCCAGCACCGGCTGGGTCTTGAAGGTCCGGTCGAACATGAGGATGATCAGCCGGCGGCGATCGGCCGCGTACAACTCGCCCATCGCGAGCAACAACTCGCGGGTGGCCGCAGGGGAGAAGGACTGGCCCTCGGCCCGGTCCAGGATCGCCTCCAGCTCGACGATGGCCGGCTCGACCAGGTCGGCGAGGATCTCTTCCTTGGTCCGGAAGTAGTAGTACAGGGCCGCCTTGGTCACGCCCATCGTGTCGGCGATGTCCTGGAGCGTGGTGGCGCCGTAGGTCTTCTCTGCGAACAGGGTCGACGCGGTCTCGCGGACCCTGCGCCGGGTGTCGCCTCGTTGGCCGGTCACGTGCGACTCCTTCCCCACTGCAGGCGCTGCGTGTGCCGTCCGACGCCTATATCTACTGTACGGCCAGTAGAAAGTACGCCCTACGTAGTACGTGTGTCCACACCTTCGGAAGGACATACGTGGGGCTTGCGGCCCGGCATAATTTCTACTGTCCGGCTAGTAGAACAGCTCGGCCGTTCGGGCATGTGACCAGCTCACAACTGCCATACCTCTGCTTGCGCCTGCCCATACCCGACCGCTCCACACCCATTTCGGATCCCACCCGGTGCCGGCGACACGTGTCGCCCCGGGGCGATCCCGCACGTCCTGCCCTCACGTCCCGACTCGCACGAGCCTGGAGACTCCTTCATGGCCACATTCCTGTACCGACTCGGTCGGGCCGCCTTCCGGCGGCGACGCCTGGTCGTCCTGCTCTGGGTGGCGATCCTCGCCCTGGTCGGATTCGGCGCCTCGACGGCGTCCTCCCCGGCTGCCAAACCCTTCTCGGTTCCCGGCATCGAGGCGCAGAAGGCCGTCGACCTGCTGGAGGCCCGCACGCCCGAGGCCGCCGCCGGCGGTGCCAGCGCGCGGATCGTCTTCCGCGCGCCCGCCGGCCAGCAGATCGACTCCGCCAAGAACAAGGCGGCCGTCCTACAGGTGGTCGGCGCGCTCAAGGGCACCGACCAGGTGGCCAGTGCCGCCGACCCGTTCGAGGCGGGCACGGTCAGCAAGGACCACACCACCGCGTATGCGGCCGTGGCCTACCAGGACCCGGCCGACACGCTGCACGACAAGACCCGCGACACGCTCACGCACGCGGCCCAGCAGGGACGCGCGGCCGGCCTGACCGTCGAGGTCGGCGGCGACGCGCTCCAGGACGATTCCGGCCCGGGCAACGGCGAGATCGTCGGCGTCCTGATCGCGGCCGTGGTCCTGGCGATCACCTTCGGCGCGATGATCGCGGCGGGTCTGCCGCTGCTCACCGCGCTGCTGGGGGTCGCGGTCGGCGTCGGCAGCATCACCGCCCTCGCGGGTGTGTTCGACCTCTCCCCCACCACCTCGACCCTGGCGATGATGCTCGGCCTGGCGGTCGGCATCGACTACGCGCTGTTCGTGGTCTCGCGCTATCGCAGCGAGTTGACCCTGGGCCGCGAACCCGAGGACGCCGCCGGCCGGGCGGTGGGCACCGCGGGTTCGGCGGTGGTCTTCGCCGGCCTCACGGTGGTGGTCGCGCTGGCCGGTCTGGCCGTGGTCAACATCCCGATGTTGACCGAGATGGGCCTGGCCGCGGCCGGCACCGTCGCGGTCGCGGTACTGGTCGCACTGACCTTCGTGCCGGCCATCCTGGGCTTCGCGGGCAAGCGCATATTCGGCCGCAAGGACCGCAAGCGCTTCGCCCAGCGCGACGCCGAGATCGCCGCCGGCGGCACCGGCCACCGACGGGGCTCGGAGAAGCCGAACATGGGCACCCGGTGGGCGCGGTTCGTGCTGCGCCGTCCGGTCAAGGTGCTGGTGGTCGCGGTACTGGGTCTGGGCGCGCTGGCGCTGCCCGCCGCGAGCATGGAGCTGGGCCTGCCGGACGACAGCGTGAAGTCGACCGACACCACCCAGCGTCGTGGCTACGACCTGCTGACCGAGAGCTTCGGCCCCGGCTTCAACGGGCCGCTCCTGGTCGTGGTGGACGCCGCGAAGAACAACAACGGCAGGGCCGCGGCGGCCGAGGTCACCAACGCGCTGGGCAAGGTCAAGGGCATCGCCTCGATCGCTCCCGCCACCTTCAACAAGGCGGAGAACACGGCGATCATCGAGATCACGCCGAGTTCGAAGCCGAGCAGCAACGCCACCAAGGACCTGGTGCACGCGATCCGCGCCACGGCGGACCAGACCAAGGCCCGCACCGGTGCCGAGACGCTGGTCGGCGGCGGTCCGGCGCTGAACATCGACTTCTCGCAGCGTCTGAACGACGCGCTGCTGCCGTACCTGGCGTTGGTCGTCGGCCTCGCGATCCTGCTGCTGATGGCGGTGTTCCGGTCGGTCCTGGTGCCGCTCAAGGCGGCCGGCGGCTTCCTGCTCTCGGTGGTCGCCTCGCTCGGCGCGGTGGTCGCGGTGTTCCAGTGGGGCTGGTTCGGCAGCCTGATCGGGGTGGACCAGACCGGGCCGATCATGAGCATGATGCCGATCTTCCTGGTGGGCATCGTGTTCGGACTCGCGATGGACTACGAGGTCTTCCTGGTCACCGGGATGCGCGAGGCGTACGTGCACGGCGAGAGCCCGAGGCAGGCCGTGGTCAGCGGGTTCAAGCACGGTGCGCGGGTGGTCACGGCCGCCGCGTTGATCATGATCGGGGTGTTCGCCGGCTTCATCGGGGCGCCCGATTCGATGGTCAAGATGATCGGCTTCGGTCTCGCCTCCGCCGTCCTGTTCGACGCGTTCGTGGTCCGGATGACGATCGTGCCGGCCGTACTGGCGCTGCTCGGCAAGTCCGCGTGGTGGCTGCCGGCGTGGCTGAACAAGCTCATCCCGAACGTGGACGTCGAGGGCGAGGGGCTGCGCAAGTACCTGGGCGACGATGCCGCCGCCGCGAAGGCGCAGGCGAACCCGTTCGACCCGACGGACCGCGGTGGGCGCGACGTCGACCCGGATCGGGACGCGGTTCGCGTCTGATCGCAACGCACGACCGAGACGGGGTGTGCCCCGGGCTTTCGCCCGGGGCACACCCCGTCTCGTTGCGCCGGCACGGCGCTGCCGGTGTGGCGACTTCGGTGCGGCGGCTTCGGTGCGGCGGCTTCGACCGTTGCTACCGGTGTGGCGGTCGGTGCGTGGTTCAGGTGAGTTCGTCCACCCGATAGCCCGGTACGGACGGCCAACGCACCGTCGGCGCCACCGATTCCTCCGCGCCCGACCACGAGTGGTCCACCCCGTGGCCCCACACCACGGGGTCACCCTGCTTCGCCGACAGCACGCTGTGGCCCGGTCGGTCAAGCCGCCGCGGGTGTGGGGCGCACCTCCGGGGTCCGGGTCGGGCGGGTTCGGCGCAGGTGTTCGGTCACGGTCATGGCGGTCAGCACCAGCGTGGCGGCGGTGAGTGCGGCCCAACCCGCGCCGGCCAGCGATGCGGTCAGCGGGATCACCACGACGGCGGCGGTGATCTGCGCGGCGACCGGTCCGGTGCCCAGGACGTGGCGGTGCCAGGCGTGGCCGAGCAGGAAGGTTGCCACGCCGGCACCCAGCCACCAGCGGTTGGTGTCGGTGCCCAGGTGGTGGATGCCGTCCGAGATGCCCGCCGCGACCAGCACGATGCCGGCGATCATCACCGCGTGCGCCAGGCCGAACGCCACGTAGCCGAGCATCTGCCGACGCTCCACGGACGCGTCCGACATGGCCCGTACGGTGCGTTCGTCGTCGCCGCCGAAGTACGTCCACCAGATGCCGGTGGCGACCGCGATGCCGAGCAGGATGCCCCCCGCGAGCCTCCAGTCGACCGGCCGACCACCCGCGCCGATTCCGACGGCCACCACCGATTCGCCGAGCACGATCAGGATGATCAGTCCGTGTCGCTCGACGAAGTGGTGCGGCTCGACCACGAAGCCGCGAACGCGTCCGATCACCATGGACAGGTACAACACGGCGACGGCCGCCGCCCAGCACGCCCAGGTGCCGGCGTCGGGCAGGTGCGGGGCGATCAGGATCAGCAGCCCGCCGGCCGCGTTGAACGGCGCGAGCCGCACGATCCCGGAGCGGGCCGAGGGCTCGGCCGCGGTCAGGAACAGCGCGACGTGCATCCCGACCGCGACCAGGAACGCGAGGCCGAACGCCCAGCCGTCCGGGTCGAACGCGTAGGGCAGATCCAGGCCCATCACGAAGAACGAGGTCATCGTCAGCGCCAGCAACAACCGCACCGCGGTGGCGTCCGGGCGCACCGCGTTGGTCAACCAACTGAACGCGCCGAACATCCACCACATCGCCGCCAGCGGCAACATGCCCTGGAGCAACCCGCTCCAGCCCGGGTGGGACTCCACCTGGTGGGTGGCCTGGGTGAGTACGAAGACGAAGACGAGGTCGAAGAACAACTCGATCGGCGTCACGCCGGTGGGCCGCTCGGCCTCGACGGGTGCTTCGGCGGGGTCGTGCGGGAGTCGGATCGGGATTTCGTCGGTGGTTTCCAGGGGGACTTCGGTGGCGGTTCCGACGGGGATTTCGGTGGCTTCGAGGGCGGGCCGGTAGGCGGGGTCCGTCGGTGAGGGCGGCGCCGGTATCGCGGCGTCGCTTCGATCGGCGTCGCCGGGAGCCGAGGAGGGTCTCATTCGTTCGCTTTCGTGGGTCCGGGTGCGCTCATCGGGGAGCCGAGGCACGGCACCGGGGTACGGGCCGACCGAGGTCCGGCCCGGTCCGATGCGAGTCGCGCACGTGCGCGGGCCCATCATCACCGCGTCGTCTGTTTCGGAACAGCGCGTTCTCCGCGCGTTCGCGATCGGCGTAGCCGCGGCGGGCCGGATGTCCGGCCCGCCGCAGGTGTGTTGGTCGGCCGTCGGGAACGGCCTCCGGAAGGCCCGGGAGCGGCCCGGGAGTTCACCGGCTGCGGCTCGACCCGCCGGCCCGCCCGGGGTTCACGAGCAGAGGATGATCAGGGACGTGATCACGGTGCACGAGGCCGAGGAGGCGTTGTCGGCCGGGTTGGGGTCGTCGGGCGTGCTCGCGGTGCGGGTCGCGGTGACCTCGTAGGCGAGGCCCAGGCTGAGCAGGGCCACCGGGGCGGTGAAGTGGCGGGTGGTCGCCGCGCCCTTGGCCAGCGGGCCCACCGTGCAGGTCACCGTGCGGTTGGCCACCGCGCAGTCGGGTGAGGTCGCGAGCATCGGCACCGGCAGCGGCGCGCTGACGGTCGCCGAACCGAGTGCGTCCGGCCCGCGATTGGTGACGGTGATCGTGTAGTCGATGTGCGCGTCGAACAACGACGGCACGCCGGTTGCCTGGAGCGCGACCGCCACATCGGCCGTGCTCGCGACATAGGTGTACCGATCGGCCGGAACGCTCGCGCTGGTCCCGCCGGCGGTGCTCACCCGCACGTCCACCTGGCCGGCCCCCGGCCCCGGCGGCGCGGTCACCGTGCACGAGGTCGCGGTGCACGCGAACGAGGTCGCGGGCCGGCCCGGACCGAAGGTGACGCCGGTGGCGCCCGCGAGGTTGCTGCCGGTGACGGTGACCACCGTAGCGCCCGCCTCGGGACCGGAGTTCGGGCTGATCGAGGTGACCGCGGGCACGGCCGTGTAGGTGTATCGGTCGGCGGCCGAGGTCGGGCTCGTACCGCCGGGCCCGGTCACGGTGACGTCGACGGTGCCGGGTGCGCCGGGCGGCGCGGTGGCGGTGATGGTCGTGTCGTTGACGACGGTGAAGGATGCGGCCGGGGTCGCGCCGAACGCGACGGCGGTGCTGCCGGTGAAGTGGGTACCGGTGACGGTCACCGAGGTGCCGCCGGCCGTGGGGCCGAAGTTCGGGGCGACCGAGGTGACGGTGCGTGGTTGCGGGACGCCGACCACGACGATGCCGTACGGGGTGCTCCCGACCGGGACGGTGGCCACCACCGCGGCGGACGCCGTGTCGATCACCGACACGTCGCCGGACACGGCGTTGGTGGTGTAGACGAAGCCGCCCGCGACGTGCAGCGTGAGGTTGGCCGGGTAACTGCCCACCGGCACGGTGTCGGTCACCGTGTTCGTGGTCAGGTCGACGACCTTGACGGCCGCCGGGAAGGCGGAGACGTAGGCCCTGGTGCCGGCCGCGTTCACCGCGACGTTGCTGGCGTCGGTGATCGGGACGGTCGCGGTGAGCGCGCCGCCGGCGGTCAGGTCGAGGGTCCACAGGCCGGACTGGTCGTCGACGGCGTACAGGTGTGTCCCGTCGGGGCTGAGCGCGGCCCCGTCGGGCGAACCGGGGAGCGTGATGGTCGCGCCGACGGTGGCGGTGGCCGGGTCGATCACGGAGACATTGCGGCCGGCGTTGTTGACCGCGTACACGTGGGCGCCGTCGGGGGCGACCAGGACCGCGATCGGGTTGGTACCGACCGGGATCGTGGCCGCGACCGTGTTGGTCGCGGTGTCGACCACGAGTACGGCATTGCCCTGCGCGACGTAGAGGCGGCGGTCGGTCGGGTCGACGGCCATCGCGAACGGCTTGCCGCCGGTGCCGATCGTGCCGGTGACGGTGTCGGTGGCGGTGTCGATCACCGAGATGCCGGCGTCGTCGAAGTCGGCCACGTAGACCCGGGTGCCGGCGTGGTTGGCGGCGAGCCCGTACGGGCCCCGGCCCACCGGGATGGTGGCCGTCGTCGTGTTGTTCGCGGTGTCGATCACAGAGACCGTGTTCGAGCCGGAGTTGGCCACGTACGCGGAGACGCCGGGACGGGCCGCGGCGGCGGGCGTGGCTCGGCCGACCATTCCGGCCACGAGGCCGGCGGCGATCAGCGTGACGGTCGCGAGCAGCGCGATCGGGCGGCGGGGCAACGTCGCGGATAAGGGACGGCGGGCATTCCGGCGCTGCCCGGTGGCGGGTCGCGGGTGGTGCGAATCGGGGGGCTCGGCCAAGAAACCGCGGCGCCTGCGGCCGGGCGGTGCGTGATGGAGCGACATCGGGATCCCCTCCCTGGAGTTGGACCACACCGGGCCGTCTCCACCAGGGCACGTCGATCCCCGCCCCGTACGGCACTCGGGCCCCACCCGAATCGAGACGGCCGCGAATCACGGATCGCGATTCGTCGGTGCATCGCCGGAAACGTACCGGGGAAGCGGGTGGCGATGTGACCGGAATGGCCAAATGGTGGCGCCGGGGCGGGAGTTGGTGTAGGTGGGGAACCGCGCCGGACCGGCCGAGCGTCCGCCGGGGGCGAATCGGCGGACGTCCGACCGGACTTCGGGGGCGGGGCTATTCGGGCAGCGGTAGGTGCTCGGAAACCGGTAGCCGCTCGGAGACGGGTGGCTGCTCGGGAACGGGTAGCCGCTCGGGAACGCGTGGCTGCTCGGGAGGCGGCCGGCTACTCGGGGGCGGAGAAGATCATCCGTACCTGGGTGGTGCGGTAGCCGGCCCGGCGGAAGGCGGCGGCCATCGGGGCGTTCGTCATGTCGGTGGTCGCGGTGATCACCTCGGCGCCCCGGTCGGCGTGCAGGCGGGTGATCTCGGCGAGCAGGTCGGCGACGTAGCCTCGGCCGCGCAACTCCGGGACGACGCCCAGGTATCCGACGTTGGGGTGGTACGGCGTCGCGGACGGGATGGCCAGGCCGACCAGGGTGCCGTCGGCGGTGTGGGCGAGGCGCCACCAGTCGCGCTCGCCCGGGCAGTCGAGGTAGAAGTCCATCTCCTTGCGGGCGGCAGCTTCCGGGCCGTAGGCGGCCGGCCCCCGGCGGGTCTCCGCGTCCAGACTGCCCTCGGCGATCCGCCCGAACACGGCCAGGAACGCGGCGTCGTCGGCCTCGGTGAAGGTGAGTCGGCCGGACCCGATCGGCACGCCCAGGTCCGGCGACCACTCGAAACGCAACCGCTCGACCTCGTGGCTCAGACCGGCCGCGAGCGCGGCCTCGCGGCGCCAGGCGAGCGCGGCGGAGACGGCGGCATCCGCGCGCCACCCCTCGGTCAGCGTCACGTTGTACAGCGGCGGCCGCTCGGCCCCGGCCGCCGCGAACGCCCGCAGGCTCGCGGCGATCAGCTCGGCGCCGACCGAGGCCCGGTCCGCGACGGTCGGGTCGACGTACAGGCAGTCCAGCGCGGCGGGATGCGCGCTGTCGGTCGGCCCCCACCACAACGCCCGGGCCAGGACCCGATCGTCCCGCTCGGCGATCCAGGTCCACTCCGGGCGGTACATCCCGTCCGCGGCTTCGGCCAGGTAGCGGTCGGCGGAGATCGAACCGATCGGTTCCCGGACCTCGCACGCGAGCACGCGAGGCAGATCGCTCGGGGTGGTGGAACGGAAGTGCACGGTGCCTCCGGACAGGCGGTCGACGGCGTTCGCCAGGAATGCGAAACGCGAAACAGGCGTCGAATATACGCGCGAAGATCGGCACCGGCCGGGGCCGCGTTCGGCGTTTCGGCTCGGGTCGGCGTCCTCAGCGTCCGGTCGGGTCGGGCCTCGGCAGGTAGACGGTGCGGCCGAGGGCGCGGGCCTCGATCGCGGCCGGGACGCGCGGGGCCACGGTGCTCGGGAGCAGTTCGGCGGCTCGGTCGAGGGTGACGAACGCGTACTCGTCGAGTTCCTCCTCCTGGATCCGGATCGCGGCGATCTGCTCGGGGGTGAGCGTGCCGCCGTCGAACATCCAGCCGGTCAACGGCCGCGGCCTCGGGTCGAGTTCGGGCACCCAGTCGATCACCAGCAACTCGCCGACGGGGAGGTCGAGTCCGAGTTCCTCGCGCAGTTCGCGCGCGCACGCCACGTGCGGTGGCTCGTTGCGGTCGACGAAACCGCCGGGCAGGTTCCAGTAGTCCCGGTAGTTGGGATTGACCAGGAGCACGCGCCCCTCGGCATCGGTGATCAGGGCGGAGGCGGCGGCGTAGAGGGCGGGCAGTTGCGCGTACCACTGCTCGGGCGGAAGGTACTCATGGGTCATCTGCTCGACCCTAGCTCCATCCGGGCCGGCGGGCGGGAGGCCGGTGATTTTGCTCGCGCGGGTCCGCAGGGTCCGCGTGGCCCGCGTGGCCCGCGAGCGCTGCGGCGTCCGCCCAGGCGATGGGTGGTCGGGGCAGTCGGGGTGCCTGGGGCCGGGAGCGGGCGGCCGTCGGCCATGGTCGGCGCAGGTGGCCGTGGCACGAACCGTATGGCCGCCTGTGCCGACCCACCCGTGGTGCTCTTCCGCCGTCTTCCGGTCTTCCCGTCGTCACTCGGGGAGGACGAACCTCCTCGCGGGTCGACCCCGGCGTCGGAGCACCACGGCTGATGCCGCCTCCGGTCTTGCGATGGTCGGTCGCTACGGCCGTTCGATCCTTCTCACGGCCTATTCGCTCGCTCGGGCGAAACCCGGTCGCTCGGGCGAAATCAGTCGGCGGGCCTGCCGAACCAGCGGGAGAGATGGTCGTCCAAGTCCTGCTGATCGTCGCCGATCCAGGCGACGTGGCCGTCGGGACGTAGCAGGACGCACGGCACATCCAGTGCCGCGGTGGGATCCGCGAGGTGGTCGACCCGGTCCGACCAGCCGCCGACGGTCAGGTGTTCGGTGCGGTCCAGCAGCAGGCCGCGGCCGCGTCGCAGCAGATCGTAGAGCCGGCCCTGCTTCACGTCGATGTCGCGCAGTCGGCGGCCGAGCAGGTCGGGGCCCGCGCCGAAGTCGTAGCGGATGCCGATCGCGGTGATCTTCTCGATCAGATGGCGGTTCACCTCGTCGAAGTCCATCAATTCGGTGAGCAGTCTGCGTACGGCCTGCGCGCCCGGTTCGGTGGAGTGCAGTTCCATCTGGGCGCGGGTATTGTCCAGCACCTCTTCGGCGACCGGACGACGTTCGGCCTGGTAGGTGTCCAACAGCGTTTCCGGCGCCCAGCCGCGGATCTGTGCGGCCAGTTTCCAGCCGAGGTTGAATGCGTCCTGAACACCCAGATTGAGGCCCTGCCCGCCGGTGGGTGGATGGATGTGCGCCGAGTCGCCGGCCAGCAACACCCGCCCGTCCCGATAACGCTCGGCCAGCCGGGTGGCATCCCCGAAGCGGGACAACCAGCGCGGGGAGTGCACGCCGAAATCGGTTCCGGCGATGGCGCGAAGCTGTTCCTTGAAATCCTCCAGGGTCGGCGGTTCCGCGCGCTCGCCGACTTCCGCGCCTCCCGCGCCTCCCGCGACGGGGACGACGACGCTGTATGCCCCGCCGCCGAACGGCCTGAGCCAGAACCGCTTTTCGGTCTCGCCGATTTCGGCCACCTTGGCGGCGATCTCCTCCGGCGGTGCCCCCACTTCCATCTCGCCCATCAGCGTCTCGGTCCGCGAAGGCTCGCCGGGGAACCCGACGCCGAGCAATTTGCGCACCGTACTGCGTCCGCCGTCGCAACCGACGAGATAGCGCGAACGCAATCGTTCACCGTCGGCCGACTCGACGGTCACGCCCTCCTCGTCCTGCGCGAAATCGACCACCGCACAACCACGCCGGACCTGCGCACCCAGTGCGATCGCATGTCCTTCGAGCAGCTCGACGATGACCGGCTGGGGAATGCCCAGCAGATAGGCGTGCGCGGAATCCAGATTCTTGGGCACGGGTTTGTTGATGGCGGCGAAAAATCCGCCGGCCGGTCGCCGTCTTCCGTGTTCGAGAATGCGATCCAGCAGTCCGCGCATTGCCATCAGCTCGATACTGCGAATATGCAGACCGACCACGCGAACAAAGGAAACCGGTTCGGTTTCCTTCTCCAGAACGAGTACCCGCACGCCATGCAGCCGCAGTTCGGCGGCCAGCATCGCGCCGGTCGGCCCGCACCCGGCGATGATCACGTCGAACACGAGGGGCGCACGATCGGTGCCGGCAGCCGGCGCCCGGAGTCCGGGGACGTCGCCCACACTGAAGTCTCGCTCGACCGGGTCGTTCGACGCCGGCTCGGGGGTGAACTTCGGAGAGTTCATGGATGTTGCCTTTCGGGAGTGCCTTATTGGCAAGGTGCTCCCGGCGACACCTACATCGATCGCCCAACCGTGACGGCAGGGGGGAGCACCCATTTCGCTACAGCGTTCATGGGTCTCACCTCCTCGGGCGGGGTCACGGCCGAATGCAAGCTACAAGCCACGACATCACCACGTCCAACCCTTTCCCCGTGCGGGGTCTGCCGGTGGTGTGGGGCTCCGGTCCGGGCTCGGGTGCGGGTGGGCGCGGACCGGAGCCGTGTCGTGGTGGCCGGTGGGTCAGCCGGCGGTCAGGCCGCTGTCGTTGTGCAGGATGGCGCCGTGCACGTTGCGGGCCTCCTCGGAGGCGACGTAGGAGAACATCGCGGCGATGTCCTCCGGCTGGGCCATCGGACGCGGGGTCATCGCCCGGCCGACCAGGTCCCAGTCCACGTCCGCCGGCATCTGGTAGTTGGCGACCAGGTTGGTGTCGATGCCACCCGGCGCGATCGCGTTCACGCGCAGCGGCTGCTTGGCGAACTCCCAGGCCAGCGACCGGGTCAACTGCACCACGGCACCCTTGCTCATGGTGTAGACGACGCCGTACGCCAAGCCCATCACCCCGGCGTTGGACGCGATGTTGACGACGTTGCCGGAACGCTCCAGCAGGTGCGGGATGGCGGCCTGGCACATGAAGAAGTAGCCGTCGATGTTGACGCCCATCATCCGCCGGTAGTCCGCCTCGGTGACGTCGAGTACGTGCTCGGCCCGCGCGATGCCGGCCACGTTGCCCAGCACGTCCAGCCCGCCGAACTCGGCCACCGCCGCCGCGACGGCCGCGAAGCACTCCTCGCGGACCGACACGTCGGTGATCCGGGTCACGACCTTGCCCGCGAGCCCGGCGGCCAGCTCCGCGGTTTCGTCCAACGCCGCCGCCGCGATGTCCAGCGCGAGCACGTTCGCGCCCTCCGCCGCCAGGCGCAGCGTGGTCGCGCGACCGACCCCGGAACCCGCCCCGGTGACCACCGCGGTCTTGCCGTCGAACCGACCGGACACGTGGGCTATCGACATACGTTCACTCCATCGCACGAGAGCGGTGTGGCGCGCGAACAGGCGCCCATGACCAGAGGTGACGGATCGTGCCATAGCCACGATGGGGAAACCAGGGTCATCGGCCGCTGCGCTCGGCGTCACATCGACGTCACATCGGTGCGCCGAAACGAACCGCGTTCGGGCCGCGATGCCGGGCCGGGGTACGGATCGCCGCCCACGCGGCCGGAGGTGTCGCGCCGGCCGGCTCAGGCATCGGCGGGCGCGGCTCGGGGCACGGCTCGGCCATGCGACGCGCGACCGACCGGGCCACCCCCGTCGGCCACCGGCCGCGAGCGCCCTGGACGCGGGTGGGCGCCGTGCACCATGGGCGGCCCCGATCGGGGATCGGCACGGCGCGCCGATGGGCATCTGCCGGCGTGGGGCGGGCGGGGCCACGGAGCAGGGGCGGGCCGGGCGAGCGGGAGCGGCGATTGTCGAGGGGCTTCGCCGGGTTGTGGGCTCGGGTCGGCGGGCAACGCCTACTTCCTCGGTGACGGTGGTGCCATGGGTGGGTGGCGGGGCTTGAACGGTCGAGGCGATGCGCCGTTGGCGGCTGCGAAGTCGGGTCCGGGTGAGGTGGGATGTTGCCGGATGTCGGGAGGAACCCGGGGGAGACAGCCCTCGGGGTAGAGGTCGAGTTCCACCTCGGCGAATTGTTCCGCCGTGAGTGGCGGCATGAATCCGGCGGGGTAACGATGCATCAGGGGCTGGGGGCCGAGGTTTTCATAGCCGTGTGCGGCACAGTTCAGGGCGACCAGGTGGGGGCCTTCACCGCACCCTCCGGGTGAGTACAGGCGGTCGTGGATCAGGCACACGGAGCCGAAGGCCGGGCAGACGTCGTCTTCTGTCGGTTCGTGGAACTCCGGGTCCAGGACGACGTGAACCACGATCTCCTGAAAGTTGCCGCGGGGAATGGGGCGTGGATCCCGCCACAGCAGCTTCGCGGGGAGCATGCGGCCATGACCTCCGATGGAGGGGTCGAGACGGCTTCCGGTGATGTCGCCGGAAGGCCGTGGGGATGCGTTGGGCGACGGCCTCGGTGCTGTGGGTGGGTGTGTTGTGGTGGGTCAGAGGCCGGCGTCGGCCAGGTCGGGGTCTTCGGCCTGGGCGCGGCGGGCGGTCAGTTCCTCGTGGGCTTGTTGGAGAAGGCGTTCGGCGGTGCGCTCGCTGACGTCGAGTCGGTGGCGGACCTCCTCGACGGTCAGGTCGGTTTCGGCCGCGAGGAGGGAGACCAGGGCGAGGACGCGGTGGTCGCGGCGCGCGGCGCTGGTGAGCGCCGATCCGTCCGCTCTGCGGCTCTGGTTCGGGATGTCGTGGTTGTGGTCGTAGTCGATGGGAGGGGCGGCGCGCGGGGTTTCAACGACGACGTCGATGCTCGGCGGGTCCACGGGCCGGTCCGACTGCGCGTGCGATGGTGGGTTCACCGGCCGGTTCGACTGCGCGCCCGACAGGGGGTCCACCGGCCGGTCCGACGCTCGCGGGGTGGCGTCCGGCTTCGGGGCTCGCCGGCTGCTCGGATCCGAGTTCGGACCGGTCGGGCCGGGGGGCGTGATGCTCTTGGTTGCGTACCTGGGCACCGCGTCGGTGGGCGTGGGGTTCGGCGATGCGCCGGGCCCGGGGTGGTGTGGGTCCTCCTGCCAACGCACGTCGGCGGTCGGGGGTTGGTGCAGGTCTCCGTCCACCCATGACCCGGCCCCATCCTGCCGGTACGCGCCGACCGTGCCCGTCCGTGCCGCATCGGCAGGGCGACCGTCGTCGGTCCCGACCGGCGACAGGTCGGTGGCCGCCGCATGGGAGCGGAGCGGTCCTTCGGTATCCGGCGCGGTGGTCGGGGCATCGGGGGCGCGGTGGGCGTCGACGCGAGTGGGGTCCGGATGCGATGCCGCGATACGCGCCGCAGGGTCGGGGTCCGGGTCCGCGTCGTCCGGCCACGCGCCGGTCGTTTGGCGGTGGGCGCCCGCTCGGCCGGAGGACTCGGGGCGCACGTCACGAGGCGGGTTCGTGGCACCCGCCACCGCCCGGTCCGCGACATGCCGACGCCCACCGGCGCCACGTGAGCCGTCATGGCGGGTACCTCCGCCACCCGACGACGCGGCCCCCGCCTCACGAGGCGCGACCACGGCGCCCCCGGCAACCGTCCGGCGATCGGCCGTGCGCTCCGGCGACTCGGGCGACCCGGTCGCGTTGCCGACGCGGAGGGCTCCGGTGTCCGTCGCGATCATCGCCGCGCCCGGGTCGCGGTCCGCAGGCCCCGGCAGGCCGGCCGCCGTGCCGCGAACCGCGGTTGCCCCGTCCCACGACACCTCCGGCTCGCCGGCTCGGAAGCTCGGCTCATCCGGCGGAGGCGCCGCCACGCCTTCGTCCCGGGCGGGCAACCGCCCGACCTCGGCGCGCCCGTTCGGCGCCCCGAGCCCGGAGGACGCGCCGGGGTACGACACCTCGGCCTCCGACGACACAGCCTGCGAACCCCGATACGCGCCATCCACGTACCGGCCGTCCCCGTCTCCACCGTCCAAAAAAGCCAACGGCTCCACGCCGTCCCACTCCCCCACATCCACCGCCGCACGAACCGAGGGACCGCCCGGGTACGGCACGTCGGCCTCCGACGACACAGCCTGCGAACCCCGATACGCGCCATCCACGTACCGGCCGTCCCCGTCTCCACCGTCCAAAGAAGCCAACGGCTCCACGCCGTTCCACTCACGCACACCCGCCGCCGCACGAACCGAGGGACCGCCCGGGTACGGCACGTCGGCCTCCGACGACGCGGCCTGCGAACCCCCGTGCCGGCCGTCCGCGTCTCCGCTGCCCGACGAAGCGGGCAGCGGCGTGTGGCTCGACCCGTCCGGGTGCTCCATCGTGCCTGTCGCCCCCGGGGTCGCGGAGCCGGTCGGCGCGAGCGGGGCGGCCGGGTGGGAGTGGGGGATCCGGGGCGCGGGTTTGGTCATCGGCATCGGTGCGGTGGCTGCCGGGCGGCTCGTCGCGACTCGGGTCGGGGACTCGGTCGCCGGTCGGCCGGGGGCTGCGGCCGGGGTGTCCGAAGCGGGCGAGGGTGGCCTCGGGGCGCGGCTCGGATCTCCCACGGCGGCGGGTGAAGTCGGGGTCGGGCCGCCCGCGTTGCGCATCCCGAGGGCCGGGTGGTGGTCGAGGTGCTCGGCGTGACGCGGGCCCGGGACGGTCGCAGCGTGCGTCGTGGACGCCGGGCCGGCGGGGGTCGAGACGGCGACGCCGGCCACACGGCGGGTCAGGGTCGACAGTGGCGTGCCGCCCTCGGGGGGCGTCGTGCCGGGGTGCGGCCGGCCGTCTCGGTGGTGGGTCGGGGCGGTGGCGTCCGGGGTGGGCCAGGTCATGTTGGCGAGCCGGCCGACGTCGACCAGGACGCGTAGTTGCGGGAGCACGGCGGCCTCCACCTCGGCGTCGGCCAGGCGTACCCGCGCGGCCGTGCGTTGGGCGAATGCCTCGGCGCGGCGGTACCGGCGATCGAGGCCGCGCCTGGGCCGTGTGGTCGAACGACCGGTCCCGTCGACCCGGGCGACGGCGCGTGCCTCGGTGGCCTGCCGCAGCCGGTACAGCGCGCGGGCCGCGCGGCGCTCGCGGACACGTTCGGTCGCGTCCGCCGCGCCCAGGTATTCGTCGGCGGCGAGTTCGGCCAGCACGAGCACCCGCTCGATCGGGTGCAACCAGCGGATCCAGCCGACCCGACGGTCGGCCCGTTCGGTCCGCGCGTGCCGCTCCTCGGCCAGACCCAGCTCCCACAACACGGCGGCGATCGGCGCCCAGATCCCCAGCGCGAACGCCTCGCCGACGTTGGCCCCCTCACTGGCCGACATCGAGGCGGACAGCAGCGCGAGCACCCACACGAGAGCCCCCGACAGGCCCGCCGCGGCGCCTCGCGCGGCCCGCCGGCGAGCCCGTAGCGCGCAGACCACCGCGGCGAAGTCCAGTGCGACGAACGGCAGATACGCCCACGGCCCGTACAGGCCCATGACGTCCCGACCGAACTTGCCGAGTTGGGCCGCCGACAGACCCGCCGCCGCGGCCGCGACCGCCGCCGTCAGCAGGTCCTCGACCCGCCGCCCGCGCCGGTCCCTGGTCGCGGTCCGGTCGTTCTCGAGTGCCTTGCGGGCCTCCTCGGGCAGGGCCGCGACCCGGGCCCGTTCGGCGACCGCGCGGCGGCGGGCACGTTCGACGAGGACGGCCGAGGCGAGAACGACGAGGGCTCCGGCCAGATAGGGCCAGTGCCGGGACCAGTCCCAGCGCGCGAGGTCCAGCATGTGTACGACATCTCCTTCGTCCCGCGCGGGAGGCACGGGTCCGACTCGGGAAGTGCTCGTGTCGATGGGTGATTCGGGTCGCGGAAGAGGGGTCGAGCGCCGGTGGAGGATCCTCCGACGGTCGGAAGTGACCATCCTTCGGACGGGACCGTGTGTTCGATGGAGACGGTCCTTCGGTGGGCGAACCTACCTTCGCGGGCTGAGCGTCCACTTTCGGCACCCGTCTTCACGTGCTGCACGCCGCTGCGTGTGCTGCACGTGCCGGTGGGCTCGGTCGGTGGTGCGATCGTCAACTTTCGATGCGGCCGTGGATACGAAGCAGCCGGAGATGTGACGGAACAGGGGCGAGGGGGCGACGAACGATCGCATCCCGGGGCAATGCGATCAGGCGCCGCAGACATCACCTTCACCGCACCGGCAACAACCGGCACCCGCTCGCGCCGACGGGCAGGTACGTACGCGCCGCCGACCTGCCGGCACACCCGACCGACGCGCGGACGGGCCAAGCCGACGCGGCCGACGCACATGCGTGCCTGGCGTGCAGGCCGCGAAGACGCAGGAGCGCCCGGGCGACCCGGATCACCGAGACCCGACGACGCGCGTCCCACACCCCGCCCGCAACCGCGCCCCGGCCGAGTCCAATTGGACTCACCCGAAGCAACGCCCCGCCTGCCCCGCCCCGGCGGCCATCGCCCCCGTTACGCCGACACGACGCCCCGACCCGCATCCGAGCGGGCCCCCGGGACCGCGCCCGACCCCGCCCCCGATTCGGACCCGACATCCACCCCGGAACCAGAACCAGAACCGGAATCGGCACCGGAATCGGCACCGCCCCCGACCACCCCATCCGTCTCCGCAAGTTCCCGTCGCACCCGAGCCACCTGACGTTCGAGTTCGTCCAGGTAGGCCACCGCCGCCGCCCGGTCCTGCCGAGCCAGCGTGGTCAGCCAACGCCGCGGGATGGTGTCCGCGGCCTTGGCCGTGTAGTCGACCACCCGATCACCCTCGGCCTCCGGCTCGATGCCGAGCGAGTCGAGATAGCTCCGCACCTGCTCGACCGCCGCCGCCGGCGAGAACGCCTCGCCGACCGCCGCCACCGCACCGCGCAGCACCGCCGCCGTCAGCGGTACGGACTCCGCCTCGGCGACCGTGCGGTACACCGTCACCGCTGCCTCGTTCCCGTACCGACCCGCGAGCGGCACCAGTTCGCGGACCTGGGCCTCGTTCACGGCCCTGAGTCCGATCGGACTCAACGCTTCCGCGATCGGCCACGCCTGGATCAACCGGTCCGCGTACCGGCGCTGCATGTCCCAGCGGTCGAGGCAGTAGTCCTCGAAGCTCTCGTAGCGGGTGCGGTACAGCCGAGCGTCCCGAACGATCTGCAACGCCTTGCCGGCCGCCCAGAACGCGACCCGCAACGTCTCGATCGCCGCCTCGCACGCGGCCAGTTGCCGCTGCTCGTCGTCGATCAGTACCGGACTGTCGGACAGCGGCCGAAACGGCGCCGGCAGTTCCTTGGCCATATCGGCGGCGGTCCGCAGCCGACGCGGCTCGGCGGCCGTCCTGGGAGTACGTTGACGGCCCATCAGATCGCCTGCTCGATCGCGAGGGCGAGCTTGTAGAAGTCCTCGCGGGCACGCAACGCCGTACCGCTCTCCTTGTATTGGGTGACCACGAGCCCGCCCTCCGCCGCATGAGCGTGAATCTTGTACTTGCGAATCGGCTCCCGCGCCCGGGGGTAGCCGCGTTCGTCTATCCACGCCTCGACCCGGGCCCGATCGGTCTCCCCGTCGCGCGGATCCCACAGGTTCACCACCGCGATGTACGGGATACCGCGCGGCTTGAGCACCCGCTCGATCGTGTACTCGCTGGGCGACCAGCTCATGAACTCCGGCGTGATCGGGACCACCGCCAGGTCCGCCACTTCGAGCATGTCGCGCAGGGCGTCCGCCGCCGCGCCGTGCCCGAGTGGGTCGGTGGCGAGTTCGGCCTCGGGGTCGGTGTCCATGAAGCCGGGGCTGTCCACGACGATGCGCGCGACCCCCGGGTCGGCCTTCAACTCGGCCAGCATGCCGGGCTTGCCCTTGGTGGACATGTAGTCGAACGGCAGGAGTTCCTCGGGTACCCGATCCGCCCAGTCCTCCATCGACCCCTGTGGGTCGATTCCGCAGGCGACCACGGGTGCGTCGGCGTCCGGGGCGATCGGCCCGGTGGGGGTGAAGTTCTGCCCCTGCACGGCGGCCAGGTTCACCGCGATGGTGCTCTTGCCGACACCACCCTTGCGGTTGATGACGACCACGACTTTGGCTCTGGGCACTGCCGCCGATCTACGGGCAGGGCTCATCTGGGACCTCCGTTGGCTTCCCCATCACGGGTACTCGGACGCCGCCCAGCATGCCAGAGCCCCGACCGGCAACCCCCTTTCGGGACACGCGACACTCCGCGATGTCGACCACATCGGTGATACCGGGCGATCCCGGATGTCCGAGAGCGATCCGACCATTGCTCCCGAACCGGCCGACGACAGCACAGGTCCGTCACCCCGATCGGGGTGTTCCTCGATGCCTGCCGGACGCCGGCCCGGTCGGGTTCAGTCGTACCGGACGTCGGCGACGTCGGCGAAGAAGCGGTCGGCGGCCGCGGCGGCGGACGGCGCCACCCGGTCCATGGACAGGAAGCCGTGGATCATCCCGGGCTCGCGGCGATGCCGGACCCGGACCCCGGCGGCGGCGAGGCGGGCGGCGTACTCGTCGCCCTCGTCGCGCAGCGGGTCGTGTTCGGCGGTGACGACCACGGCCGGCGGCAGGCCCGACAGGTCGGCGGCGAACAGCGGACTGACCGTCGGATCGGCACGACGGGCCACGTCCGGCAGCAAGTTGGCCACGCCCCACGCGACGGCGTCGGTGGTCAGGCCCCAGCCGGCGGCCTTGTCGCGCGTACTCGGCCGGGACAACGTCAGGTCGGTATTGGGGCACGCGAGGAACTGCGCCGCCGGCAACGGGCCGCCCTCGTCGCGCATCCGCAGACAGGTCAACGCCGCCAGATGCCCACCCGAACTGTCCCCCGCCACCGCCGGCGGCCCCGCCGCACCCGACAGTTCACGCGCGTGCTCGGCGGCCCAGCGAAAGGCCGCGGCGGCATCGTCGGGCCCGGCCGGCCAAGGGTGTTCGGGCGCGAGGCGATAGTCGACGGCCAGTACGGCGATCCGCGCGGCGAGGGCAAGCCGACGGCACAGCCGATCGTGCGATTCCAGGCCGCCGATGGTCCACATTCCCCCGTGCAGGAAGACCACCAGCGGAAGCGGATCGAGGGTGGGCCGGTACAGACGAACCGGAATCGGCGACACGGTAACCGCAGGACCCGCCACGAGAAGGTCCCGCACCTCGGCCAACTCGGGCCCGGCCGGCCCGCCCACCACGCGCTGTCGTTGCCGCCGCCGCATCTCGACGGCACCGACTTCCCGCGCACCGGGGCCACCTGCGCGGCGCTCCGCCGCCAGGTAGGCAGCGAGTTCGCCATCCGCGACTGCGCCCACTTCGTCGACACCCATGCTCCCCAGCTTGCCGGCCGCTCCCCTGGCCAACTCCCGTCACGTGCACGCCCCGTGCGATCCGGCCGCCCGCCTGTCCGCCCGTCCGCCCGAGACCACGCCCGCCACGGCATTCGGTCGGGCCCCGAAGTCCCCTCGGAAATGCACGAGTTCCAGCGGAGGACCACGAGCCCAAAGCGGCACAACGAAGGCTTCGACCGCTTCCGAAAGACCCACCTCCGCAGAAATCGCCTGCTCGATCCCCGCGTAGCGCGGCCGCAGGTGGCCAACCACAAGCGACCGCGGCCCCGCCCCGCATCGGCCACCGGGCGCGTGCAACGAGGCCGCCGCGCAGGACGGTTCGGGCCCGGCGTGGCGACGACCTTCGATCCACCATTTCCTGAATTCAGAAATACGTGTACCGTCAGGGTGTGCTGACCGTCGCCCCCGACATCGAGGTGCTGGCCCGTTTCGGCCGCGCGCTCGCCGATCCGATCCGCTGCCGGCTGCTGCTCGCGTTGCGCGAGGCCCCGGCCCACCCCTCCGACCTGGCCGACCGGCTCGGCATCTCCCGAACCCGGTTGTCGAATCACCTGGCCTGCCTGCGCGACTGCGGCCTGGTCGTCGCCGTGCCCGTCGGCCGGCGCTCCCGCTACGAACTCGCCGACGAGCGCCTCGGCCACGCTCTGGACGATCTGCGCACCGCGGTGCTCGCCGTCGCGGCGGACAAGACCTGCCCGGACACCGCGACGAAGGGCTGCTGCGGATGACCGTGACGTCCCTGAGCCCCGGCCCGGCCCGCCGGGACGTATTGGCGCGCCGGATCCGGTTGCTGGTCGCGGCGACCATCACCTACAACGTCGTCGAGGCGGTCGTCGCGATCACCGCCGGGACGGTGGCCTCCTCGACCGCGCTGGTCGGGTTCGGCGTGGACTCGGTCATCGAGGTCTCCTCCGCTGCGGCGGTCGCCTGGCAGTTCTCCGCCCACGAGCACGCCGTGCGCGAGGCGCGGGAGAAGACGACGCTGCGAATCGTCGCGCTCTCCTTCTTCGCGCTCGCCGCCTACGTGGGCGTGGACGCGGTGCGCACCCTGACCGGCGCCGCCGAGGCCGACCGCTCGATCCCCGGCATCGTGATCGCCGCGCTGTCACTCGCGATCATGCCGTTCCTGTCCGCGGCGCAGCGCCGGGCCGGACGGGAACTCGGCTCCGCCGGCGCGGTCGCCGACTCCAAGCAGACCCTGCTGTGCACCTACCTCTCCGCCGTGCTCCTGGTCGGCCTGATCCTCAACGCCACCCTCGGCTGGTCCTGGGCCGACCCGATCGCCGCCCTGGTCATCGCGGTGGTCGCCGTGAAGGAAGGCCGCGACGCCTGGCAGGGCAAAGGCTGCTGCGCGCCTTCGGCCACCGGGGTTGCCTCTCCCGCAGCAGCCGTCGCAGCCGAGACGGACGCGTGCGGCTGCCGTCCCGACTGCGACTGTTGCGCCTGAGATCGATGGCACCCCTGCCGTGGATGCACGGTCGACCACGACGGCGACGCGGGACTCCGGCGCCGCCTGCGCGGGCAGTTGCGCCCCGCCGCCGGCGACGCCGCGAACGCACTTGACCACAAGGCGACTTCGGACCGACCGACGGTCGCCGTCACCTCGGCGCGGGCCCGGCACCGTGCCGGTAGGCGTCGGCCGGCATCAGGGAACAGGGACAGGTTCGGGGTCAAGCCGACCTCCTGGGTGGCCACGGGTCGGGTTGCCTCGAAGCGCCGGATGATCACGAAGCCGCCCCGGGCCTCCGCGTGGCTGATCCGCGCCCAGGGCACCACACCCTGCTTGCCGTGGACGCCGGCGGCGGAAATGGTGATCCGGCCGAAGGCGAGCGTCTTGCCGGCGCCGAGCGTCGCCCGGGCGGCGGGCAGGAGGGCTCGGGCCACGTGTTCGTCGATCAGCGGGCCGAGCGCGGCGTACCGTTGCACCGGCTCGACGGGGGTGTTCGGGTTGCCTCCTTGGCGCGGGTCCCAATACACGCCGGCGGCTTTCAGGCGGACGCCGTCGGTACGGACCACCTCCCACGTGAAGACGGTGCCGTCATAACGATTGTGGTCGAGCATCGTGGTGACGAGCACAAGGCACTCGACGACGTTGTCCCAGCGGAAGACGGCGGGCTCCGGGCCCGCGTCGTCACGGACGAGACCTTCCTCGAACAGATGGACCCGGTAGCCCGCGCCGCGGATCCCCAAGCAGGACCGCTGCACCACGAATGTGTCCTTCGGCCGGCCGAGCCGGTGACGGCTCGCTGCCGATGCCACTGCGGACGAGATGTCGGTGCCCTTGCTGATGATTTCGGCCACGGGTGCATCCTGCAAGGTCGCGCCACCCGCGGAACAGGGTCCGCACTCCGTGACAACCCGACGAAGGCCGCCCGAGCGGGCGTCGCGAACTCGAATCAGGCCGCAACCCGGCGGGCCGGCAGGTCGAGCAGCCCGCGTCGCCGCCCCGGCAGGCCGGGCGCCGGCATCCGCAGGGCGTGACCATCTCGCGCGCGTTGTGGGGGATTTGCGGGAGGGGTCGGCTAGCGTGCGGGGTCATGACGTATGACACCGACTCGCGGGTCGACGACTACATCGAGGGTCTTCCCGGCTGGCAGCAGGCCGTCTGTCGGGAGGTGCGGGATCTCGTGCACGGCGCGGATCCGGAGGTGGTGGAGACCATCAAGCGCACCGTGCGGCCGTACTTCGTGCTTCAGGGCAACATCTGTGCGCTGTTGGCGGCCAAGGACCATGTCAACGTGTTCCTCTACGACGGGGCGATCGTCCCGGATCCCGAGGGGATCATCACCGGTGGGCACGACAACAAGACCGCTCGCACCGTGGCGGTGCGCGAGGGCGAAAGCATCAACGCGCCGGCCCTCACGGCGATGTTCAAGCAGATCATCGCGAACAACCGGGCCGGTGGGTGGCGAAAGCTGAAGCACTGACGGCCGGTGGACACCGACAACGACCCGCTCACCTTCCGCGCGAGCCGAACGTCAGGCCGGTGGCACGGTGAGTTTGGCGGCCACCGCGTCGAGGACCCAGTCCAGGCCGGTCACGAACGATGCCTCCGCGTCCACATCCGTGCCGTCGTACACGGCCTTGGCCAACGCCGGGAAGCGGCCCGTGGCCAACATCCTGGTGAGATGTGGGCCGAAGGCGCGTTGCCAGTCGTGCTTGGACAACCCCGTGGCGCGCTCGGCTCGCAGGTTGGCGACCTCGCGCCTGATCGCGCCGGTGTAGTAGGCGCCGACCGTCTCCACGGCGCGCATGACGGTGTCGACATCGGCGAGGCCGTCGAGGGCGGCCAGCGTGGCCTCGGCCACGGCGAGGCCGTTCGGGCCCAGGGTCGGGCGACCGCCGAGCAGGTCGGCCAGCCATTCGTGCCGGAGAGCGGCCTGCCTGGTGCGGTGGGCGAGGACGCGCAGCGCCTCCCGCCAGTCGCCGGGTTGTTCCTCGGGGAGGATCTCGGCGTGGACCTCGTCCAGCATGAGGTCGAACAGTTCCTCCTTGGTGGAGATGTATCCGTACAGCCGCATCGGGCCGGCGTCCAGCCGCGCGGCGACCTTGCGCAACGACACCGCGTCCAGCCCGCCCTCGTCGGCCAGCGCGACGGCGGCGGCGACGATCCGCTCCCGGTCGAGCGGTACGGGGCGAATCGGCGGCTCCGGCCGGTCCCACACAGTCATGGCCATACCGTACCGATGCAAGGCACCGTACCGATGCAGGACACCGTATCGATCCGACGCACCGCACTGTTGCGATGCAACGTATCGTGGAAATACAGTGTATCGACATGAGACACCGAATCGCCGTAGTCGGAAGCGGCCCCGCCGGCCTCACCTTCGCCCGCGTGCTGCATCGCCATGGTCATCCCGTCACCATCCTCGAACGCGACCCCACCCCCGACGCCCGCCCCCCGGGCGGCACGCTGGACCTGCACAAAGGACTGGGCCGACTCGCGCTGGACAAGGCGGGGCTGTCGGCGGAGTTCGACGTGCTGTCCCGTCCCGAGGGGCAGGCCATGCGCATCCTGGACACCGCCGGAGCCGTCCTGCGCGACTGGCCACCGGGTCCGGACGACCGGGCCAATCCCGAGATCGACCGCGGGCAACTCCGCGACCTGTTGCTCGGCCCGCTCGACGTGCGGTGGGGGCAGGGCGTGACCCGGGTGGTGCCGGGGACCGAGGACGGCGTATCGGTGCATTTCGCGGACGGCCGACAGGAGACGTTCGACCTCGTGGTCGGCGCGGACGGCGCCTGGTCCCGGGTCCGCCCGGCACTCTCGTCGGTGAAGCCGCACTACACCGGCGTCACCTTCGTCGAGACCTCCCTGGACGACGTCGACACCCGCCATCCCGACCTCGCCCGGTTGGTCGGCGACGGTTCCGTGGCCGTGTACGGCGTGAACCGAGCCCTCGTCGCCCAGCGCAACAGCGGCGGCCACGTCAGGGTGTACGCCCAGTTCCGCGCGCCGCTGGACTGGCACGCGAACCTGGACCTGTCCGACGCCGAGGCCGTGCGATCGAGTCTGCTGGCCCGATTCGACGGCTGGGCCGCTCCCGTCCTCGAACTCCTCCACCGCGGCGGCACTTTCGTGCACCGCCCCCTCTACGTCCTGCCCGTGTCGCACACCTGGACCCACGTCCGCGGGGTGACGCTCCTGGGCGACGCCGCGCATCTGATGCCCCCGCTGGGGGCGGGCGCGAACCTCGCGATGTTGGAGGGCGCCGAACTCGCCGAGGCCATCACCACCTGCCAGGGAGATCCGGACGAGGCCGTCCGCGCCTTCGAGGAACAGATGTGGGCACGGGCCGGCAAGTGGGCGGAGATCACCACGGCCGGGCTGGACCGCCTCGTGAGCCCGGACCCCGCCGACGCCCTGGCCCTCTTCGACCAAGTCCAGCCGTCCTGACGGCCGAACGGCACGAGAGGGTCGGCGCAAAGTTCTCGGGGGCGCGGCCGGGGTGACAAGGATTCCAGCCGAATATGTGCACGGCGGAAGATAGGACTGCCGACGGGAGGGCATTCCGAATCTTTACCAACCCGTGAGTTGTCCATTGCGGAAGTAAAGACTCCGTCGGCGAACGGCCCATCTTCCCTGCAACGGCACGGAATTCGCGCTCTCGGCGGCGAAAAATCCGTCGCCCCGGTGTTCGGAAAAGCACGAGCGCAGTCGAGCGGGACGCGCATCCGGGTGGTTGTTCACCAATTCGGAGCAGATCCAACCAGGAGGGTGTGTCGTTACCCGGGCGTGACTCCCCGCGCATCCACCTCCGCCGTGGCTCCTCCCACGCTCGCCCAACGCGCCTTCCCCATGGGGGATTGGGTCCTCACCCCTCGCGCGGCAACGTTCCGCAAACGGTCCCCGCACGCGTTCATCGAGCGTGCGGGGCAGCGCGTCCCGCTTCGTCATTGCTCCGCCGACATGGAGCAGTTCGCCCTGACGATGGTGTTGATCGCCGCCGAGTACTCGCGCCGCCTCGACGACGTCCTGGACGAGCCACAGTCCTGAATTTCAGGACCACCGTCGACAATTTAAATGTTTTATTCGGCATCCGAAATGTTGTATTCGGCATCCCAAGACCCCCTATCACATGAATGAATCAAGCATATGTATCAAGGTTATGGATACGACCCGTATCTCCCGCCCGCCAGGCAATTCCCCCCGGGCGCCGCACCGCCTCCCGACGTGGCGGAGTGGCCGACGGCGAACACGGCGGTGTCACCGGACGGGCTTTCCCCGTCGTTCGCGGTGGTGGGCGATCCGGCGTTCGAGGCCGACCTCGCCCGACTCCTGGCCGGCCCGATCGACGACGCCCCCACCACCGTCGAACTGCCGACCCCGATCCGGGGACCGAGCAGTCATCGCCGGCGCCCCCCGGAGACCGCCCTCCCGATCACCGGCGCTCGGCGACTGGACCGGCTCAGCCGCTCCATGGTGGTGGTCAGCGTCGTGTTGGTCGCCACGATCAGCGTGCTCGCCGCGTTGATCACCCTGGCACCGATGCGGCACACCGCCGACACGCCCGCCGGCCCGGCCCGCTGGTGGCCCGTCCTGGTCCAGGGGCCGTGGGTGGTGGCCTCGCTGTCGATTCTGCGTTCCAGCCTGCACCGTCGCCGGGCACTGCACTCGTGGATCGTGGTCGTCGCCTTCGCCGGCCTGTCCATGGCGCTGTCCCTCACCCACGCCCCCATGACCCTCCAGGGCATCGTCGTCGCCATCCTTCCCGCGGTGGCGACCACGGCCTGCCTGCACCAACTCGTACGCCAGATCACCTTGACCCGACCACCGCGACGATCCGTCCCCGGCCAGGGCCGCAACCCCCCGCTCTGAGCCATGCCCGTCCGCGCGAGCCACCGGATCCGCACGCGGCGACGTCGCTCCGGATCCCAGGCGGGCACCACCCGAACGCGAGAGGTTGCAGCCGGGGCGATCAGCGGCGCCGCAGGGACGGGTCGAGGAGTGCGGGCGGGGTGTCGTTCTTCTCGTGTGCGGCGAGGTCGGTGCCCGGGGCGACGATCGCGTCGATCGCGTCGAGTACGTCGGCCGAGAGCGTGGTGTCGGCGGCGGCAAGCTGCGCGTGCAGGTGGGCCGGGGTACGGGGGCCGATGAGCGCGCTGGTCACACCGGGGTGCGCGGTCACGAAGCCGAGCGCGAGCTGAATCATCGTCAGGCCGGCCTCGGCGGCGACGCCGGCCAGTTGCTCGACGGCGTCGAGCCGGGCCCGGTTGGCGGGGATGGTGAGGTCGAAGCGCTGCGGCATGAACGTCGAGCGGCTGGTGGTGATCTCACTGCCCGCGCGGATCGAGCCCGACAGCCAGCCCGAGGCCAGTGGGCTCCAGGCCAGCACGCCGAGCCCGTACTCTTCAGTCACCGGCAGCACGTGGGCCTCGATACCGCGCTGCAGGATCGAGTAGCTGGGCTGTTCGACGACGTACCGACTCAGGTGGTGCTCGCGGGCGGCCCACTGGGCCTGCACGATGCGGTGGGCCGGGAAGGTCGAGGAACCGAAGTAGCGGATCTTTCCCGCGCGCTGCAGGTCGGTCAACGCCGACAGGGTCTCCTCGTCGTCGGTGTTCGGGTCCCACCGGTGCATTTGGTAGAGGTCGACGTGGTCGACGCCGAGCCGACGCAGGCTGTCCTCCAGCGCGGTGATCAGCCAGCGACGCGAGCCGCCTCGGCGATTGCGCTCGTCGCCCATCGGCATGGTCGCCTTGGTGGCGAGCACGATGTCGTCGCGGCGGCCCGCGATGGCCTTGCCGACCATCTCCTCCGACTCGCCGCCGCTGTACACGTCGGCGGTGTCGATCAGGTTGATCCCCGCTTCCAGGGCGGCGTCGACGATGGCGGTCGTCTCGTCCTGGGTGGTGCGCCCGATCCTGCCGAAGTTCATCGCGCCGAGCGCGAGGCTGCCGACCTGCACGCCGGTGCGGCCCAAGGTGCGGTACTGCATGACCGTGTCTCCTCATTGCGAGTGAAGCGTGGTGCGGTGCATGGCTTGCCTGCCGGTCCCGTCTCGGCAGCATCACCAAAACGGAACCGCATTCCGAAACCATACGGAACATGGTTCCGTTTCCGCAAGCGACGCGTGGGCGCACGGCGCGGCGAACGACGGCGACGGCCCGGGACGGTCGGCCCCGGCCGGGCGAGGAACACCCGAGGCCGCGCCACGGTCACCCGCCGGGCAGCGGCTCCGCGCGACCGCGGATCGTTACGCCGCACCCCTGACGATCGGCAGGCCGAAGGACGGGAACAGGTCCGCTCGGTGGAAGGCGAGGACGGCCGAGATGCCCGCCTTGGTCACCGTCGGCACCTGGATCGCGTGTGCGTGGAACGCGTCGTCCCGTCCGTGGACGTACATCGCGAACGCGAGCTGCCCGTTCGCCGACGTCTCGACCAGGATCCGCTGTCCCGGACCCGGCCGCAGCTTCGCCGCGAGCAGCCGCAATACGCTCGCGCGACCGTCGAACCAGGTCGGAATCGGCGGCATCTCCCAGCGGGTGTCCTGGGTCAGCAAACTCTCCAGGGCCGCCATGTCGGCCTGCTCGAAGGCTTGCGCATACCGATCGAGGAGCGCGCGGCGTGCCGGTTCGTCCGGTTCGGCGAACTGGTCCTCCTCCGGGGCGAGTCGGGCGAGTTCCGCACGGGCGCGCTGGAGCGAGCTGTTCACCGCCGCCGTCGTCGTGCCGAGCAGATTCGCCACCTCCGACGCCCGCCACGACACGACGTCGCGCAGAATCAACACCGCGCGCCGGCGTGGCGGCAGGTGCTGCAACGCGGCGATCATCGCCAACCGGAGGCTCTGCCGAGTCTCCACGACCAGGGCCGGATCGGCGTTCGAGAGGAGATCCGGGAACGGCTCCAACCAGGTCACCTCCGCGGCCGGCGACTCCAGGTCGTCGGGGTCGGTACCGGGCGCGCCCAGCGCCGACGGCACCATCCGGCGGCTGCTGTGCTTCAGCGCGTTCAGGCAGACCCGGGTGGCGATCCGGTACAGCCAGGTCTTGATCGACGAGCGTTGCTCGAACTCCGCGAACCCTCGCCAGGCCCGCAGGTACGTCTCCTGTACCGCGTCCTCCGCGTCGTGCCGCGATGCCAGCATGCGGTAGCAGTGCGCGATCAACTCGCCCCGATGTCGCGCGAATTCGTCTTCCAGGTTCATACCGCCTCCTCGACCGACTCCCGGCGGGGCGCCGAACCGGCCGGACCCGCCGGGCCGGGGGTGCGCCGAGCCCCGATGCCGAGTCCGGCGAGTGCGCCGAGCAGCGACAGTACGCCGCACCCGGCCAGGGCCCGGGCGAACGCCGAGGTCGGCGACGCGTAGCCCCCGGCGTCGGCGAACACGGTGGCCAGGGCGGCGACTCCGACGACACCGCCGAGTTGGCGCATCATGCCGTAGATGCCGGAGGCGATGCCGACGGCTTCGCGGGGCAGTGCTCCGACACCGGCGCTCTGCGTCGCCGGCATCGCCATCGAGACACCGCAGCCGGCCACGATCAGCGCAGGCAACAGTTCGACGTAGCGGACCGAGGCGTCGGTGACCAGGCTGATCCAGAACATGCCGACGGCTTGCAGAACCAGTCCGGCCACCACGAGCGGGCGTTCGCCGATCCGGTCCACCAGGCGGCCGGATATCGGTGCCGTCAGGAAGAGGGTGGCGGTCCAGGGCAACAGTTGCAGGCCGGCCTCCATCGGTCCGGAACCGAAGAGGGTCTGCATGTACTGGGCGAGGAAGAAGACCGCGCCGAAGAGTGCGGCGGTGAGGAAGAAGCCGGCCGCGTTGCCGGCCGAGAACGCCCGGGTACGGAAATAGGACAGCGGCACCATCGGCTGTGGCGCACGCCGCTCCCAGGCCACGAACGCCGCGAGCAGCAGCGCGCCCAGGACGAACGAGCCGAGCACCTCGACGCCGGCCCAGCCGGCCGCTCGGCCGCGAACCACGCCCCAGACGATGCCGAGGACGGCCGACGAGATCAGGACGGCGCCGCGGACGTCCACTCGGCGGGCCGGCCCTCGGCTCTCCGGGATCCTGCGGAGCACGAGCGGGATGGCGAGCGCGCCGACCGGCACGTTGATCCAGAAGATCCACTGCCAGGCCAGGCCCTCCGTCACGGCGCCGCCGACCATCGGGCCGCTGAGTACGGCCAGGCCGGTCAGGCCGCTGAAGATGCCGATCGCCCAGCCGCGACGCTCGGGCGGGAAGGCGGCGCCGAGCAGACCCATCGCCAGGGGCATCACGACGGCGGCCCCGATGCCCTGGAGGACACGGGCCGCGATCAGCCACGACACCGAGGTCGCCGGCGCACACGCGATCGAGGCGACGGAGAAGATGGCGAGGCCGGTCGCGAACATCCGACGCCGACCCCACCGGTCACCGATCGCCGCCGCGACCGGCAACAACATCGCGAAGGTGAGGCTGTAGGCGTTCACCGTCCATTCCAACTCCTCGATCGAGGCGCCGAGATCCTGCCTGATGGTGGTCAGTGCCGCCGCGACCACCAGCGCGTCGAGTGCCACCATCACCGAGCCGATCGCGGTCAGGCCCAGCACCCAGCGCTGCTCGACGGTCGTGCGTTCCCTGCTGCTCACGAAGGTCCCTCCAGAAGTCCGCTCTCATCGGTACCGACAACTGCGGAGGGGCGAAGTAATCGTGGTGGGCGTGGTGGGCGTGGTGGGCGTGACACTCGTGGCACTCGTTGCGATGAGTTCGCGGGTTTCGCGTTGTCGAAGTCGGTGACAGCGAAATCGAGCGAGGAGAGCCCGAACCCATGACCACAGCAGTCATCCGCTACCGGACCAGGCCCGAGGCCGCCGAGGAGAACCAGCGCCTGGTCGAGAACGTCTTCGCCGAACTGGAGAGCACGGCGCCGCCCGGCCTGCGGTACAGCAGCTTCCGGCTGACCGACGGCGTCACCTTCGTCCACGTCGTCGACGGCGAGGGCCTCGCGGAGTTGCCCGCGTTCCGCGAGTTCCAACGCGACCTCGGCACCCGCCTGGCCGCCGACCTCGTCCGCGACGATGCGACCCTGCTGGGTTCGTACGCGACGGCGACGGCGACGACCGCGCAGGGCTGACAAAGCAGCCGTGGCATCGCCCGTGCGCGCCGGGGGACGGCGGATCTCCGGCGCGCACGAACGGCTCCGCCGCCCATCCCGCCGGGTCGGCGGCGGCGCCGGGCCATGCCCTCGGACAGCGGGCTATCGTCGGCAACACGCGGTGGGCAACCGGCGGTCGGCCGGAAGTGGTGACCCCGTCCCGGCTGTTCGATGCGCCGTCGAGGGCTGTGCGGGCTCCCGGTCGTCTCCAGCCGGCCGCCGAATCGAAAGGGTGGGGTCGTGGGCATGATCGAGCGGCTGTGGACGGCCGGCGAGATACCTCTGTGGGACGGGCTGTACCGGCCGGACGACACCGGCCTGGAACTCCATGTGGACGGCCCCGGGGCCTACCACCCGGATGCCGGGCAGCCGATCCCCTTCCGCCTCGGAGACCCGCTCGACGTGGCCCGGGCCATCGAGGAGGGCGGCACCAACGAGGTGGACACCTACTTCGAGAGCGCGCTGCCGGACGGGTCGGGTCGGCTGTCCGGCGGCGGCGCCGGAATGGGCAACATCGGCTACCTCGCCCGTCTCGACGCCGACCGCCGCCTGCGGTGGGTCGCCTCCATGTTCTGCTCCAACCCGTTCACGGGAGTGCGCTACGAAGGAGCAAGCGCCGTCTTCACCAACGACTGGAGAAACCTCCTGACCCTCGACCTCACCGACCCCGCTCTCACCTGACCCCGGTGGACCCCGAAGCACGGCGGCGACCCTCCCCGAGGAGATCGGCATACCGCCTTCCCGATGCCGTTGGCGAGCCGTCGAGGTGGCCGGCTCGGCGGGGTCAGGGGTAGAGGCCGGCTCGGAAGGCGAACGAGACGAGTTGTGCTCGATCACGTGCGCCGACCTTCGTCATGGCCCGCACCGCATGCGTCTTTGGGCTGGGTCGCGGGTGTGGTGGGCGGGGTGGGGGGCTTTCGGCGATGCAGCGCTGCTTTTTGTTGGGCGCCTTCGGCGCCGGCTCGCGAGGCACCACTTTTTTGTTCCGTCGCGGGCTCCTCCACAAAAAAGTGGCCCCTCGCTCGTGACTTCGTGTCCCTTCGCTTCGCTACGGGTCACGAAGTCTTTGTTTTGCGGCTCCGCCGCTCTCCGCGCTGCGCGCGTCGATCGCGCGGCTTGCCTGTCTCGGGGGCGCTGACGCGCCGGGGGTGGGTGTTCGGGGGGCCTGTGTCGGGTGTTGGGGTGTGGGGGCAGTCGGCTTCGGTCGGTTCAGGGTGGTGGGGAGCGGGTGGGGCACCGCTTCGGGGAGGTTTTGCGGGCCTCGGCGTTTGTCGCTTTGTGGGGAGTGCGTCGTGTAGGGCGCGGCACGAGTCGGTCGCGGCGCCCGGTTGGTGGGGCGGGGCCGCGACCTCGATGTTGTGCGAACCGGTGTCGCACGTTATGGCCGGCGGCGGTGTGATCGGGGATCTTTCTTTGTTCGTGGGGGAGTTGGCGTGTTGTTTGGGGCAGGGTGGGTGGACGACGTGACGGGGTCGTCCGGGGCCGAAACGCCACGAGGGCCCGGATGACGTGTCGGCGCGTCGGCGGGCGAGGGCGGGCGCGGTCCGGAGGTGCTTTCGGTTGAGCATGTTCGAGGGTTCGAACTCGCTTTG
The DNA here is from genome assembly GCF_044333915.1 of Embleya sp. NPDC020886. Lineage (NCBI taxonomy): Bacteria > Bacillati > Actinomycetota > Actinomycetes > Kitasatosporales > Streptomycetaceae > Embleya > Embleya sp. NPDC020886. The sequence continues at coordinate 110,243 of NZ_JBIRRX010000016.1, read as the reverse complement.
GCAGCAGTCGTCCTGGGTTCGGCGGCGACGATTGACGCGAGCCGGGCGCGCCGACACCAACGCCGACTGATCTCGGTTCTGGTATGTCGGGCCCTCCTGACCATCACCCCGCCCCGCACAGGCGGCTCGGGCGCCACAGTTCGCGCGGACGCCGGCTGATCGGTCGATATGAGGCGTACCGTGGCGGAAGAGACACACCACACCCCCGGGGGCGCCATGAACATGCCATCCGACCTGACCATGGGCGAGCGCATTCGTTGGCTTCGTGAACGTCGAGGGATGAGCCGACCGGTGCTCGCCGGTCTCTGTGGACGCGGGCCCGATTGGCTCAAGAAGATCGAGAGCGGCGAACGCTCGTTGCGCGACCATCGTTTGCTGCTTCGGGTCGCGGCGAACCTTGGGCTGACCGATCTCGGTGTCCTCACCGGGACCGGCGACGTCCTGCAACCTGTTTCGGCCGCGCTGCATCACGAGTCGATCCCGAAGGTCTGGAGTGCCGTCAAGCGCCGTAATCACACGCCCACGGCCGAAGAGGCCCCGGACGTGCCGTCGCTCCGGGCTCGGGTGGAGGCGGCGTGGACACTGTGGCACGGCGTGCGATTCAACCGTACGCGGATCGGCGCACTCCTTCCGGACCTGATCACCGACGGCGAGACCGCCGTTCGTGTTCTGGACGGGCCCGCTCGTCGCGATGCGTATGCCGTGCTGGCCACCATCTACCACCTGGCCCAGCAGCACATCGCCTACATAGCGCCCGCCGAACTCGTGTGGGTGGTGGCCGATCGCGGTATGTCCGCCGCGCAATACGCGGACACGCCGGAAGCGCTCGCAGGTGCGGCCTGGTGCTACGGCAATGCCCTGCGCGAGGCGGCCGATCCCGGCGAGGCACTGACCGTGGTGATCGAGGCCGCCGAGAGATTGCGTCCGTATCTCGACGACGCCTCGGACGACGCCCGGGGACTGTACGGGGCGCTGCGTCTGCATGCGGCGGTCACCCATGCCCGACAGGGCAACGAGGGTGATGCCTGGGCGAGTTGGCGCCGGGCCGACGCCGTCGCGAAGAGCCTGCCAATGGGCTGTGTGCACCATTGGACGGTATTCGGACAGGCCAACGTCGACTTTCACGCGGTGAGTGTGTCGGCCGATCTGCGGGCTGCGGGTACCGCACTGGACTACGCGAACCGCGCGAACCCGGCCGCAATGCCCAGCGTGGAAAGGCAGTCGCGTCTGTGGACCGAGGCGGCCCGCGGCCACCTCCAGCGCGACGACCGGATCGCAGCGTTGCACCTGATGCGACGCTCCGTGGAGGTGGGCCCCGAGGCCGTGCGATACACACCCGCCTCGCGTGCCGTGATCGCCGAACTCTGGCGCACCACCCACGGTCCCCTGCACCGGGAGGTGGCGACGCTCGCCGAGGAGGTGGGCGTCTTGGCCGTCTAACCGAGACACCCGACAGGGACGGTTCGTCCCCCATTGCGATGGGGGACGAACCGTCCCTGTCATTGCGTAATAGCTCCATTACGGTCGAGTTGCCTTCGTTCGGCAGGAGGGATCACGACGACTCGGTACCTGTGCACATACGCGCCGGCACCGGGACGACTGCCGACTCGCTCTCCCGACCGAGGCACGATTGCCGGCCCGTCCGGCAGCATGCGCCCGCCTTCTCCCCGCACATCCCTGGAGCCCCCATGACCGACATCGACGCCATCCCCGCCTCCGACACCGCCTCCGGCACCGACACCGGCACCGGCACCGGGCTTCCGGTCGTGGTTCTGCCCGCCTGGAGTGTTCGGCTCGGGCCGAGTGGGCTGGGGGTCTGGCGGGTCGACTTCTTCTCGCTCGGGGTGCATCCCGTCGGGGACGAGCCCGATCGGGCCACCGTTCACCTGACCGATGCCGAGGCCGGCGACTTTGCCGGGACGCTGATGGTGCCCGGACATCCCGACGAGCCCACGCCGGGGCGCGCCCGGCTGGTGCGGGACGGATTCGGGCTGCGGTTGCGGGTGTTGGTGGCGCCTGCCGACGGGGAGGCCGGCGTGATCGCGCATGTCCAGGAGCACCACCGGCTCGTGCTTCTGCACCACCTAGCCCGGCATCGACCCGACCTGATCCCCACCGTCACGCCGCCCGATCCGCGCCTGTGCCTGGGCCCGATCCCGATCGCCGGCCTGACCATCGACCAGGCCGGCGAACTCCACACCCGCCTCGCCCGATGGCTCGCGAGCGAGGGCCTGCGTGCCGCCATCGCCGACCGCGACGTCATCCACCGCCTGACACCCACCGGCACGGGTTGAACCACCGACCCACCTGCGCCCGACGGTTCACCGGTGCTTCAGCCACCTGCCCGGTGCGTCGCCAATCTCGCCGCCGGGCGGCAGTAGCGGCCGTGCACGGCGGCGTGGTGTTCGAAGTGTGGTGGGAGCCAGGTGCCGGCGAGCAGTCGAGGGTGTGCCGGGAAGGAGTCGAGCGCGGCCAGGGCGAACATCAGCGAGGCCCACCCGGAGTGCAGCCGGATGCTCATGTAGCCGTTGCCGTAGGTGTCCTGGAACGACGCCTGGAAGACGCCTGGACCGGGCAGGTCCACCGCGTCCAGGCCGTTCCAGTACAACGACAGCGGCGCGATCGGATGTACCAGGCGCACGTGTTGCAGGGTCACCGTGGCCTCGCCGAAGCCGTCCGGCATCCAGCGCGGCTGCGCGTCCCGGGCGGCGTTGTTGCGCCGGACGTTGTTGCCGATCGCGTTGGCCGCCAGCGCGCCGACCACGAACGCCGGGCCACCCAACACGAACATGTTGCTGTGTCGGTAGCTGCCGTCGCCCGCCGCCCGCATGGTGAACCGCTCCGCCTGGCCCGTGGCCAGCGCCCGATCGCCCGGATCCAGCCGGATCGGGCTGGGCACCGGCGGCCGTTGCGCGACGCGGTCCTCGATCACGTCGGCGACCACATCGCAGGTGTAGAGCAAGAAGTCGTCCAGCGGAGTCCACGGCGGTACCTGCCCACCGGGCCCCTGCGGCTCGTTTCCGTTCGTCATCGCGCCCCCGAACCACCCGATGTGCGGCGGAGTTTCCCGTCGATCGACCGTTCCCCGCGAGCATAGCGAAACGCTCAGCGCGATCCGGGGGGATTGTCGGCGATCGACGCACCGCAGCCGGCCCCGCCTCCACCGCCGCCACCGTGATCCGCTCGGCCAGGCGCCGGCGCAGCACCTGGCCGGTCGCGGGCGTGCGCGGCAACTCGTCCACGTACACCACCCGGCGGGGGTGCTTGTGCGCGGCCAGACGCCCCACACAGCCGGCCCGCAACGCGGCGAGGTCGGGCGGATTCGCGGGATCGCTCGGCACCACCACCGCGCAGATCAGCTCGCCCCAGGTCGCGTCCGGCAGGCCGACCACGGCCGCCTCGCGAACACCGTCGGTCCGCGTCAGCACCGCCTCGACCTCCCCCGGTGCGACCGCCTCGCCGCCGGTGCGGATCAGTTCGCCGACCCGGCCGACGATGCTCAGATACCCCTCGGCGTCCATCGTCGCGAGATCGCCGGTGTGGTACCGGCCGTCCCGCAACACCGCACGCGTGGCCGCCTCGTCGTCGAAGTAGCCGTCGAACAGCAGCGGTCCGCGCACCCACACCTCGCCGTCCGGGCCGAGTTCGACCTCCTGGAACGGGCCGGGCACACCGCAACTCCCGGGCTTGCGCGCTACGTCCACGCCGTCGAGCGCGGCCACGTTGCCCGCCTCGGTCGAGCCGTAGAAGACCCGGAGCACCGCGTTCGGCGCGGCCTCGGCGATGGCCGCGAGCAACTCCGGCGGCGTCCGGGACGTCCCGGTGTCGGCGAAGCGCAACGTCTCCAGCGTGCCGCCGGCGAGCCCCGGGCCGCCCTCGGCCGCGAGCGTGTCCAGCACTCGCTGCCACACCGCCGGCACGCAGTTGAGCCGAGTCGCGCGGTGTCGACGCACGGCCGCGACGATCTCCGCGCCGTCCGCCCTGGCGACCAGGACCACCGTGTCGCGCGCCTGCCACTGTTGCAGCGCGATGGTCCAGGCGCCCATGTGGAACAGCGGATACGGACACACCATCGCGCCGCGCGGTTCGAGCTGCGAACCGGGATGCGTGCGCAGCACGTTGGTGCGGTGGGACAGGATCACGCCCTTGGGGCGGCCGGTGCTGCCGGAGGTGAAGAAGATTACGTGGGGGTCGGTCTCGCCCGGCCCCTCGGCGACATCGGGCGCAGTCGCGCCCTCGGGCGTCGGCGCGCCACCCGTCGGACCCGCCGACCCGTCGAGCCCGACCACCGCCACCCCGATCGCGGCCCCCACCGTCGCCCCCGGCACGGTGTCGTCGGCGATCAGCAACACGGGCCGGGCCACCCGGGCCGTCGCGGTCGCCTCGTCGGCGGACAGGGCCGGGCCGAGCGGGACATGGACCGCGCCGATCCGGGCCAGCGCCACGAACACCGGCAACACGTCGAGCGTGGTCCGGTTCCAACACACCACCCGGTCGCCCCGCCGGACGCCGACGCCGCGCAGCGCACCCACCACCCGGTCCGCCGCCGCGTCCAGTTCGCCGAAGGTGAGCACGTCCTCCCCCAGGACCGCCGCCGGCCGATCCGGGACGGCCCGGGCCGCGCCCGTGAACACGGCACCGATCACCAGACCGTCCCGCGCCATCACCACGCCCCCTTCAGCGGTCCTTCAGCTCGACGATGATCTCGTGATAGCGCTGCTCGCCCACGTTGACCGCGGTCTCCACGCCACCGCGCCGCATCGGGACCACCACGCCGGGCACCACGTCCGCCGCGAAGTACTCGCGGTACTCCCCCAGACTGTCCGGCTCCGGCTCGACCGCGATCCGGTCGCCCGCGATCTGCACCAGGTAGTAGTCCAATTCGTGCCGATGCGCGTCGCTGCGCGCGCCCGGAGCCAGTTCCAGCTCCCAGATCCGGACCTTGTCGTCCTCGAACAACACGCGGGTACCGATCCCGCCGAGCGTGCGCTCGGCGGCCGGCTCGTCCCCGACGGGTGCGATTTCGTCGCTCATGCGAACTGCCTCCGGTGAAGGTGAGTGAATGGGTCGGGTTCAGCACCCCGCCTGCGCGTCCACCCGGTTGCGCAGTTCCTCGCCCGCGAGATACCGGGCCAGGTTGTCCCGAAAGAGCCGAAAGACCTCGGTGAAGTGTTCGAGGGCCGCGCTGGAGCAGTGCGCGGACAGGTACAGGTTCGGCGCATCCCACAGCGGGTCGTCGGCCGGCAGCGGTTCGGTCGCGACCACGTCCAGCGCCGCGCCGCCCAGTCGGCCGGCCCGCAGCGCCGCGATCAGGTCCGGCTCGACGACGAACGAGCCGCGCCCGACATTGCAGTAGAACGCGCCCTCGCGCATCGCGGCGAACGCGGCGGCGTCCATCGTGCCGACCGTGTCCGCGGTCTCCGGCGCCGCCGACACCACCGCGTCGCAACCGGCCAACATCTCGTGCAGGTCGTCCGGGTGGAAGAGCCGGTCGACGTGCTCGGCGGGCACCTGCACCCGCCGCCGGGTCGCATGCACCGTCATCCCGAACGCCTTGGCCCGGCGCGCCAGTTGCGAACCGATCCCGCCGACGCCGATCAGCCCCAACGTGCCGCCTTGGATCGACCCGCCGAAGGTCGGCTGCCAGCGCCGCGCGCGCTGGAGCGCGTCCAGGTCGCGATGCCGCTTGACGAAGGCGAGCAGCCGGGCGAAGACGAACTCGGCGATCGGCGCGCCGTTCACGCCCGCCGCCGTGGTCAGCCGGATGCGCTCGCTCGGCAGCCCGGCCGAGAGCAGTTGCCCGTTGCCCGCCGCACAACTCTGGACCCAGCGCAACCTCGGCGCCAAATCCGCCACGTCGAACGGCAGATCGGCCACCAGGACGATCTCGGCCCGGGCCAGCAGGTCGCGCTGCTCGGCGGTCAACACCGGTGCCAAGTCGCGCAGTTCCGGCCGGTCCGCCGCGCCCGGCCGGCCGCGTGCGGTGCGCAGCCCCTCGGGCTCGACGTAGCGGCAGTCCACGATCTCCAGCCGGGGATCGAGGGCCCGCACCGCGTCCAGGTCGGCCGCGAGCTCGTGCGCGGGACGGATGTCCCACCCGGCCGGGTACATGATGCCGACGACGATGGGCGCCGCCTCGGGGGCGTCGGGGGCCGGCCTGCGGCTTTCGGACGCGTCGATCACGCGGTGGTCCTCCGGTCCTTCAGTACGCCGAGGGTGTGGGTGGCGGCGTGGGTGTTCGCCAGATAGTCCGGCGCGGCGGCGGTGTCGACGAACCAGCCGGTCGGGCACATGGTCAGGATCTCCACGAACGAGAATCCGTCGCCGCGCAGTTGGGTGCGGAACGCGTTCTTGATCATCCGGGCGGTCCGGGTGATGTTGACGATGTCGTCGACCGCGCCGCGGGCGACGTACGCGGCGCCGTCGAGCCCGGCGATCAGGTCGGCGAGCCGGATCGGATAGCCGTGTTGGGCCGCATCGCGCCCGCCGAGGGTGTTCTTCGTGCGCTGTCCCAGCACGGTCGTGGCGGTCATGTGCCCACCGGTCTCGCCGAACACGCCGTTGTTGAGCATGAAGCAGGTGACGTTCTCGCCGCGTGCCGCCGTGTGCAGCACCTCCTGGAGGCCCTCGTCGACCATGTCTCCGTCGCCCTGCACGGTGAACACGAGGGTGTCCGGCCGGCAACGTTTGACGCCGGTCGCCAGGGACGGGGCCCGGCCGTGCAGGGCTTGGAGCACCTCGATGTCGAGGTTGTTGGAGTAGGCCGTGTAGCAGCCGATCCCGAACACCGCGATCGCCTTGGTGACCCGGTCGACCTCCTGCACCTGCTCGACCATCGAGCGCATCGCGATCGGTTCGCCGCAGCCCGGACACAGGTGGTGCGCCCCGACGTCGATCAGGTCGGGGGTGAAGTCGTGCACGAGCCGGGCACCGCAGGTGGGCGCGGCGGCCGTGGTGGTCAGGACGGGCAACTCGCGGCGCCCGGCGGGCTGCGGGCCGGACGGGCTCGCCGCCGGCGTTCCGGCGCTCATCGCGGATCCCGCCGGGTTTCGCCGACCGGACCGGCCCCGGCCGCCGGAGCGCCCGTCGATCCCTCGTCGACCGGACCGAACGCGGCCTCGATCCGGCGCCGCATCGCGCCGACGTCGAGATCGGGCGCGATGCCGAAGCCGGACGGATCCAGGCTGAGTCGGCCGATGAAGCGCACCGGCGCCGCGCCGAGCACGGCCAGGCGTACGTCGTCCACCATCTGTCCTCCGCTGTTCTCGTACACGGCCACCACCCGCGCGCCCGTCGCCGCGGCGCGCACGATCTCGCTCGGGAACGGCACCAGCGTGATCGGCCGTACGTAGCCGACCCGCAGGCCCAGCGCCCGCAGGTCGCGGACGGCCTGGCGCACGTACAGCGCCGGCGTTCCGTACGCGACCACCACCACCTCGGCATCGGCCAGGAAGCCGGTCTCCGCGCGGGGTTCGGTCTCGGCGACCATGCGCTCCATCGCGGCGCCGTGCCGGGTGTAGAACTCGGCCAGGTCGTAGCCGGCGTCGCTGCGATCGCCGGCGTGCCGCTGCTTGCGGTCGGACAGCGGCGAGACGAGCCTGGCCGCGCCGGTACCGCCGGTCGAGCCGTCCAGGGCCCAGTCCCGCGGGGGCAGCGGGCCGAAGTCGCGCGGCCGGACGTCGACCGAGACGTGCGTGTGGGCCAGGTAGTAGTCGCCCATCACCAATACCGGGCTGCGCCGGAACTCGGCCAGGTGGAAGGCGTATTGGGTCAACTCGACCGCCTCGCGCACATCGCACGGCGCGAGCACCAGGTGCCGGTAGTCGCCGTGCCCGCCACCGCGCGTGGCCTGGAAGTAGTCGCCCTGCGCGCGGGCCATGTTCAGCACCACGAGCGGCAACCGCGCGTACACGATCTCGGCCAGCGACTCCTGCATCAGCGACAGGCCCTGCCCGGTCGACCCGGTCGCGGCCGGTGTGCCGGTGGCGGCGGCGCCCCACGCCATCCCGACCGCCTCCAACTCGCTCTCCGCGTTGACGCAGACCCCGCCGACCTCGGGCAGCCGGGCGGCCATGTGTTCGAGCACCTCGGTGAACGGCGTCATCGGATAGCCGGCGAAGAACCGGCAACCGGCCGCGATCATCGCCTCGCCGATGGCGGCCGAGCCGGGCAGTACGGGTGGCCGAGAACCGGTCGGATTCATCCGCGGGTGCCTCCGGTTTCGTCGCGGGGTTCGTCGTAGCGATAGACCTGGAAGACGAAGTCGGGGCAGATCGCCGAACACGCCTTGCAGGCGATGCACCCCGGCAGCAGTTGCGGATAGCGGTAGCCGCGGTCGTTGACGTCCTCGACGGTCATCCGCAACACGCCCGCAGGGCACGCGTCGATGCACAGGTCGCAGCCCTTGCAGGCGTCGACGTCGATGACGAGGGTGCCCTTGCTGAGCACCGGCTCCTCGGGCCCCGGGGTCGACCCGCGCGCGGTCATGCGTGCACCGGCCAGGCCCGCAGCGCCGGTCCGGCGTGCGCGTGGCCCGTGCGCAGCGCGCCGCGGATGCCTTCGACGTGCTGCCTCCGGTACGGCGGCAACACCCGGTCGGCCTCGGCCAGCAGCGTGTCCAGGCCGACCACCGCGGTGGCCGCAGCGTACGCGCCGAGCGCGATCATCGTCACCGCCGAGGTGTTGCCGCTGCTCGCGGCCAACTCCGAGGCCGGGACCGGGACCAGTCGGCCGACGGTGGGCGTGTCGACCGGATCGCACAGGCTCGTGTTGAGCACGAGCAGGCCGTCGTCGTGCAGCCGCGAGTACACGCCGCTCGCGTGTGCGGGGTGCAGGACCAGGGCGGACCAGGCCGAGCCGATCGTCGGCGGGCTCTCGATCGGGTCGTCGCCCAGGACCAGCGTGGTGTCCGAGTTGCCGCCGCGCATCATGCCGCCGTACGACCCGAAGTACATCGCGTGCCGGCCCTCGGCCACCGCGGCGGCGGCCAACAGCGCGGTGGCGAGTTGGATGCCCTGGCCGCCGATCCCGGTCAGTAGAACCTCACGCTGCATGGAGACCCCTTCGCGACCGGCCGGGCGGCTCGGAACAGTGCAGGTACGGATGGCCCAGAACGTTGTTCCGGATAGTAGGATGCGGCGTTCCGACAAACAAGAGCGGCGCGGGATCGAAGGTGGGGATCGCCGGTGGACGGGATCGAAGCGGCGGCGAACTCCGCCGGTCTGATGGGCAATGCGGTCCGCCGGCCGCTGGCGGCGCGCTGGGCGGTGTACGAGGAGGAGGTCCGGCGGCTGGTCGACGCGACCTACCGGGTGGTCGAGCGCACCGGCAGCCTGGATCCGACGATGCGCGACATCATGCGCGAGTCCGGGTTGTCGAATCAGGCGTTCTACCGGCACTTCCGATCCAAGGACGAATTGCTCGTCGCGTTGCTCGACGACGGCCGGCGGCGGATGGCCGACTACCTGGACCGCCGGATGTCGGCCGCCCCCGACGCCTCGGGCAAGGTCGCGGCCTGGATCGAGGGGGTCCTCGCGCAGGCCGGCGATCCGGTCGCCGCCGCGCGTACCCGCCCGTTCGTCGCGCACCAGGACCGGCTGGCCGACCTGTTTCCCGCCGAACAACGCGACTCGGTGGAGGCGATGGTCCGCCCGCTGCGCGAGGTTCTGGCCGCGGCGCCGACCCGGGAGCCGGCGGCGGACGCGCTCGCGGTCTACCGGCTGACCCTGGCCACGCTGCACGACCACCTGCGCGCCGGCACGGCGGTGACGCCGGACGACACGGCGCACACGGTGCGGTTCGCGTTGGCGGGGGTGGGTCTGGCGGGCGGGTGAATCCGGTGCGTGCGTCGGGTCGGTGGCGGACGTACCGGAACTCGGCGAGGCGACGGAACACCGGGGCGCGGCGCGGGGTTTCGGCGGGGATTCGCCACAACAACCCCCGGAACGAACGTAATCGATCCGATTTCCGGATCGTTAACGTCGTGTTCGTTAGTCCTTTCGGGTGTTGGGGCCGAATGGGGCTTCGGGGCCGGGCCCGGTGCGGTAGACAGGGGGACATGCCTCTGAAGACGCGTGCCGCCCGGGTCGGCTCGATGGATGTGAACCGCATGGCCCCGGTGGAGTTGCGGGTGTTCGCACTGTTCGCCGCGGCGGCCGCGGCGGGGCAGAGCATCACCATCCGCGAGGTCGCCGGGCTGGCCGGCCCCAACGGCCGCACGATCGGCTCGCGCAGCGCGATGAGCATCGCCGGCGACCTGGTCGACAGCGGCCTGTTGGCCCTGTCCCCGCCCCTGGGCGTGGTCGGCCTGGACGGGCCCATCCAGGTGTCCGTGGCCGGCCGGGACACCGCGGAGCCCGCACCCGCGCTGCCGCGCCCCGCCTCGCCGCTGTTGCCCGAGCTGCGCGAGCCGACCGCACCGGTCGCCGCGCCGGCCGCCGCCTCGCCGACCCGCAGCGCGCGCACCGCGCCCGAGCCGGGGTCGTCGAAGGAGGCCCGCCGGCCGCGCGAGCCCAAGCTGCCCAAGGGCGGCGAGCAGGCCGGCCTCAAGCGCTTCGGCGTGCTCACCGTGCCACCCGGCCTGCCGGAGCCGCTGCTCACCGAACTCACCGCGATCGTCGAGGGGTTCCGCGCGCACCAGGCGGGCGGGGTCGCCGACCTGACCGTCGTCGCGGAGTTGACCAAACGCAAGGCGGCCGCACTCACCCTGTGGGCCGACGCGCCCTATCCGCTGGGCACCGGCCTGGTCCGGGCCGAGGCCGACCGGGCCCGCCGGGCGTACGAGACCACCCTCCAGCAGTTGGCCCAGCAGCGCGGCATCCCGTGGGAAAGCGCCCGTCCGGACGCGGAGCCCGGTGGGCACTGGGCGGTGAGCGGCCTCGGCGAGCCGGTGCGCGGCGCGCTCACCTACATCGGCCGGACCGCCCCCGGCACCGCGCCGGTCGCCCGACTGCTCGCGCTGGTCTGCCTGTTGCGCGGGGTGGGTTCCGGCGTGGCCAACCTGACCGGGCCGGACCTGCGCGGCGTGTGCGGCAAGGAGGCCGAACTCGCGGTCGGCGAGCTGACCGCGTCCGGCTGGCTCACCGTCGATGTCGAGGACCTGCTGGCGACCGAGGAGGACCCGGTCGGGTGCGGTGTCCCCGGCGCCGAGGGCTTCGCCCTGGGCAAGCTGCCCAGGACCCGGTCCTCGGGTTGGGTGGCCCGGCTGATCTCGCACAAGAAGCTGCGCAAGCAACCCGCGCACGTACGGCTGGCCGCACTCGGCATCACCTCCCACTCGGACGCGAACGGCGAGGCCCGGGTGGAGGTCGCCTTCCTCACCGACCTCACCGCGACCGCGGCCGACCGGGTGACGACCGCCGCCGAGACCCTCGTCACGGACGGCTGGCTGACCGAGGCCCGGATCGAGGAAGGCGAGTTGCGCGCCCGAATCGCCCCGGACGCACTGATCTACGTCGAAGCCCTGCGCACGAACACCCCCGTACAGACCCTCCAGGCAGCGGCCAAGGCCGCAGCCGCCGCCACTCCGGATGCGGCGCCGGCCTAGCCCCACCCCCCCGCTCCTCGACCGACGAGGTCCCGGCCCACCGGCTGTGGCCTCGTCGTTCGCTGTGACCGACGCGGGCCGCACCGGCATCCGCCGAATTCCGGACATCCCGCCGTGGCCGCGAGGTACCGTCCGTGCCCTATCGGGTTCCGGCGCCGGGGGGCAGCGATGGAACGACACGTGTGTCGGGCGGCGGGCACGCAGACGTTTTCGGAGCTGATCCGAAATCCGAAGCGAATGCTCGAACTGCTCACCGGAGACACCTCGGCCCGCGCCGAGGCGGACCTCGCCGCCTGGAACGCCGGAGAGGCACGCGCCGTCGCCGCGTTCAGTCGCGACGACGGCCGCTTTCGGCAAGGCATGCCGATTCTCGATCCCGCCGCGCCCGCACCGGCGGTGTGGCTGCGGTTTCGAGCCCTCCGCCGACCCGGCGAAGGCGTCGTCCTGGCCGCTCCGTTCCACGTGCACGGGGTGCGACCGGTCGACGGCCCGGGAAGTCACACGATCGACAGGCTCCGGTTTCGCCTGGTGGCCGTGCAGGGCGCCGATCGCCACTGGGAACTCGCCGTCCCCACGGTCGATGTCCCCCTGGTGCGGGCCGCGCTGCACGCGATCGGCTCCGGACCGTAGACACGTTCCCGCCCGCGGTGCCGATCGAGGCCGGCAGACCGGGCCCGGCCGCGTCGCACCCGGACGACCCGGGTACGCAGCGCGACCGTGCCCCGCGCGGTGGCGGAAGTTTGCCTGCCCGTCACCCGTGATCCGCTCCCCGGTCGACGGCGGAGCGATGAACTGCGTTCGTCCGAACCTTCCGCACTTTGGAACACCGCCGCACGCCCGACCCACCGCGGCGCGTGCGAGCGGCTCGGCACACCCGTAGCACCACCTCCGTGCGAACCCCTCGCACGGACACATCCGAAAGGGCACTTCGTGTCGGCCTCCCCCCAGCCTCCCTCCGGCGTGTCCCGCCGCCGCCTGTTCCAGCTCGGCGCGGGCGGCGCGGGACTCGCCGTCGCCGGCTCGCTCCTGCCGCCGTCCGTGCAGCAGGCCCTCGCCTCCCCGCCCCGACGCGGCGGGTTGAAGGCGATCAAGCACGTGGTCGTGCTCGTCCAGGAAAACCGGTCGTTCGACCACTACTACGGCATGCTGCGCGGCGTCCGGGGCTTCGGCGACCACAACGCGATCCGGCTGCGGGACGGGCACACCGTGTTCGAGCAGCCGGGCGGCCCCGCCGGTCGCGTGTTGCCGTTCTCGGTGCGCAAGGCGGCCCAGGAGGCGTCCAAGGACCTCCAGTACATCGGCGACCTCGACCATGGCTGGGACGGCGGCCACAAGGCGTGGAACGACGGCTGGAACGACGGCTGGATCGGCGCCAAGACGCCCGCCACGATGGCCTACTACGACCGCACCGACCTGCCGTTCCACTACGAGCTGGCGGACACGTTCACGATCTGCGACGCGTACCACTGCGCGCTGCCGTCCTCGACGTCGCCCAACCGCAACTACCTGGTCAGCGGCTACACCGGCTACGAGCCCGGCAGCAGCACCCGGCGCGCGATCGACAACGCCGCCTACTCCGAGGACACCCACGCGGGCTACGCCTGGACCACCTACGCCGAGCAGCTCCAGCGTGCGGGTCGGTCCTGGAAGGTCTACCAGGAGTGGGACAACTACCAGGACAACAACCTGGAGTTCTACGTCTCCTTCAAGCAGGTCGCCCGCAAGGCGCTGGCCGCCGCCGGCGACTTCAAGAGCCTGGACAAGTTCTACGGCAAGCTCCGCAAGCTGCCGGCCGCCGAGCAGGAACCGCTGCTGGCCAAGCTGGAGCAGGGCGTCGCCGCGCTGCCGGCCGCCGACCGGGAGCTGTACGAGCGGGGTCTGCGTCGCGGTCGGCCGCACTCGCTGGCCGACTCGCTGCGCGCCGACATCGCGGCGGGCACCCTGCCCGAGGTGTCCTACCTGGTGCCCTCGGCGGCCGACTCCGAGCACCCGGGCGCGTCCTCGCCCGCCGCCAGCGCGACACTCACCTACCAGGTGCTCGACGCGATCGCCTCGAACCGGGAGATCTGGGACTCGACCGTCGTCCTGCTGACGTTCGACGAGAACGACGGCTTCTTCGACCACGTGCCGGCGCCGTGCCCGCCGGAAGGGGTCCAGGACGAGTACTACAACGGCCTGCCGATCGGGTTCGGCGCCCGCGTGCCGATGATGGTGGTGTCGCCGTGGACCGTGGGCGGCTACGTCTCCTCGGAGGTCTTCGACCACACCTCGGTCACCCGGTTCCTGGAGACCTGGACGGGGGTGCGCGCGCCGGACATCAGCGAGTGGCGACGGACCGTCTCCGGTGACCTGACCGGCGTCTTCGACTTCGATCGGGCCCGCCGCTCGCACGTACCGCCGCGCCCGGCCCCGGCCCCGGCGTTCACCTCGCGCTGGCGGCCCACGCCGCCCGCCGACCAGAAGTTGCCCGAGCCCGAGCGCGGTCGCCGCCCGGCTCGCCCGCTGCCGTACCAGCCGGACGCGTCCGCCCGGCTGGACGCGGGGAAGCGCACGCTGACGCTCGACCTCGCCAACGGCGGGCAGTCCAGCGTGCACCTCCAGTTGTTCCCGTACACGGGCGACCTGCCCAAGCCCAAGCACTACGACGTGCGCGGGCGGCGCTCGGAGACGATCGCGCTCAAGGGCGACCGCTACGACCTGACGCTGGTGGGCCCGAACGGCTTCCGCCGCGAGTTCGCCGGCGCCACCGCGACGGCGGGCGTCGAGGTCACCTCGCGGATCCGGGGCACGGGCCGGGTGCTGGATCTGGAACTGGCCAACCACGGCCGCCAGTCGGTGACCTTCAAGCTCACCCCGAACGCCTACGGTCAGGGCTGCTCCGACCGTGAGCGTACGATCACCCTGAAGCCGGGTCGGGACCGTACGGTGCACTGGTCGACGGGTTCGGCCGACGGCTGGTACGACGTCACGGTGACGATCGAGGGCTCCGACGGCTTCACCCGACGCCTGGCCGGCCACATCGAAAACGGCCGGGAGAGCGTCAGCGGCTGACCGACGGGTCGCGGCGGGGCCCCGCACCAGCGCGCACGTCCCGGCGACTTCCCCACGCCGGGACGTGCGTTCCCGCACGCCGCCGGCGGGCGAAGGCGGCGGCCCCGCCGGCCACGAGCGGTTCGTGGTCGGCGGGGCCGGGGGCTGCCGTGCCTTCGGATCGGTGTTTCGGGTCAGCGGATCGTCCTGAAGATCGGTGCCCGGTCGGTGACGCCGGCCAGGCCGTTCTGCCACAGGTACTCGACGGTGCTGCGTTCCTGGGCGTCCGGATTCGGGTTGGTACAGGACGGGCCCGGGCCGCCGCCGGACATCAACTCGCTGCACGGACCGGAGTAGTCGTCCGGCAGGCCGAGCACGTGGCCGGTCTCGTGCGCGGTGACGCGGACCGAGTAGTACTCCTGGTTCTGGGCGTAGTCCAGGAAGATGTATCCCTGGCCGTGTCCGTCCGTGTCGGCGTACGAGCCCTGCGGGTCGTCGCCCTCGTAGTAGGCGAAGTCGGCGTTCCCGCTGCTCTCGCTCAATTGCACGTTGCCCACCGAGTCGTTCCAGATCTGGGCGCTCTGCGCTATCTCGGACGCGAAGGACGGCGCCTGACTGGCGTCGTAGGTGATGGTGACGGTCTGCAGGCCGGGGTGGGTGGCCTGCTTGGCCTGCACGGACTTCATCACCGCGGCGAAGAACGCCTTGTTCGCGGCCTCTTGGGCGGGCGAGCCCGCGTAGGTCGAGGTCGCATGGTGCCGGGGGGCGGCATGGGGGGCGGCCTGGGACGGAGCAGCGGCGGCGGGCACCGCCATCAGGGCGGCGACCAGGCCGAGGGCCGGCACCGCCGAGAACACCGTCTTGCGACGATTCATGGGGAGACTCCATTCGTGCCGGTGGATCCCCGGTCGCCGGTGGGACACCGGGCACACTCCGGGGGGACTCCGGTCAGGCCGAGTGTGTCCCCGCCGGCAAGCGGCGCGGATGATGCCAGCCGGTGATAGCACGATCCGATCCGGGGCCCTGACCCCTCGTGCCGACCCCCGGGGGCGCGCTCACGCCCGGAGCGGCAACACCGCGCGGGCGCGGACGAGTTGCCCGTACGGCTCGGCGGTGTCGGCGGGCAGTGTGGCCAGCCACAGCACGTCGTCGGCGGCGCGCTCGACCGCCGCGTCCCGCTCGGCGGGCTCCATCGGTTCGGCCGGATCCGCGCGGCACACGCTCGCGGCGTTGACGAGGATGTCGCGCCGGGAGGCGTCCTCGGTCAGCTCTCGGGCCAGGATCCGCATCGCGGCGACCCGGCCGATCATCGACGGGACGCCGATCCACGCCGGCCAGCCTTCGGCCGCCGCCCGCCCCTCCTCGACGGCGCGCACGTAGTCGTCCATCACCTCGGCCAGGTCGGCCAGGCTCGCCCGCTCCACGTCGAAACGCGCGCGCAGCCGGTACGGCAGATGCCGCAGTTCGCCGAAGTCGCCCGCCAGGAGTACGAATCGGGCCCCGTCGCGCAGCAGCGGCCGGAACGCCTCGATCAGCCGGTGGGTGTCGTGGTTGTCGGTCCGTACGTAGGACCCGACCTGGTCCTGGTTGCGTACCCCGAAGGCGATCCGGGCGGCGGCGCCGGCGATCACCACGTCCACGCCACCGTGTCGGGCGCCGAGGGTGTCGGCGAGCGTGCCGACGCCGGCCGGATCGTCGGGTGCCAGGGTCGCCGACCTGGGCGCGAACCCCTCGGCGCGCAGCCGGGCGACGGCGGCCCGCCCGCGTTCCGGGTCCGGGGACGTCAGGTAGACCACGCCGTCGTCGCCGAGGCAGCGGCACAGCCCGCGCACCAGCGCGAGGCCCAGCGCGCCGGTCGCGCCGGTGACGAGCGCGGTCTTGGCCATGGTGATCCCCGATTCCCTGTTCGAGCGTTCCGCTCGGCGTATCTCTACGATCGTGCCGGGGCGGCGCCCGAGCAACGACGATGCTCGCAACCCCGGTTAACCCAGGGGTTACCGATGACGAGAGGGAACCGGGAATCGAGACCGGCTGCGATCGGCCGATCCCACCGGGCACCGCAGGGCGCCGCACGGCGTGACTGGGCACAGCGACGAACGGCGGGGGCGTATGGAGCTGCGGGACATCGAGATCTTCCTGGTGCTGGCGGAGGAGTTGCACTTCGGCCGCACCGCCGAGCGGTTGCTGGTCTCCTCCGCCCGGGTCAGTCAGGCGATCAAACAGCAGGAACGCCGCATCGGCGCCCCCCTGTTCGAGCGGACCAGCCGACGCGTGGCGCTGACCCCGATCGGCCGGCAACTGCGCGACGACCTCGCGGTGGGCTATCAGCGCATCCAGGACGGGATCGAGCGGGCCGCGGCGGCGGCGCGCGGCCTGTCCGGGACGCTGCGGCTGGGCACCATGGACGCGACACTGGCCGAGATCCCCGACGTCCTGGACACCTTCCGGACCCGGCATCCCGATTGCGAGCTGCGCATCCGCGAGGCGCACCTCGGTGACCCGTTCGGGCTGCTGCGCAGCGGTGAGGTCGATCTGCAACTGGTCTGGCTGCCGGTCGAGGAGCCCGATCTGACGGTGGGTCCGATCGTGCTGACCGAACCGCTGGTGCTCGCGGTGTCGGCCCGGCACGAGTTCGCCGGGCGTACCTCCGTCTCGCTCGAAGACCTGGCGATCGGGCCGGTGTTCCGGATCGACGACTCGGTCCCGGCGTACTGGGCCGAGGCGATCAATCCGAGCCAGACGCCCAGTGGCAGGCCGATCCCGCGCGGCCCCGCCAGCACGACGGCCCAGGAGACGCTGACCGCGATCGCGGCCGGGCTGGCCATCTCGCCGGTGCCCCTGCACGCGGTCAAGTACTTCCCGCGCGGCGACATCGCCTACATCCCCATCGACGACGCGCCCACCCTGGCGTGGGGCCTGGTCTGGCGCACGGCCGCCTACTCGCCCCTCGCCCAAGCCTTCACCCGCGCCGCCACCGACACGCTCGCGGCCTCGGCCGAGCCGGGCAAGGGCCGGGCGAGCGCTACCCCCCGGCCCTGACCCTCCCTCTGCCCTCCTGCTCCGGGCTCGCCGAGCCCCTTCGGCTCGCCGAGCCCGCCACCGCTCGCGGCATCGCGACCAGCGCCAACACCGCCGCGCCGGCCACGCACCCCGCGGCCACGGCGAACGCCGCGGCGTACCCGTCGGCGAGCGCGGCCGGTGTCGGTGCACGATCGCCGGCGCGCGCGGCCGTCGTCGAGGCCGCCACCGTGCTCAGCACCGCCAGGCCCACGGCGCCGCCGACCTGCCGAACGGTGTTGAGCAGCCCGGCCGCCACGCCGCCTCGGGCGGGCGGGACCCCGGCCGTGGCGGCCAGCGTGATCGGCGTGAAGGCCGCCGCCGTCCCGATCCCGAACAGCGCTCCGGGAATCGCGATGGTCGACCAATACGGACCGTCCGGGCCGGTGGTCGCGCCCGCCGCCAACCCGGCCAACCCCAAGGCGCCCAGCGCGCAATACAGCGCGACGGCCCCTCGCGGGCCGAGCCGAAGGCTGAGCGGCCCGGCGGTACGGGCCCCGATCATCATGCCGAGGCCGATCGGCAGGAAGCCGGCCCCGGCCCGCAGCGGCGCGTAGCCGTGTACGTACTGCAGATCGAACGACAGGAGGATCAGCGTCGCGACGAACCCCAGGGTCAGCAGGAACATCACCGCGTTCGCGCTGCGCACCGACCGGAGCCGGAACAGTCCCGGCGGCAGCAGCGCGTCCGCGGCCCAGCGTCCCTGATGCACCACGAACAGGCCGAGCACGAGCAGCCCGCCGGTCAGCACCGGCCACACCGACGGGCTCGCCCACGCCGCGCTTTCGGAGCGCATCACCGCGAACACCACCGCCGCCGACCCGGCGGTGACCAGCGCCGCGCCGACCACGTCGAGCCGTCGGCGCCCGCCGGTACCGCCCGCACTCGGCGCGAGCACGCCCGGCGTGACGAGCACGGCGGCGATGCCCAACGGCACGTTCACCAGGAACACCCACCGCCAGCCCAGCCACTGGGTCAACACCCCGCCGAGCACCGGCCCGGCCGTGGCGGCGATCCCGCCGACCGCACTCCAGGTGCCCAACACCCGGGCACGACGCGGCCCTTCGGGAAAGGTGGCGGTCAAAGCGGCCAGCGTGGCGGGCATCAGGAACGCCGCCCCCAACCCCTGTGCCGCCCGGGCCGCCGACAACATCGCGGGCGATACGGCCAGGCCGCAGAACAGGCCGGCGGCGGTGAAGAACGCCATGCCGAGGCACAGGAT
This sequence comes from Embleya sp. NPDC020886, assembly GCF_044333915.1. Lineage (NCBI taxonomy): Bacteria > Bacillati > Actinomycetota > Actinomycetes > Kitasatosporales > Streptomycetaceae > Embleya > Embleya sp. NPDC020886. Next base: position 91,389 of record NZ_JBIRRX010000016.1, on the reverse strand, counting down.
CCGGCGCAGCCCGTACACATCACAACACCGCCCGCCCAGGAGCAGGAACCCGGCGAAGGCGAGCGTGTAGGCGTTGACCACCCACGGCAGCGCGGCGGCGGAGTAGCCGAGGTCGACCCGGATGTCGGGCAGCGCCACCGACACGATGGTCGCGTCCAGGACCACCACGAACGTGCCCGCACAGGCCAGGACCAGCACCAGGCGCTCGCGCCGTCGCTCGGTCCGCTGCTCGATCGAGGGTGTGACGTCGGCTTTCATCGATCCTCCCCAGGCGTGCGTGATCGACCGGCGCGCCGCCGATGCGGACCTTCGCGCTCGGGGCCGGATCGCGTGGGAACGACCTTGCCTTCTCAACCCGGGTTGAGGTCAACTGAACCGATGAGCGACACCTTGGTACCGGTGGGCAACGTCGCCGACCGCTTCGACCTGCCGATCTCGACGCTGCACTACTGGGAGCGCCGCGGGCTGGTCACGCCGCACCGGCTCGCGGGCCGGCGGTACTACGACGCCGAGCAGCTCTACCGGATCGCGCTGATCCGGCTGTGGCGCGACACCGGGTTGATGTCGTTGGACGAGATCGCCGCCGTCCTGGCCGGCCGCACCGCGACCCACACCTGGCGGGACACCGTCACCTCCAGGATCGCCGCCCTCGACGCGCAGATGCAGCGACTCGACACCGCCCGCGGCTACCTGCACTACATGCTCGAATGCACCCGCGACAATCCGGCCGCCGACTGCCTCCAGTTCCGCAAGGAGGTCGTGGTGCCCGCCCCGAAGGACTCGACGGCAGGACCCACGACCGGCGCACCGCCGAGCTCGTGAACCCGGGCGCACCCGGGTGCGCGGGCGGCGCCCTCCGCGCGCGACGGCGCGCGGGAGCCCGACCCGCGAACGCCTTCCCGCGCGGTGGGAGGGAGCGCGGACTACCGCCCGGGCAGCACCCATTCCCTCGGGTCGCCGTCGGGGCGGCGGACGGTGCCGGCGGCGAGGTCCTGGAAGCCGGCGAGGCGGTTGCGGACGGAGTCGGCCACGTAGTCCTCGATGGACGCGGCGAGCCCGAGCCCGATCAGCGCGCGCACACGTTCCACCGCTTCGGGAGACAGGTTGACGCGGACCTCGGCCCCACCGGCACGGGTTGATTCGATACTCATCCGCCGGACGCTACCGCGCCCCACCGACACCACCGCCTCGTCGCCGGCCGGTTCCCGGGCGCCGGCCCCACTCGTCGCGATGCCACCGCGCGTTCACCTGGATCAGCGGGTCGAGTCCCGGTGTCGGGCCAGTTCGAACTCGATGAAGGCGGCGATCATCGCGCGCCAGACGGCCTCGGCCACCTCCGGGGCCAGGCCCTCGACCGTCGCCCGTTCCCGGGCGGCGGCCACCACCTGTTCCACCCGGTCGGGGGCTCGTACCGCCGCCTCGTCGGCCTTGAAGTCGGCTGCCGCGCGCACCAGCTCCTGGCGTCGCGCGAGCAGCCGGGTCAGCTCCAGGTCGAGCGCGTCGATGCGGGCCCGCACGTCGGCGAGGTTCTCGGGATCGGACATGCCCGCATCATCGCAGCAGGCCCGACGCACTCCCGGCACGGCCCCGGACCCGCGCGGCCGAGACGACGGCCGCTCCGGCTCGCCCGGCGCCACGACGCGGGTTCCCGTGGGAAGTGCGCCACCGGACGCCCGCCCCGAAGCACCTGCCCGATCCCGCCCGTGCCGTCGCGGCGCGCCCGACCGTCCCGGGGTCGGTGGCGCCGACTCGCCTACACTCCGGTTGTGTCCGACCTGACCTCCCCGCCCCCGCCTCCCCCGCCCGGCGACGACGCACTCGACGCGGTCGCGGTGCTCGCCGACCCGGTACGCCGGGCGCTGTACCGCCACGTCGCCGCGGCCCAGGGGCCCGTCGGACGAGCGGCGGCGGCCGACGCGGTCGGGATCCAGCGCACGCTCGCCGCGTTTCACTTGGACAAACTGGTCGAGGCACGGCTGCTGAGTACCGAATTCGCGCGGCCGGCGGGTCGCAGCGGCCCGGGTGCCGGTCGACCGGCGAAGTTGTACCGGCGCAGCGCCGTCGAGACCAGCGTGAGCCTGCCGCCGCGGGCCTACGACACGGCCGGGCAGATCCTCGCGGACGCGGTCGAGCGGGCGGGTGCGGATCGGGCGGTGCGCGGGGCCGCCTACGACACCGGACTGGTCGCCGGGCGCACGCTCGGCGGGCCGCCGGCGGAGGGCGCCGACGAGCACGATCGGGTGGTCGCCGCGCTGACGGCACGCGGATACGAACCGGTCCCGGCGGCGGCCGACGAGCCGCACGGCGCCTCCCGGATCCTGCTCCGGAACTGTCCCTTCCACCAACTGGCCGAGGATTTCCCGCCGCTGGTGTGCGGCATGAATCTGGCCCTCCTCGAAGGGCTCCTGGACGGTCTGGGCGCGTCCGGATACCGGGCCGGGCTGGACTCCGTGCCGGGTCGCTGCTGCGTGGTCGTCGAACGGGCGACGGGGGCGAACCAGGAGGGCTCGACCGGATGATCCGCACGCACCGGGTGTCGCGGACGGTTCCGCGACGGATCCCCCGGCCAATCCCGGGAGCGGCCCGCGAATCTCTAAAAACAATTCTCATTGACATAGAGCTCGGCGCCTGGTGAGGTGATCCCATGCCTTCGACCCACCACATCGCCCAGTTCAACGTCGCCCGCATGCTCGCCCCGCTGGACACCCCGACGATGGCCGAGTTCGTCGCCGGCCTCGATCCGATGAACGAACTCGCGGACCACGCGCCCGGCTTCGTCTGGCGGCTGAAGGGCGAGGACGAGGGTGCCCGCGACGCGACGGACATCCGTCCGTACGACGCCGACACGATCGTCACCATGTCGGTCTGGGAAACCCCGGACCAGCTCTGGGAGTTCGTCTACCGCAGCGGCCACCTGGAATACCTGCGCCGCCGCCAGGACTGGTTCGCGCACATCGCCGAGATGTCCCAGGTCCTGTGGTGGCTCCCGGCCGGCATCATCCCGACCTCCGCCGACGGTCGGACCCGGCTGGACCATCTGCGCGAACACGGCCCGACCCCGTACGCCTTCACCTTCCGCAACCGCTTCCCGGAGCCGGCCCCGTCGTCGACACCGGCCCTGCAGCCGGCCGACATCGCCTGACCGAGCGATCCGCGCCCGAGCCCAGGCCCGGGCGCCGCGACATCAGGGCGTCAGGGCCGCGTCCACCGCCTTGGTGTCCCAGTAGAACGGGCGAATCTCGGTGATCAGGCCGTCCCGAACGGTGATCATCTGCATCACCCAGGTGTCCAGGACCCGCCCGGTGGCCCGTGCGGTCAGCAGACCCCGGTTCAGGATCGCCACCGACTCCCCGTCGACCGCGAAGCGCTGTTCGAGGAACTCCATCTCCCGCCACGCCTCGCTCATCGCGGCCATGAAGTCCTCGATCCCGCTCGGACCGTACCGGGGCCCGCCGTAGGGCAGTCCCGGAGCCTGGTACATGACCACGTCCGGCGCGAGACACGCGGCGAGTTCGGCGAAGCTCGCCCTGCCTCGACCACCGGCGCCGATATAGGCGGCCTCGGCGGCGAAGAACGCCTCCAGGACGGCACGCGCATCGTGTTCGGGTCGGGGTGCGGGCTCGGGTTCGGATCCGGGCTCGGGTCGGGGCATGGACGCGGACTCGGTCGTCCTCGTCGGGGCCGTCCTGTCGAAACTCATGAACCCATCGTGACCACTCGAACCACCCACCCGCCGGCGGCAATCGGTCGTCACGCTTCGCCACCACCCTCCCTGCGGTGTGCTTGGCGTCACACGGAACCTTTTCGGGCCCGGCGTCCTCTTCCCGACGACCGGCTGACAACTCGTCAGCCCGGAGAGGGGACCGCGTCGTGGACATCACCACCGGAGCCGCCGGAGGCACCGAGCCTGCCGAAGGTGCCGAAGGCACCGAACCGGCCGAACCCACCCGACCCGACGGAACCGCCGCGCCGACCGCCTCCACTGCCACCGCCGGCGTTGCGAGACGCGCCGGCACGGCGGTGGCCGCGCTGCTCGCCGCCGATGCCCTCCTGCACGCGTTCTGGGCGACCGGCTCGACCTGGCCCGCCGACGGCACCGAGGCACTCTCCCGCGGGCTGCTCAACGCCGACGTCCCGTTCACCCCGCGCACCCTGCTGCCGCTCTGCGCGCTGCTCGGCACCGGCGCCGTCGGCGTGTTCGCGCACAGCCGGGGTCGAGGCGGCCGGGTCGGCGCGCTGATCACCGCGGCGGTCGCCGCCGGACTCGCGATCCGGGGCACCGTGGGCCTGGTCTGGGCGGCGGGCATCGGGACCGACCCGGACAGTACGTTCCACCGCCTCAACCTCGCCGTCTACACGCCGGTATGCCTGACCTTCGGCTACGCGGCGGCGCGCCTGGCCCGGACCGGATTCCGCCCGACGTCGAGCCGAGCGCCCCGGCCCCGGGCCACCGGGAGATGATCACCACCGTGCCGGATCGCCGGACCGAAGACCCGAGCCGGGACCCGACCCGGGGTCGGGCCGAGGACCGCGTCGCCCGCGCCGCCGACCGGCGCACCCGCGGCGTCGCCCTCGCCCGCGCCGCCCGTCGCGGCGACACCCTCGCGATGAGCGACCTGCTCGACCACCTGATCCCCTACGTCTCCGCCATCTGCGGTCCGATCGCCCCGGACGCCCGTCAGGACGCGGTCCAGGAGACGCTGGTGGTGGTCTTCCGCGCGCTGCGCAACCTCGACGAACCGGAGGCGCTGTACGGCTGGGTCCGGGCGATCGCCGTGCGCGAGGCGATCCGGATCGCCCGCCGCGCCGGGCGCGACACCCCCGTCGAGGCCACCGAACCGCACGCGCCCGGCGACCCGCAGTTGGCCACCGACATAGACGACGTACTGGGCAGGCTGTCGCCCGAGCACCGCGCCGTCCTGGTCCTGCGCGACGTCGAGGGTTTGGACGAACAGACCGCCGCCGACCTGCTCGGCGTCCCCGAAGGCACCGTCAAGTCCCGGTTGCATCGCGCCCGGGCGGGATTCCGAAGGATGTGGACGGCATGACCGAGCCACTCGACCCCGACAACACCGGATCGCCCGACGGACAACCCGCCGAAACGACACCGGCGGCAGGCGAGGCCACCGGCATCCGGCCGGTCCACGTCGACGCGGTGGCCCGGCTGCGGGCGCTGACCGCCGGCATCGCGGGTGCCCGGGTGGTCGAGGGTGTGCTGCCCGCGCCGTTCGCCGAGGTCTGGGCGGTGATGGGCGACCTGGAGCACGGTTTCGGCCGGTTCCAGCCGGACATGCGCCGGGTCCGGGTGTCCCGGCGCGACGGCGATCGGGTCGAGGCCCACGCGCGCAGCCGCTACGGCATGCGGGCCCGCTTCGACGGGATCCTGCGCCCGGGGTGGTGCTGGCTGCAGAGCCGATTCGTGATCATCGGCATGGCCGCGGTCGCCGAGCACGACACGACCCGGGTCGCGCTCACCGGTGGGGTCCGGGTACCGGGTCGAGCCGCCATCGTGCCGATCGGCGCGGAGCGCGAACTACGCCTGGCCCTGGCCCGATTGCACACGACGGTGAAGGCCGGCTGAGCGAACCGCCCACGATTTCGCCGCGTTCCGCGTTCCCGCGCCGGCGGCGCCACGTCAGCCGCGCAGCGTGGCGGCGGCCTTGAAGGTGCGCAGCACCGGCGCGGTCTCGATGCGGGTGATGGCGTCCAGGGCGACCCGGCGAATCAGGTAGTGGTGCAGGGCCTCCGCGTCGCTGCACAGGGCGTGTGCGACCAGGTTGGTGGGGCCGGTCGTGGCGGCGACGACGGCGAGTTCCGCGTGACCGGCCAGCTCGGTGGCGACCTGGTCGAGGCGGCTGGGCGCGACCTGCATCCACAGCAGCGCGGACACGCCGGCGCCGAGGAAGGCCGGTTCGATGTCGATGTCGAAGAACAACGCGTCGCGCGAACGCAGTCGGCTCAGCCGGCGGGCCACGGTGGCGGGCGTGGAACCGGTCGCGGCGGCCAGGTCCGCGTAGCCGGCCCGGGCGTCCTCGCGCAGCGCGGCCAGCAGGCACAGGTCGGCATCGGTGAGCGGGTACGGGTCGCCGTCCGCGGCGTCGGCGGCCGGGGCGTCGTGGGCGCGCAGCCGGGCCTGCTGTTCGGAGGTGAGGGTGCCGACCCGGCCGCGCCACGCGGTGGGCCCGCCCAGGTAGGTGTGCAGCAGGTAGTGCGCGGAGACCGCGGTGATGCCGGCGGTGCGTGGGATGTCGCGCAGCAGGAGGGAGTGCGCGTCCGGGCCGCCGGGCGCGGTGTGGATGATCGCGACGATCTCGGTGCCGCCGGAGGTCAGCCGGACCCATGAGGTGTCGGGGCGGCGGGCCAACGCGACGGCGATGTCGTGCGCCGTGCGGGTGGCCGCGGTCAGGCGGACGAACCACTGGTGGGCGCGGGTGCTGCGCGGGGTCGGCAGGGCGACCACCCGCAGGCCGGCTTCGGCGTGCAGGCGGCGGTAGCGACGCACCACGGTTTGGGTCGAGGAGTCGAGGACGTCGGCGATGAGGGTGAACGGAGCGCGGGCATCGACGTGCAGGGCGTGGATCAGGCCCCGGTCGAGATCGTCCAGTTCGAGCATGCTCCTCAAAATATCCGACTCGGATGGATGAAATCATCGATCCGAGCACCAAAAGTGGAACGGGATCCGGACGCCGGACCAGGGTGATGTCAGGCAGGACGCCGGGACGTCGACCGGCGCGGCACACCACTCACGGGGGATCCCATGACCGAGCACGCCACCACGCCCGCCGGCGGCACCGCCACCCACGACACCCCGGCCGCGCCACCGGGCCCGCCGGCTCCCGTCGCCTACCGCCGGCGGTGGACGGCCCTGATCGCGCTGCTCACCGCCGAGGCGATGAACCTCCTCGACGCCACCATCGTCCAGGTCGCCGGCCCCGTCATCCACGCCGATCTCGGCGGCCCCGCCGCCGCGATCCCCTGGTACAGCGCCGCCTACACCCTCACCTTCGCCCTCGGCCTGCTCATCGCCGCCCGCCTCGGCGACATCGCGGGCCGCCGCCGGGTGTTCCGCATCGGCGTCACCGCGTTCGCCCTCACCTCGCTGGCGTGTGCGCTCGCCCCCACCGCCGGCGTCCTGATCGGCGTACGCGCGGCGCAGGGTGCCGCCGCCGCCCTGATCATCCCCCAGACGTTCGGCCTGATCCGCGCCATGTTCGACGGCCCCGAACTGCCCAAGGCACTGGGCACCATCGGCCCGGTCATGGGGCTGTCCGCGGTCCTGGGCCCGGTCCTCGGCGGTGTGCTCACCCACGCCGACCTGTTCGGCACCTCGTGGCGCGCGGTGTTCCTGGTCAACCTGCCGCTCGCGGCCGCCGTGCTGGCCATCGCCCCGCGGCTGCGCGAGGACCGCGCACCGGTACCTCCCCGCCTCGACCCGACCGGCACCGCGCTGGCCATGGTCGGCATCGCCCTGCTGGTGTGCCCGCTCACCGCCGGCACCGGCGCACCGGGTCCCGGCGCCTGGGCCGCCGCGGCGCTCGGCGCCCTCGTGCTGATCGTATTCACCGCCCACCAGCGCCGCGCCGCCGCGGCCGGCCGCACCCCGCTGGTCGAGCCGTCCCTGCTGCGCGGCCGTGTCTTTCCCGCCGCGCTGGCCACCTCCACGCTGTTCTTCGCCGTCATGAACGGCGTCATGATCACCGTGGTACTGCACCTCGAACTGGGCCTGGGCAACGGCCCGCTCGCCGCCGGCCTCACCCTGCTGCCCTGGTCCGCCGGCCTGGCCGTCGCCTCCTGGGCCGCCGGCAGCCGACTGCTCCCCCGCTACGGCACCCGCGTCCTGCACGCCGGCATCGGCTGCCTCGCCGCCGGCATCGCCGCCGCAGCCCTGGCCTACCGGGTCGCGCCCGCCGGCCACTACCCACTCGGCCTGCCCTTCGCCCTCGCCTTGGCCGGCCTCGGCGTGGGCCTGTTCACCGCGCCGTTCTTCACCACCGCGCTGCGCCACGTCTCGCCGCAGGAGACCGGCTCCGCGGCCGGACTGCTCAACGCCGCCCAACAACTCGGCGGCACCCTCGGCGTCGCCGTCGTCGGCGGCATCTACCTGACCGGCCACGGCTCCGGACAGGCCGCGGGCCCCAGCGCACAACACGCCCTGGCGGCAGCCGCCGCACTCCTCGCCGCAACCGTCCCGACCGCCTACGCGATGACCACCCACCGCCACGGCCGAACCGCTCCAACCCCAACGACCGACGAAACCCCCTGACCCGACTCGGCCGGGGCGTGTTGCGCGCTCGGCCGGGCCGAGCGCGCCGCCGCCGTCGGCCCACCCCGGCCGCCGGTCCCGCCGCGCCGTCCGACGCGCAACTTCCGTTGGCCACAAGGGACTCGCCAAGCGACGGGCCGTCGACGCACCGGGTATCACCCGTCGGCGCCCACCCACCCGACCTACCGCCCCACGATCGTGCCGGGCGGACTGCCTTGGGACGCCGCCGAACGCACGCTCGCCTACGACGCGTTGGGTCGGCTGAACCGAGCGAGGAGCCCGAAGGGCGGATGCCGGGGTCGTGGTACCCGACGGGAGACCCAAGACATGCTCTAGGCCAACCCCAACTCCCCGACCATCTCGTCCCCGCGCAGCTCGCCCGTCAGGCGGAAGCCGAGCCCCAGGTAGAAGCCCTCGGGACCGCCTTCCCCCGGATGCCAGGTGGCGGTCAGGCGCGTACCGCCGCGACGGCGGATCTCGGCGGCCACGGACTCGACGGCGAAACGCCCGTAGCCCCGGCCCTGTTCGCCGGCCGCGATGTTGAGCCGCCACAACCCCGAGCGAACATCGGGGCCCGCGCCGTCCTCCGCGAAATCGATGTCGAAGAAGGCCATCACAAACCCGACAGCTCGATCACCGTCGAAGATGAGGCGAGGCCAAGCGTTGTCCGGATACACATACGCCTGAGCCAGGGATTTCACAACCGGCGCAACCAAGTGCTCCTGATCGGGCCGAACCTTCAACCCCATCGCAACATCGACGTTGTCCGCCGTAACCGCACCCAACCGAAGCGCGCTCGTCATCCACCCACCGTAAACCGACCGTCAACCACTTCTCCCGCCCCACCCACAGAGCAATCGGCCACGGGATCCATGCTTCACAACCTCCACCGCACCCTCGCCCCCGCGCACCCACCGGACCGCGACAAGGTCGCCCGCCGGCCGGCCGAGACAGCAAGCCCAAGCCATGGCCCTCACCAACCCGCTCCCGCGTCGCGGTCCCGAACCTCCCCCGCCCACAAGGGAATCCGCACGCGGCACCCGACCTTGATCCACTTCCGAAACCCGTCCCAACGGCCCCGGGCGCTGTTGGCCTCGCGCTCAACGTGACTGCGTCAGCCCCGGGAAGGGCAATGAGCAACGAGGCCATGGACCTGTACGACAACGACCTCGTCGTCCGACAGCGACCCGCAACAAATCAGCCATCCCACCGTGATCCCCAAACCCGCCCCACCCCTGCCCCCACCGACGGAGCGCCACCCGCAGACGCCCCACACGACCAGCCCCGGAACAGCGGCTGCAACCCCGAAAGCCGCGTCGCCAACGAATCGACCGTCAGTCGACGCGCCACCGCACCCGCGCCACCGCCGCGACCCTCGCGCTGGTCCTCGGCCTTCTCCTGGCCGCATGCGGCGACTCGAACCGCATCGACGTCGAAATCAACGGCAAGGCCTACGACCGACTCGTCGCCGGCATCAAGGACCTGGGCGAACACGGCCGCGAAGGCGCCATCCGCGACATGACCACCTCGCCTGGGACGACGTGTACGTCTTCTTCGAAGGCGCCTCCGCGAAGGACATCGAAACCGCCACCGGCGACCGCCTCGACCTCCCCGACGGCAGCGCCGGCGGCTCCGACTACTTCTCCAGCGCCGGAGCCCTGTTCGTCTTCACCCACAAGAAGAACGCCACCCGCGCCATAGTCGTCCCCTGGGGAGGCATCTCCAACGCTGGCGGCCCCTGGCCCCCCACCACACGCCTGATCCCCGGAACCCCCGGATCCCCCAGCTCCCTCACCCTCCGAAACTGACCTCCCCGGCCCAGGCACCCCTCCAATGCGCCCACGCCGTCACGCTCCAGCCCCCGCCCCAGACCCCAAGCCCATGCCGAGTCACAACCTCCGTCACCAGCACCATCCCGGCCGCGGCCGCCGCCGTCGCCGGAACCTCCCTCGATGTTGCGGGCCTCGTTCGCTGTGGGGGCCGTCGCGCTTGGCATCTTCTCGCTCATGACGTCCGAGTTGCTGCCCGTGGGCCTCCTGACGCCCGTCGGCGACACGTTCGGCGTTTCGGAAGGCGCGGGCGGGCTGATGGTCACCGCGCCCGGGATCGTTGCGGCGTTCGCTGCGCCGGTGATCGCCGTGTCGGCCGCCGGGGTGGATCGCCGGGTGTTGCATCACCAACCCGGCCGACCTGCACAACCCGGTGACCTTCGGCTACAGCCACATCGTCGAAGCCCCCAACCCCGACCTGGTCATCATCGCCGGCCAGTACGGCTCCGACCCGACCGGCGCCGTCGAATCGGCCGACTTCGCGGCCCAGGTCGAACGCTCCTTCGCCAACCTGGGCACCGCCCTCGCCGCGGCCGGCCTGGGCTTCCGGGACGTGGCCCGCCTCGGCACCTACATCGTGGATCACGACCACGCGAAGCTCGAAGCCCTCCTCGCGGTGATCACCCGCATCTGGGGCGACCGGCCGCCGGCCCAAACCCTGCTCGGCGTCGCCGCCTTGGCCCTCCCCGACATGCTCTTCGAGGTCGACGCAACAGCGGTCCGCCCACAGCCGCCCGTCCAATGAGTCCAATTGGACTCACCACCCACGACCCACGCGTTGGACCCACCGCCCACGACCCACGCGCCGACCGCCCCACCGCGCGCACCTCAGCGGCGGGGTTCGACCCTCAGGTCACCGCGGGTCAACGCGAGGGTCGTGTCCCGGGCGAGCATGGCGTGCGGGAAGCCCGGGTCGATCGCGCTCGCCGCGTCCAGCCGGGCCGCCTGGGCGGCGGTGAAGTCGACCCCCAGCGCGCCCAGATTGTCCTCCAGTTGCGCGGAGGTGCGCGCGCCGATGATCGCTGCCGTCACATCCGGGTTCCGCAAAGTCCAGGCCAGCCCGACCTGGGCGGGTGTGTGGCCGGACTCTGCGGCAACCTCCCTCACGACGTCCACGATCGCGAGGTTGCGTTCGGTGAGCGCGCCATTGGCGATGGTGACGCTCCTGCGGGTGCCGTCGCCGGTTGCGGTGGTGGCAGCGGCGTTCAGGTCGTCGCGGCCGTACTTGCCGGTGAGCACCCCGCCGGCCAGCGGTGACCACGGAATCACCCCCAACCCCATCTCGCGGGCCATCGGGATCAGGTCGCGTTCCCCGGTGCGCTCGATCAGGTTGTACTCGATCTGCAACGCGACCAGCGGCGACCAGCCGCGCAGGTCGGCGATCGCCTGCATGCGCGACACCTGCCAGGCCGGGATGTTGGAGATCGCCACGTACAAGACCTTGCCCTGCCGAACCAGATCGTCCATCCCGCGCAGGATCTCCTCGACCGGCGTCGTGAAATCCCACAGGTGCAGATAGAGCAGGTCGATGTAGTCCGTATTCAACCGCCCCAGACTGGATTCCACCGACGAGAACAGAGCCTTGCGGTGGTTGCCCCCGGAATTGGGATCGCCGGGCCGCCGCAGCGTCGAGTACTTCGTCGCCAGCACCAGGCTTTCCCGGTTGTCGCGGGTGAACTCGCCCAGCAGGCGCTCGGAACTGCCACCGGTGTAGGTGTCGGCGGTGTCGATGAAGTTGCCGCCGTGCTCGATGTAGCGGTCGAACAACCTGCGCGACTCGTCCCGCTCGGCGCCCCAGCCCCACTCCGTGCCGAAGGTCGCCGCACCCAGAGCCAGCGGTGAGACCCGCAGCCCGGAACGGCCCAGCAGCCGGTAGCTGTCGAGGGTGAGTGACATCGTGTCCTCCTGTGCTCGTGATCCGTCGTCGAGAATCAGTCTGTGGACGCCGCGAGCCGGGGATAAGGGAAGGAACTTCCTGGGAAGGCCGGTCCCACCCTGGATGTACGCTCGACGGTGATGACCCGCACCATGGATGCGACACACGAACTGGCCGCGTTCCTGCGAACGAGGCGCGAACGCCTGGACCCGGACGATTTCGCGCTGCCGTCACGTCGGCAGTCCCGGCGGACCCCGGGATTGCGCCGCGAAGAGGTCGCCGAACTGGCCGGGGTCAGCATCGACTACATCGTGCGACTCGAACAGGGCCGCGGCCTGCGGCCCTCGGTGGACGTACTGGAAGCGCTGTCCCGAGCGCTGCGCCTGGCCCCCGATGAACGCGCCTACCTCTTCGACCTGGCCCGGCACCGCCCCCGCAAGGCCGAGAAGCTCGCAACCGCCGCAGCACCGCCGCTGGCCCGACTGGTCGCCGACCTGGCGCCGCTGCCGGCCATGCTGCTGAACCACCGCTACGACATCCTGGCCTGGAACAACGAAATGGCCATGCTGCTGGTCGACTTCGACACCCTGCCGCCGTCGCAGCGCAACACGATGTGGCTGTGCCTGATGCATCCGGAGATTCGCGAGTTCTACGTCGACCGCGAACGCGTCGTGCGAGAGGGGATCGCCCACCTGCGCGCCGCCTGGGCCGCACATCCCGAGGATCGGGCACTGACCGACCTCATCGCCGAATTCACCGCACACGACGAGGAATTCGCGCGACTGTGGGACGAACAGGACGTCCGGGTCAACGGCCGAGGACACAAACTGATGCGACACCCCGACGTGGGCGCGATCGCACTGCACTTCGAAGTACTCACGCCGCTCCAGGACCAGGACCAACGTCTGGTGATCTACCGCGCCGCAGACGACGAAAGCCAGTCCGCACTGAACCGCCTGTCCCCACGGTAACCGCGACCCCTCCCACCCCCACCCACACCCCAACCGAGCCGGCCCCGCTCGCCAACACGCGGCCGTGGGCAGCCACAAAGGGGCCGCACGGCGCGGCCTCGCCATCGGGGGGACGCGCCGATCCCGAGCCCGGTCCAACCGTAGCCGGCGGTCCTCGACCGCGAACCACCGAACCGAACGCCGACGACGACTCGGCGCAACACCGTCCCACACGCCCCCGCCGAGTAGCCCACACGAGAACGAAAGCGGCGCCCACCAAGGATTCCGCGCGGGTACTCAGGAGAACCAGGAACGACCGGCAGAGTGGCCCGCCGCGGAGCTGTACTTGATGGAGCTCTGTCGCGAGCGCCCGATGGCAGCGGTGGTGGCCCGGTGCCGCAATAGCCGCATTGAGCCGCCGGCCCCGGCGAAGGTCCAGCGGCTGGTGGGCCGGGCGGTCACGGACTCCGAGGCCCGGTTCTGCCGCACCAGAGTGAGCGAATCTCGCATACACCCGCTCCCGGCCGCAGGGCCCTCGCACTGCGCCGAGTTGAAGACCGGGCCCGGGCGCCGAGGCTGGAGAGCCTGCTCGCTGAGGTGAACAAGCTGGAGCAGGTGCGGTGGCTGGAGCTGCCCACGGACCAATTCGCGGACGTGCAGGAGAAGCTGGTGGAGGCGTGGCGGGCGCCGGGCGTTGAAGGAGTACCCGGCGAATCCGGAGCGAATGAAGCCCGCCCGCAGCCTCACGCTCCCAGCCGCGCTGTGCCATGTGCGGCAAACGGGGATCACCGACTCGCGGATGGACCCGCTCATGCAGCTCGTGCCGAAGATCAACACGCGAGCAGAGCGGAAGGTCGACAGGGAGCCGAACGCCGAGCTGAGGAAGGATCCGGGGCAAGGAGGACATGCTTGCTGTGGGTTGCCGGGCCGGCATTGTCCGAGCCGTCCGGCACGGTGCGGCGGGTGATCTACCCGGTGGTCGGCGGGGAGACAACGCTTGAGCCCTGGCTGCGGAGGCTGCGACGAACGAAACCCGTACAAGGCGCGGGTTCGCACAGTGCTGTGGTCGTCGTACTCGGCGCACTGGCGGCAAATGCTCTCGCCGCTGCCGGGTGCGCTGGAGCTGGAGTGCAACAACCCGCGTACCGGCCGGTGATGGATGCGATCGACCTGCTCAAGCTGTATCCGAAGCAGCCGTTGAAGGAGGGGCGTTCATCGATCCGGCACAAACGGTGGCGCTTGCGGGGGTGATGCCCGGGCTGTAGCGGGCGGGCGTGGTGAACGACAAGGGCCGGGTCGAGCGCATCCCGTACGAGCTGTACATCCTGATCGCGCTGCGGGACGCGGTGTGCCGGCGCACAACTGCCCACCAGGCGCCGCGGCCCCGGAGCTGCCGGTCGTTCTCGACATGCCAGGCAAGGTCGCGGACTGCCTCCGCACCAGCGACCCGGAGCCCGCCGAGCGGGCCGCACGACCAAGGCGTGACCGTACGGCGGCGCGGCCGGGACAGCACCCCGCGCGTCACCGCTGTGCCCTCGACCCACCACCAACTCCTCGGCCACTGCCAACCGCTCGACAGCCCCTCGGCCAAGCCGCCACTGTCGCCTTGCACCCCGCAAGCACCCGGAAGCGGCCGAGCCGGACAGCCACCGGCTGCCATCACGCGGCGTACTCAGGTATCGCCACTACCGCTCGCCGGACCACTGGAAGTCGAGGCCACCCCCTTCAGCCCGTCCACGGTTGACCCGGCGACACTCGCGCCAGGCATCTCCGCGCCAAGGGCCTCCCCGCTCGTGGACCGGGTCGACCACGACCGAGCCGGCCGAGGGTGCCTGCCCGTAGGCACCCTCGGCCGGCGAAGTGCTCCGCACTCGACCATCACGCGGCGATCGGGTCGCCCGCCGCTACAGCGCAGGCGGGCAGCCCGGTGGCGGCATCAGAATCCCGGCGGACGGCGGAACCCGCCGATCACCTCCGCAAGGCGCTGCACGAACCGGACCGCGGTGCGGTCGTGCAGGTACGGCGCGATCACCTGAATGCCGACCGGCAGCCCGTCCCGGGTCGTCCCGACAGGCGCCACCGCCGCGGGCAGATGGTTGACCGACGACGGCGCCATCCACGTGAGCATCTCGCGATACGGCCGCTCGGCGCCGTCGACCCGCAGTGTTCGGACCGACCAGCTCGGATCGGGTCGATGGTCGTGGGGGAAGGCAGCCGTAGGACTCACCGGGCACAGGAGCACGTCGACGTCGCGGAAGAACTCGGCCCAGCGGCGGCGGGAGTGCTGCCGCCGTTCGTCGAGCGCGTGCCACTCACGGAAGCTGACCGTCAGGTCCGACGCGAACCCGCCCGCGGCCCCTTCGGCCGCGGCAAGGTCCACAAGCCCGGCATACGACTCGTCCGGCTCGACCAGCCCGCTCTGCGCCATCAGCAACGGCTGATAGAGAGCCATCGTCTCGTCGAGCCCGACCGGCCCCTTGCCCTCGACCACGGCAGCGCCCTCGGCCCGAACGGCCTCCAGCACCGCCTGCATGATCTCGACCAACTCGCTGTCGACGGGGCAGAACGGGTCGTCGAGCCATGCCGCAACCCGGAACTCCCGCAGCGAGTTCGCCCTGGCGGCGGGCAGCTCCAGTCGCCATGCCGGGGCGCGGTCGTGGTCTGCTCCTGCGAGCACGTCGAGACCCAGGTCGAGGTCATCGGCGTGCCTGCCGAGCGGGCCGAGTACCGCCATGTCGAAATCGGCGAGCGTCCCGGGAGCATGTCCAGAGACACTCCCGTACCTCGGCACGATCCCGAACGACGGGCGCAGCCCGTAGACGCCGCAGAAGTGGGCAGGCACCCGAATCGAGCCTGCCGTGTCGCCGCCGAGTTCCAGTCCGGTCAGTCCCGCGGCGAGTGCCGCGGCGGATCCGCCGGACGAACCGCCCGGTCCGCGGGTCGGGTCCCACGGATTGTTCGTGGTCCCGTAAATCTCGTTGTAGGTCTGCCAGTCCCGGGCGTCGGGCGGCATGTTGGACTTGCCGAACACGATCGCTCCGGCGTTCCTGATCCGCGCGACCGACTCGGCGTCGTGCGTCGAGACGTGATGTCCCCAGCGGGTCGAACCTCCGGTGGTCCGCATGCCCGCAACCTCAAGACTGTCCTTGATCGTCACGGGGACACCGTGCAGGCGGCCGAGCGGCTCACCGCGGGAGACCGCGTGGTCGGCCGCCAGCGCCGCAGCCCTCGCACCCTCCTCGTCCTGGGCGACAACGGCGTTCACCTGCGGACCGAGCTTCTCCACCCGGGCGAGGTAGTGGTCGAGCAATTCGACGCTCGACACCTCCTTCGCCGCGACGGCGGCAGCGAGCTGACCTGCGGAGCTGAATGTTAGATCGGTCATGCAAACCTCCAGGTAAAGCCTGATCCACGGCAATCACTCACCGTAAGAACAGTCTATGGAATCGTTTCATCATGGTGGGCCAAAAATGTGAGGGACATCACAGTCAAGCGCGAGGGCGGCAGAGCCCTTGCATTTTTCGGATGACCCTGCACCCAATGACCTGCGCATTCGTGGAATCCGGGATCGTCCGCATCACCGGCCGGGTCGGCTGTTCACCGACCCCGCCTACGACTTCGACCCCAGCAACGACTACAGTGAGTGACCTCGGCGGCCCCGAGCCCGCAGCGCAATGCTCGGCTTGGCCCCGGACAATCGGAGGTCCTGAGCTTCTGCCGTTCACGCCAAGGAGCACGTGGCCGGCCTGGGTGGCGGGACGCTCGGGCGGTGCGGGCGAAGTACACGGCGGCGGCCTCCACGAAGGCGTCGCAGGCGCTTTTGGCGTCCTCGCAGGCCCTCGTCGCCTCGGCAAGGTTGGTGCCTGGCTCCAGCCGGTCGCGCCGCAACTACTCGCCGCGCACGGGCAGCCTCGGTGCGGCCGAGCAAAGCCCGGACGGTTCGCACCGGTCTGGGCCGTGTGCCGAAAGTGGATCTTGAACGTTGGATGATCACGGTTCATGGGGCGCGGAGATCTGACGGATGACCAGTGGGCGGTGCCGGAGCCGTTATTGCCGAAGGCGACGCGGACAGAACAACCGCCCGTCCGGCCTCGGCGGCGGCCGATCGACGGCATACGATTCCGGCTGCGCACCGGTGTTCCGTACGGGACGTGCCCGTCGAGTACGGACCATGGGGCCGGGTCCATGACCTGTTCCGCCAATGGCAGAGGGACGGCACCCGGCACGGGATCTTCCACTCCACGGTGTGCCGCGCTCATCAGCACGCGACCGGGCGCAAGCAGGGTGAACTGCGGAAGGAACCACCAGTCGGGGTCGTCGCCGAGCCCGATGATCACGCCCTCGGACGCTCGCGCGGCGGCTTCACCACCAAGCCGCACCCGGCCATCAAGCAGGGACAGAAGCCCATGCCCCTCGTGCTCACGGCAGGACGGCCCGGCAACTAGCAAGCCCGCAATCCGCCATGAGGCCACCGTCCTCGTAGCGGCCATCAACGAGTGGCTGTGACCGGCAGGGTTGCGCAGACAGTAGGCAGCGCGGCCGGCCACCCCGGCGGCCGCGTCGTGTGCGATCGGCTCGTTGGTCGGCGGGTTCCGGGATCACCGCGCGGATCCCGCGTCTGCGCAGGTGGGAGCGGATCGCCCGGGACGAGTACGCGCGGTCGGCGAGCAACGACGTCCGGGCGCACTCGCAGGCGACCGACCGCGCACGGGACCCGGATCACGGCCATGACGTTCTCGAACTGCGGCGCGTCGCCCGCCTGTCCGGCGATCACGACGAACGCGAGCGAACGACACCGGCCGTCGGCCGCGTCGTGGGCTTTGATCGTCGGTCCACCGCGAGATCGCCGAGGGCATGGTCGGCCGGCTCGCCGACGGGCGCCCCTTTTCGAGCGCCGCCACGTGCCGATGCGCACGGACCGTCGTGTAGTCGACGCCGACGAGCCGATTCGGATCCCCGTCGGCATCCGCCCGGGATTGCAGCGCGACGGGACGCGCTGCCGGGTTCGTCTCGGGCCCGGCAGGCAAACCGGTCGAACACCGTCTGCCACGGCGGGCGTTCCGCCGGCGGGTCACGCCAGGCGAGGTTGTTGCGGTATTTGAACGCCACCACGTCGAACACCGCACGATGATCCGTCCACCGCCCGCCCGCCGAGGCGTGCGATCCGGCAACAACGGCTCGATCAGCTTCCACCGGCCATTGATCGAGCCCCCACGAACACCCACATCACATCACATCAAATGACCATCCCATCCCGGACCCCGCTCTTGGCGGGAGCGGTTCGGCGCTTGGGGTGGGAGCACAGACGTGTTCTGCAGGACGCAGGCTGCGGTGGCGCCGCCGAAGTCCAAAGTCGGCTTGGACGCCGCAATCCGCCTGATGCCCGGGGTGTCGTACCGGGCCTTGATACGGGAGCACGGAGTCGGATTCCGGGCGGTGAAGGCCGCATTGGAGTCGGTCTGGCCGGAGCTGCGGAAAGCTGCGGACCGGCGCCGAGTCCTACCGGCTCGCCGGCACCGGGGCGGCGCGAGAACAGGCCGCCACCGCAGGCCGACCCCAGCCGACATCCGTCAGACCAGGCAGAACTCGTTTCCTTCCGGATCGCACATCACCACGTGATCGGGCCTGCCCTGCAAATCGTCCTCCCGGACCACGGTCGCACCCGCAGCAGTCAACCGCCCCACCGCTTCCACCACACGTGGCCATCGCACCTCCCACGGTGTTTCACGACCGCCGCCGACCTGCACGTCCAAGTGCAGCCGGTTCTTCACAACCTTCGGCTCGGGCACCTGCAGGAAGGAGAGGTTGGGACCCGCCCCGTCCGGATCCGAGAGGTACGCACCCTCATCCCACTCGTCCTCCGGGATCCCATGGTGAGCGAACCATTCCTCCCAACTCCCGAACCCTGTGGGCGCGGGCTTCTCCGCATAGCCCAAGGCAAGCGCCCAAAACCTGGCGAGCTTCGCTGGTTGCGCGCAGTCGATCGTCAGGCTCCACCTGATCGTCATGCGGCCCTCCCTGTCAGATACGGCGACGTTACCGCGCACCTCTGACACCTCCAGACGACTACGTCACCGGTGAGCCGTCATTGCTTGGCGGCCGGCCGGGTCTCTCACACTGGCTGAAAGGCATGAGAAAGCGTTTTCGACGACGCTCTGACCTGCGACGATGCCGTGTGTGCCGGTCTAAGAGGCCGAAACTGAGGGGCGCAGGGGATCATACCGACCACGGGCGGCTGCGGGCATACACAGGAATTCCCGCATATACGCAGGTCAGAGGGGGTCCATCGGGCCCCGAGGGCAGGTCTCGGACCGATCCTGCCGAATCGTCACTCTCACGTGTGCCGGGCGGAGGCCGAAGGGTGCTTCGAGGTGGGTGGGGGGCGCGAGGCGGTCGGGTGCGTTGGTGAGGTGCAAGCGCCAGGTGCGTTGGGGCGAGTGACGTCTCGCGGCTGATCGGTCCAGGACAACCTGCGAGTCGACACCGGGTCGGTTCGGCACCGCGTGGGGGATTGCTTGCTTGAGGGCGGGACCCAAGAAATGTCGTCGTTCGGGAAAGCTCCCAGGCCAAGGCCGTTCGGATCGTGCGGAGCGGGCGGTGGGCGCGTGGGCCTTGCACGCATAGATCATCTGCGTGTGGAGTGACCCTTCTGCTACTTGTGGTCGCGTGCGCGCGCTCATGTGAGATGGCATCTGCTTCGCGGTCGAGCCTCCGTACGGTTGAGTCCGCGCGCGTCCACCTGCTTTGCTCGGCAGCTTTGCAGTCGTCAGGCGGCGCTCTTCCCGGAGGGGTCGGCAGGGGAGTGCGCCGAGAAGGCACGGCGGCGAGGGGTGGTGGTCGGCGTGCTGATGTGCGGCAGACCCGGGTATTGACGGGTGATGGTCATCCTTAGGTCCGTCGAGTTGGCCGTGATGATGGCCCATCAACATCCGAGTGAGGAACCCCGAGTGTGGGCTCGCCGGATGGATCCTTTGGCGCGGGGGGATCCTTGCCAGGGTGGTGGCCGCCAAGCCGCTTGGCGTCGAGCCGCTTGACCGTCACTGGACGGCCCCTCAATTCTCTTCTGTACGCGTCCCTACAGGCTGGGGAACCTGTTCACAGCGTGCCGATGGTGCGCAGAGCTCGCGATACTCTGCGGGACACGTGGGATGAGGGACATCGCTGATCCCCATCTGATCACCTCTGGGTGGCACGCGTGCGGGCTGTATCTCTTGCGAATCGCGCCTGTGTGGATCGGGTGGGATCCGCCGTCATGAGGCGTGCGTTCAATGTGGGTGCGAGCACGGTTGCGGCGCGCGAGCTGCTATCGAGGTGCTGTTGAAGACAGTAATCGGAAGGGTCATTCAGGGCTGGGAAGGTCTGAAGCGCGGAAGAACCACGGCTTCAGCAAGGGGCAGGGACGGCTTTTGGAGCGGATCCTTGATGTCAATCTCGGTGGAATAGTGGCCAGGTATCACGGCTTGGCACGCCCGAGACCAACCGACTGGAGTCCAGATGATCATGGCTCCGAGCTGCATATTTCACAAGTTCACAACTCATACAACGCAACATGCAACGGAGACTGAGGCGTGAACTGCATGGCAACATGTTCGGATGAATGTCCATGACACTGGGTCGGAAGATGGATCGTAGATCGCATGGGAAGATGTGCGTGATGATAGAGCGAGAAGTATTCTGCAAACTGCTACGGGATATGTTCTTTAACTTGCAACGTTAAAACGGCGGGTGTACGGGCGTGTGTGCGGGCGGGTGTTGCTGCGGCCGTATGGATGGGTGTGCGGATCTATGGACGGGCGGATGGATCTACGGGCTGATGTGCAGATGGGCGGGTGACCGTACGGATGGATGTGCGGACGTATGGATGGAGCGAACGACGGATGGTGATGCGGGCATTGCGATGGCTGTGACTGTGTGCGGACGGGTGGACGGGTATTCGGGAGGACGGGCGGGCGGGCCGAACGATGGGTGGTCGGATGGATCTACGGATCTGTGGCCGGCCGGGTGGACGGCCGGGTGGGCGCACAGATGTATGTGCGGCTGGATGGAGGGATGTCGGGGCGGGCGGACGTTCCTTCGGATGGGCGGGTGTTTCTGTGGATGGATCGAGCGATCGCCGGATGGGCGGGTAGATCTTCGGGTGGGCGTACCTGTGGGTCTGCGGGTGGGTGAGCGGGTGTTCGGGCGGGTGCGTGGCTGGGCGTGCGGAGGTGCGGAGGTGCGGGCGTACGGGTGCACGAATGGATGGGCGGTGGGACGGCTCTGCGGGCGTGCGGATGGACCGACGGACGGAGCGAGCGGTGGCTCGGTCGGCCTTCGGGCGCACGGAACGACGGATGAGCGTTCGGACGGTCGGCACGGTGGAGCAGCGGCCGGGTGGACGAGACGCTCTGCGTTGGTGTCGGCGGGTGTGCGGCCGGAACGGCGGGCGGTCGGGCCGAACGACGAGCGGACGGCCGGCCGTGTCTGCGGATCGATCGATCCGCCGCCCGCACGGTGGGCCGCGCGCTGGGTGGCCGAACCTGTGGCCGGACCTGTGGCCGGACCTACGTTCGGCCCGATCCGACAGTCTTGCGAACAACCGAGCCACGGCTCACGGGACGGTCGGCGCGATCTGCGACCGGCACGATGGCTCGCTCGAACCGTGCCGCACACGACCGACCGACGGCCCGAACGAACCACAGGCGGGTCGGCCTTCGTATCGGCGTGCGGCCGACACACACAAGCTCGCGCTGTACGGAGCTACGGCCGGCAGGGCCTCTCTGCGGCTCTGTGGCGGCCCGGACGGGCGAAGCACACAGCCGAACGTCGGAACGACCGCTGGACGCCTCTCACGGACGACAGAACGATCCGTCGCACACCCGCTGGTCACGTGGCACCGACACTCGACGGACGGACGGGCGAACACACGCACCGACGAGCGCCTGTTGCAACGAGTGCCTGGATGCCCGGACAGACACCTGGACGGGCGGACGGGCAGGCGGGCGGACGGACAGACGGACAAACCGACGGACGAGCGTGTGTGGTTGCTCCCGGCCGGCACAGATGGGGGCGGTCTCGCAACGTCGCCATTTCGTCCGTGGGTTGGTCTCGCGTTCGGACCCACGGCTCGGCGCACCGGCTTGCGCCGCCCGGATGCGGGGGAGCCCCACCTGCCTGGGTCGTCCACTCTCGGCCCAACTCGGCGGCGCAGCCCTGCCGGCCCGACCCAACCCGGTGTGGCGGGCATGGCCAGGCCCGACCAGGCCCCAACCCATCACGGGCCAGACTCGGCACGTCACAACCCCGCGCGACACACTCCGGACCGGCATGACCCGGCCCAACCGGCTCGACTTGGCCCCAACCCAGCCACGGCGCCCCAAGCCGGGCCAACCCGGCCCCGCCCAGCCCACCTGGGCCCAACCCGCCTGGGCCCACACCACACGACGCAGCCCAACCCAGGCGACGCGACCCAGCGCATCTCACGCCGACCAAGCCAACCCGACCCGGGCCGCCCCACCCGGAACCGGACCGGCCACCCACCCCCTCACAGCCCAACCCAACCCAAGCCCCCGCACCGCACAGCAGGCACAGCCCGGATCAGCCCGGATCAGCCCGGATCAGCCCAAGCAACCCGCCCAACTCCGCAGCCCGGTGTGCGCAATCCGTCCGCCCGCCCAAGGGCCGTCTCCCGACCGATTCGCCCCCCGGAGCGACAGACCACGCGCGAAGGGGTGATGTGGCCGGCCCGTCCGGGTGTCCTTGGGGTCGGCCGGCGGAGGTGAGGATTCGGCCTGTGTCTCGATATGTCGAACAGATGGCCCATAAATCGAGAGTTCCATCGCCAATTCGTGCGCCAAAAGAGTCTGTTGGGGGCGTTGATTCGGCCGACCAAACGGGTTAACCGGGACATACGGGTGGGTTTTCCGAGTGTCACAGTGAATTTTGGGATTCCGCTGCTAACCTGACAGACAAAACTTAGGCCGGACCCCTCAAGGACGTCTTGAAGGTTCTGCCCGCTAGATCCTGGTTCGTTGCGCTTTCGGGCTTCCGACGGAAGTATCGAGCAGCTACCCCGGAGGTGCGTCGTCTTCCCTGTCAGGTGCAGCGGACGGCTCTGACAGGCCACCGGCAGAAACCCGGCTCCCGCAGGCGTTCGGTCGCTCTACTTCGAGAGGACGCACGATGGGTGCAGTTGTGGCGGTGGCCAGCCAGAAGGGGGGTCCCGGGAAGACGACGACGACGGTGAACCTCGCGAGCGCTCTGGCGATCAACGGCTTTCACGCTCTCGTGGTCGACCTGGAGCCCCAGGCCCAGGCCGGCGTCGCCCTCGGCGTGGTCCCGCAGCCCCAGCGCTCGGTCGGCTTCGCGCTGTACGCGCAGCTCAACGGCATGACGCCCGACGTGCCGGAGATGATCTTCGACCGCAGCGAGCTGCTCAAGTCCTTCGAGACCACCGGCAGCCTCAGCCTCTTCGGCTCGGTGCAAAGCACGATGGTCGACGCCGAGCGCAAGATCGCCGGGATGGACTTCTCCACCACCGGGATCCTGCGTCGCATCCTCGAACCGATCCGGCGCACTCCGACGATCATTCTGATCGACACCCCGCCCAGCGTCAGCGCCCTGTCCGCGGTCGCCCTCGCCGCCGCCGACTTCGTGGTCGCGGTGTGCGAACCGCTGTACGCGACCGTTCAGGGCGCCGCGGTGATCAAGGGCCTGACCGCGGCCACTTCCGAGCGCACCCTCGGCGAGTGCGAGCCGCGCTTCATCGGCACGGTCATCAACAAGGCCAATGCCCCGTCCCGCCGCACCAGCGAGGACGACCAGGTCGAGCAGCGGCTGGCCGACTACGGCCTCGACCCCTTCCAGACGCAGATCCGCCGGGACAGCCGGATCTCGCAGGCGTACGAGATCGGGCGCCCCGTCTGCATAGAGCAACCGAACATCGCCGCGAGCGTTGCCTACACCGAGCTGGCCATCGAACTGTTCGACCGTGTGAAGCAGGCAGCCTGATGACAGACGAGAAGCCCGCGCCCAAGTCCAGGGCCAAAGCGCGAAAGGCCCCTGCCGTCCAGTCGTCCGTCCTGGCCGCGGCGCTCCAGGACGCCATGAACGGCAGCTTCCTCAACTCGGGCACCGACTCGACGGCAGCGCTTCTGGCACAGATGGGCGGCGGCAACGGGTCCGCCGGTACCACCTCGGGGCCACCGTTCAAGAACGCGGCACCGGCCGTACCGGCACCCGTACCCGAGCCGACCCCGGAACCCGTACCGGAACCCGAGCCGGTCCACGCGGCGGCCGCACCCACCGCCGAGGAGACCCCGCTCCCGGCGGCCCCACGCGTCGAAGCGCCGCAGGCCCCCGAGGCGGCATCGCAGCCTGCCCGGGAACCGGCCCCCGCCCCACAGCAGATCGCGGAACCCACCCCGGAACCCACGCCGGAACCCACGCCGGAACCCACGCCGGCCGCCACCGCGCCGGCAACCCCGGAACCGGCGGCCCCGGCCCAGGCCCGAACCCACGAGCCGGCCCACACCCCGCGCCCCGAGCCGGCAGCCCACACCACCCCCGCCCCGGAGCCGACACCCGAGCCCACCCCGGCCCCCGCACCCACCCCCCAGCCCACCCAGGCCCAAAGCGAGCCCCAGCCCCCGGTCGCCGAGCCGCCGCCCCGTGCACCGGAGCCGGTCCAGGCCCCGGCGACCCAGCCCGCCAAGGCGTCGACGTCCGCGAAGCCCCCGGCCGCCCGCTCCTCCCGTCGCAGCACCCCCGCTCCGGCGCCCGCCACACCGGCCCCGGTCGCCACCGGCTCCACCGAAGGGCAGTCGGCACACGCGTCGTTGCTGGATAGCTTTCTCGACGCGCGGATAAACTCCAAGGGCTGGGAGACCTGGGGATTCCGGCTCCTGCCCGACGTCAAGGCACGCCTGGGCAAGCGGCTCACCGCCGACAAACGTTCGTCGCAGAACCGCCGGCTGGCCCTCGGCCACTACCTCAACGCGGCATTGCTCGAACTCCCGGACGACAACGACGAGCAGATCGAAATGATCCGCTCGTTCCTGCGTGCCAGGGGCGGGATCACCGACCCGAGCCAGTCCTCCAGCTACCGGGTCAGCCCGGCCGTGTACGAACTCGCGCGCGACCTGGACACCGAACTCACCGCGACCGAAAAGCGCGGCCTGGTCGTGTACCTGTTCTCGGCCGCCGTCGAACTGTTCCTCGAACGCCTCGACGCCGAGGGCGCCCTCGGCCGACCCGAGATCTTCTCGCCCCAGCAGTAATCCGCCGTCGGCGGGTGCGGAGGACACCCAGTCCCCCGTGCCTGCCGACGGCACTTTCATGCCGGGCGCCGGGAACTCCCCGATGGACCGACTCCCGCTGCGGGCCGCCGCCGGGATCGCCGAGCGAGCCGCCGAGCGGCCTCCTGACGGCACATCGACCCGCCGGCCACCCAACGAGACCCACCCACGCCGCCCAGGCGCTCAGAAGGCCGTCTGGAGCGTTCGAGGCGCCTCTTCCGCAGCCTCGGCGGCCAGTTCCCGGTCCTCGCGGCAGTCGGCGCAGACGCCGTCCGCCCGCAGCCCGCGAACCGCCCGATCGCAGTCCTCGCAGGTCCCGATCGGCACCGGCGCCCCCGTCGACCGGACCTCCGCCACCGGCGTCACCGCCGCGAGCGCCGCCGCCGTCTGCCGAGCCCGGTGCGCGGCCCGCCGTTCGGCCCCGAAACGCTCGTCCGCCTCGGCCCGCCGATCCTGGTCCCGCCGAGCGCAGTTGCGGCACGCGAACGGGTCCCCGGCCACACCCGCGTCGGAAGCGGCCACAGGCAGCCACAGGCGGCCGTCCTCGCAGTTCGGGTCCTCGCACCCCCGCCGGGCCAGTCCGCGGCCGCTCAGCCAGCCCACAGGGCTCCGGACGGCCCCGTCCCGGGTCCGCCAGCGGTCCGCCAGCCGGGCGAAGACCCTCTCCGCGTCGCCGACTTCCGCCACGGCCCGATCGACCAACCCGGCGGCCGCGATCCGCTGCCCGGTGCTCATCCCGGCCACCAGCGGCCCGATCCCGGCGAATGCCCTGGCCGCCGTCGCCGAGATGGTGGTCCGGTGATCCGGCATCGGGACCGGGCGCACTCGACGGGGTTCCGCCGCAGGCGTTCCGAACGCGGGTGCCGCCGCCGAAGCCGGTTGCGGGCTCGTCGCGGGCTCGTGCCCGTCTACCACGCAAGACGCCCTGCGGGCGGAACCCCCTCGGGAATCCGCGTTCATCCGTAGGTCAATCGGAGTGTCTTCCTTATACGTGACGGAGGTCCCAACCCCCTGCGGACCCGACGTCCATTGACCCTCCGCACCCAGGCTCCGACCTGCCGAAATGCCGTTCCGGACCGACTCGGACGAGTCCTCGACGGCAGCCTCCGAACCCGTCTTCGAGCCGGCCTCCGCAGGTGTCGCGGAAGTCACTCGAGACTCCCCCACCGGCACCGGGCGAGTCGCGGCCACATCCGTGGCGTCCGCGCCGACGGCGCCGACGGCGCCGCGCGCCGAGACACGAGCACCCACGACGACCCGCGCCCCATCGGTCGTCCAGTCGGTCGTGCGCTCGGGAGTCTCCGCACGTGTCACCGGCCGTGCCTCGACCAGCGTGATCTCCGCGATCTCCGTGACATTCCGAGCCTCCTCCTCGGGCGCCGCGGCGAAAATGTCGACGGGCTCGGTCGCCTCGGTGTCCACACCGGCGGTGGCGTCCGGCTCGTGGTCGTTCGGGTGCTCGAACGGTCGGAGCGGGATGAGCATGTTGCGGCCCTGCCACCCTTCCCGGCGGCCCACCTCGACCCAGCCCCAACGCTCCAGGTCGGAGACCACGCCGCGGGCGGCGCGCACGCTCACCGGCTCGCCGATCCGCCGGCCGGACTGGTGCCGGAGCATGTCGGCCAGCTCGGCATAGGTCAGGTGGTGGCCGCGGGCTCGGGCGTAACAGATGACCGCGTACGCCCGGGCATGCCGGTGCGGGACCGCGCCCAGGAGGGCGACGGGCACCATCACCCACGGCTCGCCCTTTTCCGGCGTACGCAACCGGCGGACCGCCGAAGTCCCGGTCCCGGAAGGCTTGGTGCGGCGTACGACGGTGAGTTCCTCACCTGCGGTGAGCTGCTTCTGCGCGGCGTACAGCGAGGACGGGGCCTTGAGTGCGACGCGGCCGTCGGGCTGGGTCACCGAGCGGACGGTCAGGCCCAGGTAGCGGGCGATGGTGGTCAGGTCGGCGATGCAGCCGGGCTGGTTGGGGCCGGCCGCCAGGTGGCCGACCTTGGCGGCGAAGACGAAGGCCAGGTCGCTGTACGCCTCGCCGGTCACCACCCGCAGCGGGACCTTGACCGAGGCCCGACGGACCGAGTCCGGCATGGTCGGATCGACGCCTCGGGCGCCGCCGACGCGAACTCGCGCCGCGCGCAAGGCGGCACGCACCCGAGCCTGCATCGTGAATCCAGAGGATTCGGGCACACTTGAAGAGGGCAAGGACCTGGCTGAAGACAGCACTGGGCCTGCCTCGGGGATCGCAGGTATGATCTGCTCCTGAAGCTGGTGAAGAGAAAGAGGTAAGGGCGACCCGACCGTTCGGCGCGTGGAAGTACCGGAACGGCTGGGTCTTACTGTTCGGTTGTGTAAGCGGCCGGCGGGCCTCCTTTCTCCGACGGCGCCCCTAGGGGCGCTGAGCTGCGAGCGAGTGGACTAGGGCTGGACTCCTAGGCCACTCGCTCTGCTTTTGCGGCCGTACTTCCGAGCGGCGGTCAGGCGGCACCGTGGCGTCGTCCGACCTGCTCCTGTTCGGCGGCGAGGGCCCGCAGAGCCTGCTGGGCCCACGCGCCGAGCGTGAGGTACTGGTAAGGCGTGTTTTCCTCGACGAACCGCAGCGCGAGCGCGGCGTGTTCGCTGGGTCGAACGGCCAGGTCGGCTCCCGAGGGATGCACGTAGAGGCCGGTCATCGGGTCGACATCGGCGAGATCGCCCACTCGTGAGTGCTCGATGGCCAGGTGTTCCCACAGGCGCAGGCGTTGTGGCGTGTTGCGCGCATAGTTCTCCCCCGGCCAGCTGATCCTTCGCAATGCCTCGAAGGTGAGCAGGGGCAGTACGTCGCTGGGCGAGAGCACCGTCGGGTGCAGCACGTTTCGGTCCCGTGCCTCGTAGCCCACCTTGCTGGGCAGACCCGCGATGGCCGCGAGCCTCGCCACGGTCCAACGCTCCCGGGAAGTGGCCATGACCGTCCTTTCGTGTCAACGACTGAACCCTATCGCTATCTCTGGCAAATAACTTCCTGTCAGGAGAGTCGGCGTGTCGCCCGTCGTTATGGGGTCATCACAAGAACAGCGCAAAAGCCCAGAAAGTAAGGCATTAGCGCCGTGTTCGATCTGCATGTTGGAAGATCCACCCGCACATCCATCCCCTGTCACGCATGAATACCCAGGCGCCGAGTGTGCGCTCCGTTGTTCGATCCAGTGCTTGAGCGAGCGTCGGATCCACCGTTCGGACCAGCGTTCGCCCCGCCGTTCCAGCGCGCCGACGCGCCGTCGTGCCACCCGCCGCGAGACCTACCGGCGGCTCCACCGCACGGGCCGCCGTTTCGCCCGTTGCTCCGACCGGCCACCCACGTCTCCGTGCATCCGTCGTCCGCGCCACACAGCCGCCCACACACCCGCACATACAGCCATGCGCTTTGACGAACGGGTTGGGACCCAGTTCGCCATGCAGAGTCCCGGACAGCACCACGCACAGATCGCCAAACAATCTCCCGTGCGGATCACCGCACAGCTCGCCATGCAAGTTGCAGGTCAACCGCCATTTGAAGGGCATTCACAGCCGATTCCGCAGGCGATCGAAAGACCGCTCCGATCGAGCCGATTCACCGGGCGCCGTCGGACCGTGCCGAGGATGAACGGCGCCGAATTGTCGGCACCGACGCGTTCCGGGCCCGTGCTCCGGGCCGCATCGACCGGTGCGGTAAATAAGGTGAAAGTGCCTGAAAAGCTTATGTATTGCGCTTTTCGCGAGATATGCCAGTGCGGCCGAAGGGCCGACGCTGGGCTCCGGGGGTGCGAGGGCCGGGGTCGCGGAGGGGTCGCGTGGCCAACCGAAGCGGAACGGTGATCGCACCCCGTGATCCGTCCGCCACGCTAAGTGGACCCCGGCGTCGGGAGGGAACACGCCGAATGCGATGCTCTGGGCAACCGCCCCGCTGGGTGGTTGTCGATGATCGGAGTGTTCATGACGACTGATGGAGCCGATTCCAGGCTGGTGTTGTGGGACATCGACCACACGCTGATCGACGGCGGGACGGTGGCCCGACGCGCGTATGCGGCGGCTTTTCGACAGGTGTCCGGGCGTTCGCTGGACAGTCCCTGGCAGTTCGACGGGCGTACCGAGTTGGCCATGGCGAGTGACGTGCTGCGCGCGCACGGACTGCCGCCGGAAGGGGGCATGCTGGAGGCGTTCCTGGACCTGATCGTTGCCGAACTCCAGGACCGCGAGGCCGAGTTGGCCGCAGAGGGTCGGGTCCTCGCCGGTGCTGCCGAGGCGCTCGTCGCGCTCGGTGCGACACCCGGGGTGTGCCAATCGGTGCTGACCGGCAATCTGTACACGCTCGCGATGTTGAAGATGCGGGTCTTCGGCCTCGCCGAGCACGTGGACTTCCGGATCGGGGCCTACGGCGAGGACGCCTACGAGCGGGTCGACCTGCCGGCCAGGGCCTTCGCGCGTACCGAGGAGCACCTCGGCCGGCGGCACGTCGGCGCGGACACCGTGATCGTCGGCGACACCCTGCGCGACGTCGCCACCGCCCAAGCCGTCGGCGCGTGGTCCGTCGCGGTGGCGACCGGGACGACGAGTGCGGCGGCGCTGACGGCGGCGGGCGCCGATGTGGTCCTGGCGGATCTGGCCGATACGGACGCGGTGCTCGGCGCGCTGCTGGGTCCGCCCCGGTGAGTGGGGGAGCGGGCGGGATCCACCGACGCGGGCCGACCGGCCGTCCGGTGCGGGTCGGTTCGCCCCGGCCGGTCGATCAGGCGCCGCGCATCGGCATCAGGAGGTAGCGATAGTCCGGGTCGTCGGGTTCGCCCGGCCCGGATGTGCGGTGGGGGAGGGTGGCGTCGGCTTCGGTGGGTGCGCCGTCGGTCAGGATGGTCGGCTTCGTCGGAGTGCTGAACAGCAGGCGTGCGGTCGGTGTGCGGAGCGCGGCCAGGCCGTCCAGGAGATGGGCCGGATTGAAGGCGACCCTGGTCGGCTCGCCGGTCAGGGCGACCGGCAGCGTCGCGCCCGCCTCGGCCTCGTCGGAGCTGCCGGCCTCGACCCGCAGCGACTCCCGCCCGAAGGACAACCGGACCGGGGCGTTGCGGGTGACCACCGGCGACACCCGCCGAAGGGCCTCGATCAGCGCGGCGGTCTCGATCGTTGCGACGGCGGTGGTCTCGTTGTCGAACAGCCAGTCGTAGCGCGGGAATTCGTGATCGAGCAGCCGCGTCGTCGCCTGTCGCCCGCTGCCCGCCAGGCCGAGCAGGCCGCGGCGGCCCGGCTCCGGGCCGAGTGCCAGGTGCAGGTCTGTGTCGATCCCGGAGTGTTTCGTCAGCTCGGCCAACATCCGGGCCGGCACCAGGGCCGTCCGGGCCGGATCCTCGGTAGCCGGCCGCCAGGGCAACCTACGGACCGCCAGCCGATATCGATCGGTGGCGGCCAGGACCAGTGCGTCGTGCGCCAGATGCAACCGGATCGCGGTGAGCACGGGCAGGCTTTCGTCCCGCGCCGCGGCGATCGCGACCTGCGCGACGGCCTGGGCGAACGCCGCCGCGTCCACGGTGCCGGTGCTCTCCGGGAGCAACGGCGTGGCCGGGTAGTCGGCGAGGGCCGGCAGCGGCAGCGCGAAGTAGGCCCCGGCGCAGGTCACCCGGGCCCGGGCCGGGTCCACGGTGAGGTCGACCGGTTGGTCGCGGGGGAGTGCCCGGGCGATGTCCGCGAGCAGTCGACCCGGGACCAGGATCTCGCCGACCCGGGTGACCTCGGCGGCGACCTCGATGCCGGCCGATATCTCGTAGTTGTACGCGGAGATGGCCAGGGTGCCGTCGGCCGCCTTGAGCCGGAACGCGGCGAGAGCGGGGACGATCGGCCGCGCGGGCAGTGCGCGCACGGCCCAGCCGATGCCCTCGACGAGGCGGTCGCGGGTTATCCGTACCTTCACAGGGGCCCTTTCCGAGCACTCGACGAGGGAGGGGGAGTGGAGGGGGAGTGGAGGGAAGTGCGTGCGGGTCGCTGAGTATTCGAATCCTTGTTCGATTACCGGGAAAACGAGACTAGCCGGGCGCTCGGACAGTGCCCGGTGAACGAATCCCGGGCGGATGTCATCGCAGGCCGGCCGCCGGGACCGGCGGCCGAGCGACGATCCGGATCCCGGGCGAAACGACATTCCGAGCCGGACGACGCGCGAGTCGGCGCGGTGGCATCATGCCGACGTGGCCACCGACATGGCCTTCTTCCTCGTCCCCGCCGACAACGCTGCGGCAGCGACGAGGGCGGGGCGGCGTCTTTGCTCTTCCGCGCAGATTGATCGCGCGCTCGCCAACGCCGACCTCGGCGCGCTGCGTGAGTTCGCCGCTCGCTGGACCGAGCGGCTCAGGAGCGTGGGCGGAGACGACCTGACCGACGACGCGCTGACGATCCTTCGGGGGTTGCCCGACTTGCCGCCCTTGCCGTCGACAACAACGGCGCCCTGTACTGCCCACTACTGATACGCGCCGGGGCGGACTTCTCCCTATCCAACGAACTTTCGTCGCGCCGCACCAAGGCTGCTCACGTTTCGACGACACATGCTCGGCGTCCTGAGCCCGACGTCCGGGCTCGGTGGCGGCTACCTGGTCGTGTGGTAGACGTACGCCGCCAGGCCGCCGAAGACAATGAGGGAGATCAGCCGGGACTTCACGCGTTGGGCGCGGGTGAGTGGGGCGCTCGGGGGTGCGTAGATCGGGCCGCCGTCACCGCCCTGCTCGCCGGATCCGCCGCAGCTCGGGCACGGCTGCATCATCTGCATTCGGCCGGATCCGCCGCATCCGGAGCAGGACCAGTTGCTGTCCGAGCCCATGCCGTTCTGGCCGGATCCGCCGCAGCCGTTGCAGATCTGGTCCATCGGGATCCAGCGTTGCCCGGAACAACCCCCGCAGTACCCCACCCTGTGCCTCCCGTGACGATCCCCCGCACCCTGGATCCAGAGCCTGTACGACGACCGCTTGCTGGTCAACGAACGGAACGTTGGAGTTTGGTGTGAATTTCGCGGCCACATGAGGTGCCCGGGTCGCCCCCGTGTCGTTTTCCGGCGCGGGTCAGGCCGTACCGGCCAGGTGCGCTGCGGATCTCCGGACCTCGGCGATGGTGTCGGCCAGGTGCGGGTGGGTGAGGCGGCCCGCCCGCTTGAGGGTCCGGCCGGCCACCAGGACGGTGTCGACGTTGCCCGGGTGGGCCGAGGCCACCACGGCACCGGCGATGTCGTGTGCCGCGCCGACCAGGTTGATCGCGTTTGCGCGCAGCAGGATCAGGTCGGCCTGTTTGCCCACGGCCAGTGACCCGATGCGATCGGCCAGGCCCAGTGCGGTGGCGCCCCCGATGGTCGCCATGCGCAACACGTCGGCCGCGAACAACCGTGGGCCGTTCGCGAGTTGGCTGGTCAGCAGGGCCGCGCGCAGCAGCGAGAACATGTCGCCCGGACCGCTGGTGACCACGTCGACGCCGAGCCCGGTGACCAGCCCCGCGGCGCGGGCGCGGTTGATCATCGGTGCGCCGTGCCCCATCTGCGCCTCGATGTGCGGTGCGATCGAGAGCGTGCCGCCGGAGTCGGCGATCATCGCGAGTTCGTCGTCGGGGAGCGAGTTGCCGTGGATGTAGAGCGTGCGCGCGTTCAACAGGCCGCGATCGCGCAGGGCTTCGATGGGGCGCTGCGCGACCGGGCCGCTGCCGACGTGTACGGCCAGTGGGATGTCGAGGTCGGCGGCCAGGCGCCAGTCCTGTTCGACCAGTTCGATCGGGGTGTACGAGGGGCCGCCGGGGGCGAGTGCCAGGGTGACCGGGTCGTCGTCGCCGGGGAACAGGCGGTCGCGCAGGTCGCGGACGAGGCGAGGGTCGCGGGCGGCGGGGTCGAACGGCGGGTGGCCGTAGCCGAACACGGCCCGGATGCCGGCCGCGCGCAGTCCGTGTACCGCCGCGTCGCCGTGTTCGGCGCGGTGCTGGACGTGGGAGAAGTCGTGCACCGTGGTGATGCCGGCGTCCAGGCATTCGAGCGCGCCGGCGAGGTTGCCGGTGTACACGTCCTCGGGGCGCATCGCGGGGGAGAGCCGGCCGAGTACCCGGCCGAGGTAGTCGCCGAGGTCGCTGTCGACGGCCACCGCGCGCAGTACCGACTGCCAGACGTGGCGATGGGTGTCGACGAATCCGGGCAGCACGATCCGGTCCCGGGCGTCGACGACTTCGGCTCCCTCGGCGGACAGGGACGGGCCGACGGCGACGATCGTGCCGTGCTCGATCAGGACGTCGGTGTCGGGCCGGGCGGTGACGTGCGGGTCGGTGTCGACGACCGTGCCGCCGCGCAGGAGCAGCCGGGTGGGGGAGGGCGAGGTGGCAAGAGGCGCGGCGGGCGTGGGTCGAGTGGGCATCGGGGCCTCCGACAGAGTGATGTTCACCTGAAAGCTTTTTAGAAAGCTATCAGGTGTGTGTAATACGCTGTCAAGATGACCGCTCCACAGGACCGCGCGAGCACACTCGTCAACGCGTGGCAGACCGAACTGCCCGACGTGCTGGACGCGACGACGGAACTGAGCAAGCGGATCATGTTGCTCGCCGCCGACCTGGACGAGGCCACGCGCCGTGAGTTGCCGGAATTCGGCCTCACCCCGGCCCAGTTCGGCGTACTGGTCGCGCTGCGTCGGGCCGGCGCGCCCTATCGGCTCAAGCCCACCGAACTCAGCCGCGCGTTGTTGTTGTCCTCGGGCGGTACCAGCAACATCACCAATCACCTGGTCGCCGAGGGCCTCGCCGAGCGCCTCCCGGACCAGGGCGACGGTCGGGGCACGTTGATCAGCCTGACCGCGCGCGGGGTGCAGGTCGCGGAGGACGCGGTCCGCGCCAACGCCGCCGCGCACGCCGAGGTCTGGCGGGGCGCGCCTGCGGCGGCGATCGAGGCGGCGACCCTCGCCCTGCGCGAGATCGCCGCCGCGACCGAGAACCCCCGACCCCGGCGCTCGGCGCGCGGGGGCGGGTGAGGGACGGGTCGGTCGGGCCGGTGCCCGCGCGGGACGCGCGGGTTGCCCGAGGCGATGGACTTCGCCGGCTCGATCAGAACGGTGCCGGTGGGTGCTGCGGCTTGGCCGGCGGTTGGCGCGGGACCGGCGGCGCCGAGTGGTCCTCGGCCGGCCGCCCGTGGTCGGGAGGCGCCGGGTGGGACTGCCACGTCGGGAAGGCGGTGGGTGCGGGCTGTACCGGGGGCGCTGTATATGGGGGGTACGGGCGGTACATCGGCTGCATCGTGTACATCGGGTGCACCATCGGCTGCATGGGCGCCATCGGGTGCAGGCCGGCCGCCGCGTGGAAGGCGCGCTCGTACTCGGACTGGAACGTGGTGATCCGGGCCACCACCGCGATGGCCAGGCCGGCGGCGGCGATCAGGAGCAGGAAGGCCCAGCCCGCGGCGGTGTCGGCGGTGCGATACGACTCGTGGTACGTGGTCCAACCGTCGCTGCCGATCGAGTCGTTGCCGCCGTCCGACTCGCGACCGGTCACGCCGAGGACGATCACGATGTTCGCGGCGACGTAGGTCGACCACCAGGTCCACAGCAGCGGATGCCGGCCCGGGGTGAGGCCGCCGCGCAGGGGTGCCCGGGGGTCGCTGGCCTTCCAGATGTCGTGCGCGATCAGCAGTGGGAAGCACAGGTTGACCACGGGGCAGAACCAACCGCCGATCGCCCAGCCGCTGGAGAAGTGTTGCGGGGACGGCGGCAACACCTCGACATTGCACCGGGCGCGGTGGAACCAGATCACGAACACGACCATGGTCGCGACGATGGCCAGACTCGCCAGGCCCCACCACACGGCGATGGATCGGTTCGCCGCGTCGGGGTCGGCGGTCAACCACCCGCCGTGCAGGGTCTGGTCGACCAGATTTGCCCGGTGGAACAGGGCGATCGCCGCGAGCAGGGACAGTACGGCGGTGGCACCGAGCAGGATGTACAACGCGGTGGCCAGTCCGCGCAGGGACCGAAAGACCGGTGCGTACCAGCCCATCGGCGGCGCCGGGGCGGGGCCGAAGCGGGCGAAGCGCGCGTCCGTGGACGTCGACGTCGACGTCGCGTCGGCGGGCGGGGCGTATTCCTGGTGACCGCAGTTGGTACAGCGATCCGGCAGCGTCGATCGGGCGCCGCAGCTTGGGCACAACACGAGTTCGGATCATCCCCCGTCGATGGTCGGCATCGGCCATGCGAGTGGATGGGGCGGCGAGGCCACGGTGGGCGGCCGGCCTCGCGTACCCCACATGGCGTAACCGGCATCATGCCGTGCGCACCGCCACACGTCACGCGCGAGACGCCGACGAACACGTGCCGTCACCGGGCGGGCCGCCGCACCCCGAGCCCGCTCCGGCCCGCGCTGTGCCCGGTCCTCGGCCCCCGAGTCCGGCCGACTCCCGTGCCACGACGGCCTCGAAGCCATGGGGTGGGCGGCCGAGGAGGCGCTGCACGGTATCCGTGGTGCGGTCCTCGGCGTCTTCGGCGATGGCCTGGTCCAGGTCGACGAGCGTGGCGGCGAACTCGGCGGGGACCTCGGTGGTCAGGCGTCGGTACATCTGCTCGCGGGTCGATCGGCGATGCACGACGCCGCTACGACCGCCGGCACCACACCCTGCGCACCGCGCTGGACGGGATCCCCGGGCTCGTCAACCCCGACTTCACCGCCCACGCCCTGCTCGCCGCGACCCGCGCCGACCCGGTCGAATACCTGGTCACCCGCCGCCACGCGACCCGCGAACAACTTCGCGCCGACCTGACGAGCCACTGCGCCCGAATCCTCGACTCCCCGACACCGCAACCCTGACCCCGGATCACCGGAGCGGCTCGCTCGGGCCGGGGCGGGGCACGCGGTACGGGGGTGTCGGCGGACCAGGGCACGGCCGCCGAAGGGGTTGCCGGGTGCGGCTGTGGGTCAGGCCGTGCCGGACCGGGCGAGGCGGAATCCGACGTCGTCGACCCGGTAGGTCGGGTGGCTGCGGCGGCGGGCGGAGGCCCGGCAACTCCAGTGTTCGTCGAACCAGCCGCCGCCGCGCAGCACCCGGTAGCTCCCGTAGACTTCGGCGTCGTAGACGTCCCAGCACCAGTCCCACACATTGCCGAGCATGTCGTACAGGCCCCATGCGTTGGGCTGCTTGCCACCCACCGGGTGGATCCGCTCGTCCGAGTTCGCGCGATACCACGCGATGTCGTCCAGCGGCCCGTAGTGCGCTCCCGCCGTACCGGCTCGGCAGGCATGCTCCCACTCGGCCTCGGTCGGCAGCCGATATCCGTCGGCCGACGCATCCCATTCGACCTGCCGGCCGTCGCCGCGGTCGGCACCGGCGTCGTCGCCGGCTTCGAAGCGGTAGGCCGGTGTGCATCCGTCCCGTCGGGACAGGGCGTTGCAGAACCGCGCCGCGTCCCACCAGGACACGCCCTCGACCGGGAGCCGATCGCCGTGCGGGCCGCTCGGGCGCAGTCCGGTGACCTCCGCGTACAGCGCCTGGGTGACCGGGACCGACGCGAGTCGGTAGGGGGCGAGTTCGACCGACCAACTGCGCCGAGTCCGTCGGTCGGCCAGGGTCACCTGTCCGGCCGGGACGGCGACCATCGCAAAACCCGCGTCCGTGCTCATGATCAGGCGATCCTACGACACCGGGTCCGCGGGAACGGCCGCCCGACGAGCACCCGTTGCCGAATCAGCCCAGGTCCAGCCTGTCGATCAGGCCGGCCGCGGTGAAGGCGGCGACCAGGGCGGTGCGGCCCTCGGTGAAGTGGCCCCAGCTGTCGAAGTGCACCGGGACCACGCGGCGTGCGCCGAGGATGGCGGCGGCCTCGGCGGCCTGGGCGCTGTCGAGGGTGAGCAGCGCGCCGTCGAAGAGTGGGGTGCGGGCCGCGCCGGCGAACAGGACCGCGGTGTCGACCGGGCCGACCTGCGCGGCGATCTTCTCGACCACGGCCAGCGAGGCGTTGTCGCCGCTGACGTAGACCGTGGGCAGGTCGGACGCGGTCAGTACGAAGCCGACGACCTCGCCCGTGACCGGTTCGCAGCCCTCCGGGCCGTGCTGGGCCGGAGTGGCCGTCACGGTGACGGTGCCGCCGTCGGGGCGGGGCAGGTCCACCGACTCCCAGGGGGCCAACCCCCGGGCGGTGCCGCCGAGTCGGCCGGCGCCGCTGAGGGTGGTGAGGACCAGCGGGATGCCGGCGAGGAGGGCCCGACCGGAGTGGTCGAGGTTGTCCGGGTGTTCGTCGTGCGAGAGCAGGACCGCGTCGATGGGGCCGAGTTCGGCCGGGTCGATGGCCGCGGGAGCGGTCTTGACCAGGGCGCGGGCGCCGATCGGGTATTCGCCCGGCGCGTCGAAGGTGGGATCGGTGAGGAACCGGAGGCCGCCGAACTCGATCAGGGCGGAGGGGCCACCGAAGACGCGGATGTCGATCTGCTCAGGGGTCGTGCTGCTGCTGCCGGTCACTGCACACCTCACGGGTAAAGGTTGTGTTTGCCGTGAGAAAAGCTAGCGGATTCTCACGGAGAACGGCAAGCCTTAACATGAGAGCCATGAAGGAGAACGTGTCGGGCGCACTCGCTCACCCCGCGCCTGTCGTCCCTCCGCCCGCACCCGGGGCGGACCGCTACCTCGCCCTGGACCTGGCCAATACCGACCTCGCGCTGCCCGGCGGTCAGGAGGTCGACCTGCTGGGCTCGCCGGCGTCCGCGAAGGCATGGCTGGTCGAGCGCGAACTCGCGCCGCCGGACACCCGGTTGTACGACCTGTGCGCGGGCCGACTACGCGCCGTCCGCGACGTGGTGCGGGTACTGCTCGCATCGCGGATCGCCGATGCCCCCGCGCCGGACGCAGCGGTACAGGCCATCAACGACGCGCTCACCAGCGCACCGTCGGCCGCACTCCTGCACTGGGACGAGGTCCGAGGCCCCTACCGGGCCCAGGCACACCCCACCGACCGGATCGTCAACCACGCCATCGCGATCCTGGCCGCCGACGCCGCCGACCTGATCACCGGCGCGGACGCCGAACGCCTGGCCCCCTGCGGCGCCCCCTCCTGCCGGCGCTTCCTCGTCCGCACCCACGCCTCCCGGCAGTGGTGCTCGACCCGCTGCGGCGACCGAGTGCGCGCGGCCCGCGCCTACGCACGGCGAACGCAACCGAAGGCACCCGCGGACTGAGACCACGCCTCGTCCCGGGCGGACCGCCGAGGGCGGAGGCGTTTCGGGGCGCGCCGAAACTCAGTCGTCGGTCGTCGCGCCGGCGGGGCGCGCCGTGCGGCCGAGGAGTCGGTCGGTCAGTCGTACCAGGTCCGGGAGTCGCAGGATCTCGCCGTTCGAACCGGGCAGCGGTACGTGCAGGCGGTCGGTCCAGCGGGTGGGGATGCCGGCCCGGCCGTATCGGGCGCCGGCCAGGGCGCCGGTCACCGCGGCGACGGTGTCGGTGTCGCCGCCGAGGTCGATCGCGGCCCGCACGGCGTCCTCGTACGTGGACGTGGTGCGCAGCGCCCAGACCGCCGAGCCGAGGCAGGGCCAGACGGCTCCGTTGAACTCGGTCGCGTCGGTGGGGTGCCAGGCCGGATCCAGCACGGTGGCGTAGCGCTCGCGGTGCCCGGGGTGCACCTCGGCGAGCGTCTGCGCAAGCGCGGCCAAGGGGTCGTCGCCGGTCAACGTCACCCGCAGCAACTCGTGGAAGATCGCGGTGCCTTCCCACGCGGCCCGGTCGCCATGGGTGAGCGCGGCGATCCGATGCGCGGCGGCCATGGTGGCGGCGCGGCCGTCGGGCGCGAAGTACACGGCGGGGGTGGTGGCGCGCATCAGGGATCCGTTGCCGGCCGCGCGCCCGGTGGTCTGGAAGTGCACACCGGCCGCGAGGTCCCAGGGCAGGTGGTTGGTCAGCACGTCCTCGGTCTGCAGGCCGATGTCCTTGGGCTCGGATCGGGCCCAACGTTGGAACCGGGCGAACATGTCGGGCAGGTCCAAGCCGCCGGCCTCCAGCAGCGAGTACGCCACGTGCACGGCCATCTGGGTATCGTCCGTCGCCTCGCCGGCGTCCCACCCACCGCCGCCGCACATCTCGTTCGCATAGGGCTTCTCGGCTCGCGAACTCCCGGGCGGCGCCGGGGGGAACCGGGTACCGAAGGCGCCGGCCGGCCCGAACTCGAACGGCGCGCCCAACGCGTCCCCGACGGCCGAGCCGACGACGGCACCGACGGCACGCTCCCTGATGTCCATCCAGGCAGCGTAGAGACCGGGTGTCGCACCCGGCCCACCCGCCGGAGCGGGTGGGACGCTATGGCCGATCGGCCGGCCCGGGGCCGTCGCGCAACACCTGGTAGGTCGGCCCCAGGCGGGTGTGGATTCGGGTGAGGTGGCTCGGGGTGGGGTCGATCAGGTAGCGGTGGGTGGCCTCGGTCAGCAGCGGTAGGTCGACGGAACTGTCGCTGTAGGCATGGGTGATGGGGTCGGTGAGGCCGGCCGCGCGGATGCGGGCGACCTTGCGCGGGCCCCGGCAGGCGGGGAGCGTGCGCATGCCGGTGCGGCTCGGGGCGAGGCGCGAGGCGATCACCTGCACCGGAGCGAGCCCGAGCTCCCGACAGATGGCGCCGGCCAGGGGATCCGCGCACGAGGTCGCGATCACCACCCGGTCCCCGGCGGCGAGATGGGCCCGGGCTCGGGCGAGGGTGATCGTGATCCGATTGCCCTCGACCGCGCGCACGGCCGCGAAGTCGTGGGCCAGCTCCTCGAATCGAGCCGCGGGCAGGCCGATCGTGGCGAGCCGGAGGACGAGGGCGAGGGCGTGCCGACGGGTCGCGTGCACGGCGTACATCGGGCCGATGATCGGCAGGCACAGTGCCACCGCCACCAGGCGCCAGCGGGCGCGGCGCAGCAGTACCCGGGTGCAGTGGCCGAACGAATCGCCTCGGACGAGGGTGCCGTCCAAATCGAAGACGGCGAGCGGGCGCGGGTCGGTCGGCGGGTGGCTCAACGGTGTGGCTCCTTGCCTGCGGGCGACGGAATCGACGGTGGCGACCGAGGATGTCCTACCCGGCGCAGGGGGCGCACCCTCATGCGCCGAACCCCGCCTCCTCGCCCCCTCGTTCCCCACCCACCCGACCCCGCAGGTCAGCTGCTCGGGGCCGGCTGCTCGGTCAGGAACTCGCCCGCCGGCGGCGCCAGCAGCCCCACATTCGGGTTGTGGCTGAGCTTGGCGATCTCCACGAGTCGGGCGTTCGGGAGCACCGCGGTCGCGGCGCGGGCCGCGGTGCGCAGCAGTGCGTCGCTGCGCCCACCGGACAGCACCAGCACCGGCATGTCCACCCCGGCCCAGTCGGCCGGGTTCAGCGGCTCGCCGCGCATGTACTCGCCCATCACCGCCCAGTCGTGCCCGGTCGAGCCGGCCACCGCCTTGAGCTTGGACCACATCGGGGTGAGCCGCATCAGGCCCACGAACGGGGCCGGGATGCCGATCGCCTTGGTCATGAAGTACTGCACGGTCTTGGCGGGCCGGTCGGCGGCGATCAGCTCGTGCAGCGTCGCGGTCAGGTCCGGCGGCGGTACGTGGCGGGTGCGGTCGACGACGAACGGTGGCTCGAAGGCGACCACCCGGCTGATCCCGACAACCTGCCCGGAGGCGGCGGCCCGCAGCGCCAGTCCGGCGCCGGAGGACCAGCCGAACAGCGCCGCCGACCCGCCCTCGGCGGCGATCACCGCGGCCACGTCCTCGATCTCGCGCGCCACGTCGTAGCGGCCGGGGGTGTCACCGCTGTCGCCCCGCCCGCGTCGGTCGTAGTTCACCGCGGTCAACCCGTAGGCGTCGGCGAGCAGTTCGGCCAGCTCCACCATCTTCGGGAACTTCCGGTAGCTGAACGCGCCGCCGACGAGGATCACCGTCCCGCGGCTCTCGCCCGCCGGCTCGTACCGGTCGTAGACGATGTCGGTGCCATCGGTGGACGTGACGGTGTGCGTTGTGCTCATGAGTGCTCCCATGCCCTTGCGAGTCCGTGCGCCGGTGCCGCTCGCCGTTGTCGTTCCTCGCGAACGGTTGTGCTCTGTATGACCGGGCCCGGTCCGCAAACTCATCGCTTCGTCGGCATCCGTTTTCGCGGGCGCACCCACGGCGTGCTCGGCGTCCCGATGCCCGCCGCGGTCGCCGTCGTGGCGACCACCGGACCGGGGGAGACCTCGCTCACGTGGGGACGATCGCTCGGGGTGCCCGCGGGCGCGTCGACGTCAGTACGGCAGGTAGTAGCTCAGGAGGTCGGCGGTCAGTGCCGGAAAGAGGGCCTGGAACAGGGCCTCTTCGGAGGTGTAGACGTCGGGGCGGACCCGGGTCAGGCCCTCGACGCCCAAGGGGCCGAAGAACAGGGCGGGCAGTTGGTCGGGGGCCACGCCGATGCCGTTCGCGGCTCCGGGAGACTGCATCGCGCCGCCGGTGACGACGCCGCCGAGGCCGCCGGCCCGGACCGGGATCCGGTAGTGGGCGCCGAACGTGGAGATCACGATGTCGCGGTCGGTGTGGTCGATGCCCGCCGCGTCGAGCCGCTGCCGGAACAGTGGCCGCAGGCGGTCGAGCAGGACGGCGACATCCGGGAGGCGGACGTAGTACTGCTCCGCCTGCGTGCGGGGTTCGTGGTCGACGAACTCCCGCCAGGCGTCGGCGGTGACGGTGCCGGCGCGATGCACGACGCGCAGCGTGCCGTCGGTGCCTTCGGGACGCAGGGCGGCGACGGCGCGGAGCAGGTCCCGGGCTGCCCGCTCGTCGTGTGCCGCCGCCTCGGCCAGGAGCACGTCGCCGTCCTCGTCGGGAGGCGTGGTGCGTGCGGTGGCGACGATGGTGCCGGCCCGTTCGAGCACCCGCAGCGTGCTCGCGTCGTGCGCCGACAACCAGCGCCAACACGCCGCCGAGTGCGGCATGGCCACGTCGAA
This sequence comes from Embleya sp. NPDC020886, assembly GCF_044333915.1. Lineage (NCBI taxonomy): Bacteria > Bacillati > Actinomycetota > Actinomycetes > Kitasatosporales > Streptomycetaceae > Embleya > Embleya sp. NPDC020886. The sequence continues at coordinate 49,294 of NZ_JBIRRX010000016.1, read as the reverse complement.
CCGGCTTTGGGCGGCGTCCTGGAGGGCGGCCATGGCCGGGAAGTCGGCGGGGCGGGCGATGCGGAGGACGGGCGCGGTTTCCCCGAGGTGCCCGGCGCCATCGGTGGGTTCGGCCGGCGGCGTGCTGTGCACGGTCGGCGCCGGTGGGATGTCGATGGCGTACTCGTAGCCGAACAGCCGGTAGAAGTACGGGATGCCGATCATCACCTGGACCACGTGACCGCGCGCGGCGGAGCGTTCATGCGCCCACCGCATGAGTGCCCGTACCAGGCCGCGACCCTCGAACTCGGGGTCGGTGGCGACCAGTTCGACCTGGCCGGCGGGCAGGCGCAGGTCGCCGACGCGCAGTTCCTCGTCCAGCAGTGTCGCGGTGGAGACGACCCGGTCGCCGTGGACGACCACGGCGCACGCGGCCGGGCCGGCGTCGGGGTCGGTGACGACGAGTCGATGGTCGAGGGCGTCGCCCGCGTCGCCGCGTTCGGCGAGCAGCGCGCCGATCCGGTCGAGGTCCGAGGGCCGGGCCTGGCGCAGTACGAGGCCGTCGGCCAGGGGGATCGGTGCGGTGGAAGGCGTGGGGGCGGTCACGGCCGGACTATGCCATCCGTCGGGTTGCCGCGTCCATCGATTTCCGGCTCCCCGGGGAGCGTCGGGTCGGGGATCCGCGACGGGATCCCCGACCCGATCTCCGTCGTGACCGGAGCGGGAGCGGACCTCATCGGGCCCGTCGCTCAGTACGCGACCGTGAAGCGGGCGCGGTGGTGGCGCGGCTGCTCCGCCTCGTCGATCAGGGCGACCGCGAGGTCCTCCATGGAGATCGCCGAGACGCCGTCGGGGTCGACGAGGAGTTCGTCGGTACCGAGCCGGAAGCTGCCGGTGCGGGTGCCGGGCTCCAGGTTGGCGGGCGGGCTCAGGTAGGTCCAGTCGACCTCGGTGTCGGTCCGGAAGACGTCGAGCTGGGCGTTGCAGGCCAGGGCGATGCCGCGCCACGCGGTGGGCACGAACCGCGGGTCGTCCACGGCCATCGTGTCGCCGGTGCCGGGCACGGTCAGGCTGCCCGCGCCGCCGACGGTCAGCAGGCGTACGCCCGTGCCGGCGAGCCCGGCCAGCAGTGCCTCGGCGGTGTCGGCCAGCGCCCGTTCGTTGCCGTGCGCCGGTCGGGTGGCGCTGATCACCAGGTCCCGGCCGGTGCTCAGGGCGGCCACGTCCTCGATCCGGGCGGCGTCGCCGACGCGGGCCTCGGCCTCGGGGTGCAACTCGGGGAAGCGGGCCGCGTCGCGGACCACGGCGGTGACCTCGTGGCCTCGGGACAGTGCCTCGGAGACGACTCGGCTGCCCACGTTTCCGGCTGCTCCGAACACGGTGATGCGCATGGTGGTGTGCCCCTCTCGGGTGGTCTCGCTGCGTGGGTGAATGCCTCGACCGGGCTGCCGACCGAGTGGTTGATCTCTTAGTGCTAAGAGAAAGATACCTCAACGCTAAGATAGTTGGGAAGAGGGAGGCGGCCCGGATCGCCGCATCGACTCGGCTAACCTGACGCCGTGGCAGATCACGTCGACCTTGTGCTGGAGCAATGGGGTACGCAGCGCCCCGACCTGGACGCGTCGCCGATGGCGGTCCTCGCCCGGCTGTCCCGCGCCGCCCGCCTGGTCAGTGCCGAACTGGCCCGCACCTTCGGCGAACACGGGCTCGACGCCTCGTCGTTCGACGTACTCGCCACGCTGCGCCGGCATCCGCCCCCGCACCGGCTGAGCCCCACCGAGCTGATGCGGGCGTCGATGGTCACCTCGGGCGCCATCACCCAGCGCCTGGATCGACTGGAGGCGCGCGGCCTGGTCTCCCGGAGCACCAGTGCGTCCGACGGCCGCAGCGTGCTGGTTGCGCTCACCGACCAGGGCCGCGAACTGATCGACGTGGTGCTGCCCGCGCACCTGGCCACCGAGCGCCGGGTGCTCGCCGCGCTGGGTCCCCGGCAGCGGGCCGCGCTCGCCGACGGGCTGCGCACCCTGCTGGAATCCCTGGGCGACGCGACGGATTGACGAGCCGGTACGCGGGGCGGCCGACCCGCGCGGGCCGCATCCGGATCGAGAATGGAACGGCCCTCGAACGGATAGCAGTACGCGCATGGTTCTTCACACGCGTTCCGTGCAGGTCGCCGCGTCCACCGACCGGGTGTACATGCTCCTGTCCGACCTGGACAAGCTTCCCGAATACTTCCCTCCGGTGACCGCCGTCCGGGCCGGCTCGGGCCGCGCGGTGGTGGTGACCGCCGGCGAGTCGGCGCAGTCCGTCGCGGCCGAGGTCGAGCTGGATCGGGACGGTCCCGGCACCCGGATCGAATGGGTCGTGCGCGGCACCCCGTACACCGGCATCGTGATCGTCCAGGACGGCCCGAGCGATGTGGACAGCATCGTCACCGTCATGGTCGACGACGGCCGGGATCCGGACGACTACGGCGCGGTCGAGCGCGAGCGGGTGCACGACGCGGGCCAGTTCGGCGGCAGCGAGGGCCGCGAGGCACTGCCCGTGGACGCGCTGACCCGACACCGCGAGGCGGGTACCGATGCCGACCTGGCCGTCGGCGACATCCTCGAACGCGGCCTCGACCACCTCCGCGCCTATGTCGCGTCCGGCGGTGGACGTCAGGGCTGAAATCCGGCCCACGCACCCACCCCGGGCTACCCGCCCCCGCCCACGCACCCCGATCGACCCGCCGCCCGCCGGCCGTCGCTCGGGGTGCGCTCATGTTCCGGCCCGGCTGCGGGGGTCCCGGCGCCCCTGTCTCGGCGACCGGGTCTTGACGAACCCTTGACACCTCCTGCCCACGGGCTTAATTTTCTCTCACTCTGAAATATTTTCACTCTGAGAGGTGAACATGGCGGAGACGGCCGATGCCCGATGGGCCAACCGCTCCAGCCTGCTCGCGGTGCTGTTGGCCGGTGGGCAGCACAGTCGCGCGGGTCTCACCCAGCAGACCGGGCTCAGCGCGGCCACCGTCTCGCGCGTGGTCGAGGGCCTGCTCGACGAGGGCCTGGTCCGCGAGGGCGCCGTGCTCCAGACCGGCCGGCGTGGGCGGCAGGGGGTGGTGATCGAGGTGGCGGCCGAGCGTGGGATCGCGGTCGGCGTCGACCTCGGCGGCACCACCTGCCGGTTCCTGGCCACCGACCTGCTGGGCCACGCGCCGCGCTACCGCGAGGAGCCCACACCCCGACACCTGGCGGCCGACGACCTCGCGGACTGGCTCGCCGAGCGGGTCCGCGCGCTCTACGCCGACTCGGCCGCGCCCGACGTGCTGCGGGCGGGCGTGATAGGTCTGCCCGGCGCGGTCGCGGCCGACGGATTGGGCGTGCGCGGCGCGACCAACCTCCCGCAGATCGAAGGCGACCTGTTCACCCGCCGGGTGCGCCGCGCGCTGGAGGGCACCGTCGCGTTCGGCAACGACGCCGATCTGGCCCTGGAGGGCGAACTGCGACACGGCGCCGCCCGGACCGCCGAGACCGCCGTGATGTTCACCGTCGGCGCCGGCTTCGGTGCCGGTGTCGCCGTGGACCGGCACATCCGGGGCGGCCCGACCGGTCTGGTCGGCGAGTTCGGCTTCCTGCCGGTGGACTCCGACGACCACACCGTGGAGGAACTGGTCGGCGCCGAGGGCCTGATGCGGGCCGCTCGGGACGCGGGGATCGAAGTGGTCACCGCAGCCGACCTGTTCGTCGACTCCTCGCCGGCGGCCCGGGCCGTGATCGACCGGTTCGAACGCGCGCTCGGCGTGGCGTTGATCGCGGTGACGATCGCCTACGAACCCGAACTGGTCGTGCTCGGCGGCCGGGTCTCGGCCTCGATCGATGCGGCGATGACCACCCGGCTGCGCGAGCGGGTACGCCGACGATTGCCCGCGTGCCCCGAGCTCGTGCACTCCGAACTGGCCGACCTCGCGGGCGCGTTGGGCGCGGTGTCGCGCGGACTGACCGCCCTGCGGGTCCGCTTCGACGTGGCGCCGGACGCGGCGGCGGCGGTCCGGGCCGACCTGGAGCTGTCCGCGCTGCTCGCCCCGGCCGCGCACTGACACCGGGCCGCGCCCACCCACAGACACAAGGCACACCGCGCCGCCGCGGCCGGCGGCCCGCGCACCCTCAGGGGTCCGTCCCACCCCACCGAACCGCCTGGAGTACCACCCATGTCCACCCCACTGCCGTCGAAAGGCGGGTCCCTGCGCCGGAACACGTTGTCCGTGTTCGGTGCCGTCGCCATGTGCATGGCCTTCATGGGCCCCGCGACCAGCGTCGCGTTCAACACGCCGCCCGCCGCGGCGGGAGCGGGCTACGCGCTGCCGCTGGCCATCGTGTTGGCCATGGTGGCCAGCCTTCTGGTCGCCAACACCATCGCCGCGTTCGCCCGCAAGCTGCCGGCGGCGGGTTTCGCGTACACCTACAACAGCCACGGCTTCGGCAAGTCCGGCGGCTTCCTCTCCGGGTGGCTGCTGCTGCTCACCTACGGCATGGTCGGGCCGATGTTGTTCGCCGCGCTCGGCGGATACAGCCACGACTTCCTGGACAGTCAGTTCGACATCCGGGTGCCGTGGCAGGTGATGTCGCTCGCGTTCGCGGCCGTGGTGTGGGGCGTCAACTCGCTCGGCGTCTCCAGTTCGGCCAAGACCGCGTTGATCTTCCTGGTCCTGGAGGTCGGCGTACTGCTCGGGCTGGCCGGGGTGATCCTCGGCGACGGGGGCGACTCGGGGCTGTCGCCGGCGCCGTTCGATCCGGCGAACTCGATCGACGGGTTCAGCGGCCTGGGTACCGGCATGTTGTGGGGCATCCTGATGTTCATCGGCTTCGAGTCGGTGGCCACCCTGGGTGAGGAGGCGCGCGGTGCCAAGCGCAGCATCCCGCTCGCGCTGTTCACCGCGGTCGCGGTGATCGGCACCTTCTACGTGCTGATGGCGTACTCCACCTCGATCGGCTTCGGCTCCGCGCACGGTTCCCAACTCGCCGGGGACGCCGCGCCGTTGACCACCCTGGTGGATCGCTACTGGGGTGTCACCTGGGTCCTCGCACTGACCGTGATCGTCAGCCAGTTCGCCAACGTGGTCTCCGGTTCGAACGCGGCCGTGCGGGTGTTGTTCTCGATGGGCCGCGAGGGCGTGCTCCCGCGCTTTCTGGGCCGCACCAACGAACGCCACGTGCCGCAGTCGGCGATCACCGCCTACCTGGGCTTCTCGCTCGTCTTCGCGCTGGTGCTGGGCAGCGGCTTCGGCGGTGACCTGGGGCCGCTGGGCGTCTACGGGTTCGCGGGTACCATCCTCGGGCTCGGGATGGTGATCATCTACATCCTGATGAGTGTCGCGGTGATCCGGTTCTACCTGCGCGAGCACCGCGCCGAGTTCTCCGTGCTGCGGCACGGGATCCTGCCGGGCGCGACCGTGCTGCTGATGCTGTTGCCGATATACGGCCAGCTGTGGCCGGTGCCCGATCATCCGAACAACCTCGTGCCGTACGTGATCGTCGGCTGGATGGTGCTGGGCACCGCGTATCTGGTCTGGGCGCACCGCTCGCGTCCGCAGGTGCTGGCCGCGATGGGTCGGGTGTTCGAGGACGAATCGGAACCGGGCCAGGCGGGTGAGCCGGCCGCCGGGTCGGGGGAGGGGGCGATACCCGTGCCGCTCGGCCGGACCTGATCCGGTGGGGCAACGGCCGACGCCCGGCCGGCGTTCGCGCGCCGGCTCGGGCGAACCGCCCGCCCCGACCGACTCCGTGCAGTCCTTTCGTCCGCTCCTCCCAAGGAGAGCCTCGCGATGTTCCTCGACCGACTCCTCGCCCACAACCGCCCGCTGATCGAGGCCGTCGTGACGGCACATCAGGAGGGCCGCCTGCTCGCCAACACGTACGTCGCGGACCTGGACACGGTGGCACGCAACGCCGCCACGATCGCCGAGGCCGCGCGCTCGCGGGGGTTGTCCACGTACGTGATGGCCAAGCAGTACGGGCGCAACCCCGACGTCACCCGCACCGCGATCGACGCGGGCCTCGGTCCGGTCGTCGCGGTGGACACCGCCTGTGTGTCGGCCGCGGTCCGGCACGGCCTGCCGGTCGGGCACGTCGGGCACTTGGTGCAGCCGCATCGGGGCAGCGAGGACTTCGTGGTCGGCGCCGACCCCGAGGTGGTCACCGTGTTCTCCGTGGACGCGGCCCGCCGGATCGGGGCGGCGGCGGTACGGCGCGGCGGCGCGCCCGTGTCGGTGCTGCTGCGGGTGCACGGCGAGGGGGACCGGTTCTACTTCGGCCACGGCGGCGGCTTCCCGGCCGCCGACGTGGTGGCCGCGGCGCGCGAGGTCGACGCGGTGGAGGGCGTCGCGGTGCACGGCGTGACCACGTTCCCGTGCCTGCTGGCCGACCCGGAGCAGCGGCGGATCGTGGCAACACCCAATCTGGGCACGGTCGTTGTGGCGGCCGAGCGGCTGCGGGCGGCCGGGTTCGAGATCCGTCAGGTGAACGCGCCCGGGACCACGTCGGCACACTCGTTGACGATCGCCGCCGACGCGGGGGCCACGCATGTCGAGCCGGGCAACGCGATCCACGGGACGACGCCGCTGCACGTGTTCGCCGCGGACGCGCCGGAGCAGCCGGCGATCGTGTACGTGACCGAGGTGTCGCACGTGGACGGGGACGACGCGTACGCGTTCGCCGCCGGGCACTACCTCGACAAGGTGCTGGGCGAGTTCCCGCTCACCGCGCTGGTGGGCCGGGACGCGGCGACCGCGGTCGAGCGTCGGGCGCGGGTGGATACCGCTCCGGACGGCGCGATCCACTACTACACGGTGCTGCGGGACGCGCGTCGGCTGGGGATCCGGCCGGGCGACACGGTGGTGATGTGCTTCCGGCCGCAGGCGTTCGTGACCCGCGGGCGCACGCAGTCGGTGGCCGGCCTGCACCGGGCCGATGCGGGCGCGCCGGTGTGGGGCGAGCGGTACGACGCGGAGGCGCGGGTGGTGGGCGACCCGTCCTGACCGCGCCGGTCGCCGTCCGTGTTCTTGCCGTTGCCGCCGCCCGATTCGAGGAATGTGACGATCGTGTTCGACTCCGCCGACCTGCTCGACCAGCCGCTGCCGCGCGACTCCCTCGGGATAGTCGCGCTCGACATCGGCGGGACCAAGACGGCGATGGCCGCCGTCGATGCGGCCGGCACCGTGCTCGCGGAGCGTCGGGTGGCCACCCGCGAGCCGGGCGAGGACATGGCGCACGCGCTGGATCGGCTGCTGCGGTCGGCCCGGGAACAGGTCGCGGCGGCGACCCGGGACGGGCGGCGCGAGATCGTGGCGGTGGGCCTGGTCTGTCCCGGCACGGTGACCTCGGCCGGGGTGGAGCTGTCGCCGAACCTGCCCGGGATCGAGCGGGTGGACGTCCTCGGCCTGGCACGCGAGGCGTTCGGGGCGGTGCCGGTGGTGGTGGCCAACGACGTCAAGGCGGCCGGGCTGGCCGAGCTGCGCTCGGGCGCGCTGGTGGCCGCCGACCCGGGGCTGTTCGTCAATCTGGGTACCGGAGTGGCCGCCGCGCTCACGGTCGGCGGCCGGGTCGTGGGCGGCGCCCGGGGCGTGGCCGGCGAGATCGGGTATTCGCTGGTGCCGGGCCGGCCGGACGAGCCGGACCTGGAGTCGCTGATCGGCGGCGGCCCGCTGGCGGCCCGGACACAGTCCCTGTACGCCCTCGCCGGCAACGGCCCGCCGCCGGACGCGGCAGCGATCCTGACCTCCACCGACCCGCGTCTGCGGGCCGTCGCCGAGCAGGCCCTGGCGGTGCTGGCGGGCCACGTGCTCAACCTGTATCTGGCGCTGGATCCGACCAGGATCGCCGTGGGCGGTGGCCTGATGGCCGTGTCCGAGCGGGTGCTCGACGTGCTGCGCACGTTCCTCGCGAAGCACGCTCCGAGCCCGGTCGATCCGGGCGAGGTGATCGTGGCGGCCCGGTACATCCACGACGGGGCGCTGCGGGGCGCGGCGGCGCTCGCGTGGGACGTGGCGGGGGGTGAGCGGCCGGGGTGGGCCCTGGTGACGTGAGTTGTTCCCTCGGTCGGCGCTGCGCCGGCCGGTCGCGTGTTGCGGTTTGGTTTTCGGTTCCGGTCCGACCTCGATCGATGGGATGAACATGACGACGAACACGGCCTCTCCCGCGCTTCCCGCTCCCGGTGCCGTGATGGCCGCCGAGATGGCCGAACAGCCGGAGGTGTTGCGGCGGTTGGTGGGTCGGCTGCCGGAGTTGGCGGCGGCGATTCGGGATGCGTTGCCGGCGCCGCTGCACGGGTCCGTGTCGATCGCGCGGGGGTCCTCGGACAACGCGGCGGTGTTCGGCCGCTACCTGTACGAGTTGGCGTCCGGGCGGCCCGCCGGGTTGGCCGCGCCGAGCCTGGTGACCAGGTACGACGCGCGCACCGACTACACCGGCTACCTGGTCACCGCGTTGAGCCAGTCCGGGCGCACGCCCGAGATCGTCACGGCGGTGCGGGCCGCGCGGGCGCGAGGTGCCCGGGTGGTGGCGGTCACCAACGAGGCGGACAGCGTGCTCGCGGCGGAGGCGGATGTGCTGGCCGCGACCGACGCGGGCACGGAGATCGCGGTGCCGGCCACGAAGACGGTCACCGCCCAGTTGCTGGCCATGGTCGGGATCGCGCTCGCGCTCGGGCCGTTGCCGTCGACGGTGGCCGATCCGGCCGATCTGGCCGGGCTGCCGGACGCGGTGGCCCGGGTACTGGCCGGCGTCGACGAATGCGAGGCGCTGGCCGCGGACTGGGCGCACCACGATCGCCTGGTGGTCGCCGGCCGGGGGCTCGGTGGCGCGGTGGCATTGGAGGGCGCGCTCAAGATCCGGGAGACGTCGGGGGTGTTCGCCGAGGGCATCTCGGTCGCCGACCTGCTGCACGGGCCGATCGCCGCACTGGGCGCTCGGGTACCGGTGCTGCTGATCGACCTCGGCGGCCCGACCGCGCCGGACATCGCCGCCCTGCGGGCGCGGTTGGTCGCCGACGGGATACCGCACGCGATGGTGGCACCCGAACTGGGCGACCTGCGTTCGGAATCCGCCCGGGCGATCGCCACCACGGTGCATCTCCAGGGCCTCGCCCGCACCTTCGCCCTGCACCGCGGCGCCAACCCGGACGCCCCGATCGGCCTGGCCAAGGTCACGCCGACCACCTGATCCGGGCTTTCGGCGGCCCCGCCGCCCGTGTCGGCTTGTGCCGACGCGGGCGGCGGGGCCGTTTCGCGGTCCTGGGGCGCGGCCGCACACCGGCCGGAATCGTGCGGGGCTTGCGCGGAAACTGCGCGGGACTTGTGCGGGACGTGCGCTCGATGCCGTCCCAGGCCGGGGGCGGCTCGTAGTGTGGGCGGTATGCGAGTTCTTCTCACGTCCGACACGCACGTACCCCAACGCGCCAAGGCCGTTCCCGAGCGCCTGCTCGCCGAGTTGGCGACGGTCGACGTGGTGATCCACGCGGGTGACTGGGTCGACGGGGCCGCGCTGGACTTGTTCGAGGCGCACTCGCGTCGCGTGATCGGCGTCTACGGCAACAACGACGGCCCGGATCTGCGCAGCCGGTTGCCCGAGGTGGCCCGGGTCGAACTGGGCGGCGTGCGATTCGCCGTCGTGCACGAAACGGGCCCGGCGGAGGGCCGGGAACGCCGGTGCGCGGCCCGGTATCCGGACGTGGACGTCCTGGTGTTCGGCCACAGCCACATCCCCTGGGACACCGTCACCGACTCCGGACTGCGCCTGCTCAACCCCGGCTCACCCACCGACCGACGCCGCCAACCACATCACACGTACATGACCCTGACGGCCGACGCGGGCACGATCACCGACGTGGTGCTGCACGACCTGGACTGATCGCCTGCGGCCGATTCGGGATGGTTCGTCAACAAACTTCTTCCGCTTCCACAGTCCGAGACGGTGCATCCCTTGAGTACTGTGCGGAGCGGCCGAGCGCGCCGCCGGCCCGGTGTCCGACCTCGCCGACACCGGGCGCGCGCGTACGACTACACCCACTATCCCGCCGGTGAGCAGACCGCGTTGTGTCCACGGTCGCCGGGGGCGCGCGGAGGCCGATTCGGAACGGGGTCTTGGTCTGTTGCCGGTCGACCGAATCGGGTCGGCGTGAGAGGCGGCCTTCTGCTCGCGCGCGAAGCGGGCACGGTTCCGGCGCGAGGGCTGGACGGACCGGGTCTGCGCCGAGCACGGCTCCCGGTGGATCACACGAGGGGCGACGGCCTTGGTCTATACGTCGAGCGCACGGCATCCGACGGACGGGCGCGGCGATCGGATGCGTGGTGATCGAATTCGGCTTATGGGGTTGGGTGTTGGTGGGGTGGAGTGGGCTGGGGTGCGGGTGGCTTTGTGTGTTCGCGGCCGGCGGTCGCGTCTTGGTGGGCAGCGGGTGGCTTTGTGCTGAACGGTCGGCGTGGGCTGGTGGAGGTGGGCCCGGTCCCGGGGTCGCCGGCGGTTAGGAGCCCTGGGTTCCCCGGCGAGACGCGGGCGTTGCTCGGCGGGAAAGGCGCCGGCAACGGCGGAGCGGGTGGGGCGGCCCGGTGAGGTTCGCCGGGGAGCCTTTCCGGGTGGGCCGGGTGCTTTGTGGCCGGCGGTCGCGTCTTGGTCGGCAGCGGGAGGCTCAGGGCTAAACGGTCGGCGTGGACCGGTGGAGGTGGGCCCGGTCCCAGGGTCGCCGGCGGTCAGGAGCCCTGAGATCCCCGGCGAGACGCGGGCGTTGCTCGGCGGGAAAGGCGCCGGCAACGGCGGAGCCGGAGGGGAGCCCGGTCAGGTCCGCCGGGGAGCCTTCCCGAGTGGGCCGGGCGTTTGCGGCCGGCGGTCGCGACTTGGTCGGCAGCGGGAGGCTTTGTGCTAAACGGTCGGCGTGGGCTGGCGGAGATTGTCCCGGTCCCAGGGTCGCCGGCGGTCAGGGGCCCTGAGATCCCCGGCGAGACGCGGGCGTTGCTCGGCGGGAAAGGCGCTGGCAACGGCGGAGCGGGAGGGCGGCCCGGTGAGGTTCGCCGGGGAGCCTTCTCGAGTGGGCCGGGTGCTTTGTGGCCGGCGGTCGCGTTTTGGTCGGCAGCGGGTGGCTCAGTGCTAAACGGTCGGCGTGGATCGGTGGAGATGGGCCCGGTCCCGTGGTCGCCGGCGGCCGGGAGCCCTGGGTTTCCCGGCGAGACGCGGGTGTTGCTCGGCGGGAAAGGCGCCGGCAACGGCGGAGCGGGAGGGGCGGCCCGGTGGGGTCCGCCGGGGTGCCTTTTCGAGTGGGTCGGGGCGTTTCGGCGGGTGGTGGGAGAGGAAGCGAATAGCGGGCCGGGGGTGGGCGGTTTCGGTTGCCGGAGTGCGCAACCCGGCCCTCGGCACGCGCTCTCGCCGGCCGGTCCCACAAAACCGCAGGTCAGCGGAACCCCGGGAGCGGGAGGCGGTCTCGGGATCCGGGTCCCGACCTTTCGGGCTCACGGGTGGCTCTCCGGCCGCCGGTGCCGACCCGAAACGCCCACCGAGAGCCATGACCCACGCGGAATCCGCCACCGGGGTACACAACCCGGCCCTCGGCACGCGCTCTCGCCGACCGCTCCCACAAAACCGCAGGTCAGCGAAACTCCGGGCGTGGGAAGCCGTCTCGGGATCCGAGTCGTGACCCCCGGGCTCACGGACGGCTCTTCCGCCCGGCGATGCCGACCCGAAACGCCCACCGAGAGCCATGACCCACGCGAAATCCGCCACCGGGGTGCACGAACCGGCCCCCGGCACCCACTGTCACCCCCTGTTCCCACAAAACCGCAGGTCAGCGCGAAACAGCGGGCCCGAAGTCGCCGCGCCATCCGGATCGAGACCCGCCCAACCCACCGGCAGCCCTTCCACCCACGCACCCACCCCGAAACGCCCGCCGAAGCGCCCCGACCCATTCGGGAAGGCTCCCCGGCGGACCTGACCGAGCCGCCCTCCCGCTCCGCCGTTGCCAGCGCCTTTCCCGCCGAGCAACGCCCGCGTCTCGCCGGGGGACCCAGGGCTCCTGACCGCCGGTGACCGTGGGACCGGGCCGATCTCCACCAATCCACGCCGACCGTTTAGCACAAAGCCACCCGTGCCCGACCCGAGCAGGACGCGACCGCCGGCCGCAACGGCCCGGACCACTCGGAGAGGCTCCCCGGCGGACCCGACCGGGCCGCCCTCCGCTCCGCCGTTGCCGGCGCCTTTCCCCGCAGGCAACGCCCACATCTCGCCGGGGGACCCAGGGCTCTTGACCGCCGGTGACCGTGGGACCGGGACAATCTCCGCCAGCCCACGCCGACCGTTTAGCACAAAGCCTCCCGCTGCCGACCAAGTCGCGACCGCCGGCCGCAAACGCCCGGCCCACTCGGGAAGGCTCCCCGGCGAACCCAACCGGGCCGCCCTCCCGCTCCGCCGTTGCCAGCGCCTTTCCCGCCGAGCAACGCCCGCGTCTCGCCGGGGGGCCCAGGGCTCTTGACCGCCGGTGACCGTGGGACCGGGACAATCTCCGCCAGCCCACGCCGACCGTTTAGCCCTGAGCCACCCGCTGCCGACCAAGACGCGACCGCCGGCCACAAAGCACCCGGCCCACTCGAGAAGGCTCCCCGGCGAACCTCACCGGGCCGCCCTCCCGCTCCGCCGTTGCCGGCGCCTTTCCCGCCGAGCAACGCCCGCGTCTCGCCGGGGATCTCAGGGCCCCTGACCGCCGGCGACCCCGGGACCGGGCCCATCTCCACCGGTCCACGCCGACCGTTTAGCCCTGAGCCACCCGCTGCCGACCAAGACGCGACCGCCGGCCACAAAGCACCCGGCCCACTCGGGAAGGCTCCCCGGCGAACCCAACCGGGCCGCCCTCCCGCTCCGCCGTTGCCAGCGCCTTTCCGGCAAGCAACACCCACGTCTCGCCGGGGACTCAGGGCTCCTGACCGCCGGCGACCGTGGGACGGTGGCCCACCTCCGCCGATCCACGCCGACCGTTCAGCACAAAGCCACCCGCGCCCAACCCGACCAAGACCCAACTGCAACCCGCAAACACTCGACCCACCCGCAAACACTCGACCCACCCGCAAAGGCCCCGGCGAACCCAACAAAAGCACCCACCCACTCCCCCGCCGAGCACAAGTCCACCCGCGTCCGAGGCCGAGCAATTCCTCCGCTCCTCGTGCGTCGGCATCGGCCGGACGTGTTCAGTTCTTCTCCAGTTCCCGGGCCCAAGTGGTCGACCAGGTCAGAAGTGGGCCCAAGGCGTCGACCAACTGCACGCCGATGGGGGTGAGTTCGTAGTGGCCATTGGGGTCCTGGGTGGCGATTCGGGCGTTGACCAGGTCGCGTAGGCGGGTGTTGAGGACGCTGGAGGACATGTCGTCGCAGCGGCGTTGCAGGGCGCGGAAGCCTGCCGGCTCGCGGCTCAGTTCCCAGATCAGGCGCATGATCCAGCGCCGGCCGAGCAGGTCGAGCGCGGCCATCGGTGCGCGCCCGGTGGTCGAGCCGCGGACCGGGCCGCCCGGTAGCGGGATGGCGTGCTCGTCGGTTTCGCCGTCCACGGGTGCGCCGCCCTTCGTTCCGCCCTTGCGCTTCGTTTTCAAAAGCAGCATAGTGCTTCTGAAAGCGAAGCATGCGCGGGGTCGTCTCGGCCCCGGCCCAGAGGCGTCCCGGCCAGTGCAGGAGCGCGTCCATGTCGCGGATCACCCCGTTGTCGCCGCCCTACGCCGCTGAAACCGAGGCGGCGTTGGCCCGCTGGATGGGGCCTGCTCGCGACCGTGAGCCGCTTGCGTTGTTCCGGGTGCTGGAGCATCACCCGGAGCTGGCCTCGCGGATGCGCGTGGTCGGCTCGGGGTTGCTGGCGCACGGCACGCTGCCGGCCGTCGAGCGGGAGATCGTGGTGCAGCGGGTGTGCGCCCGGGCCGGGTGTTCCTACGAATGGGGCGTGCACGCCGAGGTGTTCGGCGAGCGGGTCGGCCTGACTCCGGGCCGGCTTCGGGCCACCGTGTTCGACGACGCGGGCGCGTGGACCGGACGGCAGGCAGTCCTGGTGCAGGTGGTCGACGAACTGCACGACGGCGCCGACCTCACCGACGCGACGTGGGCCGAACTGCGGGCGGCGTTCACGGATCGGGAGATCGTGGAGATCCTGGTCCTGGCGGGCTGGTACCGCACGATCGCCTACGTGGCCAACGCCCTGCGCCTGCCGGCGGAGGAGTGGGCCGCGCCGTATCCGCAGGCGTGAACACTCGCGCGGCTACCGTCGATGCCCGGCCTCGACCTCGGTCGGGAAGCCGGTGATCGCGGCCTCCCCTCGCGCCGGTCGTTCGGTGCCGGCCGGCGGGCGCGGGGGAGCAGCCCAAGCCCAGCGCGCGGTTGCCGGCGCGCGGCGCGGGTCGACGCGGACAGCCGACGCTCGGCCCCGTACCTACCCCGATCCGGCCGCCCCGAGCAGGGTTTCCGCCGCCCGGGTTCGCGCGTAGAGCACCTCGCGGCCGATTCGGTGGCCGGCGACCAGGCCCGCGGCGCGCAGTGCGGACAGGTGTTGGGAGACGCCGCCCGGGGTCAGGCCGGTTCGGCGGGCCAGGTCCGTGGTCGAGGCCGGGGTGGTGAGTTCGGCGATCAGGGTGGCTCGCGAGCGGCCCATGACACCGGCGAGTGCGTCGGGTGTGGGCGTGCGCGGCGGATCCCACAACGTGCCGATGCCGCGCGGCGGATAGCGCAGGGTGGGTTGCCAGCGGCCGTCCAGCACCGAGAACACCCTCGGCCACACGAACGCGGACGGCACCAGCAGCAGCCCCAGCCCGTCCAGCGTGCGCCGACCGCGGGCGAACCGGTGTTGTATCTGGAGCATGCCCGCGTCCCACGCCACCTGCGGATCCAGGTCGTTGAACAGGCCGCGTGCGCCGCCCTCGACCAGCCGGCGGGCGCGAAAGAGGATGTCGCCCTCCAGGAAGGTCAGGATCCGCGGCCAGTACGGCGCGAGCGCCAACTCCCAGTACGCCTCGATCGTTTCCGCCAACCGCCCCAACTCGCGCTCGGGGTCCGCCCGCAGCGCGGCGATCCGCTCCGGCGCGACCTCCGAGCTGGTGCGCAGCAATTCGAGCGGCGTGGCGCGCAGCGTGGCCAGCTCGACGTCCAGCGAGGTCAACGGCGTGGTCGGCGGCGGGCACAGGAAGCCCGCGAGGGCCCGGGTCGGCACCGGGATCAGCTCGGTGAGCGGCGTCAGATCCACCTTCGCGGCGGCCAACCGAGGACGAACCTGATCCGTCCAGGCGCGGTGGATGCCCGCTTCGTCGGCACCCTTGAGGATCCGCACGCTCGCGATCACCTCCCACAGCGGGGAGATCACGAAGCGGGTGCGGGCCACGTCCTCCGGGGTGAACTCGATCTCGATCATTCAGTCCAGGCTAAATGATTGGGTGCCGTCGGTACCGCCCGGCAGGCTGCAGGGATGAGCCAACCGCACTCCCCCTGGCGCATCGCCGACTTCCGCACGCTGTTCACCGCGGCGGCGCTCAGCGAACTGGGCACCAACATCGGCTACGTCGCCGTCCCGCTGATCGCCGTCGCGGCCCTGGACGCGAGCCCCGGCCAGGTCGGCGCCCTCGCCGCGCTCGGCACCGTCGCGTTCCTGCTGATCGGCCTGCCCGCCGGCGCCTGGGTGGACCGGATGCGCCGGCGCCGGGTGATGATGGTCGCCGACCTGGTCCGCGCCACGCTGATCGGCTCGATCCCGGTGGCCTGGTGGCTGGACGCGCTGACCCTGCCCCAGTTGTACGCCGTGGTCCTGCTCAACGGCTGCGCCACCGTGTTCTTCGACGTCGGGTCGCAGAGTTTCCTGCCGCACCTGGTCGGTCGCGAGGCGCTGGTGTCGGCGAACGCCGCGATGGTCAGCCTGATGGCGAGCGCCAACATCGCCGGCCGCAGCGCGGGCGGCTTCCTGATCCAACTGGTCGCGGCCCCGGTCGCGCTGTTGTGCACCGTGGTCGGCTACCTCGCCTCCGGCCTCGGGCTCGCCCGGATCCGTGCGGACGGCGCGCCGGCCGCCACCGGCGGCGCCCGACGCCGGCTGCGGACCGAGATCGCCGAGGGACTGCGCCACGTGGTTCGCCGCCCCGAACTGCGGGCCCTCGCCTGCACCGCGGCGCTGACCAACTTCGGGTCGCAACTGGTCAACGTGCTGCTGCCGGTCGTATTCGTCCGGGAACTCGACCTTCCCGCAGGAGCGTTGGGGCTCTATCTGGCACTCGGTGGGCTCGGCGTCCTGGTCGGCGCCCGCTGTGCCCGGCCGATCTCCGGCCGGCTCGGCTTCGGCCGCACGCTGGGCCTGGCCGGACTGTGCCTGGCCCCCGCCGGGCTGCTGATCCCGCTGATCGATCGTGGTCCGTGGCTGGTGGTCGCCGGACTCGGCTGGTTCCTGGCCACCGCCAAGATGGGCGTGGACAACGTGCTCGGGGTCAGCCTGCGGCAACGCCTGACCCCCGACGCGCTGCTCGGCCGGATGAACGCGACCTTCCGCTGCCTGCTCACCGGGGCCTCCGCGATCGGCGCGGTGGCCGCCGCGCTGATCGGCCAATTCGCCGGTGTGCATACCGCGATGTGGGTCGGCGGGGTGTGCCTGGCGCTGGGCTTCCTTCCGGTCTTCTGCTCGCCGGTGCGTACCCTGCGCGTACTTCCCGAAGGCCCGACCCTGGTGGTGGCCGCCGGCGCGCGCCCCGAGGCGCCGGCCGCGAAGGGCTGACCGGGCCGGCTCCTCAACCGGGGGCGCCGGTCGGGAAGTGCTCGGCGAAGGTGCGGTGGGCCAGACGGTAGACGCTCTGCGCGTGTTCGGCGTCCAGCATGATGTACGGCGACGCGGTGACCAGGAGATCGTCGATGTCCGCCTCGTGCACCGGCCGGTCCTCGTCGAGCGCGCTCGCCACGAGCGCCCAGATCCGGTCCGCGCGCGGCAACCCCCGGCCGCGCGCCACGGCGAGCGCCTCCAGCAGGGGATAGGCGGTCCGGGCCCGCGCCCGCAACCGGGCGACCGCGACCGCGAACAACGCCCGGTGATCGCGGGAGAGCAGGTCGCGCAGGTCCTCGGCCCGGTCCGGGTCGAACAGGTCCGGCTGTGCGAGCAGTTCGTGCACGGCCAGGCGCGCGTACAGGAACTCGCGGTCCTGGTCCCGGATCAGCCGGGCCACCGAGGTGATCGTGGCGTCGTCCACGGCGAGCCGGCCCCGGGCGCGGGCGGCGGTCAGTCGTTGCTCCACGTATGCGCCGACGGAGTGTCGATCACGGGTCACCACCACGCGCGTGCCGGTCGCGTCCAGCGCGGTGAGCAGGTCGGTGTCCTCGGTGTGCGCGTCGACGGCCTCGCGCGTGGAGGCCCGGGTTCCCACCACGATCCGCATCCCGGGCAGCGCGGCCATCCGACGCAGGACCGAACCGGCGATGGTGATCGGCTCCTGTGCCTCGTCGAGCGCGTCCACCAGGATCGTGCACGTGTTCTCGCGACCGGCCAGGGCCGTCAGCAGCCACTCCACATCCGAGCCGACCGAGATCCCGGTCACCGGCAGGCCCAGGCCCAGCGCATCGGCCAGCCGGCGCACCAGTTCGGCCACGGTCGTCCCGGTCAGGTGGATCACCGCGTCGAAGCGGATCTCGTCTCCCGGCGTGCCGAACTCCCCCTCGGGCGCGGGCCGCAGATCACCGCCGCGCAGCAGCAGTTCGCGCAGCCGGGGGGTGGTGTGCACCAGGATGTGCCCGAGCAACGCCGACTTGCCCGATCCGGCCCGGCCGGTGACCGCGAGCAGCCCGTGCCCGGTCTCGCGCAACCAGCGGGCGACGGCCGCGCGCTCGGCCTCCCGGCCGACGAAGTACCACGCGGGCTCGCCCTGTTCCAGACCGTCGGCGCCCTGTGCCTTGGGCAGGAAATGGCCACGTTCGTCCGGTGGCAACTCGGCGATGTAGCGCAGCAGTTCGGCATACACGTCGAAGGGCGCCGCGACCGAGGCCAGCGGGCGGGCCGGCCGGGGGATCGGCGGTGCCAGATGTGGTTTGAGGGACAGCACGGTGCCGTGGTCGCCGAGCCGATCCTCCAACGCGGAGACGAAGTCCTTGAGGCTGAGCACCGGATCGTTGACGGTGTACGCCTCGATCGTCGCGGCCAACACGGTGGCGAAACGGCCCAGGTGGCTTGCCCCGGATCCTTCGCTGACGCCGATGATCGCGCAACGCTCGGGGGTGAACTCGTGCCCCAGGAGGCGGGACGCGACCAGGTTCGCGAAGCGCTCCGCGCCGCACGCCTCGATCACCACGAGCATCCACGCCGCCGGATCGGCCGCGCGGCGCCGCCATTCCAGGAGCACGTGATCCGCGAACGTCTCCGGGCCGATGCCACCCGAGCGGATGTGCCGATCCGTGTTGTACACCGCGAGCCACGCACCACCGTCCAGCGCCTCGCCGTGTCCGCTCCAGTACAGCACCGAACAGCGCGGATCCTGCGGCGCGGACCACTCGTGCAACCGCGCCAACACGGCCGTGGTGTCGCGGATCGGGTCCGCCGGCAACCACGGACGGTGTCGACCACCCAGGCCCGCGAGCAGGTCGGCGACTTCGGCCGCCGCCTCCACCGCGGGCACCTCGGGATGGTGCGCGTACCGACCGATCGGCACCGACAAGACGTCGAACGCCGGCCCCGGGTGCCGCTCGCTCACGCGTCCTCGGCCGGGTCGAACGGCGCGCTGGGATCGCTCGCCAGGACCAGTTGGGTGACCGCGGACTGCCCGCCGACCTTCGCCAGCACCCGGAACAGGCCCTCCACCGGCAGGATCTGACGCACCATGAGCCGGCCGTCCCGAGGCATCGGCAGCGCACGCGGCAACATCACGCCGGTGGCCACGTCGACCACACGCACATCCACGGCGGCCGGGTCGGCCACCCCGTCGAGCACGATGTCCAGCGCCGTGCCGGCCGCCACCGAGTCGGCCACGTGCAACGCCAACGGCTGCGCGTCGGCCGCGAGTTCGGGGCCCAGATCCCGATGGTCGAGGACCGCACAGACGTGCGCGATCGCCTCGCGCGTGCCGGGCAACGCGCCGTGCGTCTGGACGAAGGCGAACGGCTTGGCCGCGGCCGGGAACGCCGCCTCGCGGTACACGGTCTCGTCGCCGCCGCGATCGACGCGCTCGATCCGGCCGTCGGGCTCGGTCCGGCAGGTCACCGGGCGCGGCTCGGCCACGCCGTCGCGAAGCAGCAGGGACTGCATGGTCGGCTGCGCCACCCCGATCGCGGGCCACAACGTCTCCCACGACCCCGCGCCGAGCAACCGCTCGCGCCGGGCCAACGCCTCGCCGGCCAAGTACTCGTCACCACCCAGCCTCGCGACGTCGGCGGCGGTCAGCCGACGGATCGAGGAGCCCTCGTCCACGCAGCGGTAGGACGGCAACAGGTCGTACAGCCCGGGCAGCGTGGTGGCCAGTCGGCGCAGCCGGGTCTGCGGGAGCGGGAGCGGCGTCCCGGTGCCGGTGCCGAGCAGGTGGACCGCCTTGACCGAGCCGAAGAACGGCGTACCCAGGGTGATCAGCGCACGCAACTCGGCCGAACCGTTCAGCACTTCGGCGAAGTAGCGGGCGATCAGGCCGCCCATCGAGTGCGCCACCAGCACCAGTCGCGCATCCGGTCCGCCCAGCGGGTGGCGTCGCCAACGACGCAGGTGCTCGTGGACGGCGATCGCCAGGAGACCCGCGTTGTACTCGACGGACAGCCGCCAGTCGTACGGGAACTCGAGCACGGCGCTGGGATCGGCGGCGCTGCGCCGGACCGCCTGGAGCAGCGCGGTGTACGGCTCGAAGCCGCGCAGCATGGGAGCCCAGGCCGGGGCGTGCAGCAGCCGGGTGGCCCGGATGCGGCCCACCCGCCCGGCGCGTTCCGCGTCGGTCACCGCCAGCGCCCGCAGCGAGGCGCCGGTGGTCCAGGCCCGGGCGTACCAACCGGCGTCGGCCAGTCCCCACAACGTGCGCCCGGTGGACACCTCCACCAACTCGCTGCCCATGATTCCCGGCAGCACGATCACCGCGTCGTTCATCTTCCCCCCGATTCCAGGCTGCACCGCGTTGTTCGTCCTTTCCCGAGCCCCGGCCGAAGCCGTCAAGCGCGCGACGCGACCACTCCCGTCCGTCGCGCGAACCACAGTCCCGCGCGCCCACCGATCGCCAGATCCGAACCCAGCGCGGCGAGCGCGAGCACCTCCACGCCGACCGCCAGTACGTGCGCCACCCGCCCGGACGTCGGGTCCCAGAGTCGGACCCGGCCCCCGCTGTCGCCCACCGCGAGCAGGGTGTCGCCGTCGGGGGCGGGCAGCGGTTCGACGGCGGTCACGGTGGTTCGCACGTGGGCGTCGAGCCGCCGCGGGATGGTTCGGCCGTCGGCCGGGTCCCACAGTCGAACCGCGTTGTCGATGCCGGTGACGGCGACCCACGTGCCGCCGCCGGGCCTGGGCACGGCGGTCAGGTTCGTCGCGGGCAGCTCCTCGGGGAGTCGGTGGGTCCGGGCCGATCCGTCCTCGGGATCCCACAGGGTCAGGTTCGCGGTCCCCCGGTAGGCGATCGCCAGCCGGGCGGGTCCGTCCGGTCGTGGGATCGGGAGCAGACCGTGGATGTCCGGTCGGCCGCTGTCGAAGGACACGTCCAGCATCCGGGGTGGATCGAGCTCCCACAGGTGCACCGTGCCCGAGACCTCGGCGATGGCGAGCACGCTGTGTTCGGCGTTCCAAGGGAGCGTTGCCGCGGACGCGAAGGTGGGGTTGTGGTACCGGGCCCACGGCAGCGTGTCCCAGCGCCGATGGGTGCGTTGGTGCTCGGGGCCGCGATCCGGTCGGCAGGTACGCGGATCCCAGAGGCACACCGCCAGGTTCGGGGTGACTCCGGACAACACTCGGTGTCGGGCGGATGGTGGGATCACCACGGTGATCGGATCCGACTCCCACCGGATCGGAATGCGCGAGGTCGGGTCTCGACCGGTCTCGGGATCGCACACACGTATCTCCCCCGTCCGGCCGGCGGTGACCAGCCGGGTGGCGCCGTGCCGGTCGACCGCGGCGGTCATCGCCGTGATCGCGCCCGGAATCGTCGGTGCCTCCCGGGGGGTCGGTCCCGCCGCGGCGAAGCGGCGCAACTCGGGAAACCACAGCCGCACGGTGCCGTCGTCGGCAGCGGTCGCGAGCAGGGCCGAGCGTCCGTGCGACTGCGGGATCGCGGTCATCGCCGTCACGGCCGCGGTGTGACCCGTCATCCGGCGCTGGAACGAGTCGTCGACGATCGGGTCGAGCAGCCGCACCGTTCCGTCGCGATCGCCGACGGCCAGCAGCGGTGGGCGACCGGCGATGGGCAGGGTGACCAGTACGCTCACCGCGTCCATGGCCCGGCGGTAGAGCGTGCCGCCGAGTCCCCGGAACGGATTGTGCAGTCGTACCAGGCCGCGCAGGCTTGCCGTGGCGATCGTGGACTGCCCGTTCGGGAGCGGCAGGATCGCCGTGGTGACGGGTGGGTCGGCGGACCCCGCGGTGCGGGCGTCCGGTATCCGACGGCGCACCAGTCCGTCGGGAGTGACGAACACGAGACACGTGGCGACCTGGGTCAACGGCACGCTCACGAGGGTGCAGGCCGGCAGCAGCTCGGTGTCCCGGAGGTCCAGGAGGTCGCCGGTGCCGGGGTGCCACAGGCGGATTCGTTCCAGGCGGTCGGTGACCGCGAGCAGGGTGGTGCCGTCGGGCAACGGGATGGGAGCCAGGTGACGTATGTCGTTCTCCCGGTCGAGACCGGGTGTGGCGAGCCGGTCGCCCGTGCGCGGATCCCACAGACACACCCGGGCATCGTCGTCGACGAAGGCGAGGACGACCGGACCACCGGGCATCGGCAACGCCGCCAAGGCGTGCGCGAGTCCGTTCCCGGGCGGGGCCTGGCCGATGATCCGTCCGCTGTCGGCGTCCCAGGCCAGGACGGTGCCGCTCGTATTCATCCCGGCCAGCACCGGCCCGTTGTCGCGCAACGTGAGGGCGGTGAGAGCGCAGATCGACCCGGAGAGTTCGGTCAGGGTGCGATGCACCGTCGCGGGCCGCACCCGGCTCCAGCCCACCTCCCACTCGTCGCCCGCACCGCTCGAATCCGGCCGCCGGGCATGCGGCGGGGGGTCCGGATCGAACCGGCGAAGCATTGCCTGCCGCGCGAACGCACGGTCCGCCACCGGCACTTCGTCGAGATAGTTGGCGGCGGCGAGCACCGCGACCACGTCCGCGGGCAGCCCCTCGTCCCGGTCGAGTGCCGAGCCGAGCGCGGCGGCGGCGAGCGAGGTGGGGTCGAGCCGGTCGAGCAACTCGGGCATCGCGGCGACCTCGTCCCACGTGCCGGCCTCCGCGAGGTGTTCGGGGAGGTGATGGACGAGATACGGGTTCGGCGCGGCGGGCAGGGCCGCCGCCGCGGCGCGGAGCAACGCGTCGGCGACTCGTCGCGGTCGGCGCTCGCGCGGGTCGGGCGCGGCGTGCCGAAGATTCGTCGAAGGTCCGCCCACCCGCCCATCCTGGCCGGCTCGACACCGGGCGCGCAGCCGAATGCCCAAGACGGGCCCGCCGGATGTCGCCGCCGGCCGGGCCCGCCGTGGGTGGTCGGGCCGACCGGCGACATGATCGGTTCGTCTTCTTGTGGGCGTCATGTCCCGGCCACGCCGACGCAACACGCGGCGGTGAGACTGGGGGCATGCCAAAGCCCAGCACACCGGAGATGCCTGTGACCCGACCGAACGACCTGCTCGACCCGAACCACCCGCACGAACGCGAGCGCGGCATCGCCCTCGTGGCACACGACCGGTGCAAGCCGGAAATGCTCGCCTGGGCCCGGACCCACCGCGAGACCCTGACCCGGCACCGCCTGTACGCGACCGGGACCACCGGCGGCATCCTCGCCGACGAACTCGACCTGGAGATCATCCGGTTCCGCAGCGGCCCGCTCGGCGGCGACCAACAGATCGGATCGCGGATCGCCGAGGGCGCCGTGGACCTGTTGGTGTTCTTCTGGGATCCGCTGAGCCCTCAGCCGCACGAGCCCGACGTGCGCGCGCTGTTGCGACTCGCGGTCCTGGCGGACATCCCGGTGGCCTGCAACCGGGCGACGGCCGACTTCGTGATCACCTCGCCGCTGTTGGCGATCGCGGACGACCCGGATCGCCCCGGTTCACCGGTGTTCGCGCCGCTGGCCGCATAGGCGGCGCGGCAAGGCCGGCCCGGCGCCCGACCGAACCGTACGCTCCGAACCGTACGCTCAGGGCCGGGACAGCCCCATGCGATACGCGTAGCGCACCGCGTCGGCTCGATTGCGCACGTTGATCTTGGCGAAGGCGTTGTTGATGTGTGTCTTCACGGTTGCCTCGCCGATGCACAGCGTGCCGGCGATCTCCGCGTTCTTCAGTCCGTTCGCGATCAGCGTCAGCACCTCCACTTCACGATCGGTGAGCCGATCGGGATGTGCGGTGCCGGTCGTGGTCGCCTTCGGGAGTGCTGTCGCTTCGGGCCCGTCCGTCACGTCGGTCAACCTTTCGAGCCCCGCCGCACCCAGCGCGGCGATTCGGGCCATTCTCGGGTGAGTTCCAGGCTTTGGGATCGGTTCGTGCCCGCTTGTGCCGGCCAACCTACCGGGAGCGGAACGGCGGTGATCCGCTTCGGCGCCGCCCGGGATGTGCGGGCCGGGAGCGCCGATACCGCAGGGAGCGATCGACGGCAGATAGCGATCGACCGCGCCTCCGTCGTCGCGTCGGTCGACGGAGGCGGGTGCGGGTCGGTGGGGTCAACCGGCCGCGGGCGGGCCGGGTTCCCGGCGGGACCAGTGGCTGAGCACCTCGGTGTACGGGTTGACGGGAAGCCAGGAAATCGCGTCCCGGGCGCTGCGTTCGTAGCCGTCGGCCAAGGCTCGGGCCTCGGCGCCGGCGCCGGTGACCGCCACCAGCGCGCGCATCCGGGCGAGCGCGGTCGCCGGATTGTTCTCGTGCAGGAGGGCGTGCCGGATCTCGGCGCGCTGCCGGCTGCTGCCGCGTTCGTGGGCGAGCAGTACCGGCAGCGTCGGACGGTGATTGCACACGTCGCTGTTGGAGGGTTTGCCCATCGTGGCGGCGGATGCGTCGTCGTAGGGGAGCAGGTCGTCGCGGATCTGGAAGGCCAGGCCGACGTGCCGCCCGAACGCGCCCAGCGCCTCCACCGCCGAGTCGGTTCCGCCGCCCAGGATCGCGCCCACCCGGCAGGACGTGGACAGCAGCGCGCCGGTCTTGCCGCCGGCCATCGTGAGGTAGTCCTCGACCGGGCAGTCCAGGTCTCCGGCGAGGCCGAGTTCGTCGAACACGCCCTGACACATCGCGTATCCGCCCTCGGCCTGCGCCGTCATCGCGCGGGCGATGCGCTCACCGGGCACGCCGTGGCGCGCACATTCGGCGAGCGCGCGGAACCAGGCGAAGTACAGGCTGCTGCCCGCGATGATGGCCCGCTCGGGACCGTAGGCGACGTGCACCGAGGGCCGGCCGCGCCGCTCCTCGTCGGCGTCGACGATGTCGTCGTGCACCAGGCTGCCGGTGTGCGCGCACTCCATGCCGACGGCGGCCGGCAGCGCGTGCTCGACCTCGCCGCCGACCGCGAGCGCCGCGTACATCACCAGCGCGGGCCGCAACAACTTGCCGGTCGGCAACAACGCGTACCGATGCACCGCGGCCATGCCGTCGGCTGATCGCGGCCAACGACGGGCGAACTCGGCGGCCAGGACCGCCGGTACGTCCACGATCGGCCGATCGGACAACTCGTACGGGGCAGGCGCGCCGGTCATGTGCGCCCGCCCGGTCGATCGACGCTTGTGAGCCGTCGAGGAAACCTGTGGTGTCTCGGTCACAGCTTGCGAACCCCCTGTATCGCCCCCGGAGCGTGGCCCCTCGGGCGCCGAAGCGGATGGGGGCGACGCATGTTCCGGACGCTCGCCGGCGCCCGGACCAACCCAACAGACCCCGGCGGGCCGCCGACAGCCGGGCACGGAAGCATCACGCCGGCGCGCATCCACCCGAACGGGAATCCGCGCTCCCACACCCCACCATCGCGTGGTTTCACCGCGATACCCACGGGCCGCGAGCGGGGATCCTGCCGCGCGAAGTCTTGCCGTGGGGCGCGGTGTTCGCCGCCGGACCCCCTGCGGATCGCTGCGCGAGGCTTCGTTCCACACCTGTGGTGCCAAGTCGGGTTCGGACAATCGCCGCTCGGCGGCCGGTGTCCGGCCGGCATGGTCGGGTGGGGCCCCGGCCGGTACCCGACCGGGTGGCCACCATGTCAGTGCGGTGCGGTCGCCGCGGCCACGAACATCGGCACGGCCAGGAAGAGTCGGTCGGCTTCGGCCCGCGCGCGTTGGTCGGCGATCCATCGGTCCGCCTGCTCGCTCGTGACGGCGCCGGCGGAGCAGGCCGCCTCGGCGAGTCCGGTGAGCAGGGGCAACCCGGCCGATCCGGTGTACACGCCGGTGGGTGCCCGGACCGTCACGTCGCGGAAGCAGGCGTCCATCAGCAGGTTGCGGTACCGGCGAGCCGCCCGCGGGCCGACGATCAGGTCGGCGCGGGCGCACGTGATGGTGCGGGTGAGGGGCGCATCGTCGGAGTCGATGACGAAGGCGTCCCAGTCCTGGCCGACCAGCACGATCCGCCCGCCGGGCCGGAGAACTCGGCGGGCCTCCGCCAACGCCCGCTCGGGTTCCGCCAGTTCATGGAACACCTTGTCGGCTCGATAGCCGTCCACCGAAGCGTCCCGCAGCGGCAGTTCGTACGCGTCCGCGACCCGGAACTCCGCCTCGGGCCACCGGCCGCGGGCGACGGCGATCATCTGCGCGCTCGCGTCCACGCCCACGGCTTGCACCTCCCGCTCGACCAGCTCCGCGACGGCTCGTCCGGCGCCGCACCCCACGTCCACCACACACGCCCCGGCTCCGGCCCCGAGCAAGTCGTAGGACAAAAGGCGTAGTTCCTCGGCGCCGGGCAGGCGATCGGCCTCGTCGAGTCGCGCGACGAGGCCGTCGGTCGGCGGGCGTTTCTGTTCCGTCTCCCTGGTCATGAGCGACAGCCTGGGACTTAATGTCGGCATGAAGTCAAGCGAGCACAGGACACCTGACGACGGTGCGCGCGGCCCGATGAGCATCGGCGCCCTCGCCGCACGCTTCGGTCTGGCCACGCACGTCCTGCGTCACTGGGAGACGATGGGGCTCCTCGCCCCGGCCCGCGACGCCGCGAACCGCCGCCGCTACGGCGCGGCGGACGTCGCCCGCGTCACGGTCGTCCTGCGCGCCAAGGAGGCAGGGCTCTCCCTCGACACCATCCGCTCGTTGGTCGCCACGGCCGGTGCCGCGAATCGACGGAACATCCTTTCCGAAGAGGCGGAGGTACTCCGTTCCCGAATCGCAGCAGCGCAGGCTTCACTCGCACTCATCGAATGCGCCCTCGGCTGCGACCGCGAGGACTACACCCGGTGCGCCCATTTCGGCCTGATCGTGAACCGCATGAGCACGGAACCGCCATCGGCATCCCCATCCGATTCCCCACACCCGAAGTACGCGGAGCCGATCCCGGGTTGCGGCCGAACCGACTCCTGATCGACCTTGAAGGCGCTGATGCCCGGTTCAGCGTTTTGCGGGGGCGGGATCGGAAGGGGCCGAGGCGACGGCACCCCCGGACGGCAGCGCCGCCACGATCGCATGGTCCCGGGCGATCGGACCGAGCTTCGCACTGCCGCCGGGACTGCCGAGATCAGAAAAGAACTCGGCGTTCACGGTGTTGAAGTGCCGCCATTCCTGCGGGGTGTCGTCTTCGAGGAAGATCGCTTCGACCGGGCACACCGGCTCGCAGGCGCCGCAGTCGATGCACTCGTCCGGGTGGATGTAGAGCATGCGCTCTCCCTCGTAGATGCAGTCGACGGGGCACGCGTCGATGCATGCCTTGTCGGTGACGTCCACACAGGGCAAAGCGATCACAAAAGTCATCGAGCTGCCATCCTCTCCGGGCCGTTCGTATCGTTTGGACGCAGCCGACCGTAGGGCCTCAAGTAATCTTGAGGTCAACAGGGAGGGTGCACATGACGAGCTACCGTTCCGGTGAGGTCCGGGCCCGCCCGGACGACTGGCTGAGCATCGGCGAAGTGAGCGCCAGGACCGGGGCGGCCGTCTCCGCTCTGCGGTTCTACGAAGAGCTCGGCCTGATCGCGTCCGAACGCGACGATCGCAACCAGCGTTGCTACCCGAGGCACATGCTTCGCCGAGTCGCCTTGATCTCGGTGGCAAAACGGATCGGCATCCCGTTGCAGGACCTCCGGGAGGCGTTCGCCGACGTCCCGCTCGACCGTCCGCCCAGTCACCAGGAGTGGCAGCGTGCCTCGCGTGGCTGGAAGCGTCGACTGGAGCAGCGTCGACAGACCATCGAGCGACTCGAGACCGAGCTCACCGGGTGTATCGGCTGCGGATGTCTCTCCATGAAGGCATACGCTCTGCTCAACCCCGGCGACACGCTCGCCGAGGATGGTGTCGGCCCCCGACGACTGTGAGACGTGCCTCCCGACGCTCGGCCGACGTCCCGCCGCCGAACCCCGGTTCGCACGACCCACTACCGCTCCTCGAAGCCAATCTGATGCGGTCAAGGAATACGGCCGACTCACCACCGAGGAAGCGACCATGACCGAGCCCGACCAGGATCACCGCCATCCGGACCGTCCCGCGTTGGTGCTCGCGGCCGAGGAATCGGCTCGCATCCGCGAATTCCCGTTGTCCTGCGAGCCCGGAGTCGGCCGCCTGCTCGCATGGACCCGACCCGAGCCACCCACCTCGACCACCGCCAAGCCCTGGACGCGGTCCGCACCACTCTCACCACCCACCCCGACCTGCTGACCGCAGACCTCCCCACCGCTGGCGGCACGATCCTGGCCACCCGCCGCCGCTGACCGGTAAGTACCGCCCGAAGCACGGGCGTTCGCGTGCCCCGACCATCGCGTATGGGGCGTGGACGTATCCGTCGGGGTTGCCCGGGAGGCCGGGCTTCGGGGGTGATTCGACCCTGGGCAGGTCGGGTCGGGGCGGTAGAGGACGGTCAACGCCGGTTCGGCGTGGCGCCCCGGCCGGCAGCACGCCCTCCCCGCCCTGGCCGCCGCCCCCGAGGCGGTGGCCCGGATCAGGCGGATCGCCTTGGTCCACCCAGCGCTCGACCACCCCGGATCCACCGGGTGACGTGAGCCGGTCCACATCGGGCCACGGGCGCGGGTCGGCGTCAGACCGGCAGGGTTCGGGCCGCGCGGAGGGCGGCGGCCAGTTCCACGCAGCGGCGGGTCTGGATGCGGGCCAGGTCGAGGGAGAGCAGGGTCGGGTCGTCGGCGGGGGTGGGGGTGAGGGTGGTGATCGAGCGTTGTGGGGCGGGGTCGGGGGAGCCGGGGGCGGGCCGGTAGGTGATCGCGAAGCTGTGGATCAGGCCGCCGTGCCGGGTGCCGGGGGCCGGGGTGGTCACGAAGACCGCGAACACCTGTTGGGCGCTGCGGCGTTCCCATTCGTTGCGCATCTCGCGGGCGGCCGATTCGGTGGCCGAGGCGGTGGCGGAGTCGGCGAGGCTGCGGAGCAGGGTGAAAACCTCGCGGTCTCGTGCCGGGGCGCCGAGCACGATCACGTCGGCCCAGCTCAGGTCTCGCGCGGTCGCGGGCGGATCGGGTTTCGGATCGGCGTGTGCCTGCTCGGTGTGTGGTTGCTCGGCCTTTGGGTCCTCGCCCTGCGGATGTTCGGGCTGTGGATTCTCGGTCCGGGCGCCGGGCAGGCGGCGCAGCCGGACGTCGGCGCCGGTGTTCCAGGCGACCGCGGCCACCGCGTCGGCCTGTGCGCGCACACCCTCGGCGGTGTCCCGGTAGATCACTGTGACCTTGATGGGCATCGTTCAGTCTCCTTTGTTGCTCCCCGAAGCCCGGCGCGCGTTCACTTCGCCGACTTCGGACCCCCGACAACTGCACGCTATGCGGCGGTGCTCCCTCCTGCGACGTCCGTACGCGCCACGAAGCGGACTCCGCACGCCAGAGCCGCCGCTTCCGACATCGCGGCGGGGACGGTTTCGGCCGGGGACGCCCGGCAGCCGGCGTGGTGTGGGCAGGCGCCCGACCTGCCGCCGACGGCAACCGCGGCGGGCGGGCGGACGGAGGGCGCATCGTACGGACGGACGGAGCATCGTACGGCGCGAACCTCCCCGCCCGCCTCCCATTTTCGACCGCCCGTCGACTCCTCGACAGGACCGCACGCGGCGCCCCGCGAAAGCGGGAATCGGGCGGTGCAGCCGCAGTGGGCTACCGTCACTGTGCCCCGTCGGCCCGAACCCCGCCCGACCCGTACCCAGGAGACCCGATCGATGGCGCTGGACCCGTTGGACAACCGGATCATCACCGCGCTCATCGACGACGCGCGCTCGACGTATGCCGAGATCGGCGCCCGGGTCGGATTGTCCGCGTCCGCCGTCAAGCGGCGGGTGGATCGGCTGCTGGCCACCGGTGTGATCACCGGCTTCTCCGCGTCGGTCGAGCCCGCCGCGCTCGGCTGGACCACCGAGGCGTTCGTCGAGTTGTACTGCGTCGGGCGCACCTCGCCGAGCGAGATCGGCAAGGCGTTGGCGAAGTTCCCCGAGGTGGTCTCGGCGAGCACCGTCACCGGCGACGCGGACGCGGTGATCCACCTGCTCGCCGCCGATGTGCAGCACTTCGAGCAGGTCCTGGAGCGGATCGCGGCGGAGCCGTTCGTGGTGCGCTCGAAGAGCTGTGTCGTGCTTTCCCGGCTGGTCAGGCGCAATGGAACCGCCTGGCAGGGAGTGGAGACGCAATAGATCGGCGTCGGCGCGCAAGATCGACCTCTTGGCCCGGTCGCACACGCGTACGTAGGGTTTGAACTGCCGGTGCAGACCGACCCGGCACCCTCATCCGGCTTTCGTGAGAACGCCACCCGCGCGGGAAAAGTCCCCCGTCCGGGTACCCAACCCTGCGCGGGTGCCTCGCCCGAACGCGCCGAGAGATTGCCGAGCCCCACATGCGCATGCACCGGTACGA
Organism: Embleya sp. NPDC020886; assembly: GCF_044333915.1. Lineage (NCBI taxonomy): Bacteria > Bacillati > Actinomycetota > Actinomycetes > Kitasatosporales > Streptomycetaceae > Embleya > Embleya sp. NPDC020886. The sequence goes on along the minus strand of NZ_JBIRRX010000016.1, from coordinate 19,216 downwards.
CCCCGCCCTCGCCGACCTGGTCTTCGACTACATGCGCGAGCGGCTCGCGTTGGATCCGGTACCGCTGGACCACCCCGGGCGCAAGGACAAGCTCGACCGCGTGCTCGACGGCCTGATCGGCGCCGGCGGCAACGACCCGGGCGACGTGCTGGCGATCTACGCCGACCAACTCGCGCCGGCGGTGATCTCCTGCGACAGCCCGCGCTTCCTCTCCTTCATCCCGGCCGCGCCGACCAAGGCCGCGCTGCTGTTCGACATGGTCGTCTCGTGCGCGTCCCTCCAGGGCATCTCCTGGCTGGAGGCGGCCGGCGCGGTGGCCGCCGAGAACCAGGTGTTGCGGCTGATCTCGGACCTGGCCGGGCTGCCCGCGAGCGCCGGTGGCTGCTTCGTCAGCGGCGGTTCGGCGGGCAACCTGTCCGCGCTCGTGGTCGCCCGGGACATGGGTCGGCGACGCACCGGCGCCACCGCCCGGGACCGCCTGCGGATCGCGGTCAGCGACCAGGCGCACTCCTCGATCGGCAACACGCTGCGGATCATCGGCGTGGACGCGCTCGTGGTGAAGACCACCGACCACCGCCTCACCGGCGAGGCGCTGCGCGCCGCGCTGGCCGCCGACCCGGACGCGGACGACGTGGTGGGCGTGGTCGCCACCGCGGGCACCACCAACGCGGGCATCATCGACGACCTGGCCGGGATCGGCGCGGTCGCCCGCGAGCGTGACCTGTGGTTCCACGTGGACGGGGCGTACGGCGGCGCCGGCCTGCTCGCGCCCAGCGTGCGGGCCCGCTACGACGGGATCGAGCTGGCCGACTCCTTCGTGGTCGACCCGCACAAGTGGCTGTTCGCGCCGTTCGACTGCGCCGCGCTGGTCTACCGCAACCCGAGCCTGGCCCGGGGCGTGCACACCCAGGACGCGTCCTATCTCGACGTGCTGCACACCGACGCGCCCGAGGAGTGGAACCCGACCGACTACGCCTACCACCTCACCCGGCGGGCCCGCGGTCTGCCGCTGTGGTTCTCGCTCGCGGTGCACGGCACCGACGCGTACACCGAGGCGATCGAGACCGCGCTCACCCTGGCCCGGGACAGCGCGGCGCTGATCCGCGCCACCCCGCACCTCGAACTGATCCGCGATCCGGAGCTGTCCGCCGTGCTCTTCCGCCGCGTCGGGTGGAGCGCCCCGGACTACCTGGACTGGTCGCATCGACTGCTCGCCGGCCAGGTCGGTTTCGTCACCCCGACCGGTTGGGAGGGCGAGACGGTGGCCCGCTTCGCCTTCCTGCATCCGGGTACCACGATGGCGATGGTCGAGGAGATCCTGGCCACGATGATGTAACGCCCTGCGGCCTGCCGCTCGCGCGTTCGGGTTGCCTTGGCCCAGACTGGAACCCGATGGACGGCTTCCGGGAGCCGGGCGCCTCACGGGAACCCGGGGCTGGAGAGGACAGGCGTGGCGCTGGACGAGTACGCGGACCCGCCGATGACGGTGCCGGAGGTCGATGCCGTGACCGGCGCGGTGGCGCGCCTGGTCGGGGCGAACGGCTCCGACCCGCGCGAGGCGGGCGCGTACGCGGTGCTCCAGGGCCTGCTGGACGGCACCCGCGCCGCGGTCGCGGTGATGAGCCCCGGCCTGCGCTACCTCTACGTCAACCCGGCCCTGGCCCGGATGAACGGCCTCGCCGCCGAGGAGCACCTGGGCCGCACCATCGGCCAGGTGCTCCCGGACGTGGACGCCCAGGAGGAGATTCTCCGGGCGGTGTTGCGCGACGGCGTGGCCCGCGAGGCCACCTCCACCGGCATCACCCACGCGGGCCCGCCCGACCGTCGCTGGTGGCACGGCGCCTACCACCGCCTGGAGCACGAGGGCGCGGTGGTCGGCCTGGCCGGCGTCATCCTGGAGGTCTCCGAGTCCCGCCGCACCCAGTTGGAACTGGACGCGGCCCGCCGTCGATTGTCCTTCCTGGACGCCGCCGCCACCCGGGTCGGCACCACCCTCGACCTGGTCGAGACCTGCGAGGAACTGGCCGAACTCTTCGTCGCCGAACTCGGCGACGTGGCCGCGGTGGACGTGTTCGCGGTCGAGGGCGCCAACGGCACCCCGCACGCCCCACAGGACATGGTCCGGATGTGGCGCGCCGCGCTGTCGCACCGGCCGGGGATGGCCGAGCAGGCCGCGATCCTGCGCCGACCCGGCGAGAACGTCGACTACCAACAGGGCTCGATGGTGCCGCGCGCCCTGAGCGAGCGCAGCCCGGTGGTGGTCAACCGGGTGAGCGACGACGAACTGGCCCGCGAGGTGTCCAGCCCCGACCGCGTCGACATCTTCCGCTCGGTCGGCCTGCACTCGATCGTCGCGCTGCCGCTCGTCGCCCGCGGCAGCGCCATCGGCATGGTCAGCCTGGCCCGGCACGGCGCGGCGGACGCGTTCTCCACCGAGGACGTGGTGCTGGCCCGCGACCTGGCCCGGCGCGGGGCGATCAGCGTGGACAACGCCCGCCGCTACGCACACGAACACGACATCGCGCTCGCCCTCCAGCACGCGCTGTTGGCCGCCCCGGACGCACCGCACCCCGACATCGAACTGGCCTCGCGCTACCGACCCGCGGGCAGCAGCGTCGAGGTGGGCGGCGACTGGTACGACGCGGTCGCGCTCAGCGGCGGTCGCACGCTGCTCGCGGTCGGCGACGTGATGGGCCACGGTGTGCAGGCCGCGGTGGAGATGAGCCAGTTCCGGGCGCTGTTGCGGGTGCAGGCGCGCTCCGATCAGGAGCCGCACGAGATTCTGGCCGCGGTGGACCGCACCAGCACCAAGGCCGGCATCGAACGGGTGGCGAGTTGCCTGCTGGTCCTGGTCGACCCGGCGGCGGGCGCGGTCACCTTCGCCAGCGCCGGGCATCTGCCGCCGCTGCTGGTCGGCCCGGGCGACACGGCCGAACTCGTCGACGTCCCCGTGGGACCGCCGCTGGGCACCGGCTTCGGCGGCTACACCTCGGTGCGTCGGCGCAGCGAACCCGAGCGGGTCCTGGTGATGTACACGGACGGCCTGATCGAGCGCCGGGGCGAGGACATCGGCGAATCGCTGCAGCGGCTGACCCGGGTGGGACTGACCGCCGAGACCCCGTTGGTGCGTCTGGTGGACACGCTGATCGCCCGGATGGTCACCGACAAGCCGGAGGACGACATCGCGGTCCTGGCCGCGCGACAACGGCCGGTGGGCGGCCCGGGGCCGGCGGCGGCGAACCCGGGTCAGTGACCCGGGCGTTCGACGTCGGCCAGGTAGCGCTCCAGGCGGTCGGCCAGCTCTACCGGGCGGCTGAGCGCGAGCAGATGGCCGCCGGGCATCTCGTCCGCGAGCACGCCGAGGCGTTCTCGGGCGACCCGGCGTTGGAAGGCGAGGGGGAAGAACCGGTCGTCGCGGCCGATCAGGACCCTGGTGGGTACGTCGGGCCAGGCGGGCAACCACCACGCGGTGCCGAACACCGCGTCGGACTCGCCGCGTTGCCGGCCCTCGCCCTCGTCGATCAGGGCCTGCGGGACGTCGTGCAGGAAGTACACGAGCGCGTCGAAGTCGGCGTCGGCAGGTCGGCCGGCGCGCTCGTCGTTGTCCCGCCGTGCCGCGTCCTGGCCGGTGGCGGCCCACCACCGGCCGGCGCTCTCGCCGGGCTCGGGGATCATCGCGTTCAGCAACACGAGCAGGGCGACCGGCAGTCGGGCACACGCGAGCGAGGCACTGAACCCGCCCAGCGATTGCCCGACCAATACGACCCGCTCCCGATCCGCGGCGGCGGCCACGATCAGGTCCACGTATTCCGCCAGTCCCGCAGCCTCGTCCGCACCGGGCAGGTCCACCGACACCACATCCCGCCCCCGCGCCCGCAGTTCGGCCTCCACCAGATGCCAATACCAGGCAACCCCACCCGCCCCGGGAACCAACACATACGCGGTATCCACCATGCACCGGACCCTACGCGGAGGCACCGCCACCCAGCGGGAGGACACGGCCCGACGGGCCCGGGATCGGGGCTCGGCGGATTTCCGGTCAGGTCGGGGTGCTGGGGAGGCGGTACCAGGTGTGTCGGGTGCCGACCACCCGTCGGTGCCCCTGCGGCTCGGACTTCGGCGGTGGGGGCGCGGCGACCAGGCTGCCGGCGATGGTGTCCTCGAAGCGGCGGCGGATCGGCTTCCAGCGCGCGTCGCGGCGGGCCGCCCGCGCGGTGGCACGGCGCAGTTTGCGGGGCTTGTCGTGGTAGTAGCGCCGAGCCCACGGAGAGCCGGGTCGGGCCAGCCGGATCGCCGCGACGATGTTGACGATCGGGATGAAGATGCCGATCACGCCGGTACCGACCTTGCCTTTGGCGAAGGTGATCGCCGCCATCGCCACGTCCAGCAACAACACCAGCAGCCACACCACCTGATCGGCGACGCCGCCGCCCTCCGGCGTCGCGTCGAAGGGTACGAAACCGCTCGCCGCCAAGCCGACCGCGGCGGTGGCCAACACCGTGGCCTCGATCGAGATCCGGCCCTGCTCGGTCCAGTACACATCGGCCAGGTGCACGATCATCCCGAACTCGTCCAGCACCAGCCCCGCGCCGATCCCCAGCAGCACCCCCGCGATCGACCGGCCGACCAGGTATTGGCCGGTGCCGACCGCGACGAAGCCGCCGATCAGGGCGAGCACGATGCCCGGCACCACGTGATGGATGTGCACACCGCCGGGACTGACGTTGCGAAACGGGCCTCGACCGGCCCGGATCAGCCGGGTGATCGTCCGCGTCGCCAGAAAGGTGAGCAGCAGCGACGCGAACGCCAGACTCATCGGCAGCCGACCGTCGTGCATCATCGCGCCGTGCCGCCGATCCGCCGCCTGCGGTGCTCCGCCATGCGCACTCCTCCTCCGGGTCGGTGCTCCTGTTCCCGGTGCGCGGCGGGCTACGAACGCCGAACAGGTGAACCGGGCCGCCTCGGCGGGCGCCGCGGTGACCAAGTGCCCGCGACCTCGTTGGGCGGGACATGAACAAGCGCATCGCCGCCGCCGCGTTGGCCGGCACCGCCCTCGCCGTGACCCTCGGCGCGTCCGCCGCCCACGCGCAGGAACCGACCCCGAACAGCGGCCGGGTCGTCGGTGTCCCGACCGCCGTCTACCCCGACGGCGTGAACACCCTGAACCGCGTCAACCCGCTCGCCGGCCCGCTCCCGCTGTAGGACCCGTCACCGGCCGGCGTGGTGTCCCGGTCCGGCCCCGAGGGGGGAAACCACGCCTTCGACGGGCGCCATGGGGGTGGTCGTCCCGGCTCGGGTCACTCGTCGTCGAGGGCGCGGCGCAGTTCCGCGCTTTCCCGGTTGGCGGCGGCCAGATCCTCCGTCATCCGGCGGGTGCCCTCGGCCACGCCCGCGTCCCAGATGCGTTGCACGAGGGCGCTCGCGCGATCCTGCGGCAGGTCGGTCTCGCGCATCAGCAGCTCGGTCAGCTCGATGATCGGGTGTTTGGGGTGCATGGTTTCAGCAGACCCGGCTCCGGAGCCGGCCGCACCCGGGCACGGCCGGTCGGGGGAGTCGTCGGGGTCGATTGGATCGGTTGCCGTCGGCCGGACCTACGCCTTGAGGTGCTCCCACGCCTGGGGGTGGGTGGTCAGATAGCCGGCCAGGTTCTGGGCGGGCCGGCCGGTCAGCATCGGGATCGCGGTGGAGACCTTGGCCATCTCGCCGGTGGCGATCGCCTCGTACGAGGTCACCCAGCCCGCCATCTCCCAGGCCGGCGCGTTGTACTGCGCGCGGGAGGCGTACGCCTCGTCCCGGCTTTCCGCGACGTATTCGATCGGCCGCCCGGCGAAGCGGGTCAGCTCCGCCGCCGCCTCCGCGAGGGTGATCGCCTCGGGGCCGGTCAGGTCGTAGGTGAGGTGGTCGTGCGCGGTGTCGCCGAGCAGTACCGCCGCCGCCGCGTCCGCGATGTCGTCGTGCGCCACCGCCGCGACCCGCCCCTGCCCGCCCGGACCGCGAATGACCCCGTCGGCACCGACCATCGCGGGCAGCACCGCCAGGTACAGGCTGTCGCGCAGGAACGTGTGCCGCAGTCCGGTGTCCCGGATGTGTTGCTCGGTGTGCCAGTGGTCGCGCGCGAACGTGAACGTCGCGTCCGGCGCCGCGCTCTGGAAGGACACGTAGACGATCCGTCGGATGCCGACCGCCACCGCCGCGTCCACGGCGGTGATGTGCTCACCGACCCGATCGGCGCTCTCGTGGGCCGAGACCAGGAACAGCGTGTCGGCCCCCTCCAGGGCCCGCCGCATCGCCGCCCCGTCGCCGTAGGACGCGGGCGGGGCCTTGACCGCACCGTCGAACTCCGGCAGCCGGGACGCGTCCCGGCCCACCAGGCGCTGCGCCGTGCCGGCCTCGGCGAGCCGGCGGGCGACCCGGCCACCGATCTGACCGCTCGCTCCGGTGACCGCGATGACTGGTCCCATGACGACGTCCTCTCCTGGCCCGGGGCCCGACGGCCCGCGGCCGGCTCCGCATTCGACGGCCGCACCGCATCCGGCCGCTCGGCCACCCGACCCTACTGCCCGGTTGTCGCACTTCCCTCGAACCGAGCCCGTCCGGCGCGCCCTCGGGTGCGCTCGGGTGCGCTCGGGTCAGCCCAGGTCGTCGAGCGAGCCGAGCACCCGGTCGAGCAGGGGGCGGCTCCGGTCGACCAAGTCGTGTGCCTGGTCGGGATACTTCGCGGCGAGGAACACCGCGCCGAGCACGAGCAACAGCAGGAGTACGCCGTTACCCGAGCGCCCGCCGCGCCGGCGTCGCCGGTCGGCGGCGAACATCTGCTCGCGAAAGGCCCGTCGGTCGACGTCCTGCCGGAATGCCTGAGCCTGCCGTGCCGCCTGCATACCCGGATCGATGGGCATCTCGGCCCCCTTCTCCCTGCCCGCGCGATCGCGGGTCGTCGAGGAGGACGGGCGCGACGCTCGCCGTGGTTCGTGGTGCTCGCGGTTGTCACCGCGTCGGGACGAAGCCGTGACCGCACCACCGACGACCGGACGACTCGGTGACCGCGGCTGCTACTCGTCCCACCAGCGGTCGCCGCGCTCGCGGCGATTGGCCACGATCGCCGCGAACGGCGGAATGGCCATCGCGACGATGGTCATGCCCGCGGCGGCGGCGAACGACCAGCGGTAGACCACGGTGCCGGCCAGCAGGAACAGCAGCAGGCAGATGCCCATCATCACGAAGTAGCGCTTGCGTCGACGGCGCTGGGACGGAACCGGCCCGGACGGGGTGGCACCCCCACCACCGGGGGTGCCCGGATCGTTGGTGCTCATCTCTTCACGGTACGTCCGGGGGCCGCCGGACGGGGCGGGTGTCGGCGGCGGACCGGTCGGTTTTCGGGAGTTACCCGGAGGTGACAATATTGGTATAGACCTTTCGGTCGGGACGGTGTTGACTGGCGGCGAGGCGCGACCGCAGGTCCGTGCCGATCGCCGGAAAGGAATCAGTCGCCATGACGACCGTCTCCCCTCCGTTCGTCGGCGCGCCCGTCGCCTATCTACGGTGCTATCCCCGCGACCCCTGGGAGATGGCCGCCCATCGCAACGCGCTGACCGCGTACGCGCAGGGGCTCGGCCTGAGCCGGCCGGTGGTGTGTCTGGACAACGGCGTCTCCTCGAACGAGGAGCAGCCCGAGTTGGAGAACCTGCTGGCCAACGTGATCGCCGGCGTCGTGCGGACGGTACTGATACCGGGCCTGTGGGTGTTCGCCCTCGATCCGGAACGAGCCCGGGCCACCGCCGAGCGCTTTCGCGCCGCCGGCGCCGAGATCCTCGACCTCCCGGGCCGCTGGCACGAACGGGACGGCCGCCGCGTCGCCCGCTGGTGACGCGGCGGCCCGGTGGCTCAGGCCGAGGTCGCCGCGCGCACCGTGTGGCCGAGCAGCAGCGCCGTCGTCACCGGTCCCACGCCGCCCGGCACGGGGGTGAGTGCGCCGGCCACCGGTGTCACCGAGGCCGCGTCCACGTCGCCGACCAGGCCGCCGTCGGCGGTGGGGTTGGTGCCCACGTCGACCACGACCGCGCCGGGCGCGACGTGCTCGGCGGTGATCAGGCCGGGGCGGCCGACCGCGGCGACCACGACATCGGCCGTCGAGGTCAGCGCGGCCAGGTCCTTGGTCCGCGAATGGCAGATGGTGACCGTGGCGTTGCGGTCCAGGAGCAGGTGCGCGGCGGGTTTGCCGACCACCGTCGAGCGGCCGACCACCGCGACGTGCCGACCGGCGAGTTCGACGCCGTGGTGATCCAGGATCGCCACCACCGCCTCGGCCGTGGCCGGGGCGAAGGCGGGCAGCCCGGCGGCCAGCCGGCCGAGCGAGAGCGGGTTGGCGCCGTCCACGTCCTTGCCGATGGGGATCGCGCCGGCCAGGTCCTCCAGGGCCGCGCCCTCCGGCAGCGGGGTCTGCAGGATGATCCCGTGCACGTCGTCGTCCGCGCCGAGTGCCGCCAGCGTGCCCCGGATCGCCGCCGCGGTCGCGTCCGCGCCCAGGTCGACCACGTCGCAGGTGATGCCGACTTTCGCGGCGGCCCGCGCGATCGAACGCACGTACCAGGCGCTGGACTCGTCGGCCGTGGCCACCACGACGGCCAGGGTGACGGGGGAGCCCGCCTCGGCGAGCAGCGCGGCCCGGGTCGCGGTCTCGGCGCGGATCGCGGCCGCGAGGTCCTTGCCGGCGAGTACGGTCGCGGTCATCGGGCGATCTCCTTGCGGACGGCCGCGGTGACCTGATCGGCGCGCGTGGCGATGTCGTCCACCCGCCCGGCCTGCGTGGTGAGTTCGGTGCGGGCCTGTTCGTCCCGGATGCCGCCGAGGTTGATCTCGATGTTCACCCGCGCCGTGGTCGCCGCCGCCCGCGCCGCCTCGGCCGCCGCGGCCACGTCGGTGATCACGTTCGGATTGCCGATCGGCAGCAGCTTCTCGGCCAGTTCGACGCACGCGGCGGCCAGCACGACCACCTCGGCCGGCGGCTTGGCCGCGCCGACCAGGGCGGCGGCGATCGTGGCCGAGCGCACGGCCTTGGCCTCGTCGGTGTCCCGGGGCAGCGTGTACGCCTCGGTCACCGCGGTGAACGCGACCGCGTCTTCCTCGGCCAACCGCAGTGCCACGCCCCGCAGTTCGTCGGTCAGCGCGACCACCTCGGCGATCGAGGAGGCATGCTCGGCGTACTTGTCGCCGGTGGTGTACCGGGCGACCATGCCCAGCAGCGCGGCTGCCTGTGCGGCGTGCAGCGCGGCGGCCGCACCGCCCCCCGGCGCCGGAACCCGGTCGGCGAGGCGGTCCAGGTATTCGCTGATCTTCTCGTCGCGCATCGCGCTCGTCCTTCGCTCGGTGGGGGCTACCGCACGTTCGCAAATCCTCGCACGGAGCACGACGAAGCCTGGAACCCCGAGGTGGAAGGCATCGACGCGGCGGCCGTGGGGTGATGTCGAGTGGGGACGTCGGGCGGGAAGTGTCGGGTGGGAGGCATCGAGCGGACGGTGTCGGGTGCTCAGGTCCGGGAGTCGTCGGCGGGCCGAGCCGTGCGGTGATCGGCGGGGTGATCGGCGCGATGGTCCACATGTTGGTCCGCGCGGTGGTCCGGGCGGTGGTCCGTGCGTTGGTCCGTGCGGTGGTCCACGCACAGCACGATCGCCGTCGCGTTGTCGTGGCCACCCGCCTCCAGGGTCGCGGCGAGCAGCCGGGCGACGATTTCGGTGGGCGCCTCGGGCGCGGCCAACAGGGCGCCGAGCGGGCGGTAGTCGATCTGTTCGGCGACCCCGTCGGTGCACAGCAGGTACACGTCGCCGGGCCGCAGGGTCACGTTCAGCACGTCGGGCTCGGGCCGGCCGGGGTGTCCGACGTAGCGGCTGAGCCGGTAGCGCGCGGCGGCGGCCTGCGGCGAGTCGGCCGGATACCAGCCGTAGAGCGCGCCCAGCCACGCCTCGGTGTGATCGACCGTCAGCAGGTCCAACTGCCCGGCGCGCAGCCGATATGCGCGCGAGTCGCCGATCTGCACCAGCCATGCGGCGGCCGCGTCGGCCTCGGGCCGGGGGTCCGGTTCGGCGATCAGCGCGGTGAGCGTGCACCCGGTGAAGCCGCTCAACCCCGCCGCCGCGGCCAGCACCAGGTCCTGGATGCCGGCCACACTCGCGCGCAGCGCCGTCGGGTCGGGCCCGATGCCCGCGGCCGAGGCCCGGCGGATCGAGGCGGTGAACTCGTTCATCGTGATCCGCCCGGCGGCCGTGCTCCCGGGACCGTCGCCCATGCCGTCGGCGACCGCCGCCAGCCGCAGCCCCGGCTCCAGGCCGAGCACGTCGAAGTTGGCCCGATACCTGTTGCCCACCACGCTGCCCGCCGCCGCGCGCACCCACACCGGCCCCGCCGCGAAGCCCGCCTCGGCCGTGCTCCCCGTGTCCTGCCGGCGTCGTCCGAACATCGGCGGCCCCCTTCGCTCCGTTGGCGTATTCGGGGCACGCTATCGGGCGATCAGGCCAATGCGCGGAAATGTGTGGTCAGCCGACCCTCGTCGTCGAGCCGGTGGAACGCCAACGCGGGCGGCAGCTTCGGGTCGACGAACGGGGCGTCGTCGCCGCCGCGTTCCCAGGGCAGGTTGATCGTGGACACCACACCGGGCGCCACGATCAGCGGCTTGCCGGCGAAGGTGGTGGCCGCCGGGGTGTGCGCGTGCCCGCACAGCAGACCCGCCACGTTGGGCCGATGGGCGATCACCTCGGCCAACCGCTCGGCGCCGAACTGGCGGATCCGGTCGATCTCCGGGCTGCCCAGCTCCACCGGCGGGTGGTGAAAGGCCACGAACACCGGTGTGGTGGACGGGGTTTCGTCCAGCACGTCGGTCAACCAGGACAGCGTCTCGTCGGCCAGCAGGCCGTCCGCACGACCCGGAATGGACGAGTCGCACAGCGCGAACACCGCGCCGCCGGCCGTGCGGTGCACCCGGTTGATCGGCTTGTCGCCCGCGGGCTCGTCGAACAGCCCCGCGCGAAACGGCCCGCGTACGTCGTGATTGCCGGGCAGGATCAGCACCGGGTGCCGCGACGCGAGCAGGGCCCGCGCCTCGTCGTATTCGGCGGGCAGGCCGTTGTCCACGATGTCGCCGGTGACCAGCACCGCGTCCAGGTCGTAGGGGAGCGCGTTCAGGTGGGCCAGCACCGCCCGGGTGCGCTCGGCCGCGTGCGGGCCGCCGTCGAGGTGGGTGTCACTGAGGTGCGCGAACACGATCATGCGGGCGTCCTTGGGGGAGGCGAATGCGGTGGTTCCGGTGTACTCGGCCGCGATGAAGGCGACGCTACGCACGCCACCGGACCGGCGTGAAGGTCCAGTGAACTGTTCGAGGACCGGACCACTTTCCCGCCCTGGGCGATCGACCGGCGCCGCACCGCTCACGCGGCAACTCGGGGAGGTGCCGCTCCGCGCCGCTCGCGCGGCACCTCCCCGAGTTCTCAGGTCGGGCGCACCACCCGGAAGTACAGGTGCGTGACGTGCCGGCCCTCGATCACCCGGGTCGCCTCCAACTCGATCGGGACGTCGGCGAGATGGTCGAAGAAGCGGATGCCCCCGCCCAGCAACACCGGCACCAGGTTGACCACGATCTCGTCGAGCAGGCCCGCGTTCAGGCACTGGCGCACGATGTCGGCGCCGCCGACGCCCACGGCCAGATCGCCCGCCACCGCTCCGGCCTCGGCGACGGCGTTCTCCACGCCGGTGGTGACGAAGGTGAACGGCGCCTGCGGATGCGCGGCGACCCAGTCCCGCGGTACGTGATGGGTCACCACGAACACCGGCACGCCGATCGGATGGCTGCCGCCCCACCCGTCGGTGGCGTCGAACAGTCGGCGGCCGGTCACGATCGCCCCCGTGTTGACGAACAACTCGCGCAGGTGTCGGGCGCTCGCCACCGAGGTGCGGAAGGTCATTCCCCCACCGGGCGCGGGTGTCTCCACGTGCCCGTTCGAGTACCACCCGAACAACTCCGCCACGTCATGCGACGGATCGGCGATGAACCCGTCCAGCGACATCGTCTTCTCGGCCATCACTGTTGCCATCCGACTGCCCTCCTCGGCGACGGCCCGGTCGGCGTCGACGGCGCGGGCCGGGTCGGCTCTTCCAGTCTGAGTGAGGTGGACCGGGACCGCCCCCGAAACTCATCGGCGCGGCCGTCCCGCGGCCGTGGCTTCGGCGGTTCTCCGGATCGACCACGGTCGAAGGTGACGGATTGTATCGTCACGACTACCAGCCGAGCGGCGAGAGAGGTCACCCATGTCGGACGCACCCCGGATGTCGGACCGCCCCGAAGGTTTCCCGGGCGCGGGCTCGCTCTCCTGGCGCTATCTGGGCCAATGGCGCCTGTTGACCACCATCGGTCGGGCGATCGTGCTGGAGACTGCGCATCCGGTGGTCGACGCCGGGGTGGTGGAGTTCTCCACCTATCGGAAACACCCGTGGCGCCGGATCGAGCAGACCATGCTCAGCCTGCAGCGGTTGCTCTACCAGGACGAGGCGGACCGCGAGCGCGAGGTGGCCCGGCTGCGCCGGCTGCACGGGCACGTCAAAGGGGTGGACGCGCAGGGTCGGGCGTACTCCGCGCTCGACCCCGAGGCACAGGCGTGGGTGCACCTGACGGTGTTCGACGCGATGGTGCTGATGTGCGAGCTCGGCGGCGATCCGCTCGACGAGGAGCGGCAGGCCGAGTTGTACGCGGAATGGCTGCTTGTGGGGCTGCAGTTCGGGGTGCCGGCGGACGCGATGCCGGGCACGGTCGAGGAATTCCGCGTCTGGTTCGACGAGACGGTACGGGACAAGCTCACGGCCGGACAGGGGGTCGAGCAACTCCTCGACGCACTGGGCCGATTGCCCGCGCCCGCAGCACTGTCCTTCGTCCCCGAGGCGGTGTGGTCGGCCGGCTGCGCGGCGTTCGGCGCCGCGATCCGCACCGTCGTCGCGAGCACCCTGCCGCCGAGCTACCGGGAGCAACTGGGCGAGCGCGGCCGAGTGCCGTTCGGCGCCGAGACGATGGTGTCGCTCGCGTGTCGGACCGCGGCGGTGGCCAGTGACCTGTTGCCGACGAAGTGGGTCTACATGCCGCTCGCGGCGACCTACATCGCGGCCAAGCGGGAAGCGGGGCGCGGGCTGCGCCGGTTCGGCCCCCACGATCGTGCGGCCGAGCCGGCGGCGCAACTCGCCGATCTCTTCGTACGAATCCTGGACCAGACCGGCGACGGCGTGTTGTCCTGGCCCGACTTGGCCGCGCTCGCCCGGGTGTTCAGCGATCGACTCGACCTCGCCGCCGTGGACGAGGAGGTCATGTACGCGGCCTTCCACGCCTGGTGGGACGAGTTGCGCACCACGGCCGACACCGACGGGGACGGCGTGGTCGACGCCGACGAGTACCGAGTGCTCGCCGACGCCGCGCCGGGTGCCGCCATGGCCGCACTGATGGTCTCGGTGGCCGCAGCGGTGGACCGGGACGGGGACGGCCGCATCGATCAGGCCGACTACGCCCGCCTGCTCGGCGCGGACGCCGCAGCGACACAACGAATCGCCTGGCTCCACGCGATGGACGCCGACGGCGACGGGGTGGTCACCGTCGAGGAGTTCGCCGACGCACTACGCGAAAGCGTCCTGGGCAGAGCCCGCTCGGACACCCTCGAATTCGTCCTCGGCCGGGCCTGAGGGGCTGGCGGGGGGTGGGGTTGGGGGCGGGGTTGGGGGTGGTGGTGGAGGCCTGACGGGGGTGATGCGTGGGGCCGGGGTGGTGCGGGGCGCGGGCGGGGGTGGGGCCGATTGGGTGGGTGCTTTCGTTTGATTCGTTCGGGGCCTTTGCGGGTGGGTCGGGTGTTTGTGGCCGGCGGTTGGGTCTTGGTCGGCAGCGGGTGGCTCTGTGCTAAACGGTCGGCGTGGATCGGTGGAGATCGAGCCGGTCCCGGGGTCGCCGGCGGCCGGGAGCCTTGGGTTTCCCGGCGAGACGCGGGCGTTGCTTGCCTGGGAAGGCGCTGGCAACGGCGGAGCGGGAGGGCAGTCCGGTCGGGTCCGCCGGGGAGCCTTTCCGAGTGGGTCGGGCGTTCGCGGCCGGCGGTCGCGTCTTGGTGGGCGGCGGATGGCTCTGTGCTAAACGGTCGGCGGGGGCTGGCGGAGATCGAGCCGGTCCCACAGTCACGGGTGGCCGGGAGCCCTGAGATCCCCGGCGAGACGTGGGGTGTTGCTCACCGGAAAGGCGCCGGCAACGGCGGAGTCGGAGGGGCGGCCCGGTGAGGTCCGCCGGGGAGCCTTGTCGAGTGGGTCGGGTGCTCGCGGCCGGCGGTCGCGTTTTGGTCGGCGGCGGGTGGCTCTGTGCTAAATGGTCGGCGTGGATCGGTGGAGATCGAGCCGGTCCCGGGGTCGCCGGTGGCCGGGAGCCTTGGGGTTTCCCGGCGAGACACGCGCGTTGCTCGCCGGAAAGGCGCTGGCAACGGCGCGGAGGGTGGGCGGCCCGGTCGGGTCCGCCGGGGAGCCTTGTCGAGTGGGTCGGGTGTTCGCGGCCGGCGGTCGCGTTTTGGTCGGCGGCGGGTGGCTCAGGGCTAAATGGTCGGCGTGGATCGGTGGAGATCGAGCCGGTCCCGGGGTCGCCGGTGGCCGGGAGCCTTGGGTTTCCCGGCGAGAGGTGGGTGTTGCTCGGCGGGAAAGGCGCTGGCAACGGCGCGGAGGGTGGGCGGCCCGGTGAGGTCCGCCGGGGTGCCTTACCGAGTGGGTCGGGGCGTTTCGGCGGGTGGTGGGTGGGCGGTGGTGGGAGAGGAAGCGAATAGCGGGCCGGGAGTGGGCGGTTTCGGTTGCCGGAGTGCGCAAACCGGCCCTCGGCACGCGCTCTCGCCGGCCGGTCCCACAAAACCGCAGGTCAGTGGAACTCCGGGTGCGGGAAGCGGTCTCGGGATCCGGGTCCCGACCTTTCGGGCTCACGGGTGGTTCTCCGGCCGCCGGTGCCGACCCGAAACGCCCACCGAGAGCCATGACCCACGCGGAATCCGTCACCGGGGTACACAACCCGGCCCTCGGCACGCGCTCTTGCTGGCCGGTCCCACAAAACCGCAGGTCGGCGCGAAACAGCGGACTCGAAGGCGTCCCGCCATCCGGATCGAGACCCGCCCAACCCACCGGCAGCCCTGCCACCCACGCACCCACCCCGAAACGCCCGCCGAAGCGGCCCGATCCACTCGAAAAGGCTCCCCGGCGAACCTGACGAAAGCGCCCACCCGCTCCGCCGTTGCCAGCGCCTTTCCGCCGAGCAACGCCAGGGCCTCGCCGAATTCCCTCCTGACATCGGGAAGCTACGTGCGGGCAAACTCCTTGCCGAGTTGGAGATCTCCGAAAGCCGGCGGATCCGGGTCGCAGCCGAGACACCGGCGGCGCATCCGGTGCTTCCACGGACGGGCGATGTTCCGCTGGACGACGCCAGGGGTCCAACCGAGGGCATCCCTGCTGCGTTGGCCGCGCTCTTGGACCCCCGATCCTGCGATCCCTGCCGAGGCCTCGGGGCGCGGTCTGGGGCCGGTACGCCACCGGAACGGTGTCTAACCCGCCACGCGACCCGCCGCCTGGTACGTCGCCACGATCCTGCTCGACCCGCGCGCCCTTGCGGTCGGCGCGTAGGACCTCGAACGAGGTCGGCCACCCGAGTTGCGCGAACTTCCGTTCCGTGCGGCGTCGTTGCACTCGGTGTGTTCCCTCGCATTCGACGTCGACGACGCGTGCGTGCAGGCCAGGCAGGCCATCACCCGATTCGGCTCCGAAACTCAACCCCGAGTTGGAGGCCGTGCGGGGCCTGCGTCCGGTGTTCTTCCGCGTGCGGTGGCCGTGTTCCTGCGCCGCGGCTACCAGGACGTGCGCGGGCCGAGTCGCAGACATGCGAGCCAGGGACTCGGCGTGTCACCCCGGAGGTCGTCCGTGGGTCCGCCGGTCCAGGAATCGACCGGCGGGACGTCGTCGGAAGTCATCAGGCCCGGTGGGTCGTTCCTCCACGCCCGCAGGACCCGGACTCCCTGACGCCGGTGGGCGCGAGTCGCCACCGGCGGAAAGGAGTTGGCGGGTGCACGGAACCGGTTCGACACCGTGCCCCGCCAGGGGCCGGGTCCTCCGCCGGGGAAACGGCGACGGTAAGCGCGGCATGACGGTAAGCACGGCATGGCGGACACGGTCGTCGTGTTCGCGGTCGCGGTAGACGTTCAGGGTTCCCGCGCCATGCCGGGCGGCTCCACCATGCGGTCGCAGCCGATCCGCGTCGTCCGCGGCGCCCAACCTGCGGCCGGGGCCTGCTCGTTCAGCGGCTCGGTAGCCTGAAACACCGGCGCGCCGATTCCTACAGGGCGGCTACGCGCGCTGCGTAGTAGGCGGCGACAGCCTAGGATCGACAGCCATGGAAGGCCCTGCGTCGGGCAGGACGACATGGCTGCGACCCAGGCGTCTTCAGTCGCCTTCGTTGTTGAAGTAGGGAACCCGGAGCTTCGTCCAGGACGTCAGGCCCGGAATGCCGTCCGCGTCCGGACCCTGGTAGCCGAGCTTGCGCTGCCACATTGCGTAGGACTCCCGGGCGGTCTTCGTCCACAGCGACGTTGGTCCCTCCGGAGGAAGCCAGGCCGAGCAGTCCACTTGGATCAGGCGGACCCCCATCGAGTAGATGATGGGGCTGTCTTGCGAGCTCGTGAAAAAGCCGGCACCGGGGAACGGTACGTAGCTCTCGCTCATATGCGGATCGGTGACCACCAAGTCCAGCCCGATCGGGATCCGGTCCCGATCGGCGATGTGGTTCCACTCGACGAGTTTATCGACGGTGGTTCCGAACCTCGCGGCTATCGCGGAGAGTGTGTCACCCTTGACAACTGTGTAATGCGTGCTTTGTGTCTTCATATTTCCACGCTAGATCAGGTCGATTCATCGTGCGCGGTGGCGAGTTGTCCGATTTGGGAGGTTCGGCCGGCGCGCGAGGGCGGGTCGGCGGCAGAAGTCGGATCGCGCCGCAGCCCGAGGGCGTGTGGATGTCGCGCTGTACCGTGCCGACCGCCAGTGGATCTGAGGACGCCGCGCGTTGGCCCACGCGCAGGACTCGGACACGGGCCGAGGTGATGATCCGGTTGCCCGGCACGTTCCCGGGGGGTCATTGTCGCGGTGAACGTGGTCTCCCCCACGTCCTCGCCGTGCCATGCCCGACCTTCGGGACGCCGTCGGGCGCTGCGCCGGAACCGCCCCCGCCGAGCCGATGTGAGCATGCGTTGCCCGTCGAGTGGCACCGGCGCGTGGGGTCGGGCCGGGCGTGGTCGTCTCAGCCCGGGAACGCGAATCGGTAGCCGTGGTCCTTCAGCCACGGCAAAAGCCGCGCGAGCGCGTCGATGCTCTGGGTACGGTCGCCGCCCGCGTCGTGCATGAGGACCACGCCGCCCGGGCGCAGCTCGCGGCGTACGTTGTCGAGGATCGTGTCGACGCCGGGCTTCTCCCAGTCGCGGGTGTCGACCGACCAGCCGAGGGGCTTCATGCCGTACGCGGCCGACATCTGGCGCACGGTCGGTGACCACGCGCCGCCGGGCGCGCGGAACCAGTCGACGTCGTGGCCGGGGGCGGCCCGGGCGATCTCGTCGCGCGCGGAGACGATCTCGTACCGGACTCGCGGGGCGGACCGCTTGTCGATCTCCTCGTCGTGCGTGACCGAGTGGTCGCACAGTCGATGGCCGGCGTCGGCCACCCGGCGCACCAGGTCGGGGTGGCGCGCGGCGTTGGGGCCGACCATGCAGAAGGTGGCCTTGACGTCGTACTCGTCGAGCAGCGCGAGCACCTGCGGAGTCCACCGCGGGTCGGGGCCGTCGTCGAAGGTGAGCGCGACCGTGCGGTCACCGGGGTCGGTGGTGCTCCGTACGATGCCGATGGGCACGAGTGGCGGGGGTATGTCCGCGGCCCGGTTCGCCGCCGGCGCGGGTGGGTGGGCCGGTGCGGCGTGGTTGGGGCCGTGGGGCGTCGCGGCCGACGAGGGTGCGCCGGGGGTCTTCGAGGCGGGACCCGTCGGCGGAGCGGAGGGCGCCGCTGGCGGCTGCGGGCCCGACGGGCCAGGGGCGCCCGTCTCGGCCGGGCCGGCGGGGGACGCGCCCCGGGCCCCGGGGTCGGGCGGTGCCGGAGCCGGCGCGGTCGTCGTGGGCGGATCCCCGCGTACTGCCCCCGCCTTGTCGCTCCGGGCGGGCCCCGCCCCGTCGTGCCCGGGACCACACGCGGCGACGGTGGTCAGCGCGAGCACGCCGATCACCGCCAGGGCCGGGAGCCGGCGGGCAGCATCCCGGCCGGGGAGCGCGGGGATCCGCCCGCGACGGGCGACGGACGGCTGAGACATCGGGACGGGCTTGGGCACACGAACTCCGGAAGAATCGGCAACAGGTCACGCGTGTCAACGCGACATGATCTGGGCAGAATGTCGACTTTGCTCAAATTCTCCGATTTCGCGCAAGAGGCAACCGTGTGTAAGTACTCGTACGACAACCCGTCACCGAGGCTCTCATCTGCGTAATCCCCAAATCGCCAACCCCACCAGAACCACCAGCACCGCCGGCACCGAGCACCACACCCCGCCACGTGACCGACGCCACCACCCCACCCCTCCCCACCGCCATCGTCGACCGCCACCGCTCCACCACTGCCGAGGGAAAGGCGCCGGCAACGGCGGAGCGGGAGGGCAGCCCCGTGAGGTTCGCCGGGGAGCCTTGCCGAGTTGGTCGGGCCGTTTCGGCGGGCGTTTCGGGGTGGGTGCGTGGGTGGCAGGGCTGCCGGTGGGTTGAGCGGGTCTCGATCCGGATGGCGGGACGCCTTCGAGTCCGCTGTTTCGCGCCGACCTGCGGTTTAGTGCAACCGACCGGCGAGAGTGGGTGCCGAGGGCCGGGTTGCGCACTCCGGTGGCGGATTCCGCATGGGTCATGGCTCTCGGTGGGCGTTTGGGGTCGGCACCGCCGGCCGGCGAGCCGTCCGCGAGCCCAAAGGGTCACAACCCGGACCCCGAGACGGCTTCCCGCACCCGGGGGCCTACTGACCTGCGGTTTTGTGGGACCGACCGGCGAGAGTGGGTGCCGAGGGCCGGGTTGCGCACTCCGGTGGCGGATTCCGCGTGGGTCATGGCTCTCGGTGGGCGTTTCGGGTCGGCACCGGCGGCCGGAGAGCCACCCGTGAGCCCGAAAGGTCGGGA
>NZ_JBIRRX010000015.1:0-211661 GCF_044333915.1 Embleya sp. NPDC020886 | reverse complement strand
TGAACTGCTGTGTATATCTCTTTGGCACGTGCTTTCTCTTTCCGGTTTCCTACAACCCTACGCGGGTCGCTGTCCGGAAGATCAAGGGCACCTCACCCGGTGGGGTTCGCCGGGGAGCCTTTCCGAGAGGGTCGGGCCGTTTCGGGTTGTGGTGGGTGTGTGGTGGCGGGAGGGGAGAAGAAGAGCGGGCCGTGGGTGGGCGGTTGCGGTCGCTGGGGCGCACAACCCGGCCCTCGGCACGCGCTCTCGCCGCGCGGTCACGTAAAACCGCAGGTCAGTGGAACTCTGGGTGTGGGAAGCCGTCTCGGGATCCGGGTTGTGACCCTTCAAGGCTCACGGACGGCTCTCCGCCCGGCGGCACCGACCCGAAACGTCCACCGAGAGCCCTGACCCACGCGAAATCGGCCGCCTGCGTGCGCAACCCGGCCCTCGGCACCTGCTCTCGCCGCTCGGTCCCACAAAACCGCAGGTCAGAGGAACCCCGGGTGCGGGCAGCCGTCTCGGGATCCGGGTCGTGACCCTCCGGGCTCACAGACAGCTCTCCACCCGGCCGCGCCGACCCGAAACGCCCACCGAGAGCCCTGACCCACGCGAAATCGGCTGCTTGCGTGCGCAACCCGGCCCCCGGCACGCACTCTCGCCGGCCGGTTGCACAAAACCGCAGGTCAGCCCCGAAACAGCGGGTCCGAAGGCGTCCCGCGATCCGGATCGAGACCCGCCCAACCCACGGGCGGCCTTTCCGCCCGCGCACCCACCCCGAAACGCCCGTCGAAACGGCCCGACCCACTCGGGAAGGCTCCCCGGCGAACCTCACCGGGCTCCCCTCCCGCTCCGCCGTTGCCAGCGCCTTTCCGGCGAGCAACGCCTGTGTCTCGCCGGGGAGCCCAGGGCTCCTGACCGCCGGTGACCGTGGGACCGGGCCCACCTCCGCCGGTCCACGCCGACCGTTTAGCACTGAGCCTCCCGCTGCCCACCAAGTCGCGACCGCCGGCCGCGAACGCCCGACCCACTCGGGAAGGCTCCCCGGCGAACCCAACCCGGCCGCCCTCCCGCTCCGCCGTTGCCAGCGCCTTTCCGGCGAGCAACACCAGCGTCTCGCCGGGGAGTCCAGGGTTCCCGGCCGCCGGTGACCGTGGACCCGGGTCCATCTCCGCCGGTCCACGCCGACCGTTTAGCACTGAGCCTCCCGCTGCCCACCAAGTCGCGACCGCAGGCCGCGAACGCCCGACCAACTCGGGAAGGCTCCCCGGCGAACCCCACTCGGCCGCCCTCCCGCTCCGCCGTTGCCAGCGCCTTTCCGGCAAGCAACACCCACCTCTCGCCGGGGAGCCCAGGGCTCCTGACCGCCGGTGACCGTGGACCCGGGCCCATCTCCGCCGGCCCACGCCGACCGTTTAGCACAAAGCCACCCGCACCCAACCCCACCAACACCCGCCCGCAGGCGTCGACTTCGAGTATCCATACTCCCTCGACAGGGTTGACCACCTCGGCCGAGAGAGGCGGCCATGGTGCCGGCCTGCGGTGGTCAGGGAGCTGTTCGGGGAGCCGGGGCTGGAGCCGGGGCTGGGGCCTGGGTGGGGCTGGTTTGGATGAGTTGGGCGATTTCTCGGGCATGGGTGAATACGAGTCGGTGGTTGGTGGGGAGCCAGGTCACGGTGGGGGTGGGTGGGGGCTCGTGGAGTAGGCGTGCGATGCCGGTGCGCCAGAGGTGGTTGTGACGGGGGGTGCGGCCGTCCGTGCCGGTGCCGGCGATCGAGGTCGACATGATCATGGTTATGGGGCAGGTGACCTTGCGGAATCGGTCGAGGATTCGGGAGCGGACCACGTCGATTTGCAACTGTAGGTCGAAGATCTCCTTGGCGGTGGGTAGCACCTGACGCGGCGTGCCGATGGCCTGCTCGATCTCACGCCGGGTTGTCGGGTCCTCTGCCATTGCGCGGAATTCCGGTAGGTCGATCTCGGTGATGAACGGTTCCGGCAGCGGGTTTGCCCCGTCGATGATCACGAGTTCGGCGACGGCGTCCGGATGTTCGGCGGCGTAGTGCACGGCCAGGTCCGCGCCGAGGGAGTAGCCCACGAGTATGGGCGGGACGGCGCGCCCGGGCTCCGACGCGGCGATCTCCGACATCACCGCGACGAGATCGCCGAGGAACGCCTCGAAGGTGTACCGATCGCCGGCCGAGGAGAGGCCGTGGCCCCGGAGGTCGAAGGTCACCACGTCGTGGTCGAGCCGCAGCAGCTCGATCAGTTCGTGTAGGTCGGCCTGGGTCGACATCAGCCCCGGGACCAGGACCAGCGGTCGTCCCCGCCCGCCCCGAGACACCGGAATCGTGACCCCGTCGTGGTGCACCGTGAACCGCCGGCCGGCCCGCTCCTCGTTGTCGTCGTACGCCCGGCCCGGCCCCGCAGCCTCGATCGCATCGTCGTCTTTCGTAGTCATGCCGACCATGCTGGGAGGTTGACCCTGCGTCAGGGTCAAATCCGATGGCATCGACCGCCCGTCGGCGACAGGATCAGGACGGTGGACAGCCTCTCGCGTGCGCCGTTGCCTCTGCCGGTGCGGGACCCTCGTGGCGGGGGCCTCGTCCTCGATTACGCGGACATGCAAGCCCTACTTGCCGACCTCGTGTTGCCCTGCGCAGCGTCCACGCAGGTCATCACACGCCGGACTACGTGAACGACCCCCCTCGCGACCCCCGGCCGACCCGACCCGACCCCCGGCCGACCCGCGCGCAGGGCCGGCCGGCGCCCACGTCGTCCCGGGGTTCAGAACCGCCGGTTCGGCTTGCGGTTCTCGATCACCTCGTGGGCGCGTTCCTCCAGAGACCGGTCCGGCTGCGGAGTCGAGCGAGCTGTGGCGCCATCCGCCGGAACGTCCGGCCTCGGCGGACCGGCACACGTGGCGCGGGAGCCGGGGAGCACGCCGTTGATCAGGTAGTCGTCGACCTTCTTCGTGACGCAGCCATTGCGGCCGTACAGACTGTGCGTGCCCTCGTCGGTGACCGAGATCAGGTTGTCGTCCAGCTTGGCCGCCATGGCCGGGCCGCCGTCGTATTGGGTGGCCGGGTCGAACTCGGCCTGGACCACGACTCCGATCGGGTAGCCCTTGCGCTTCAGGTCGGTGATCCGCTCCTGTGGTGTGAACGACCGGAACGTGCATTCGGTCGGCTCGGCCGCCGCCGCACCCCTGCCGTACGGGTACCGCTCGCGGAATATCCGCATCTGCTCGTAGTAGGCGTTCGGGTCCGTGGGCCAGTCGGCCTCGCACGTCACCGCCTGGTAGGTGCCGTTGACCGTCGGCGGGATGGACCGTTCGGCCAGCACCGCAAGGGCCTTGCCCGCGTCGGCGGACAACGTTCCGCCGACCGCCTTCCTGATTTCGATGACCAGTTCGGCCATCAGCGCCCAGACGGCACGCGGAACGGTCTCGTAGCCCAGCATGGCGTCGAAGTAGTTGCGGTCGATCTTGGGGTCTTCGGGATACCCGGGCGACGGCACCGGCTTGATCGCCAGTTGCTCGCCGATCGCGTCGAGATTGGCCATCACCCGGGTGAGCGAGTTGCCCAGGTGATACGTGTTGTCCCGCTCGGCCACCCAGCCGGCCCAGGCTTCGACGTTCTGCCGGGCCGCGACGGCCTGTTGCTTGAACTGCTCGTAGTAGAGCCAGTCCGGGTGCATCGACGAGTCCAGCACACTGCGGTTGAGCCGGCCGGGGAACAGGCTGCCGTACACGGCGCCGAGATAGGTACCGTACGAGAACCCGAGGTAATTGATCTTCTTCTCGCCCAACGCGACCCGGATCAAGTCCATGTCCCGAGCGGTGTTCGCGGTGTTGACGAACGGCCGCATACCGCCGCCCGCCCGTTGGCACGCCTGTTCGCGTTGCAGCGCGGCGGCGGCCATCGCCGGGAACTGCGCGTCCGTCGGCCGGGTCGGTCGCGGGACGGATTGCTCCACCGCCTCGCAGTGCAGCGGCGTGGACCGGCCCACCCCTCGTGGGTCGAAGCCGATCAGGTCGAAGCTGCCCGCGATCGCCTCCCCGGCCAGTTCGGTCGGTAACGCCAGCCCTTCGCCGCCGGGCCCACCGGGATTCACCAGCAGCACGCCCTGTCGCTTGGCCGGACTGTCGGCCTTGCGGCGGCTCACCGCGATGTCGAGCCGGCCGTCACCGGGTTTGCGATAGTTCAGCGGGACGGTCAACGTGGTGCAATCCAACCCGGCCCACCGCCTGTTCCACTCCTCCTGCGGAATGTCGGACGGGGGTGGTCCGGGAACACACCGCGCCCAGGACACCGACTGCCGTAGGAACGGGGCCAGTCCGGAATCCTCTGCCGCGGCGGGAACGACCGTCAATCCGAAGGCGACGGACATGCAGGCCGCCAGGACGGTGCCGCGACGCGATCTCGCCGGCCCAACTCGAACATTCACGAAGTCACGTTCCATTCAGGTGCGTTCGATGAGTTCGGACGGCTCTGAATGCTAATGACGACGGGGTTTCGGATTGATAACCATTACCGCCGGTGGCCAACGCAGGACGAATGTCACGACCCAAACGTCACGGTGCAAACGTCACAACACAACCGTCACGACACGATGTCCTTCCGCCCGAAGTGGCGGAAAGCCAACGCCAAAAAGACCACCGCATACGCGACCGAGACCGCGCTGCCCTTGATCATCCCGTCCCATTGCGGGTCCGTCTGGAGCACGTCCACCCACGCGAACTGCCAATGCGTGGGCAGGTAGTCGCGCCACGAGCCGAGCGCCGTCACCGCGTCCACGATGTTGGAGACCACCACCAGACCGACCGCGCCGCCCACCGCGCCCAGTGGCGCGTCGGTGACCGTGGAGAGCCAGAACGCGATGCCCATCACCACGAGTTGCGCCACCACGCCGTAGACGACCACGACCGACATGCGCCCGAGCGCCTCGCCGGTCGGCAGCGACGCCCCCACCGGCAGGTCCAACGGGCCCCAGCCGAACGCGATCGCGCCCGCGATCAACGCCATCAGCGGCAGCAGTACCAGGGCCAGCACGCTGTAGCCGAGCGCGACCACGAGCTTGACCCGCAGCAGCCGCGCCCTGGGCACCGGCGCGGCGAGCAGGTAGCGCAGCGAGGACCAACTCGCCTCGCTGGCCACGGTGTCGCCGCAGAACAGCGCCACCGCGACGACCAACAGGAAGCCGGTCGAGACGAACAGCGTGAACGCGGTGAAGTTGAGCGCGCTCTTGGTCGCCACGTCCACCAGCGTGGGCACCGCGTCGGGCGACGGATCGCCGCCGATCTTGAACGCGGCGACCAGGATCCACGGCAGCGCGAGCAGCAGGCCGATCATGAACAGGGTGCGCCGGCGCCGGAATTGGCGTACGGCCTCGACCCGGATCGGCAACGTGTGGCGTGGCCGATAGCCGGGTGCGTGCGACGCGCCCGGGATCGGGTGCGCGCCCTCGTCGGTCGGCAGTTCGGGGAGCGTGCGGGTCATCAGGACTCCCCAATGAGCGTCAGGAACGCGTCTTCCAGGCGGCGGCGCGCGGTCACCCGGTCCACCGCGACACCCGCGCCGACGAGTTCGGCCACCAGCACGGAGGCCTGCGCGCCCGCGAGTTGCACGAGTACGCCGCCCTCCTCGGGTTCCACCGAGCCCACGCCCGGCAGATCCTTCAGGGTCGCGATCGCCAGGTCCGGCACCGGGGTGCCGATCACCAACGTGTTGCCGTTGCCGACGATCTCGCCGACCGGGCCGGAGGCGATCAGCCGGCCCCGGTGCATCACCACGACGTGCGTACAGGTCTGTTCGACCTCGGCCAACAGGTGGCTGGAGACCACCACGGTGCGGCCGGTGGCCGCGTAGCCGATCAGCACGTCGCGCATCGCCCGGATCTGCGGCGGGTCGAGCCCGTTGGTGGGTTCGTCCAACACGAGCAGGTCCGGCAGGCCGAGCATCGCCTGGGCGATGGCGAGCCGTTGCCGCATGCCCTGCGAGTAGGTGCGTACGTTGCGATCCAGCGCCTCGCCCAACCCGGCGATCTCCAGCGCCTCGTCGAAGTGCGCGTCCGCGTGCGGGCGGCCGGTGGCCCGCCAGTACAGCGACAGGTTCTCCCGCCCGGACAGGTGCGGCAGGAAGCCGGGGCCCTCCACGAACGAGCCGAGCCGGGACAACACCGGCGCCCCCGGGCCGACCACCCGGCCGAAGATCCGTATCTCGCCGCCGTCCGGGAGGATCAGCCCCATCAACATCCGCAGCGTCGTGGTCTTGCCCGCGCCGTTGGGGCCCAGCAGGCCGAGCACCTGGCCCGCCTCCACCCGGAAGGACAGGTCGTCGACGGCGAGCTTGCCGCCCTTGTACCGCTTGGTCAGTCCCCGGATCTGCAACGGCACCTCGGCCAGCGCCGGATCCGGTGCCGCGGCCGCCGCACGTCGACGCCCGGTGAGCAGCAGCGCGAGCGCGACCAGCACGGCGATCAGCGGCAGGCCCCACGTCCACCACGGGTAGCCGGTCGAGGCTACGTGCAACTGCGGCACCGACGGCACGGTCAACGGACCGGCGAGCGCGACCCGATAGCTCGCGGGCGCGCCCGGCGACGCGAAGCCCAGGTCGGTCGCGGTGAGCACGAGCCGCAGCCGGTGGCCCGAGTCGACCTGATGGTCGATCGCCGGCAACCGGATCTCCACATCCCGCCCGGCCGCGGCGCCACTCACCCGGATCGGCGCCGCGAGCTGGTGCGGCAACACCGTGCCGCCACCCGGCGCGACGTCGTACAACTTGGCGAACAGCACGATGTCGTCCGCACCGGAGACCCGCACCCGGGCCGTCGTCGAGCCGGTGATCCAGGTGCTCTGGTCGAACTTCTCGCTCTGGAAGAACGCGCTTTGTCCCGGCAGGTCGAACGCGATCCCGCCCAGGTCGCCCGCTCCCGACGCGAGCGCGCCCAGGCTGCCGGCGCCGGCCAGCAGGCCGAGCCCGGGCAGCCCGGACACCGAGGTCGGCGCGCCCCCCGGCGGATTGGCCACGGTCTGCTCCGGCCCGGCCAGCGCGACGGCCCGCTGCCGGGTGCCGCCCAGACCGGGGTAGTGGTCGGTGTCGGCGATCCGCAGTCGCTGCTCACGCGTGGCGCTGTCCACCCCGCCGGAGCGGGTCACCCGGAACTCCCCGGCGGCGGTCGGCGTACCGGCCCGGGGCGTCGCCTGCGCCGGCTTCAGCCACCGGTCGAACCACCCGGTGACCCGATCGCGCACCATCGCGCTCTGCGGCCGGCCGCCGTCGTGCCCGCCCGCCGTCCACACCGTCTCCACCGGCGCGCCGTTGCGCGCGATCGCCGCAGCGTTGCGGTCGGCCTGGTCGAGCGGGAACAGCGAGTCGTTCTGGCCCTGGATCAACAACGTCGGCACCGCGATCCGGTCCGCCACCGAGGCCGGACTGGCCCGTCGGAGCAGGTCGATCGCCTGCGGCGTGGACCTCCCCCCGACGGCCACCTCGCGGTAGACCGCACACACCTGTTCGGCGAACCGTCCGCAACCGGTGTTCGCGTCTATCGGGGCCAGCGAGCCCAGCGGGTTCGTCCCGGACGAGAAGAACAGCCCGGCCCACATCTTCTTGAACACCCCGTCGGCCGGCCCCCCGCCCGCCGCGTTCGGCAACAGCGCGTCGGCGAGGTCGTGCCAGGTGATCTGCGGCGCGATCGTGTCCACCCGAGGGTCGTAGGCCGCGGTCAACAGCGCGAGCGCACCGCCGTAGGAGGCACCGGCGACGCCCACCCGCGGGTCGCCCGGCCCGTCCAGCCGCACCTCCGGTCGAGTCGCCAGCCAGTCGATCAGCGCCCGTGCGTCGGCCACCTCGTAATCCGGTTGGTCCAGCATGATCTGCCCGGCCGAGCCGCCGAAGCCGCGGGCCGAGTAGGTCAGCACCACATACCCCGAACGGGCCAACGCCTCCGCGTCCCGGCGCAACTCGGCCTTGCTGCCCCCGAATCCGTGCGCGAGCAGTACGGCGGGCGCCCGCCCGCGCACTCCCGGCGGCAGGAACAGCGTGGTGTCGATGCCGATCCGGGCCGGATCGCCCGGCCCGGCGGCGACGTCGATGCGCTGCTCGGTCGCGGGCACGGCCGCCGCCGGGTCGTCTCGGACCAGGGCGCCGACGCCCACGATCGCGACGATCACCACCACCAGGGCCAGGACACCGGCCAGGACACGTGATCGACGCGTGGTCAACCGCGAACGCGCAACGGCGAAGGGGCGGCCGAGTGCCGTCCGGAGGCTCATGCGCCGACCCTACGTGGTGCAACCCCGCAGGCCGGGCACAAGGGCCCCGCACAGCGGTCCGCCCGATCCGCCGAGGCCCCCGCGTCACACGACCGGACGCGTGCGACAGGTTTGGCCGGGCGCCCGCCGGAGGACATCCGTACAGTCGATCGCGGAGGTCAATTGTGCGCCTTGCCCTTTTCGTCACGTGCTTCAACGACACGCTCTTCCCGGAGACCGGCAAGTCCGTGGTCCGGGTGCTGCGGCGCCTCGGACACGAGGTGGAGTTCCCGTACGGCCAGGTGTGCTGCGGGCAGATGCACTTCAACTCCGGCTACCGCAAGGACGCGGTGCCGCTGGTGCGGTCCTTCGTGGACGCCTTCGAGGGCTACGACGCGGTGGTCGTGCCGTCCGGGTCGTGCACCGCGATGGTGCGCGAGTACCACGCGAGCGTGGCCCGGGAGGCGGGTGGCTCGCTGCCGGCCGGCGTCGCGCGGGTCGCGCCGAAGGTGTACGAGTTCAGTGAGTTCCTGGTCGACGTGCTCGGCATCACCGACGTGGGCGCCTACTTCCCGCACAGCGTCGCCTACCACCCCACCTGCCACTCGTTGCGCCTGCTGCGGGTGGGCGATCGGCCGACCCGACTGCTGCGCGCGGTTCGCGGCCTCACCCTGGTGGACCTGCCGCGCGCGGACGAATGTTGCGGATTCGGCGGCACGTTCGCGGTCAAGAACGTGGACACCTCGGTGGCGATGGGCGACGACAAGGTGAGCGCGGCGCTGGAATCGGGCGCCCAGGTGTTGTGCGCGGGCGACAACTCGTGCCTGACCCACATCGGCGGACTGATGTCGCGACACCACGCGGGCATCCGAGTGCTGCACCTCGCGGACATCCTGGCCTGCACCGAGGCGCTGCCGGACGTGCCGCCATACGCGCCGGCCCCGGATCGGGCCGGGTTCGCCGCCGGGCAGGCCCCGGGACCGGAGGTAGCGCGATGACCGCATCCGTACGCGGGGAACCCACATTCGTCGGCATGCCGCCGTTCCCCGAGGCCGCGCACGCGGAGTTGGCGAACGAGGTCCAGCGGGCCAACCTGCGCGCGGCCACGCACACCATCCGGGCCAGGCGCGACGAGGTGGTCGCCGAACTGCCCGACTGGGAACTGCTGCGCCGCGCGGGCGAGGCGATCAAGGACGACGTGCTGGCCCGACTGCCCGGCCACCTCGAACGCCTGGAGGTGGCGGTCCGCGCGGCCGGCGGCGTCGTGCACTGGGCCCGGGACGCGACCGAGGCGAACGCGATCGTGGTCGCGATCGCCCGGGCCAAGGGCGTGGACGAGGTGGTCAAGGTCAAGTCGATGGTCACCGAGGAGATCGAGCTGAACAACGCGCTGGCCGCGGCGGGCATCCACGCGTGGGAGACCGACCTGGCGCAGTTGATCGTGCAGCTCGGACAGGACCTGCCGTCGCACATCCTGGTGCCCGCGATCCACCGCAACCGGGCCGAGATCCGGGAGATCTTCGTCCGTGAGATGGGCGGGGTCGGTCGACCGGCGCCCGAGCACCTGACCGATGCGCCGGGTGCGCTGGCCACCGCCGCGCGCCGGCATCTGCGGGAGAAGTTCCTGCGCGCCAAGGTCGCGGTCTCCGGCGGCAACTTCGCGATCGCCGACACCGGCACGGTGTGCGTGGTCGAGTCGGAGGGCAACGGGCGGATGTGCCTGACCCTGCCCGAGACGCTGATCACCGTGCTCGGGGTGGAGAAGCTGCTGCCCACCTGGGGCGATCTGGAGGTGTTCCTGCAACTGCTGCCGCGCAGCTCGACCGGCGAGCGGATGAACCCCTACACCTCGATGTGGACCGGCGTCACCCCCGGCGACGGCCCGCAGGACTTTCACCTGATCCTGCTCGACAACGGCCGCTCCGACGTGCTGGCCGACCCGGTGGGCCGGCAGGCGCTGCGCTGCATCCGGTGTTCGGCGTGCCTGAACGTGTGCCCGGTGTACGAGCGCACCGGGGGGCATGCGTACGGGTCGGTGTATCCCGGGCCGATCGGCGCGATCCTCACCCCGCAGTTGCGCGGCATCGCGGCACACCGGGTGGACGCGCAGACCGCGTCGTTGCCGTTCGCCTCCTCGCTGTGCGGCGCGTGCTTCGACGCGTGCCCGGTGCGGATCGACATCCCCGAGGTGCTCGTACACCTTCGTACACAGGTTGTGGACGGCGGACGCGGACCGCACGATCGGGCCGAGGAAGTCGGCATGGCGGCCGTGCGGTGGACCTTCGAGAAACCGTGGCGGATCGGCTTCGCCCAGCACGTGGCCGGGGTCGGCGCGCGGTTCGCCCGGCACGGCGTGATCGGCCGGGTCCCGCTGCCGAAGCGGTTCACCGGGCCGGTGGGCGCGTGGTTCGCCGACCGGGACGCGCCCGCGCCGGCGGCCGAGTCGTTCCGCTCCTGGTACAAGCGCACCGACGGCGGTCTGGAGGAATGACGGTGGAGCGATACGAGGCGGACCGCGAGGCCCGTACGGTGATCCTGGACCGGCTGCGCACGGCCCTGGACGACCGGCCCAAGCCGCCGCCGGTGCGTCGGACGTATCGGCGCGAGCGCCCGGCGGGCCTGGACGTGGTCGGCCGGTTCGCCGAACGGGTCGCCGACTACGAGGCCACCGTGCTGCGTGTGCAGGACACCCGGGATCTGCTGCTGGGCACGAGCGAACTGCTGCGCACCGCCGGTGCCACCCGGCTGGCGGTGCCGCCCGGGAACCGGCTCGCCTGGCTGGCCCGGCTCGGCGTCGAACTGGTGGTGGACTCGCCCCCGTTGGACAACGACACGCTCGGCGAGATCGACGCGGTGGCCACCGGATGTGCGCTGGCCATCGCCGAGACCGGCACGATCGTCCTGGACACCGGCCCGGACCAGGGGCGTCGCGCGCTCACCCTGGTGCCCGACTACCACCTGTGCGTGGTGCGCGCCGCCCAGATCGTGGGCACCGTGCCGGAGGCGATCGCCCGGCTGGATCCGCGCCGCCCGCAGACCTGGATCTCCGGCCCGTCGGCGACCAGCGACATCGAACTGGAGCGGGTGGAGGGCGTACACGGGCCGCGCACGTTGCATGTCGTGCTGATCGGGTAGGGACGCCCCGGGCCCGGCCCGCGCCCGCCCCGCGCTTCGATAAGGAACAGGCCGGGCCGGCGGGCCGTTGTGGCCTTGGAACGCTCATCCAGGAGGCGACAGCGATGTCCGAGGCAGCACCGTCCGCAGATTCGACCGGCGAGTTTCGCGTCGAGCACGACTCGATGGGCGAGGTACTGGTGCCCGCCGCCGCCAAGTGGCGGGCGCAGACCCAGCGCGCCGTGCAGAACTTCCCGATCTCCGGACAGCGCCTGGAGCCCGCGCACGTCGAGGCGCTGGCCCGGATCAAGGGCGCGGCGGCTCGGGTGAACGCCGAACTGGGCGTGCTGGAGCGGGACGTCGCGGAGGCGATCGAACAGGCCGCGGCCGAGGTGGTGACCGGTCGGTGGGCCGACCAGTTCCCGGTGGACGTGTTCCAGACCGGCTCGGGCACCTCCTCGAACATGAACATCAACGAGGTGCTCGCCACCCTGGCCGGCGAGCGCCTGGGTCGGGACGTGCATCCCAACGACCACGTCAACGCGTCCCAGTCGTCCAACGACGTGTTCCCGTCCTCGATCCACATCGCGGCGGCGCTCGCGGTCACCCACGGACTGATCCCCTCGCTCGACCACCTCGCGTCCACCCTGGAATCGAAGGCGACCGAGTTCGCCGACGTGGTCAAGTCCGGGCGCACCCACCTGATGGACGCCACGCCGGTGACGCTGGGTCAGGAGTTCGGCGGCTACGCGGCGCAGGTGCGGTACGGCGTCGAGCGGTTGCACGCGAGCCTGCCGCGGGTGGTCGAACTGCCGTTGGGCGGCACCGCGGTGGGCACCGGCATCAACACCCCGCCGGGCTTCTCGGCGCGGGTGATCGCGGAGATCGCGGCCTCCACCGGATTGGCCTTCGTCGAGGCGCGCGACCACTTCGAGGCACAGGGCGCGCGGGACGCACTGGTCGAGTTGTCCGGGCAGTTGCGCACCATCGCGGTCGGGCTGAACAAGATCGTCAACGACCTGCGCTGGATGGGTTCGGGGCCGCGCACCGGGCTGGCCGAGATCCGGCTGCCGGATCTGCAACCGGGCAGCTCGATCATGCCGGGCAAGGTCAATCCGGTGCTCCCGGAGGCGGTCGGCCAGGTGGTCGCGCAGGTGATCGGCAACGACGCGGCGGTGGCCTTCGGCGGCGCGGCGGGCAACTTCGAGCTCAACGTGATGCTTCCGGTGATGGCCCGCAACCTGCTCGAATCGATCCGCCTGCTCGACAACGTGACGCGGGTGCTGGCCGATCGCACGGTCGCAGGCATCGAGGCGGACGTGGAACGCATGCGGGAGTACGCCGAATCCTCGCCGTCGGTGGTCACCCCGCTGAACCGCTTCCTGGGCTACGAGGAGGCGGCGAGGATCGCCAAGCAGTCGCTGGCCGAGCGCAAGACGATCCGGCAGGTGGTGATCGAGCGCGGCCACGTTTCGGCGGGCCGGCTGACCGAGGCCGAGCTCGACACGGCGCTGGACGTGCTCGGGATGACCCGTCCGTGACCCCACGCGCGTCGCACGCGCGGCAACCGTGCGTACCCGCACACCCGTGATGTTCTTCGCATGATGACCCACCCGTAACATGACTCACGGTCAGGTGTCACGGGCCCTGGGTAAACCAAGGTCATGTCCAACATTCTGCGTATGCACGAGCACTTCGAGGATCCCCGCTCCGCGCCCGGCGCCTGGTCTCCCGGCGACCAGGTGTTGTGGCGCTATCTACGCGGCGATCAGGTCCTGGACTGCCGTCCGGTGACCGTCGTTCGCGACGACCCCGACCAACTCGCCGTCTGGCTGGCCGGGGGCACCTCCCGGGTCAAGCCGATGTTGCCGGACGGATCGGATATCCGTACCGCGCCGATCGAACGCAGATTCCGACTCGGCCGCATCCCCTCGATCGTCGAGTGGACCGGGACCGGGGTGCTGATGCTGGCCCGACCGGGCGAACCGTGGTCGGTCTGGTTGTTCTGGCAGGCCGACTGGCGCTTCTCCGGCTGGTACGTCAACCTCGAACGCCCGCGCACCCGGTGGTCCGGCGGGGTGGACACCGAGGACCACGTGCTCGACGTGTGGGTCACCCCGGACCGGCGCTGGGAGTACAAGGACCAGGACGAACTGGCCGCGTCCCGGGAGGCGGGTCGGCTCACCGACGAGCAGGTCGAGGCGATCGAGGCCGAGGGGCGGGCCGCCGTCGAGGCGATCCGGGCCTGGGGCGCGCCGTTCGACCAGGGGTGGGAGAACTGGCGCCCGGACCCGGCCTGGCCACTGCCGCAGCTCCCGGACGACTGGGCGGACAACGTCCGCATCGCCTAGCGAGCGGTTCCGGCCGATCGCGGCGGATCGGCCGGGGCCGTCGGCCGTCGGCCCTTCCCGGGCGGAGCTACTCCACCACCCGGACCGGCAGCGCGTCGACGGCGCGGCGCAGTGCCGCCGCCAGGTTCGCGAACTCCTCGCCCCGTCCCGTGCTGGATCGCATCACCAGGCCGATGCGCCGGTACGGGGCGGGCGCGACGAACCGGGACACCGCCAGTTGTGAGCCCGGTCGGGTCTCCACGTCGATCGCGGTCTGCGGCAGCAGGGTCACGCCCAGGCCGCCCGCGACCAGTTGCACCAGGGTGGGCAGGCTCGCCGCGCGGGTCGCGCCCGCCTCGCCCGCGCCCACCTCGCGGCATACGTCCAGGGCCTGGTCGCGCAGGCAGTGGCCCTCGTCCAGGAGCAGCACGTCCAGGCCGCGCAGCGCCGCGCGGGGCACGTCGGACCGGCCCGCCAACTCGTGCCCCTCGGGCACGACCAGGGTGAAGTCCTCCTCGTAGAGCGGGATTTCCTCGACGCCGGAGATGCCGGACGGCAGCGCGAGCAGCAGCAGATCGAGTCGACCGCCGGTGAGCCCGTCCAGCAGCGAGCCGGTCTGCTCCTCGTGCACGTACAGCCGCAGCTCCGGATACTCCTCGCGGATCAGCCGCAACAGTGCCGGCAGCACGTACGGGGCCACGGTCGGGATCACGCCCAGGTGCAGTGGGCCGGTGAACGGGCGGCGGGCGGATTCCGCCTCGTCGACCAGATCGGCCAGCGCGTCCAACACCCGGCGGGTGTGCCGCGCGACCCGCTCGCCGGCCGGGGTGAGCAGGACCCGGCGGGTGGTGCGCTCGACGAGCTGGGTGCCCAGCGCCTCCTCCAGCGCGGCGATCGCTCCCGAGAGCGCGGGCTGGCTGGTGCCCACCGCCGCCGCGGCATCCCGGAAATGCAGATAGTCGGCGACTGCGGAAAAGGCCCTGAGCTGCGACAACGTCGGGGTGCGAGTGCTGATGGGAATCACCTGTCGAATACGTGCGGACGGTGGATCCCGCCGTCTTCCACGATAGGGCAACCGCTTCGATCGGCCCGGACGCGCGCCGGCGGCCCGCGGGCGCGGGCAGGGTTGTCACGCAGATGCCTTCATTTCCCGTCTACCCGCGGGTAGCTTTCTTTCGCTTCACAGTGCCCAAGTCCCCTTTGGGCGGCTCGTGCGTGTTCCTTCCATGCCACGAAGGCGAGGGTGCATGTCCACATTCGAGCGAGTGCGCAACAAGGTGCTACCGGTGGCGCTGATGGCCACCCTGATCGGCCTCACCGGCGGTCTGCCGGGCCAGGCGGCCGGCACGACCTCGGCGGGTCCCGCGGCCACCGCGCTGTCTCCCGGGCTGGAGACGATCCGGCAGCACGAGGCCCAAGCGCTGTACGGGAGCACCGGGATCAAACCGTTGGCCGAGCGCAAGACCTCGCTGATCTCGCTCGGTGACAGCGAGATCGCCGGCGAGGGCGTCGGCGTGTACGAACCCGGCACGGACGGCCCGGACAACTGGTGTCACCGGTCGCCCGACGCGGCCATCCACCGCACCGGGATCCCGGCCGACGTGACCTACAACGTCGCGTGCTCCGGGGCGTCCACCGTGAACATCCGAATCGGCGGCGCCAAGCAGTACGCCGACGAATTGGTGCAGTCGGACAACCTGGCGATCAAGGCGCGCAACACCAGGGTGCAACTGATCCTGCTGGTGGCGGGCGCCAACGACGACATCCAGTTCGGCCCGACCATGACCGACTGCGTGACCAGGCGGGTGTTGTTCCAGGGCGAGTGCTACGGCACCTACCAATCCGGCTGGCAGGCACGCGCCGACGCGATGCGGCCCAAGGTCGAGCAGACCGTCCGCGACCTGAAGACCACGATGGCGGACGCGGGTTACCTCGCCGGCGACTACAAGCTCGTGGTGATGGGTTACCCGTCGCCGATCGCCCCGGACGTCGAGGACAACCCGGACTTCCCCGGTTGGTACGGCGGCGGTTGTCTGGGCTACCTGCGCGACGCGGCGTGGGGGCGCAACGAGGCGGTGCCGATCTTCGAGCGGGCCGAGCGCCAGGCCGCGGCGAACACCGGCGCGACCTACCTGGACAACTCCCGGCTGTTCCACGGGCACGAGGTCTGTACCGACAACACCTGGGCGCGTGGGTTGTGGTTCGCCGGGCCGGACATCTTCGACCCGAACACCACCCGACAGAGCTTCCACCCCAACGCCCGGGGTCATCTGGCCTTCGCGTCCTGTCTGACCCAGCTCTACAACTCGGGGTGGAATCAGGCGAGTTGCGCGGACTCGGCAAGCACCGGGGCGGCCACGCTGTACCAGGGTGTGCTCAGTGCCGACTTCCGGCAACTGCGCAACGAGGGCGTCGGGTTGTGTGCCGACGCGTACGGCTTCTCCTCGCGCAACTACACCCCGGTGGGCCTGTGGGCGTGTCACGGCGGGCGCAATCAGGGCTTTTGGTACGACGCGGCGAACCAGTCGCTGCACACCGAGCTGAGTCAGGACCGGTGTGTGGATCCGTTGGGCGGCGGGCGCAGTTCGGGTACCGCGCTGGTGTTGTGGAACTGCAACGGCGGCGGCAACCAGCGCTTCGTCGAGGTCGCGGGCACGCTGCGACCGGCCGATACCCAATCCCTGTGCGTGGCACCGGCGGCTGCGGACGCGACGGTGGGCGCCAAGCTGGTGCTGGCCGGATGCGACGGTTCGGCGGCGCAGCGCTGGGTGAAGGAGCCCGGGCAGTCGGTGCGCTTCGCCGAGTTGAAGGCCGGGGGTACCGCCAAGTGCCTGGACGTGGACGGCGGCGAGATGAGCTCCGGGCGCGGTGTGCTGGCCTGGGACTGCACGGGCAACACCAACCAGAAGTGGTGGCGCAACCCCGGCACGGGTCAACTGCACAGCCTCAAGGACCCGGCGTACTGCCTCGACAACCGCGGGGCCGCGGCGGCGGGTGCCGGGATGGGCATCTGGCGCTGTGACGACGCGCACGGCGCCTACCTGAACAACCTGCGCTTCGACGTGGGCGCGGACGGCCGACTGATCAGCCGGGTCTCCGGGCTGGTCGCGACCGCGCCGAGCGCAGGCAACGGCGCGATCACCCAGCAGCCCGCCGGAGGCTCGGCGGCGCAGCAGTGGACGGCGGGCACCTCGGTGCCGCTGCCGTACTCGGTGATCCCGTACGACGCCTACTGATCCGGGCGTCGAACCCGCGGCCCCCGCCCCGAGCACGGGTGGGGGCCGCGGCCTGCCGTCCTACGGTCGATCCCGGTCCTTGCGGAAGCGGTCGATCTCGGGGTGTTGCGAGTCCTTGCGGAAGCGGTCGCCCGGGTCGCCGGGGCGGGGGTCGTGGTCGAATTCGCGCCGGCGCTGTTCCTTGCGGCGCTTCGCCTTGACCGTCACGCCGCCCATGATCGCCATGCCCTTGACCACCACGACGGGTGCGCGCGGATCGTCGGTGTACTGCTCGTGCACATCGAAGCCGCCCATGAAGCCGAACCCGTGATCGCGGACGGTGACGCCCTCCGGGATCCGGATGTCGATGCCGCCCCAGATGGTGAACACGTTGATCACCAGCTCGGGTTCGTCGAACACCGCGTCGGTGAGGTCGATCTCCACGCCGCCCATCACCGCGACCGCGTTCAGCTTCGAGCCCGCCCGCCAGCGGCCCTTGCGGGTCGAACTGCTCCAGAACGCGAACATGTTCGACCGGGCCGGGCGGGGCGGCACCGCGTTGGCCGCCGCGGGTTCGTAGCCGATCGGGCCGGGCGCGGGGAGATCGGCGATGAGCGGTTCGAGTTGGCGCAGCGTCTTCGCGGCCAGCGCCGCGTCCACCCGCTCCGCGTGTTCGTCGGCGGTCAGCCGGCCCTCCGCGAGCGCGTCCCGCAACACGTTGACGTAGCGGTCGCGGTCGGCGTCGGAGGCACGCAGCTCGGGGGTGGGCGGCTGGGCTCGACGCTCTGGGCTGTTGTCCACGAGGTAAATCTAACTCGCGGGTGCAACGGCCGGGAGTACGGACCGGGCGAGCAGTCGCACCGCTTCGCGCAGTCGGTCGGGCGAGAGCCCGGCGTATCCGATGATCACCGCGGGCGGGCCGGCGGTGATCGCGCGCAACTCGGCCATCGGCGCCACCCGCACGCCGTGTTCCCGGGCCCGCCGTACGGTGGCGAACTCGTCGGAGCCGGGCGGCAGTTCGACGTAGAGATGGATGCCCGCGGCGATGCCGTGCACGCGGGCCGCGGGCAGGTGCTCGGCGAGCGCCTCGGCCACCGCGTCGCGGCGGATCCGGTAGTGCGCGCGCATCGTGCGCAGGTGGCGCTCGTACGCCCCGGTGGCCAGCATCCGGACCAGGGTCAGTTGGGGGAGGGTGGCCGAGCCCAGATCGGCGTTGGTCTTGAGCTCGTGGATCCGCTCGATCAGCGGCGCGGGCAGCACCGCCCAGCCCAGCCGCATCCCGGGCGCCAGCGCCTTGCTGGTCGAACCCAGGTGCACCACCCGGTCCGGGGCCAGGCCCTGGAGGCAGCCGACCGGGTCGCGGTCGTAGCGGAACTCGGCGTCGTAGTCGTCCTCCACGATCAGTGCGTCGTTGGCGCGCGCCCAGTCGACCAGGGCCGCGCGGCGGCGGGGCGACAGGACCACGCCGGTGGGGTATTGGTGCGCCGGGGTGACCAGCACCGCGCGAGCGCCGGTACGGGCCAGCGCGTCGACGTCGATGCCCTCGGAGTCGGTGCGGGCGTAGGCGACGCCGAGGCCGTGGGTGGTGAAGACGTCGCGCTGGCGATCGCTGGAGGGGTCCTCCACCGCGAGCACGTCCAGGCCGCGTCGGCGCAGTGCCTGGGAGACCAGGGACAGGCCCTGGGCCACGCCGTCGACCACCACGATGTGTTCGGGGCGGGCCTGTGCGGCGCGGACCCGGCCCAGGTAGTCGGTCAGCGCGACGCGCAGTTCGCTCGTGCCGGACGGGCCGGGGTAGCCGAACGCGCTGTGCGGGGCGGTGTGCAGCACGTGCCGAGTCGCGGCCGACCACGCGGCGCGCGGGAACGCGGCCAGGTCGGGTACCCCGGGCTTGAGGTCGTGGGTGATCGGGACGGTCGGCTCCGGGCCGCCCGGGTCGGCCGGTTGCGGTGCGGTGCAGGCCGCGGTGACCCGGGTGCCGGAGCCGTGCCGCGAGGTCAGATAGCCCTCGGCGACCAGTTGCTCGTAGGCGTCGACGACCATGCCCCGGGAGACGCCCAGGCTCTCCGCGAGCGCCCGGGTGGACGGCATGCGAAAGCCGGCCGGGAGTCGGCCGGAGCGGATCGCGGCCCGCAGGCCCGCCTGCACCTGGGCGCCGAGCCGGCCCGCCGATCGGTCGAGGTGGACGAGGAGTTCACGCACTCGGGACACCTGCCCTCGGGTTCGCCGGGGCCGACCGGTGCGTCGGCGATCCGGAATTGGTCCGGTTTTTCGGCCCGGAAGTGGCTCTGCCGGGGAATCCACCGGCTTCCTAACGTTACGTCACATGAAGCCCTCCTCGATGTCTCCCCGTTCGATCGGTCTGGTGTGCGCGGCGTCCGCACAGGGGCTGATCGGTGCCGCCGCCGGGGTCTCCGCGGTGTTGTCGGACTATCCGGTGACCGGCGGCCAGATGGTGCGCTACGCGGTGGCCGCGCTCGTGTTGTTCGGGGTGCTGCGGCTGCGCCGGATCCCGCTGCTGCGGCCGACCCGGCGGGAGTTGCTCCGGCTGGGGCTGCTCGCGTTGTGCGGCCAGACCCTGTTCAACCTGTTCCTGTTCGCCGCGCTGGACCGGGCGGATCCGGCCACCGTGGGCAGCATCCTGGGCGCCACGCCGCTGTTGCTGGTGCTGGCCGCGCCGGTGCTGGGCGGGCGACGGCCGAGCCGGTCGGTGCTGCTCGCCTCGCTGGTGGTGGTCGCGGGGGCGGCGACGGTGCAGGGGCTCGGCGGCGGTACGGCACTCGGGTTGCTCTTCGCGTGCGGGGTGGCGTTGTGCGAGATGGGCTTCACGCTGATCGCGGTGCCGCTGTTGCCGCGACTGGGGGCCTGGCGGATCGCCGCGTACGCGACCGCGATGGCGATTCCGCAGATGGTGGTGGTGGGGGTGTTCACCGACGGCGGCGAGATGCTCCGGATGCCGTCCGGGACGGAGTTGGCCGCCCTGCTCTACCTGGCGCTGCCGCTCACCGCCGGGGCGTTCCTGCTGTGGTACTCGGCGCTGGCGCGGATCGAGCCGGAGCGGGCCGGGCTGTTCATGGGGCTGGTACCGGTGACGGCGGCGATGTCCGGGCTGGTCCTGGGCACCGGTGCGCCGACGGTGGGGCAGTTCGGCGGCGCGCTCCTGGTCGGACTGGGCGTGGTGCTGGGCATGCGGGCCGAACACGGCGACCCGGCAGTGCCGGAAGCGGTGCCGGAAGCGGTGTCGGTCGGGGAGTCGGCCGCGGAAATCTCCGCGCAGCCCGCAACACCCGTGGGCCCGCCGCCCACAAACCGATGACAACGTTCATCGGAC
This sequence comes from Embleya sp. NPDC020886, assembly GCF_044333915.1. Classification (NCBI taxonomy): domain Bacteria; kingdom Bacillati; phylum Actinomycetota; class Actinomycetes; order Kitasatosporales; family Streptomycetaceae; genus Embleya; species Embleya sp. NPDC020886. The sequence goes on along the minus strand of NZ_JBIRRX010000015.1, from coordinate 191,435 downwards.
CGAGGAGTGCGACTTGGACGGGCCCACCATCGGGGACGTGACCGGGATCGCACGCGACCCGGCCCTCCTGGAGGCGTTCTATCGGAGAAACATCGACGCGGTGAACCGTTTCGTGGCCCGCCGGGTCGCCGATCCGCACGCGGCGGCGGATCTGACCGCGGAGGTGTTCCTCGCCGTGCTCGACTCGGCGGCGACCTATCGGGGCGGCCCGGGCGGTGAGCGGGCCTGGTTGTACGGGGTGGCGCGCAACGTGGTCGCGAGCGAGCGACGGCGGGCCGCCCGCGAGGTGCACGCGTCGCGCCGGATAGCCGGTCGGCGCCTGCTCGACGCCGACGACCTGGTCCGGATCGAGGAGCGGCTGGACGCCGAGGCGGCGGCCCGACGGGTCTACCGGGCGATCGAGCGGCTGTCCGAGGCCGATCGCGCGGTGCTCGAACTGGTCAACCTGGACGGGTTGGACGTGACCGAGGCGGCGGCGGCGCTCGGCATCCGCCCGGTGTCGGCTCGGGTGCGGTTGCATCGGGCCCGCCGGCGGCTGACGGAGGAGCTGAAGGCGGACCGGGAGGAGCCGACCCGCCCGGCACCGGGGGACGACCGGCGTACCGAGGGCGCACGTGCTCGGACGTACCCGACGGACACCCCCGGCACGGCTTTGCGAGCGGAGGCGAAGGCATGAGCACCTTCGAGGAACGACTGCTGGACGAGTTGCGGAAGGTGGCCGCGGCCGACGACACGGTGCCGCCGGTGCCCCGGACCGGCCGACGGTTCGGGCGAAACCGGCGGACGGTGTTCGGACTGGCCGCGTCGGTGCTGCTCGCGACCGGCCTCTCGGTCGGCGCGCCGCTCCTGGTCGACGGCTCCTCAGCCGATGCCCAGCCCTTCAAGGTGATCAGGAAGGACGACGGGCGGATCCTGTTCCGGGTGGTCGAGTTCCGCAACCCCGAGGCGCTCGAACAACGACTGCGCGAGCTGGGCGTCCCGGTGGTGGTGGACTACGTACCGGTGGAGAAGCGGTGCAAGCAGCCGCGTTTCACCGAATACGAGATGCCGGGCGACGGCCTCACCGCGATCTACCACTGGGAGCCGACCCGGCCCGAGAACGGCGAGCTGCTGAACGACGCCGAGATCGCCCACCTGGTGCAGGGGTGGCACGAACTGGTTCCCGGGCTGATCCCGCCGGGCACCACCCTCGTGCTCACCGAGGGTTATTACGATCACGGCGGGCAATCCGGCTCGTTCGGGTCCTTCGCCCTCGCCACCGGTCCGGTGGCCCCGTGCGAGCTCGAACCTCGGCCCGGCTACCGGCCGCCGCCGTGGGACGGTGACAAACCTCCGTACTCGCCGGGCGCGCGCTACCACCCGGCGCCGCCGGTGACCTCGGGGCCGTGACCGATTCGGGGCCGCTCTACCCTGGAGCAGGCCCCGATACCGCATGAGTGAGGATCACGATGCCCGCCCCTGAGAACACCTTCAGCGCCTACACGGACCTGCTGCCGCTGGGGGAGGACACCACGCCGTACCGGCTGCTGACCGCCGACGGCGTGTCCACGTTCGAGGCGGGCGGGCGGCGGTTCCTCAACGTCGATCCCGAGGTGATCACGCTGCTCGCGCGGACCGCGATGCGCGACATCTCGCACCTGCTGCGGCCCGGCCACCTGGCCCAGGTCGCGCGGATCCTGGAAGACCCCGAGGCGTCGGCCAACGACCGCTTCGTCGCGTTGGACCTGCTCAAGAACGCCAACATCGCGGCCGGCGGCGTGTTGCCGATGTGCCAGGACACCGGCACCGCGATCGTGATGGGCAAGCGCGGCCAGCACGTGCTCACCGACGGGCGGGACGAGGAACACCTGTCCCGAGGCATCTCCAACGCGTACACCGAGCTGAACCTGCGCTACTCGCAGATGGCCCCGCTGACCATGTGGGACGAGAAGAACACCGGCAACAACCTGCCCGCCCAGATCGAGCTGTACGCGACTCCCGGCGAGGCGTACAAGTTCCTGTTCATGGCCAAGGGCGGCGGCAGCGCCAACAAGTCCTACCTGTACCAGGAGACCAAGGCCGTCCTGAACCCGCAGAGCATGCTGCGCTTCTTGGACGAGAAGATCCGCTCCCTGGGCACCGCGGCCTGCCCGCCGTACCACCTGGCCATCGTGGTCGGCGGCACCAGCGCCGAGCACGCGCTCAAGACCGCGAAGTACGCCTCCACCCGTTACCTGGACACGCTGCCCGGCCAGGGCTCGCCGCTGGGTCACGGCTTCCGCGACGTCGAGTTCGAGGCCGAGGTGCTCAAGCTGACCCAGCAGATGGGCATCGGCGCGCAGTTCGGCGGCAAGTACTTCTGCCACGACGTGCGGGTGATCCGGCTGCCCCGGCACGGCGCGTCCTGCCCGGTGGCGATCGCGGTGTCCTGTTCGGCGGACCGTCAGGCGCTGGCCAAGATCACCGCCGAGGGCGTGTTCCTGGAGGAGCTGGAGACCGACCCGGCCAAGTACCTCCCGGACACCACCCACGAGGACCTGGACGACACCGTCGTGCAGATCGACCTCAACCGGCCGATGAGCGAGATCCGGGCCGAGCTGTCCAAGTACCCGGTCAAGACCCGGCTGTCGCTGTCCGGACCGGTCGTGGTCGCACGCGACATCGCACACGCGAAGATCAAGGAACTGCTGGACGCGGGCCAACCGATGCCGCAGTACCTGCGCGACCACGCGGTCTACTACGCGGGCCCGGCCAAGACCCCCGAGGGCTACGCGTCGGGTTCGTTCGGCCCGACCACGGCAGGCCGGATGGACTCCTACGTCGAGCAGTTCCAGGCCGCGGGCGGCTCGTTCGTGATGCTGGCCAAGGGCAACCGCAGCAAGCAGGTCACCGACGCGTGCCAGGCACACGGCGGCTTCTACCTCGGTTCGATCGGCGGCCCGGCGGCCCGGCTGGCGCAGGACTGCATCAAGAAGGTCGAGGTGCTGGAGTACCCGGAGCTGGGCATGGAGGCGGTCTGGAAGATCGAGGTCGAGGACTTCCCGGCCTTCATCGTGGTCGACGACAAGGGCCAGGACTTCTTCGCCGACGTGACCGTGCCGACCTTCCAGATCAACCGGCGCGCGTGACCGCCACCGGCCCGGGGGTCCCTCCCGGGCCGGCGGCGGTGGTCACGGCCGCTCCTCGGCGGCGAAGTCGAGCGGTGCGTCGAGCAGGGCCGCCAACTCGGCGGCGAACGCCCGGCTGCGTGGGCTTCCCGGGCCGTCCAGTGGGGCCAGGAAACGTTCGTGCAGGTCTCGGACGATGGCGATGGCGCGGCCGGTGACCTCGCGCCCCTGCTCGGTGAGCGTCAGCCGGATCGCCCGGCTGTCGGTGGCGTCCCGGGTGCGCCCGATCACGCCCGCGCCCTCCAGGGTCCGGGCCAGCTTGGAGACGTAGAGCGCCTCCAGGCCGGTGTGGTCGGCGAGTTCGCGTTGACTGGGGCTGCGGCCGGAGCGTTCCATGCCGTACAACGAGGCCAGCAGCGAGTACTGCGCGTGGGTCAGGCCCAACGGTCCGACGGCCCGATCGACCGCCACCCGCCACTTCATCGACAGGCGCCAGACCAGGAAGCCGGGTGTCGCGCCCTCGGTTGTCGTACTCATGGGCAATACAGTACATGGCTACTATTTTTTCGCGTCGGATGTCCTTGACGTTTCCTTACGGTTACTTGTCGTCGTGTTGTCGCGAAGGTGCGCATGCGCCGGTTCGGCTCGGGTAGGCGACGGACACACCCGACCGAAGGAGACCAGCGTGACGGACCCGACGGCACGGATCGACATGGTCCGCGGCACCCGCACCGCGACCTGGACGCCCCCGGCGGCCGGCGCGTGTGCGACCGTGGATCGGCAGTTGTTCGTCGGTGCTCCGGGGGAGCCCGCCGTTGCCCGTCTCGCCCGCGAGGAGGACGCCAAGCGCGTCTGCGCACGCTGCTCCGTCCTGCTCGAATGCCGCGCGAGCGCGCTGGCCGAGACGACCCCGGCCGGCGTGCGCGGCGGCCTGACCTCGAACGAGCGTGGTGCGGTGCGTCGACGCCGCGCCCAGCGCTGAGGGCCGGCGCCGATCCCCGGTCAGCTCGGGTGCCGGTCGGCCTCGCCGACGATGTGGTCGCGCGGGGTGTCGGTGGTCAGCCGGGCCAGTTTGTGCAACAGCGCGGTCAGTTCCTCGGATTGCTCCGGTGACCAGTCCGCCATCACCTCGGTGAGGATCTGCCGACGGGCCTCGACCAGCGCCTCCAGCGCCTCGTGGCCCTTGGCGGTGAGCGTCATCGTGCCCTCGCCCAGCCGCTCGATGTAGCCGGCGAAGGTCAGTTCGTCGGCGTAACGGCGGACCCGGTCCTCGGATTCGTGGAGTCGGCCCGCGAGGTCGGGGATCGAGATCGGGCTCAACTGGTCGAGTTGCACGAGTCCGTACGCGCACGGCACCGACAGGTCCACGCCCGAGCGCTGGATCATGCGTTCGTAGCGGGACCAGCCGTTCTCCCGGCGCACCATCTGGGCCATCGCGCGCTCGATCTCGTCCACCGAACTGCGCGAGGTCGGCGACATCAGCGGCGTGCGCTCGGTCTCGCGGGTGGCCTCGCGCAGCGGGACCTCCTTGAGCAGGAAGGACAGCAGGAACGCGACCAGCACGATGCAGGAGGCGGCCAGGAACACCGTCTGCAACGACTGGGCGTAGGCGTGGATGAAGCCGGTCTTGGACGCGGGCGGCAGTTTGTTCAGGTCGGCCGGGTTGATCGCGGACGGCGACCCCGCGCTCGTTCCCGGCGGCATGGCCTCGCCGCGTTCCGCCGCCTCGCGCAGGTGCACCGTGAGCCGGTTGTTGAAGATCGTGCCGAAGATCGCCGCGCCGAACGAGCCGCCGATGGACCGGAAGAAGGTGGCGCCGGCGGTGGCCACGCCCAGGTCCGCATAGGGCACCGAGTTCTGCACGGCGAGCACGATCACCTGCATGACCAGACCCAGGCCGATGCCGAAGACCAGCATGTACAGCGAGGAGGCGGCCGTGGTGGTGAACTCGTCCATCCGCGACATCAGGAACATGCCGACGGCCATCACGGCGGTGCCCACGATCGGGTAGATCTTGTATCTGCCGGTCCGGCTGATCAGTTGCCCGCTGACGATCGAGGTGACCAGCAGACCGCCCATCATCGGCAACAGGCGCAGGCCCGATTCGGTGGGCGTGGTGCCGTTGACGACCTGCATGAACAGCGGCAGGAAGCTCAGCCCGCCCATCATCGCGAAGCCGACGATGAAGCCGATGCCCGCGGTCACCGAGAAGATCCGGTTGGCGAAGAGCTTGAGCGGCAACACCGGCTCCGGCGCGCGTCGCTCGACCGCGACGAACCCGACCAGCAACACCACCGCCGCGACGCCCAGTCCGACGATCTGCGCGGAGGCCCACGGGTAGGTGGTGCCGCCGAAGGTGCTGAGCAGGACCAGGCACGTGGTGCCGCCGGCCAACAGCGTGATGCCGAGGTAGTCGATGCTCGGCCGGGCGTGGATCTCCTTGGTGTGCAGCGCGGCGGCGATCACCACGAGCGCGATCACACCGATCGGCAGGTTGATGTAGAACACCCAGCGCCAGGAGAGGTGGTCCACGAAGAAGCCGCCGAGCAGCGGCCCGGCCACCGAGGTGACCCCGAACACCGCGCCGAACAGGCCCTGATAGCGCCCACGCTCACGCGGTGGCACCACGTCGCCGATGATCGCCTGGGACAACACCATCAGGCCGCCGCCACCGAGCCCCTGGATCGCCCGGAACGCGATCAGCTCGAACATGCCCTGGGCGATGCCGCACAACACCGAGCCGATCAGGAAGATCACGATCGACGCCTGGTAGAGCTTCTTGCGCCCGAACAGGTCGCCGAGCTTGCCCCACAGCGGGGTGCTCACGGTCGAGGCGAGCAGGTACGCGGTGACCACCCAGGACAGGTGGTTGAGCCCGCCGAGATCGCCGACGATGGTCGGCAGCGCGGTGGAGACGATGGTCTGATCGAGCGCGGCCACCAACATCCCGAGCATCAACCCGGTCAGGATCAGCCCGAGTCGGGGCGCCACCTCCGCTTTACCCCGGCCGCCGCCATGGCCATCGGCGGTTTTGGCATGCCTACCGCGCGGCGCGCTCATCCGGGGGCCTCCTCGATCGATGCTCAAGGAGACTCCCCGCAAACAGGTACAAAATCCGCACCTATTCGTGGGACAAGCGTGCCGTGAGAGGACCCCGCCGGCCGAAGCGCTTTCGGCCCGGCCGGCGTTCGAGGCCACCTCGGTCGAAGGCCGGGTCAGACCCCGGCCGCACGGCTAACGTGCGTGGTCGAAGTCGATCGCGCTGTACGCCCGCAGCTTGGCGAGCCGGTGCTGGCTGTCGATCTGCCGGATCGTCCCGCTCTTGGAGCGCATCACCAGCGACGAGGTGAGCGCCGTGCTGGAGCGGTACCGCACCCCGCGCAGGAGTTCGCCGTCGGTGATGCCGGTCGCGACGAAGAAGACGTTGTCCCCGCGCACCAGGTCGTCGGTCAGCAACACCCGCGACAGGTCGTGCCCCGCGTCGATCGCCTTCGCTCGCTCGGCCTCGTCCTTGGGCCACAGGCGCCCCTGGATCACGCCGCCCATGCACTTGATCGCGGCGGCGGCGATGATGCCCTCGGGCGTGCCGCCGATGCCGAGCAGCAGGTCGACGCCGGTGCCGTCCTTGGCCGCCATGATCGCGCCGGCCACGTCGCCGTCGGTGATGAACTTGATCCGGGCGCCGGCCTCGCGGATCTCCTTGACCATCGAGTCGTGCCGGGGCCGGTCCAGGATGCAGACCGTGACGTCCTCCACGGCGCTGTGCTTGGCCTTGGCCACCCGGCGGATGTTCTCCGCGATCGGCGCGGTCAGGTCCACCACGTCGGCGGCCTCGGGGCCGGTGACCAGCTTCTCCATGTAGAACACAGCCGAGGGGTCGTACATGCTGCCCCGCTCGGACACGGCCATCACCGCGACCGCGTTGTTCATGCCCTTGGCGGTCAGTGTGGTGCCGTCCACCGGGTCGACCGCGACGTCGCACTCGGGTCCGGAGCCGTCGCCGACCCGTTCTCCGTTGAACAACATCGGGGCGTCGTCCTTCTCGCCCTCGCCGATCACCACGATGCCGTTCATCGACACGGTGTGGATCAGGCCGCGCATCGCCTTCACGGCGGCGCCGTCCGCGCCGTTCTTGTCACCTCGACCGACCCAGCGGCCGGCCGCCATCGCGGCGGCCTCGGTGACCCGGACGAGTTCGAGTGCGAGGTTGCGGTCCGGGGCTTCCGGCGCGACTTCGAGCTGCGGAGGTACAGATTGGTCCGTCATCTGGCGGGCCTTCCTGTAGGGGAACCGGTCCGTACCACGGGGGGTGCCCTGATCCCCCGGAGCCGTGCGTCATCGCTGCGGGTGGCACGACGATTGCGCGGCCCCGAGTCCGGACTGGTTCCAACGGGATTGCCCCGATGTTATCGGTGAGCGGTGGTATCGGTGCAGGTAGCCCGTGCAAAACGAGTCCGCGCGGAATGCGACCATGTTCGGGTGGCGACGAAGTCGGGTCGACAGACCGTTCGAGACATGGTTCTTTCCTTGGGAGCGTGCGGCCTGGTGGTCGGTGCGCTGTTCCTGGTGGCACCGCACAACGGTGCGGATCCGGTGAAGCGGGTGCCCTACGAGCTCTCCTTCCGGCAGGCGGCCCGGGTCTCGCCGTATCCGCTGCTCGCCCCGCAGGGGCTGACCGAGCGGTGGCGGGCGACCTCGGTGAACTTCGTGGGGTACGACCGCAACCGGACCACGTGGCACATCGGCTTCATCAACCCGAACGACAGGTACGCCGCGGTCGAGCAGACCAACGGCTTCACCGACGAACTCGTCCGGGACAAGGGCAAGCGCGGGCAGCCGATCGGCAACCGGGACGTGGCCGGGGAGCAGTGGAAGGCGTACGACGGCCCCAAGTATCGCTCGCTGGTCCGAGTCCACGACGGCGTCACCACGATGGTCACCGGCAATGCGACTTTCGAGGATTTGACCGTTCTCGCCGCATCCCTGCGAACTGCCGCCGGCTGAGCCGAAACCCGGCGGATCCGCCGGACGTATCAGGGCGACCCGGGCGGTCCACTGCGCAGGATGTACAGCGGGTTGTAAAGATTCCGTAAAGACCACGCGGCTTCCTCTGCCCCGCGCGTTACTCCCGCACCTAGGGTCCGGAAGCCCGGTCGAATGTGTGTCGGCATCGTCGTGACCCGACGGTTGCCCTCATGTGTCCGCCGGGCTTTCCGAGTCGGCCCGACGTCGTGTGCGCTTGATCAGATCCCACGCGACGTCGCTTTGCGTCCGGGGATCGTTCCCCGGTCGGAAAGGGGAGCACGTTGAGTCCAGCGATACCCGGGAGGGGCCCGACGCCTGCGAACGGCGTCCGGCGGGTCAAACGCCGTGTGGCACTGCTGTCCGTATCCGCGCTAGCGATCACGGGACTTGCCGCTACGACCGCCCCTTCCACCTCGGCCGCGCCTACGCGCGTCGACACGACGCGCGCGGTGTGGAACCCGGGCCCCGAGGACCACTACGTCAACTCCATCGACGCGGCCGTCGACACGAGCGCCGTCCCCGGCGACCCGGCCGTGGCCGCGTCGGCGAAGGCGCGGAACGCCGCGGCCGACCGCAAGAACTCCGACGGCAACCCCCGTGCCGCCGCCCAGATCAAGGCACTCGAGGCCGAGGCCGGGCGCACCGGCAAGAGCCCGGCCGAGCTCAAGGCCGAGCGCAGCGGCAAGCCCGTCGACGCCAAGCAGACCGCGAAGCTGCTGACCGTCCTGGTCGAGTTCAACGACAAGGCCAACGACGACTTCTCGGGCTTCAAGCGCCCGACCAGCGTTTCGGATCCGACCTGTGTCACCGAGCCCCCCGGCACCATCAAGAACGGGCCGCTGCACAACCAGATCCCGAACCCGGCGCTGAACCCGAACGACAACAACTCGCAGTGGGTGCCGAACTTCGACCAGACCCACTTCAACAAGATGCTGTACTCCAAGGACGGCATCACCCAGCGCATGCGCACCGACCTCACGGGGCCGGACGGCAAGCCGGGCATCAGCCTCGCGGGCCAGACCATGCGCAACATGTACGAAGAGATGTCGGCCGGAAAGTACTCGGTTTCCGGCGAGGCGACGCCGTGGGTCAAGGCGCCGCACTCCGAGGCCTGGTATGGCGCGGGCGCCTGTGGCAACGCGCGGCAGGACAACAGCGGCAGCCCGGACAACCCGCTCGGCGCGCAGAAGCTGGCGATCGACGCGGTCGACGAGCTGGCCAAGCAGCAGCCGAACTTCCCGTGGTCGGACTACGACAAGGAAGACCCGGGCGACGCCGACCACGACGGCAACACCCAGGAGCCCGACGGCGTGGTGGACCACCTGGTCCTGGTGCACGCGGGCAAGGACAAGTCGGCCGGCGGCGGCGCCGAGGGCACCTACTCGATCTGGGCGCACGCGAGCACCGTGCTCTTCGGCCACCAGGTGCCCGGCAGCAACATCAAGATCGCCAACTACATCGTGCAGCCCGAGGACTCGGGAGTGGGCGTGTTCGCCCACGAGTTCGGCCACGACCTGGGCCTGCCCGACCTGTACGACAACTTCAGCGCCGGCGAGACGGACCTGAACTTCTGGGACCTGATGTCGGCCGGTTCGCACACCGGTCCGCTGTTCCAGTCGCAGCCCGCGCACATGGGCATCTGGGACAAGTACGCGCTCGGTTGGCTGACCCCGGACGTGATCAAGGTCGGTGACCGTCCCAAGGTCGCCACCCTGGGACAGGCCGCCAAGACGCCCAAGGGCACCTCGCGGGGTATCCGGGTGAACCTGCCGAACAAGCAGGTCAAGGTCGGCGCGCCGCACGGCGGTCAGAACATGTGGTACTCCGGTCAGGACCAGGCTTGGTCCGACATCCGGATCGAGCGCGACATCGCGGTGCCCGCCGGCTCGGACGTGAAGTTCTGGATGTGGAACGACTACGTCATCGAGCAGGACTGGGACTTCGGCTTCGTCGAGGTGTCCACCGACAACGGTGCCACCTGGAAGCAGCTCGCGGTCAAGGACGAGTCGGGCAAGCTGGTCACCACGCCGGCGGACTACCCGGACCCGACCAAGAACCTGGCCACCTTCCGCAAGACCAACGGTCTGACCGGTGACAGTGGCGGCTGGCGGCACGACAACGTCGATCTGACCCCGTTCGCGGGCCAGAACATCAAGCTGCGCCTGGACCTGAACACCGATGCGGCGTTCATGGAGAAGGGTTGGTTCGCCGACGACTTCTCGCTCACCAACGGCACCACCACGGTGTGGTCGGACGACGTCGAGAGCGGCGACAACGGCTGGACCGCGATCAAGGGCACCAACGCGATCACCAGCGGCAACGGCTGGGGTCGTACCAGCGGCACCTTCGAGCGTGAGCAGTACTACCTGCTGGAGTGGCGCAACCTGTCCGGCTTCGACGAGGGTCTGAAGTACGCGTACACCTCGGGCGCGAACGGCAAGACCAACCGCGTCCCGTACAACGCGCCGGGCATGCTGGTGTGGCTGCGCGACAACCAGTACCAGAACAACGGCGTCAACTTCAACATCGACAACGGGCCCTCGTGGGGCCCCAAGGGCGAGTTGTTGATCGTCGACTCGCACCCGGACCCGCTGCGCTACACGGGCGACGCCAAGGCGCAGTTCCCGCAGCCGGATCCGAACGTGGCGAACATCGAGAAGCGCAACGTGTTCGCCAACCTCCCGAGCCGGCCGCAGGCCGCGAACGCGGCGTTCGGCTTCATCAAGACGGCGCCGTTCACGGACTGCATCCCCGGCACCGTCTACTGCACCTCGATCAAGGCGCAGGAGCCGGTGACGCTGTTCACCGACACGCTCGGCTGGGCGCCGGGCACCGAGCTGTACAAGGGCCGTGTGGTGCCCAAGGACCGCTACGGCTCGACCGTGGTTCCGGCCAAGGGCCCGTACACGACCAAGGTCACCAAGGCGGACGGTTCGCTGGACCGGGACAGCTTCGGCAAGTTGTTCCACGGTTCCGAGTTGGGCACGGGCAACCCGGGCTTCGACAAGGGCTACGGCGTGACCGCGCTGCCGGTGCTTCCGCTGCCGGGCAACTCCGGTGCGGTGGTCTGGATCCTGCCGGCTCAGAAGTAGCCGCACGCCCGATCATCCGTTGACGGTGGTCGGGTGAACCGGAAGGGGCGCTCCCGAACTCGGGAGCGCCCCTTCTGTCGTTCGTCCTTCGTTCGCTCAGTCGTCCGGGTCGGACCCGTCCGTCCCGGCCTCCGCGCGCTCGGCGCGGACCGCCGCGTCCAGCCGGGCCCGGGCGCCGTCGAGCCACTGCTCGCACACCACGGCGAGCTGCTCGCCGCGCTCCCACAGGGCCAGCGACTCCTCCAGGGTGATGCCGCCGGTCTCCAGGCGGCGCACGACCTCGATCAGCTCGTCGCGGGCCTGCTCGTAGGCCGGTGCCTCGTCCGGCGCGGATGTGGTCTGCTCGCTCATGCCGCCAGCCTAGGCCCTGGCCGGCGTCGGACCCGAGTGCGGATCACGGCCGGGCGGAGGTGATCCGCACGGCGGCCCCCTGCTCGGGACGCTCCCGCGAGAGCGGCCCGATCAGCGTGGCCGAGGCGCCGTAGGCGAGGTCGGGACCGGGATCCCCGGTACCGAGCACGGACCCCTTGTACGGCACGCCGTGGTGCGCCGGATCCGGCGCACCGTCCGGCGTGACCACCCGGGTGCTGTACGGACCGCGCGCGGGCACCACGGTGGACCCGTCGGTGAAGCGGTCCACCGGCGCGCCGTCGACGTACTCCACCCCCGGCGCCCAGCCGCGCTCGTCGCCGAACACACGCACCGGTTCGCGGGCCGCGAAGTCCTGACACCACGCGCCGTTGCCGTGGCACGCGCCGAACGCCGGTGTGGGCAGGAAGCCGAACGCGGCGTCTGCGGACTGGGCCCGGCTCTCCAGGTTCTTCCGGGGGTTGCCCTTGACCTGATGGTGCTCGCCCGCCTCGCCGGTCCACCGGCGCGGATCGGGATGCGCGTCCACGAGCAGCGTCTGCCCCTTGGCGCCGTAGCTGGGCGGCGCGCTCAGATTGAAGTTCACGCCGTTGTTCTGATACTCGGCGTCGCGCAGCCACACCAGCATGCCGGGCACGTCGTAGCTCAACCGGCGTACCCGCACACCGCGCGGGTCGCTGTGCTCCGTGGTGTACGCGAAGTTCAGGCCCCGGTCGAAGCCGACCGGCGCGCGCCACTCCATCAGGTAGTACTGCTCGCGCTCGACCCGTCCGGAGGTGCGGCCCCAGCCCGCCCCGCGGGTCACCGTGCCGGTGCCCTTGACCGGGGTCCAGCCGTTGTCGCCGTTCTCCACGTCGTCGGACCACACCGTGCCGGTGCCGTCGGTGAGCGCGAAGTCGTCGGCGAACCAGCCCTTCTCCATGAACGCGGCGTCGGTGTTCAGGTCCAGGCGCAACTTGATCGTCCGACCCGCGTACGGGGTCAGGTCCACGTGGTCGTGTCGCCATCCCTTGGTGTCGCCGGTGAGGCCGTTGACCTTGTGCAGTTCGGCGAGGTTGCGGTTGGGGTCGGGATAGTCGGGCGGGGTGCTGACCAGGGTGCCCGCGTCGTCGTGCACGGCGAGTTGGGTCCAGGTCGCACCGTCGTCGACGGACGCCTCGACGAAGCCGAAGTCCCAGTCCTGTTCGATGGTGTAGTCGTTCCACATCGAGAAGGTCGCGGAGCCGCCGGCGGGCACCGCCAGGTCGCGGACGATGCGGGTGTCGGACCATTCCTGATCCCGCTCCGAGTACCACATGTTCGCGCCGCTGTGCGGGGTGCCGATCCGGATCGTCTCGTTCGGCAGGTTCACCCGAACCGCGTCCCGGGTGCCCGCCCGCGGGTCGGCGGCGGCGCCGAGCAGCACGGTGCGCGCGCCGTCGCCGACCGGGACCACCGGCGGATCGATCCAGCCCAGCACGTACTTCGACCACGCGCCCAGGTGCGTGGGCATGCCCTGGAACAGCGGCCCGGCGTGCGAACCGGAGGACATCAGATCCCAGAAGTCGACGTCGGTCTCGCCGCCGCTGAAGTTGTCGTAGAGGTCGGGCAGGCCCAGGTCGTGGCCGAACTCGTGGGCGAACACGCCCACTCCGGAGTCCTCGGGCTGGACGATGTAGTTCGCCACCTTGAGGTCGGTGCCCGGAATCGTGTGTCCGCGCAGCACGGTGCTCGCGTGCGCCCAGATCGCGTAGGTGCCCTCGGCGCCGCCGCCGGCTGACTTGTCCTTGCCCGCGTGCACCAGCACGAGGTGGTCGACCACGCCGTCGGGCTCCCGGGTGTCGCCGTCGTTGTCGGCGTCGCCCGGGTCCTCCCGGTCGTAGTCGGACCACGGGAAGTCCGGCCGGGCGGCGGCCAGCGCGTCCACCGCGTCGGTGACGAACTGCCGTACGCCACGCGGGTTGTCCGGGCTGCCGCTGTTGTCCTGACGGATCGCGCCGCAGTGGCCGGCGGCGTACCAGGCCTCCGAGTGCGGGACGCCCACCCAGCCGGCCGCCTCGCCGCCGATCGAGTACGCGCCGTGCGACATCTCGCGGTACATGTTGCGCATGGTCAGGCCCGCGAGGTCGACGCCGGGTCGGCCGTCCGGCCCGGTCAGGTCGGGCCGGACCCGCTCGGTGATGCCCCGCTCGGAGTAGAGCATGCGTTCGTAGTGGGTGCGGTCGAAGTCCTCGACCCACAGCGTGTTGTTGTCCTGCCCGCCGATCGCCGGATCGGGCAGCAGGTTGTGCCTGGGGCCGTTCTTGACCGTGCCGGGCGGCTCGGTCACGCAGGTCGGATCGGCGATGCCGGCCGGCCGCTCGAAGCCCGAGAAGTCGTCGTCGGCCTTGTCGTTGAACTCCACCAGGACGGTCAGTAGCCGCGCGTCCTGCGGCGCGGCGCCGGCCTGCGCGCGCGGGCTCGTGCCGGTCCGGGCCGCGATCGCCTCGGCGCGGGCGAGCCGGCGGGCGGGGGCCGGGTTGCCCGCGGCGAACTTGCGATCGTAGTGCCGGGCCCGCTGCTCGGCCGCGAGCGCGTGTTCGCGCACCTCGGGCGAGGCGCCCGGCGGCCCGTCGGGGGGCAACGGGTCCCTGGGCGCGACGTAGTTGACGTAGGAGTCGGCGGCTGACGGATTCCACCGCGCGGGCGAGTCGTCGGCGGCGGCCACGGAGGACGTGGCGACGCCGGTGATCAACAGTGCGGACGCGGCGAGCAGATGACGCAACACACGCGCAAACTAAGCCGTTTTCGCCGCCGATCGGGTGAGACATCCCTACTTGTCATACGAACGGGTCAATTGATCAGTCCTTCGGGACGACCACGTCGAAGCGTCCGGCCGCGACGCGGGCGGTCAGCCGATCGCCGGCCGCCACCTCGGCGGGATCGCGGACCGCGTGCCCGTCCGCCCGCTGCAACACCGCGTAGCCGCGCTCCAGGGTGGCCGCGGGGGAGAGCGCGACGACCCGCGCGCGGGTGTGCGCGAGGTCGCTCGCGGCGTGGTCCAGGAGGTGCCGCAGGGTGCGCCGGGAACGCTCCACGAGCGCGGCCACCTCCTCCGCGCGCAGGTCCACCATGCGCTGCGGATCGGCCAGCACCGGCCGCGAACGGGCGGCCCGCAGACCCTGGTACTCCCGCTCCAACCGGGCGCGCAGCGCCAACCTCCCGCGATCGCGCACCTGATGCACCCGGTGCAACTCCTCGCGGATGTCCGGCACGATCCGCTTCGCGGCGTCGGTGGGCGTGGAGGCCCGGTAGTCGGCCACCAGGTCCAGCAGCGGCGAATCCGGCTCGTGCCCGATCGCGCTCACCACCGGCGTCGCGCACGCGAAGACGACCCGCACCAACTCCTCGCTGGAGAACGGCAACAGGTCCTCCACGCTGCCGCCGCCCCGGGCCACCACGATCAGGTCGACGTCCGGGTCGGCGTCCAACTCGCGGATCGCCGCGACCACCTGGGACACCGCGCTCACCCCCTGCACGGCGACGTTGCGCACCGCGAACCGCACGGCCGGCCAACGCCGCTTGGCGTTCTCCAACACGTCCCGCTCGGCGGCCGAGGCCCGCCCACAGACCAGCCCGACCCGATGCGGCAGAAACGGCAGCGGCTGCTTGTGCCGCGGATCGAACAGCCCCTCGGCGGTGAGCGCCCGCTTGAGCTGCTCCAACCGCGCCAACAACTTGCCGATCCCCACCGGCCGGATCTCCGCGGCCCGCAACGACAACGTCCCGCGCGCCCGATACCAATCCGCCTTCGCGTGCACGACCACCCGCGAACCCTCGGTCACGATGTCCCCGACGGCGTCGAACACCTTGCGGTAGCAGGTCACCGAGATCGACACGTCGTGCTCGGCATCGCGCAGCGTCATGAACACCACCCCGGCCCCCGGCCGCCGACTGAGCTGGGTGATCTGCCCCTCCACCCAAACGTCCCCGAGCCGATCGATCCACCCCCCGATCAACCGAGAAATCTCGGCCACCGGCAGAGGCGCGTCCGCAGAAGTAGTCAGAGCCATCCCCAGAGGCTAACCGGCGCGCCTGCCACCGGAGCGATTCACCCGACGGCCGACGGCCCGGGATCGGCCACCGCTTCCCCCTCGCGCACGGTCGCGAGCGCGCTCCGAACGCAATGGACCCAATGGTGCTCGTCCCCGAGCCTCGGGGTCAGGGCGAGCAGGGTGCGCTCGAACGCCACGGCGGCATCCGGAGCCGAGAGCAACCCGGCGTCGAGGCGGCACTGGTCGCGCCGGAAACCGGTCATCAGCGTGTCGGCGTGATCCGCACCGAGTTCGGCGGTCTCGGCCTCCAGGACCCGCTCGTACAGTTCCAGCGCCGCACCCTTGTCCCCGTGCGTGTGCAACATCCAGGCCAGACAGAAGGTCGCGGTCCGGGTGATCTCGTCCCGGCCGCCCAGGATCTCGACATAGTGATCGACCGCGACGCGAAGCTCGTCTTGCGCCTCGCCGTGTCGCCCGAGATCGTCGAGCACGTGGGCGAGGGTGTGGCGTTCGGACAACACCCGGGAATCCCCGGGATCCACCGTGCGAAGCCGTTCCCGCAACACCGCGCGCATCTCCCGCACCGCGTCGGGCGCTCGATCGCAACGGCGCAGGAGATCTCCCCGCTCGTGGCGCAGCGCCAGGGCGGACGCGGTCGTCGGCGTGTGCTCCTCATCGCTCCCGTCGAACCAGGCGGGGGCCCCGTCGATCATCGCGAGAGCGTCCGGGTAGCGCTCCTGTCGGGTGAGGTTGTTCGCCAGACAACGGGACAGGTCCCGGTACAGCGTCGTCTCCCGGCCTCCGGACGACGCCAAATCCGCCAGGACCGACCGGTATTCGGCCTCGGCCTCCGACCATCGTTCGGCGGCGTCCAGGGCGTGCGCCCTCCGATGTCGATTGTTCAGCGGCAGGAATCGGTGATTCTCCGGCGACAGGCTTTCCTCGCGCTCGATCGGCGCCCGATGCTCCGCCCTGTCTCGGCCCTCTGCGTCGTTCGTGCTCGTGATCGGAGCGGCGAGCGCATCGTGGGTGATCAACGTGAACGGATCGTTGGGCCCCAATACCCGGCGCCGGTCCGCCAGGACTTCCCGAAGCGCGGCCTCCACCTCGGCCTCGGACGTCCGACCACAGGCCCGGCGGGAGAGGACGACGTTGTGGCGGGTGATCAGTGTTTCCGGGTGATCCGAACCCTGGCAGGCGATTTGATGGGCCAATACATCCTCGTACTCGGCCAGTTCCTCCTCGCCGCCCAGCAGGCTGAGCGCCGCACGGTGGCGGATGGACAACCGCACCGGGTGGGTGGGGGAGAGGATCACGCCGCGCCGGAGCAGGAGCCGGGCCAAGTCGTCGTCACCGTCGAGGGAGGCGAAGTTGTAGAAGGTGTAGGTGCGCAATCCCGCCTTCAGCAACGCCGGTAGCGTCTCGCCGTCCTCGCCCTCGCTCTCGTCGACGTGGGGAGCCGCGGTGAGAGCCGCGACGATGTGCGGAGCCAGCAGCCTCCACCACGTCCAGTTGTCCGGTTGTTCGGGGGCGGGCACGGCACCCTGTTCCAGGATCCGCGCGACGGCGCGCCAGATCGCCGAGCGTTCTTTGCTCGGGCGATCGCCCAGCCGCAACGCATTGGCCTCCAGGACCAGGCGGTGGACGACCAGGCAGGGAATCGGCTCGTGCGCACCCGTCGCGCCGTGCGGTTCGATGTCGACGACATCGATCAGCCCGAGATCGACCAACGCCTCCAGAGCCCGGTCCGCGCGATCCCACTCGGGGTCGACCCCGGTCGGTTGCCCCACCACCTCCTGCAGCACGTCGGGATCCAAAAGCTCGACCGGGAACGGTACGGACGCACCACAGGACAGGATTCGCATCAGATGTCGGGCCTCGGGTAGCTGCTGCTCCTCCAGCAGATCCAGCGACATTTCCCAGGTGCGTCCCACCAGGCGTCGATGCAGGTGCTCCGTGTCGACATCCTCCGGCTGCCAGTGGCCACCCTGGTCGAGGAACCCTGCCCCGGCCTCTCCCAGCGCCTCGGTGTACGCGGCGAAGCTTCGCAATCTGCCGTCCGGACGGTGGCCGCGGTGTCGCAGCAGCCCGGCACCGCGGGCCGAGCGAGCCAGGTAGGAGCCGGCCAACTTCAAGGCCAGTGGCAGTCCGTCGAGTCGCTCGGCGAGCACCAGCGCGTCCGCCGGAGTCCCCGCTGCCCCGGCGAGGTCCAACAACACGTCCCGCCCGTCGGCGGAGGCCAACACCTCGACCCGATGGGTGTCCGCCTCCTGGCCCCAGACACCGGGGCTGCCGACCCTGGAGGTCACCACCGTCATGCCGGCCCGACCGGACCGCAGCCATCCGGTGCCGTCGCCGGGGACACCGTTCGCGGCGGCCAGCCACGCCGGCTGATCGGCGTTGTCGATCACCAACAGCCAGGGCTGCTCCGCCGTGTCCAGTGCGTGCCATACCAGGTCTGTGGCGCTGGTCCGTCCCGACCACGCCGCCTCGACGGCCTCCGGTGCGGCGCCCAGTTCCCGGGCGATCTCCCGCATACCGGTGACCAGTCGATCGGAGGTGGAGGCGGACAACCAGAACACGCGATACCCGCGGTCCCGTGCGTGTCGGGCCAGGTCCAGCGCCAGCGTGGTCTTGCCGCAGCCGCCCATGCCGTACAGGATCTGGGGCCGGTTCTCGCCCTGCGCCAACCGGGTCCGCAGCAGCTCGACCACACCCTCGCGTCCGCGTACTCGAGGCGGAAGCTCCCCGTAGGGCGGGCGGATGGAGAAGGTGCCGGGACCCGGTGGCGCGGATGGCGGCTCCTCCCGGGCTTCGCCGCCACCCCGCCCGTCGCCTCTGGCCGCGCGCTTTCGTTCCTCCACCGCGTCTCTGGCCGCCTCATGGGCGGTGGCCCAGGTTCCATCCGGCGCGACACCACACCCGCGCAACAGGGTGGCGATCGTCGGCCAGGTCGGGACACGTCTGGCGGTCAACGCATCCGAGATGGTGGAGCGCCCGATTCCGGTGGCGGCGGCCAACTCCCGCACGCCCACAAAGCCCGCGTGCCGGGCGGTGTTCCGGAGTCGCGCGGCCAGATCCCGCGCCGTGTCCGGTGCGTTGGTGTCCACTTCGCCGAAGCCCGGCGCCATGTAGTACTCCCCCCCAGCGGCCGCCTCCGAGCCTAGAGCGTGTCCGGAGCGGTGTCCGGTCGGACGTCCCGGCATCGCCGGGACGTCCGCAGTTCACGCAGGTCTGCCCGGTGCCGTCCGACCGCTGTCCGACGGCGCTTCGGGACGGCCCGCCGCCCGCCTACACAGGGGGCAGCGGCAGATGGCGCCGCAGCTACCCAGGGGAGTGGACGGACTCATGGAAATGCTCGTGATGATGGCGGACTTCGTGAAGGCGCACGGTGGAGAGATGTCGGTGGGGCTGGGAGCGCTCCGACTCGCTCTCGACACGGCGCGCGGTATCCGGCTGGTGCATCGGCGGCGCCGCCGGGACACCGCCCGGTAGACCGCGAGACGTCCCGGCTGCTTCGCGGAGCGGCCGGGACCCCTCGGTTGTTGCGGTCCGGTCGGCAACGCCTACTCCGGCAAAGGGAGTTCGAACCAGACCGTCTTGCCGTGGCCGGCCTTTCGGCTGCCCCAGCGTTCGGCGAGTTGGTTGACCAGTTGCAGGCCGCGACCGCCCTCGTCGGTGTCGTCGGCCTCGCGCATGCGCGGGAGGGTGGTGCCCGCGTCGGCGACCTCGCACAGCAGCGCCCGGCCGCGCAGCAGGCGGAGCCGGATCGGGCCGGCGCCGTACCGGAGCGCGTTCGTGACCAGTTCGCTGACCAGCAGCTCGGTGATGTCGATCAGGGCGTCCAGGCCCCACTCGGTGAGGGTCTTGCGGCTCAGTTCGCGGGCACGGGAGACCACGGCGGGTTCGGCCGGCAGCCACCACGAGGCCACCGAATCCTCGGCGAGCGCGTCCAGGCGGGCCACCAACAGGGCCACGTCGTCGAAGCCGGGCTCCTCGTGGACGTCGGCGAGGATCTGGTCGGCGATCCGCTCCAGGGTGTCCGGCGGCCCCGCCACGGCCTCGCACAACAGGTCGATGCCCACGTCCAGGGAGCGGTCCCGGGTCTCCACCAGACCGTCGGTGTACAGCACCAGCGTGCTGCCCGACTCGACCGTGAAATCACCCTGTTCGAAGCCGAGACCGCCCACGCCCAGCACCGTGCCGGGCGGGTTGTCGATCACCCGAGGCCGCCCGCCCGCCGGTACCAGCACCGGCGGCATGTGGCCCGCGCTGGCGAACTCGCAGGTCCGTGCCACCGGGTCGTAGACCACGTAGACACACGTCGCGTAGTGCAACTCCCCGAGCCCCACCACGATGTCGTCCAGGTGCCCGAGCACCTCGGCCGGCGGCAGTTCCAGGCCCGCGAGCGTGCGCACCGCGGTGCGCAGTTGGCCCATCACCGCCGCCGCGTGCACGCCGTGCCCCATCACGTCGCCGACCACGAGCCCGATCCGCCCGCCGGACAGCGGGATCACGTCGTACCAGTCGCCGCCCACCTCGGTCACCGAACTGCCCGGCAGGTATCGGTGGGCGACCGAGATGCCCGGCAACTCCGGCAGGTTCTGCGGCAGCAGGCTGCGCTGGAGCATCACCGCGGTCTCCCGCTGGTGGTGGTACAGCCGCGCGTTGTCCACCGACACCGCCGCCCGCGCGCCCAGTTCGGTGGCCAGCGTCAGGTCGTCCGGATCGAACGAGGGCCGGCCCTCGCCGCGCCCGAGCAGCATCGTGCCGAGCACCACCCCGCGGGCGCTGAGCGGGACCACGATCATCGTGTGCAGACCCAGCGCCCGGGCGGCCTCGGCCCGGCCGGGGTCGTGGATCAGCTCGTCGTACATGTCGTCCTGCACATTGCGCATCAGGTACGACCCGCCCGTGCGCAGGCAGCGGCCGAAGGTCGAGTCGGCCGCGTAGACCAGCGTGCTGCCCTGGTGGAGCAGCTCGTCGGTGTAGCGCCCCGGGCGGGCGCCGCGCGAGGCGACCCGTTGCAGGCGGGCCTTCTCGGCGTGCGCGCCGGGCGGGATCTCCTCGCCCCGCACGATCGCCTCCAGCAGGTCCACGGCGGCCAGGTCGGCGAAGCCGGGCACCACCGACGCGGTCAGCTCCTCGGCGATCCGAGGCACGTCCAAGGTGGCGCCGAGCCGGGTGCCGGCCTCGTTCAGCAGCGCGAGCCGCTTGCGCGCGGCGTCCACCTTGACCATCGCGTAGTGCCGCTCGGTCACGTCGATCAGCGAACAACTGATGCCCAGGATCCGGCCGCCCGGCGCCTCCAGCCGGTTGTACGACATCGACCACACGGTGCGCGGGGTGCCGTCGGTGGGGATCGGGCCGAAGATCCGCGAGTCGACCACCGGTTCGCCGGTCTCCAGGACCCGGAGCTGGATCGTGCGCACCCGCTCGGTGTCCATCCCGGGGCGGACCTCTTCGAGCCGGCGCCCGATGTGCTCCGCGACGGGCAGCCGGTTGATCGCGGCGAGCGCGTCGTTGACCGCGACGTAGCGCAGGTCGGCGTCGAAGATGCCCACGCCGATCGGCGACTGGTCGAAGAGCGCCTCGCGGATCGCCAGGTCGGCCTCGACCTTGCGCACCACCGTCGAGTCCATCGAGGTGATCAGGACGAAGCGGTTCCCGGCCAGGTCCTCGGCGAACGCCGAGCGCGATTCGACCGTGCACAGCGTGCCGTCGCCGCGGCGCATCGTGTACGAGCCGGCGAAGACGTCCGCGCCCGCGACCGCGTGTTCGGTGGCCGCCTGCTGCGCGGCGGTGAACGGCGGATGCATCAGGTCGACCGCGTTGGCGCCGAGGATGTCCTCGCGCCGATAGCCGAACAACTGCTCGGCGGCGGCGCTCCACATCACGATCCGGCCCTCGGCGTCCAGCACCCACGTGGCCGACGGGACGAGGTCGAACAGGGAACCGGGCACCGAGGAGCGCCGGGTCGGGTCCCCCGGATTCCGATCGGCTTCTGGGCGCTGCTCCATGGACGGCGGATTCCTTTGTCGCTGCTACTCCGGACCGTTTTCCCGGTTGATCACGTTCTCAAGCCCGGCCCCCGGGTACGGCCGAGCCGCCCCCGGACGCATCGCCGGCTGCCGTGCGTCCCGTGCGTCGTGCCCGTGCAACTCGATCGCGACCAGTTCGGCCGCCGGGCGATCCGGTGCCAGCCAGGCCAGGCCGGACACCTCGTCCGGACCCAGCCAGCGCAGCGCCGAGTGGTCCTGGAGCGCCCGAGGCTCGCCGGCGACCAGGTCGGCGAGCCACACATGCAGTACATACCCCCGGGCCAGCGGCCAGGCCCCGGGCAGTCGGCGAACCGGTCGCACGGTCGCGCCGAGCTCCTCGTGGCACTCGCGCACCAGCGCGGCGGACTCGCTCTCGCCCGGTTCGACCTTGCCGCCGGGGAACTCCCAACCCCCCGCCAACTCGGCCGGCGCGCTGCGGCACGCGGCCAGTACGCGTCCTCGGTGGAGGATCGCGGCGCCGACGACGATGCGGGTCCCGGTCATGGCGGACAACTCTACGTGCCGAGAGGTCGCCGCATGAGGCAACCTTTCACGGTTCGCGAGCGTCGGAGTTCGGAGACATGTTTCGCGCGGCGACGTATTTCCGCTGCGGCGCATTCACGGCTGCGAGATATTTACCGAAATGAACCGGATCCGGACCCGGATCGCCGAACGAGGGTGGGGTGGCTGTGGCGGGAATCCGGAGTGTGGATGTGCGAGTGGGCCGGATATTCACGGTGTTCGCCGCCGTCGCCGCGGTGCTCGCGGTGTTCGCGTTGGCCCGGCTGACCGCCCGCCAGACCGATCCGGGCGCGACCGCCGGGGCCGCCGCCGCGGACACCGGGTGCACCGGGCGGGACCGGCAGGGCTGGGTGACCGTCCCGGTGTCCTTCTCCGGCGAGACCTACCGGGTCCAGGCGTACGTCCCGCAGAGCTACGACGGCACCGCCCCGCGACCGCTGGTGCTCAACCTGCACGGCAGCAACAGCACCGGCCGGGCGCAGATGGCGATCACCGGGATGGGGGCGACCGCCGAGCGTTACGGCTTCGTCGTCGCGGTCCCGGAGGGCGGCCTGGGCTATCCCGGTTCGGCCGAGGGGCGGGCCTGGAACATCCCCGGCGTGCCGCTGTACGGCGGACATCCGGCCGCGGTCGGCGGCCGGGACGAGGTCGGGTTCGTCGGCGCCACCCTGGACGCGCTGGACCGCTCGTTGTGCCTGGACGATCGGCGCGTGTACGCGACCGGGTTCTCCGGCGGCGCCCGGATGACCTCGCTGCTCGGCTGCACGCTCAGTCGGCGGATAGCGGCCATCGCCCCGGTCGCGGGTCTGCGTGCGGACGGCACCGACGGCGCCCGGCCGGCGCCGTGTCGGCCGATCCGACCCGTCCCGGTGCTGACCTTCCACGGCCTGGCCGACCAGGCCAACCCGTACGAGGGCGGCATCGCGTCGCGCTGGACCTATCCGGTGACCGAGGCGGCGCGACGCTGGGCCACGATCGACGACTGTCCGAGCACGCCGGTGCGCACTCGGGTGTCCCGCCACGTCGAGCGCACCGCGTACACCGGCTGCGCGGGCGGCGCGGCGGTGATCCTGTACACGCAGTCCGACGCGGGGCACACCTGGCCGGGCGCGGCGGGCACCGAGGTGCGCGGGTTCGGCCGGATCAACCAGGAGATCTCGGCCGGTGAACTGATGTGGGCGTTCTTCGCCGAATACTCGCTCTGAGCGTGCCGGGCGGATCCGGCGAGGTGCGGGCAGGGGGACCCGCCGTCAGGACGTCGGCCGCAACCGGTCGAAGCCGCGCATGATCGCGCGATGCGCCGGGCGCTCCACCAACACCGTGAGCAGCCAGCCGAGCAGCACCGCGAGCACCGCCAACGCCAGCAGTTGCCCCGACGCGCCGACACCGTGGTCCTGCAGCCGACGCATCACCACGTAGCCGATCGACTGGTGCACCAGATACATCGCGTAGGTGATGCCGGCCGTCCACTGCGCGACCCGGCCCACCCACGCGGGCAGGAACCGGTCCCAGTCCGGGCCCAGCGCCGCGAGGCAGATCGCGCCGATGCCCAGCGCCAGCCCCACCGTCCAGGACGCGTGCCGGGTCTGGCACAGGTGCAGGAACGAGCACGAGCCGAGCAGGAACACCGCGTGCGGGCCGCGGATCCGGCCCCGCGACCACAGATGCACGCCGATGCCGGCCGCGAACAGGTGCACCCGATAGAGCCCGAACCCGTCGTAGAGCGTGCGGAACGCCTCCGATTGCAGGTGCAGCCGGATCGGCAGCAGGAGCAGTTCGAGGCACAACACCAGCCACAGCGTGCGTACCGTCCCGTCACCGTGCACCCGCCTGCTGCGCCACAGCGCGAAGATCGCGGTGAACCACAACAGTTGCAGCGGAATCGTCCAATAGGCCGCGTCCACATAGGTGTACGACTGCGGTTTCCAGTTCCACAACATGGCCAGATTGGCGAGCACGTCGGGCAGGCTCGGCGCGTACCAGCCCGGCGGCGCGCACAGCCGCAGGAACAGCGAGGTGCCCAGGACGCCGACCAGGAAGGCGGGCAACATCCGCGCCATCCGGCCCACCCACCAGCGCACCACGTCGCCCTTGCGCAGCGAGACCGCCGCGAAGTAGCCGGAGACGACCAGGAGCAGGCTCGCGCCCAACTGGTACGGGAAGACCAACGGCCGGGCGGCCAGTTCGGGATGCCACTGCCGGGCCAGGTAGGTGCCGTGGAACAACAACACCAGCGCCACGAAGGCCACCCGCAGCAGATCCCAGCTCACCCGGCGCCGCTTGGCGGGCCCCGATCGGCGGGAGGTGTCGCTTCCGGGCCGTTCCGCTGAGCTGAAGGGCATCCGACGTCTTCCCGTGGACGGCGTGGGCGGGCCGGGTCGAAGATCGGCTCCGACAAAGGACCCTATTACGCGCGCTTCGCCGCGCGGACCCAGGTGGATCACCGGCGGACCGCCCGTACGATGGATCCATGTCGTCAACCAGCCGCGTCCTGCTCGCCGCCCCCCGGGGCTACTGCGCGGGCGTCGACCGAGCCGTCGAGACCGTCGAGAAGGCCCTCGATCTGTACGGTGCGCCGGTATACGTGCGCAAGCAGATCGTGCACAACAAATACGTCGTCGAGACGCTGGAGAAGCGCGGCGCGATCTTCGTGGACGAGACGGCGGAGGTGCCCGAGGGCGCCACGGTCGTCTTCTCCGCCCACGGTGTGGCTCCCGTGGTGCACGAGGAGGCGGCGGCCCGTTCGCTGCGCACGATCGACGCCACGTGCCCGCTCGTGACGAAGGTGCACAAGGAGGCCGTGCGCTTCGCCGAGGAGGGCTACGACATCCTGCTGATCGGCCACGAGGGACACGAGGAGGTGATCGGCACCGCCGGTGAGGCGCCCGACCACATCCACCTGGTGGACGGCCCCGAGGGCGTCGCGAACGTCGAGGTGCGCGACCCCTCCAGGGTGGCCTGGCTCTCCCAGACCACGCTGTCCGTGGACGAGACCGTCGCCACGGTCAAGGAGCTGCGCAAGAAGCTCCCGCTGCTGATCGACCCGCCGAGCGACGACATCTGCTACGCGACGCAGAACCGCCAGGTCGCGGTGAAGCAGATCGCCGCCGAGTCGGACCTGGTGATCGTGGTCGGCTCGACCAACTCCTCCAACTCGGTGCGCCTGGTCGAGGTCGCGCTGGAGGCGGGCGCCCGGGCGTCGTACCTGGTCGACTACGCGGAGGAGCTGAAGGACGAGTGGCTGGAGGGGGTCGGCACGGTCGGCGTCACCTCCGGCGCGTCGGTGCCCGAGGTGCTCGTGGACGGCGTGCTCGCGTGGCTGGCCGAGCGCGGCTTCGACGACGTGCACATCCACCGGTCGGTCGAGGAACGTTTGCAGTTCGCGCTGCCGCAGGAGCTGCGCCGGGACCTGCGCAACGGCTGAGCGGCGGGCGCGGGGTGGCGTGCGGGGCCTGTCCGAGGGATCGGACAGGCCCTTCGCCGTGCTCGGGCCCGCCGGGTGGTCGGTCGCCGTCCTAGGGTTGGTCGGCCGCCCGGCGCTTGACCAGGGCGACGGCGCCGGCGAGGGCCGTACCGCCCCACAGCAGGCCCGCCTTGAAGGACAGCGCGGTGATCAGGTCCAGGCCCACCCGGGTCAGGTAACTCTCCTGGGAGTCGGCGCCCAGCAGCGTGCTCACGATCAGCACGGTCGCGGCGAACGCGATCGGCGGTGTGATGACCGCGGCGAGCCAGTCCCGGGCGCGCACCTTCCAGGCCACGAACACCGAGCTGATCAGGAACGCGAACCCGAACACGAAGCCCAGCCCGTCGGTCGCCAGGTGGTCCACGAGGCCGCCGAGCAGCGTGCCGCCGAAGCCGAACACGGCCGCGCCGGCGACGGTGAGGCCGCCACCGGACGGGCGGGAGCCGCCCGGGACGCCGTTCGCGCGCCGCGGCGGGACCGGGCGACGCGGTCGGGCCTGCGCCCGGGCGGGCCGATGCTCGCTCCGGTCCCGGGCCTGCTCGCCGCCGGCCCCCGGCGTTTCGGGCGGCGGCGGGGTGGACGGGTCGGGTCGACGGCGCACGGCCTCACCTCGTCCCGGTGCCGGCACGGGAGGCCGTTTCGGTGGGTTCCGGGTCGGTACGGGACGCGCTCCCGCTCGGCTGCGCTGTTCCATTGACCCAAGGTATTGCCGCATCGCGGTCAAACCCGTCCAAGAACACGAAAAACCTCACCCCGTCCGTGTCGAATCGTCCGCCCGGTCGCTGCTCACCTCGTCCTCGACCGATCCGTTTCCTGCCCCGATTCCTCGGGGTTCACCAGGGAGGACGCTCGTTCGGTCGGGATTGGTGGCGGTCGCGGGCGACGAATTCGGGTGGGGTCGGGGTCCGGGGGTCACACCTGGGCGCCGCTTTCCACCAGATCCACCGTGCGGACCACCTCGTCGGTGCTCCGCACATGCACCGTGATGCCCCGCAAGGCGGCGTATCGGCGCAGGTCGACGGCCAGGTACGGCAGCATGGCCTGGTCCAGGAAGTTGATCGTGTGCTGCTTCCGGACGCCGAGGCGCATCGTGCAGCGCACCACCGCGTAGCACGGGGTGTCACCGCCGTTCACCTTGAGCTTGACCTCGACCGCGGCGATCTCCTCCCAGCGCAGGCCGCGGGTGCGGAACAGGCCGTGGAAGACCAGGCC
This sequence comes from Embleya sp. NPDC020886, assembly GCF_044333915.1. Lineage (NCBI taxonomy): Bacteria > Bacillati > Actinomycetota > Actinomycetes > Kitasatosporales > Streptomycetaceae > Embleya > Embleya sp. NPDC020886. The sequence continues at coordinate 164,612 of NZ_JBIRRX010000015.1, read as the reverse complement.
CTGCGGACCGATGGACAGCTTGCGGTACTGGTAGAGCGCGAAGCCGAGGAACATGAAGAGGCAGAGCCCGCCGTAGAGCGCGAAGGCCGCGCCGGTGGGCAGCCCGAGGCCCGCCACGTCGAAGAAGCCGATCGCGATCGGGATGAACGCGGTGAGCAACAGGATCCGCATGGGCTTGGACTCCCACAGGACACCGTCTATCAGCGGCCTGCGGTTGTGGCTGGTGTTCGAGGTGCGGCTCATCGATGTCCCCGTCGTTGAGTGGCCGACGTACGAAACCAGGGATGCTACTGGCCACAGGCCACCACCTACACTTTCCACAGGCGCTTGTATGTCCGCAGCGCGCCACGTCCAACGCCGAGAAGCCAGGGAATCCAGTTGTCGCTCACCATCGGAATCGTCGGCCTGCCCAACGTCGGCAAGTCGACGCTCTTCAACGCCCTGACCAAGAACGACGTGCTCGCGGCGAACTACCCGTTCGCGACCATCGAGCCGAACGTGGGCGTGGTGGGCGTGCCGGACCCGCGTCTGGACAAGCTGGCCGAGATCTTCGGATCGGCCAAGAAGATCCCGGCGACGGTCGACTTCGTGGACATCGCCGGCATCGTGCGCGGCGCCTCCGAGGGTGAGGGCCTGGGCAACAAGTTCCTCGCCAACATTCGCGAGTCGGACGCGATCTGCCAGGTCATCCGGGTCTTCACCGACCCGGACGTGGTGCACGTCGACGGCAAGATCTCGCCGGTCGACGACAAGGAGATCATCGAGACCGAGTTGATCCTGGCCGACCTGCAGACGATCGAGAAGGTCCTGCCGCGTCTGCAGAAGGACTCGCGCCTGCAGAAGGACAAGGTCGCGGTGGCCGCCGCCGTGGAGAAGGCCAAGGCGGTGCTGGAGGCGGGCACCACGGTCTTCGCCGCCGGTCTGGACCCCGAGCCGCTGCGCGAGCTGCACCTGCTCACTGCGAAGCCGTTCCTGTACGTCTTCAACGTCGACGAGGACGAGCTGGTCAACGAGGAGCTCAAGGCCGAGCTGCGCGAGCTGGTCGCGCCGGCCGAGGCGATCTTCCTGGACGCCAAGATCGAGTCCGAGCTGATCGAGCTGGACGAGGCCGAGGCCCTGGAACTGTTGCAGAGCCTGGGCCAGGAGGAATCCGGCCTGTCGATCCTGGCCCGGGTCGGCTTCGACACCCTGGGCCTGCAGACCTACCTCACGGCCGGCCCCAAGGAGGCCCGCGCCTGGACGGTCGCCAAGGGCGCCACCGCCCCCGAGGCCGCCGGCGTGATCCACACCGACTTCCAGCGCGGCTTCATCAAGGCCGAGGTGATCGGCTTCGACGACCTGGTCGAAACCGGCAGCCGCACCGAGGCCCGCACCAAGGGCAAGGCCCGCATGGAGGGCAAGGACTACATCATGCAGGACGGCGACGTGGTGGAGTTCCGCTTCAACGTGTGAACCGGGCCGCCGTCACGCGCCGCGTGACGCGTGGAGCGGGCGGGTCGGCAGGGGTCGGGCTCCGGTGGGCCCGACCCCTGCCGGCGAGCGCCGCACCGGCATCCGCGCGGGCCGACGATTTTCGGCCGGCGGTCAGTCCCCGGACCCCCGTCGCCGGATCTTGTTGCCCAGCCAGACCAGCGGGTCGTATTTGCGGTCCGCCACGCGCTCCTTCATCGGGATCAGCGCGTTGTCGGTGATGTGGATGTTCTCCGGGCACACGTCCGTACAACACTTGGTGATGTTGCACAGGCCCAGGCCGTGCTCGTCCTGGGCGGCCTCCTGGCGGTCCGCGACGTCCAGGGGGTGCATGTCCAGCTCGGCGATCCGCATCAGGAAGCGCGGGCCGGAGAAGGCCGGCTTGTTGTCCTCGAAGTCTCGGATGACGTGGCAGGTGTTCTGGCACAGGAAACACTCGATGCACTTGCGGAACTCCTGCGAGCGTTCCACGTCGACCTGCTGCATCCGGTACTCGCCCGGCTTCAGGTCCGCCGGCGGCGTGAACGAGGGCACCTGCCGGGCCTTGGCGTAGTTGAACGACACGTCGGTGACCAGGTCGCGGATCACCGGGAAGGTGCGCATCGGGGTGACCGTGACCACCTCCTCCGGCGCGAACGTGCTCATCCGCGTCATACACAACAGCCGGGGTCGGCCGTTGATCTCGGCGCTGCACGAACCACACTTGCCCGCCTTGCAGTTCCAGCGCACCGCGAGATCCGGTGCCTGGGTGGCCTGGAGGCGGTGGATGATGTCGAGGACGACCTCGCCCTCGTTCACCTCGACCTTGAAGTCGCGCAGTTCGCCGCCGTCGACGTCGCCACGCCAGATGCGAAAGTCCGCCTTGTAGGACATCAGCCGTCCTCCCCGGGAAGTTCTGCGTCGGTCAGGTACTTCTTCAGCTCGTCGCGCTCGAAGAGCTCGATCAGGTCGGCGCGCATCGGCACGGCCTCGCTCCGGGTCAGCGTCACGGACAGGTGTTCCGCGTCCGGGTCGACGATCGAGCACGCGAGTACCACCCGACGCCACTCGGCCGACATCACCGGGAAGTCGTCACGGGTGTGCCCGCCGCGGCTCTCCTCGCGCTCCAGCGCCGAGCGCGCCACGCACTCGCAGACCAACAACATGTTCCGCAGATCCAGGGCCAGATGCCAGCCCGGGTTGTACTGCCGATGGCCCTCCACGCCGGCCTTGGCGGCGCGGGCCTTGAGCTCCTCCAGGCGGGTCAGCGCCTCGCCCATCTCGCCTTCCCGGCGGATGATGCCGACCAGGTCGTTCATCGTCTGCTGGAGCTCCTGGTGGACCGTGTACGGGTTCTCCGCGCTCTCCACGGCAAACGGCGCCAGCGCCTCGGCGGCGGCGGCGTCGAGCTGCTCCTGGGGGGCCTCGCGCCGCTCCTCGCCCAACTCCTCGGCGTAGCGCGCCGCGTGCTCGCCCGCGCGCCGGCCGAAGACCAGCAGGTCGGACAGCGAGTTGCCGCCGAGCCGATTGCTGCCGTGCATGCCGCCGGCGACCTCACCTGCCGCGTACAGGCCGAGCACGCCCGGCGTGGCCGCAGTGTCCGGGTCCACCGCGATCCCGCCCATCACGTAGTGGCAGGTGGGCCCGACCTCCATCGCCTCGGCGGTGATGTCCACGTCGGCCAGTTCCTTGAACTGGTGGTACATCGACGGCAGTTTGCGGCGGATCTCCTCGGTGCCGCCCGCCATCCGGCCGACCACGGTCAGGAACACCCCGCCGTGCGGCGAGCCGCGGCCCGCCTTGACCTCGGAGTTGATCGCGCGCGCCACCTCGTCCCGCGGCAGCAGCTCGGGCGGGCGCTTGTTGTTCTCCTGGTCGGTGTACCAACGATCGCCCTCGGCCTCGGACTTCGCGTACTTCTCCTTGAACACGTCCGGGATGTAGTCGAACATGAAGCGCTTGCCCTCGGAGTTGAGCAGCACCCCGCCGTCGCCGCGCACCGATTCGGTGACCAGGATGCCCTTCACCGACGGCGGCCAGACCATGCCGGTCGGGTGGAACTGGACGAACTCCATGTTGATCAGCGGCGCTCCCGCGAGCAACGCGAGGGCCTGCCCGTCGCCGGTGTACTCCCACGAGTTCGAGGTCACCTTGAAGCCCTTGCCGATCCCGCCCGTGGCGAGCACGACGGCGGGTGCGTCGAAGACGGTGAAGCGGCCCGACTCGCGCCAGTAGCCGAACGCCCCGGTGATGCGATTGCCGGTGTCCGAACCGGCGTCCGGGACGGTCAACAGGCGGGTGACGGTGCACTCCTGGAAGACCTTCAGCCGCGCCTCGGGGTCGCCGAACTCGCGCTCGTCCTGCTGTTGCAGGGCGACGATCTGCTGCTGGAGGGTGCGGATCAGTTCCAACCCGGTGCGGTCGCCGACGTGCGCCAGGCGCGGGTACTCGTGGCCGCCGAAGTTGCGCTGGCTGATCCGACCGTCCGCGGTGCGGTCGAACAGCGCGCCCCACGACTCCAACTCCCAGACCCGGTCCGGGGCTTCCTTGGCGTGCAGTTCGGCCATCCGCCAGTGGTTGAGGAACTTGCCGCCACGCATCGTGTCGCGGAAGTGCACCTTCCAACTGTCCTGCGAGTTCACGTTGCCCATCGAGGCGGCGATGCCGCCCTCGGCCATCACCGTATGGGCCTTGCCGAACAGCGACTTGCAGACGACGGCGGTGCGCATGCCACGCATGCGGGCCTCGATTGCGGCCCGCAACCCGGCGCCGCCCGCGCCGATCACGACCACGTCGTACGAATGACGTTCCACTTCGGACACGAGGGCAACTCCTGTACTGGGCTGGGCAGGTGTACTGGGTCGGGCAGGTGCGCCGGCTTCGGGGGGCGAGCCGGTACTCAGAAGAAGCGAGGGTCGTCGAAGGCGCCGCTCGCGACCAGGTACACGTACAGATCGGCCAGCGCGACGCTGAACAGCGAGGCCCAGGCCAGCTCCATGTGCCGACCGTTGAGCCGGCTGACCAGGCCCCAGAAGCGGTAGCGCACCGGGTGCTTGGAGAAGTGCTTGAGCTTGCCGCCGACGATGTGCCGGCACGAGTGGCAGGAGAGCGTGTACGCCCAGATCAGCAGCACGTTCGCGAGCAGCACCAGGGTGCCGAGCCCCATGTGCCCCCAGGCGCCGTGCTCGTCGCGGAACGCGATCAGCACGTCCCAGGACAGGATCACCGCCACCACGCCGGCGAAGTAGAAGAAGTAGCGGTGGATGTTCTGCATGATCAGCGGGAACCGGGTCTCGCCCGAGTAACTGCCGCGCGGCTCGGGGACGGCGCACGCCGACGGCGACGCCCAGAAGCCCCGGTAGTACGCCTTGCGGTAGTAGTAGCAGGTCAGCCGGAAGCCCAGCGGGAAGATCAGGATCAGCAGGGCCGGGGACAGCCCCCACCAGTCGCCGAACAGCGGCGCGTTCGCGCTCATCGGCATGCTGTCGCAACGGGACGCCAGACACGGCGAGTAGAACGGCGACACGTACGGCTCGGCGAAGTAGTCGTCGTTCGCGAACGCGCGCCAGGTCGAGTAGACGATGAACGCGGACAGGATGCCCACCGTCACCGCCGGCGAGAGCCACCAGCGGTCGGTGCGCAGATGTCGGGCCCGGATGTGGGCCCGGCCGGGTGCGTTGGTGCCGGTACCGCCGGTTGGTCCCGTCGTCCCTGTGGCCAAGACGTCACCTTCCTGTCCGGCGGGGCGGGCGCATGCCGCCCACACCTTCGTCGTCCGCGTCCGCGAAGAGGATCGGGTCGTAAGGCAGGTCGGACATCACTTCGACCGGCGTCGGGACGGGAGCGACGGCCGGTTCGCTCTCGGCGACCGTCTCGGCCAGGAAGCCGAGGCTGGTTCGTGCCCGTTCCACGTCGTCGCTGAGTCTGCGGACGCCGTACGTGTCGCCGAGCGTGCGGCGCAGAGTGCGCACCGCGCGTGCCAGATTGTCGAGCCTGCGCCTGGCTTCGGCCAGGTCCTCGTGCGCCCGAGTCGTCAAGATCGCGCTCACCTCCTGTTTTTCCGGCGCCACGTCGTCGGGGGCCGGGGGATGGGGTGGTGTTGCGGACTTGCCATTGATTCCCGAGGTGGGAACTTCGGCAGTCTGGCGCGAACGATCAATCGAAGGAAAGTGTTTCGCGGATCTGATGGGTCACAGATCGGGAAAACATGATCAACGAAACAAAGATCACCGGAATTCGATCTTCGAGAAGCAAGATCGAATTCCGGTGATCAGGGCGAACGGCGTTCGAGGTGTTCGACCGCGCTCGGGAAATTCGAGGTTTAACGATCCTCGGGGCGCAATGTGGCGGCCGGGCTGGATTCCACCCGGGCGCGGGTCGCGCCGATGCGCGGACGGCCCGGAAGGACTCCCTCCGCTTCGGCGAGCGCCGCGCGCGCGGCGGTGATGTCGCCCTCGGCGCAGACACACAGGGCGAAAGTGCACAACGCGTCGGCGTACCCGGCGCGGGACGACCGCTTTTCGGTTTCGACCAGGCGTTTGGCGGCCCGTACCGCCTTCGCCGCGTTTCCGTGCAACACCATCAGCAGCGGTTCGTCGTCCTCGGCCTCGAAGCGGATGGTCGCGCCCGAGGGGTGCGTGTAGGAATCACCGGGTTTGCGCAGTGCCTCCTCGGCGGCGGCCAGATTGTCCGCGAGCGGCACCGTGCCCATGATCAGCGCCTGCACCATGACCTCGCCGAACAGCGCGCGGCCGGTGTCCCAGGCCGGATGGCTGGGGCCGATCCGGTCCAGATAGGCCCGGGCGACCGCCGCGGCGGCCGCGTCGTCGGCGTGCGCCTCCAGGGCCTGGACTCGCGCGAAAGTGCGATAGGGCTCACTTTCGGGCCCCTCCGGGATGAGATCGGCCAATTGTTCGACCATCGCGACATCCCCGTCGCGATACGCCTCGGTGGCCCGCTCGTAGAGCAGCCGGGCCCGCCCCGCCGGGGTGCCCTGGTCGGACGGTGGGGGCGTCGCGTCGGCCCCCATATCGGACGGAACGGGCCCAAAGGTCCCGTCCGGCCGGTCGGCGGCCCGCCTGGACCACCGCTTGCGGATGCGCTCGTTGAAGGACTCGCCAGACTCGCTCACACCTACGGATTGTGCCCTGTGGACCCCTCGAACGGCGGCCGACGGGCGCCGGGACCGAGCGGGGGACGCTCCTCCCCGTACGATTGACCTTGGCGCCGAGGAGGCAGGCCGGTTCGCGCGATGCCCATCGTGCGGCTCGAGGAGGCCCGCGGTCGCCGGCCCGTCCGTAGCATCCCCGACTGAAGCCGAGAGACACGCAGCCGTGCCCACGCGCCATGACATCCGCAACGTCGCCATCGTCGCCCACGTCGACCACGGCAAGACCACCCTCGTCGACGCCATGCTGAAGCAGGCGGGCACGTTCAGTGCCCACCACCAGATGGACGATCGGGTGATGGACTCCAACGACTTGGAGCGCGAGAAGGGCATCACCATTCTCGCGAAGAACACCGCCGTCGCCTATCACCCCAAGGACGGTGGCCCCACGGTCACCATCAACATCATCGACACGCCCGGCCACGCCGACTTCGGTGGAGAGGTGGAGCGCGGACTGTCGATGGTGGACGGTGTCGTGCTGCTCGTCGACGCTTCGGAAGGCCCGCTTCCGCAGACTCGCTTCGTGCTCCGCAAGGCGCTCTCCGCGAAGATGCCGGTCATTTTGTGCATCAACAAGGTCGACCGTCCAGACTCGCGCATCTCCGAGGTCGTCGACGAGACCTACGAGCTGTTCATGGACCTGGACGCGACCGAGGAGCAGATCGAGTTCCCGATCGTCTACGCGTGCGCGCGGGACGGCGTGGCCACCCTGGTGCGTCCCACCGACGGCACCGTGCCCACCGACAGCGACAGCCTGGAGCCGTTCTTCCAGGCCATCCTGGACGCCATCCCGGCGCCCGAGTACGACGAGGGCGCACCGCTCCAGGCGCACGTGACCAACCTGGACGCGTCCAACTTCCTCGGCCGTATCGCGCTGTGCCGCGTGCACCAGGGCACCATCCGCAAGGGCCAGCAGGCCGCGTGGTGCCGGCACGACGGCACCATCGAGCGGGTCAAGATCACCGAGCTGCTGATGACCGACCAGCTCGAGCGCAAGCCCGCCGAGGAGGCCGGCCCCGGCGACATCATCGCCATCGCCGGCATCCCGGAGATCATGATCGGCGACACCATCGCCGACCCCGAGGACCCGCGCCCGCTGCCGTTGATCACGGTGGACGAGCCCGCGATCTCGATGACCATCGGTACCAACACCTCGCCGCTGGTCGGCAAGGGCGGCAAGGGCCACAAGGTCACCGCACGCCTGGTGAAGGACCGCCTGGAGCGCGAGCTGGTCGGCAACGTGTCGCTGCGCGTGCTGCCCACCGAGCGCCCCGACACCTGGGAGGTCCAGGGCCGCGGCGAGCTGGCGCTGGCGATCCTGGTGGAGACCATGCGCCGGGAGGGCTTCGAGCTCACCGTCGGCAAGCCGCAGGTGGTCACCCGCGAGGTCAACGGCAAGATCCACGAGCCGGTGGAGCGCCTGACCATCGACTCGCCCGAGGAGTACCTCGGCGCGATCACCCAGCTCCTGGCGTCCCGCAAGGGCCGCATGGAGACCATGACCAACCACGGCACCGGCTGGATCCGGATGGAGTTCGTGGTGCCCGCGCGCGGCCTGATCGGGTTCCGCACCGAGTTCCTCACGGACACCCGGGGCACCGGCATCGCGCACAGCGTGCACGAGGGCTACGAGCCGTGGTTCGGCGAGATCCGGACCCGCAACAACGGTTCGCTGGTCGCCGACCGCGCGGGTGTCGCGACGCCGTTCGCGATGATGAACCTGCAGGAGCGCGGCCAGATGTTCGTCGAGCCGACCACCGAGGTGTACGAGGGCATGATCGTCGGCGAGAACTCGCGCGCCGACGACATGGACGTCAACATCACCAAGGAGAAGAAGCTCACCAACATGCGCTCGTCGACCTCCGACGAGACCGAGAAGCTGATCCCGCCGCGCAAGCTCTCGCTGGAGCAGGCGCTCGAGTTCTGCCGCGAGGACGAGTGCATCGAGGTGACCCCGGAGACCGTGCGCATCCGCAAGGTCGTTCTCGATCAGAAGGAGCGTGGCCGCTCGGCCTCGCGTGCCAAGCGCTGATCGCTTGACGGTCGCCCTTCGGTGACCCGAACGAGCCGGTGACCTGCGGTCGAACCCGCAGGTCACCGGCTTTTCGTATGCTGAGACCAAGTCGATATCTTTGCCCGGTTATATTCGTTATGTTTCCAATGCGAGTAACATTTTCAAGCATTTATCGGTCGGATTCGAAACTTCGAACAGATCAAAATGGCGAATATCTTTCGCTATCGGGTTCAGTATGACTGTCCTCTTGACGTCCGGGTAATTCGGTTGCGAGAGTCCGTGCGGCCACCAAACCAAACGGAATCCGGTCGCACCCGACCGCGACTCGGGGGTATTTGCAGTCATGACCATGCAACCCCAGCTTGTCCCGGAAGCGGGAGGATCCCCGATTCTGGGAACGCCGGACGCGTCGCTCTCCGAAGCGGGTGTCTCGGCGGCCCCACAAGAGGTGATCGGGCGATCCCCCGGACAGCTCGCCTGGCGGCGTTTCCGCAGGGATCGCAGCGGCGTCATATCCGCAGTGATCGTGATTTTCTTTTTCTTGATCGCTTTGGCTGCACCGTTGATCGAGAAGTTGTACGGGAAGGATCCGTACACACGTTATGGGCAGATCAAACCGGGTCTGCTCAACGAGGTCGGCGCCCCGATCGCACCCAACGGCGGCATCTCGGGCGAGCACTGGTTCGGCATCGAACCCGCGGTCGGCCGGGACGTGTTGATGCAGCTCGTGTACGGGATCCGTACCTCGCTGCTGCTCGCCGTCGTGGTGGTGCTGATCGTCACGGTGGTCGGCACCATCCTGGGCATCACCGCCGGATACCTCGGCGGCAAGGTCGACTACGTGATCAGCCGGGTGATCGACACCCTGCTGGCGATGCCTTCGCAGTTGTTCTTCATCGCGTTCACCCCGATCGTGCTCGCGCTGTTCGTCAGCGAGCGCGAGACGACACCCACCGCGCTCCGGGCGACGGCCCTGATCATCGTGCTGTCGTTGTTCGGCTGGACCCGGATCGCCCGCATCCTGCGCGGCCAGGTCCTGTCGATGCGCGAACGCGAGTACATCGAGGCGGCGAAGGTCAGCGGAGCGGGATCCGGGCGGATCATCTTCAAGGAACTCCTGCCCAACCTGTGGACCCCGATCCTGATCGTCGCGACGCTCGACCTGCCGACCTACGTGACGACCGAGGCGGCGCTGTCCTTCCTCGGTGTCGGTATGACCGAACCCACCCCCGACTGGGGTCGGATGATCAACAAGGGTTTCGAGGGCATGCAGAGCGACGTCACCTACCTGGCCTTCCCGGCCATCGCGATGGTGATCTTCGTGCTCGCCTTCAACCTCCTCGGCGACTCGGTGCGCGACGCGCTCGATCCCAAGTCGAACCGATGACCGGCCGAGGTCCGCGCGCGGTCGAACCGCAACCACCCGCGTGACCTCGGAGCTTGCGCAACAGCTCCTGCGTACGTCCCACCCGCCGCGGCACTTGGGCCCGGTGAACGGTTTTCTGGATGAGGGGATCACATGACAACGACGGGGAAGCGCCGATTCGTCGCGCTGCTCGCGGTAGGGGCCTTCGCGGCCTCGGCGTCCGCGTGCAGCAGCGGCAGCGAGGACAAGAAGGACAACACGGCGAAACCCTCCGCCAAGACGGCGTCCGTCGTGATCGGCACGGCGGCCGACTCGAAGGGCCCGGCGCCGGAGATACCCGGAGCCAAGAAGGGCGGCGTGGCCGGCGTGCTCAACCGCACCGGCTTCTCGCACCTGGACCCGGGTCGTGCCTACGTCAGCAACCTGATGACCGTCTCCGAGATGGTCACGCGGCGGTTGACGACGTACAAGATCGAGGGCGACAAGACCACCCTCGTCGGTGACCTCGCCACCGACACCGGGACCACCACCGACGGTGGCAAGACCTGGAAGTACACGCTCAAGGACAACCTGAAGTACGAGGACGGCACGCCGATCGTCGCCGCGGACGTCAAGTACGGCGTCGAGCGCATGTTCAACAAGGCGTGGAACGAGGGTCCGGTGTGGATCCAGGGTTGGTTGGCCGGGACGGACAAGTACTGGGAGGTCTACCCCGGGCCGTACGAGGGCGGCGAGCTGGGCAACGACAAGATCGAGGTCCCGGACGCGAAGACGATCATCTTCCACCTCAAGGACGCGCAGTCGGACTTCCCCTTCGCCGCGGCCATGGGCACCACCGCGCCGATGCCCAAGGCGAAGGACACCAAGGAGCAGATCGACACCAAGCCGTTCTCCAGCGGCCCGTACAAGATCAGCACGCACGAGCCGGACAAGCAGCTCGTCCTGGACAAGAACCCCAACTGGGACCCGGCCACCGACGCCGTGCGGCACCAGTACGTGGACCAGTTCAAGTTCGAGATGGGCATCCCCGGCGCGACGCAGTTCCAGCGGCTGACCGCCGCGGCCGGCAGTGACGCCGCCGCGTTCACGCTGAACGAGCGTCCGGACGCCAACTTCGCGCAGCAGATCGCCACCGACCCCGCGCTCAAGAACCGGGTCACCGACGGCGTCGGCCCGTACGCGAACCGGTTCGACATCAACAACGCGCGGATCACCGACGTCAACGTCCGCAAGGCGATGCTGACCGCGTTCCCGCGGCAGTCCGCGCGACTGGCCGAGGGTGGCCCCACCGCGGGCGACTTCTCCACCACCATCGCCTCGCCGACCCAGCTCGGCTACACGCCGTACAAGAGCCTGTTCGACGGTCTCCCGCCGGACGGTGACCAGGCCAAGGCCAAGCAGATGCTGGAGGCCGCGGGCAAGGTCGGCCAGAAGGTCGTGCTGTGCATCAACACGACCAAGGTCCAACAGGAGCGTGCGCTGCCGATCATGGACCAGCTCGGCAAGGCCGGCTTCCAGATGGAGCGCAAGGAGATCTCCGACAAGGAGTACTACGACGTGATCGGCAAGCTCGACACGCCGTGTGACCTCTACTGGGCCGGGTGGGGCGCGGACTGGCCGACCGGTTCGACCGTCTACACCCCGGTGTACGACAGCCGTCAGGTCAAGGACAACGGCCAGAACTACTCGAAGTACAAGAACCCCGCCGTGGACGCGGAGATCGACCGCATCCTGAAGATCTCGGACACCACCGCGCAGGCGGTCGAGTGGATGAAGCTCGACGAGAAGATCATGCAGGACGTGCCGTCCATCCCGTACATCTACCAGCGTCACCGTCTGGTGTACGGCCCGCAGATCGGCGGCGCCGCGCTCAACACCTACGGCGCGATCAACCTGAACAACATCTTCATCAAGTAGCCGTCCGGCCCCCCGAAGGTCGATCCGCTCGTCCGCCGTCGGTCCCGGGAGTCGCCACGCGACTCCCGGGACCGACGGTCCGGCCGCATCGACCTTCCGGGGCACATCGCGGAGGAAGACCGGCCTCATGCTTCGATTCCTGGTCCGGCGGCTGCTCGGCGTAGCGGCGATCCTGCTTGTCGTCAGCCTCATCACGTTCTACCTGTTCTTCGCCGCGTCCGGCGCCGACTCGGTCGTGCGTCTGTCGTGTGGCAAGAACTGCACGCCCGAGATGCGCGAGACGGTCCGGCAAAACCTCGGCCTGGCCAAACCGCTCCTGGAGCAGTATTGGATCTTCGTGTCGGGGATCTTCACCGGTCGCAACATCGGTGAGCAGACCTGCAACTTCCCGTGCCTGGGCTACTCGTTCGCGAACAACCAGAACGTCTCGCACACGGTGGCCGACCGTTTCCCGACCACCGTTTCGCTGGCCATCGGCGCGGTCGTGCTGTTCATGACGCTCGGTATCGGACTCGGTGTCCTGGCCGCGATGCGCCGGGGCAAGAAGACCGACAAGGTCGCCACCGGCTTCGCGCTGCTGAGCGGTTCGGCGCCGATCTACGTGCTCGGGCCGGTCTTCATCTACATCTTCGTCCAGCAGTTGGGCTGGATGGATCGACCGCAGTACCACCAGTTCACCGACGATCCGCTGTTGTGGGCGTCGGGACTGTTGTTGCCATGGATCTGTCTGATGACCATCCACATGGCGATGTACGTCCGCCTCACCAGATCCACGATGGTGGACGTGTTGTCCGAGGACTACGTACGAACCCTCAAGGCCAAGGGCCTGTCCGGCCGCAGCGTGTACATCAAACACGCCTTCCGAGGCGCGCTCAGCCCGATCGTCACCGTGCTCGGTGTGGACATCGGTGTGTTGATGAGCGGCACGATCATCACCGAGAGCACCTTCAGCCTGCACGGCATCGGAATGCTCGCGGTCACCTCGGTGACCGACTCCGACCTGCCGATGATGATGGGCGTGGTGGTCATCGCGGCCACCTTCACGATGATCGCGAACCTCGTGGTGGACATGTTGTACGTCGTCATCGATCCCCGGGTCCGGCTCTCGTGAAGGGCGGCGTCCGATGAGTCCGCGTCACCGTCCAGTAGCCGCAGGGGCCGAGGAGCAGGGCATGGCCGCGAGTACCGAAACCACCGCCGAGCAACCGACGGGCAAGGGCAAGGGCAAGGGCAAGGGCAAGGGAGCCCCGGAACCGCTCGGCCGGCACGCGGGTGCCGCCGAGGGCGGCTCCGACGCCTTCCTGTCGGTCCGCGACCTGCGGGTGCACTTCTCCACCGACGACGGCGTCGTCAAGGCCGTCGACGGGTTGTCCTTCGACGTCGAGAAGGGCCGCACGCTCGGCATCGTCGGCGAGTCCGGTTCGGGCAAGTCGGTGTCCTCGCTGACCATCCTGGGCCTGCACAACCGGGAGAAGACGAAGATCGAGGGCGAGATCCGGTTCGACGGCAACGAACTGGTGAAGATGCCCGAGCGCAAGCTGCGCGATCTGCGCGGCCGGCGCATATCGATGATCTTCCAGGACCCGCTGACCGCGCTGTCACCGTTCTATACGGTGGGTGAGCAGATCGCCGAGTCGTATCGCCGGCACATGGGCGCCAATCGGCACGACGCGCACGCCCGCGCGATCGAGATGCTCGACCGGGTCGGGATCCCCAATCCCAAGACGCGGGTCAACGACTACCCGCACCACTTCTCCGGCGGCATGCGCCAGCGCGCGATGATCGCGATGTCGCTGGTCTGCGACCCCGACCTGTTGATCGCGGACGAGCCGACCACGGCGCTGGACGTGACCGTGCAGGCGCAGATCCTGGATCTGCTGCGCGATCTCCAGGACGAGTTCGGCACCGCGATCCTGTTCATCACCCACGACCTCGGCGTGATCGCGTCGATGGCGCACGACGTGCTGGTGATGTACGCGGGGCGCAGCGTGGAGAAGGGCACCGTGCGCGAGGTGCTGAAGAACCCCCGGCATCCGTACACGTGGGGGCTGTTGTCCTCGATGCCCAACCTCTCGGGCGACGTCGACATCCCGCTGCGGCCGGTCCGCGGCACCCCGCCGAGCCTGCTGGCGCCGCCCTCGGGCTGCCCGTTCCACCCGCGCTGCGACTACGTCGACGTGGTGGGCGGCGACAGCTGTTCGACCGAGCGTCCCGCGCTCACGCTGGCCGAGGGTCGCGGGGCGGCCTGTCACCTGACCGCCGAGGACAAGCAGCGGATCTTCATCGACGACGTCCGCCCGCTGCTCGGCTGACCGCTGAAGCTCGGCCGATGGCAGAAAGCAGGAGAACGACGATGACCGAGACGATCAGCGAGTCCCCGGCGCCCGCCCCGGACCCCGCGCCGCAGGCGCCCGGCGAGCCGCTGCTCGACGTCCGGGGACTGGTCAAGTACTTCCCCGTCAAGGGTGGCGGCCTGGTTCGGCGCAAGATGCTCAACGTGCGGGCGGTGGACGGGATCGACCTGTCCGTCGCTCCGGGGGAGAGCGTCGGCCTGGTCGGCGAGTCCGGCTGTGGCAAGTCCACCACCGGCCGGCTGATCAGCCGGCTGTTGGAGCCCACCGGCGGCAGCATCCGCTACGACGGCACCGACATCACGCACGCGACCCGCAAGCAGATCGCCCCGATCCGCAGCCAGATCCAGATGATCTTCCAGGACCCCTACTCCTCGCTGAACCCGCGACAGACGGTCGGTGCGATCGTGAGTTCGCCGATGGAGGTCAACGGGATCGATCCCGAGGGTGGCCGAAAAAAGCGGGTGCAGGAGCTGCTGGAGCGGGTGGGTCTGAACCCCGAGCACTACAACCGCTTCCCGCACGAGTTCTCCGGCGGCCAGCGGCAGCGGATCGGCATCGCCCGCGCGCTGGCGTTGCAACCGCGGCTGATCGTGGCCGACGAGCCGGTGTCCGCGCTGGACGTGTCGATCCAGGCCCAGGTGGTCAACCTGCTCCAGGGCCTGCAACGGGACATGGGCATCGCGTTCGTGTTCATCGCGCACGACCTCGCGGTGGTCCGGCACTTCTCCCAGCGGGTCGCGGTGATGTACCTCGGCAAGATCGTGGAGATCGCCGACCGCACCTCGCTGTACTCCAATCCGCACCACCCGTACACGCACACGCTGTTGGCCGCGGTGCCGGAGGCGGACCCGGACAAGAGCGCGAACCGGACACGGGTGCACGCCTTCGGCGACATGCCCAGTCCGATCAATCCGCCTTCGGGTTGCCGGTTCCGTACCCGCTGCCCCAAGGCGCAGGACGTGTGCGCGAACGAGGAACCGCCGCTGATCGGGATCGAGACGCTGCTGGAGGGGCATCGCGTCGCGTGCCACTTCCCCGGACCACTGGAGGCCACCGCGAAGGCGGAGGAGACCATGCCCGAGGAGCGCATCGAAGCAGCCCTGGAAGCGGGCATCAGCTCCGACCCGGAGTAACGGCCGGTCGTTATATCGCACTCCCGAACGGGATGCCACCGATTTGGTGGCATCCCGTTTTTCGTGCTTTCCTGCAGGTCAGCTACGCGCGTTGAACCGCTCCGACCAGCCGGTCCGCGCCGCCGCGCCCGGGGGAGTATCGTCACGCTCAGTAGCGTTTCTCGCCTGTCGAGACGAGGTAGGGGCGTGCTATGGGTGTTCGTTCATCGGACTGTATGCTCCGGGCAGCGGTACATGGTGTCCGTTTGATACGGCTTCGGCACTGGTCTCATATGTCTGGGTTTCGAGATTGATCACGGATTTACGTGATCAAACTGAAACCTGCAGGGGATTGGTCGCAGCCAATCGGTGACGGATAGTAGATCCGCTTGTGCTCGGAACCTGGTCACGCGCTCGGGGGCGCCGACTCTACGAGCAGGCGTGACGGAAGCTTCCCGCTTGGGAGCCCCGTTGCACTTCACTTCGGTAGTGATTTCCACGAGGAGGCAACCCATGCGCGGAACAACGCGCGTGAAGTGGGTCGTCGGCATGGCCGTTCTCGGCCTGGCGGCGACTGCGTGTGGCAGCAGCGATGACGACAAGGGCAGCAAGGGCGGTGGCAGCGGGCTTCCCGCCGGTTACTACTCCGCCAGCAGCACCGAGCCGCAGAACCTGATTCAGCCGGCGAACTCGAACGAGACCGGTGGGTTCTACCCGCTGCAGCTCATGTTCCGCGGCCTGTACACCTACGACTCCAAGACCGGGCAGCCCGTGCCGGCCATGGCGCAGTCGGTGGAGAGCCCGGACTCGACGAACTACACCGTGAAGCTCAAGCCGGGGTGGACCTTCCACAACGGCGAGCCGGTCACGGCGAAGTCCTACGTCGACGCGTGGAACTGGGGCGCCAACTCCGAGAACAAGCAGATCAACGCGAGCTGGTTCGCGAAGATCGAGGGCTACGACGCGGTGCACCCGGAGAACGGTGCGCCGACGGCCAAGGAGCTGTCGGGCCTCAAGGTCGTGGACGAGAACACGTTCACGATCAAGCTCACGCAGGCCGTCTCGTCCTTCAAGGCGAGCCTGGGCTACGTGGTCTACTCGCCGCTGCCGGCCGAGTTCTACAAGGACCCGAAGAAGTACGGCGAGGCGCCGATCGGCAACGGTCCGTTCCAGATCGACACCGCCAACGGCGGCTGGAACCACAAGAAGTCGATCACCGTCAAGAAGTTCGACAAGTACGCCGGTGACGACAAGCCGAAGTCGAACGGTGTGCGTCTGGAGATGTACACCACGTACGACGCCGCCTACACGGCGCTGCGCGACAACAAGCTCGACGTGATCGACCAGATCCCCACGGCTGCCGTCGGCAGCTTCAAGAAGGACCTGGGCGACCGCGCGATCGAGGCGCCGCAGTTCTCGATCCAGAAGATCGGCTTCCCGCTGTACGACGCCGGCTGGGGCGCGCCGGGCAAGGAGAAGGTCCGTCAGGGCCTGTCCATGGCGATCGACCGGGCGAGCATCGTCAAGGCGATCTACAAGGGCGCCGAGCAGCCGGCGACCGACTGGCTGGCCCCGAACATCCCGGGTTACAGCAAGGACATCACCGGCGACCTGACCAAGTACGACCCCGCGAAGGCTCGCGAGCTCGTCACGGCCGGCGGCGGCATCCCCGGTGGCACGCTCAAGATCGCCACGAACGCGGACGGCCCGCACAAGGAATGGGTCACCGCGGTCTGCAACAGCATCAACGAGGCGCTGAAGCAGCCGAACGCCTGCGAGCCGAAGCTGTACCCCGAGTTCAGCGTGGCGCGTAAGGACATCACCGAGAAGAAGATGACCGGCGCGTACCGCACCGGCTGGCGTGCGGACTACCCGTTCCCGGACAACTTCCTCGCCGACGTCTACCTGACCGGTGCCGCGTCCAACGACTCGGGCTACTCCAGCCCGGCGTTCGACGACCTGGCCAAGCGCGCGATGGCCGCCCCGGACCAGACCGAGGGTGTCAAGCTCTGGCAGCAGGCCGAGCAGCAGATGGCGAAGGACGTTCCGTCCATCCCGCTGTGGTACTACGTGACCAAGGGCGGTTCCTCGACCAAGGTCTCCAATGTCCAGTTCGACCCGTACGGCAACCCGGTCTTCACCGAGGTCACCGTCAAGTAGTGATTCGGACATGACCCGACGCTGACCACGGTCCGGCCGCACCGCAACGGTGCGGCCGGATCTTGGCGGTGATGGGCCGGGCCGGCGTCGTGCGATCCATGGCGCCGGCCACTGGTCCGAACCCCCGCTTCGGGCCGACGACGACAGCAGGAGGCTGGTATGGGGCGATATGTCGTACGGCGGCTGCTCCAGATGATCCCGGTGTTCATCGGGACCACGTTCTTGATCTATTACATGGTGTATCAGCTGGGTGGCGACCCCATCTCGGCCATGTTCGGCGACAAGGGTGCCGACCCTGTCTTCGTGCGCCAGATGCGGGAAGAGTTCCACCTGAACGACCCGCTGATCGTGCAGTACTGGTACTACATCACCGACCTGCTCCACGGTGACTTCGGGACGAGCTTCAACGGCCGTCCCGTTGCCGACGAACTCAAGCGGGCCTTCCCGGTGTCGATCCGACTCGCGATGATCGCATTTGCGATCGAGGTCGTGGTCGGCGTCGGCCTGGGCCTGCTGTCCGGCCTGCGCCGCGGCAAGTTCGTCGACACGCTCGTACTCGCCGGCACACTGGTGGTCATCTCGATCCCGGTCTTCGTGCTCGGCACCGTCGCCCAGTTCTGGCTGGGTTCGGAGTGGGGCATCTTCGAGGCCACCGCCACCGTGGGCGACGCGACCTGGAGTCAGCTCCTGCTGCCGGGCATCGTGCTCGGCTCACTTTCCTTGGCCTTCGTCGCCCGACTCACCCGGACCAGCGTCGCGGAAAACATGCGCGCCGACTACGTCCGCACGGCGACCGCCAAGGGTCTGCCGCGCCGCCGAGTGGTCACCCGCCACCTGCTGCGCAACTCGCTCATCCCCGTGGTGACGTTCCTCGGTGCGGATCTCGGCGCCCTGATGGCCGGCGCGATCGTGACCGAGGGCATCTTCAACGTCGACGGTGTCGGCCGCCTGATCTACCTCGCGGTCACCAAGCACGAGAGCTCGACAGTGGTCGGCGCGGTGGCGGCATTGGTGATGATCTATCTGGTCATGAACCTGATCGTCGACCTGCTGTACGCCGTCCTGGACCCGAGGATCCGGTATGCCTGACATGAACAAGCAGCAGCGTGAACAGCTGCCGACCAGCAGCGACCAGCAGCCCCAATCCGCCATCGAGTTTCCCGGCAGTCTGCTCGCGGACGAAGAGGGCACGACGCTGGAGAAGCGCGGCGCGTACTCCGCACCGGACGCGCAGGCACCGCAGGACAAGCCCCGCGGGGCCTGGGCGGAGGCGTGGCGCGAGCTGCGCAACAGCCCGAGCTTCTACGTGTCGGGCATCCTGCTGCTGTTCCTGGTGTTCATGGCGTGCTTCCCGGGCGTGTTCACCAACATCGACCCGCGGCACTGTCCGATCCTGGACACCAACAAGGACCCGTCCGGCGACCACTGGTTCGGCACCAACGTGCAGGGCTGCGACGTGTACGCGCGCACCGTCTACGGTGCCCGCGCCTCGATCATCGTCGGTGTCGCGACGACCGCGCTGATCGTGGTCATCGGTGGTCTCATCGGTGCGCTGTCGGGCTACTTCGGCGGCTGGCTGGACACCATCCTGGCCCGCGTCACGGACATCTTCTTCGGCATCCCGCTGCTGCTGGCGGCGCTCGTGTTCATGAGCTCGGTCAAGGACCGCACCGTGTGGACCGTGGTGGCCGCGCTCGGTGTCTTCGGCTGGATGCAGATCGCGCGCATCATGCGCGGTTCGGTGATCACGGTGAAGAAGTCCGACTACGTGGTGGCGGCCAAGGCGCTGGGCGCCGGCACTCCGCGGATCCTCGGGCGACACGTGCTGCCGAACGCGATCGCCCCGGTGATCGTGGTCGCGACCATCTCGCTCGGCACCTTCATCGCCACCGAGGCGACGTTGTCCTTCCTGGGCATCGGGCTGCCGCCCACCGAGATCTCGTGGGGCGCGGACATCAGCTCGGCGACCACCGCGCTGCGCGACTCGCCGTACCAGCTGATCTTCCCGTCGATCTTCCTCTCGGTCACGGTGTTCAGCTTCATCCTGCTCGGCGACGCGGTGCGCGACGCCCTCGACCCGAAGCTCCGCTGAGGGAGGGGACAGACAAGTGACGACGATCGACACGAAGAACAAGCCCGGGAGCCCGGGCTCGGCCGCTGCCGCGCCGCTGCTCGAAGTGGACAACCTCCACGTCGAGTTCCGCACCCGCGACGGTGTGGCCAAGGCGATCAACGGTGTCTCGTACGACGTCAGCGCCGGCGAGACGCTCGCGGTGCTCGGCGAGTCCGGGTCCGGCAAGTCGGTGACCGCGCAGACGATCATGGGCATCCTGGACATGCCGCCGGGGCACATCACCGGTGGTGAGATCCGCTTCCACGGCAAGGACATGCTCAAGATGTCCAAGGAGGAGCGCCGGAAGATCCGCGGCCAGAAGATCTCGATGATCTTCCAGGACGCGCTCTCCGCGCTCAACCCGGTGTACTCGGTCGGCTTCCAGCTCGCCGAGATGTTCACCGTGCACCGCGGGATGTCCCGCAAGGACGCCAAGCTCAAGTCCATCGAGCTGATGGACCAGGTGCGCATCCCGGCCGCCAAGGACCGGGTGAACGACTACCCGCACCAGTTCTCCGGCGGCATGCGCCAGCGCATCATGATCGCGATGGCGCTCGCGCTGGACCCCGAGCTGATCATCGCGGACGAGCCGACCACCGCGCTCGACGTGACCGTGCAGGCGCAGGTGATGGACCTGCTCGCGGAACTCCAGCGCGAGCGCAACATGGGCCTGATCCTGATCACCCACGACCTCGGCGTGGTCGCCGACGTCGCGGACAAGATCGCGGTCATGTACGCGGGCCGGATCGTCGAGCAGGCGCCGGTGCGCGAGCTGTACCGGCAGCCGACCCACCCGTACACCAAGGGTCTGCTCGAGTCGATCCCGCGCCTGGACCACAAGGGTCGCGAGCTGTACGCGATCAAGGGCCTGCCGCCGAACCTGATGCGCATCCCGTCCGGCTGCGCGTTCAACCCGCGCTGCCCGTACGCGCAGGACGTGTGTCGCAGCGACGTTCCGCCGCTGCACGAGATCTCGCCCGGGCGTGGTAGCGCATGCCACTTCTGGGAGACCGTGATGGAGGGAGAAGTCCGTGACTGAGTCCCCGACCGGCGCGACCGCCGCCGATGTGCGCAAGGTCGTCAAGCCGGTGGCACAGGGCGAGCCGATCCTTCAGGTGCGGGGGCTGGTCAAGCACTTCCCGATCACCCAGGGCATCCTCTTCCAGAAGAAGATCGGCGCCGTCAAGGCCGTCGACGGTGTCACCTTCGACCTGATGAAGGGCGAGACCCTCGGTCTGGTCGGCGAGTCGGGTTGTGGCAAGTCCACCGTCGCCCGGCTGCTGATGAACCTGGAGTCGATCACCGCGGGCAGCGTGTTGTACAAGGGCGACGACCTGGCGAAGTTGTCCGGTCGTGCGCTCAAGGCGGTGCGCCGCAACATCCAGATGGTCTTCCAGGACCCGTACACCTCGCTGAACCCGCGGATGACGGTCGCCGACATCATCGGTGAGCCGTACGACATCCACCCGGAGGTCGCGCCCAGGGGCGACCGCAAGCGGCGGGTGCAGGAACTGCTCGAACTGGTCGGCCTGAACCCGGAGCACATCAACCGGTATCCGCACCAGTTCTCCGGCGGTCAGCGCCAGCGCATCGGGATCGCCCGGGGCCTCGCGCTCAACCCGGAGATCATCATCGCCGACGAGCCGGTGTCCGCACTGGACGTGTCGGTGCAGGCGCAGGTGGTCAACCTGCTGGAGAAGCTGCAGAACGAACTGGGTCTGTCGTACCTGTTCATCGCGCACGACCTCTCCGTGGTGCGGCACATCTCGGACCGCGTCGCGGTGATGTACCTCGGGCGGATCGCCGAGATCGGCACCGACGCGCAGATCTACGACCACCCGACGCACCCGTACACCCAGGCGCTGCTGTCCGCGGTGCCGGTGCCGAACCCGGACGGCCGCGAACACCGCGAGCGGATCATCCTCACCGGCGACGTGCCGTCGCCGGCGAACCCGCCCTCGGGCTGCCGGTTCCGTACCCGGTGCTGGAAGGCGCAGGACATCTGCGCCGAGCAGGAGCCGTTGCTGGAGATCCGCAAGGGCCTCTCCGGCCTGGGCGCGCACGACAGCGCGTGTCACTTCGCCGAGGAGAAGGACATCGTCGGCGCGGCCTGATCCGCGTCCCGACACGACAGGGCCCGCCGTTCCCGATCGGGAACGGCGGGCCCTGTCGTGTGCCTGCCGGTGGGTCAGTCGGTCGCGGGGCGGGCCAGGGCCCGGCGCAGGAAGTCGACCTGGAGCAGCAGCAGGTTCTCCGCGACCTGCTCCTGCGGCGTCATGTGGGTGACGCCGGACAGCGGCAGCACCTCGTGCGGGTAGCCGGCCGCGAGCAGGCTGCTGCTCAGCCGCAGCGTGTGCGCCGCGACCACGTTGTCGTCGGCGAGGCCGTGCACCAGCATCAGCGGCCGACGGGTCGGCACCTGCTCGATGCCGGCGGCCAACGAGTTCCGCCGGTAGACCTCCGGCTGCTCGGCGGGCAGACCCAGGTAGCGCTCGGTGTAGTGCGTGTCGTAGAGCTCCCAGGCGGTGACCGGTGCGCCGGCCACGGCCGCGTGGAAGACGTCCGGGCGGCGCAGCACGGCCAGTGCCGCCAGGTAGCCGCCGTAGGACCAGCCGCGGATGCCCACCCGGGTGGTGTCCAGCCAGGGCCGCTCGGCAGCGACCGCCGCGAGGGCGTCCACCTGGTCCTGGAGGGTGATCGGGCCCAGATCCAGGTGGATCGACTTCTCCCACTCGGGGGAGTGCCCGGGGGTGCCCCGGCCGTCCGCGACCAGCACCGCGAAGCCCTGGTCGGCGAACCACTGCGAGGTCAGGTGCGGGTTGCGCGCGGCGAGCACGCGCGGGCCGTGCGGGCCGCCGTACGGGTCCAGCAGGATCGGCAGCCGCTCGCCGGAGGCGGGGTCGAACCCGGTCGGCAGCAGCAGCGCGCACGGGATGTCGCGGGCACCGGCGCGCAACAGTTCGACCCGCGCGGTGAGCACGGGGGTGGCCGCGTGCGAGGTGATCTCGGCGAGTTCGGTGCCGTCGCGATACACCCCGACCCGGGCGCCGAAGCGGTCCAGCGAGGAGGAGAGCAACACCGTGGTGTCGCCGGAGCGCACCGCGGTGTGCACGCCGGGCTCGGCGCTCACCCGGGTGACCCCGTCGGCGGCGACCCGGTAGACGTGGATCTCGCCGATCTCGGCGTCGCTCGCGTCGGTTCCGGCCGACGCGGTGACCAGCACGTCCTCGTCGGCGACGTCCAGGATCGAGCGCACGAACAGGCGGCGGTCGGTCAGCTCCTTGTCCGCGACCACCACCCGGCGGGCCCCGTCGGCGTCGACCAGCCGGACCAGCCGGCCGTCCGGTGTCCACGCGGGTACGCCCGGGACCAGGTCGATCCACACGTCGTCGGTTTCCGCATGCAGCTCGCGGGTGGTCCCGGCGGCGAGGTCGACGGCGAGGGTGAGCAGCCGCTTCTGGTCGCGCGGCTGCACGCTCAGCAGCGGGTCGCCGCCAGCCGACCAGTGCACGCTCGCGAGGTAGGGGTACGCCGCGCGGTCCCAGGTCAGCTCGGTACGGGTGCCGTCGAGGCCGATCAGCCACGCGGTGACCTCGGCGTTGGAGGTGCCGGCGGCGGGATAGGCCACCCGCGTCGGCGCACTGGCCGGGTTGGCCGGGTCGCTGATCCACCAGCGATCCACCGGCGCGTCGTCCACGCGGGTCGCGATCAGCGCGGAGCCGTCGGGCGCCCACCAGTAGCCCCGGAAGCGGGACATCTCCTCGGCGGCGATGAACTCGGCCAGGCCCCAGACGACGTCGTCGCCGTCGGGCTCGGCGAGCGCGGTGTCCCCCGAGCCGTCGGCGGCCACCACCCGCAGGGCGCCGGCCGCCGCGTAGGCGATGTGCGTGCCGGTCGGGGAGGGACGCGGATCGATCACCGGGCCGGGCACGGCCAGCTCGCGCGCCGCCCGCCCATCGGTGAGGGAGACGGCGAACAGCCGGCCCGAAAGGGTGAAAGCCGCCAGCTCGCCCGCGCCGTCGAGCGCGTAACCGACGATGCCGGCCGCCCCCTCGCGACTGCGTTCGCGTCGGGCCCGCTCCTCGGCGGAGAGATCCTCGGCCGCGCCGCCGAGCAGCACCGCGGGATCGGCCACCAGGCGCTCGACGCCGGTCTCGGGGTCGAGCGTCCACAGGCACGTGGTGGGGTCGTCGGCGGCCTTGGACCGCAGGAAGGTGATCCGGCCGTCGGCGATGCCGAAGCCGCGTGGAGCGCCTTGGGTGAAGCGCTGCGTGCGGGCGTATTGCCGGGGAAATGTGATCTCCGAGCTCATGCGCCACAGCGTACGGGGCGGGGGCGTCGGGGGGAGGGGAGACCGAGGGAGAGTGCGGACGCCCGTGCGAACACCACCTCGCGCCCGCTGAACGAGTGAACGCTGTTCGTGATCGCCGGCTTACAGTCTGTGTGTAGACATGTCCCTTTGGGTGCGATGGCCGGCTTCCCCGAGCAAGCCCTCGAACCCCCTTGCGCACAGGAGGTGCGTGACTGTGGTGGTGTCCGTCTCCGCCGTGCTGCTGCTCGGTGTCACCGTCGTCTTCTTCGTCCGAAAGTCCGCGCTCAGGCCCGTACACGCGATCGTCTGCACGCTGCTCGGCTTCTATCTGTCGACCACATCGATGGCCCCCTCGATCCGCGACGCGGGCATGAGCCTGGCCGGAGTGGTCAACGGGATCCATTTCTGAGCGGGCTCCCTCGGTCCTGAGCGAGTGCCGCCGGCGAGGGCTCACGGGGTCGGCTTTGTAGGCTGGTCTGTCATGACCAATCGATGGCTGGCCAATACCGGTGGCACCCGAGGGCCCGAGTACGCCGAGCGGTTTCGCCGACTCGCCGCCGAAGGGCGCGACATGCACGGCGAGGCGCGGTTCTGCGACGCGCTGTTGTCCGAGCCCGCGCGGGTGCTGGACGCGGGCTGCGGGACGGGCCGGGTGGCGATCGAGCTGGCCCGGCAGGGCCACGAGGTGGTCGGCGTCGACCTGGACGCCTCGATGCTCGCCGAGGCCCGGGCCGCGGCGCCCGGGCTGACCTGGGTGCTCGACGACCTCGCCGACCTGGATCCGGCGGCGCTCGGCGGGCGCGGCAGCTTCGACCTGGTGGTGGCCGCCGGCAACGTGATGATCTTCCTGACTCCGGGCAGCGAGGTCGAGGTCGTGCGCGCGCTGGGCACGATGTTGCGGCCGGGCGGGATCCTGGTCGCCGGGTTCAGCCTCACGGGCGGTCCCGACGAGGTGGGTGCCACGATCGACGTCGAGCAGTACGAGGCGGCCTGCGCGGCGGCCGGGCTGACCCGCCGGACCCGATACGCCGGCTGGGGGCGCGAGCCCTGGATCGACGGCGGCGACTACCTGGTGGCCGTGCACGCGCGGCCGACCGGCTGACTCGGCGACGCGGGGTCGGCGCCCCGGGTCCCGCGATCGGCTGCGTAGGCTGTCACGCATGACCGAACGCACTGTCGAAAGCCCGCTGCGCCTGTTGCTCGTCCATGCCCACCCGGACGACGAAGTGATCAACAACGGCGCGTCGATGGCGCGCTACGCGGCCGAGGGTGTGCACGTCACGCTCGTCACCTGCACGCTCGGTGAGGAGGGCGAGATCCTGGTTCCCGAGCTGGCCCACCTGGCGGCCGACCGCGAGGACGGGCTCGGGCCGCACCGGATGACCGAGATCGCCGACTCGATGAAGGTGCTCGGCATCTCCGACCAGCGTTTCCTGGGTGGCCCGGGCCGCTACCGGGACTCCGGGATGATGGGCGTGCCGAGCAACGATCGGCCCGACTGCTTCTGGCGGGCCGACGTCGACGAGGCCGCCGCGCACCTGGTGTCGGTGATCCGCGAGGTGCGCCCGCAGGTGCTCGCCACCTACGACGAGCGCGGCGGCTACGGCCACCCGGACCACATCCAGGCGCACCGGGTGGCGCTGCGTGCCGCCGAGCTGGCCGCCGACCCGACCCACGCCGAGGGCGCGGGCGAACCCTGGACGATCGCGAAGATCTACTACAACGTGATGCCCCGGTCGATCCTCAAGGCCGGCATCGAGCGGATGATCGAGGCCGGCCAGGACGTGCCGTTCACCGCGGTCGAGGTGGACGAGTTGCCGTTCGCGGTGGACGACGACCAGGTCACCACCGCCGTGGACGCGGGCGATTACGTGGGCGCCAAGTTCGACGCGCTGCGGGCCTATCCCACCCAGGTCTCGGTGGAGGACGGCTTCTTCGCGCTGTCCAACAACATCGGCCAGAGCATCATGTCGGTCGAGCACTATCGGCTGGTGCGCGGCGAACTCGGGCCCACCGGCCCGGACCACCGCGAGGACGACCTGTTCGCCGGACTGCGCCCGTAAGGTAGCCCTCGTGCCAGACAAAGCCGGCCGCATCGCGGCATACGTGGTGCTGTTCCTGCTCGGCGTGGTGATCGCCTTCATCGGGGCGTTCACCCAGGCGGCCTACCCGCCTGCCGGACTGATCGTCGCGCTCGCGGGCAGTGGCGGCCTGTTCGTCGCGGGCGGTTCGCTGCTCAAGACGAAGGCGGGGGCCGCGGTGCCGGTCGCCGCCTGGATCCTGACCGTGTTGTGGCTGGCGAGTTGGACCCGGCCCGAGGGCGACTGGATCTTTGTCAGCGGGTTCCTGTCGTATATCTATCTGCTCGGTGGCACCATCTTCGGTGTCGCCGCGGCCACTTACCCTTGGGGCGGCATCAAACCCGTCCTCCTTTCGGGTGAATCGGTGAAGACGCGGACAAGGTGACTCCCTTGCCCCGCCATGCTTGCCGACGGCGCGTGCTGCGCGGTAGGCGACGGTGCGGGGTAACGGTGTGGCAGGAGCGCAGTATTGTGGTTGCCGAGGTGCGGTGCGTGTCATGTCCTGTCCATGGGGCCGTCGCGACCGACTCCTCTGGCCCGTCGTACCGGGCAACCTCGGTGGCCGAGTTCGTCCACTCGCTTTCGATGGGGAGCAGTAAAACCCTCGAAGGCGGTGTCACGACCCGCACGCGGCGTGTGTCAACGCACCGCCGTCGCACTTTCCTGGATACCGCCCGACCCCGGGCGGGGGCGGCCGTGCGCCGCCACGCAACCTTCAGCTGTCGGAGAGCTCGTTCTTCGTGAGTAACGACCAGCCCCCCACGCCCGACGACCCGGGCGCGCAGCCGCGCCGCGACGATCTCGGTGGTGATCCGCATCCGTTCTTCGGGCGGGTCGGCCGCTCGTCGCCGGCCGCACCCGCTGCCCGTGAGCGATCCGCCGCGCCCGCGTCGTCTCCGCATCCATCCCCCGATCCGTTCGGGGACGACGACGAGTTCGCGTCGTGGTTCGATGACGAACCGCCCCGCCCCGCGCCCGTCGCGGGGCCGCCGGGTGGTTCGTCGTGGCCCAGCGCGGACGACGATGTGCCTCCCGTCGCGGAACCGCCCCGGCAGGAGGCCCCGCCGCTGGGGCCCAACGGACTGCCGCAGCGGGTTCCCGGCGCCTCGGGAGCCAGGAGTCTGACCGCCGACCCGGGCGGTGCGTCCGGTCCGGTGCCGTTCTCGGACGCGCCGCCGCCGGCGTTCGTACCGGCGCAGCCCGGGCAGCCGCCGAGCCACCGGCAACCGCCGCACGATCAGCCGCTCTCCGGCGCGCCCGCCGCGTACTCGGACGAGCACGGCGCGGGTGTGCCCGGTGCGGGTCTGGACGACGTCGGCTACGGCCCGCCGCCCGTGGTCGAGCCGTTCGCCCGGCCGACCGAGGCGGCGCCGGGGGAGGCGGTCGCGGCGAGCGGCGCGCTGCCGACCCGGGTGGGTCGGCGCCGGCTGATCGCCGGCTTCGGCACACCCGAGGCCAACCCGGTGCCGGCCGCGCCCGCCGACGAGGTGGACGCCGAGTCGGACGTCGAGTCCGGTGACCAGACGATGACCACCCGGGTCAGCATCAAGATCCCCGGGTCGCGGCCGATTCCGCCGGTGGTGTTGCGCGGCCAGGCCCCGCTGCCCTCGCAGGACCCGCCGCGCTGGACCCGCGACGGTGAGTCCGACGGGCCGTACGAGTACCAGACGCGGCAGGAGCAGGACGCCGCCGACCACGGGTTCCCGCAGTACGGCACCACCGACGCGCACGCGGCGGAGTCCGGCACGGCGCACCCCGACGACACTCGGGACGGCACCGACGAGCCGCGACCCGCGCCCGCGCGACCGCGGCGGCGCAAGCCGAAGGCGCTGATCGCGTGCGCGGCGGGGCTCGCCGTGGTGGGCGGGGTGTACGGCGCGTCGCTGGCCTATGCCGGCGGCGGGGTGCCGCGCGGCACTTCGGTGCTCGGCGTCAACATCGGCGGCCAGTCCCGCGACGAGGCGGTGCGTACGCTCGAACAAAAGCTCGGCGATCGCACCACCAAGCCGATCAGGCTCACCCTGGCGGGCAAGGAGTTCCAGCTCGACCCGGCCGTGGCCGGGCTGCTGCTCGACGCCCGCGCGACGGTCAGCGAGGCGTCGAAGGGCGGGATGAACCCGCTCACCTCGGTGCCGGCGATGCTCGGCAAGACCCGGGAGACGCAGCCGCGTACGGTCGTGGACCCGGTCAAGCTGGGGGCCGAGTTGGAGGCGCGCGCCGCCGAGGCCGGCGGCGGGCTGACCGACGGCGGGATCTCGTTCGCGGGCGGCCAGGCCGCCGCGATCGCGCCGACCAGGGGCAAGGTGCTGGACACCGCCGCCGCGGTCAAGCTGGTCGAGGCGGCCTTCCTGCGCGGCAACGGGCCGGTCGAACTGCCGGTCAAGACCGCCGACCCCAAGGTCGCCCAGGCCGAAGTGGACCGCGCGATGCGCGAGTTCGCGGTGCCCGCGATGTCCGGACCGGTCACCCTGACGGCCGGCACCAAGAGCCTCAAGCTGACCCCGGCCGTGCTCGCCAAGTACCTCACCATGGTCCCGGACGGCAGCGGCAGGTTGCAGCCCAGGATCGACACGAACGGGCTGCAGGACGAACTGGGCCAGACCTTCTCCTCGGTCGGCGAGAAGCCCAAGAACGCCACGTTCAAGGTCGAGGGCAAATTGGCGGCCGGTGCCAAGGTGTCCGTGGTGCCGTCCGTGCCCGGCAAGGGCGTCTCCGGCGCGACCGCGGCCGACGCGCTGCTGACCGTGCTGGCCAAGACCGGCACGGCCCGCACCGCGAAGGTCAGCCTCGGCCCGGTCGAGCCCAAGCTGACCACCGAGGCGGCGAACAAGCTCGGCATCACCGAGGTGATGTCGACGTACACGACGAACTACCCGTTCGCCCCATACCGGTTGACCAACATCCACCGGGCCGCCGATCTGATCACCGGCTCGGTGGTCAAGCCCGGCGACACCTGGAGCCTGAACAAGACGGTCGGCGAGCGCACCGCGGAGAACGGCTTCGCCAAGGGCACGATCATCAACAACGGGCGTTTCCAGACCGACTTCGGCGGCGGCGTGTCGCAGGTGGCCACGACGACCTTCAACGCGGTGTTCTTCGCCGGGCTCAAGGACGTCATGCATCGCCCGCACAGCTTCTGGATCGACCGCTATCCGGCCGGTCGCGAGGCCACCGTGGCCTGGCCCTCGCTGGACCTGAAGTTCCAGAACGACTCCGGGAAGAACGTCTATCTGGAGTCCACCTACACCGACTCCACGGTGACCGTGACCCTGCTGGGCACCCGCCGGTTCGACGACATCAAGGCCGAGCCGGGCAGCAAGTACGACGTGGTCAAGCCCAAGTCGGTGGTGGACAAGTCGGCCGGCTGCGTGCCGCAGGCCGCCTCCGACGGGTTCAAGATCGACGTGACGCGGGTGTTCATCCAGGGCGGCAAGGAGAGCGCGCGGGAGAAGTTCCACACCAAGTACGACCCGGCGGACAAGATCACCTGTGATCGCACCGGCGGCGCGGAGGGCGAGGGCCAGGGACGCACGGCGGACTCGCCGCCGCCGGGCGCGATGCCGGTCCGCATGTCGGACGACTAGCGCCGGGCACCTTCGCGCGCAGCCACACGCCGGACGGGCGACCTGCCCGTCCGGCGTGCCGCGTCCGGGGCCGGGTCAGTCCGTGGGCCGGCCCACGTCGCGGGACAGGTCCAGGGCCAGGAAGCGGTCCAGATAGGCCAGCGCCTCGAACCGGGCGCCGGGGGCCAGCCCCTGATCGCGGGCCAGCTCGACCACCAGCCGAAGCGCGGTGGGGGTGTCCAGGCCGTCGTCGAGCGCGGCGTGGATCGGCGCCACCGCCTCGCCCGGCAGCGCCCGGGACGGGGACTCGGCGCACTCGGCCGTTCGGGCCCGCAACTCGGTGAGGGTGCGCTCGGCCTCGGCGGCCCCGTAATAGCCCTTGGGGTCCGCGCGCAGCGGTTCGTCCGCGGTCAGCGAGAGCAGCAGCAGGCGCAGCGCGAGCGGGTCTCGGGGGTGCGGGACCGGGCGCCGCGGCGCGGCCTCGATCAGCGCCGCCGGGTGCAGCACGTGTACCCGGGCCTTGGGTCCCTGATCGCCGCTCTCACCGATGTACAGGTCGATCGCGCCGTCCGGCTGTCCGGTGCCGGGCACCGGCATGTTGTATCGCCCGTAGCCCGCCGGGTCCGCGATCTGTGCGCGGTACGGCAGTTGATGGATCGTCACGGTCAGCCGGTGCCGGTCCGCGACGCGGCGGAAGGTGTCGGCGAGGATCGCCGCGCGCAACGAGCGACTCGGGTAGGCGACGCGCACCCGTCTGCCGATCGAGGTGGTCACGGGCTCGGACTTGCCGGTCTGGGAGTCGGTCAGTCGCACCATGTGCCCACGGTAGGCGTCCGGCCCGGCCGGCACGGCCATGACATCTGTCATGGCGCGATCAGGAGGTTTCCCACTTCGCCGGATCCGCGCCCACCGCCACTGTTGACGCATGACGATCACGGCTGGAAAACAGACGACCGCGCCGGCCGTCGCACTCGCCGGTGTGCGCAAGAGCTTCGGCGACCTGCGCGCCGTGGACGGGCTCGATCTGGAGCTGAACCAGGGCGAGACGGTCGCCCTGCTGGGCCCCAACGGCGCCGGCAAGTCCACCACGTTGGACCTGCTGCTCGGCCTGAGCCGGCCCACCGAGGGCACCGTCGCGCTGTTCGGCGGCGACCCGCGCGACGCGATCCGCCGGGGGCGGGTCGGTGCGATGTTGCAGAGCGGCGGCCTGATGCCGGACGTGACCGTCGGCGAGATGGTCAAGCTGGCCCGCGACCTGCACCCGCGCCCGTTCCCGCAGGCACAGGTGCTGCAACGGGCGGGCATCGAGGACCTGGTCGACAAGAACGTCGACAAGCTCTCCGGCGGGCAGGCCCAGCGGGTGCGCTTCGCGGTGGCCATCGCGGGCGAGGTGGACCTGATCGTCCTGGACGAGCCCACCACCGGCATGGACGTGGACAGCCGGCAGCGGTTCTGGGGGAGCATGCGCGAACAGGCCGAGCTGGGCCGCACCGTGTTGTTCGCGACGCACTACCTGGAAGAGGCGGACAACGTCGCCGACCGGGTGCTCGTGCTGCACCGCGGCAAACTGCTCGCCGACGCGAGCGCCGCGCAGATCAAGGCCCGCGCGGGACTGCGCCGGATCGCCTTCGACCTGACCGAGTCGGTCGAGCGGTACGAATCGACCCTGCGCGCGCTGCCCGGCGTCGTGCAGCTCGAACTCGGCGGCACCACGGTGCGCATGCGCAGCGACGACGCCGACGAGACGGTCGCCGCGATCTACGCCGCGGGTCTTCGGCCGCGCGGCCTGGAAGTGGCCGGACTCGGCCTGGAGCAGGCGTTCCTGGCGATCACCCAGCAGGCGGACGAGGCGGAAGGCATGGAGATCGCGTCATGAGGACCCTGATGAGGCTGGAAGTCCTGCGGATGTTGCGCAACCGCCGGTACCTGCTCTTCACGCTCGCCTACCCGGTCGCGATGTACCTGATCTTCGGCAGCCAGTCGGGTGACGTCGACGGCACCGACGTGGCCGCCTACATCATGGTGTCGATGGCCTCGTTCGGCGCGGTCGGCGCGACGCTCAGCGCGGGCGTGCAGCGGATCGCGGCCGAGCGGCAGAGCGGCTGGACCCGCCAGTTGCGGCTGACCACGCTGACCGGGCGGCAGTATGTGATCTCCAAGCTCGCGTCGGCGGCGGTGGTCGGCCTGCCCGCGATCGTGCTGGTGCTGTTCACCGGTTTCCTGCGCGGGGTGCGGCTGGACCCGTGGCAATGGGGCGTGCTGGTGATCGCGCTGTGGTTCGGCTCGTTCGTGTTCGCGGTGCTGGGCATCGGGTTGGGCTATCTGGTCGCGCCGGACTCCGCCCAGCCGGTGTTCATGCTGGTCTACCTGGGCATGGCGGTGCTCGGCGGGATGTGGGTCCCGTTGACCGGGTTCCCGCAGTTCCTCCAGGACATCGGGCACGTGATGCCGACCTACCGGCTCGGCCGGCTCGGCTGGGAGGTGTTGGACGGCCGGCATCCCCGGATGTCGGACATCGCGGTATTGGCGCTGTATCTGGTCGCGTTCACCGCGCTGGCGGCGTGGCGCTACCGTCGCGACGAACAAAAGGTCGCGGCCTGAATCGGGATCGCTTGCGGCACGGGACCTCATCCACGAAGGAGCGCACGGCATGAAGTGGTCGGACCCGACGCGGCAGGACAGCGCGCGAGGGCGGGCGATCCGGATGTCGTGGTCGTTGTTGTGGCTGTTCTTCCTCACCCCCGTCGTGCACGACCTGGCGACCGGGGGCTACGGCCCGGTCCGGCTGGCGCTGGGCTCGTTCGGGCTGCTGGTGGTGGTGGTCTGCTACGTCTCGCTGGTGTTCGGCGGGATCGGCTGGTTCGGCCTGTTCGGCCGGCTGGAGACCGCGCTGCGCCGGGTGCTGGACACCGATCGCATATTGCGACTGACCTGCCTGGTGTTGTGGGCGACCTCGGTCGCGCTGATCCTGGCCTTCGACGACGAGTGGCTGGGCCTGATGGTCTACGTGTCGGTGTCGCTGGGGGCCGGGCTGCGCTTCCCGCAGTCGATGTGGGCGATCCTGGGCTGTGTGCTGACCGGGCTGGCCCTGGGCGTGCTGCTGGGGGCGGCCGGGAACGACATCCTGGTGCTCGCCTTCGTCACGGTGCTCACCGGCGGGCTGATGATCGGGATGCGCCGACTCCTGGAGACGCTGGTCGAGCTGCGCGAGGCCCGGGAGATCGTGGCCCAGCTCTCCGCGAACGAGGAGCGCCTGCGGATGGCCCGCGACCTGCACGACGTGCTCGGCCACTCGTTGTCCCTGATCACGCTCAAGAGCGAACTCGCCGGCCGGTTCCTGCCCGGGCAGGTCGAGCGCGCGGCGGAACAGGTCGCGGACATCGAGCGGGTCAGCCGGCAGGCGCTCGTGGACGTGCGCGAGGCGGTGGGCGGCTATCGGCGGCCGACCTTCGCGGTCGAGCTGGCGGGTGCCCGGATCGCCGCCCGCGCGGTGGGCATCGAGCTGGTCGTACTGCCCGAACAGTGGCCGGTGTGCCCGGACCCGGAGGCCGAGGCGGTGCTCGCGTGGGCGCTGCGCGAGGCGGTCACCAACACGATGCGGCACAGCGGCGCGCGACGTTGCTCGGTCACGCTGAGTACCGGAGCCGCGTGGAGCCTGGAGATCACCGACGACGGGCGTGGTGCGGTGCGCTGCGAGGGCAACGGGCTGACCGGGCTGCGCGAGCGGTTCGCGTTGGCCGACGGCGACATTCGGGTGGGTGTTCCCGAGGGAGGTCGCGGGTTCGCATTGACCGCTTCGGTCCCGGTGCTTCCCGGTAAGGACGACGTGGGGCTGATCGGTCCCGGGGTCAACCGCTAACGTTCGGCCCGTGATCAATGTGCTGCTCGCCGAGGACCAGGCCATGGTGCGCGAGGCGCTGGCCGCGTTGCTCGGCCTGGAGGAGGACATTCGCGTCGTCGCGCAGGTCGCGCGCGGGGACGAGGTGCTCGCGGCGGTTCGGGCCAGCGGCGCCGACGTGGCGCTGCTGGACATCGAGATGCCCGGCCAGGACGGTCTGTCCGCCGCCGCCGAGCTGCGCCGGGTCGTGCCCGGGTGCCGGATCGTCATCCTGACCACCTTCGGCCGGCCCGGCTATCTGCGTCGGGCGATGGAACTGGGCGCGGACGCCTTCCTGGTCAAGGACGCGCCCGCGGCACAACTGGCCGACGCCGTCCGGCGGGTGTTGCGCGGGGAGCGGGTGATCGACCCCACGCTCGCGGCGACCGCGCTCTCGGTCGGCGCCGATCCGCTGACCGAACGCGAGCGCGACGTGTTGCGGGCGGCGGCCGACGGCTCGACGGTGTCCGAGATCGCGTCGGGGCTGCACCTGTCCGAGGGCACCGTGCGCAACCACCTCTCCTCGTGCATCGGCAAGACGCATGCCCGCAACCGGGCCGACGCGGTGCGCATCGCGCACGAGAACGGCTGGATGTGAGCGGCGGCCCGCACCGCGAGGACCGGACCCCGGCCCGATCCCGACGGTGACCGGGCCGGCCCGCCTCGGCGTCCTTGAGGGTGTCGCCGCATGCCTTGCGCTCCACGGCTCGTGGCCGGGGATCGATACCCGCATCTCTCGTGCCGAGACGAAGGATCTTCGCAACTCCCCGCCCGGACCGGGTCGATGGGACCCGGGCGCGAAGGCCGGTAGAGTCCTCGTGCCCGGCGGCCCGAGTGCCGCCGGAGAGGATGTCGGAGGAAATGGGCATGGGGTCGCACCGGGCAAGCGGTCCCGAGCCGGGCGCCGGTCGTCCCCGCCGGGAGCGGATCCGCTGGGCCGCCGCCGGCGCCGCGCTCGCCGCGTTGCCCGCCGCGCTGGTCGTGGCCCTGTCCGGGGACTCGCCCGGGCGCGACCACGTGCTCAGCGCCGACTACGTGCGCACCGGTTCGTGGCCCACCGGGTACAGCGGCCAGTACGTCCTGCGCAATTCCGGCTCCGACACGGTCAAGGGCTGGACGCTGCGCTTCGATCTGCCGGCGGGCACCCGGGTCGCGAACGTGTGGAACGGCCGATTGCAGCCGGCCGAGGGCAAGTACACGGTGCGCAACGAGAATTGGAACAAGGCGCTGCGCCCGGGCGAGAGCATCGTGGTCGGCTTCGAGGTGCGCCGGGACGGCGCCGGCGTGCCGACCGCGAGCGAATCGGCGCGTGCCGACGGCCCGATCGCGTGCACGATCAACGACAAGCCGTGCGGCATGCCCGCCCCGACCGCGTCCGGTGACCGCTCGGCCACGGCCGGGCCGATTCCCTCCGCCGGCCCGCTCGACGGCACCGACCGGCCCACCGTTCGGCCCACTCCCACCGGCACCGGCCGGGTCGGCGCCCCGTCGACCACGCCGCCGCCGCCGTCCTCGAGTGGCTCCGCCGGGTCGGCCACGCCGCGCTCGGGCACGGTCGAACACCTCGCGCCCTACCTGGACATGACGCTCGCCGGCGCGCTCGACCCCACCCGGGCGGGCGCGGCCGGCGGGGTGCGCGAGCGCACGTTGGCCTACGTCGTGGACGGTGGTGGTTGTCGGCCGATGTGGGGTGGGGTGACCCGACTCGACGACCCGGTGACCACCGGTCGGATCGCCGCGCTGCGGGATGCCGGCACCACGATCCGGGTCGCCTTCGGCGGCGCCGGCGGCACCGACCTCGCGGCGTCCTGCGGCACGCCCGAGGAACTGGCGGGCGTCTACCGGCAGGCTCTGGCCGCGACCGGGGCGACCGGGATGGACCTGGACATCGAGGGCCGCTCGCTGGTGCGTCCCGACGTGGTGCAGCGGCGCAACGCGGCGCTGCACCTGCTCCAGGAGGGTGCCCGGGCGGCCGGCCGGCCCGTGGACATCGGGTACTCGCTGCCCGTGGACCCGCTCCAGGGGTTGGGCGACGAGGCCAAGGCGCTGCTGCGCGACGCCGTCGCGCAGCAGGTCGAGGTCTCCTACGTCAACATCAAGGCGCTGAACTACGGCGCCGCGGTCGCCCCCCGGCCGCAGGGCCGGATGGGCCAGTTCGCGAGCGACGCCGCGCACGCCGTACAGGGGCAGATCCGCGAGGTGTGGCCGCAACTGTCCGAGGAGCAGTCCTGGCGGCGGGTGTCGGTGACGGTGATGATCGGCCGCAACGACGTGGCGGGCGAGGTGTTCACGCTGGACGACGCGCGCAGGTTCGCCGAGTTCGCCCGGACGGTGCACCTGGGCCGGATCGCCTGGTGGTCCGCGGCGCGGGACCGGCCGTGCCCCGACGGCGCCGGCACCGAGGCGGGCGTCGACCCCACGTGCAGCGGGGTCGCCCAGGACGCCGACGCGTTCCTGCGCATCCTGGGCGGCTGAGTCCCGGCGGCGGGACCGGCTGGGAGCGTGCTCGGTCCGCCGCGGCCCCGTCCGGGGGTCGCCGGGCCTCAGTTCAGCCGGGCCCGGGCGGCCTTGGCCTCGGCCAGCACACCCTCGGCGACCTTCGGGTCGATCCGCTCGACGAGTTCGGCGTATTCCTCCAACTGCCGGGCGCCGGCCGCGAACTGGCCGGTCTTGGCGAGCAGCGTGCCGCGCTCGTGGCGCAGCGCCGCCGGATGGCGCGGCAGCAGCAGCGACAGCTCGACCGCCCACAACCGGGTCCAGGCGCCCTCGATGCCGCGCTCGGGCTGAGCGGCCCAGGCGCGGATGTTGTTGAGCACCCGGAGCAGGATCGCGGTCGGCCGGGCCGGCTGCAAAAGCGCCGGATCGCCCGCCTGGCCGCCCGCCTCCGCGGCCAACCGGCGGGCCCGCGACACCGACAGCGGCACCCCGCCGTGGAAGGGGTCGGCCAGCTCGAAGGTGTCGTCCGGATCGCCGATCCCGACCACGAAATGTCCCGGCAACGCGACGCCGTAGACCGGCAGGCCGGCCCGTCGGCCCACCTCGATCCACACCATCGACAGCAGGATCGGCAGCCCGCGTCGACGGCGCAGCACCTCGTGCAGCAGCGACGAGCGCAGGTCGGCGTAGTCCGACTGTTGTCCGAAGAAGCGGGCCCGACCACCGAGCACGAGCGCGAGCGCCGCGGCGGCCCGGGCCGGGTCGCCCCCGGGGCCCACCTCGGCCCGCACGGCCGCCGCGAGCCGGTCCAACTCGGCGATGCCCGCGGCCGGGTCGAAGGTCGGATCGACCTCGACGCCCATCAGCAGTGCCGCCTCGGCCAGGTCCACCTCGTCCGCCCGGACCACCGAGGCGAACCGATCGCGTGCGTTCCCGGGATCGCTCACGGGCGGGCGACCGGCGATCGACGGTAGTGGTAGCGGTGATGGTCGGTGAAGCCGAGCGCGTCGTAGAGCTCGCGGGCCGGCCGGTTGTCCGATTCGACCTGGAGCCACCCGGTGACCGCGCCGCTCGCCAGCGCCCGATCGGTCAGCGCCTTCACGATCGCCCGGGCGTGGCCCCGCCGACGATGGGCCGGGTCGACCTCCAGGGCGGCGAAGCCCGCGTACCGACCGAGCACGCAGACACGGCCGATCGCGATCGGCGCGCCCGAGTCCGGATCGCACACGGTCGCGAACAGGGTGCCGGGCGGACCCTGGAGCACATGCCGTTCGGCGCCGCCGCCCGAGCGGCCCGC
The DNA here is from genome assembly GCF_044333915.1 of Embleya sp. NPDC020886. Lineage (NCBI taxonomy): Bacteria > Bacillati > Actinomycetota > Actinomycetes > Kitasatosporales > Streptomycetaceae > Embleya > Embleya sp. NPDC020886. The sequence continues at coordinate 127,394 of NZ_JBIRRX010000015.1, read as the reverse complement.
GACGTGGTGGTAGAGGGAGAGCCACGCGTCGGTGAGGGTGTCCTGGATCCGGACCGCACTCGCGTCCACGTCGTGCAGCACGTCCGCCGCGCGCACCAGCCGCCCGGTGCGCATCAGGGCGTCGCCCTCCGCGAGCCACCCGGCCGCGTCGAGGAAGCGGTCGAACGGGTCGGCGTGGGCGACCTGGAACAGCGTCGGCAACCCGCGGGTCTCGTACCAGCGGTTCACTCGATCGAGTGCCTCCTGGGAGGGGACGCCGGGCTCGCCCAGGACCAGCACCGAGTTGGCCCGCCGGGTGAATCCCTCGGCCGCGCGCAGCAGCCATTCGCCGAACGTGGCGACCTCCGGCGCGGGCCAGGATCGGCTGGCCACGTCCTGCAGCCGAGCCGGGGTGAGTCGTTGCACGGGCGGCGGCACCACCTTGGCGGCCACGATGCTCGCTTCGGCCACCCGGGCGATACTGCCGTCCCTGCGGGTGATTGTCAGCACACCGTCGCGCCAGTCCACGAGGTCGCCCACGACGTCCGTAAAGGCTGCTCCGGACTCCTCCGGCGGCAGCTCGCGGCGCACCGACACGCGTCTGCCCACATCTCGCGGTGTGATCCTCTTCACCTGTCCGGCTTCCCCGATCCGCGCTGACCTCGTCCGCCCACGTCTGCTGACATGTTCGCGGCCCACAGGAAGGGCCACCTGCTAGGAGTAGGCCCCGGCCCACCGCGATACTAGTTGTGGGCACCGACGTTGCCGCGCTCCCGCGCACCCTGTACCGCCCGCATGAGGAGGAACCCGACGTGACCTACGTCATCGCGCAGCCCTGCGTCGACCTGAAGGACAAGGCATGCATCGAGGAGTGCCCCGTCGACTGCATCTACGAGGGTGAGCGTGCGCTGTACATCCACCCCGACGAGTGCGTCGACTGTGGAGCCTGCGAGCCCGTCTGCCCGGTCGAGGCAATCTTCTACGAGGACGACACCCCGGAGCAGTGGAAGGACTACTACAAGGCGAATGTCGAGTTCTTCGACGACCTCGGCTCCCCGGGCGGCGCCTCGAAGATGGGTCTGATCGCCAAGGACCACCCGCTCATCGCCGCGCTGCCGCCGCAGGCGACCGGCGAGTAGAGCGACGTGACCGCTTCGCACAACGGTGCGGAAACGCCTACCGACCCCGCAGCCGCGCGGGGTCGGCGGGCGCGTCGCGTCACCGATCTGCTCCCCGTCTTCCCCTGGGACCGCCTCGAACCGTTCGGCGCGCGGGCCCGGGCCCACCCGGACGGCGTGGTCGACCTGTCGGTGGGCACGCCCGTCGATCCCACCCCGCAGCTCATCCGGGACGCGCTGAGCGCCGCCGCCGATTCGCCCGGCTACCCGACCGTGTACGGCAAGCCCGAACTGCGCGAGGCGATCGCCGGGTGGCTGGTGCGCCGGCTCGGCATCTCCGGCGCGAATCCGGACGCGGTGCTGCCGGTGATCGGTACCAAGGAACTGGTCGCGGCGCTGCCCAACCAGCTCGGGCTCGGCCCGGGCGACACGGTCGCGCACCCGACGCCGGCCTATCCCACCTACGACGTGGGTGCGCGGCTGGCCGGGGCCACCCCGCTCGCGGTGGCGGACGGCGTGCTGCCGGATCCCGCCGGCGTACGGATGATCTGGCTGAACTCGCCGGGCAACCCGCACGGCGCGGTGCACTCGGTCGAGGAACTGCGCGCGGTGGTCGAGTGGGCCCGCGCGCACGACATCCTGGTCGTCTCGGACGAGTGCTACATCGAGCTGTGCTGGGAGACCCAGGCGGTCTCGGTGCTGCACCCGGACGTGTGCGGCGACTCGCACGAGGGGCTGCTGGCGCTGCACTCGCTGTCCAAGCGCAGCAACCTGGCCGGCTACCGCGCGGGCTTCGTCACCGGCGACCTCGCGGTGATCCGCGAACTGCTCGCGGTGCGCAAGCACTCGGGACACATCGTGCCGGGGCCGGTACAAGCGGCGATGACCGTCGCCTTCGCCGACGACGAGCACGTCGCGGTGCAACGGGCCCGCTACGCGGCCCGGCGCGCGGCCCTGCGCGACGCGCTGGAGTCGTCGGGCTTCCGGATCGAGCACTCCCTGGCGAGTCTCTACCTGTGGACCACGCGCGACGAGGACTGCTGGGACACCGTGGCGTGGTTCGCCGAGCGCGGCATCCTGGTCGCGCCGGGCGACTTCTACGGCCCGTCGGGCAATCGGCACGTGCGGATCGCGTTCACCGCGACCGACGAGCGGGTGGCGGCGGGCGTGGAGCGGCTCAAGAGCGGTTGAGCGACGAGGCTCGATTCACCTGACATATCGTCAGATAACGCGTCCCGGGACAGGGATAGGCTGCCGTCATGACCGTGAGGCTTGATCTGTCCCAGGACGCGGCGTCGCTCACCGCGCAGCTCGTCGACATCCCGTCCGTCAGCGGCGACGAGCGGGTGCTCGCCGACGCGGTGGAGCAGGCGCTGCGCGCCCACCCGCATCTGACCGTCCACCGGGACGGTGACTCGGTGGTCGCGCGCACCGACCTCGGGCGGCCCGAACGCATCCTGATCGCCGGCCACCTGGACACCGTCCCGATCGCGGACAATCTGCCGTCGCGGATCGAGGGTCCGCTGATGTACGGCTGTGGCACCTCGGACATGAAGAGCGGCGTCGCGGTGCAACTGCGCCTCGCCGCACAACTGACCGAGCCCAATCGCGACGTCACCTACGTGTTCTACGACTGCGAGGAGATCGAGGCCTCCCGCAACGGGCTGCTGCGGCTGGCGAACACCCGTCCGGAGTGGCTCGTCGCCGACTTCGCGGTGCTGATGGAGCCGACCGGCGGCGCGGTCGAGGGGGGCTGCCAGGGCACCCTGCGCGTGCGGATCACCACCCTCGGCACCCGTGCCCACTCGGCCCGCTCGTGGCTGGGCGACAACGCGATCCACGCCGCGGCGCCGATCCTGACCCGCTTGCAGGGCTACGAGGCCGCCAAGGTCGTGATCGACGGGCTCGAGTACCGCGAGGGGCTCAGCGCGGTCGCGATCGAGGGCGGCGTGGCGGGCAACGTGATCCCGGACGTGTGCACGGTGACGGTGAACTTCCGGTTCGCCCCCAATCGCAGCGTCGAGCAGGCGTTGGAGCATGTGCGGGAGGTGTTCGCCGGGTTCGACGTGGTGCTCACCGATGCCGCCGCCGGTGCGCTGCCCGGTCTGGACCGACCCGCGGCGGCGGCCTTCGTGGCGGCGATCGGGACCGCGCCGCGGGCCAAGTTCGGCTGGACCGACGTGGCGCGCTTCTCCGCGCTGGGCATCCCCGCGGTCAACTACGGGCCCGGCGACCCCAACCTCGCGCACAAGCGCGACGAACACGTGGAGATCGCGCTGATCGGGGAAAGCGAGAAGCGACTGCTGCACTGGCTGCGTTAGGACCCGGCCCGGCCCGAACCGTCGCGGTGGTTCCCCGGTAAATGCGATCAACCACCGCCCGGGCGTGACAGGGTGGCCGGATGGATGCGCGATTCGCTCCGGAGGAGCCACCCGAGTTCGCCTCGCCCAGTGAGGTCGAGGAAGAGCATCCCGGCATGGGGCACCTCGGTACCGAGGCGTGGCGCGTGCTGCGGATCCAGACCGAGTTCGTGGACGGGTTCGGCATGCTCGCCGACCTGGGCCGGGCGGTCAGCGTGTTCGGGTCCGCCCGGACCAAACCCGGGTCGGCCGAATACCGGATCGGCGAGCGGGTCGGCCGGGCGCTGGCCGAGGCCGGCTACGCGGTGATCACCGGCGGCGGCCCGGGCGCGATGGAGGCGGCCAACAAGGGAGCCCGGGACGCGGGCGGGCAGTCCGTGGGCGTGGGCATCAAGCTCCCGTTCGAGTCCGGGCTCAACCCGTACGTGGACCGGGGCATCACGTTCCGCTACTTCTTCGCGCGCAAGACGATGTTCGTCAAGTACGCGCAGGGCTTCATCGTGCTGCCCGGCGGGATCGGCACGCTGGACGAGTTGTTCGAGGCGCTGACCCTGGTCCAGACCGGCAAGGTCACCCACTTCCCGGTGGTGCTGATCGGTCGTGACTACTGGACCGGCCTGATCGACTGGGTCCGTGACGTGGTGATCGCCCAGGGCAAGGCGTCGCCGGCCGACCTGGACCTGATCCGGATCACCGACGACGTGGACGAGGCGGTGCGCATCATCCGCGACGCCGACCTGGAGTGCTCCAAGATCGAGGCCGAGTCCCGCGCGGACAAGGCCGAGGCGGAACGCCGCGCCGGTGGCGGAGCAATTGCCACCTGACGGGCATTCGGGCGCCCCGCCGCGTTCACTTGGGGGACACCGACGGGCGAAAGCGTAGGGGCGTCCCGATATTTCCCGCCTGTCACTGGAGAAACCAGATGTCGCTGTCCCGCAGGGGCTTCCTCGGTCGCACCGCCACCACCGGTGCCGGTGTCGCCCTCATCGGCAGCACCGGCATGCTGCTGGCCCCGAACGCCTCGGCCTCGTCCCGGCACAACGGGCACGGCCGGCCGCCGGCCCAGCCGGGCTACGGTGCGCTGATCAACGACCCCGCCGGGCGCCTGGCGCTGCCCAAGGGTTTCTCGTACCAGATCGTCACCGAGGCCGGTGTCACCAAGCTGGAGTCGGGCGAGCTCACCCCGAGCAACCACGACGGCACCGGCGCCTTCAAGCTGCGCGGCGGCGGCACGGTCCTGGTCAACAACCACGAGCTCGGCGGTTCGTTCAAGGACACCCCGCTCCCGGTCCCGCACCTGTCGGGTCTGGTCTACGACGAGGGTCTCGCCGGCGGCTGCACGGTGGTCGAGGTGAACCGTTACGGCAGGCGCATCCGCGAGTACGTCGGCGTGGCCGGCACCGCGACCAACTGCGCGGGCGGGGTGACCCCCTGGGACACCTGGCTGACCTGTGAGGAGACCGAGCAGCTCGCCGGTCAGGGCAGCGCGACCAAGGACCACGGCTACGTGTTCGAGGTCGACCCGTACGACCGCCGCGCCAACCGCGACCCGAAGCCGATCAAGGCGCTCGGCCGGTTCGCCCACGAGGCGGTCGCGGTCGACCCGCGCCGCGGTCACCTCTACCTGACCGAGGACGCGAGCAACCCGAACGGGCTGTTCTACCGCTGGGAGCCCCCGCGCCACTGGGACGGCGGCCGGGGCCGGCTGCGCAAGCTCGCCGACGACGCGGGCACCCTCGCGGCGATGCGCTGCGTCGACGCGAGCGGCAAGCACGTGGACGACCTCTCCCGCGCGACCGAGATCGGCACCACCTACGCCGTCGACTGGGTCAAGGTGCAGGAGCGCGACGCGCGCACGGTGTCCATCCGCAAGCAGTTCCAGAACACCGACATCACCCGCGGTCGCAAGATCGAGGGCATCTGGTGGGGCGACGGCGGCGCGTGGGTCGTCTGCAGCTTCGCCCGCAAGGAGAGCCCGGGCACGGCGCACGACGGCCAGATCTGGTTCTACGACCCCCGCCGCGGCCGGCTGACCCTGAAGCTGCGCTTCGGCGTGAACGCGACGCCCGACGTGGACGGCCCGTTCGACGGCCCGGACAACATCAGCGTCTCGCCGCACGGCGGCGTGATCATCGCCGAGGACGGCGAGGGCGTGCAGCACCTGCTCGGCGCGACCGAGGACGGCAAGACCTACCCGGTCGCCCGCAACGACGCGGACGGGGACAGCGAGTTCACCGGCCCGATCTTCTCCGAGGACGGCCGCACGCTGTTCGCGAACGTGCAGACCCCGGGCACCATGTACGCGATCCAGGGCCCCTGGAAGCGCTGCTGATCCGCTGATCCGCCGGCTGCGGCCGGAGCCACTCCTCGGCGCCCGCGCCCACCTCCTCGGTGGGCGCGGGCGCCGAGACACGTTCCCCGCGGGCCGGTCAGGCCAGGGCGCGCCGGGCCACCGCGGGCTGCCGGGTGCCGTGGATCGAGGACACCATGTCCAGCACCTGACGGGTCTCCTCGACCTGGTGCGCGCGATACACCCGGGCACCGAGCCACGCGCTGACCGCGGTGGTGGCGAGCGTGCCGAGCAGGCGTTCGTTCACCGGCTTGTCCAGCGTCTCGCCGACGAAGTCCTTGTTGGACAGCGACACCAGGACCGGCCAGCCGGTGTCGACCATCTCGCCGAGTCGGCGGGTCGCCTCCAGCGAGTGCCGGGTGTTCTTGCCGAAGTCGTGCCCGGGGTCGATCAGGATCGCGTCGCGGCGCACGCCCAGCCGCGCGGCGCGCTCGGCCAGGCCGACCGTGACGTCCAGGATGTCGGCCATCACGTCCACGTAGCCGATCCGGTGCGGCCGGGTGCGCGGCTGCGCGCGACCGGCGTGGGTGCACACGATGCCCACGTCGTACTTGGCGGCCACCTCGGCGAGCTTGGGGTCCACCCCGCCCCACGCGTCGTTCATCAGGTCCGCGCCCGCCTCGCAGACCGCCTCGGCCACCTCGTGCCGCCATGTGTCGACGCTGATCACCACGTCGGGGTGGCGGCGGCGGACCTCGGCCACGAACGACGCCGTGCGGCGGATCTCCTCCGTGACGTCCACCTCCGCCCCCGGACCGGCCTTGACTCCCCCGATGTCCACGATCCCCGCGCCCTCGGCGACCGCACGTTCGACCGCGTCCAGGGCGGGTCGATCGTCGAAGGTCGCTCCCTTGTCGAAAAACGAGTCCGGTGTCCGGTTGACGATCGCCATGATCACCAACTCGTCGCCACCGAACTCCCGTCGCCCCAGCCTCAGCGTCGTCACCCCGTCGACCTCCGCCCACCACACCCTGCACGTGCCACCTGACCCCCTGATCGTGGCACGATCGTCCCGTGCGACGACCCGGGGGCTTCCCGAAGCGGCCCGGAGCGGACGCCCGTCCCAGCACTTGCAGCGCCGTCGAAGGGGAGCCGTCCGTGTTCTGGATCCAGCTTGTCGTGGTGACCGGGGTGATCCTCGTGATCGCCGCGGTCGTGCTCGGGGCGGGTGGCTCCCTTCCCGACGCCCACCGCGAACAGCCCGAGCTGCGGATGGCCGGCGACCGCCCGCTCACGAGCGCCGACGTGGACGACATCCGGTTCCCGGTGGTCTTTCGCGGCTACCGGATGAGCGAGGTCGACCTGGTCCTGGACCGCCTCACCGGCGAACTCGCGGCGCGGGACGCGCGCATCCTGGAACTCGAATACAAGATCAGCGGCACCACCCCGGCCGGCGTCACCGTGTCCGTCCCGGCCGCCGCGGGGGCGAGCGCGCTCGGCGCGGGCCGACTCGCCCCGCCGCCGCGCGCCGCGGGCACCACGCTGTCCCTGGAGAAGCCGAGCACCGAGTCGGGCGAAGCCGGGTCGAGCGGCGCCGACGAGGAGCAGGCCCGGCCGGCGAGCGCCGCCGCACGGGCGGACGAGGATGCGGCCGAGGTCGGCGAGTCGACCCCGGGTGGGACCGCCGAGCCGGCCGACGCCGAGCCGAGTGCGGCACCGCCCGCCGAGCCGGCCGACGCTGCGGAGGTCGCGACGGATGCGAGCGACGCGACGGATGCGACGGACGCGACGGACGCGACCGAGGGCGCCACACCCACCGCCGAGCCGAAGGGCGACCCGAAGCCGTGACCGTCGTCGGCGGTCCGGTCGCGGGGCCGGACGGACTGCTGCGCTGCCCGTGGGGCGCGACCGGCCCGGAGGACTATCGGGCCTACCACGACACCGAGTGGGGCGTCCCGGTGCACGGCGAGGACGCGCTGTACGAACGCGTGTGCCTGGAGGCGTTCCAGTCCGGCCTGTCCTGGCTGACCATCCTGCGCCGACGGGCCGGTTTCCGGGCGGCCTTCGCGGATTTCTCGATCGCCGCGGTGGCGCGATTCGACGACGCGGACCGGGCCCGGCTGCTCGCCGACGAGGGCATCATCCGCAATCGGGCCAAGATCGACGCCGCCATCGCCAACGCACACGCGGCGCAGGCCCTCCAGGGCGGCCTGGACGCGCTCGTATGGTCGTTCGCACCTTCCGGACGCCGGAAGGCTCCCGCGGCCCTGTCGGACGTACCGGCGGTCACCGACGAGTCGACCGCGCTGGCCAAGGAACTCAAGCGCAAGGGATTCCGCTTCGTCGGCCCGACCACGGCCTACGCGCTGATGCAGGCGTGCGGGTTGGTCAACGACCACCTCACGGGTTGCACCGCTCGCTGAGGCCGCCCGTCCTGCCGGGCCGGGGCACCGCCGCGGATCGACCTCGCGCGGCGGTGCGCCGAGCCGGACTCAGCGGCCGACGAAGGTCGGCTTCTCCTTGGCGACGAAGGCCGCGACCGCGATCCGGTGGTCCTGCGAGCCGCCCACGCGCAGTTGCAGCTCCTCCTCCTTGGCCAGGGTCTCGACCAGCGAGTGCGACGCGCCGTAGGCCACCGACTCCTTGAGCGCGGCCAGCGCCACGGTCGGCCCCTCGGCGAGCCGGCGGGCCAGTTCGCGCGCCGTGTCCAGCACCTGATCGGCCGGCACCACCTGGTTGGCCAGTCCCAGTTCGAGCGCCTCGGCCGCCTTGACCATGCGCGGCACCATCAGCAGTTCGACCGCCCGAGCCTGACCGACCAGGCGCGGCAACGTCCACGACGCGCCGGAGTCGGCGGTCAGCGCGACGCCCGCGAACGCCGTGTTGAAGCCGGCCGTGTCCGCCATGATCCGGAAGTCGCAGGCCCACGCGATCGCCGCGCCGGCCCCCGCCGCGACGCCGTTGACCGCGGCGATCACCGGCTTGGCCATCGTGGCGAGCGCGGTCACCAACGGGTTGTAGTGCTCGCGCACGGTCGCGAAGGTGGCCTCGGGGCCGGTTTCGAGCTGGCGGATGTGCGCCTTGAGGTCCTGGCCGACACAAAACGCCCGGCCGCTGCCGGTCAGCAGGACCGCTCGAACATCGGGATCCTCGGCCGCGCGCAGCACCGCGTCGCGCAACGCGATCTTGCTCGATTCGTCCAACGAGTTCATCGCGTCGGGACGGTTCAGCGTGACGGTCGCGACTCCGTCGGCGAGTTCGTAGAGCACATTGTCGGTCTTGTCGGCCATGGCCTGCCTCCGCATCACGTACATCACCGCAGGTGGGATGTGCACAGCATGCCGGACCGTCCGGCCGTGCCCCCGCCCGGCCCTGATGGACCGTCAGCTCGATTTCGAGCCGGGACGGACCATCTCATTCCGCTCCGTACGGACGAGGTTCGAGAGGCCGACGGGACCCGATGTTGCTCACCCCACCGTTCGATGCGGGATAATGGTCCCTGATCAATGCTCTCGAAGACCGGTGGCCGGTTTGAGCACCGGTGCGTCGATATGCAGGAAGGGGAACGAGCATGGCGGCCATGAAGCCGCGGACGGGCGACGGCCCGCTCGAGGTGACCAAGGAAGGGCGGGGCATCGTCATGCGCGTTCCGCTTGAGGGCGGTGGACGGCTCGTAGTCGAGCTGTCGGCCGATGAGGCCGGCGCCCTGAGCGAGGCGCTGAAGAACGCCGTGGGCTGACCCCCCCGGGGCGACGCCCTCGACGAAAGTCGTGATGCGACGGCCTCGATTCGGACCCGGAGACTCGGGTCCGAATCGAGGCCGTCGGCATGTCCGGGCGGCTTTGGCCCGACGGCGCGGGCGGGAGGAGTCCCGACGAGCCGCGACCACCGGAGGCGATCAGCCCCGGCGGGCCGCGCACAGCAGGCCGTCGCCGACCGGGAGCAGCGCGGGCACGAGCGACTCGTGCTCGCGGATCACCCGCAGCACGTCGCGCACGGCCGCGGTCTCCGGGTCCCGGTGCGCCGGATCGGGCACCCGGTCGTGCAGGAGCGCGTTGTCGAAGCAGACCACGCCGCCGGGTCGCAGCAGGCGCAGCGCCTCGGCCAGGTAGTCCAGGTACTCCAGTTTGTCGCCGTCGCAGAAGACCAGGTCGTAACCGCCGTCGGCGAGCCGCGGCAGCACCTCCAGGGCGCGGCCCGGGATGAACCGGGCACGACCGCTGGGGAAGCCCGCCTCGGTGAAGGTCTCCTTGGCGAGGCGCTGGTTCTCCGGGTCGGCGTCGACCGTGGTGAGCACGCCGTCGGGGCGCATGCCGCGCAGCAGGTAGAGGCCGGAGACCCCGGTCCCGGTCCCGATCTCGGCGACCGCCTTGGCCTCCACCGCGGCCGCGAGGAAGCGCAGTGCGGCACCGCCACCCGGACCTATCGGGAGCACGCCGACTTCCCGGGCGCGGGCGCGGGCGCCCGCGAGGACGGCGTCCTCGCCGACGTACTCTTCCGCGAACGCCCAGCTCGCCTGGCGATTGCCGGAAATGGCTTCCTCCTCTGTCCCGGCCGCCCGTACGCGTCTCGACGGGTCGGCCACCTGAGCGCAAGGGTATTACCGAGGGGTCATCCGCCCGGCCGGGGAGCGCCGCACGCGTGCGCCCGGGCGCCGGGCACGAGCGCCGGGGGGCGACCGGGCCGGAATCGGGGAACCCCGTCCGGGCGCGGTTCGTTGGCCCCCTCGGAAGACAGGTGAACACGAGGCTCGTGGTCTCGCGGCACCGCAGGTGGGCCGGATCCGGGCTCGGCGCCCTTATCCGGGCTTAACAGGCAGGGCGCTTATGGTGGTTGCGCTACTCGGAAGAGGAGGTGTGGCAGTGGTCGACCACCGCGGGGAACAATCCTGTACCCGCGACGCGTCGCCGATGCCGGATCACGTGGCCGAAGCCGCAAACGCAATCAGCAGCCCAGCCCAGGCCGAATGGGTCCCGCCGTCGTGGGAGGACATCGTCCGCACCCACTCCGCTCGGGTCTATCGGCTCGCCTACCGCCTCAGCGGCAACCCGCACGACGCGGACGACATCACCCAAGAGGTGTTCGTCCGAGTGTTCCGATCGTTGTCGAGCTACACGCCCGGCACGTTCGAGGGTTGGCTGCACCGCATCACCACGAACCTTTTCCTCGACATGGTTCGGCGCCGTCAGCGCATCCGCTTCGAGGGTCTGGGCGACGACGCGGGCGAACGCCTCGCCGGTCGTGAGCTCTCACCCGCGCAGGCATACGACGACGCCCACCTGGACGCGGACGTCCAGCAGGCGCTGGACGCGCTCGCTCCGGAGTTCCGCGCCGCGGTCGTGCTGTGTGACATCGAGGGCCTGTCGTACGAGGAGATCGCCACCACGCTCGGAGTGAAACTCGGGACCGTGCGCAGCCGCATTCACCGCGGCCGGTCCCAGCTCCGTGCGGCGCTGCGGCATCGTGCTCCCCGGAACAAGGCAGGCCAGGAGACGGCTGCGGAGGTCCGGACCACGGTGCGGAGATGAGGGACCGTGATCAGTGAGCCCGGCGACCGCTTGGGCAGGGGGGTAGTGAGTGCCACACGGGTGGGGCGCGCCGCGACCCGACGTGGGGCATGCGAGGTGGGGACATGAGCCACCTCGACGACAAGCTCGCCGCCTATGTGGACGGCGAGCTGGGCCACGAGGCCCGTGAGAAGGTGCTGGCGCACCTCGCCGAATGCGCGGACTGTCGCGTGGAGGCGGAGGAGCAGCGCCAGGTGAAACAACTGCTCGGCAAGGTGGCGCAACCCGGACCGTCGGGCGATCTGATGGCGCGGTTGCTGGCCTTGGGCGAGCCGGATCAGGAGCCGCCTCCGCCGCCCGCGTCGGGGGATCGTTTCACCTTCCCGACCGCCGGGCGACCGGCGGTCTCGGCACGTGCGCGTCTGCGCTCGACCGGTCCGCGGGCCGGTCGGCCCGGCAACATGCCCGAGCGGGTGCGCCCGCCGGTGAGCCGGCGTCGGCTGACATTCGCCGCCGCGGGCGCGTTCTCGATGATGGCCGTCGCGCTGAGCAGCGCGTTCGTGCCGGGCGGGACGAGCGGCGGCACCGAGGGACGGCCCGCGGCGCCGGCCGTGGAGCGATACCTCGTGGAGCAGGCCGCCACCACGACCGCACTGCCGGCGGGCTCGGCGCCGCGCCGGCCGGGGCTGGTGCTGGCCGGCGCCCCGCTGACGGTGCCGGTGCCGTCGGAGGGCGCTCGCCACTAGGGCGACGACCGCAATCCCGCGTCGAGGTATTCGGCGCGGGATCGAGGTCGTGGCCCGGTGTGGTGCGGATCGGCGGAAACGGGTCGTCGTCGGGCGAATCGGGGTGGGTGTCGCCCGGCGGGCGGGGCACTTTCGGCCGACCGCGCGTGCGACGTGGCGGGGCGGGTATCCACTGCCGCCGGGACGGCACCGATCGCCACGCGCAAGACTGTGGCCGTGTCGGGGAAGCAGCAGGTGCTCGGCACACCGGGAGCGGTAGGAAGGCACACGATGAGCGACGCATACGGCCGCGGGGGAGCGGAGCCGCCGCGAGGCGACGACGCGCCGGCCGGGCCGGGACCCGATCACGACGCGGAACCGGCGGCCTTCCCGCCCGGGGCACCGCCCTCGGCGGCGGGTGCCCGGGCGGACGAGCCCGAGCCGGGTCGGTCCGCCGAACCGGCCGAGGCGGAGCCGGCCGGCGGGGTCCGCCCCGGGCCGTCGGCTCGGACGCCGGACGAGACACCGGACCGGGCACCGGGCGGCGCGTCGACCGGGGCACCGTCGGAGCACGCGTCCCAGGCCGGTCCCGACGCCGAACCCGCCGCGTTCCCGGACCGGCCGTCGTCGGCCAAGGCCGATCGCCCGGTGGCGGGCGAGGACGCCACCCCGGTCGGGCCCGCCGACGAGGCCGCGCCGGCCGATCCCGCGACCGAGCCGGCCGCGTTCGGCCCCCCGGTCCCGGACGTGCGGGACGCGGTCACCACCGAGGTGCCGGTGGTACACGGCACCGCCGAGCTGCCGAGCGCGGACGACCCCGCCTACGATCCCTTCGCGCCGCCCCCGCAGCCGCCCCCGCCCGCCGGTCCGCCGCCGCAGCAGCAGCCGTGGCCGGGGCAGGTCGGCGGCTACGGCACCCACCCCGGCGTGGGGCAAACCGGCTACGGGCCCTACGGGCCGTACCCCTCGTACGCCCCGCAGACGGCCTACGCGCCCTATCAGGCGGTGCCGTACGGATATTCGGTACCGGGAGACATGACCGGCGCCGGCGGGCCCACCGAGGACCTCGGCAGGCGCTACGGTCGCCGACTCGTGGTGTGGGCCGCGGCCCTCGCGCTGGTGGCCGGTCTGATCGGCGGCGGCATCGGTGCCTGGATCGCCGACCGGCACGACACCAAGGTTCGGCTCGGCGCCGCGCCGCCCACCGGTCCGGCCCGCGGCAAGGACACCATCGCCGGGCTCGCGGGCAGCACGCTGCCGGGGGTGGTGTACATCCACACCAAGACCGGCCGAGGCGAGGCCACCGGCACCGGCTTCGTGCTGGACACCGCCGGCGACATCCTGACCAACAACCACGTGGTCGACGCGGCCTCGTCCGGCGGCACGATCACGGTCACCTTCAACGACGGCCAGCAGACCCAGGCGACCCTGGTCGGCCGGGACACCGGCTACGACCTCGCGGTGATCCGGGTGTCGGGCGTGCAGGGGCTGCACCCGCTGCCGCTGGGCAACTCCGACGGCGTCCAGGTCGGCGACCCGGTGATCGCCATCGGCGCGCCGTTCAACCTGGAGGGCACCGTCACCTCCGGGATCATCAGCGCCAAGGACCGTGCGGTGAGCGCGGGCGGTTCGGGCAGCGACGTGTCCTACATCAGCGCGTTGCAGACCGACGCGCCGATCAACCCCGGCAACTCCGGTGGCCCGCTGATCGACGCGGCGGGCTCGGTGATCGGGATCAACTCGGCGATCCGCTCGGCCGGCGGTGGCGGGCAGGGCAATCCGTTCGGCACGCAGCAGGAGGCGGGCAGCATCGGCCTCGGCTTCGCCATCCCGATCAACCAGGCGCGTCGCGTCGCGCAGCAGTTGATCGACACCGGCAAGGCGTCGCATCCGGTGATCGGCGTCTCGTTGGACGTCGCGTACCAGGGCGACGGCGCGCGGATCGCGTCCTCGGACGTCAAGGGCACGCCGCCGATCCGGGCCGGGGGACCGGCCGAGCGGGCCGGGCTCAAGCCGGGCGACGTGATCAAGGCGATCGACGGCCGCAAGGTGCACGACGCCAACGAGTTGATCGTGGCGATCCGGTCCAAGGCTCCCGGTGCGGTGGTCAAGCTGACCATCGAACGGGACGGCGGCGAGCGCACGGTCGACATGACCCTCGAAGCCGGATGACTCGGACATGACGTACACATGTCCGGACGGTCACATCTTCCGACGATAGGCACCAAACGGAAGGTTCGATGCCGGCTGCGGCCTTCCGCTCCAGGTGTCGACGACTACTCTGAGGGGGTTCGGTCGCCCGATCGAACCCCCTCGCGCAATCTCGTGGAGTCCAGGTGTTCGACGTCGGTGCACCCGAGATGGTCGCGCTCGTCATCCTCGCGATCGTGATCTTCGGTCCGGAGAAGTTGCCGAAGATGATCGGCGACGTGGCCCGCACCATTCGCAAGTTTCGCGAGTTCTCCTCCGGGGCCCGGGCCGATCTGAAGAAGGAACTCGGTCCGGAGTTCCAGGACATGCACCTGGAGGACCTCAACCCCAAGACGTTCGTGCGCAAGAACCTGATGGGCGACGGCGACGACGACCTGGGCATCCGCGAGCTGCGCGACTCGCTCGGCAAGGACTTCGAGGAGATCAAGGGCCTGGCCAGTGGCAGCCCCTACGACTCGGACGTGCCGGACACCTCGTACAGCCCGCCGTCGTTGCAGAAGAAGACCGCCGCTCCCCGGGTGGAGCCCGGCGAGCGCCCGCCGTACGACGCCGACGCGACCTGAGCGTCGGCGGTCGCCGCGTCGAGGGTCCTTTCCGACGCGGGTTCGAGGACCGCTGCCCGGTGTCGCCGATTCCCGGCCGTCGACGGTCGTGCGCGGTGCGGGGTCGTCCGCGCATTCGGGCACTATGTAGCCGGAGTACACGGGCGGTGTGTGGTCGGTGACTCGGCGGATACATGTATCGAAGGGTCGGTCCACCCGAGAGGCGCGGGGGGAGGTGGGCCCCGGCCATGGCATACCGAGGCAGCCGGCGGCGCCGCCGCGCCGCGCGAGAGGACCTGAGGCGGAGCATGGACACAATCAGCCACGCGGGCGAGGCGTTGCCCGCCGACGAGGCGGGCAAGCCCGACCTGCTGGCGGAATACCTGGGCGCGGACTTCCCCTGGTACGGCCTGGACGAGGGCTGGAACGGGCGGCGTTGGTTGTCGTCGGTATGCAAGGGCCGGCGCACGATCGAGTACGGCACGCTCGGCCACGGAGACCTGCCGAGCCGGCGGCCCGGTGATCCGACACCGCGCCGGTTCGTGTCCGTGGTGACCGTCCCGCGGCGGCCCAAGCGGCCGGCCGGGGACGGCACGGGACAGATGGAGGCCACCTCCAAGGCGAGCGCGGCGTCACTCGCAGGGGTGGCATTGCTCGCGGACAGTTGGCCGTGGCAGTTGGACCGCACGACCCGGGCGGAGTGGCTGGATCAGCAGACCAACATCGCGTGGGATCTGTCCGACAATCTGACCGGACCCGGTTGGACGGACCTGGCCATCCCGGTGGACGGGGTGCCCGCGCGGTTCCGCTATCGGGAGTCGGCCTACGGCTGGGTGCTCGCGGGCGAGAGCGCGGGTGTCTACCTCGGGGTGTACGGCCGCGGCGCGAGCGCGTACGGCCTGGGCCTGTCCCGCGAGGTGGACCTGCACAAGTACGCGAAACCGGACTCGTGACCGCGGCGCGATGACCCCGGGGGCACGGGCGCGACCGTCGAACGGGCGCGCGTGCCCTCGGGATCATCGCGGTGGAGCGCCGTCGGGCGGGGTGCCGCCGACCTCCATCGGGATCTTCCCGACCGCGGCTAGAAGTTGCGCAGCGGGGTCAGTCCGAGCTGGAGGCCGGAGAGCCCGCGCTCGCGTCCGCCGAGCTTGGCCGCGATCGTGCCCAGCGCGATGGCCGCGGGCGATTCCGGGGCGTCCAGCACGACCGGCTTGCCGGTGTCGCCGCCCTCGCGCAGCCGGGTGTCGATCGGGATCGAACCGAGCAGCGGGACCTTGGTGCCGGTGGCCGCGGACAGACCGTCGGCGACCCGCTGACCGCCGCCGGAGCCGAACACGTCGACCATCTCGCCGCAGTGCGGGCAGGGCAGCCCGGCCATGTTCTCGATCACGCCGGCGATGGTCTGCCGGGTCTCCACCGCGATGGTGCCCGCCCGCTCGGCGACCTCGGCGGCGGCCTGCTGCGGTGTGGTCACCACCAGGATCTCCGCGTTGGGGACCAACTGGGCGACCGAGATGGCGATGTCGCCGGTGCCCGGCGGGAGGTCGAGCAGCAGCACGTCCAGGTCGCCCCAGTAGACGTCGGCGAGGAACTGCTGGAGCGCGCGGTGCAACATCGGACCGCGCCACACCACCGGGGCGTTGCCCGGGGTGAACATGCCGATCGAGATCACCTTCACGCCCTGCGCCGACGGCGGCATGATCATGTTCTCGACCTGGGTGGGCTTGCCCTCCGCGCCGAGCATGCGCGGCACCGAGTGGCCGTAGATGTCCGCGTCCACGATGCCGACCTTGAGCCCCTGGGCGGCCATCGAGGCGGCCAGGTTCACCGTCACCGACGACTTGCCGACGCCGCCCTTGCCGGACGCCACCGCGTAGACCCGGGTGAGCGAGCCGGGCTTGGCGAACGGCACCTCGCGCTCGGCCTGGCCGCCGCGCAGGTTGCTCGCGAGTTCCTTGCGCTGTGCGTCGCTCATCACGTCGAGTTCGACGTCGACCGAGGTCACGCCGGGCAGCGCGGCGACGGCCGTCTCGACCCGGGTGATGATCGTCTCGCGCATCGGGCAGCCGCTGACGGTCAGGAAGACCCCGACCTCGACCCGCCCGTCGGGATGGATCTCGACGGATTTGACCATGCCCAATTCGGTGATGGGCCGGTGGATCTCGGGGTCCTGGACGGTCGCCAGCGCATCCTGGACGTCGTCCGCCGAGGGCAGGGTTGCAGAAGCCATACCGTGAGCTTACGACGCCCTCGGAAAATCCCTTCGAGAGCATCGACCTGCGAGCCGAATGGGGAGGTGGCCGTGTGACGACGGTGACCGAGGAGACGCGCGTGGCCCGGTTTCGCCGGGAACTGGGACTGGCGTCGTTGATCGACGTGCACACGCACTTCATGCCCAAGCGAGTGCTGGACAAGGTGTGGGCCTACTTCGACGCGGCCGGTCCGCTGATCGGCCGGCCGTGGCCGATCACCTACCGACTCGACGAGGACGAACGGGTGGCCAAGCTGCGCGCGTTCGGCGTCTCGGCGTTCACCTCGATGTTGTATCCGCACAAACCCGGGATGGCCGTGTGGCTGAACGCGTGGGCGCGCGAGTTCGCCGCGCGTACCCCGGACTGCCTGCACACGGCGACCTTCTTCGCCGAGCCGGGCGCGGGCAAGTACGTGCGCGAGGCGATCGAGTCGGGGGCGGTCGTGTTCAAGGCGCACGTCCAGGTCGGTGGGTACGACCCGGGCGATCCGCTGCTGGAGGACGTGTGGGGCACGCTCGCGGACGCGGGGGTGCCGGTGGTCGCGCACTGCGGTTCGGGGCCGGTGCCCGGGGCGCACACCGGGCCCGAGCCGATCACCCGGGTGCTCGCCCGGCACCCGCGACTGCGGCTGATCGTCGCGCACATGGGGATGCCGGAATACGGCGAGTTCCTGGATCTCGCGGACCGGCACGAGGGCGTGTATCTGGACACCACGATGGCCTTCACCGACTTCGTCGAGGAGTTCACCCCGTTCCCGCCCGCCGACCGGGTCCGGCTGCGGGACGCGGCGGATCGCATCCTGTGGGGCAGCGACTTCCCGAACATCCCGTACGGCTACGTGCACGGGCTCGACGCGCTGACCCGGCTGGAGCTGGGCGACGACTGGCTGCGGGCGGTCTGCCACGACAACGCGGCCCGCCTGTTCGGCCGACCGTGACGGTGCCGCCGCCCGGCGGTACGGCGGCGAGCCCGGGCAGTCGGTGCCGACGCGTCGGTGCGGTTGGCTACGGTGCCGCGCATGGCGACCGTCACGTACGTCCGAGGAGACGCCACCACGCCGCTGGGCAAGGGCGTCAAGGTGATCGCGCACGTCTGCAACGACCAGGGCGGCTGGGGCAAGGGCTTCGTGCTCGCGGTATCTCGGCGTTGGCCCGAGCCCGAGGCCGACTATCGACGTTGGCATCGCGAGCGGGCGGGCAACGACTTCGGGCTCGGCGCGGTACGCCTGGTCCGGGTGGCCACCCACCTGTGGGTGGCCAACATGATCGGCCAACACGGCATGCGCACCGGCAGCAAAGGGCCGCCGGTGCGCTACGAGGCGATCGACCGGGCCCTGGGCGAAGTCGGCCGCCGGGCGCTCGAACTCGGGGCCGCGGTCCACATGCCGCGAATTGGCTGTGGTCTGGCGGGGGGTAGCTGGGGCAGGGTGGAGCCGCTCGTCCTCGAACGGTTGAGCGCGTGCGGTGTCCAGGTCACCGTCTACGACCACGATTGACCACGAGGCGAGGCGCCGGGTGCGTACGGGGACCACGACGAACACCGAACCGGCGCCGCCCTCGGCCGAGCCGAGGTGGTGGCGGGACGCGTCCTTCTCGGCCGTGCTCGCCGGTCTGATCGCGGTGCTGGTCTCCTACTCGGGGCCGCTGGTGATCGTGCTGACCGCGGCCTCGGCCGGCGGGCTGACCCGGGAGCAGACCGGCTCGTGGGTCTGGGCGTTGTCCATCGGCAGCGGGCTGACCTGCCTGGGCCTGAGCCTGTACACCAGGATGCCGATCGTCACCGCGTGGTCCACCCCGGGCGCCGCGCTGCTGGTGACCAGCCTGGGTTCGTACCCGTATCCCGAGGCGATCGGCGCGTTCGTGGTGACCGGCGTGCTGATCACCGTGATCGGGGTGACCGGCGTGTTCGGCCGGCTGATCCGCCGGGTGCCCGCCGCGGTGGTGTCCGCGATGCTGGCCGGAATCCTGTTCTCGTTCGGCACCGGGGTGTTCACCTCGGTCCGGACCGCGCCCTGGATCGCCGGCGGCGTGCTGCTCGCCTACCTGCTCGGGAAGCGCTTCCTCCCGCGCTACGCGGTACCGGCCGCGCTCGTGGTCGGGGTGGCCTGCGCGGCGGCGACGTCCCGGCTGCACGTGCACATCGACACGTTCGAGATCGCCCGGCCGCAGTGGACCACACCGCACCTGTCGGTGCCCGCCCTGATCGGGATCGCGGTGCCGCTCCTGGTGGCCACCCTCGCGTCGCAGAACGCGCCCGGGATGGGGGTGTTGGCCGCGTCCGGCTACGCGCCGAACGACCGGGTGCTGATCGGCTCGACCGGGGCGGTGTCCACGCTGCTCGCGCCGTTCGGGTCGCACGCGATCAACCTGGCCGCGATCACCGCCGCGATCTGCACCGGGCCCGAGGCGCACCACGACCCCCGCAGGCGCTACGTCGCGGGGGTCTCGTGCGGGGTCTTCTACCTGATCGTGGGCATGTTCGGGTCTACCCTGGTGGCGCTGTTCGCGGGCCTGCCCAAGGAACTGGTCGCGGCGGTCGCGGGCGTGGCGCTGTTCGGCGCGCTGGCGAGCGGGCTCACCGGCGCGATGGCCGACGACGAGCACCGCGAGGCGGCGCTGATCACCTTCCTGGCCACCGCGTCCGGGGTCACCATCGGCGGGATCGGATCCGCGTTCTGGGGACTGATCGCCGGTGTCCTGGCCCACGTGGTGCTGTCCGGCGGCCGGTTCAGCCTGCCCCGCCGGCGCCCATGAGCACCCGCATGCCCTCGGCGAGATCCCGGCCGGTGGGGGCATTCTCCGGGGCGAACATCCACTGGCTGACCACGCCCACCAGCAGCGCCTGACACAGCGCGCCGACCGTGCCGGTGAGGTGCTCGTTGCCCTCCTCGGGCACGCCCAGGAAGATCGAGGCCAGTCCGGAGCGGCCGGCCTCCTGTGCCGCGCCGAGCACCTTGTGGATCTCCGGCAACTCGTCGAGATGGGCCAGGACCTCGAAGTTGGCCGCCCACATCATCCGGTGCGACTCCATCAGGTCGATCACCCGTGTCCAGATCGCCTCGAAGCGCTCCAGCGGCGCGGTCTCGCCGCCGACCGCCTCGGCCAGCGCGCCGGCCAGTTCGTCACCCCAGCCCTCGATCGACTCCAGCAGCGCCTGCTGCATCAGCGCGTCCTTGGACCCGTAGTGATAGCCGATCGATCCGAGGTTGGTCCCCGACGCGGCGACGATGTCGCGCGCGGTGGTGCGCATGTAGCCCTTCTCGTACAGACAACGTTTGGCTCCGGCCAGCAGGTCTTCGCGGTGTCCCATGCACCGATCGTAACCCTGCCGTAGACAAATGTCTTATACGGATGACTCATACGATTGTATAAAACAGCTCAGGGACGCTCCGGCTCCGGCGGGTGTTGCCGGTGGGGCGGGTGCGTGTCGCTCACGTCGCGCCCCATCAGCCAGCCGTCGGTCTCCCGACGCTCGTCCAACTCCTTGAGCATGGACTGGAGTTCCGAGCGCAGGAAGTCCCGGGTGGCGACCTCGCCGAGGGCGATCCGCAGCGCCGCGACCTCGCGGGTCAGATACTCGGTGTCCGCGATGTTGCGCTCGTTGCGGGCCCGGTCCTGCTCCAGGTTGACCCGGTCCCGGTCGTCCTGCCGGTTCTGCGCGAGCAGGATCAGCGGCGCCGCGTAGGACGCCTGCAGGGACAACGCCAGGGTCAGGAAGATGAACGGGTACTCGTCGAAGCGCAGCGCCGGCGGCACGAAGATGTTCCAGCCGATCCACACGATCACCGTGGCGGTCATGTAGACCAGGAACCGGCCGGTGCCCAGGAAGCGGGCGATCCGCTCGGAGAACCGACCGAACGCCTCCGGATCGTACGCGGGCAGCAGCGGGCGCCGCCCCGGGGCGCGCGGTTGATCCAGGCGCGGCCGGCGGCGCTTGTCGGTGCTCGTGCTCTCACGGGCCACGGCGCACTCCCCCGTCTCCGTGTATGGCGCCCTCGCGCCAGTCCTCGGGCAGCAGGTGGTCGAGCACGTCGTCGACGGTGACCGCGCCGAGCAGGTGGTCGTCCTCGTCCACCACGGGAGCGGCGACCATGTTGTACGCGGCCAGGAAGCTGGTCACCTCGGCGAGCGGGGTGTCCGGCCGCAGCGGCATCAGGTCGGTGTCCAGGACCGCGCCGACCAGGGTGAACGGTGGATCGCGCAACAGCCGCTGGAAGTGCACCGTGCCCAGGTACTTGCCGGTCGGCGTCTCGGTCGGCGGCCGGCAGACGTAGACCTGGCTGGCCAGGGCCGGCGAGAGGTCGGAGTTGCGCACGTGCGCGAGGGCCTCGGCGATCGTGGCGCCCGGCTCCAGCACGATCGGCTCGGTGGTCATCATGCCGCCGGCGGTGTCCTCGACGTAGGTCAGCAGTCGGCGGACGTCCTCGGCCTCCTCCGGCTCCATCAGGCCGAGCAGGCGTTCCGCGGTGTCCTCGGGCAACTCGGAGATCAGGTCGGCCGCGTCGTCCGGGTCCATCGCCTCCAGGACGTCGGCCGCCCGCTCCTCCTGGAGCTGGCCCAGGATCTCGACCTGGTCGTCCTCGGGCAACTCCTCCAGCACGTCCGCGAGCCGGTCGTCGTCCAGCGCCGCGGCCACCTCGGCACGGCGCTTGGCGGACAGGTTGTGCAGCACGTTCGCCAGGTCGGCGGGCCGCAACTGCTCGAACGTGGCGAGCAGGTTGGCCGCGCCCTGCTGGTCCTCCGGGCGCTCGAAGCCGACCACCGCGTTCCAGTCGACGGTGATCGTCTCGCCGCGCCGCCGGCGCAGCCCGGAGGTGGCGCCCTTTTGCACGAACAACTTGGCGAGCAGCCAGTCGCGACCGCGCCCGAGCGCCATCGCGACGTCCAGCACGGTCACCGGCTCGTCGGTCTCGGCCAGGGCCACCCGGCGGTCCAGCATCTCGGCGAGCACCAGCGTCTCGCTCGGCCGCTGCTCGAAGCGGCGCATGTTGACCAGCCCGGTGGTGATCACCTCGCCGGTCTCCACACTGGTCACCCGGGTCATCGGGACGAAGATCCGCCGCCGGGTGGCCACCTCGACGACCAGGCCGAGCACGCGTGGGGGAAGCTGGGCGGTGCGCAACATCACCACCACGTCGCGCAGCCGGCCGACGTGGTCGCCGTTGGGGTCGAACACGGCCACGCCGGCAAGGTGCGAGATGAACACCCGCCCGGATGACGCACCCATGCCGTGGTCCCTCCGTCGCCGATGTGTACGTCCGCGTTGGCCGATCCGCGCGCTCGTGCCGCGGGTGTCCCGAACGGTCAGGTTACCGGTGAAGGTGGGCATGATCACGACACCCGGCGCCCGGCTCAGTACAGTGCCGCCCGTGCGCTTGCCTCGGATGAAGACCACGATCGCCCTCCTGGCCGCCTGTGTCCTCACCGGCACGGCGTGTTCGAAGGAGGAGACCGGGCTCGGTGCGGAGTCCGCGGACTCCATAGCCGGCAAGTCCAAGGCGGCGGCCGCGGCGGCCGGCGCCGTCCACGTGCAGGGCGTGTGGAAGATCCAGAGCCAGCAGTTCCGGATCGACCTGCGGCTCAAGCGTGACGGCGGGGTGGGCACCGTGGTCACCGCGGACAGCACCATCGAACTGCTGCGAGTCGGCCAGGACCTGTTCGTGCGTGGCGACGCCCGGCTCTACCAGGGTCGGGACGGGCGTGGCGGGGCCGAGGTGGAACAGTCGGCCCAGGCGCTGCGGGACAAGTTCGTCAAGGTCTCGCCCGCCGATCCCAGTTACGCCCGACTGTCCGGCTTCACCCGGATGCAGGACATGATCACCGATCTGATCCGGCTCAACGGCAAGCTCAAGAAGGACGGCCGGGAGAACGTGCGCGGTGCCGAGTCGCTCAAGCTGGTGGCGGACCGGGGCCGCGGCGGCGAACTGCGAGTGGCCCTGCGGGGGACGCCGTTCCCGCTCAAGTACATCCCGTCGCCGACCGGCGGAGCGCTCGAACTCTTCGAATACGACCAGGACTTCCCGCTGGTGCTGCCCAAGGCCGAGGATGTGGTCGACTACGGCTCGTTGACCGACGGCAAGCAACCGTCGGGCAAGCCCGACGAGCCGAAGCCGGGCACCGACTGAGGCGGGCGATTCCCCCTCCGGGATACCGTTTCCGGTAGGACGGCGACGCGGGCGAGCGTCGATTCGGGTCAGCGAACCAACGAGACATCGAACAACGAGGGAACCCAACGGTGGATCACGTGCGGCGCGGCTTCGTGGTGGCGACGGCTGTATCGGTCACGGTGCTGGCCGCCGGGTGCAGTGCGGGACGACCCGCACACCGCTCGTGGCAGGCACCGGTGGACGAACCCTTGGCCGGTGCGCCACTGGGCAACCAGGTGGACAACCTGGACCCGGCGGCGATCCTGCAGCGGGCCCAGGCCGCGACGGCCGGGGCGAAATCGGTGCACGTCAAGGGCGAGTTGACGGTCCCGGGCGCGGCCGGCAAACCGGCCAAACCGTTCAGCGTGGACATGCGCTTCACCAGCACCGGCAGCGAGGGCCAGATCGTCGAGGACAGCACGACGGCCTACGTCACCCGGGTGCAGAACCAGGTCTGGTTCCGGGGCGACACGAAGTTCTGGTCCAAGGTCGACGGCGCCAACTCGGACGTGGCCAACCACGAGAAGTACGTACAGGTCCCCTCCGGGGACAAGAAGTACGACGGCATCGTGGAGAACACCTACGTCGAGCGGCTCACCAACAAGCTGATGGGCAAGCCGGGCAAACTGGAGAAGGGCCCGGTCAAGCAGGTCAACGGGCACAAGGCGATCGCGCTGGAGAGCCGCACGCCGGGCGCGGGCGGCACCATCTGGGTGGCCACCGAGGGCGCTCCGTACCTGCTGCGGATGGAGTCGGCCCCGGAGGTCCGGCAGGCCGGCGCGTTCGATTTCCTCGGCTACGGCGAGCGGGTGGACGTGCACGCGCCGGACCCCAAGGACGTGGTGGACAAGGGCCTGACCACCCAGGGCCGCCCGACCAACGGCAGCGGCAACAACGGCACCTCGACGCGCCCCCCGAACGGCACGCCCTCCACCGGGAGTACGCGCCGCTCGGACATCGGCCGGACGAGCAAGCCGCCGGTGCCCGGCGGCCTCCGGGGCGACTCGCTGCTGTTCTCCTGAGCCGACCCGCGCTCAGCCGCGTCGGCGCAGGCGGCCGATCGACAGGTTGAACGGCGAGGCCCCGCGGGTCACCGCGGGCGAGCCGATCGGCACGGTGCGGCCCGCGTCCCGGGGCGCGGATCGGGCCGAGCCGGTGGGGGTGAGCCGGATCAGGTCGCACTCGCGTGCCCAGCGGGCCGGCTGCTCCTCGCCGTCCGGCGCGTTCAACCGGGCCGCGTGCAGGGCCAGTACGGCCGGCTCGTAGGCCGGATCGTCCGGGGTGACCACCCGGACCTCGGCGCTCCATCCGGGCAGCCGTCCGCCCTTGTCCTTGCTGCGGACGTCCACCAGCGCCCGCCCGGCCTCGGCCAGGCCGGGTACGAACTGCTCGACGGCGCCGTCCTCGCGGGCGGTCACCAGCCACGAGGAGCCGTCCAGCCACACGTGCCAGACCGGGCGCGGCGGGGCGTCGTCGACGGTGAGCCAGAGCAGGCCGGACTTGCGCGCCGCTTCCTCCAGCAGTGCCGCTTCCTCGCGCAGTGCGGCCTCGTCGAGCGGCGCCGCTTCATCGCGCGGTGCGTCGGTGTCCGTCATGCGCCACAGCGTCCCACAACGCGCAGGCGCGGAACGTGCGCCACCTCATAGTCCGAGTCGGGTGACCCGTCGGTAACCTGACCGCACGATCCGCAGCACTGGGAGGACCAGACACATGGCCGCCACATCGCGTAGCTTGCGTTCCCGCCGTTCCTGTATGGCTGTGCCCGGCAGCAACCCGCGCTTCATCGAGAAGGCGCAGGGGCTCCCGGTCGACCAGGTGTTCCTCGACCTCGAGGACGCCTGCGCCCCGCTCGCCAAGGAGGGCGCGCGACACACCATCGTCGACGCGCTGAACAACGGCGACTGGGGGAATCGGATCCGCGTCGTGCGGGTCAACGACTGGACCACGCACTGGACCTACCGCGACGTGGTCACCGTCGTGGAGGGCGCGGGGGCCAACCTCGACGCCATCATGCTGCCCAAGGTCCAGGACGCCGGCCAGATCAAGGCGCTGGACCTGCTGCTCACCCAGATCGAGAAGACGGTCGGCCTGGAGGTCGGTCGGATCGGCATCGAGGCGCAGATCGAGAACGCCCGCGGCCTGGTGAACGTGGACGAGATCGCCGCCGCGTCGCCGCGGGTGGAGACGATCATCTTCGGGCCGGCCGACTTCATGGCGTCGATCAACATGAAGTCGCTCGTGGTCGGCGAGCAGCCCCCGGGCTACGACACCGGCGACGCCTACCACTACATCCTCATGCGCATCCTGATGGCCGCCCGGGCCAACGACCTCCAGGCGATCGACGGCCCCTACCTCCAGATCAAGGAGGTGGACGGGTTCCGTCGGGTGGCCGGCCGCTCGGCGGCGTTGGGCTTCGACGGCAAGTGGGTGCTGCACCCCGGCCAGATCGACGCCGCGAACGAGCTGTACTCGCCGACCCAGGCCGACTACGACCACGCCGAGATGATCCTCGACGCGTACGACTGGTGCACCTCGGCCGAGGGCGGCATGAAGGGCGCCGCGATGCTCGGCGACGAGATGATCGACGAGGCGTCGCGCAAGATGGCCCTGGTGATGTCGGCCAAGGGCCGTGCCGCGGGCATGCAGCGGACGCAGAAGTTCGAGGCCCCCAAGGGCTGACGCCACACCGGCGGGCCCGGGGCCCGGACCGGGACGCGCCGAGAGGGGCGGGAGGCGACCGCCTCCCGCCCCTCTCGGCGTCCGTGCACACGACTGTGAGCCCGGCGGTGGTCCGCCCGGCTCAGTTCTCCGCGAGCAGCCCCGCGCGCAGTGTGCCGAGCGTGCGGGAGAGCAGCCGGGAGACGTGCATCTGGGAAATGCCCAGTTGCTCGCCGATCTCGGCCTGGGTCCTGCCGCCGAAGAAGCGCAACAGCAGGATGTGCTTCTCGCGCGGCGGGAGCGCGGCGATCAGCGGCTTGAGCGACTCGCGGTTGTCGACCAGTTCGAGTGCGGAGTCGTCCGTGCCGAGCCGGTCGATCGGGATCGCGGCGTCGTCGCCGCCGGCACCACCACCGGGTGTGTCCAGGGAGGACGCGCTGTAGCCGTTCGAGGCGATCATGCCCTCGACGACCTCCTCGCGCGAAACCTCCAGGAAGGCCGCGAGTTCGGCGACGGTGGGCGCCCGGTCCAGCCGCTGCCCCAACTCCTCGCTCGCCTTGGCCAGCCGCAGTCGCAGTTCCTGGAGCCGCCGGGGCACCCGGACCGACCACGTGGTGTCCCGGAAGAAACGCTTGATCTCACCGAGGATGGTCGGCATCGCGAAGGTCGGGAACTCGACCTCGCGCTGGGTGTCGAAACGATCGATCGCCTTGATCAGCCCGATGGTGCCGACCTGGACGATGTCCTCCAGCGGTTCGCTGCGGGTACGAAAACGGCCTGCGGCGAAACGCACCAGGGGCAGATTGAGTTCGATGAGGGTGTTGCGCACGTACTGGTACTCGTGCGTGCCTTCCTCGAGCCGATTCAGTCGCCGAAACAGGGTCCTGGACAGGGCGCGCGCGTCCGCGGCGCCCATCGACCCGATGTGGGCCTCGTCGAACTCGTGGTGGAGTTCGTACAGATCCAGCTCTTCTGCCCCGGTGTCCATTGCCGGTGGCCGCTGCGACCCCCGGACCTGCATCTCGGCTTCGAGCTGTACTGCCATGCCTCCCCCTCGTGACGCGTTTTTGAGGTTTCCCCTGCGCCTAACCCGGATGAGCGATGCCAAACACCATGCACTCGAAAAACTTGTGTGCGCCGGGTGACGCCCATCATCGACGGGCCGTCGTCTATCGTGTGCCCGGGCCGGATTACTCGGTGGGCAAAGGGCAGCAGGAGGCTGGCATGCAGGGCGGCTTGACGGTGTCGGTGAGCACCAATGGCACCTCTGCGATCGTTACGGTCGCCGGTGAGATCGATGTGGACAGTGCCGCCGCGGTGCGGGACCGCCTGTTCGAGTGTGTCGAGCAGGGCAGTACGCGCCTGGTGATCGACTGTTCCGGACTCGATTTCTGCGATTCGACCGGACTGAACGCGTTCCTCGGTGCCCGGCTTCGCGCGCAGGCCGCAGGAGGAGCGGTCCACCTCGTGGGCGTTCAACCTGCCGTTGCGCGGGTATTCGAGATCACCGGTGCGGTACAGGGGTTCACTTTCCACGAGACCCTGGCAGAGGCGGTCGGAGAGTAGCCCGTGACTTCTGGTGTCCTCCAGCGGGATGCGGGCAACTATCACCGCGTAGCAGCGTGAGCGAGGTGAGCCAGTAGATGTGCGCCATGCGATCGCAGGCGCCCGGCGACGGGGGTGCCTGTTTCTCCACCCCACCGCTTCGTCAGGTGCGGAGATTGCCATTCGAGGGCGCGACGGGGGCGGTGGCGCGGTCCAGGACGTTCATCCGCAACACGCTCCACGCGTACGGATGGTCGGGTTCCGACGACGAACAGGTGATGTTGACGTCCGACGACGTCCTGCTCGTCGCGGTCGAACTGGTCACCAACGCGTGCCTGCACGCGGGCGGTCCGGTCGAGCTGCGCGTCGTGCGGACCAGTGATCTGCTCCGGATCGAGGTGGACGACCGCAGCGAGGAACCGCCGCAGGCGCGGGCGCCGCACTCGGGAACACGACCGGGCGGACACGGGCTGCACATCATCCGCCGGTTGACGCTGGACTGGGGGGTGGTCGTGCACCAGGGCGACGGTAAGACCGTGTGGGTGGACATGCCGGTTCCGGAGGCCATGCGCTGAGTCGGGTGCCTCGGGGGTGGTGCGTCGCGGGTCGGGTGCTCGGGGTGGTGAGCGGAGCCGGGTGCCGGCCCGAACCCGGGTCGTTCGGCGGATACCCTGGAGCACATGTCTGCCTCTTCGGTTCGTGTTCGCTTCGCTCCCTCTCCCACCGGCATGTTCCACGTCGGTGGCGCTCGTTCCGCGCTGTACAACTGGGCCGTGGCGCACAAGGCCGGCGGCACGTTCGTGTTGCGGGTCGAGGACACCGACGAGGCGCGGAACCGGCCGGAGTGGACCGAGGGCATCATCGGCGCGCTCGCGGCGATCGGCATCAACGCGTCCGACCCGGCCTTCGAGGGTCCGTACTTCCAGTCGCAGAACGCGGCGCTGCACCGCGAGTCGGCGGTCCGCCTGTTCGAGGCGGGTCGCGCGTACTACTGCGACTGCACCCGTGAGGACCTGGAGGCCCGTACCGGCTCCAAGCACCTTGGCTACGACGGCTTCTGCCGAGACCGCGGCCTGGCCGCGGGCGAGGGGCGCGCGCTGCGCTTTCGTACGCCGGACGAGGGCGTGACGGTCGTGGCCGACCTGGTCCGCGGCGACACCGAGTTCCCGAACGCCTCGCTGGAGGACTTCGTGGTGGCCCGGGGCAACGGCTCGGCGGTGTTCCTGCTGGCGAACGTGGTCGACGACGTCGACCAGCGGATCACCATCGTGATCCGCGGTGAGGAGCACCTGTCCAACGCGGCCAAGCAGCAGTTGTTGTGGGAGGCGCTCGGCGCGACCCCGCCGCAGTGGGCGCACCTGCCGGTGATCGTGAACGAGAAGCGGCAGAAGTTGTCCAAGCGCCGGGACAAGGTGGCCCTGGAGTCCTACCTGGACGAGGGTTACCTGCCCGAGGCGTTGGTGAACTACCTCTTCCTGCTCGGGTGGGGGCCCAAGGACGACATCGAGATCCGGCCCTACGCGGAGCTGGAGCAGCTCTTCGACCTGCGGGACGTGAACAAGTCGTCGGCGTTCTTCGACGTGAAGAAGCTTTCCTCGTTCAACGCCGACTACATCCGCGCGCTCGACGCGGACGCGTTCGTGCGGGCCTGCGAGCCGTGGCTGCTCGGGGCGAAGGCGCCGTGGGCGAAGGAGGCGTACGACCCGGCCGTGTTCGCCGAGGTCGCGCCGCTCGTGCAGACCAGGATCACGGTGCTCGACGAGGTCCCGATGTACGTGGACTTCCTGTTCCTGGACGCGCCCGCCGAGGACGAGGCGGCCTGGGCCAAGGCGATGAAGCCCGGCGCCGCGGACGTGCTGGCCAGTGCGCGTACCGAGTTGGCGAGTGCCGAGTGGAACGTGGACGCGCTCAAGGCCGCGGTCGAGGCCGCAGGGGCCGCGCACGGCCTCAAGTTGTCCAAGTCGCAGGCCCCGGTGCGAGTTGCGGTGACCGGCCGGACGATCGGCCTGCCCCTGTTCGAGTCGCTCCAGGTGCTCGGTCGCGACCGGGTGCTGGCCCGCGTCGACGCGGCGCTGGAGCGCTTGGCGGCGGCGCAGTAGTTCGGCGCGGCCTTCGGCCCGGAAGCCGATCGGCACGAACGAGGCGGGCCCGCACACCGGTTGCCGGTGTGCGGGCCCGCCGTGTTGCGAGGTGCCGCGCGTTAGCTGATCGAGAGGGTCAGCGTGGCGCTGTAGGTGCCGATCGACTGGTACGCCGGAACGGCGAGCGAGAGGTCGGCGTCGGCGGCGAAGGTGCCGCCCGTGGTGGCGGCGGCCGGCGCGGACGCCAGCGTGGCGCCGGTGCCGATCGGGCCGGTGCTACCGGGCACCGCGACGCTGGGCGAACCCGGGCCGGCGGCGACCTTGGGGGTCCAGGTGAACTTGTCGGCGCCGATCTTGCCGCCGGTGCCGTTGGTGAAGTCGGTCACCGAGCCGGTGAGGGTCCACCCGGTGTTGCCGCTGCGGAAGTCCTTCACGGTCACGGTGTTCAGCGCGCCGGTCATGTTCTGCGCCTGGCCGTTGATCGTGATGTCGGACAGCTTGATCGCGCCGGCGGACTGGGAGATGGTCAGGCCACCCGCCACCACGCTGCCGGTCACCGTCTGGTCCAGGCCGCTGCCGGGGACGGTGATGCGGAACGGAGCGGCGACCGCGGTCGACTCGTCGGTGCCCTCGGTCACGTAGATCGCCGCGATCGACGCGTCGCTCACGATGAAGTCGGGGATGACGACCGTTCCGTCGGCACCCGAGTCCGCGTAGGCCATGACCTCGTCCAGCACGTAGCCCGTCGCGGTCTGGCCGCGCGCGATGACCGTGATGTTCGGGGCGAAGTTCTTCCCGGTGATCTTGACCGTGGTACCGAGGGGACCACTGGCCGGATCGAAGCTGACCTGCCGCGCCGTGGCGTTGATCTTGATCGGGGCGAGTGCCTCGGCGGCGCCGACCTTGACCTTGATCTTGTAGTCGCCGGCGGGCACGGTGGCGATCGTGGAGACGTTGCCGGTGAGCGCTCCGGCGGCCACCGCGAGGGTGTTGCCGGGGGCGATCTTGGCCGCGTCGCAGGCCGCACCGGCGGCGTCGCACAGCTCGACCGAGGGGCTGCCGGCCGGCCAGTGTGCACCGGTCAGTGCGATCGAGGCGCCGGCGTTGGCCTCGGCGGGGGCGACCAGGGTGGCCGGCTCCTGCGAGGTGCCTTCGACCTTGATGGTGCGCGAGACCGAGACCGGGGTCACCGGCGAGCAGTCGGTCGGCACCTTCTGGCCCAGGGCCGTGGTGAAGGTCGAGTAGACGTCCGGGGTCAGGTTGACGTCGCCGGGCGTGGTCAGGGTGAACTTGCCGGTGCCGTCACTGACCTTGAGGTCCTGACCGGGCAGGGCCTCGGGGTTGTCCTGCGGCCCGATGGTCTTGAAGGAGCCGGTCTGGGCGCCGGAGAGCTTGACCGTGCCGTCGAGGTAGGTCGAGTTCGCGGGCACCTTGCCGATCACCGGGATGGTCGGCGGGGCCTTCGGGAACACCGTCCAGTGCCACTTGACGGTGACCTCTTCGCCCACGGCGTAGGTCGGCTTCTCCGGGGTGACCTGAAGGTCCATCTGAACCTGACCATTGGGCAGGTTCGGCGAGAACTTGTTGACACAGTGCGTCGTGTAGTCGACCGGGGCCGCCTGGGCGGACGGTGCGAGGACCACGAGACCGCCGGCGGTCGCGACGGCGACGACGGCTGTCGAGGCGAGCAGCCTGCGTGGAGCGATTCTTCGCATTCGGGACACTATTCTCCTCGCGGGGATGGGAATATGCCTCCTGCCACGATGGAGCGGCACCGCGCGATCCGGGAATTGCACTGCGGTCTCCGCCCTCTCGGAGCGGGGCGGGCCGCCGGTCGGAATGCGACGGATGCGATGGCAGTCGGCAATAGATGGTCCGACACCGTATTCATCCGCTAATTGCTGACGAAGTCAATGACTATTTCGTGGCGATCCAGGTGTCACGTGTCAACATGATCGACTTGCCGCGCGGCAAGGGAAGAGGCGCGGGAAGAACAGGGAAACGGAATTGATCCTTCCGCTTCTCGGCTCGCCGCTCGGCACGGCGAAGGCCGCCGTCCACAGGGACGGCGGCCTTCGATCGAGCCGTGCGGAGGTGTGTCAGCCCGTCACGGTGAACGGGGTCGACGCGTTGCGGTCGGAGTGGAAGGTCTCCGACGCGATGATGCCGGTGGTGTTCGACTTCGTGATCAGGATCCAGATGCTGAAGTCGCCATTGGCGTTCGCCCAGGCGCCGGCCCAGTCACTGGTCTTGGAGTTGCCCGCCAGACCGTTGACGTTGACCCACGCGAGCGATCCGTAGCCGTGTCCGGTGACCAGGACGAAGGTGCACGGGTCGCCGGACGTCTTGTTCAGCTCCAGCCAGCGGCGCTGCACGGTGACCGAGGCCAGCGCACTGTTGCTGCCGTCGCTCAGCTTGAGCTTGTAGGTGCCCTCGCCGACGTTGCCGGCGATCGTCACGTTGCCGGCGAGCGAGCCGTCGGCGGCGATGGCGATCGGGCCGGAGGTGACCCGGGCGGTGCTGCACGCCGAGCCGTCGGCCGCGCACAGCGACGCGGTGGCGGAGCCGTTCGGGGTCCAGTTGTTGCCGGACACCGCGACCGAACCACCGGCGTGGGTGGCGGCGGGCGACGCGGACAGCGTGGCCGGTAGGGCCGCGCCGATGGTGAACGGCAGGGCGAAGCCGGTCGCCTCGTCCACGCCCTCGGTGATCCAGACCGAGGTGATGCTCGGGTCGCTCACCACGAAGTCCGGGATGGTGACCGTGCCGTCGGCCGCCGAGTCGGCGTATGCGGCGGTCTCGTCCAGTACGTAACCGGTCGCGGTCTGGCCGCGGGCGATGACCGTGAGGTTCGGGTTGAAGTTCTTGCCGCTCACCGTGACCGTGGTGCCCACGGGGCCGCGGTTCGGGCTGAGCGTGGCCTGCCGGGCGACGGCGTTGATCTTGACCGGGGTGAGCGCCTCGCCGGCGCCGACCTTGACCTTGATCTTGTAGTTGCCGGTCGGCACGGTCGCGACGGTGTTGATGTTGCCGGACAGTGCGCCGTTGGCCACCACCAGGCTGTTCGCCGCGATCTTGGTCGCGTCGCAGGCGGCGCCGTTGGCGTCGCACAGCTGCACCGACGGGGTGCCGGCGGCCCAGTTGGTGCCGGACAGGGCGACCTGCGCACCGGCGTTGAACTCACCCGGGTTCGCACTGACGGTGGGCGCCCCCTGCGAGGGGCCGTCCACGGTGAGGGTGCGCGAGACCGAGATGGGGTTGATCGGCGAGCACTTGGTCTCGACCGTCTGCCCGACCGCCGTGGTCCAGGTCGAGTAGATGTCCGGGGTCAGGTTGACCTGACCGGCCTGGGTCAGCGTGACGTTGCCGACCGGGTTGCTCAGGATCAGATCCTGACCGGGCAGCGCCTCGGGGTTGATCTTCGGTCCCTGGATGGCGAAGTTGCCGGTCTGCGCGCCCGTCAACTTCACCGTGCCGACCGGGTAGGTGGAGTCCTTCGGCACCTTGCCGACCACCGGGATCGAGGTCGGGGCCTTGGGGTAGAGCTTCCACTGCCACTCGACCGAGACGACGTCGCCCACCTGGTAGGTGCTCTTGGCGGGGGTGACGACCAGGTCGATCTTGACGTTGCCGTCCGGCGGCGTCGAGTACGGGTTGGTGCAGTGCGTCGCGTAGTCGACGGTGTCGGCCTGGGCCGAGGGGGCCAGGACGAGGGCGCCGGTGCTTGCGACGGCGCCGACGGCTGCGACCGCGATCAGTCTGCGCGGAGCGATTCTTCGCATTCGGGACACGTTTCTCCTAGCCGGGTGGGAGGTGCCTGGTGGCTCTTGGTGCAGGAGAGTCCGCTTCCCCCGCGTACGCCCGGAGGACGACATTTCGTCGCCCACTGCGCCCGTTGCCCGTCGGCGACGGTTGTCTGGAGCGTTGGCCGAGTGCTGGGTGAAATGGCCGGGATGGCGAACTCCGAACGTTGCTGGTCCGCCCGAACATCTAGCGAATAAAGGCCCAGGAAGCAATGCGTAAAACGCGGTGATCTTGGTGTCACGTGTCACCATGATCAACTTTGATAAACCTGCTCCGACCTCCTCTTTCCGAGCTTGACCGAGTCAATAGGAACGGCGATCGATTCACGATCGCTGCCCGGTGACTTCATCTACAAAACCGTATTGACTTCTTCCGCTTGCACAGTTTCACTCTTGGCTGTGCCGGAGGGCCCCAAGCGTGGGGAAGAAGCGGGCCCGCCTCGGA
This sequence comes from Embleya sp. NPDC020886, assembly GCF_044333915.1. NCBI lineage: Bacteria > Bacillati > Actinomycetota > Actinomycetes > Kitasatosporales > Streptomycetaceae > Embleya > Embleya sp. NPDC020886. The sequence continues at coordinate 93,733 of NZ_JBIRRX010000015.1, read as the reverse complement.
TCTCGATAGTCAGCTCGTGTCGGTCGGCCGTGTGCAGTGTCGATCGGCTCGTTCGGGATGCCCGCCGGTTGCTCCACCGTTTTCGCCTGCGGCGTGCAGGCCGGGGAGAACGTGCGCCACCACCAGGTACTCGGAAGCGATGAAAAGGAGCTCCACCATGTCTCGCACCAAGCTCGCCAGTGCCGGTATCGCCTGTTCGGCCGCTGCCTTCGCCGCCGTCATGGCGCTGTCCGGCACCGCGAACGCGGTCCCCGATTCGCGCAGCGTGAACCTCACCTGCAAGGACAGCACGGGTACCACGTGGGTCACCGGCGGCACCGGCACCCTCACCTCCAGTGACCCGGGCGGCACCGCGGCGCAGAAGATGAAGCTCATCTCGCCGCTGCTCGCGCCGCAGAACATCCCGGCCAACTCGCTGACCACGACCATCCGCACCATCCAGACCGGTACGGGCACGGTTCGCGACTTCACCGGCACGGTCAACCTGCCGATGAACATCAACAACCCGATCAACCTGGGCCCGGTCGCGGGTACTTCGCGACTGGCGGCGGGCACCAACGTGCGGCTGCAGGACACTTCGGCCGCCGCGCCCAGCGCGTCGAACTGGTCCGTGCTGATCACCACGAGCATCTCCGGCACCCCGATCAGCATCTGGTGTGCCGGCAAGCAGGACGCGGCCTCGGCCGACTTCTCGTTCTGATCGATCCCGGACCGGGTCCCGCTTTTCGGGGATCCGGTCCGGAACGTTCATGACGTCTCGCGCCTGCCCGGGTGGCCTCGTGCCGCCCGGGCAGGCGTACGTATGTCCGGATAACGGTGGCGCGGGACGGTGTGGGCGAACATCGGGGCCTGTCGAGTGTCCCGATGACGGCTCGGAAATCACTTTCGGTGATTCGTTGATTGTCCGGATGTCACCCGAATCCGGTGTCACGTGTCACCAAGATCGAAATTCGATAAACTTGGCTCCGCATTCTCCATTTCGTTTCTTTCCCGGGTTTCCCGGAATCGAAACCGCGTTGACTTTTGCCGACCGTACGGTTTGAATCGAGCCCGCCGAAAGGCCCCGAAGCGTGGGGTGGAGTGGCCTTGTCATCGGTGTCGACCCGGATCCGCGGCATTGTCCGGCGCGGCCCACGCGGTGGTCCCGGAGTCCAGGGTGGTGACGCTCGCATGCGTGGACGGCGGCGGGACCACTTGGGCCACGAACGGCCCGGGCATTCTTGCCTCCAACGACTCGGGCGGCACGACGGCCCAGGAGATGAAGTCGACCGCGCCGACGACCTCGCCCGTTCGGATTCCGCCGAATGCGCTGACCACGACGATGCGCACGGTGCAGACCAGCGGCATGGCGGTGGGCACGGCGTGGGACTTCTCCGGGACGCTCGACGCGCCGATGAACGCCGGAAACCCTGTTCGGCCGGGTCACGTTCCCGCCCCATCGCCGCCGGCCGCCGGTGCCGAGGTGCGTCTCGTGGACACCTCCGGTGCGGCGCCCGGCGCGGCGAACCGGTCGGCCAAGATCGAATCGCATCCGGCCGAGGGCACCGTCTTCACGTACTGCGCGGGTGGTCGGGACCCCGGGACGGACGACTCCACCTTCGATCGCCCGCACCGGAAATAAACCACCGGAACCATTGACTTCGCTTTTGGTCGAGGATTGGTTTCCAAACGTCTCCCCGGATGCCTTCGCGTCTCTGGAGACGTTTGTTTTACCGGGAATTCCCGACGATACTCACGTTAAGTAATCACGCCTGTATAGTGACGCGTGTCACCATGATCAAAGATATGTATTTAATGATCTTGGGGGATTGAAGGTGGTCTCTCGGTCGATATGGTTGGAAGCTTCTCGAAGATCACTTGGGTTTGCAAAAGTGGACATTAGGCATTGACTTCTTTTCGGGCTGCCGCTTCACTCTCCCTGTGCCGGAAGGCCCGAGGCCGAAGCAATGCGGGCCCTTCGCGGTATGGCTTGCGTCGGCGCCCCCTGTCGATGTCGAGATACCGGCCGGCAGTACCAGCGCCTTGCCTGCTTCAGGAACTCGGGCGAGTGCGTGCCCATTCGGAAAGCCGTGAAAGGAGCACCACCCCTCATGTCTCGTTCCAAAGTCGCAACGGTCGGCATCGCCTGTACGGCGGGTGCCTTCGCGGCCGTGATGGCCATGTCCGGCACCGCCAACGCGATTCCGCCGGAGCAGCGCGGCGTGACTCTCACGTGTGTCGACATCCTCACCAACATCACGTACTCCACCAACGGGGCGGGCACTCTGGCCTCCAGCGACCCGGGCTCGCCGAACCCGCAGAAGATGAAGCTCACCTCGTCCATCAAGGCGCCGGTCAAGATCGCGGCGAACTCGCTGACGACCACCATCCGCACGGTCACCAGTGCGTCCGTGGCATGGGACTTCAGCGGGACCATCAATCTGCCGATGAACGTGGGCGACCCGATCACGCTCGGCGGGGTCCCGGCGGCTTCGCGTCTGCCCAGCGGTACCTCGGTGACCTTGCTCGGCACCAGTGGTACGCCGAGCGCCACGAACTACTCGGTGCGCATCCAGGCGAACATCCCGGCGCCCGCCGACATTCGCTGCGTCGGTGGCCAAGACATCGTTCCGCCCAACACCACCCCGACCCCCTTCACTTTCTGATCGATCCGGTTTTCGACCAGGGAGGCGGAGCGCTCGGATTCATCTCTCACGTGCCGGCCCGTTGTGGCGACCGTCGGTCGTCGCAACGGGCGCTTTTTGCGGTGCTGTTCCGCAGGCATTCCGGCGATCGGCCGAACCCCAGCCTCGGCCGGTCCGATGAAAGGAACCTTCGTGAAACCCACCAGGCTCGTCACCGCCGGCATCACCTGCGCCGCCGGTGCGTTGGTCGCCGTCACCGCACTGTCCACCTCCGCCTACGCGATTCCGCCGGAGGCGCGGTCGGTCACGTTCACCTGCAACGACCCCAGTGGTGCGATCTTCGGACCCTCGCCGTTCACGGCGACACTGTCGTCCAGCGCTCCCAGTCTCACCCTGCCGCAGAAGATGAAGGTGTCCACGTCGATCGGCCAGAACACGGCGGTTCCCGCCAACTCCGCCGCGATCGTGCTCCGGACGATCCAGACCAGCAGTGGTGGATCGGGTGTCGGGACGGTGCACGACTTCGCGGGGTCGACCCACCCGGCCTGGGGGCCCTGGCCGATGGTCATCGGGCCGATCCCGGCGCTCGCCCGGATCCCGGCCGGTACGAATGTGCGACTCAAGGACACGAGCGCTGCGCCGCCGAGCGCCACGAATTGGTCGCTTCGCCTTACGAACCCGCTGGCCGGTCCCGGTTGGGACATCTACTGCAGCGGTTACCAGACCTTCGGGAGTCTCGACTTCGGTTTCTGACCCGGCGATTGCCCGAGAGGCACGCGTCGGCCCCGACACCCGGATCCGGGTGTCGGGGCCGACGCGTGTGCGGGTGTCGCGGGGGCGGCTACTTCACCGTGATGCCGGCCATGCCGAGCTTGTCGAACTTGAAGCTCGTGTCGATCTCGACCGCCGTGATGCCGGTGGTCTTCTTGCTGGTCACCAGGATCCACGAGCTGAACCTGCCGTTGCGGTCGGTCCAGGCGAGGCCGAAGTTGAAGGTCGGGTCGGCCCCCTGCACGCCGGCCAGGGCGATCAGCGTGTTCGGCGTGAAGTTCTCGCCGGACACCTTCACGAAGGTCCACGGGCGCACCGTGCTCTTGCTCAGCGTCACCTTGCGCTGCACGACCGGGACGTCGGCCTTCTTGACCGTCAGCGGCGTGGACGCGGTGCGGCTGCCGTCGCTCACCTGCACGCTGTACGTGCCGTCCGCGGTCCCGGGGGCGACCGTCACGCCGCCGGAGAGCACGCCGTCGGCGCCGATCCGCAGGCTGTTGGCGGAGATGCCCGCCGGGTTGCACGCGGTGCCGTCCGCGGCGCACAGGGACGGCGTGGCGGTGCCGCCCTTGGTCCAGTTGGTACCGGAGAGCACGGTCTCCTTGCCGGCCTCCACGGTGCCCGGGGACGCGCTCAGGGTGGCCGTCTCCGGTGTGCTCTGCACGGTGATGCTCTGCGCGACACCCGAGCCGCCGGTGACCGCGCACGGCGTGGTGAAGTTGCCGTACGGCGTCACCGTGGCGGTCGTGGTCTTGGTCGGGGTCAGGTCGACCGTGCCGGTCGCGGTCGCCGGGATCTGCAGCTTGACCGTGAACGGCGGGCTCTGGATCGGCGTGTTCGCCGGGATGTCGATCGTGGTCTGGGCGCCGGTGAGGGTGACCGGGCCGGTGGCTCCGCCGGACAGCGCGAAGTCGATCGACGGCGTCATCTTGATGCCGTTGAGTGCGGCGGGGCTGGTGGCCGGGCTCGCGCCGAGGGTGATCTTCAGGTCGATCGTCTCGCCGGGCTTGGCGGTGGTCGGCCCGTTCACGGTCACCGACATCGGCCCGCTCTTCTCGCCCTGACCCAGCGGCAGCGAACACGTGACGGTCGGCGTCGCGGTGCCGGCGACGGCGGCCGGCGCGCCGGCGAGGAACCCGGTGACCGCGAGTGTGCCGACGCCGAGTCCGGCGGCCAGGCGCATGGTGCGTTGCTTCATGAGGTGCTGCTCCCTGTCCTGCGTTCCGTGCCGGCGGCGGGCGTTGGCGTCGCGTCGGCGGCATGGGGACGGATACGCGCGTGGTAAGTGGAACGTGTTACAGAAGTGGGGCGGGTCACATTGATGCGCTTTCACCTGGCGAAGTCAAGAGGCGCAAACGGCCTATGTGACCGGCGAGTATGCCTTCGCCGGTGCGCTGACCTGCACTGACACGTGTCGCCTCGAAGCGGTGGAACAAGTTCCACTTACGCTGTGCGGGCGGGTGTCGCGGGAATGCGAAACGGGGCGCCCACCGGCACCTCGGGAGGTGTCGATGGGCGCCCCGCGCAGGGCTGATGCGCCGTCAGGAGACGGTGAGCGTCAGGGTTCCCGTGTAGGTGCCGGCCGCCTGGTACGCCGGGATCGCGAGCGACAGGCCCGCGTTCGCGGTGAATACGCCACCGGTCTTGTGCGCCGGGTCCGTGGACGCCGCCGAGCTGCACAGCAGCCCGCCGTTGACCGTACCCGCCGAGCCGGTCACGACCTGGCTCGCCGAGTTCGGCTCGGCCACGCACCGAGGTGTCCAGGACAACGCTGAGGAGGGCAGCGAGTTGCCGCCCTCGGCCTTGAAGTCCGAGACGGAGCCGGTGAGTTGCCAACCCAACGTGCCCTTGCGGGCGTCGGTGACGGTGACCGCGTCGAGCGTGCCGGTCATCGACTGGTCGCTGCTCGCGAACGGGACGTCCGCGAGTACGACGCCGGTGCCGGCCTGAGCCATCGACAACGTCCCCGGCGGCTCGCCGGGACCGCCGCCACCCTCGAAGGTGAACGCGGCGAGCGCCATCTTGTTGCGGTCGTTCTTCTCGTACGCCCGGATCTGCGTCGTACCGGGCTTGCTCACCGTCAGATCGACGGCGAACGTGCCGTCCGCGGCCGCGGTGGCCTCCACCGTGTCACCGGTCGCGACCAGGCCGGCGTCCAGGGTCTCCAGCACGACGGCCGAGCCGGGGGTGAAGTTCTTCCCCGTCACGTGCGCCTTCGTGCCCGCAGGACCCCGATCCGGCGTGGCGGTGATCGCGCGCGGCAGTACGACCGCCGTGGTGATCGTGATCGGTGCGGTCAGCGAGGTGACGCCGACGGTGACCTTGACCAGGTAGTTGCCCGGCGCCACCTGGCCGCCGAGTGTGGCCTGCGCGGTGAGCGCGCCGCCCTGGGCCACCGAACCGGTGCCCGCGGTGAACGCGGACCCGGTGCAGCCCGAACCGTCCTCGGCGCACAGCTGGACCTGCGGGTTGCCCTGGCCGGTCGGCCAGTTCACCCCGGACAGCTTGACCACGTCACCCGGCTTGAGCAGGTTCTGATCCACGATCAGGTTCGCCTGGGCGGGTTGGCCGACCCCGATCGAGTGCGAGGGCACCGGAGTGCCGATGGGTACGCCGCTCGACGAGATGGTGATGACCTTCAAGCCGTATCCGGCGGGTGCCAGATCGATGCGGCCTGCCTTGGTGATCTTGAAGGTGCCCTTCATGTCGCCGACCTTGAGCACCTCGCCGCCCGGAGTGGCCGGGTTGCCCTTGGGTCCGACGACCGACACGTCGCCGGTCTGCGCGCCGGAGAGCTTCACGGTGCCGCTGGGCGTCACCGTGTCCTTGAGTGCCACCACCCAACTGGAGGGGTTGCGCGGGTAGCCGATCCACTTCCAGTCGACGGTGACCTCGTCGCCGATCTCGTACCAGGGCTTGGCGGGGGACACCGACAGGGCGACCTCGGGCTGCCAGTCGAAGACCGGGCCGTTGCCCCAGGCCGGGGTGTAGCGCACGCCGTACTTGACCGGCTCGGAGTGGCGCAGCGCGTTCTTGGCGACCGAGATCGTCACCAGGACCGAGGCGTTGCCCGAGCTGATCCGGACCTGGCGAATGGCATCCGGCACATCGGCGCCGACCTTGACCTGACCGGTCAGCTTTCCGGAGGCGTCGACGGTGAGGGTGGAGCCCGACGCCCCTTCCGGTGCACAGGAGTTGCCACTCTGGTCGCACAGGTCCACGGTGACGCCGCTCGCGCCGACCGGCCAGTTCTCACCGGTTACGTCGATGGCCGAGCCCGGCCGCACGATGGCGCGGTCGAACGTCGCCGTCGGCGGCTTGATCGCGCCGTCCACCTTGAGCGTGGTGCCCACTCCCGGCGTGCCGTTGGGCGTACACGGGGTGTCCCAACTGCCGAACATGTTCGCGGTGCTCGTGTACCCGCCGGGGGAGAGGTGCAGCTCGCCCGGCTTGGCGATCTTCAACTTGCCCGTCATGGCGGACAACCACAACTTCTCGCCGCCGGCGGTCTGCGCGTTCTTCTGCGGACCCTCCATGGCGATCTCGCCGCCCTGCGCCCCGGAGACCAGGACCTTGCCCCGCGGCTTGACCGCGTCGGCGTTGACGGTCACGGAGGAAGGGTTCTTCGCCGCGTCCTTCCAGGTCCAGGTGACGGTGACCTCGTCGCCCACGTTGTACTTCGGCTTGACCGGATCGACCGTGAGGTCGACCTGGGCGTCGAAGTCGAATGGGCCGCCCCCGATGCTCGGCGGTACACAGTGCACGTTGTACGTCACAGGAGCCGCGTTCGCGGACTGTGCCCCCGCGCCCACGCCCAGGGCACCGGCTACGAGGGCGGTACCGAGCACGCCGGCCACGCGCTTGTTGCGGAGTCTGGACCCAGTGCTTTCCCTGGTTCTTGGTCTGAGCATGTGGTGCTGTCCCTCCTCGGGATGCCTGCCTGGCCCGCCGGGGGAGCGGGCAGTCGAACACCACACCGGGACCGGTCCGTCGCCGTCGGTGACCCGCGCGGCGCGGGGCGGTCGATTCGGTGCCGTGCGCCGATTCGACGTCGGCGGGGTGACACCCGACCCCGCCGGTGTCACCCGGTCGTTCCTGCTGATGCCACTCCTGAAACCTGTTCCAGAAAACAGCGCCTCCCATTGAGCCCGGGGGCGTTTGCGAAGTCAACAGCGGAACGCGATCCGGCGACAACGATTTGTGTGCGGCTTCGGCAGGCGGGAATGGGCGACGGGACGCCCGCCACGCAGTGAGGGAATGCGGCGGACGTCCCGTGCCGATGAACCGATGCCTACTGTCAGGAAATCGACAGGGTCAGCGTCGCGCTGTAGTCGCCGGCGCCCTGGTAGGCCGGAACCTTCAGGTCGATGTCGGCGTCGGCGGAGAAGGTGCCACCGGTGTTGCCGACGCCCTGGGCGACCGAGGCCAGGGTGGCGCCCGAGCCGATGGTGCCCGCGCTGCCCGCGACCGGGGTGCCCTTCGACTTGTCGTCGGCCTTGGCGGCCTTCGGCTTCCAGGAGAAGTTGTCGGCGGGGATGGTCTCGCCGGCCTGGGTGGCGAAGTCGGTGACCGAACCGGTCAGCGTCCACCCGGCGTTGCCGCCGCGCAGGTCGGTCACGGTGACCGTGTTGAGCTTGCCGGTCATGGTCTGGTCCTGCGCGCTCACGCCGACCTCGGACAGTCGGATGCCGGCGGACTGCTGGGTGATGGCCAGCGTGCCCGCGGTGATCGTGCCGTCCAGCTTCTGGGTCAGGTCGCCGGGCTGGGTCGGGTCGACCTTCTTGCGGACCAGCAACTGGGCCTGGCCGCTGTTGCCGTCGGCGTCGGTCACCGTGAGGGTGTGCGCGCCGTTGGCGACGTTGTCGGCCAGCTTGACGGTGCCGCTCAGGTTGCCGGCCGCGTCCGCGGAGAGGGTGGAGGCGGCGATCCCGGCGGCGTTGCCGTCCAGCGTCGCGGTCACCGCGCCGGGCGCGAACTTGGAGCCGGTCAGGGCCACTTCGCTGCCGGGCTCGACCGCCGCGGAGGGTGCGTTCAGGACCGGCTTGTCGGCCGCGCCGACCTTGAGGGTGGCCGAGGGGGCGACCGCGGTGACCGGGTTGCACTTGGTCTCGGCGTCGAAGCCGAACGCCTTGGTGAAGGTCGAGTACAGACCGGGGGTCAGCGTCACGTCGCCGGCCTGGGTCAGCTTGACCTTGCCGGTCATGTTGGTGAGTACCAGCTCCTGGCCCGGGCCGGTCTCCGGGTTGATCCGCTGACCCTCGACGGCGACCTCGCCGGTGGCCGCGCCGCCCAGGGTGACGCTGCCCTTGGGCAGGGTCGAGTCCTTGTCCACCTTGCCGACGACCGGGATCTCCGGCGGCGCCTTCGGGTACGACTTCCAGGTCCAGGTGACGGTGACCTCTTCGCCGACGTCGTAGCGCGGCTTGGCCGGCGCGACCGACAGGTCGATCTTCAGGTTGCCGTCCGGGATCACCAGGTCCTTGACGATCTGGTTCACGCAGTGCGAGGTGTAGTCGACGTCCGCCGCGTTCGCGGAGGGCGCGAGCGCCACCATGCCGACGGTGCCGGCGATCGTCACGACGCCGAGCGACGCGGCGAGTTGCCTGTTTGCCTTGAACATATGGTGCGTTCCTTTTTCTCGGTTACCGCTCTGCCGGCGCCGGGGAAGGGCGGGGCAGCCGAAACACCGCATCGAGTGGCCGGGGCGCGCCGCCGTCGGGACCGGACGCGGCGCGCGGGCTTCGATACCTCGTGCGCGACCGGCGGACGTCGCAACGGATGCGGCCCGCCGGGTCGGTGGAACGTGTTGCAGAAATCGTGCTTGATCATTCCGCTTCACGAAGATCACAAAGTCAAGGGATTCGCGCGCGGAAACGAAAGGACGCCCTCCTCGAACGATGCGAGGAGGGCGTCCCGGTCTCCGACGGTGACTCAGCTCAGACTGAGCGTCAGATTCCCGGTGTAGGCGTCGGAGCGCGAACCGCCGGGGAGCGAGAGGTTCAACAGGGCGTTCGCTTCGAACGCCCCGCCGGTGACCGCGCCCGTGCTCGGGTTCTGCCGACACAGCACCTCGGCGCTGCCGCCGACCGTGCCGGGCACACCGGTACCCACCGCGGCGGGCGGGCCCTCGACGGTGGTGCAGGCGGGGATCCAGGTGAGTTGCCGGGCCGGGACGATCTCGCCGCCCTGGCCGACGAAGTCACTGGCCTGCGCGGTCAGCGTCCAGCCGAGCGTGCTGCCGCGTCGATCCAGGATGGACACCGGGTTCAGCCGGCCCTCCAACTGTTGTGCGTCACCGCTGGGTTGGAACTGCGGCATGGTCACACCGGCCGAGTTCTGGCGCATGAACAGCGGTCCGGCCACGGTGTCGGCGGGGGTCTGCGGCACCTGACCGGTGAGCGGCGGCGGGAGGGGCGGGGCGCTCGGCGGCGGGGTGGTCGCCCCGGCGGAGGGGCCGGGGGTGGCGCCGACTCCGCCGAGGGTGGGGTCGCCGACGGTGCCCGCGGTGCCGGCGGTCGGGTCGGTCGTGGCGCCGGAGGGTGGGGCGGAGGGGGTGCCGCCGCCGGACGAGCCCCCGGCGGCGGTGCCGCCGCCCGCGCTCTGGCCGGGGGTCTGGGTGGTGCCGATCTGGATGCTCGCCGACACCGGCAGTCGGTCCGGGCGCACCGGGGTGCAGGGCGACTCCTGGATCGCGGTCTGCTTGAGCACGTACGCGCCCGGCGCCAGGTCGATCCGGCCCTCGGCCGCGATGGTGAATCGGCCGGTCATGTCCGCGACCGGGAGCGGCTGGGCGCCGCCGACGCTCGGGTGCTTCGCGGGGCCGGTGAGCGTGATGTCGCCGACCTGGCCGTTGGAGAGCTTGACCGTGGCGCTCGGCGTCTCGGTGTTCGGAATCACGTCCGTCCACGTCCACGGGTTGCGCGGCGGGGCGGCCCAGTGCCAGGTGACGGTCACCTCCTCGCCGACCTTGTACGTACCCTGCTTCGGCGCCGAGACGGACAACTCGACCTTCGGCTTCCAGGTGAAGTCCGGACCGCCCAGGGCCGGCGGTCGGCAACTCACCTCGTGCTCCACGGGCGCCGCCTGGGCCCCGGGTGCGACCGCCGTGAGACCTGCCGCGCCGGCGGCGAGCACGCCTGCCCCCAACATCGCGAACAGCCTCCTGCGGGGTGGAACCATGCGCGGGACGCTCCCTTCCCTGTTTCTCGACTTCGTTCTTCGGCGTCGTTCCTCGGCCTCGATCCCGCCCCGTCCGTTCGGGATCGGGGCGGCCGGCCTGAAACGTGTTCCATAAATGGGCCAAATGCCCATTGATTCCGCTCCCCTGACGTGGTGTCAAGGGATCGCGGCCGGCTGTGACGGGTTCGAGAAGCGCCGGTACGCAGCGTCGTCGTCGCCATGGCCCAGTGTCACGGTCGGGCCGGTCCGGCCGGTCGCCCGCGTTCCACAGGAAACGCGGCACGGCAAGGCCGGTGGGGCGGAATGGAGCGTTCCGCTCGATTGAGGCCGAAAACCGTCCGGTTCACCGCGGCCGCCCGGGAAGTTTTCGGCGGGAAGCGGGACAGAGTGTCGCGACACACGGTGATACCGCGCCAACTTTCGGTTGCACACGTGTCACTCGCGCCGTGCGCCGGCTTTCGATCTGACGCCGTGTCAGGGTTGCCGCGCTCCAGCTGATCCGTACGTGCCGCTCCACCCGGCGCGCCCTTTCGCGCGCCGGGACGTTCACCCCGGGATAGAGGAAACAGCATGCGTGCTTCGCTTCAGGCAAAGGCACTCGTGGCGGCCGGAATGCTCGCCGCCACCATCGGCTTCGCCGCCCCCGCGTCCGCAGGGACGGCCGGCGTCGGCGACAACTGGCAGACCTGCGACGGGCCCAGGACGTTCGCGCCCGACGGTGCCACGGTCGGTACGGCGTGCCTGGCCAAGGTCGGCGACACGCTCCAGGCGTCGACGTACATCGACTTCAACAGCCCGACGCCGTCCGGATGGACGCAGTGCGGTGTGCTCTACAGCCTGTCCAAGCACGCGAGCAACGGTGACTGGGTGTCCGTCGGTGGGGAGTACGTCGACTGCCTCACCGCGGCTCAGGCGGGCACGGCCGTCCTGAGGTCGGACGCCGAGCCGCTCGCGCCTGGGGAGTACCGCGTGTCCGTGGGCATCCTCGGCGTGTTCAACGGGCAGGTGCTCCAGTCGCAGGTGCCGCTCGCGGTGACGGCCGCAGTGGTCGTTTCCTAGCGCGGGTCCCCGATTTCGCGTCGAACAGGGCGCGCAGCCAGGCTCCGGGCGTTCTCGCCCGGAGTTTTGCTGTTTGGGGGGCTTTCGCGCATCGGTTGTACGCGACACGTGTCGAGTTTGTGGGGACCTGTCGACCGCCTTGTCGACACAGTGATTTCGCAGGTCCGCGCGATATGGAACCGTGTCCGACGGATGCAGATTTTCTGCTTTTCGCTGTTGTCCGCTCATGCCACTTGTCGTACCGTCACCCGAAGATCTGACGTGACATCAAGTACTGGAACAGTCTCGATGTCTCCCGGACGCGCCAAGGGAAGCCCCCTCCAGGGAACGCGAGGCGTGTCCCACCGGTGCTTGCGTGGTCCGGTTTCCCGCCCGGCCCGCGCCTCGAAAGGGGGAAGTCGGGTGTGGCGACCGCGTGTACCCGATGCGTCGGGGCGCGTGCCGGGTCGGTGCAGGCCGACACGCCGGAACGGCCCTGCTGAGCGCGCGTCGCTCCGGCCGTTTCGATCAGGACTTCTCGACGAGCAAGAGATCCCCCCGAAGGGAGAACCACCGTATGGTCAGGCCCAATAAGCGAGCCGCGGGCGGCGTGGCGGCGTTCGCCGTCATGGCAGGCAGCATGCTGGCGTTCGCGCCGCAGGCCGGCGCGGCGCCGGTCACCACCCAGGTGAAGTGTGAATTCGCCGACAAGGTCGTCCAGGATGCGATGGGCGGGCCGTCGGTCTCCGGCCCGCAGCCGTTCACCATCACCGGTCCCACCGACGCGACTCCGGGCAAGTCGATCCAGCTCAGCATCGACCCCGGGGTCAGCCCCGCGTCGTCGCCGGTCCCCGCCGAGGTCAAGATCATCCCGACGGTGGTCTTCGATGCGAAGTCCGACGGCGGCACCGCGACGCTGACCGCGGTCGGCGCGGCGGCCACCCTCACCGTGAAGGAGAAGGTGGGGATCGACGTCCCCAAATTCGCCGTCAACATTCAGGTGCCGAGCAATGCCAAGGGCAAGCTCGAACTGAGCCCCAAGAAGTTCTCGCTGGACCTCCAGGTCATCGACCCGGAGCTGAGGTTCCCGGTGCCGTGCAACATGACCTCGACGGCGGTCGCCTACACGGTCAACACCCCGGGTGCCTCCACGACTTCGGGCACGACCAGCGGTACGACGAGTGGTACCACCTCGGGTACGACGTCGGGCACGACCAGCGGTACCACCTCGGGCACGACGAGCGGTACCACCTCGGGTACGACGACGAGCGGTACCACCTCGGGTACGACCGCCGGCACCACCGCCGGTGCGGGCGGCACGCTGCCCAAGACGGGTCCGCTCGACGACGCGCTCTCGATGGGCCTGCTCGGCGGCACCATCGGTCTGCTCGGGATCGGCGGCGTGCTGCTGGCGACCCGCCGCGTGCGGGCCTCGCGCAGCGCCTGATCGATGTCTCGGGACGGTCGGTCTTCCCTGCCCGGAAGGCCGACCGCGCCGCTCCCGGCGGCTATTGACTATGTGACGGGATCGCGCGTGAATGGCCGCCAGAATCTGAAACAGGTTTCAATTCGCAGCACGGGGTCCGTGCCCGGCAAGGGAATCGACGGACGGCGAGACGGCCGCCTCGGTCGTGTGCGACGGATCTTCAGCGAGGCGGTCGCTCAGGTACGGCACCGGAGCGCCGGGCCCACGGAAGTGCGACGCTCCTCGGCTCTCGCTCCGGTGTGGTGTTCGACCGCCCCGCCCCTCGGCGGCCGGCGGTAACCCCCTGAAGGGAGCAGCACCACAATGTTCAAACCCAGAAAAAAGGTTGTCGCGTCGCTCGGCGTCGCGATGATCGCGGGTACCGCCGGTCTGGTCGCGGGAGCGCCGGCCGCATATGCCGGGTCGGTCAACCCCGACCTGGTGTGCACCGAGCCGATCCTGAACTGGAACAAGACCGGCAAGCAGACGTTCGACGCGACCCTGACGCCGGACACCGGCAGCGCGCCGGGCACGGTGAAGATCAAGATCGACGCCGGCGAGAACCCGCTGCGTCCCGACTATGACTTCGAGAACATCGGATTCATCGGCAAGTACACCTTCACCTTGAGCACCGGCGGCGAAGTCACGGTGGTCGCACCGGAGTTCACCGCGAACATCGGTCCCAACACCGGCATCAACCCGCCGGAGTTCACGGCCGACCTGGCGATCCCCCAGGCCGCGCCCGGGACGAAGATCGATCTCACGCTCAAGACGTTCGCACTGGACGTCAACGTGCCCGATCTGCCGCCGCCCACCACCACGGCCACGTGTGAAGTCACCGGCAGCAACGGCGTCATCGCGTCCTACACGGTCGCCAACGCCCCGCAGGAACCGACCCTGACCAGCACTCCCGGACAGGTCAAGCCCGGCGGTGCCCTCACCGTCGCCGGGACGAACTGGCCGGCGGGTACGCCCACGGTCGAACTGTGCGACGCGAGCGGCAACGCCTGTGACGCCACCAAGGTCACCGGAGCCCTCACCGTCACGGATGGTGCGCTCGCCGGTACCGCGACGATCGGCGCGGCCGTCGCGGACGGCTCGTACCAGCTCAAGGTCACCGTCGGCGGCAAGTCCAAGACGTCGAACGTGACGGTCAAGGCCGACGTGCCGAGCAACCCGCGCAAGCTCACCCTGAACCCGACCCACGGGCCGGTCGGCACCGAGGTCACGGTGAACGGCGAGGGCTACACGCCGGACGCCTCCGTCTATGTGGTCCCGACCAATGCCGCGCAGCAGCCGGACGTTCCCGGTCTGGTGGTGGCGAAGGCGGGTGCGGACGGCAAGTTCACCGCCAAGGTCAAGGTCAACAAGGCGGACACCACGCTGATCGCGGCGTCCGAGGACACCGCGGGCACGCTGTCCGCCGGTGCGCCGTTCACGGTCGACGGGAACCCCCCGGCCGGAACGCTCAAGCAGGACCTCACCGGCACGATCGCCGGCGGCGCCCTGACGATCTCTCAGGAGAACGGCGGGATCAAGCTTTCCGACGTGACCCTGAACGGCACCGAGCAGAACATGACCGGCGCGCTGAACACGGTGACGGTCAAGGACTACCGCGGTGGCGCCACCGGTTGGACGCTGACCGGCGCGGTGACCGACTTCAGCAACAACGCGGGCGGCACCATCCCGGCGGAGAAGTTCTCCTGGACTCCGAAGCTCACGCCCGGCGAGGGTTCGCCGAGCCAGGCGGTGGCCGGTAGCGCGGGTCCGATCGGCAAGACCGGCGCCACGCTGGCGTCCGCGCCCAACGCGGATGTCACCGGCGGTACGTTCCAGGCCGACGCGGGTCTGTCCCTGGCGGTCCCGGCGTACCAGGCGCCCGGCAACTACAGCGCGACGCTCACACTCTCCATCTCCTGACCGAATTCTCCGCGCCGGAATCCTTCGGCGCGGAGACCTCGAACGGCCTCGACACCGGGGGCTCGTGCGCCGCGGAAAACCAGCCGCGGCGCACGGTCCGCCGGAGCGGGCCGCTGCGGATCGACGCAGAGCGGAGGGTGGGGCGGGCAGCCGGCCCGTCCCGCCCACACCGCAGGCGGGTGATCCGCATCCGTTCCACCCAGACACACAGCGCGGGCCCTTCGGATCCGCTCCCGAAACCGGCCCTTTCGATCCGCAGCACACAGACCAGTTCTGGAGACACCGATGACGGGTACCCCGGCCCCCCCGAGCCGCCGGCAAGGCGGACGCAACCGATCCCTGGCCACCCTGTTCGCGGTGCTGGCCACGCTGTTCGCGTCCTTGACGCTGGTCGCACCGACCCCCGCGTCGGCCGCGGGCAACGGCGAATGGTCGGTCGATCCGTTCGTGCCGGACGGCACCAGCCAGAACGCCCGTCGCTACTTCTTCCTCGAAGGCGCCGCCGGCACCACCGTTCCCGACGTGGTGACCGTGCACAACACGAGCCCGGCGCCGCTGACCATGAAGCTGTTCGGCGCGGACGCGTACAACACGCCGCGCGACGGCGGTTTCGCGCTGCGCACCGTCACCGACAAACAGAAGGACGTCGGTACCTGGATCCAGGTGGCGCCGGAGAACCAGACGCTGACCCTGCAACCGGGGGAGAAGCGCCAGGTCCCGTTCAACATCGTCATCCCGCCGAACGCGACCCCCGGTGACCACCCCGGCGCCATCGTCGCGCTCAACACCGCGATCGAGGGCACTCAGCAGCAGGGCCAGATCAAGGTCAACATCCAGCGGCAGATCGGCGCCCGGGTCTACCTGCGGGTGCAGGGCGACGCGCTGCCCGCGATGGACATCCAAAAGGTCGAGGTCAAGCGGGACGCGGGCTTCCACGAGTTCTTCGGTTCGAGCAAGGCGAAGGTCACCTACCGGATCATCAACCGGGGCAACGTGATCCTGCGGCCCAAGTTCGAGCTCAAGGCCGAGGGCCTGTTCGGGCGCAAGCTGATGAGCAAGGTCGACGAGGGCACCGAGATCCTGCCGGGCTCGGCCGTGGAGAAGGTCGTCGAGTGGAAGGACGCCCCGCGACTCGACCACGTCACCGTCAAGGTGAACGGTGTCGTCGCGGACCAGAACATCAAGGATGACGCGAGCGCTTCGTACACGGCCGTGCCGTGGCCGAGCCTGCTCACCCTGGCCGCCCTCCTGCTGGTCGCCGGCATCGGTTGGGGCGTGTGGCGCAACGGACGCAAGGGCAAGGGCGGCGACCCGGCCAAGCCCGCCGGCCCGGTGGGTCCGACCGACGACACGACGGTGCTGCCGCCGGTTCCGGCCGCGCCCGCGCCGGCCGGCGCCGAGCACGCCCAGGCCGCCGGTGAATCCGCGCCCGTCGCGGAGCCGGCGCCGGCCGAACCCGCGAAGGCGGCGGTGTCGGCGGAGACTTCCGGTGCGGCTGCGGTTGCGGATGCCGAGGCGGCCGAGAAGGCCGAGGTCGAGACGCCGGCCGAGGACACGTCCAAGGACGCGGAGTCGGGGGACAAGGGCGAGCGGGCCGAGACGGCCGACAAGTCCGCCGAGACCGAGGAGAAGCCGGCCGAGGTGGCGGCGAGCGACGACGAGCAGGTCGACGACAAGCAGGCTGACGCCGAGGCGACTCCCGTGGCGGATAAGCCCGTTGCGGAGACACCCGCCGACGCGAGCGCCGCACCGGAGACGGCGGCAACCGAACCGGCCGAGCCCGAAGCCGCATCCGCCACACCGGCCGCCGAGCAGCCGGCCGCCGCGGTCCCGGCCGCCGACGCCGAGCCCGAGCCCGACGCCGAGCCCGCGGTCCCGGCCGCCGCTCCCGCCAAGAAGGCCGCCAAGCGCCCGAAGGGCAAGCAGCCCCCGGCCCGCCCGCGCGCCGACGCGCCGGCCGCCGAGGACTCCGCCGATTCCGCGGGGGTCGGCCGTTGATCGTGGTCGACCGGGTTCGTCACGTGGTTCGGGTGGGCCGTGCCCGCGGTACCGCCCTCGCGCTGATCGCCGTGCTGCTCCTGGGGCTGGTCGCCCTGGGCGGCACGGCGCCCGCGCGTGCGGCGGCCCCGGCGCCGGCCGGACCGAGCGCGTCGATCGACCCGGGCAAGGTCGCGGCCGGGGACAAGGTCTCGGTCGTCGGTGGCGACTGGACTCCCGGCTCTCTGGTCCAGGCGAGCATCTGCGGTGAGAACGGCCTGCGCGGCACGGTCAACTGCGCGGCGGCCAGTGCCGCGAGCGGGACCGTGGACGCCGCCGGCAATGTCACGATCACCCTGACCGCCGCCATCCCGCCGTCCCCGTGCCCGTGTGTGGTCCGGATCGCGGTGATCATGAACGGCCCGCCGAAGGACGCGAGCGTGCCGCTGGAGATCGACGGCGCGCCCTACGCTCCGCTGCCGGTGACCGTCAAGACGCCCGGCCGACTGGTCTTCATCGACAGCGCCATGGTCGGCGAGGACTCGATCTTCACCTGGTTCGGCTCGCCGGTGCAGCGCCGGTTCCGGATCGAGGTCGGGAACATGGGCCAACAGCCCATCGTCAACCCGACCTTCCGGATCGGCTTCTACGAAGGTGTCTACGCCCCGACCTGGGAGAACTACGAGTCGCACGTCACCATCCCGCCGGGCAAGCGCACCACCATCTCGCTCCCGGTGGAACTGAACCCCCGTCAACACGGCACCTTCAGTTGGCGCGTGACGTACGACAACCAGATCGTGGACGAACAGGCCCTGGAGGTCGGCCGTCCGTGGGGCGTCTACATCTTCGGAGCGCTCCTGGTGATCGTGGTGCCGGTGGCGGCCTGGCGGTTGTTCCTGCGCATCGTCGAACTCATCGGCGAACAGCGGGCCCGCCGGGCCGGCGAGCGCGAGCGCGAAGTCGGCCTGGCCGAGCCGCCGTCCCGGTTGACCAGGGACGACAAGAACCGAAAGTCCGCCGAGGACAAGGCGGATGACGGCGAGTCGGATTCCCGGACCGCGAACAGACGCCCGCCGCAGTCCTCGGCCGCACCGGTGGACCTGAGCAAGCGCCCGGTGCGTTCGATGGTCGAGACGATGGTGATCGGCGGTCCGCTGTACGCGGGTTCCGAGCCCGGCGAGGACGACCACCCGCGTGCCGGCGAGTCCGGGGGAGGCGATCGATGACCACCCGACCCCGCCGGGGCCTCGGCGCGCTGATCGCCGGCACCGCTGTGATCGGCACCGTGCTCGCGTTCTATTACGGGCCGGGCGGCGGCGAGTTCGGCCCCTCGCACACCAACGTCACCGACCAGGCCGGCCCGAGCGGCGGCGGTACCTACCGGCCCGCGCCCACCACCGGTACCGGTGATCCCGGCTCCGCCGCGCCGAGCGACGGTTCGACCGTTTCGGACCCGCCCGGATCGGGTGGGAGCGCCGGCGACGGATCGGTGTCCGGCGCGGGAGAACTCGACTGGGACACCAGGATCGACCAACCTCGGCCCCCGGACCGGGTGGACGGCAACATCAACCCGGGTGTCCTGGCCGTCAGTACCCCGAACACCGGACAGAGCCGGCTGACCGTGGATCGCACCAGCGGCACCGCCAAGGGTGCGCTGAATCCGATGCTGGTCCAGGACTTTCGCGGGTCGCGCAACGGGTGGACCCTCACCGGCGCGATGTCCGACTTCCGGGCGGAGGACGGAACCCGGATCGAGGCGCACAACCTCGTCTGGGATCCGTACTGCACGCCGCACCCGGGACGCGGCCCGTATCCCAGCTCGGCCAGGCCCGGAAACCGGGCCGAGTCGAGCCGTACGGCGACCCTGTGCTCGACATCGTCGTCACCGAGCGTCACGGGGGGTGAATTCGATGTCGGCGCAGAGCTGACCCTGCGGCTGCCCGACCGGAACACCTCCGCCGAGAGCTACTCGGCGACCTTGACGCTCACGCTGAGCTGACCAACACGACGGGGTGAGTCCCGCCCCGACGAAGGGAGCGCACAACCTGATGAAGCGCCAAATCACGCGTACCGCGATGGCGGGGGCCGCAGCCCTGGCCATCGCCTCCGGCGGCATGCTCGGCCTCTCCGGAACTGCGGTCGCCGCCGAGGTGGTCGTGCCGGACACCTGCAAGCTGCCGATCCTCGCCGGCGGCAAGGACGTCACGAACGACCAGAAGATCGAACTCGTGATGCCCACGACCGCGATCAAGCCCGGCAACGTCGCGACGGTCGGCGTCAAGATGGGCCCGACCGGGCAGAAGGCACCGGCCAAGCTCAACAACGACTTCACCTTCTCGATGACCTTCGAGGTCGGCGGAGGCGGCGGCACCACCAAGGAGGTGAAGCTCGAAGGCGGTGGGAAGCTGGTCGCCGAGAAGGACGGCGACGTCGCCCTCCCGCAGTTCGACGGCAAGATCGCCATTCCGGCCGACCTCAAGAGCGACATCACGCTCAAGCCGAAGGAGTGGACGACAACCGTAAAGATCGCCGGTTCGCAGGTCACGGTGTGCAAGCCCACCGGGACGGCGCCGGAGCTGGGCACGCTCAAGATCAGCGAGGACGGCGGCGGCGACCCGCCGGCCGGCGCCCCGAACGGCAAGGACGTCTCGGTCGACTACACCTGTGACATCTTCCTCGGCGCCGAGAAGTTCGGGGATCCGCTGCCGCTGAAGACGACCATCAAGGTGATCGTGCCCAGCGTCGCCAAGCCGAACGAAAAGGTCGCGGTCCAGGCGAAGTTCAAGGACGACATCCTCGGCACGGCGCCCTCGATCACGCCGCCGGAAGGGGTCGAGGCCACCGTTGTCCCGACCCTGACCATCGACACCACGGGCGGTGACAAGAAGCCGTTCGACGTCACGCTGGCGGCCAAGAAGGTCAGCATCAAGCCGGGCGACCAGATCAAGGCGGCCGGTCCCCTCGCGGGCGAGTTCACCGTCGGCGCGGCGGGCGACTACGGGTTCACCCCGGGCGCGTTCAACCTCGGCCTGGAGATCCCGGGCGAGCAGGTGGTCAAGGTCAACCTCAAGTGCAAGGCCGACAAGACCGCCGTCTCGGCCACCCTCAAGGCGAAGGGCGACGGCGGCACGACCGGCGGCGTCACCCAGACCCCCACGGGCAACGTGGGCAGCGACGGTGGCAGCACCACCAGCACCGGCGGAGCCACCGGCGACCTCGCGCACACCGGCGCCTCCGGCGGCGGCATGACCGCGTTCGCGATGGCGGCCGGCACCGCCGTGCTCGGTGCGATCGCGCTGATGTTGTTCGTGCCCTACCGTCGGCGGATCCGCAACCAGGTCTGACCCTCGGCGCACACCCGGCGGCAACTCGGCGCCGTAGCGGCCACGATGGCCGAACCGAGCTGATCCGAAAACGAAGGGTCCCCTTGCCGGTCCTCACCCGGCCGGGGGACCCTTCGGCTGTATCCCGCCACCCATGAGAAGGAACGCGACTCCGATGGTTGTCTGGGCTCCACGCATGGCGAGTGCCGCCCTCGCTCTGGGTTGCACGGTCGGTTCGGCGCTCGCGCTCGCCCCGCCCGCCGGCGCGGCGGAACCGTTGATCGTGCAGGTGCACTGCGTCATCCCGCTGGATCAGCCCGCCGTGGACGGTCCGCAGCAGATCTCGCTGGAGGCACCGAGCGATCCGGTCCGCCCCGGCGACAAGGTGAAGATCAAGGTCACCCTCGGCGGCAGCCCAGCGACCAGTCCACTGCCGTTTCCGGGCACCCCGTTGACCCCGTCGATCCAACTCGTCCTGTCCGGCGGCGCGAGCGGTGAACTCACGCTCCAGGGGCCCAGGATGCGCGTCGACATCCCGGGCACGCCCGCACAGATCGTGGTGCCGCCCTACGAGGGCGAGATCACCGTGCCGCTCGACGCCAGGGGCGACATCAGGATCGCGCCGGGCAAGATGGTCACCAGTACCGCGATCTTCGGCGACCAGATCACCACGTGTTTCCCGACCGCTCCCGCGCCGCCCGCCGCGACGCTCAAGGTCGATGCGGCGGGGAAGGCCCCGGAGGGGCCGCAGGGCACCGCGGCGAGTCCCGGCGCCGGACAACCCCCGGCATCGGGCGCGACGTCCGCAGAGACCGCGTCACAGCGCGCGGAGAGCCCGGCCGCGAGCCCGGGCGGGGTCGCCGAGGGAGCGGGCAAGCCGAGCGGGGTCGACATCGGGACGCTGAGCAGGGGCGAGGACGACGGGGACATCTCCGGCGGGACGATCGCGCTGATCGTGATCGGCGCGCTGATCCTGGTGATGGCCGCGGCCACGATGTTGTACTCGTGGCGTCGACACGAGGACGACGAGTGGTGAGCGCGCCGGTCCCGGTGCCCCGGTCGTTCGCAGTCCCTCGATCAGGGAAAAAATCCCGCCGATTCCCGGCCCCCGCAGCTCTGTCGGGCGGAGCTCGTCAACCTCGCGCCGATGGCTCAGTAACATCAAGGTCATGACCCGCGTACTGCTCGCCGAGGACGACGCATCCATCTCCGAACCGCTCGCGCGTGCGTTGCGCCGAGAGGGCTACGAGGTCGAGGTGCGCGAGGACGGTCCAAGCGCTCTCGAGTGCGCCGCGCAGAGCGGGGTGGACCTGCTCGTTCTCGACCTCGGTCTGCCCGGGATGGACGGCCTGGAGGTGTGCCGGCGGCTGCGTGCCGAGGGGCACGGCTTTCCGGTTCTGGTCCTGACCGCGCGCGCCGACGAAGTGGACACGGTGGTCGGCCTCGACGCCGGCGCCGACGACTACGTCACCAAGCCCTTCCGGCTCGCCGAACTGCTCGCGCGCGTGCGGGCGCTGCTTCGCCGCGGCGCCGCCGATGTCGGTCAGGGGGTGCACGGCGTGCGGATCGACGTCGACTCGCACCGCGCCTGGATCGGCGAGGAGGAGCTTCAGCTCACCGCCAAGGAGTTCGACCTGCTCCGGGTGCTGGTGCGCGACGCCGGCCGGGTGGTCACCCGCGACCAGCTCATGCGCGAAGTGTGGGACACCACGTGGTGGAGTTCCACCAAGACACTGGACATGCACATCTCGTGGCTGCGCAAGAAGCTCGGTGACGACGCGGGCAATCCCCGCTACATCACCACGGTGCGCGGTGTGGGCTTCCGCTTCGAGAAGAGCTGACCTCGGGCCGGGCCGACTTCGCGGGAGCCGATCTCGGAGCCGATCTCCGAGCCGACCTCGGAAAGCTGACGGGACCAACCTTGCGTCGCAGGCTCATCAACACCACGCTCGGCGTGGTCCTGGTCGTCGTGGCCGTACTCGGCGTGCCGCTGGCGTTCGTGGAGACCCACGCGATCGAGAACAGCGCGGGCGACAGCCTCAAGGCCGAGGCCGCGCGCATCCTGGAGGTCGTCGAGCTGCGCCTGGCCTCCGGCGAACGCTCGAACGCGGAACTGCTGCACCGGCAGATCGAACCGCATCGCTACGCGATCGTGCGGCTGCAGGGGGAGCCCCCACTGGTGATCGGCGACAAGCCGAGCGGCCGGGTCTTCGAGAAGGAGATGCCCGGCGAGATGGGCGACTCGGTCACCGTCGGCGAACCGCGCGAGCGGGTCACCGGCAAGATCCGCGAATCCCTCCTGCTGATCCTCGGCGTCGCGCTGCTCGCCGTCGCCGCGGCCGCCGCCCTCGCGGTGTGGCAGGCCCGCCGGCTCGCCCGCCCGCTGACCGACCTGGCCGAGACCGCCGAACGCCTCGGCTCGGGCGACCCGCGCCCCCGACACCGCCGGTACGGCGTGCCCGAGCTGGATCGGGTCGCCGAGGTGCTGGACCAGAGCGCCGAGCGGATCGCGCGGATGCTCACCGCCGAGCGCCGGCTCGCCGCGGACGCCTCCCACCAGCTCCGCACTCCGCTCACCGCGCTGTCCATGCGGCTGGAGGAGATCATCGCGACCGAGGACCCGGAGATCGTCAAGGAGGAGGCCGCGATCGCGCTGTCCCAGGTCGAGCGGCTCACCGACGTGGTGCAGCGGCTGTTGACCAGCAGTCGGCGCGGCAGCGGCGGGCGCGATCCGCGCAACATGTCCGCGGTCACCGTCCGGGTGGACGACGTGATCCAGCAGCAGATCGACGAATGGCGACCCAACTTCCGCGAGGCCGGACGCAGTATCCGAGTCGAGGGGGAGCGCGGGCTGACCGCCGTGGCCACCCCGGGCGCGCTGTCCCAGGTGCTTGCCACGCTGGTCGAGAACACCCTCATGCACGGTGCCGGCGGGGTGAACATCCGTACCCGGACGACCGGCACGTCGGTGGTGGTCGAGGTCGAGGACGAGGGCACCGGCGTGCCCGACGAGCTGGGTGCGCGGGTGTTCGAGCGGGCGGTCAGCGGCCACAACTCGACCGGCCTGGGCCTCGCGGTCGCCCGCGACCTGGCCGAGGCGGACGGCGGCCGACTGGAACTGCTCCAGCAGCGCCCGCCGGTGTTCGCGGTGTTCCTGGCGGCACATCCGGAGGAACCGCCCGGCTGAGCGGGCGGGGCGGGCGCTCAGGCCCGGGACGTCTCGCTTTCGTCCTCGACCAGGCGGGCGGCCTCGGTGTCCAGGTGGGCTGCGCCGGGGGCTATCGGCTCGTCGGGTTCGGCGTCCTCGCCGACCGGCGGCGCGACGACCCGGACCGGCTTGCGGTCGACCTCGTGGGTGCCGGTGAAGACCCAGGTGCGGTAGGACCAGAAGCGGAACAGCGTGCCCAGGGGCAGCCCGACGGCGTACTTGGCGACGTTGTCCGCGAGCAGCGAGGGGTGGCCGAGCCAGTAGTGCGAGATGGCCACGGTGCCCGCCTCGATCGCCATCCCGACCCCGCTGAACGCCATGAACAGCACGAACTCGCGTCGACTGTCCTCGGACGTCCGGTGTCGGAAGGCCCAGTAGCGGTTGCCGAGATAGTTCACCATGATCGCGAGCGCGGTCGAGATCACCGACGAGCGCACCGAGGCCAGGCCCAGGTGGTTACGGCAGATGTTGAACACGATCACGTTGACGACCACGCCGAATCCGCCGACGGCGCCGAACTTCAGCGTCTCGTGCAGCAGGTGTCCGACTCGGTCGTACCAATTCCGGAGCGCCTTCACGACATGCCACCTTCGACGACCGGGAGGGTGCCGGGTCGTTTGTGCTTGAACACCCACGTACGGAATGCCCAGAAGCGGAACAGCGTGCCGAGAGCCATGCCGACGATGTTCGCCGAGATGTTGTCGGCGAGCTTGCTCTCGTAGCCCATCAGGTTGTGCGAGACGAACACGCTCGACGCCTGGATGCCCGCGGCGATGGCGCTGAACACGAAGAAGAGGGTGTACTCGCGACCGACGCCGGTGCGGTCCCGATGCCGGTAGGTCCAGTACCGGTTGCCGATGTAGGCCACGATGGTCGCCGGGATCGAGGAGACGATCTTCGCCGCGACCCCGCCCATGCCGAGCGAGAGGCCGAGGTTGAAGACGAGCACGTCCACCGCGTAGGCGAGTCCGCCCGCGACCAGGAACCGGGTGACCTCCGAACGCAGGCGCGCCATCCGGCCGGGCGGCGGTCCGACGGACGGGTCGGTGGGGGCGCCGACAGGCGAAGGCACGGACGCTCCTTGGGCACCACGGGGGCTACGGGCATGACCACTCACCCGACGAGGGTAGCCGTCGTGGCTGCTCGGCATCGGTGCACGGTCTCCCTCCTGTTGCAGACTCTTTACCGGAACATCTCCCGTCCCGTGTGGCACACGTCGTTTCGGCGGGCCCGGCTCGTCCGAAGCCTGCCCGCGATCCCCGCCGCCACGACCGCGTGTCTCGGGTCGGTACCCTTCCCCCGTGACGTTCCCAGTCGTCGGCATGGTCGGCGGCGGCCAGCTCGCCCGCATGACGCACCAGGCCGCAATCCCGCTCGGCGCCCGCTTTCGCGTGTTCGCCGCATCCCCGTCCGAATCCGCGGCCCAGGTCGTGGGCGACGTCGTGCTCGGCAGCGAGGACGATCTCGCCGACCTGCGCCGCTTCGCGCAGGGCTGTGACGTGGTCACCTTCGACCACGAACAGGTCCCCACCGCGCTGCTGGAGGCCCTGGAAGCCGACGGCGTCGCCGTGCGGCCGAGCCCGCGGGCCCTCGTGCACGCCCAGGACAAGGGCGTGATGCGGGCCAGGCTGGCCGAGATCGGCGTCCCGTGCCCGCGCAATCGGATCGTGACCGATCCGGCGGACGTGACGGCGTTCGCGGCCGAGGTCGGCGGCTGGCCGGTGGTGCTCAAGACCACACGCGGCGGCTACGACGGCAAGGGCGTGTGGATCGTGCGCGGCGAGGCGGAGGCCGCCGTGCCGTTCGCGGCCGGGGTGCCGGTGCTCGCCGAGGAGAAGGTCGACTTCACCCGCGAACTGGCGGCCTGCGTGGTGCGCTCGCCGCACGGGCAGGCGGTGGCCTATCCGGTGGTCGAGTCGATCCAGGTGGACGGCGTGTGTCGCGAGGTGATCGCACCCGCGCCGAACCTGACCGAGGAGCTCGCGGTCCGCGCGCAGCGGATCGCGCTGTCGATCGCGGGCGAGCTGGATGTCACCGGGCACCTCGCGGTCGAACTGTTCGAGACGCCCGACGGCCGGATCCTGGTCAACGAGCTGGCCATGCGCCCGCACAACAGCGGGCACTGGAGCATCGACGGCGCGGTCACCTCGCAGTTCGAGAACCACCTGCGCGCGGTGCTCGACCTGCCGCTGGGCGACCCGCGCGCGCGGGCGCCGTGGACCGTGATGGTCAACGTGCTCGGCGGCGACTATCCCGACATGTACCGTCCGTACCTGCACGTGATGGCCCGCGACCCCGGGGTCAAGGTGCACATGTACGGCAAGGACGTGAAGCCCGGTCGCAAGGTCGGGCACGTGACCGTGTGCGGCGACGATCTGGACGACGTGCGCGAGCGCGCCCGGCACGCCGCCGACTATCTCCGAGGGGACATCACCGAATGAGCACGCAGCCCGTCGTCGGCATCGTCATGGGATCCGACTCGGACTGGCCGGTGATGGAACTCGCCGCGCAGGTCATGGACGAATTCGGGATCGCCTACGAGGCCGACGTGGTCTCCGCGCACCGGATGCCGCAGGAGATGATCGAGTACGGCACGAACGCGGCCGAACGTGGGCTCAAGGCGATCATCGCGGGCGCGGGTGGCGCCGCGCACCTGCCCGGGATGCTGGCCTCGGTCACCCCGCTGCCGGTGATCGGCGTACCGGTGCCGCTGAAGTACCTGGACGGCATGGACTCGTTGTTGTCGATCGTGCAGATGCCGGCCGGCGTGCCGGTGGCCACCGTCTCGATCGGCGGCGCGCGCAACGCCGGGCTGCTCGCGGTGCGGATGCTGGCGGCGCACGATCCGGTGCTGCTCGAACGCATGACCGCGTTCCAGGTCGAGCTGAAGGCGCAGGCGACCGAGAAGGGGCGCAAGCTGCGCGAGCGAATCGGTTCCTAGCGTGTCCGGGCGGGGCCCGATCGGGTGCTCGGGCCCCGGCCGCCGGGCTCAGGCCCGGCCCGCGCCCGTCATGGTGATGCGCTGGAGTTCCACCGCCGAACAGCGGTCCATCACCATGTCCAGGCCCGCGTCCCGGACCCGCTGGTAGGCCCGTTCGTCGATCACGTCCAACTGGAACCAGACCGCCTTCGCGCCGATCTTCACCGCCTGGTCGGCGATCTCGCCGGCCTGGTCCGAGTTGACGAACACGTCGACCACGTCCACCGGGAACGGGATCTCGGCGAGCGTGGCGTAGCCCGGCTCGCCGTGCACGGTCTCGGCCTTGGGGTGCACGGGCACGACGCGCTTTCCCCACTGGCGGAGGAACGCGGCTACTCCATACGCGGCGCGGTGGGAGTTGGTGCTGAGGCCCACCACCGCCCAGGTGTTCGTGTCGAGGATCCGTCGGATGGTGGGCTCGTCGCCGTACGGCATGCTGATGACCTCGCAGTCTTGTCTCGCTGCTCGCGGTGCCCCCCGAGCGACGGACGGCGCGACGCCCGTCGGCCGGGTGAGTGTGCCCCCGGGGCGGGCCGGCTACTCAGGGGCGACCGAGTGCCCGGTACGTCCATCCTGCGCCGCGCCAGCGCACCGGGTCGAGGGCGTTGCGCCCGTCGAGTACGCGCCGTTCCGCGACGATCTCGCCCAGTACGGCCGGGTCCATCTCGCGAAACTCCGGCCACTCGGTCAGGTGCAGCACCACGTGTGCGCCGCGGGCCGCGTCGAAGGCGGTGTCCGCGTAGGTCAGGCCCGGGTACATCTTTCGCGCGTTGTCCATCGCCTTGGGGTCGTACACGGTCACCTCGCCGCCCTGGAGTTGCACCTGGGCGGCGACGTTGAGCGCGGGCGAGTCGCGGATGTCGTCCGAGTTCGGCTTGAAGGCGGCCCCGAAGACGGCGACCCGGCGGCCCAGGAAGCTGCCGTCGCACTGTTCGCGGGCCAGGTCGACCATCCGGAACCGGCGGCGCATGTTGATCGCGTCCACCTCGCGCAGGAAGGTGAGCGCCTGATCGGCGCCCAGTTCACCCGCTCGGGCCATGAACGCGCGGATGTCCTTGGGCAGGCAGCCACCGCCGAAGCCGAGGCCGGCCTTGAGGAAGCGGCCGTTGATCCGCGGGTCGAAGGCGAGCGCCTGGGACAACTGCTCGACGTCGGCGCCGGCCGCCTCGCAGACCTCGGCCATCGCGTTGATGAACGAGATCTTGGTGGCCAGGAACGAGTTGGCGGCGGTCTTGACCAGCTCGGAGGTGGCGAAGTCGGTCACCACGAGCGGGACACCCTCGGCGAGCAGGGTCGCGTAGACCTCGCGCAGGGCGTCCTCGGCCCGCTGCGAGCGCACGCCGATCACCAGCCGGTCCGGGTGCAGGGTGTCCTGGACGGCGAAGCCCTCGCGCAGGAACTCGGGATTCCAGGCCAGCTCGGCCTCGGCGCCCACCGGTGCCAGCTCGGCGATCCGGGTGGTCAGCCGTTCGGCGGTGCCGACCGGGACGGTGGACTTGCCGACGACCAGGCACGGGCGGCGCAGCAGCGGGGCGAGCGCGTCCACGGCCGCGTCCACGTAGGACACGTCGGCGGCGAACTCGCCCTTGCGCTGCGGCGTGTTCACGCACACGAAGTGCACGTCGCCGAACTCGGCCAGCTCGGCGATGTCGGTGGTGAAGCGAAGCCGTCCCGATGCCACGTGCGGGGCCATCAGCTCTTCGAGTTCGGGCTCCCAGAACGGCGTCCGGCCGCTCGCGAGGGTGGCCACCTTGTCGGGATCCACGTCCATCCCGAGGACCTCGAAGCCCAGCTCGGCCATGCACGCCGCGTGCGTGGCGCCCAGGTAGCCGGTACCGATGACCGTGATGCGGGGTGCCACGTACGTCACCTGACTTCTTCGTCGTGGGGCGGGATACAGCCGGATACGGCCTCATGGATCGTATCCGGCCCCGTTGTGGCGCCGTCGGGGAACCGCGACCGTGCCGCCCCGGGCTCGAATCGGGGCCCGGCTGAATTAGGGTGGATGCCAGTGCTGGTTACTGAGCGGTAATAAAATGCGTCAGCCTTACAGCTACGTACCCTGCACGTGTCAACTCTTCATGCGTCAACTCTTGAGCCGAGAGGCAGGCACCCGTGGCCGGACGAAAAGACTTCGACCTCTTCCGCGTCTCCGAGGAGCACGACATGCTCCGCGAGTCGGTTCGCGCCCTCGCGGAGGCGAAGATCGCCCCGTTCGCCGCCGAGGTCGACGAGCAGTCCCGCTTCCCACAGGAAGCGCTGGACGCGCTCGGCGCCAACGATCTCCATGCGGTGCACATCCCGGAGGAGTACGGCGGCGCGGGCGCCGACGCGCTGGCCACCGTGATCGTGATCGAGGAGATAGCCCGGGTGTGCGCGTCCTCGTCGCTGATCCCGGCGGTGAACAAGCTCGGCACCATGCCCTTGATCCTGTCCGGCTCCGAGGACCTCAAGCGGCGCTACCTGGGCGCGGTCGCGCGTGGTGACGGGATGTTCTCGTACTGCCTGTCCGAGCCCGAGGCCGGTTCGGACGCCGCCGCGATGAAGACCCGCGCGGTGCGCGACGGCGACTCGTGGGTGCTCAACGGCGTCAAGCGCTGGATCACCAACGCGGGCGTGTCCGAGTTCTACACGGTGATGGCCGTGACCGACCCGGACAAGCGCAGCAAGGGCATCTCGGCCTTCGTGGTGGAGATGTCGGACGAGGGCGTCTCGTTCGGTGCGCCGGAGAAGAAGCTCGGCATCAAGGGCTCGCCGACGCGCGAGGTCTACCTCGACAACGTACGGATCCCGGCCGACCGGATCATCGGCGCGGAGGGCACCGGCTTCGCCACGGCGATGAAGACGCTCGACCACACACGCGTGACCATCGCGGCGCAGGCGCTGGGTATAGCCCAGGGCGCGCTCGACTACGCGAAGGGCTACGTGCGGGAGCGCAAGCAGTTCGGCAAGCCGATCGCCGACTTCCAGGGCATCCAGTTCATGCTTGCGGACATGGCGATGAAGCTGGAGGCGGCCCGGCAGCTCACCTACGCGGCGGCGGCCAAGTCCGAGCGCGGCGACGCGGACCTGACCTTCCACGGCGCCGCGGCCAAGTGCTTCGCCTCCGACGCGGCGATGGAGATCACCGTCGACGCGGTGCAACTCCTCGGCGGCTACGGCTACACGCGCGACTACCCGCTGGAGCGGATGATGCGCGACGCCAAGATCACCCAGATTTACGAGGGAACGAATCAAGTCCAGCGGATCGTGATGGCGAGGAACCTGCCGAAGTAACGACGCCGAGCGCCTGGCGATCCCCCGGCCGGGGCGTTTCGGCCGGGGGATCGTGACGCGCGGGAGGCCACGGGTCGATGCCGTCGGACCCGGTGTTCGAGGTCAGGGGGCGGGGACGAGCTTGACCACGGTCACCGTGACGACGGTGGCGCTGACGATGTAGCGGATGAACGCGACGCCGGACACGGTCGTCTCGCGGCGGTCCCGGTCGCCGCCCACGGCCGAGCCGTGCGCGTAGGGGGCGGACGCCATGGCGGTCATGCCGGAGTCGAAGCGTTTGCGGCGCTCCGGTGACAGATGTGTGCGTTCGACTTCGGCGTCCGGGGCGTAGGCGATGCGGTAGCTCATCCGGTGCTCCGGTACGCGTCGTCCAACTCGTCGGCGTACGTCATTCCGGTCATGTCGCCGGTCTTCAGTCGTTCGACCAAGGCATCCTCGTCCGGGTCGTGTGCTTCGGGCGTGCGCAATGCCCAACTGGCCATCAGGCCGAAGAGTTCGTCCGCCGAGGCGGACTCGATCTCCCGCACGAAGTCGGCGCGATCCGTCTCCGGGAGGGCCTCGCGGATGTCGGCGATCGTGCCGGGCAGGGCGACCTCTCGGCCCGCTATGTGTGTCCTGAATACGTGCTGGGCCATGACGCCTCCTTGTCCGCGCGGTCCGGTTGCCATCCACCAGTGTGCCCCGGGGACGCGGTCGGTCGTGTCGGTTCCCGAGGGATGGGCGGCCGAGTGCATGCGCGGAGTCCTTCGGTCGTGGGCCGGGCCGGATTCGATGCGGTCGGCCGGGGCGGGGAGGTGGGTTCGCCGGTCGCGGGGAGCGGCTTCCGGGGCGGGAGCGCGGGCCGGGAAGTCGGGCCTGCTCGTGAGTCGGGCTGGATCTCGTGGTGCCTTGACGACGACGGCTGTCGCCGGTTCGCTCGGTCGTACGCCCGGGCGCAACCTTTGGGGTCCCGGGTCGTTGGCGACGGCATGATGATCACTGTCGGCCGTGCGGCCGCTGTCCTGTCCGCCGGCATTGCCGGTCTGCTGCTCGCTCTCGCTCCCGTCGCTGCTCGGGCGGCCGAGAGCGTACACGTCGGGGGCGACCGGGTTTTGCTCGATTCGACCGTGTGGGTGGCGGCCGATGGCACGATCACCCTCTCCGGTACCTACCAGTGCTCCGCGGGCCATGCCGGGGTCGTGCTGGTCGGCGGCAGTGTCGGCCAGGCCGGCCACCACACCGCGGTCGGCGGCAGCATCGCCACCTGCGACGGTCGGGCCCACGCCTGGCGCAACAGCGAGAAGTCCGCCATCGGCTTCGTCCCCGGCGCCGCGCACGGTGATGCCACGCTGCTCGAACTCGAGGACGGCGAGGGCGTGGTCCCGGTGCTGCCCGCCATCCTCGCGGTCGACGACCACGACGTGGTGATCCAGCGGGCCTAGGACCCGCGTTCGCTCCCCCTTCGGGCTCCTCGCCGCGCTCACGCCGCGGCGCCCGAAGGGGGTCGAACGGCTTAGGTGCCGGCCGAGGTGTCCCGTTCCGGGCCGTCCGCGGGTGCGCGGGGGGCGGGTTCGGTCCGGGCGCTGTGCCGACCGCCGCCCCTGCTGTTCTGCGTCGGGGAGATCTCGCCCGCGGCCACCGCCGACAGGGGGCGGCGGGCCGCGTGGCTGATCACGATCAGGACCGCGACCAGCCCCCAGTTGGTGATCACCGACGAGCCGCCCTGGGCCAGGAACGGCATCGTCATGCCGGTCAGCGGGATCAGGCCGATGACGCCGCCGGCGACCACGAAGACCTGGAGCGCCATGACGACCGCCAGCCCTGCGGCGAGCAGCTTGCCGAACGGGTCGCGCGCCGCCAACGCGGTGCGCAGGCCGCGTTCGATCAGCAGCGCGTACACCATGAAGATCGCCATCATCCCGGCCAGGCCCAGTTCCTCGCCGACCGAGGTCAGGATGAAGTCGCTGTTGGCGGCGAAGCCGATCTCACCGGGGTGGCCCTGGTTGAGGCCGGTGCCGAGCATGCCGCCGCTGCCGAACCCGAAGAGCGCCTGGGCGGCCTGGTCGGAGTCGGTGAGGCCGGGCTTGGGCAGGTCGTAGTAGTACATCGGGTCGAGCCAGGCGTGTACCCGGCTCTTGACGTGCGGTTCCACCGAACCGACCAGCACCGCGCCGGTCGCCGACAGGACGAGCCCGAACACCAGCCAACTCGTGCGCTCGGTCGCGATGTAGAGGAGTACGACGAACACCCCGAAGAACAGCAGCGAGGTGCCCAGGTCCCGCTCGAACACCAGAATCAGCAGGCTCAGCAACCACGCGGCCAGGATCGGCCCCAGGTCGCGACCCCGCGGCAGCGGCATCCCCAGCACCGTACGGCCGGCCAGCGCGAGCGCGTCGCGTTTGGCCATCAGATAACCCGCGAAGAAGACGGTGAGCACGATCTTGGTGAACTCGCCGGGCTGCAACGAGAACGGGCCGAGCGCGACCCAGATCTTGGCCCCGTTCACCGCCGGGAACGGGATCGGCGACACGAGCAGCACCAGCGACAGGGCCATCGCGGTGTAGGTGTAGCGCTGGAGCACACGGTGATCCCGGAGCAGCACGACGATGCCGAGGAACAGCGCGATGCCCATCGCCGACCACACGAGCTGGGTCGACGCGGTCTGCAACGCCTTCTTCTGGCCGCGTACCGGATCGAGCCCGATGCGGTAGATCAGCACCATGCCGATGCCGTTCAACAACGTGGCCAGCGGCAGCAGGAGCGGGTCGGCGTACGGCGCGAACCGGCGGATCGCCAGGTGCCCGAGCAGGGCCGGCGCACCGATGCCCAGGCTGTAGCCCACCATGCCCGCGGGTAACGAACCGTCGCCCGCCAGCCCGACGTTGGCATAGGCCAGTACGGTCACCAGCACCGCGAAGCCGAGCATCGTCAGCTCGGTGCCGCGCCGATTCGGTATGGGCCCCGCGTCCGCCGGCCGATCCGTCATCTCTCGTGCTCCCATCGGCCGACCGTGATCGTTCCGAGGAAAGACGAGGGCGTTGGCGGCGCCGGTTCCGCTCAGTCCTTCCGGTTCTTCGCCACCTCGTAACGCAGGTCGGTGAGTTCGCCGACGTCGGCCACCTCGTTCGCCGCGCACACCTTCAGCGCCGCCTCCAGTCGAGCCACCGCCGCCGGCCGCTGCTCCAGACCGAACGCCTCTATTCGCGCGCCCAGTTGCACCGCGTCCAGATACCCGTCGCGCTCCTGCGGCAACAGCGGCACATACGCCGCCGCGGCCCGGTCGGCCGCGGTCAACGCCGGGTGCAGCCGGTCGGCGCGCGCCAGCAGGTGGGCGAGTTGGTGCTGCGTGCCGGCCGTCTCGATCGCGACCATCGCCGCCGCGTCGTCGTCCGCATTCGCGGACACATCCGCGCCCGCGCCCGGCTCGACCCCCGCCAGCTCCCGCAGCGCCTCGCCGAACAGCGCCAGGGCCCGGTCCACCCCCGACGGGTCCTCCCGATCGGTGCTGCCCGCGATGCTCCACGCCTTCGCCCGCAGCGCCCGCACCGTCTCGCGCACGTCGCCCTCCGCGCGCAGGAGTTCGATCGCCCGCCCGAACGCGGCCTGTGCCTGCGCGGCCATCCCCGCGTCGTCCAGCGTGTGTGCCGCCGCCACCGCGATCTCCGCCTGGGTCGCCCGATCGGCGACCTTCGTGGCGGCCTCGGCGGCCATCGACAGGTGCCTGGCCGCGTCCCGGGCATCGCCCAGCCGGCGCAGGCACATGCCCAGTGCCCAACGTTCGTGCATCGCGTGTTCGGGGCCGTGGTGCGCCTCGATGTCCGGCAGCAACTCCTCCAGGATCGCCGCGGCCTCCGCGTCCCGACCCAGGCCGAACAGCATGCCCACGGCGCCCCTGCGGCAGGCCGCCGCCATCTCCGCGTCGCCCTCGCCGTCGAACACGTGCGCGGCCTCCAACGCGAACGGCAGCGCGTCCTCCGGCCGTTCCTGCGCGCCGACCGCGTTGGCCAGCATGGTCAGCGCGTGGCCGACCGGGAACTGCGGCTCGTCGTAGAACGCCGCCGTCTCCAGCGCGGCGCGCATGTCCGCCTCGGCCGCCGCCGGGTCGCCCGCCTGCATCCGCACCTGGCTGCGCAGGAACAGCGGTCGGCAGGCCGACCAGGGCCGTTCCGCCTCCCGGCACAGTGTGATGGCCGCACTCAGATCGACTTCGGCGTCAATCGTGCGCTCCTCCTGGAGCGCCTGCTCCGCACGCAGATGCAGCGCCGCCGCCCGGCGGTGCGCCAGTCCGTGGTCCCGACCCAGGTCGTGCAGTTCGGTCAGGACCGCCTGCACGTCGTCGGACCCGGTGGTCAGCGCCACGATCGCGCGGTGGTGCAACACCAGTGCCAGCGGCGCGGCGTCGTCCGGCAGGAACTTCTCGGCCTCGGCCCGAGCCGCGTCGAACAGTCCGATCGCGTCGGCCTCCTCGGCCCGGAACCGGGCCATCGCGATCCGCACCTCGGCGCCCACCGCCCGCCCCGGCGCGTCCGCCGCCCGATAGCCGGCCGCGGCCCGGGTCAGCGCCGCGATGCCCGCCGCGAACTCGCCCTCGTCGACCAGGTCGACGCCCTCGTCCTCGGTGATCGCGGCGAGCGCGAACGCGTCCACGTCCTGCCCCAGAGCACCCGCCGCCGCCGCGTAGTCCCGCCAGGCCGCGCCCGAACGTGGATGCCCCGCGGTGTCCGACTCCCGTGCACGAAGCAGCAGTTCCGAAACATCGTGGGTGGCCGAAACCGTCGCTGCGGGCGGCGCGGCCGGCGCCGACGCGGCCACCCGCGCCGAACGCAGGCCCAACGGCAGCGACTTCGCCACCGGCGCCGCCGCCAACCGGCGCCGCACCCGCGAACTCACCGCGTCGTTCCCGTTGCGCGCGTCGAAGCGGGCCGCGATCTCGAACAGCTCGCGCTCGACCGTGTCGCGCAGCGCGCCCGCCGAGGTGTCCTCGAAGACCACCAACCCCGGCCCGCCGATCGCGACCAGTCGGCGCAGCAACACCGCGACGCCGGCCAGGAAATCGGCGTGGTCGGAGGGGTCGCTCTGCGGACGCTCCAGCCAGGCCCGATGCTCGGCGAGGATCTCGATCCCGCGGCCCTCGTTGCCGGTCAGCGCACAGAACTCGATGTGCTCGGCGACCGCCGCGTAGGTGCTCACCTTGCCGCGCACCGACCGGTAGCCGCGCAGGTGGTGCGCCCGGGCCCGATCCGGGTCGCCCTCGCGCACGAGCGGCAACATCGACGCGGCCAGCGAGACCTGTGGCTCCTCGGCGCAGGTCAACGCGCCGTCCAGGGTGGGCGCGAGCAGTTCCAGCGCGTCCGCGTCCCGGCCCCGGGCGATCAACCAGCGGGCCTGCTCGCGCCGTTCGCACGCGTCGCAGTCGGCGAGCCGATCACGATCGGCGGCCAGCCACGCCTCGAACGCCTCGCCGCTCTCCGCGTCGGCGCCGATGTGTCGGGCCAGGTAGAACCGGCTCTGCTGAACCGGCCGCAGGCTGTGCCCGGCGGTGCGGTAGCGGCGTTCCATGTCGGCCAGGTAGCCGCGGATCGCCGGCAGCGGCACCTCGGGCACCGCGAGCAGCGAGCTGGTGATCCACTTGAGATCCCAGAACAGGTGATGGGTCAACTGCTCGTCGAAGCCCTCGGGGTGCTCGTCCCACAACTTGAGCAGGCGGGAGAGCGGGACCGGCGTGCGCGGCGACTCGCCGCCGTAGTTGTACGCGGTGATCAGCCGCAGCAGCGCCCAGGCGAGGTTCTCGTCGCTGCCCATCCGCTCGGCGACCACGACCAGTTCCTCGGCGCGGGCGGTACGCGCCTTTCCGTACGGCAGTTCCTCGTTCGCGTCCAGGGCAGCGAAGAACCCGGCGTCGTCACGGATGTCCATCAAGGGTTCCTATTCGGCGGGGTTCGGCTGGTGGACGGCCCGCTCCAGCAGGCCGAGGAAGGATCGGCCGAGTAGGCCGGTCTCGGCCGAGGTGAGCGGTCGGTGGCTGAGCAACAGAGCCTGGCCGTACAGTCCTTCGACCGCGGCCCGGGCCAGTTCGGGATCGTCGAGGCCGGCGATCCGGCGGACCAGCGGGTTGAGGTGGTTGAGCACGAGCTGCGCCCGCGGGCCCTGCCCGCGCAGCGAGCCCAGGATGCCCGACCACAGGTCGTCGCCGCGGCCGGCCGCGTCCTGCTCGGCCTCGGCCCGCCCCCGCTCGCCGCGCGCGTCCCGCCCGTCCAGCAGCAACGCGGGCACGGTGACCGGCTGGAACGTGCGCAGCGACACGTCGCACGAGAGCGGGTCCAGCGCGGCGCGCGCGTGCGCGAGGAAGCTCGCCGCGGCCAGTTCGGCGGTCGGGTCGACCGAGTCCAGGTGCGCGGTGACGGTGTCCGGGTCGAGTTCGGTGACGGTGGTGCCCGGGCGGATGTCGGCGAGCCGGTGGACCAGGTCCAGGTCGTAGGTGTAGCCGCCGTTGACCACGCCCAGCCCGGCCGCCGCCGCGATCGGCGCGACCTGGCGGTATTCCTCCACCGTCGGCGTCACGTGCACGACCGGATGCCGGCGGGCGAACTCGTCCAGCGCGATCCGTCCGTCGGTGGTCTCGAACGGCAACCACGGCAGCACCAGCCGCAACAACTCGTCGTCGTGCCGGGCCAGTGCCTTCACGCCCAGGTGATGCACGCTCAGGAACCGCGCCAGCCGCGGCTGGTCGTGCGCGGCCAACTCGGCCAGCCAGTCCCGGATATGCCCGCCGAGCGCGTCCCGCACCCCGGCCAGCGACTCGTCGTCGTACAGGCTCTCCCGCGACGCGGTGGGCCGCAGCGTGTCGGTGTCCACGACGCAGCGCACAAAGAACGCCCAGTCGGGCAGCAGCCCGTCGGCGTTCTCGGTGAGCAACATGCCCTTGAGATGCACCCGATGCTTGCCGCGCATCGCCGGACTGACCGCCTCCGGCAGCACGAACGCCGCGCCGCGCACCCCCGCGAGCGGCACGTCCAGGTCGATCACGTCCAGCGGGGTGAAACCCAGTCGGCTCTCGCAATACGCGGTGAGCGCGGCCCGGCGACGCTCCGGTGTCGGGTACGGGCGGTCCCAGACCGCCGGCGTGTCGGTGATCGGCGTGTGCTCGCCGGCGGCCACGACGGTGACCGGATACGGCAGCAACGCGCCGAAGTCACGGGCGAGTTCGACCACCCGATCGGCGGCGAACCAGGACTCGCTGCCCCGACGCGGGGTCAGGAACACCGTGGTGCCCGGCTCTTCGCGTTCCTCGTGGGCCAGGGTGCGCACCGTGTAGCGGCCGTCCGAACCGGCCTTCCACTCCACCGGCGGCGCGTCCGGCGCCTGGGCCGAGCGGGTGACCACGGTGATCTCGTCGGCGACCACGAAGCAGGCGAGCAGGCCGATGCCGAACTGGCCGAGGTAGTCGCGCCGGGCGCTCTCCAGCGCGTCCCGCTTGGAACTGCGCCCGATGGTGGCCAGGAAGCGGTGCACGTCGGCCTCGGTCAACCCGACGCCGGTGTCCGTGACCCGAAGTCCGCCGTCCTCCACCGTGATGGTGATCGCCGCCGGGGCCTGCGCGTCCGCGGCCCGCCGCGCGGTGACCGCGTCGACGCCGTTCTGCAGCAGCTCGCGCAGGTATACCCGGGGGCTGGAGTAGAGGTGGTGCGACAACAGGTCGACCAGACCGCGCAGATCGACCTGGAAGGTGTGGTCAGCGGCGGTTATCGCGGCATCGTTCATGCGGACTTCGTCACCTCGGGGCAGGATCGCCGGCCGACATCCCGGCCGAGTGCTGATGGTACGAAACGGCGGGGACAGGCGGCGAATCATCGAGCCGACCGCCGGTCCCCGCCGAGCCGGGTTCAGCGCTTGGGCGCGTCCACCGTCCGCCCGTCGCGCAGCGCCTGGAACAGCGCCTTGGAGCCCTTGTCGTCCCACAACACGGTGGAGCCGACGCCCTGAACGTTGTATCCGGGATTCGAGATCGGCACCGTGGTGGTGACCCCGTCGCCCCCGGACAGGCTGCCCATGTCCTTGAACAGGTCGTACAGATCGAACAGGCCGGTGTCGTCGTCCACGGTCACCGCGCTCAGCGAGGCGTCGGCCACCGGGAAGGCGCTGAACGGGTTGAGCAGCACGCCGGCCGACTTGGCCTTCTTCGCCAGCGCGCTGAGGAACTGCTGCTGGTTCTCCATCCGGGCCAGGTCCGAGCGCGCCGGGTCGTAGTAGCGGGAGCGGACGAAGGCCAGCGACTCGGCGCCGTCCAGCGTCTGGCAGCCGGCCTCCAGGTTCGCGCCGGACTTCTTGTCCTTGATCGGCCCCTTGAGGCAGATGTCCACGCCGTCCATCGCGTTGACGATGTTGTTGAACCCGCCGAAGCCGATCTCCGCGTAGTGGTCGAGTCGCAGACCGGTGGCCATCTCCACGGTGCGGGCCAGCAGCGGGGCGCCGCCGGAGTCGAAGGCCGCGTTGAGCTTGTCCTTGTGCGCCTTCACCGTCTTGCCGTTCTTGCTGAACGCCGGGATGTCCACGTAGGAGTCACGCGGGAGGCTGATCAGCGCGGTGCCGCCCTTGCCCTTGTGCAGCAGCATCATCGAGTCGGTGCGCTTGCCCTGGGCCTTGCCGGTGTGCAGCTTCTTGCGGTCGGTGGCGTCCAGGCCCTCGCGGCTGTCCGAGCCGACGATCAGCCACGTGGTTCCCGCGGACGAGGCGGGTCGCCCCTTGTAGTTGTCCAGGACGTCCTCGTGTTGGATCTTCGAGTCGGCCCAGAAGTAGGTCACCGTGCCGAAGACCAGCACCAGCGCGACGAAGACGCCGACCCCGATGAGGATGCGCTTCTTCCAGTTGACCGGACCGCGCGGACGCCGCGGCCGGCCGGCGGGGCCACCGGGACCCCCCGGGCCGGGCGGCTCGCCGGGACCGCCGGGTCCCTCGGGACCGCTGGGACCGCGTTGCGGCGGTGGCCCCGCCGGCGCGCCGTGCGCGTCGGCGATCGGCGGCTGCGGCGGATAGGCGTCCGCGCCGGGCGGCCGCTGTACCGGCGGCACGCCGTGCGGCGAGTGGCTCGGGGGAGCCGGCGGATACCCACCGGGCGGCTGCGCCGGATAGGCGTTCGGCGCCTGTGGCGGATACCCGCCCGGTGCCTGCTGCGGGTAGCCGCCGGGGCGGCTCGGAATCGTTCCCGGGGGAGGTTGCTGCGGCTGCTGGTCGCCGTCCGCCCATCCCGGCGGCCAATTGTTCATGGGACCGAAGCTTTCACTCGATCAGCCCCGAGGCAACCGAATGTCGACCTCATCGACCATCTGTTCCACAGTTGATGCTCACTTCTTACATGAGACCTCGTCGCCGGATTTGGCGGAGTATGCCGGATTCGGCGTGACGCCGACGGACGGCTGCTCGGCGGACGCCCCACCGACGCGCACCGGAGTCGCCCCCGCGTACGACGAACCCGCGATCACCTCGATCGTGCGGCCCAGGCCGGTGACCGGCTCCAGGGTCGCGCCCGGCAACGCGGCCTGCACGGTCTTGACCGAGCGGTTCCACTTGGGGTCGTACCGGATGATCGTGCGCACGCCGTCGGTCGAGGTCGAGGTCCGCGGCGGGCCGGCCATCGCGAAGCCGAGGCCCTTGAGCTCCTCGTGCGCGCGCGTGCCCAGGCCCGTGCTCGGCGCGCCGTTGTACACCTGCAGCGAGATGTCGCCGGGCGCCACCTCGACCGATACCGGGGAGGGCGCGGGCGCGTTGGTCGGGCCCGGCGTGTTCGTCTTGTCCGGCGACGGCGCGATCAGGTCCTTGTCCTCGCGGATCGCCTTGAACAGGCCCGCCGCCTTCACGTCGTCCCACAACACCGTCGAGCCCCAGTCCGGGACCTGGTGGTCGATGCTCTTGAGCGGCACCTGGGCGTAGGTGACCCCGGAGTTGGACAGGTTCCGCAGCTTGCTGCCCAGATCCAGGAAGGACTGCGGGCTCATGCCCTCGTCCACCTTGATCGAGCCGAGCACCGCGTCCAGCACGTTCTTGAGCTTGATCGGGTTGGTCAGCGTGCCGGAGGAAGTCGCCTTGGCGAGTACCTGCGTCATGAACTTCTGCTGGCGCTGGGTACGGCCGATGTCGCCGGTCGGATCACTGGCGATGTACCGGGCGCGGACGAACTGCAGGGCCTTGACGCCGTCCAGTTTGCTGGTGCCCGCAGGCAGGTCGAGACCGGACTTGGGGTCGCGCAGCGGCTTGGGCGTGCACATCTCGATGCCGCCGAGGGTGTCCACGACGGAGACGAAGGAGACGAAGTTGACCTCGATGTAGTGGTCGATCCGGATCCCGGTCGCCTTCTCCACGGTGGCCACCGTCAACGGCGGGCCACCGAGCGTGTACGCGGCGTTGATCTTGCCTCTGGAGGGACCGCGTTGCTCGCCGGTGGTCTTGTCCTTGTGCGCCGGGAACTCCACGTAGCTGTCCCGAGGCAGGCTGGTGATGGTCGCGCGGTCCCGCTTGCCGTTGAGGTGGACGATCATCACCGTGTCGGTGCAGTCGCAGGACTCACCGCCGGCGTGCAGCCTCTGGAGGGTGTCCTTGGAGATGCCGGCACGGTTGTCCGAGCCCACGATCAGGAAGTTGAGGTCGCTGCCGGATCCGGTGTCCGGGCGGTTGTCCAGGCCCTTGAACGGCTGTATCCGCTGGATCTTCCCGTCGAAGTGCTTGACCCAGGCCCAGCCGATGCCGCTGGTCGCCAGGATCGCCGCCGCCAGCACGCCGGTGATCAACACGAACCAATTGCGGCCGACATTGCGGCCGTTCCGGTCGCCGTTCGCGATTCTCGCCGAGGGTCGTCCGCCGGTGGTCGCCATGGGGTGCGGTTTCCCTCCTCGCGGACCGATCTCGTCCCGCCGTCGGCTGCGCACCCTCCCGGCGCGCGTCGTGCGGATGTTCATCCGTACCCGTGTACACCCGAAGGACGCCTGTGCGGCCGACCACGGTTGCGGTGCTGCGCGTCGAACCACCGTAAAGCGGGATCGAGCGGGAACGGCCGCGGCACGCCGAGGGGTCCGGATGCTCTCCCGCTCGGTCGATGTCGGTCGTCGGGGTCGTTCGCAGTACGCTCCGAAGCGATGAATCCCACTGCCGACGAGCCCGCCACCCACGAACCTCCGGTTCGCCGAGCGGAGCCGCTTCCCGAAAAACCGCCCGTCTCCGTGATCATGCCGGTGCTCAACGAGTCCCGACACCTCGAAGAGGCCGTCGGTCGTGTGCTCGCCCAGGACTACCCCGGCGAGATCGAAGTGGTGATCGCGCTCGGACCGTCCACGGACGACACCGACGAGATCGCCGCCCGGCTGGTCGCCAACGATTCCCGAGTGCGTACCGTCCCCAATCCCACCGGTCGTACCCCCAGCGCGCTCAACGCGGCGATCCGCGCGTCGCGGCACCCCGTGATCGTGCGGGTGGACGGCCACGGCATCCTGCCCGCCCGGTACATCTCCACCGCCGTCCGGCTGCTCGCGGAGACCGGTGCGGCCAACGTCGGCGGGCTGATGCACGCCGAGGGCACCACCCCGTACGAGGAGGCCGTCGCGCGCGCGATGACCTCCAAGTTGGGCGTCGGCAACGCGCGTTTCCACACCGGCGGCGGCGCGGGGCCCTCCGACACCGTCTACCTCGGCGTGTTCCGGCGCGAGGTGTTGGAGGAGTTGGGCGGCTACAACGAGGAGTTCGAGCGGGCCCAGGACTGGGAGCTGAACTACCGGATCCGCGAAGCCGGTTACCTGATCTGGTTCTCGCCCGAGCTGGAGGTCTCCTACCGGCCTCGGCCGACCACCAAGGCGCTGGCCAAGCAGTACTTCAACTACGGCCGGTGGCGTCGGGTCGTCTCCCGGCACCACCAGGGCTCGGTGAACCTGCGCTACCTGGCTCCGCCGGCCGCGCTCGCGGCGGTGGCCGCCGGCACCGTGGTGGGCCTGTCCGGACGCAAGGTCGGCTGGCTGGTGCCGGGCGGGTACGCGGCGGGCATCCTGGCCGGCGCCGCGTGGGAGGGCCGCGACCTGAGCCCGGGCGCGCTGGTTCGGCTGCCGGGCGTGCTCGCCACGATGCACGGATCCTGGGGCGCGGGCTTCCTGACCAGTCCCAAGAGCCTGGCCGATCGGGTCGAGGCGGGGACCGCGCAGGCCGAGGAGGAACTCGGCTAGTCCGCCTGTGCAGTGCCGTGTCGGCCCGAGTCGCCAGTGTGTGCGACTCGGGCCGACGTGCGTGTACGGGGGTGTCGCGGGCCGCCCGCTCGGCCCGACGCGCCGTCTTCCCGGTCGGAAACCGGGTGCTTTCGGTAAAGCCAAGTAACGTGGCCGCCCTGGTCACCGCTCGTCCCCGGTGACAGTCTGTGAACAGTCGGCACGGCCTTGGGAGACGACGGCGATGAGCGAGAGTGACTCGGCTGTGGCCGCGGGAGTGGCGATCCCGGACGCCCGGCAGGCTGCGGAGGATGGCGATTT
The DNA here is from genome assembly GCF_044333915.1 of Embleya sp. NPDC020886. NCBI lineage: Bacteria > Bacillati > Actinomycetota > Actinomycetes > Kitasatosporales > Streptomycetaceae > Embleya > Embleya sp. NPDC020886. The sequence goes on along the minus strand of NZ_JBIRRX010000015.1, from coordinate 51,493 downwards.
CACCCCGCCGGAGCGGTTGCGGCGGCTCGTCGTCACCCACACGGAGGTGGGTGAGGAGTATCCGAACGACCCGGTCGAGGGTGCCTACGTATTGCGGGTCACCCCCGCCGAGACCGTCGCGGTGACCACCTCGGTCGAGGTCACCGAGACCGGCGTGGTGCGTTCCCTGCGGGTGCCGGTCGACCCGGAACGCACCGCCCGGCTGGCCGCCGCGCGGGCCGCGGTCGAGGCGCTCGACGGCGGCGGAGTACTCAAGGGGCTGCGGCGGATCATGGCCCAGCGCGACCTGGAGGCGGTCCGGCGCACCCACCGCGCGGAGGCCGAACGGGACGCGGAGGCGTGGGCGCGGCGCTGTGCGCAGGCGTACGAGCCGTACGAGCGCGCGTTCGCGGCCGACGCCGAGCCGGTGCCCACGTCCTCGCCGGTGCTGGGGATCGGCCCGACCAACACCGCCGGGCAGGGGCACGCGTGGGCCCGCGCGGTCGAGCGACACCTGCCGGGGGTGCGGGCCGAGTCGTCCGCGCTCAGTTCGGCGAACACCCTCGGTCATCCCAGTGACCAGGCGATCGCCACCGACGACTGGCTGTCCACCCGCTGGCAGTTGGGGCGGCTGGCCCGGGTGCTGGATCGCTACACGCACGTGTTGGCGGAGGGCGGGATGCCCGCGTTCGGCCGGCTCGGCGGCTCGTGGGTGGACACCGACCTGGCCGAGCTGCGGGCGGCCGGGATCGCGCTCGGGCTGGTGTTGTACGGCTCGGAGGCACGCGATCCGGCGGCGCATCGGGCCCGGGTGGAGTTCTCGCCGTTCGACCCGCGCTACGAACTGACCCACGCGTTGCAGGGCAAGGTGGACCGGTTGTTGCCGATCCTGCGCGGCCTGGACGTACCGACCTTCGTGGCCACGCCCGACCTGATCGCGGACGTGCCGGACGCGGTGTGGCTGCCGGCCGCGCTCGATCCTTCGACCTGGCGGACCGAAAAGCCGGTGCTGGCTCGCGAACGCCCGGTCGTGGTGCACGTGATGACCAGTCCGTTCCTGCACGGCACCGCGCGGATCGAACCGACCCTGTACCGACTGCACGAGATCGGTCTGATCGAGTACCGCCGCATCCTGAATCGACCGGCCGCGGAACTCCCGGCGCTGTTCGCGGATGCCGACATCGTGCTCGACCAGTTCGCGTGTGGTTCCTATGGCCTGACGTCGTGTCAGGCGCTGGCGGCGGGTCGGCTGACGATCTGCTACCTGCACGAGTCGGCGACCGAACACCTGCCGGCCGACCTGCCGATCCGCGGCGCGGACCCGAACTCGCTGGCCGAGGTGCTGGAGGAGGTGGTCGCCGAACCGGCGGCGGCCCGCGAACTGGCCGCGCGCGGCCCGGCGTACGTCGCCGAGCATCACGACGGGCGGCGCTCGGCCCGCGTCCTCGCCGATTTCCTGGGCGTGGCGGCCGAGTGAGCACTAGCGTTCGGGGGTGGCTATCGACCCGAGCGCGGATGTGGACGAGTCGGCGATCATCGGCGAGGGCACCCGAGTGTGGCACCTCGCCCAGATCAGGGAGGATGCGGTCCTCGGCGCGAACTGCGTGATCGGCCGGGGCGCCTACATCGGGCCCGCGGTCCGGATCGGCGCGAACGTCAAGGTGCAAAACCATGCGCTGGTCTACGAACCGGCGGTCCTGGAGGACGGCGTCTTCATCGGCCCGGCGGTCGTGCTGACCAACGACATGTACCCGCGTGCGATCACTCCCGAGGGCCTGCTCAAGGGCGAACAGGACTGGGACGCCCAGGGCGTGACGGTCCGCCGGGGAGCCGCGGTGGGCGCCCGCAGCGTGATCGTCGCGGGCGTCACGATCGGCCGCTGGGCCCTGATCGCGGCCGGCGCGGTGGTCCACCGCGACGTCCCCGACCACGCCCTGATGGCCGGCGTCCCGGCCCGCCGCGTCAAGTGGGTGGGTCGCGCCGGCGTCCCCCTGACCCCGGCCGGTGACAGTACCTGGCGCTGCCCGAAAACCGCCGAAATCTACACGGAACACAACGGCGAACTGGCCCTGACGTCACCGGCGAACGGCTAGTCGCCGCAGGTTCCGCAAGCAACTCCCTACGCCACGAGCAACTCCACGACATGCGCCGTGCGCCGAAACGACCGGGCAGTCCCGGCGACCCGGGCCGTGCGTCTTCGCGCCGAGCACGCGCGCCGGGTTCCGGGGATCCGTCCCCGGAGGTGCGCCGACCGGCTCCGTAGTGGCCGGCGGTTGTGGCTCAGTCCAGGGGGAGGGTGGCTTCGATGGTGTCGCCGTTCGGGGTGGGGGTCGTGCGCGGACGGAGGTCGGCGCCGGCCGTGGTGAGGAGGCGTCGGGCGGCGGTGTTGGCTTCGGTGGTGGTGGCCACGATGCGGGTGGCGCCCTGGGATTTCGCCTCGGTGCGCAGGAGCGCGAGGACGGCGTGGCCGACGCCTCGGCCGCGGTGGGAGCGGCCGATCCACAGGCCGGTTTCCAGGGCGTCGTCCGGGGCCTCGGGCGCGGGTTGCAGGCGGGCCGCGCCGACCACGTGGCCGGCGACCAGGATCGCGTAGGTGGTGGGGGTGGCGGCCCATTCGTGATGGAAGGCCAGGAAGGCGGCGCGGCGGTCGGCGGTCCAGCCGGGTGGGCCGGGTACGGGAGGCATCACCTCCGTCGGATCGGCGTCGGCCACCGCGGCGTCCAGGAGGGCGGTCAGCAAGTCTTCGTCCAGGCGGCGCAGTTGCACCCGTGCGTTGTCCACACCGGGAGCCTGTCCGGCTTCGGCGACCGCCGTCAAACGCATTGGCGCGCGCCGTGCCCTCGGCACCCGGACGGCGCCCCGGGTGCCGCGCCCGTCGTCACCGCGACGGCGCCCACCCGGCCGGCCGCGCGGCGTCCACTCCCGCGGGAGTGCCCGCCCCGGCCCGGGCGCCGTCCCGTGATCGCCAACGGCCGCCCGCCCCCTCCTCGTTCGGAAGGGACGGGCGGCCGTGGTGGGCGGTGGTTACTTGTTCTTCTTCGGTGCGCAGACGTTCTTGTCCGCCGTCTCCAGGTCGATGTTCTTCGGGGGGTCGGTCGGTGGGGTCCCCGCCGCCGGCGGTGGCGTGGTGGGGAAGTCCTTGCCGATCAGGACCTCGAAGCGGGTCAGCGTCGTGGAGGTGCTCTCGACCAGCGCGCCGTCGCCCAGTCCGGTCGCGGCGGCCAGTGCCTTCGCGGCGTCCAGGCGGCCCTTGGGATAGGTGATCGTGCTCGTCGGGTGGATCTTGCCGTCCCTGGCGTTGCCCGACGGGACCGCGACGAACTTGCGTCCGACCAGGTCCGCCGCGACCTCGTTGGCGCGCTTGTTGACGCCGCTGCCGTTGCGGACGTCGACCTTGACCGTGGCCGGGTCGATCTTCGGCACGTCGGGGGTCGGCGACGTCGCCGGCTGCTCGGTCGCGGGCTTGTCGTCCTTGGTGACGGGCGTGTCGTTGCGCAACATCGCCATCAGGTTGTTCGCCTCGGGCTGCTTGGGCTGCACCTTCGACTTGGCCATCGGCGGGTATTCCTCGATCGGCAGCGTGGTGAACGCCATCCGCTTCTCGGGGACCTTCTTCAACTGGTTGCCCAGCGAGATCAGCTTGTCCACGCCGCCGAGGCCGTTGTCCACCGTCAGCGACTCCACCGCGATGTTGGCGAGCTTGAACATGCCTTCGACGTTGGTCAGCGACGCGCTGTTCTTCAGCTTGCGGGTGAGCGCCATCAGGAACGCCTTCTGCGCCTTGATCCGGGCCAGGTCGCTGCCGTCGCCGAAGGCGTGCCGCGCGCGCAGGAACTTCAGGGCCGTCTCGCCGCTGAGGTTCTGGTCGCCCGCGTCGAGCTTGAGGTCGGTGCCGCCCTGCTGGTTGGGCAGCACCGGGTCGTTGATCGGCTCCGAGATGCACATGTCCACGCCGTCGACCGCGTCGGTCATCTTCTTCACGCCGGTGAAGTCGATCATGATGTAGTGGTCCACCTGGACCCCGAGCATCTTGTCGACCGTGGACACCGTGCACGGCGGACCGCCGTTGGCCAGGCTCTCGTTGAACGACTGCGGGCCGTTGGACGCCGGGTAGGTCTTGCCGTCCACGACGCACTTGGGTATCTGCACCATGGTGTCGCGCGGGATGCTGACCAGGGTCGCGTTGCTGCGGTCGGCCGAGACGTGCATCAGGATCGTGACGTCGGCCAAGCCCTCGGTGTGCTCGGCCGCGCCGTACTTCTTGCCGAGGCCCTTACGGCTGTCGTTGCCGATCAGCACGATGTTCAGCGGCTTGCGCCCGAACGCGTCCTCCTCGGTCTTGGGGACACCCTCGCTGCCCGCGTTCTTCGCGGTGGTGGTTATTTTGCTGTCGAGGTACTTGATGTACCCGTACGCGCTGCCGGCCAGGACCACGATGATGCCGACCACCGAGATGGCGATCCACTTGAGCCGCCGCTTGACCTTGCTCTTCGGCGGTCCCTCGCCGCGCGCACCGCTGCGGGTCGCCGCGCGTCCGGCGGGGGCGTTGCCCGCGCGTTCGCGGCGCCGGGGTGGGTCCTCGTCGGCTTCCCGACCGGACGCCGCCGCCACCGCGGACGGGCGCCGGCCCTCGGGATTCGCCGCCCGCGAGCGCGGCCGCGCGGCACCGGAGTCGTCCGTGCCGGGAGCACCGGCGGACCCGCTGCCGGCTCCGGCTCCGGCTCCGGCGGCACCGGGGCCGCCCGGCGCCCGCAGCTCGAAGCTGCCGGTGTCCGGGTTCATCACCCACATGTCCGCGACGTCCGCGTCGTCCATGCCGCCCAGGGGATCGTTGTCCCCGGGCGCGCCACGGTGCGGCCCGTTCCCTCTGTTCACGCCGAGATTCCCTCCGGCTGTATCCGCCGCACTGCCCCCCCGGCTGTGCTCGGTCCCTCAAGGGCGACACCGGGGTCCCGGAGGCATCCGTACGGAACCCGACGGTGATACGTGATGGTCGGTTTGGAAGCAGCCACCATAACCGGCGAGATCTCGCCATGGTCACAGAGACTGCGAAGTCCTGACACTCGGATCGTCGGAAAAGGGATAAAACCCTTCATCGATCGTTCCTGATCCAGTATCGGTCGATCGTTGTTCGATCGATGGGGGTCACGGGCGGACGCATTTGTGTGCTTCCCACCGCGACCCCCTCGAACGTGTCTGCGAACGTGCCTGTGAGCTCTATTGCTTCTTGCGCGGCGAGGCGCACTTGGTGTTGTCGGCCGTCTCCAGGTTCAGGTCGGCGGCCTTGGGCGGTTCCGGCGTACGGCCGGGGCCGCCGGTGGCCGAACTCGTCGGGTCGCCGGTGCCCGGATCCGGGAGATCCGCCCCGATCAACAGCTTGATCGTGGTGTCGCCGGGCCTGGCCACCTCCAGGGCGGTCTCCGGCACGCCCAGCGCGGTCGCGATCGCCTTGGCCTGATCCCGACTGCCGTCGGGGTAGGTGATCCGGCTGTTGGCGTGTTCCCGGCCGTCCGGCATCGTGGTACCCGAAGTGGCCTTGAAACCCAGCCGCTTGAGGGTCTCCACCGTCGGGGTGATGCGCTTCTTCGCGGTCCCGGTGTCCACCGTCACCCTGATCCGGGCCGCGTCGCCGGGCGCGATCGTGGCCGGCGGCGGAGGCGGCGTCGTGGTCACCGGCGCGGGCGGCGGATCGGTCGTGCCGTCGCCCTTGGTCAACGGCCGGTCGGCCCGGACGGTGGCCCACAGGTCGTCCGCCGCGGGCCGCCTGGGCTGGACCTGGTCCGGGGCCGGACGGTAGGTCTCGGTCGGCAGCGTGGTGAACGCCATCCGCTTCTCCGGCACCTTCTTGATCTCGTCGGCCAGATCGATCAGCCTGTCCACGCCGGCCAGGTCGTTGTCGACCGTGAGCGCGCTCACCGCGCTGTTCGCGATCTTGAACAGGCCGTCCACGTTGCTCAGTTTCGCGTTGCTCTTGAGCTCGCGCGCCAGCGACATCAGGAAGACCTTCTGCGCCTCGATCCGGGCCAGGTCGCTGCCGTCTCCGAACGCGTGCCGGGCGCGCAGGAATTGCAGCGCGTTGTCGCCGCTCAGGGTGTTCGGGCCGGCCGGGAGTTCCAGTCCGGTACCGCCTTGCGAGTTGCCCAGGACGGGGTCGTGGATCGGCGAGTCGAGGCAGATCGGCACCCCGCCGACCGCTTCGGTCAGATCACGGACACCCTTGAAATCGACCTCGATGTAGTGGTCGATCCGGACCTGGAGCATGCGGTCCACGGTGGCGACCGTGCAGGACGCGCCGATGCTGCGGAAGCTGTCGTTGAACTGGCCGAACCGGGCCTCGGTGACCTTCTTGTCCTTGCCCTTGCCGATCTCGCAGCGCGGGATGTCGACCATCGTGTCGCGCGGGATGTTCACCAGTGTGGCATTGGAGCGGTCGGCGGACAGGTGCATCAGGATCGCCACGTCGGCGAGCCCCTCGTGCCCCTCCGCGCCGTAGCGCCGCCCCTCGCCGATCCGGCTGTCGTTGCCGATCAGCAGGATGTTCATCGGACTTCGGCCCTGCTCGTCCTTCGCCGCCGCCGGTGGTCGGTTGTTCTTGTCGGCGGTGATCTGGCTGTGGTGCAGCTTCCCGTTCAGGTACCGGATGTACCCGTACGCGCTGCCGGCCAGGATCACCAGGATGCCGACCACGGAGATCGCGATCCATTTGAGGCGCTTCTTCACGGTGCTCTTTCTGCGCGTGCCCCGCCGGTCGGGTGCCGCAGCCTCCCCGACCTCCGTATCCGCGTCCGTGCCCATGTGACGAATCCCCTCCGGCAACGTGCCGGGTCACCGCCGATCCGCGGCGACCCGGCTCCCCTGTGCGGTATCGATGCAATCAGCCCGCGCACACGTCCTGTTCCGCCGTTCGTCCCGATACGGTGACGATCGCGCCCGTGTCCGCGGCCGACGTCGGCTCGGCCGACGAGGTGCCGCCGCTGGTGGATGTGGGGTCGGCCGTGGAAGCCGACGAGCCCGGGGCTCCGGTGCCCGCGGGTGAGCGGGTGCCGGTCCCCTTCCCGGTGCCGCCGGTACCCGGCGCGGTCGGCGTGACCGTGACCCGGTTGCCGTCCTCGTCGATGGTGGTGCGGGTGGACGGCTTCGGCGTCGCCGACTGCTCGATCCGCACCTCGCCGTTGTTCTCGAACCCGTTGTCGTCCTTGCCGGTCACGGCCGCGCCGACCGCGATCCGGTCCAGCCGGATCGCGTCGAACAGCCGGTCGGCCTGGGGCTGGACCAGTTCGTCCCGGTCGCGGTCGAGCCGGTACGGCTGCCGCGGCACGGTCAGGAACGCGAACTTGTCGTTCGGAATCCCCTTGACGCTGTCGGACAGGTCCATCAGATCCCTAAGCGAGCTCAGTCCCGGGTCGGCGGTGATCGACCGGGTTCCGGCGTCGAGGAGGTCGTACAACTTCCACGGCTGGGTCAGCATGTCGCCGACCTTGACCTTCTTAACGAGCGCGGCCAGAAAACGCTGCTGGCGAGTCATCCGCTGGGTGTCGCTGCCGTCGTCGACGTTCTTGCGGGCGCGGACGTAGCCGAGCGCCTGCTCGCCGTCGAGTCGGTGCTTGCCCGCGGGCAGGTCGAGCTTGGCGGCGGTGTCCCGCATCGGCCGACTCAGGCACACCTCGACGCCGTCCACCGCGTTGACCATCTCCTTGAAGCCGGAGAAGTCGATCACGATGTGGTGATCCACGCGGACCTTGGTCATCTGTTCGATGGTCTTGATCGTGCAGGCCGCGCCGCCGATCTCGAACGCGTGGTTGAACTGGTCGCGGTACGCCCGCGACTTGCTGCCGTCCTGGCGCACGCACGAGGGGATGTCGACCATCAGGTCGCGCGGAATGCTGACCGCGACCGAGCTCTTCCGGTCGGCGGCCAGGTGCAACAGGATCGTGGTGTCCGAGCGCTTGGTGCCCTCGCCGATGTCGCCGTACTGCTTGTTGTCGCCGCTGCGGTCGTCCGAGCCCATCAGCAGGATGTTCGTCGCGTCGTGCGCGACGACCTGCGGGCGTTCCTGCTCCGGGCCCAGCTTGGCGGTCAGGTCCTCGGTGGTGATGTTGCCGTCGAGCTTGCGGTAGATCGCGTAGACCGCGATGCTGCCGGCCACCAGGCACAGCGCCACGGTGACCGTGACGCCGATCAGGACCCGCTTGTACACCCGCCTGCGTCGATCCCGCCGGGAGAGTCGGTCCGGCGCCCCGGCCTCGCCGGCGGCGGCCATCGCGGCGACGGCGGCGGCGAGCGGCTCCTCGGTGGCGGCCGCGGCGGGCGTCGCCTCGGCGGGCGCACTCGGCTCGGCCTGCGCGTTCGGCGCGCCCGGCTCGGTGGCGGCGGGCGCACCACTCGGCTCGACTCGTGCGCCCGGCTCGGCCGGCGCGTCCGCCTCGACCGGCGCCGGCTCGGTTCGCGTGCCCGCCTCGGCCGGCTCGCCGACCGCCGGCGCATTCGACTCGGCCTGCGCGCCCGGCTCGTCCGCCGTGCTCGGCGGAGTCGATATCTCGGGTTCGGTCGAAGCCTCGGGCGCCGTTTCCGGGCTCGTGTCCCGACCGGGTTCGGCCTGCTTGCCGGCCCGTTCGCTGTCACTCACGTCGTGTCTGCTTCTTTCCCCAGGGCGCCCAACGCCGATCAAGAGCGACGAACCGCGCGTGGAGCGGCCGTTGCTAGTGATAGACGTGCTGCCGGTTCCCCGAGTTGCGTGCGCCCTTCCCCCTGTGACGCAGGTCACTGGTTGAAGAAGCCGCACGTCACACCGGAGCGGCCCGTGTATCGGCGAGCACGCTACGGTGCGCCACCGTATCCGGCGCCGTGCAGGTGGGCGTCTACGGACGAATGGGGTGATGGAGCGTCAGTTCGCCTTGCAGATGTCCTGATCCGCGTTGCGGGTGTCGGCCCGGACCGGTGCCTTCGCCGAATCGGACGGCTCGCCGGTGCCGGTGGCGCCGGCGACGTGCACCCCGGCCGCCGGGGCGGCTCCGCCCGGTCGCCGGCCGTGCCCGGCGGACGCGCCGGGCGCGGCCTCGACCGACGGCGCCTCACCCGGCGTGCCCGCCGCCGCGTCCGGTCTGCGCCGACCGTCCAAGGGCTCGTCGTGGTTGATCGCGTCGAACAGGTGCCGGGCGTCCGGCTGGATCAGGGCGACCCGGTTGTTGTCCTCGGGCGGGTTGTACACCGGGACGTGGGCGAAGGTGATGTCCCGGGTCTCCAAGTCCCGCATCCCGCGCGCGAGGTCGACCAGGGCCGACACCGAGTCCAGGCCCTCGTCGGCCCGGATCGACTTGGTCAGCGCGTCGGCCAGGGCGAACAGCCGGGACGGGCTGGAGAGCGTGTCGCCGCTGCGGATCTGCTTGGCGAGCGAGGCCACGAAAGCCTGTTGCCGCTTGATCCGACCCAGATCGCTGCCGTCCCCGCCGAGCCCGACGTCGTGCCGCAGTCGGACGTAGTCCAGTGCCTCCCGGCCGTGCACCTTGCGTCGGCCGGCGGACAAGGAGATGTTGCCCTCGTGGTCCTGCACGTTCCTGGGCAGGCAGATCTCCACGCCGCCCACCGCGTCGACCATGCCCTTGAAGCCGGAGAAGTCCACGATGATGTGGTGGTCCACGCGCATGTCGGTGATCTTCTCGACGGTGTTGCGCGTACACGCGGCGCCGCCGAGCTCGAAGGCCGCATTGAACATCACCCCGCGCTGCTCGGCGGAGCGCGCGCCGTCCCGGGTCACGCACGAGGGGACGGTGACCAGCAGGTCGCGCGGGATGCTCATGACCACCGCGTGCTCGCGGTCCGAGGACAGGTGCACGAACAGTGTGGTGTCCGAGCGCTCGCCGTTGTCCCCGCCGCCGCCCAGGGCGCGGTTCTCGCCCGCCCGTGAGTCCGAGCCGATGATCAGCAGATTCAGCGGCTTGCCCTTGCCGTTGCCGCCCGCCTCCGGGCGGTCGGCGTTGAGCTTGCCGTCCACCGCGTCGGTCTCGAGGTTGCCGTTGAGCCGCTGGTACGCGACGTAGGCGGCGGATACGCCGGTGAGCAGGATCAGCGAGATGCCGACGCCGATCGGCAGGAACACCTTGCGCCGCCGGTTGCGCTTCTTGCGGGCGCGGCGCGTGGCGGCCCGGCCGGCGCCGGATTCGACCGGTGCGGCCGCCCCGGGCTCGGGGGTCGGGGGCGGCGCCTCGGGCGCGGCGGCGGGCTCGGCCGCGTCCTCGGACCGGTACAGGTGATCCCACGCATCCATGAACCCCACGCCTCCCCGCCTGCTGAGGGACCGCCGGGCACGGCACTACGGGCGGTCGGGGCCACGAAAGCGCAGCTCGACCCGTCTTGTCATGCCTGCTCGGCGGAACGGGTGACGGCACGCGTGACCCGCTCGGCCTCGATCCGCCGCTCCAGCAGGGATTCATCCAGGTGACGGCATACGACGACCGGTACGGACGCGGCCAGCGGCGCGAGAACGCCCGCCCGCAATCCACCCGTTCGGGCGAAGCTCAAAGAGGTGAGCAGGCGATCGCCGGGGACCAGCCGCCACTCGCGCGCGGCGGCCTCGCCCGCTTCGGCCAGCTCGCCGGCCGTCCACTCGCGGCCGGCCTCGACCAACGCGGCGGCACCCGCGGGCACCGGACCCTCGGCGACGAACCGATCGCCGTGCCCGGCCACTTCGGCCGCGTAGTCCAGGAAGCCGGCCGGCGGCGTGGGAAAGCGTCCGCCCATCGGCCGCAGCGCCAGGGCGACCCGCTCGCCCGGGCAGGTCGCGGCGCGGTCGAGGGTGTCCGGGCCGGACACCACCACGTCGGCGTCGGCGGGATCCCCGTCGAAGCTCACCACCAGGCCCAGCGACCAGGCCGCGAGCAGCCACACCTGGGTCTGCCAGTGCACGGGCAACAGCAACGAGACGCGCGCGCCCGGCTCCACCGCGAGGTCGTCGCGCAGCAGGTTCGCGGTCTTGGCGACCCAGTTGTCGAACGTCGCGACGGAGAGCTCGACTCGCTCGCCGGTGGCGTCGTCGTAGAAGGTGGTGAACGGCCGCGCGGAGTCGGCGGCGAGCGTGGTGCGCAACTGATCGACCGGGGTGCTGGGCATGAGATCAGCCTACCCAGCTCGATGAATCGATGGCGCAAATGGGTGCAATTGTCATATTTAGTACGGCATCCAGTGCCATGCGGGAACCGGTAGAGCTCGACCCACGACGGAGGGGCCTGCCCGTGTACACCAGAATCGCGTTGTCGATCGCCGCGCTCGCCGTACCCGCAGTGCTCGCCGGAGCGCCCGCGCAGGCCGACTCCCGGCCACCCGGCACTCCCGGTTCGACCGTGACCCTCCCGCTGACCGGCATCGAACAGGAACCGGACGCCGCCGCGCCGAGCGTGGGCCGGACCGAGGTGTTGACGGCCGAACGCGCCACCCCCGCCTACTCGTTGCTCGGCGTCACCTGGGCCGACCCGGGCGCGGGCGAGCGGGTCGCGGTACACGTGCGCACCCGCACCGGCGGCGTGTGGAGCCCGTGGCACGAACTGCACGCCGGCGGCCACGGCACCGGCGACGCCGAGGGCGGCGGGCGCGGCGGCACCGAGCCGTTCTGGGCGGGCCGATCCAATGGCGTCCAGGTGCGCGTCGGCGTCCTGACCGGCGCATCGCCCAAGGACCTGCGGGCCGAACTGGTAGACCCCGGCGACTCGATCCTCGACCGGATGCCGGCCCGCCCGACCCTGCCCGACCTCACCGACGGCCGCACGGTCAAGGGCCACGCCGACAAACCGGCGATCGTGGCCCGCAGCGACTGGGGCGCCGACGAGTCGCTGCGGGACGCGAAGTTCAAGTACACGAACACGGTTCGGGCCGCCTTCGTGCACCACACCGCCGACGGCAACGACTTCCCGTGCAGCGACTCGGCCAAGGTGCTCCGGTCGATCTACCGCTACCACGTGAAGACCAACGGCTGGGCCGACGTGGGCTACAACTTCCTGGTGGACAAGTGCGGCACGATCTTCGAGGGGCGCGCCGGCGGCACCGACAAACCGGTCCTGGGCGCCCACACCCTCGGGTTCAACACCGACAGCACGGGCGTCGCCGCCATGGGCACCTACACCACCACCGCGCCGCCCGCACCGATGCTGATCTCCATCTCCCGGGTGCTGGCCTGGAAACTCGGCCTGCACGACCGCGACCCCAAGGGCAAGGTCACCCTGACCTCGTCGGACAGCGGCAGCCGCTACCCCAAGGGCAGCACCCACTCGTTCGACGTGATCTCCGGCCACCGGGACGCGTTCAACACCGAGTGCCCCGGTCAGGCGCTCTACGACCAACTGCCCGCGATCCGCACCGACGTGGCGCTGCGCGTGGGCTGAACGCGGCTTCGGGGCCGGCCGCTCAGGCCCGCTTGCCGACGATCTCCCCGAGCCGCTCCACCAGCGGCGCCACCACCGCCTCGGGGACGAACCGCTCGCGCGCGAGCGCGACCGTCGCGGCGCGCAACCGGGCCACCTCGGCCGGGTGTTGGGCCAACCGGCGCAGCGCGTCGGCCAACGCGTCCGAATCGCCCGCCGGCACGAACAACCCGGCCGGCCCGAACAGTCGGCGCTGCGGCGCGGTGTCCGAGGTGAGCACCGCGCACCCCGCCGCAGCGCCCTGGAAGACCTTGTTCGGCACCAGCCGCAACGCCTTGGCACCGGTGCCGAACACACCCAGGCACACGTCGTGCGCCGCGACCAGATGCGGCAGTTCGGCCTCCGGCACCCAGGTCCGCCAGGTCACCCGCGGTGCGTCCGGGCCGACCAGGTCCCGAGTGCGCTGCGCCTGTAGGCCCCGACCGATCATCGTCACCGCGATCGGATAGCCCTCCAGCCGACTCAGCGCGGCACCGATCACCGGCGCACCCTGCACCGGCGAGTACAACCCGAACGAGATCACCCGCAGATCCTCGCCGGGCCGGAAGTCCGCCTCGACCGACACCGGGCCCGGATCGGCGCCCGGGCGACCCGCGTCGAACCACGCCGGTGCCGCCCCGATCGGCACCACCACCGCCCGATCGCGATGCCCCGGGGTGAGCACCCGACGATGCTCCTCGGTGTCCACGAGCACCAGTCGGGCCGCCGCGATCGCGGCCTGCTCGATCCGGTCGACCTTGCGCAGCTCGGCCTGCGCCGCCTGACCGAGCCGATCGGCCACGTCGTCCACGCTCTCCAGGTGGTCGAGCACGAGCGGGATGCCGGGAAACAACCGGCGGGCGATCTGGATGTCGAGCCGACCCTGATAGCCGACGATCACCACGTCCGGCCGCGGCGCGCGGCGGGCCTTGGCGACCAGCTCGGCGATGCACCGCGCGTGCCGGATCCGCTGGCGGGGGATCCCCGGATGGGCCGAGGGTGGTGGGACCATCGGCCCGGCATCCATGTGTCCGAGGGGAACGTTGCAGGTCACCACCTCGATACCGTGGCGCCGCAAGCCCTCGATGAGGATTCCCACCCGGGGGTGGACGGTCGTGTCATACGTGCCGAACGCCATCACCCGCATAGGTGAAGTCTGCTCTGCGCACATCGGGGCAAAACCGGGAAGGTACCGTGGCGGTCCGAACCCGGATCGCGAGGAGAGCCCGTTGCACCCGAGTGCCCTCCATCGTGTGTGGCGTCCCGGTTTCCCGCTCGACCTCCGGCTCACCGTAGGTCAACTGCGCCGCGGCCACAGCGACCCCACCCACCACGCGGGCACCGACGGCTCGGTGTGGCGGACCTCGCGCACCCCGAACGGACCGTGCACGCTGCGGCTGATCGACCGTCCCGCGACCGGCGAGGTCGAGGCGAGCGCGTGGGGACCGGGCGCCGAATGGCAACTCGACGCGCTGCCGGCCCTGCTCGGCGCCGAGGACGACCCGGACGCCTTCGTCGCCCGGCACACGATCGTCCGGGACGCCGAACGCCGGTTCGCGGGCCTGCGGATGCCGCGCACGACGCTGGTCGTGACCGCGTTGGTGCCCTCGATCCTGGAGCAGAAGGTCACCACGATCGAGGCGCGCCGGGCCTATCGGCTGCTGCTGGGCAAGTACGGCGAGGCGGCGCCGGGGCCCGCGCCGACGGGCCTGCGGGTGGTGCCCGATGCCCGTACCTGGGCGATGATCCCGTCCTGGGACTGGGCGCGGGCCGGCGTGGACGGGCGCCGTTCGCGCACCGTGATCGAGGCGGTCCGGGTGGCCGGCCGGCTGGAGGCGACCACGGGCGTGGCCCACCCCGAGGCGGCGCGGCTGCTGCGACTGGTGCCCGGGATCGGGATCTGGACGGCCGCCGAGACGATGCAGCGTTCGCACGGCGACGCGGACGCGTTGTCGGTGGGCGACCTGCATCTGCCCAAGACGATCGGCTTCGCGCTGGCCGGACACGCGGTCGACGACGCCGGGATGCTCGAATTGCTGGCCGGCTACCCGGGACACCGGCATCGGGCCGCGTTGTTGATCCGCATGTCGGGGGTGAAGGTGCCGCGCCGTGCGCCGCGGTATGCGCCGCGGGGGCACTTCGTCGGAAAGGCGTTGTGACGGCGGTGTCGTGACCGGGGGTGCGGGGTGTGGCGCGCGGGGTGCGGTGCCGGCGGTGCCTGGCCCGAAGGACACCACGTTTGCCCCCGGGGGCCTCGGGCAGCCGTTTGGGTGAAGGACTTGGCTGTTGTTGCATCGCAGCCCGGAGCCGACACCGAGAACGAGGAGGAAGTGCTCGTGACGACCGTCCAGCACTCGATCGACGTGGACGTGCCGGTCCGCACCGCGTACAACCAGTGGACCCAGTTCCGCGAGTTCCCGAGCTTCATGAGCGGGGTCGAGCGGATCGACCAGATCGATCCGACACATACCCACTGGGTCACCCGAATCGCCGGTGTGTCCCGGGAGTTCGACGCCGAGATCACCGAACAGCGGCCCGACGAGCGGGTCGCGTGGAAGACCGTGGACGGCCCGCACCAGGCGGGTGTGGTGACCTTCCATCGGCTCGACGACGTGCACACCAGGGTGATGCTCCAGATGGAGTTCGACCCCGATGGCCTGGTCGAGACGGTGGGGGACAAGCTCGGCTTCGTGCGTGGTAGGACCAAGGGCGACCTCGAACACTTCAAGGTGTTCGTGGAGGAACGCGGGCACGAGACCGGTGCCTGGCGCGGCGAGGTAGAGCCCCCCGGCAGCCCCGGCTCCGGCCGGCCGCAGAACGCGCCTCCGCCCTATGACAGCCCCGGTATGTCGCCGACTCCCGGTCGTACCGGAGCGCCCGGCGGCGGACACATCCCGCCGCCGCGCCCGCAGGCACCGCCGAGCGTCGGCGGGACCTGGGCGGGTGGCCACTGACGCGGCGCGACGCCCCCGGACATCGGCCGGACATCGCTGACGACCCGACGTCGGCAGCGGTGGGAGCCCGCCGAATCCGGGCCGGCAGCGCCAAGCGGCAGAGACCGTGCACGAAAGGGTGGGCGCGTCATCGCGATCGCGATGACGCGCCCACCCTTCGGGTTGTGGGTTGCCGGCGTTGTTCGGGTCGTTCGGGTGCTTGGACTTCGGATTGCTCGGATTGCTTGAGCGTGCCGCTCAGCGCACCACGATCACGTCGTCCGCCGAGCGAGCCGGGCGGTCCCGAGGCGGCTCGGCCGGTCGGCCCACCGCGACGGCACCCATCGGGTCCCAGCCCGCGGGCAGCGCGAGCGTGGCACGCACCACGTCGGGACAGAACATCGTCGACGACACCCACGCGGACCCCAGGCCCTCCGCGGTCAGCGCGATCAGCAGGTTCTGTACGGCGGCGCCCGCCGCGACCGTGAACATCTCCCGCTCGGCCCGCGCCCGCACCGCGTCCGGGTAGGTGTGCGCACCGTCGGTGACCAGGCACGGCACCACCAGGTACGGCGCGGCGCGCAACACGTCGCCGCGCCCGATCCGGCGGGTGATCCGCTCCTCGCTCAACCCGTCCGCCCGCAGATCCGCCACCCACGCGTCGCGCATCGCGTCCAGCAGCGCGATCCGGGCCAGCGCGCTCTCCAGGAGCACGAATCGCCACGGCACGGTGTGGTGCGGGGCCGGCGCGGTGATCGCGGCGGTCACCGCGCGGCGCACCGCGTCCGGATCCACCGGCTCCTCGGTGAACGCGCGTACCGTGCGACGCGCGGTGATCGCGTTCCGGGCGCCCTCGCCGAGCGCCTCCCGGGTGCCGAGCCGGAACATGTCGTCCTCGGCGCCGCGCACCAGCGGACGCACGCCGGCGCCGTCCGCTTCGGTGACCAGGTGCCCCAGGCCGCGCACGATCGCCACCGGGACGGCGCCCGCCTTGCCCTTGACCAGCTCGGCCGCGCTCGCGAGTTCGTCCACCACCGCGGTGACGGTGACCGCGAGTTCGTTGCCGTGCGTGTCGATCCGGCCCCGGTGGTCGTCCACCGCGTCCAGGCCCGCCACGCCGATCGCCACGTCGGTGACCCCGGTCCGCCAGGGCCGGCCGAAGGTGTCCGACACGACGATGCCCACCCGGACCCCGGTCCGCTCGGCCAGCGCCGCGCGCAGCCGGCGGGCGGAGGCGTCCGAGTCCTCCGGAAGCAGCAGCAGGGTGCCGGGCTGGGTGTTGGAGGCGTCCACGCCCGCCGCGGCCATCACGAATCCGTGCCGGGTCTGCACGATCCGGGTGGGGCCCTTGCGCGCGACCACGCGGACCGCCTCGGCGTCGATCACCTTCTCCCGATCGACCCCGCGCAACAACCGACCCTCGGCCTTGCTGAGGATCTTCGAGGTCACCACGAGCACATCGCCGTCGAGCAGGCCGGGCCCGTCCGGGCCCGTCGCCGCGTCCGCGATCAGCCGGCCCAGATCGGCGCCCTCGCCGATCTCGGGCAGCCCGCTCACCCCGAACACCGAATAGCCGCGGGGCGGGGCGCCCATCAGCGCACCTCGTCCGCGAGCGCGAGCGCGGCGCGGGCCATCTCGGCGGTCGCCTCGACGTCGGTCATCAACAGGGGGATGGCCCGGCACGGGATGCCGGCCGCCTCGACGGCGAGCACGGCGTCCGCGTCCGCGGTGTCCACCAGCCAGCCGTCCAGCAGGCCCGGCCCGTAGTGCTGGGCGACGGCCGCGGCGCCGGTCTCGACACCGACCGCCTCCAGGACCCGGTCGGCCATCCCGCGTACGGGCGCGCCGCCGATGATCGGCGACAACCCGATCACCGGCGCCGGCGCGGCCACCAGCGCCTCCCGGATCCCGGGCACGCCCAGGATGGTGCCGATGCTGACCACGGGATTGGACGGCGGGAACAGGATCAGGTCGGCCTCGGCGATGGCCTCCAGGACCCCGGGCGCGGGCTTGGCCGTCTCGATGCCCACCGGCACGATCGCGTGCGCGGTCGGCACGGCGCGAAGTCGCACCCAGTACTCCTGGAAGTGGATCGCCTTGCGCGACCCGGGCTTGTCGGGGTCGTCGATCACCACGTGCGTCTCCACCCGATCGTCGCTCATCGGGACGAGTCGCACGCCGGGCCGCCAGCGTGCGCACAGCGCCTCGGTGACCGCCGACAACGGGTAGCCGGCGCCGAGCATCTGGGTCCGCACGATGTGCGTCGCGTAGTCCCGGTCGCCCAGTCCGAACCAGGTCGGTTCGACACCGTAGGCGGCCATTTCCTCGCGAATGCTCCAGGACTCCTCGCGGCGGCCCCAGCCCTGCTCCTCGTTGATGCCGTCGCCGAGCGTGTACATGACGGTGTCGAGGTCCGGGCACACCTTGAGCCCGAACAGGTGGATGTCGTCCCCGGTGTTGCCGACGACGGTGATCTCCGCTTCCGGAACGGCCGCCTTGAGGCCCCGCAAGAACCGGGCCCCACCGATGCCGCCGGCAAGTACAACGATGCGCATGACATCAGTCTCGCAGGACCCCGACGAGCAGGTGCGGGCCGGCACCTCGGTCGGGGGCGGACGGGGACGCACCGAGCGCGGCGGGTTCGGCTTGGGTGGATCGTGGGGGCGGCCTGGACGGGGTCGCGAGGGCGACGAGCCCATTCGACTCGGGGAGTGAGCGTGCTTCACCGGTCGGGGGTGTGGCGAGATCGCTTCGCCCAGGGCGGCGGCTCCGCCTGGGTCGCGGGCACAGCGGCACGGCGTACCCAAGTCGCGGGGGCGGCGGGCCCACCCGACCCGGGAGGTGCGCGGCGGGCTCGCTTCGCCGGGGGCGCGGGCGCGGTGAGTTCACCGATCCGAGTCGTGAGGGCGGCCGGCAGGGCCTGGTCGGAGTCATGAGTGCAGCGAGCACGACCGGCCTGAGTCGCGAGTACGGCGAGCCCGCTTTGTTTGGGTCGCGGGCCGGGCTCGACGCCCGAGGTGAGGTCGGGGGCGCGGCGAGCGCGTAGGCGGTCGTGGGCTGGGCCCGATACCGACGTGAGATCGCGAGCGGAGCGAGCCGGTGGGCCCAAGTCGCGGGCTGGGCCCGACACCCGAACTGAAGTCGTGAGCGGAGCGAGCGGGTGGGTGGTGGTCGTGGGCCGGGCCCGACACCCCCGAAGTCGCGAGCGGAGGGGGCCAGGGACGGCAGCCCGACGCCCGAGCCGAGGTCGTGGCCTGATACCTGGGGCGAGGTCGTATGCGGAGCGAGCGGGCCGGCGCGAAGCGCGAGCCCAATCCGATACCCGAGTCGAGGTCGCGAGCGGAGCGAGTCGGTGGACCCCGGTCGCAAGCCGGGCCCGACGTCCGACCCGGGGTCGTGGGCGGAGCGGGCCGGGGCCCAGGTCGCATGGCAAGCCCGAAGCCCGAAGCCCGAGCCGAGGTTGTGATCGCGGCGAGCGGGCCGGCGCGAAACGCAAGCTGGGCCCGAGACCCGGGGCGAAGTCGTGAGCGGAGCGAGGGGATGGACCCCGGTCGCGGGCTGGGACCGATACGCGACGTGAGATCTCGGGCGCGGCGAGCCGGTGGGCGGTGGGCGCAAGCCGAGCCGGACACCCGACTCGGCCCGAGGTCGTGAGCGGAGTGAGCGGGCCGGCGCGAAACGCAAGCCGGGCCCGACACCCGGGGCGGGGTCGTGAGCGGAGCGAGTCGGTGGGCCCGGTCGCGGGCTGGGCCCGACGCCCGAGGCGGGGTCGTGAGCGGAGCGGGCCGGGGGCCCTGGGTCGTGTGGCAAGCCTGACGCTCGGGCTGGGGTTGTGAGCGGAGCGAGTCGGTGGGCCCAGGTCGTGGGCCCGACCCGACACCCGAGCCGAGGTCGCGAGCGGAGCGAGCGGGCGGGCGTCGTTCGGCGATGCAACGCTGCTTCTGGTTGGGCGCCTTCGGCGCCGGCTCGCGAGGCACCACTTTTTTGTTCCGTCGCAGGCTCCTCCACAAAAAAGTGGCCCCTCGCTCGTGACTTCGTGTCCCTTCGCTTCGCTACGGGCCACGAAGTCAACGTTCTGCGGCTCCGCCGCTCTCCGCGCTGCGCGCGTCGATCACGAGGTCTCGCTCGCCTCGGGGGCGCTGACGCGCCGGGGGGCAGCGTTGTTCGGCGGCTCGGGGGAGGCCCGACACGTTTCCGCAGCCGACCCGCCCGCCTCGTTGCGCAGCCACGGGAACGTGTGTCACCGGTGGAGCGGGCGGGCGAACCACCGGGCCGGGACGTAACCGCAGGCGGCCGTGAGTCGCGGGCGTGAACTCGTGGGCACGGTCGGGCAGTAGAGGCCCGGACGGGGTGGTGAGAGGGCGGAAGCGGGGTCGTGGGCGTGGCGTGAGGGTGGAAGTGGGTGGCGAGGGCGGTCGATCAGGGTCGTGGGCCCGGTGAACCCAATCACCCATGACGCGAGTGCAGCGGGTGCAACCGACTCCAGGTCGCGAGCGGAGCGGGCGGGCCTTGTTCGGCGGCCTGGGGCAGGCCCGGCACTTGCCGCAGCCGATCCGCCGCCTCCGCCTGATCCCGCAGCTACGGGTACGTGTGTTGCCGGCGGACCGCCGGGCGGGATGTAACCGCAGGCCGCTGTGAGTCGTGGGCGTGAACTCGTGGGCGCAGCCGGGCAGTGGAGGGAGGCCGGGACGGGGGTGGTGAGTGGGCGGAGTCGGATCGTGGGTGCGGCGAGCCCTGCCTACCCGAGTCGCGAGGGTGGTGGGCACGGTTGGCCAGTCGTGGGGGCGACAGGCGCGTGGGCCGGACGGGAGGACAGGTTTCACCCACTTCGGGGGCACTGGCGCGCTGGGCGTGGCCCGGCACGTTTCCGCAGCGGACTTGCCTCCTTGCTCCCTCCTTTTCCTCCCCGCCTCCTCCTCCTTCTTCGTCTTCTTCTACTAATCCTCCCCTCCGTGACCATGCCACAGGGGGGTGTGAGGGGTGGAGAAGGTCGTGCGCTGCTTGCGATCACGAGGTGGGCGCAGGTCGTGGAGGGGGCGGTGGGGGGCGGGTTCGTGATCGCGTGGGGAGGTCTTACAAAGGAGTGACGTTGGCGTGGTTGGTGGTTGTTGGGGAGGTCTGCGTGTTTAGCGTGGACGGCATGCGAATCCTGGTTACCGGCGGCGCCGGGTTCATCGGTACACACGTGGTCGAATGCCTGACTGAAGCGGGACACGAGGTGCGGGTGCTCGACCTGGAACCGGTTGAGGGCGTGGATGCGGTGCGGGGTGATGTGCGTGACCCGGTGGTCGTGGAGCGGGCCTTGGCCGGTGTGGATGCGGTGTGTCATCAGGCCGCCAAGGTCGGGCTGGGGCTGGACCTGAACGACGCTCCGGACTATGTCGGGTGCAACGACCTGGGCACGGCGGTGCTGCTTGCGGCGATGGGGCGGGCGGGCATCGGCCGGTTGGTGTTGGCGAGTTCGATGGTCGTCTATGGGGAGGGCCTGGGGCGCTGTGTGGAGCATGGCGACGTGGTGCCGGGGCCTCGGCCGGTCGAGGCGCTGGTGGCCGGGCGGTTCGAGGCGCCGTGCCCGACGTGCGGGCGGGATGTGACGCCCGGTCGGATCTCCGAGGAGGCCGCGCCGGACCCGCGCAACGTGTACGCCGCGACCAAGCTCGCCCAGGAGCACTTGGCCGGAGCTTGGGCCCGCGCCACCGGCGGCGTGGCCACGGCGCTGCGCTACCACAACGTCTATGGCCCGAGGATGCCGCTGGACACCCCGTACGCCGGTGTCGCCGCGATCTTCCGCTCGATGTTGCGTGCCGGGCTGCCGCCGAGGGTGTACGAAGACGGCGGTCAGCGCCGCGACTTCGTCCACGTTCGCGATGTCGCCACTGCCAACCTGGCCGCTCTGGACCGCCCCGGCCCCGGCCTCCGCGCCTACAACGTCGCCACCGGCGTCCCGCACACGGTCGGCGAGATGGCTGCGGCGCTGTCCGAGGCCCACGCCGGCCCGCCCCCGATCACCACCGCCGAATACCGCCTCGGCGACGTCCGCCACATCACCGCCTCCGCGACCCGCTTGGAGCAGGAACTGGGTTGGCAGGCAACGATCGAATTCACCCACGGAATGGCAGAGTTCGCCACCACCTGACCACCCGCCCACCCCCGCCACACCCACGACCCAGATCGACCGGGCTCGCCACCCCCACGACTCTGAAGGAGGCGGGCGGGTCGGCCGCAGAAACGTGTCGGGCCTCCCCCGGGCCGCCGAACAACGCCGCGCCCCGGCGCGTCAGCGCCCCCGACTTGGGCCCACCCCGGTGATCGACGCGCGCAGCGCGGAGAGCGGCGGAGCCGCAGAACGTTGACTTCGTGGCCCGTAGCGAAGCGAAGGGACACGAAGTCACGAGCGAGGGGCCACTTTTTTGTGGAGGAGCCCGCGACGGAACAAAAAAGTGGTGCCTCGCGAGCCGGCGCCGAAGGCGCCCAATAAAAAGCAGCGTTGCATCGCCGAAAGCCGCCCACCCCGCTCGCTGCGCTCGCGACCAGGTCGGGTGTCCGGCTCAGCATGCGATTGCCGCTCACCGACTCGCCGCGCTCTCGACCTCGGCTCGGGCGTCGGGCCCGGCCCACGACCGGGGTCCACCGGCTCGCTCCGCTCGCGACTCCGGCTCGGGTGTCGGGCCCGGCCCGCGACCTCCCTGCCTACCCACTCGCTGCGCTCGCGACCTCGCCCGAGGCGTCGGGCCAGGCTTGCGTTTCGTGTCGGCCCGCCAGCTTGCTCACGACTTCAGGTCGGGTGTCGGGCTTGGTTCGCGTGCCGGGCCTACCGAATCGCTGCGCGTGCGATTTTGCTCCCGGTGTTGGGCTCGGCATGCGATTTGCCGCTTGCCGACTCGCTCCGCTCGCGACCTTGCCTGGGTGTCGGGCTTGCCATGCGACCGGGGCCCGCCGGCTCGCCGCGCTCTCGACCACGGCTCGGGTGTCGGGCTCGGCCCGCGACCGCCGCCCACCGACTCGCTGCGCTCGGACTTCGCCCGAGGTGTCGGGCCAGGCTTGCGTTTCGTGTCAGCCCACTGGCTCCGTTCGCGATTTCGGGTCGGGTGTCGGGCCCGGCCCGCGACCGCCGCCCACCGGCTCGCTTCGCTCACGACCTCGCCCCAGGCGTCGAGCCCGGCCCGCGACCACCGTCCACCCACTGGCTCCGCTTGCGATCTCGCCCCCGGTGTCGGGCTTGGCTTGCATTTCCGCTGACCGGCTCGCTTCGCTCACGATTTCAGGTCTGGTGTCGGGCCCAGCCCACGACCACCGCCCACCCGCTCCCCTCGCGCGCCCCCGCCCCCAACGCCACCCTCACCCCGCCGGCAGTCTCACCTCGAAGCGGCAGCCCATTCCCGTGTTCGCCACGCCCACCTGTCCCGCGTGGGCTTCGACGATGCCTCGGACGATGGCCAGGCCCAAGCCCGCGCCGCCGCCGGGGGCCGGGGTGCGGGCGTGGGTGCCGCGCCAGCCGGTGTCGAAGACTCGGGGGAGGTCCTCCTCGGGGATGCCGCCGCATGCGTCGGTGATCGAGACCACGACCTCGTTCTCGGCGGTGCGTACGCCGACCGCGACCGTGCCGTCCGAGGGGGTGTGCCGGATCGCGTTGACCAGGAGATTCGTGAACGCCCGGGACATCTCGCGGCCGTCCACCCGGACCGGTACCGCGGCGATGTCCTCGCCCGCCACCCGAACCGAGCAGGACCGGGCCAACTCCTCCGTACCCGCCATCGCGTCCGCCACCAGGTCGTAGAGCGAGACCCGCGCCAGGGTCAGCTTCAGCGCGCCCGCCTGGATCCGGGACAACTCGAACAGGTCGTCCACCATCCCGCTGAGCCGATCCACCTCGGTCCTGATCCGTCGGTGGTAGCGCACCGGATCCTCCGGCAGCCCGTCCTCCAGCGCCTCGGCCATCGCACGCAGACCCGCGAGCGGGGTGCGCAGGTCGTGCGAGATCCACGCGATCAGCTCGCGCCGGGCGTGCTCGACCGCCCGCTCGCGCTCCCTGGATTCGCTGAGCTGTGCCCCGGCACGCTCCAACTCCAGTCCCAGTTCCGCGAGTTCGGCCACGGCCGAGATCCGGTGCGGCGGTCCGGACGGGCCGCCACCGAGTGCCCGCGCGGTGCCCCGCAGCGCCCGTACGTCGGCCACCACCGGGCGGCCGAGCAACATCGCCACGCCGATCGCGAGCACCGCCGAGACCGCGCAGACCACCATCACCACGGTCAGGTCGTGCGAGGAGAGCAACATCGCCTGGGAGACCCCGACCGTACCCGCGGCCATGCCGGCTATCGTGACCATCGACATCGCGGCCAGCGCGACCGAGAGCGAGCGATTGCGCAGCGCGCGCAAGCCGAGCAGGCCCAGCAGGGTGACCCCGAGCCCGCTGCCCGCCGCGATCAGGCAGATCAGTGCGAAATCCTTCACGGGCACGCGGACTCGACCTCCAGTCGGTACCCCACGCCCCACACGGTGACCAGGAGTCGGGGAGCGGCCGGGTCGTCCTCGATCTTCTCCCGCAGCCGACGCACATGCACGGTCACCGTCGACTGGTCGCCGAATTCCCAGCCCCAGACCCGGCGCATCAACTCGTCCCGGGAAAAGGCCCGGCCCGGACTGCCGAGAAAGAAGCACAACAGGTCGAACTCGCGTGCGGTGAGCGAGAGTTCGCGACCGGCACGAAGCACCCGGTGGGCGGCGACGTCCACCTCGACGTCCGCGTGCCGCAACACCGACGGCAGTACGGGCGCCGCCGCAGCCGGGGCCGCGACCCGGCGCAGCACGGACTGCACGCGCAGCACGAGCTCACGCGGACTGAACGGCTTGGTGACGTAGTCGTCCGCGCCGACCTCCAGGCCGAGCACCCGGTCGCCCTCGTCGCCCAGTGCGGTCAGCATGACCACCGGTACCGGACCGCGCTCGCGCAGCCGCCGGCAGACGTCCAGCCCGTCCATGCCCGGCAACATCAGGTCGAGCACCACCAGGTCCGGCATTTCGGCGAACGCCAGATCGAGCGCGGCGGGCCCGTCGGCGGCGTGCGCCGTGCGGAACCCCGCGCGTTCGAGATAGCCGACGACGACCTCGGCCACGGTCGGATCGTCGTCGACGACGAGCACCTTCATGCCAGCGAGTGTAGGTGCGCGAAGGGGGACGATTCCGGCGGGCGGTCGATCCGTAAGAGGGCCGTAACCCACATGGCCGTATCGCTGCGACGTCAGCACTCCGTAAGCACGTCATGCCTGGGTATGCGGCTGGTGCGTATCTAGCGTGAGCCGCATGGAAGCCTCTTCAGCGCATCCCGCCACGCCTCCCGCCGAGCATCCTGCCGCGCCTCCCGGCACGACCTTCGAGACGTCTTCCGGAACGACCTCCGACACGTCTTCCGGAACATCTTCCGGAACGCCTTCCGAGATGCCGTCCGGAACGCACTCCGAAACGCCTCCCGCCGTGCCCCGCGTGGACGTCGTGTTGCCGTGCCTCGACGAGGCCGACGCGCTCCCGTGGGTGCTGGCCCGGATGCCCGCCGGATATCGCCCGATCGTCGTGGACAACGGCTCGCGCGACGGCTCGGCCGAACTGGCCCGCTCGTTCGGCGCCCACGTGGTCGTCGAGGAGCGGCGCGGGTTCGGCGCGGCCTGCCACGCGGGGCTGCTCGCGGCGACCGCGCCGGTCGTGTGCTTCTGCGACTGCGACGCGTCGCTCGACCCCGGCCAACTGCCCGAGGTCGCCGACCCCGTGCTCGCCGGCGCCGCGGATCTGGTGCTCGGCCGCCGCCGCCCCCAGACCCTGGGTTCCTGGCCGCCGCACGCGCGCCTGGCCAACGCCGTCCTGGCTCGGCGGTTGCGCGGGCGCACGGGCACTCGGCTGCGCGACCTCGGGCCGATGCGGGCCGCCCGGCGCGTCGACCTGCTCGCCTTGGAGGTCGTGGATCGCCGCTCCGGCTATCCGTTGGAGACCGTGGTCCGCGCCGCCGACGCCGGCTGGCGGATCGCCGAGGTGGACGTGCGCTATCTGCCGCGCTCCGGCCGCTCGAAGGTCACCGGTACGGTCCGGGGCACGGTCACCGCGGTTCGGGACATGAGCGCCGTGCTCGCCCGCGCGGGGCGGCCCGCATGAGCACCCTCGTGGTGATCGCCAAGGCGCCGCTGCCCGGTCGGGTCAAGACCCGGCTGACCCCGCCGCTGACCCCGGACCAGGCCGCGACCGTGGCCGAGGCCGCGCTCACCGACACGCTCGCGGCCGTACTGGCGACGCCCGCCCGCCGGCGCGTACTGGTGCTCGCCGGCGAGCCCGGACCGTGGCTGCCCGCCGGCTTCGACGTGGTGCCCCAGGGGCTCGGCGGCCTGGATCTGCGCCTGGCCGCCGCGTTCGCCGGTTGTACCGGGCCGACCCTGCTGGTCGGCATGGACACCCCGCAGATCACTCCCGAACTGCTGACCGTGGACTGGTCGGCCGCCGACGCGTGGTTCGGCCCGGCGACCGACGGCGGATTCTGGGCGATCGGGCTGCGCGAGCCGGACCCGTCGGTGTTTCCCGGCGTGCCGATGTCGGTGCCGAGGACCGGCGCGATCCAGCGCGCGCGGCTGCTCGCCGCCGGGCTGACCGTCCGCGATCTGCCCACCCTGACCGACATCGACACGGTCGCCGACCTGGCCGCCGTCACCCGTGACATCCCCGACTCGCACTGCGCCGGCGTGGCCCGCGCGTTGCTCGGCGGGGAGGTGTACGCATGACCCTGGTGCGCGAACCCGATCGCACGGCCGACCTCCCGGCGGCCACGCGGGCCGGTACGACGGCCGACGGGCCGGCGGGCGCCGGGACCGACCCGTACGCGGTCGCCCTGCGCGAAGGCGGAGCGCTCTACGTACGCCGCCACGGCCACCGTCGACAACGCCTGGAACTGGCCCGCTGGTGCGCCGACCCGGACATCGCCGACGACACCATGCTCGCCCGATGCACCGGTCCCACCCTGGACGTCGGCTGCGGCCCGGGTCGACTGGCCGCGGCCCTGAGTCGCCGAGGAGTGACCGCGCTCGGCATCGACCCGGTGCCGGCCGCCGTCGCGCGGGCCCTGGCCGCCGGCGCCACCGCGCTGTGCCGGTCGGTGTTCGAGCCGCTGCCGGGCGAGGGTCGCTGGGCGGCGGCGCTCCTCGCCGACGGCAACATCGGCATCGGCGGCGACCCCGGCCGGCTGCTCGACCGCATGCACGGCCTGCTCGCCCCAGGCGGCCTGCTCGTGGTGGAGACCGACGCCCAGGACGTACACGAACGCTTCGCCGCCCGCGTCGAGGACGACCACGGCTGCCACGGCGGCGCGTTCCGCTGGGCCCGCATCGGCACCCCGGCCCTACGCGTCCTGGCCCGCGCCCACCACTTCACCATGACCGAAACCTGGACCCACCCCAACCGAGCCTTCGCCACCCTCCGCCGACCCTGAACCACCAACACCCACCCCGGAGCGCCACCCCCGCGCTCCGCGCCCGCCTCGGGGTGCCACTTCCGAGCCCCACCGTCGCCGAGCTCCGCGCCCGCCTCGGGGTGCCACTTCCGAGCCCCACCGTCGCCGAGCTCCGCGCCCGCCCCGGGGCGCCACCTCCGAGCCCCGCCCTCACCGCGCCTCGGGGTGCCACTTCCGAGCCCCACCGTCACCGCGCTCCACGCCCGTCCCGGGGCGCCACCTCCGAGCCCCGCCCTCACCGCGCCCCGGAGTGCCACCTCCGAGCCCCACCGGTCGCCGCGCTCCGCACGCGAACAGGAGCGCAGGCCCCGAGCCCAACCCTCACCGCGCTCCCCACCCGAACGGGAGCGCGGCCCCGCGCCCCACTCGCGCCGCACTTCACACTCGAATCGGAGCGCCACCTCCGAACGCCACCCTCACCGCACTCCGCACCCAAACCCGTATCCCGGCCACGCCGCGCACCTCTGTGCCCCCGCACACCGCCGTGCCCCCGCACACCGCCGCGCCCGAGCCGCCTCGTTCGACACCCCACCCCCACCCGCCCTCAACTCACCTCACCCCACCCCCACCACATCAACCCCCGCCCCGCCCCCGCCGCCGCGCCCCGCGCAATACCAGCACCGCCGCCGTCCCCACCCCGACCGCCGTCCACACGATGACCAGGCCCCGCGCGTAGTCCAACGGCAGCACCGACGGGTTCTGTGTCGGGAGCGGGCGCAGCAGCGCCGGGAGGGCGATCAGCGTGCCCACCACCCCCACCGCCGCGCCGCCCAGGACGGTTCGTCGCACCCACGCGGGCGGACCCGGCCGCACCCGCATCGTCAGCGCGGCGACGGTGAAGACCGCGACCGCGAAGACCGCGTCGTGCAGCAGCAATCCGCCGACCAACCACTTCGCCAGCCCCACCCGCGCGGTCAGGAACGGGTCGTCCCAGGTGCCCGCCACGCCCCAGCCGATGCCCGCCAGCCCGGCGGCGCCCAGCACGAGTCGAACGGCGTTCACCGTGCGCCCGGTTCGCGGCCGGACCGGCTCGGGCTCGATCGCCGTGCTCATCCCAGCACCTCCATCCGGTCGACCCACTTCGTCTGGAGCACGCCCGGCCGGTTCGGCGCGATGATCCGGGCCGGGTAGCCGTGGTCCTCGGCCAGCGGCGCGCCTTCCAGCATCAACGCCAACAGGGTCAGCGAGTCGCGCGCCCACTCGTCCGGCATGTCCATCACCGAGTACGGGCTGAACAGTTCGTGCGAGAACACCCGCAGCCGGGCCCCGGGCGGCGCGCCCGCCCGGGCCATCAGGTCCCGAATCCGCACGCCGGACCAGTGCGCCGACGCGCTCCAGCCCTCGACGCACGTGATCGGCAGCGTGGCCTCGTGCTGCGGCATCGCCAACAACTCGGCGCGGGTGAGCGCGAACGGCCTCGGCCCGGCCACCTCCAGCCGCCATTGGGGATCGCGGACCGCCGTCAACACGCCCGCCGCCCGCGCCGTGCGATTCACCGGCAGGCCCTGTGGGCCGAGGTCCGCCCGCCGCGGCGCCAGCACCGACACCCGCCCCAGTGGAGTCACCGTCTGTCCCACGGTGGCCAGGGTGACCACGCCCACGCCGCCGCCCAACACGGTCAACAGGCCGCGTCGCGAGGGCCCTTCGTGCTCGGCCGCGACGCCCCGGGGACGCCGCCAGTGCGCCAGGATCAGCGGCAGCTTCACCGCGACGTGCAGGGTGACCGCCCCGGCCGCCACCCACGCGATCCAGTAGTGCGCCGGCACGAACGGGAACGGCCACGGATACCACTGCACGATGTTCAGCAGCCCGGTGACCAGTTCGAAGATCGCCGCCATCATCAGCACCGCGATCGACAACCGCTCCAGCGCGTGCGCGACCGACGTCGCCGGCGGCCAGGCGAACAGCCGCGGATAGACCACCCACAACTTCACCAGCAGCAGCGGCACCGCCGCGATCCCGGTCGCCACGTGCAGCCCCTGGGTGACCCGATACCCCCACACCGGCCGGGACGGCAGCGCGAGCCAGTGCGGCTGATGCTGGAGCAGATGACTGAACAAGCCGGTCAGAAAGCAGATCAGGAAGGCGAGGCCGAGCAGCCGGCCGACCAGTACGGTGGTACGCGGATCGTGCAGTGCGCCGCGAAACGCGCCGGCCCGGAACGGACCGCGGCGCAACCCGGCGGGCGGGTCCGGCAAGCGGATGTCGAGCTTCATGTGCCCAGCCAACGCCGAAAACCCGCCGCCGGCCCCCATTGACCGCCTTACAAAGTGCTGACGGTCGGCCCGGGATGCCCCGAAAACGGCCTCGCGACGCACAGACTCGCGCCATGTCATCGAGCACGGCGACCCCGAACAGCACGGCCGACACCGGCCCGACCAGGAGCACCACGACCACGATCGCCGCCGCCGGCACCGGACTCGGCCTGGCGGGCGCCGTCGGTTGCGCGGTGTACGGCCCGTGGACGCACCCCGGCAGTGTGGGCGTGTACGTCGTGTACGGCGTCGCCTGGGTGTTGTTCGCGCTCGGTGTCCGGCTCGTGCATCGGCTGCCGGTGCGCCGCGCGGTGCCGTTGATCCTGATCGGTGCGCTCGCGCTGCCCGCGTTGGCGGCCGGCGCGCCGCCGCGGACCAGCGACGACGCCTACCGCTACGCGTTCGACGGGCGGGTCCAGGCGGCGGGCCGCTCGCCGTACGCGCACGCCCCGGCGGATCCCGAGGTGGCCGGCTTCCGCGACGCGTGGTTGTTCCCGAGGGGCGAGTGCGCCGGGTGGTTCAAACACCCGCTGCCGGACGGCTCGTGCACCCGGATCAACCGGCCCGACGTGCACACCATCTACCCGCCGGTGGCCGAGGCGTACTACTGGCTCGTGCACGTGGTCACCCCGTCCGGCCGGCGCGAACCGGTCCAGGCCGCCGCCGCGTTGCTGGCCGTGCTGGTGACCCTCGCGCTGCTCGTGATGTTGCGCCGGTTCGGCCGCGATCCCCGACACGCGGTGTTGTGGGCGTGGTGTCCGATGGTCGCGATCGAGGCGGGCAACAACGCGCACGTGGACGTGCTGGGCGTGCTGCTGATGGTGCTCGGACTGGCCGCGGTCGCCGGGCGCCGGGCGATCCTGGGCGGGGTGCTGCTCGGCGGTGCCGTCGCGACGAAGATGTTTCCGGCCGCGGCCCTGGTCGGTGGGCTGCGTCGGTCGCCGGTGCGGCTGCTCGCCTCGGCCGGGCTCACCGTGTTGCTGGTCTATCTTCCGCACGTGCTCGCGGTCGGGCCGGCCGTGTTCGGCTACCTGCCCGGTTACCTGGAGGAGGAACGGTACGACGACGGCGCGCGCTTCGGCCTGCTCGGACTGGTGCTGCCGACCGGCCTCACCCCCTACGCGGCCGTCGTCGTACTGATCGTGCTCGCCGTCGTGGTGGCCGCCCGCGCCGACCCGGACCGCCCGTGGCAGGGCGCGCTCACGATGACCGGCGGCATGTTGTTCGTGCTGACCCCGGCCTACCCCTGGTACGCGCTGCTCGTGGTCGCGCTGGTGGCGCTGGACGGGCGGCGCCCGGAGTGGCTCGCGCTGGGCCCGGCGGGATATGCCCTCTATCTCACCTGGGGCCTGGAGCTGACCCCGGATCAGATCCGGGCCACCCACCAGATCGGCTACGGTGCGGCGCTGCTGCTTGTGCTCGGCGCGGCGCTCTACCGACGATTGCGGCCCGGGGCGGGCACCACCGGCAGGCCGGCCGCCTTCCACGCCTGGAAGCCGCCGATCAGGTCGGTCGCCCCGGACAGGCCCAGGTCCACCAGCGACGCCGCCGCGAGGCTGGACGCGTAGCCCTCGTCGCACAACACGACCACGCGCAGGTCGTAGCCGGTGGCCTCGGGCACCCGCGCCGTGCCCTCGGGATCGAGGCGCCACTCCAGGTGGTTGCGTTCGATCACCAACGCGCCCGGCACCGCGCCGTCCGCGTCGCGCTGGAAGTCGGGGCGGGTGTCCACCAGCACCGCGCCGTCGTGGAACGCGGCGTGCGCCTGTTCGGGGGTCACCCGGGCGAGCTTGGCCCGAGCCTGTTCCAGGAGTCGGTCGACCGCGCTCACCACTGCTCTCCCGAACGCTCGACGCCGACCCGACGCAGCGGCGCGAAGCTGGGCCGCGCGATGTCCTCGCCGGCGTCGTACAGATTCATCGAGTCCAGCCGCGGCGTGTACACGTGCACGCTGATCGCCGGTTCGGTGCCCATGTTGGTCACCTCGTGTACATAGGTCGGCCCGAACACGCGGGTGGTGCCGGCGGTGAGCACCCGCTCGCGGGCGCCGGCCCGACGCAGCGGGGTGACCACCAGGGAGCGCTCGTGCAGTTCGCCGGAGACCACGGTGAACACGCCGGACGAGCCGCCGTGGTCGTGCAGTCCGGTGCCCTGGCCGGGCAGCCAGCTCAGCAGCCAGACCTCCATGTCCTCGGTCGCGGCGAGCCGCTTGTACCAGCGGGAGATCGGGTCGTAGCGGACCTGGTCGAGTTCGGCCGCGACCAGGCCGGCATGCTGCCGGGCGAGCGCGGCGAGCCGGGCGACGGCCGGACGCACGGGGGGAGCGACGGGGAGGGCGAGCACGGCGGGGGCGGCGAGCGGGTCGCCGGCGACGGTGATGTCGCTGGACATAGGGGAGTCCTTCGAGATGTCTGCGCTTGTTTCTGGCGCGGCGGATCAGGCGAACGCGACGGAGCGAAAGCGAACACGCGAGCGGCCGACAACATCCCGAACGGACATTCGACCGAATCGAACGGCCGTGCCGATAAAGGGGGAAAAGAGTGCCGCCGCTTGCGCGGAGGACAGCCGAAAAGGCGTCCTCAGGCGATACAGCCCGGACAACAGCTGTACACGTGGTCGCACGGCGGACACAGCGCGCTGAACACCCGACGGACGTCGACAGGACGACTCCGGTACCGGCTGCAGCGTGCGGACATGGGAAAAGAAGACCGTCTACGGGGTGGCCGTGTCAACTCGCCGCGGTGCGCCCGCGCCGCTCCGCACCCCAATCGGACGCCCGCTGCCCGATTCGGGTGAGGAATCCTGGGAAGGGATTGAAGCCCGCAGGGCACGGGGAGGCCCATTTCCGGGTGACATCGGCAAGCGACGTCGATGTGTGACCTCGGTCATCATCGCGGTTTTCGGGCCCGTCCCGGGAACTGCGCGGACGGTGTGAGGCGTAGTCCATTGCAGAGGTCATCACGGGTTGGCATCGAATGTCGCCGCGACTCCCGCCGGTACGCTCCCGCCCGGAACGTCGAAGCGATCGCATGGCACAGTGCTTGTCCGGATCTGTCCATTTATGTGGTCAATCCGGATTGCTGTGGTCCCGGGGAGTGAATCCCCGCCCTAATAGCAGAGCCCGGCTTGACGTCGCAGCAACGACGCGCTTGTAATTTCACACACGTCGTGAACCGTTACCGGTAACGGCTTAATCACGGGGACGCAAAAACGGGTCGAGGAGGCACGCGATGGGCGAGCTGTTCCAGCTACTGGTCGCCGACGGCGAGAGCGAGGAGGAGGAGCTCGGTTGGCAGGAGCGGGCACTGTGCGCGCAGACCGACCCCGAGTCCTTCTTCCCGGAGAAGGGCGGCTCGACACGAGAGGCCAAGAAGGTCTGCCTCGCGTGCGAGGTGCGCGACGAGTGCCTGGAATACGCGCTGGCCAACGACGAACGCTTCGGCATCTGGGGCGGATTGTCCGAACGCGAGCGGCGCCGACTCAAGAAGGCGGCCGTCTGAGCGACGCCCGCTGAGCATCGCCCGCCCAGGGGCGTCGGCCGAGGCCGCGACCCCGAGCAGAGCGGGCGCGGGGTGCCCGTCGCGTAGTGTGTTCGCCGTTCGGCCGGATGCCGGACCGCTGGTACCACGCCGCTTCGAGCCCCCCGGGGTCACCGCACTCGATGTCACTTTTCAGCCATCAGTCGGCATACGCGCAAGCTCCGGCTTTTTCACGGCACATAGTCACCGCGATCCTCGTCGCCCATGACGGGGCACGCTGGTTGCCCGGCACACTGACCGGCCTGCTCGGTCAGGAGCGCCCGGTCCAGCGCGTCGTCGCGGTCGACACCGGCAGTACCGATGCCTCGGCCGGTCTGCTGGAGGACGCGCTCGGTCAGGGCTCGGTGCTGCACGCCGAGCGACGGACCGCGTTCGGTGCCGCCGTGAGTGAAGCCCTGCGTGCCGCGCCGCACCTCGATCCCGCGTCCCTGCCCTATCGGATCGACGCGTACGACGCGTCCGACCCGTACGGCGACACCGACCAGGACCGCCCGCCGCGGTCGACCGAACCGGTCGAGTGGCTGTGGCTCCTGCACGACGACAGCGAGCCCGCACCCGACGCGCTGCACCTGCTGCTGCGCGCCGCCGACGAACTGCCCTCCGCGGCCGTGCTCGGCCCCAAGGTGCGCAGTTGGTACGACCGCAGGCAACTCCTCGAGGTCGGCACCACCCTCACCGGCAGCGGCCGACGCTGGACCGGCCTGGAGCGCCGCGAGCAGGACCAGGGCCAGCACGACGCGGTGCGCGGTGTGCTCTCCGTCTCCAGCGCGGGCATGCTGGTGCGCCGCGACGTGTGGGAGGGTCTGGGCGGCTTCGACCCGCACCTGCCGCTCTCGCGCGACGACACCGACTTCGGCTGGCGGGTCAACGCCGCCGGCCACCGCGTGGTGATCGTGCCGGACGCGGTGGTGCAACACGCCGAGGCGGCCACGCGCGAGCGCCGACCGATCGACGTCGCGGCGAACCGCCCGCACCGGGTGGACCGCGCGGGGGCCGCCTACACCCTGCTGGCGAACACCACCGGCGCGGGCTGGCCGCTGCTCTGGTTCCGGCTGTTGTTCGGCGGTCTGTTCCGCAGCCTGGGCTACCTGCTCGGCAAGCTGCCCGGCATGGCCCTGGACGAACTGCTCGGCACCATCTCGGTGTTGCTGCGCCCCGGCGGATTCCTGTCCGCGCGCCGGGCCCGGGCCCGCACCCGGACGACGTCCGACAAGGACCTGGGCGACCTGTTCCCCAGCCGCGCGGCCACCGTGCGCCATGCCGCCGAGGGGCTGCTGGGCAACCTGCGGCGCAGCGAGGAGCCGGAGACCCGCTCCGGCCGACACAGCAGCGCGGAATCGGGCCCGGTCGACGAGGACGCCGAGTCGCTCGACTCGGAGAGCTTCGTCAAGCTGCGCGTGCTGATGCGCCGCCCCGGACTCTCGCTCGCCGTCGCGCTCACCCTGATCACCCTGTTCGCCGCCCGCGAATTGCTCGGCGGCGGAAGCCTGTTCGGCGGCGCCCTGTTGCCCCCACCCGAGGGTGCGGCGGATCTGTGGGACCGCTACCGCGACACCTGGCACGGCGTCGGCTTCGGCGAGGCGGCGAGCGCCCCGCCCTATGTCGGCGCGCTCGCCGCGTTCGCGACCCTGCTGTTCGGCAAGGCCGGCACCGCGGTCGCGGTACTGCTGATCGGCAGCGTCCCGTTGGCCGGGATCAGCGCCTACCTGTGCACCCGCCGACTGGTGTCCGCGCCCGGCGTGCGGGTGTGGGGCGCGGCCGTGTACGCGCTGACCCCCGTGGCCACCGGCGCGATCGCCTCCGGTCGGATCGGCACCGCGGTCGCCCTCGTGCTGGCTCCCGTGGTCGCGCGCGGCGCGGCCCAGGTGTTCGGCGCCGGCGACCTCAAGCCGTCCATGCGCGCCGGCTGGGCCACCGGCCTGGCGCTGGCCGTCGCGGCGGCGTTCGCCCCGTTGTTGTGGCTCGCGGTCGCGCTGCTCGCGCTGATCGCCGTCGGGGTGTCCTTCGCCGGACTGCTCGGCCCGCGACCGGGCCCGGGCCTGCTGGTGCGCATCGGCGTCGTGCTCGGCACCCCGCTGGTCCTGCTCGGCCCGTGGACCCTGGCCCTGGCGGGCAACCCCAAGCTGTTCCTGACCGAGCCCGGGCTGGCCGGCGACGCGCTGGCCGAGAAGGGCACCAGCCCGGTCGGCCTGCTGCTCCTGGACCCGGGCGGTCCCGGCACCCTGCCGCTGTGGCTGACCGGCGCGCTGCTGCTGGTGGCGCTGGCCGCGCTGTTGCGCGACTCGCGGCGTGCGGCGGTGCTGGGCGCGTGGGCGGTGGCCCTGGTCGGCCTGCTCCTGGCGATCGTGGTCAGCCATGTCGAACTCACCGTCGAGGCCACCGGCGACAAGGTGCCCGCCTGGCCCGGCACGGCCGTGGTGGTGATCGCGCTCGGCTACGTCGCCGCGGCGATGGTCGGCGCCGAGGACGCCCGTACCCGGGTCGCGGCCGGCAGCTTCGGCTGGCGCCAGCCCACCGCCGTGGTGCTGACCGTGCTGGCCGGGCTCACCCCGGTCGCGGCGGCCGGCGTCTGGTTGTGGCAGGGCGCGAACGGGCCGCTGGAGCGCCGCGACCCGGTCGTGGTGCCCGCGTTCGTGGCCGAGGAGGCCGCCGGGCCGCGCCATCCGCGCACGCTGGTGCTGACCTCGCCCGAGCCGGGCAACGTCGCCTACACGATCGTGCGTGGCTCGGGCCCGGTGCTCGGCGACGCCGAACTGGCGCCCAAGGCGTCCACGTACCGGCAGTTCGACACGTTCCTGGGCAAGTTGCTCTCCGGTGGCGGCGGCGCGAGCGCGAGCATGCTCGCCCCGTACGGCATCGAGTTCGTGCAGCTCAAGCCGCCGGTGGGCGGCGAACTGGCCGCCCGCCTGGACGGCACGCCGGGCCTGGCCCGGGTCGGCGCGACCCAGGGCGCCACCCTGTGGCGTCTGCAATATCCGGTCGGCCGCGCGCTGATCGTCGACCCCGACGGTCGCAGCGCGGCCGTCCCCTCCACCCGCGAGGGCGTGTCCACCCGGATCGAGGCCGGCCCCCAGGGTCGGATCCTGCGACTCGCGGAGCGCGCCGACTCGGGCTGGGAGGCCACCCAGGGCGGCCGGAAGCTGACCGCCCGCACGCTGGACGGCTGGGCGCAGGGCTTCGAGTTGCGGCCCGAGGCGGGCCGGCTCGAAATCGTGCACTCGTCCGGCGGACACGGCATCTGGCTGCTCGTCCAGGGCGTCCTGGTGTTCGTCGTGTTCGTCATGGCGCTGCCCGCCCGTCGACGCGGCACCGACGACGACCTGCCGGAAGCCGACGCCCCGGCGGCCCCGGCCGCCGGTGAGGGCACCGGGCGCCGCGCCCGGCGGGCCAAGGCCGAGTCGGAGGAGCCGGTGCCGGCCCCGGAGGCGGTACCGGTCGCGGTGGCCGCCGAGGGCTCGGACGCGTTCGGCTTCCCCGAGCAGCGCACCGACCCGGCCGAGGCGCCGGTGCCGGTGGAGGCGTGGAACGGCGCGTCCTACGACGCCACCGCGACACCGGCCTACGAGCAGTACCCGCAGCAGGACTACGGGCAGGAGTACCAGGGCTACCCGGACTACCAGGGCTACCAGTACGACCAGGGCGCCCCGGCCGCGCCGGGTGCGCCGGACGGGTCGGACGCGGCCGGCTCCTACGGCTGGGTCCCGCCCCAGCCGCAGCACCCCGTCTACGACGAGTACGGCAACGTGGTGCCCGCGCCGCAGTACGACCCGAACGCCTACCCGGACCAAGGCGGCGGCTGGCCGCCCGAGCCGAGCCCGGGTGACCAACCCTGGCCGCCGCCCTCGCAGGGAGACCGCCCGTGAAGCGCACCACCCTCTCCCTGGCCGTCGTCGTCGCGCTGCTGGCCGCGGTCGTCGGCCTGGCGATCGTCACCCGCCCGACCGAGAGCAAGGCGGCACCGCCGCCCGCGGCGGGCCGGGTGCCGATGCAGCAGTCCGAGCTGAGCTGTCCGACGATCCGCGAGCTGCCCGGCAGCTCGACCGTGGTCTCCGCGTTGACCCCGCCCGCGCAGAACCCCACGAGCGGCGGTGAGGCGAGCGTCGTCGAACTCGGCGACCGCACCAAGGCACGCACCAAGGTCGAGGCCCCGGGCAAGCTCGCGAGTTTCAACGTGGACAACATCGACGTCCCGCCGCTCGTGGGCAACGCCGCGGGGGCGTTCGCGCCGGGCTTCACGGCCGGCGCGGTCACCCGGGTACCCAGCGGCGCCGGTCGCGGCCTGGCCGGCCTGGCCTGCGAGGCGCCGACCACCGACCGCTGGTTCGTGGGCACCTCCACCGCCGAGAACCGCGACGCGTACCTGTACCTGTCCAACAGCAAGGACACGCCGGCCGTGGTCGACGTGGAGCTGTTCGGGCCCAACGGTCCGATCGACGCCGAGGCGGGCCGCGGGTTGTCCCTGGCGCCCGGCGCGACGCTGCCGGTGCTGCTGCGCACGCTCAACCCGAGCGCGGTCTTCCCGGGCGTGGCGGTGCACGTGATCGCCCGCACCGGCCGCGTCGGCGCGGCGATCCGGGACCAGGAGGGCGCGGTGGGCACCGACTGGCTGCCCTCGGCCGGGGCGCCGGGCCGCAACCTGGTGATCACCGGCCTGCCCGCGATCACCGGCGACGCGGGCAACGTGCAGCTCATGCTGCTCTCGCCCAGCGGCGAGAACACCGACGTGCAACTGTCCGTGGCCGGCAAGGTGAACACCTTCAAGCCGGTCGAGCACGAGAGCACCGAGGTCAAGGGCACCAAGCTGACGGTGATCGACCTCGGCCCGGTCAACCGCAGCGACGCGGGCGCCCTGCGGCTCACCTCCGGACGCGCGGACATCATCGCCGGCGTGCGGGTGGTGCAGGGCACCGGAGCGGACGCCGAGGTGGCCTTCCTGGCCGCCACGCCCGAACTCGCCGGACGCGCGGTGGTCGCGGAGAACCGCTCCGGCGGCGCGGTCACCGGCACCGTCTCGCTCACCGCGCCCAAGGGCCCGGCCAAGGTCAAACTCACCTCGATCGGGGACAAGGGCGAGCCGGTGTCCGCGGACGTCGAGGTGCCGGCCGGCACCACGATCCAGGTGCCCGCCCCGGTGCCCCCCGGCGCCGCCCGGTTCGCGGTGATCGCCGAACCGCTGCCGGGCTCGCAGCCGGTGCACGCGGTGCGCACGATCACCGAGACGATGGGCAAGACCGCCGCGTTCACGGTGCAGCCGTTCGTGCCGACCACCGAGACCGTCGTGGTGCCCAACGCGCGCGAGGACCTGTCCCTGCTGGTCCCGCAGAAGTAGCGCCGCCGTACGCGGAAAAAGACCCGGCCCGGCTCCCCTCGACGGGGACCCGGGCCGGGTCGTTTCCTGCCTGCCGCTCAGTCGTCGGGGTCGATGGTGTCCGGATCCATCCCGAGCAGGTCGGCGACCTGCTCCACGAGCACGTCGTTGACCAGCATCTCCAGCTCGGTGCGGCCCTCGGCGCGCAGTTCGAGCGGGCGGCGGTACAAGATGATCGTCGCCGGGACCCCCTTGGTCGCCGGCACCAGCCGGCCCAGCGCCACCGCCTCGTCGCCGTTCACCGCGGTTTCGGCCTCGGGCACGTCCAGGACCGCGAAGCGGACCTCCTCCAGTTGCGGCCAGCGCTTGGCGAGCCGTTCGACGACGTCGGCGGCGAGGTCGTCGAACCGCTGCGCGCGAGTCAGCGCGATCGGCACGGGGGGCGGGGCGAGCGGACCGCGCATGCCGCGGCCGTGCCGGTCGCGCCGACTACGGCGCCGCCGGTCACGCTCACGAGGAGAAGAGGGGACCGAGTGCTCGTTGTGCACGGGACGAGCTTAGGGCCTGCCGGCCCGATGCGGATCGGTCCGGGCGGGCTCGTTCGCACTCGGATCGGGGCGCCGAACGGCGGTGCGAGACGCCGTCCGCACCCTGTGAGGAGCGACACGTGAGTCACACCGCACCCGGATACGACGCGGGTTCGGCCCGCTTGCGGTACCGTCCATCGTCGTGAGCCCTGTACGTCGCTGTTCGCGGACCGCCTGCGGCCGAACCGCAGTCGCCACGTTGACGTACGTCTACGCCGACTCCACGGCCGTCCTGGGCCCTCTCGCGACTTATGCCGAGCCCCATTGCTACGACCTGTGCGCCGAGCACTCGGAGCGGCTGACCGCGCCGCGTGGTTGGGATGTCGTGCGCCTGGCGCCGGATCCGAGCGCGGGCAAGCCCAGCAGCGACGACCTCGAGGCGCTGGCCAACGCCGTGCGCGAGGCCGCCCGCCCGCCACAACCCCCGCAACCCGCGCCCGAGCCGCCGGACCGGGACGGCCGTCCCGAGGCCGGTCGGCGCGGTCACCTGCGCGTTCTGCGCTCACCCGAGAGCTGACCGCCGGCCGATAGGGTCTGATGCGTCGTCCGCGGGGCAGGGATCGACGGTCAACGGCCATTACCGCGGCGAATCGGGACCGCGGCCAAGCGAGTGGAGTCTTCGGGTGCGCGACCTCTCCCAGATCGTGAAGGCGTACGACGTGCGGGGTGTGGTCCCCGAGCAACTGGACGCCGACACCGCGCGGGCACTGGGCGCGGCGTTCGTGCGGGTCACCGGGGCCGACGCGATCGTGATCGGCTGGGACATGCGGCCGTCCTCGCCGGAGTTGTCCGGCGCGTTCGCCGCCGGCGCCGCCGCCCAGGGTGCGGACGTCACGCTCATCGGCCTGGCCTCCACCGACGAGCTCTACTTCGCCAGTGGCAGCCTGAACCTTCCCGGCGCGATGTTCACCGCCAGCCACAACCCCGCGCAGTACAACGGGATCAAGATGTGCCGCGCGGGCGCCGCCCCGATCGGCCAGGACAGCGGCCTGGCCGACATCCGCGCGCTCGCCGAGGCGGGCGTGCCCGAGTACACCGGCGAACCGGGCACGATCACCGAGCACGACGTGCTGGCCGACTACGCCGCGCACCTGCTGGGCCTGGTCGACCTGACCGGCATCCGACCGCTCAAGGTGGTCGTGGACGCGGGCAACGGCATGGGCGGACACACCGTGCCCAGCGTGCTGGGCGCCGCGAGCGGGCTGCCGCTGGAGATCGTCCCGCTGTACTTCGAGCTGGACGGCTCGTTCCCCAACCACGAGGCCAACCCGCTGGACCCGAAGAACCTGGTCGACCTCCAGGCCGAGGTACGCAAGAGCGGTGCCGACCTGGGCCTGGCCTTCGACGGCGACGCCGACCGCTGCTTCGTCGTCGACGAGAACGGCGACCCGGTCTCGCCGTCCGCGGTCACCGCGCTGGTCGCGGTCCGCGAGATCGCCCGGGCCAGGGCGAACGGCGAGGACGCGCCGGTGATCATCCACAACCTGATCACCTCGCGTGCCGTCCCGGAGATCGTCACCGAGCACGGCGGCCGGGCGGTGCGCACCCGGGTGGGCCACTCGTTCATCAAGGGCGAGATGGCGAAGACCGACGCGATCTTCGGCGGCGAGCACTCCGCGCACTACTACTTCCGCGACTTCTGGCGGGCGGACACCGGCATGCTGGCCGCGATCCACGTGCTCGCCGCGCTCGGCGGCCAGAGCCTGCCGCTGTCCGTGTTCGCGAGCGAGTACGACCGCTACCCGGCGTCCGGCGAGATCAACAGCGAGGTCGCCGACCAGGCGGCCGCGACCGCGAAGGTGCGCGCCGCGTTCGAGGGCCGACCCACCGCCGTGGTGGACGACCTGGACGGGATGACCGTGGTGGCCGACCGGTGGTGGTTCAACCTGCGTGCCTCCAACACCGAGCCGCTGTTGCGGCTCAATGTCGAGGCCGACGACGAGCCCACGATGATCGCGGTCCGCGACGAGGTGCTGGCACTCGTCCGGGGCTGACCGGTCGGCTCGGTAGTGTGGTGGGTTCAATCGGACGGCCGCCGCGCCGAATCGGGGCGAGTGGGTACGAATCGGCGCGGCCGGCCGGAAAAGTGGGAGATGTCGTGAATCTGGAACCGTCGCAGTTGGCGATCCTGACCTGCCCGGTCTGCCACGCCTCGCTGCACCGGGACGGGGACGCCGCGCTGGCCTGCGACAACTCCGCGTGCGCACTGGTGTACCCGGTCGTCGACGACATTCCGGTGCTGCTCGTGGACGAGGCCCGCCGGCCCGGTACCGCGCGGGCATGAACATCCTCGACGAGGGCCTGCTGGACGACCAGGACGGCATCGCCCGGGCCGACGCGGCGGACACGCTGCGCGCCCTGGCCGGCGCCGGGGCACAGGTGCGCCGGGCCGTGCAGGCCGCGCGCGAGGCGGTGCCCGCCGCGATCGCGCCCCGGGACCGCCCGCGCACGGTGATCCTGGCCGCGCCCGCGTACGGGCCGCTGGGCCATGCGCTGCGCGCGGTCACCGGCGCGGACGCGGCGCTGCCGCTGGTGCTCGCGGCGGGCGGCGTGCTGCCCGGCTGGGCCGGTCCGATGGACCTCGTGCTGTTGGCCGGTCGAGGGGACGAGCCCGGCTTGATCGAACTCGCCGGGCAGGCGTACCGACGCGGCTGCCAGGTGGCCGCGGCCACTCCCGCCGGGTCGCCGCTCGACGCCGCCGTGCAGCAGTCCCGCGGTGTGGTGGTCCCGGTTCCCGTCGACGCCGCCCCGGTCGGCACGACCGGCTACGCCGATCACACCGTGTTCGCCGCGCAGACCGCGTTCTGGCCGCTGTTCACCGCGCTCCTGGCGCTCACCGGCGCGGTCGGCGCGAGCGCGTTCGCCCCCGGCGAGGCACTGGCGAGCGTGGACGCGATGGCCGACCGCCTCGACGAGGCGAGCACCCGCTGCCGGCCCGCCGCCGACGCCTACCTCAACCCCGCCAAGGGGCTGGCCGTCGCGATCGCCGGCACCATCCCGGTGATCTGGGGCGCGGGCACCGTCGCCGGTGTGGCCGCCGAGCGCTTCGCGACGATGTGCGTCGGCGTCGCCGCCACCCCCGCGCTGTCCGGCGCGCTGCCCCTCGCGGGCCGCTACCAGGACCGGGTCTTCACCGCCGGCGACGCGGCCGACGTCGCCGACCCGGACGACTTCTTCCGCGACCGGGTGGACGAGCCCGAGCCGGTGCGGATGTACCCGGTGCTGCTCGTCGACCACGACGACCAGGACACCGCCGCGCCCCTGGACCGGGCCCGACGCACGCTGGGCGCGCTCGGCCAGTCCGCCGTCGGCGAGGTCGGCGCCCGCGGCGGCAGCCCGCTGGAACGGCTCGCCGAGCTGATCGCGGTGACCGACTTCGCCGCCGTCTACCTGGCCCTGGGCACCGGCGTCGGCCCCGCCGTACCGGGCCTGTTCTCCTGGACCGAAGGTGGTCCCCGCTAGCCATGGACCGCCTCGTCAACCGGATCCGCGCCAACGCGTGGGGTTCCCTCACGGCCATCCCCGAACTGCTCGGCGTCGCCCCCAGCGGCCGACCGCAGGCCGAGCTGTGGATGGGCGCCCACCCGGGCGCGCCCTCCGAGATCGACCGGGGGCAGGGGCCGTGCTCGCTGGTCGAGCTGATCGCCGCCGACCCCGAGGGCGAACTCGGCGCGGACACCACGGCCCGGTTCGGCCCGCGCCTGCCGTTCCTGCTCAAGGTGCTGGCCGCGGAGGAACCGCTCTCGCTCCAGGTGCACCCCGACGCGCTCCAGGCCCGGCACGGCTACGCCGAGGAGGAGGCGCGCGGCGTCCCGATCGACGCCCCGCACCGCAACTACCGCGATTCCAGCCACAAGCCGGAGATGATCTGCGCGCTCGGCGACTTCGAAGGTCTGGTCGGCTACCGCGAGATCGCCGGCACGCTCAAGCTCCTCGACGCCCTCGACGTCCCGGAACTGGCCCCGTTCGCACGGGCGTTGCGAAACCCGGACCAGGAGGCGGCACTGCGCGCGGCGACCACGCACGTGCTCATGCTGCCCGCCCGCCTGCGAATCGGCGTGGTCGACGCGGTCGCCGCCGCCTGCCGCCGGCTGGCCGCGAACGGATCCCCGTACGCGGGGGCCTGCGCCGCGGTCGCGGGCCTGGCCGAGCGCCACCCGGGCGACCCGGGCGTCGCGGTGGCGCTGCTGCTCAACCACATCCGGCTGCGCGAGGGCGAGGCGGTCTTCCTCGCGGCCGGCATGCCGCACTCCTACCTGCACGGCGTCGTGGTCGAGATCCTCGCCAACTCCGACAACGTGCTGCGCTGCGGCCTGACCGACAAGCACATCGACGTCGGCGAACTGCTGCGGATCATGGCCTTCCGGGCCGGCCCGGTGGAGATCCTGGGCCCCGAGCCGACCGAGGTCGACCCGGGCGAGGAGGTCTACGCGACCCCGGTCGCCGACTTCCGGCTCTCCCGACTGCGGGCCACCTCGGGCCGTGCGCCGTACCTGCTGGACACCGCCGGCCCGCAGATCCTGCTGTGCGTGCGCGGCGCCGCGACCGCGACCGGCGCGGACGGCGCGGTGCTCGACCTGGCGCGCGGCCAATCGGTGTACGTTCGCGCGGGTGAACCGCGCGTCGCGGTCACTGTCGAGGGGGACGACGGCCTGGTCTTCCGGGCGACCGTCCCGTGCCCCTGAGCACCGCGGCGCGATCGACGCGGGCCACATCGAGGCAAGCCTGCCGGAGTAGGCGCGTGCCCGATGGCACACTGATCGCCGACGAACGGTAGTCGGCGGCCGACGACGATGGTCAACCAACGGGTGGGAGTCGACCTATGAGCGCGGGTGGCGGAACCAAGGCGGTTGTCGCGGCACTGGCGGCGAACCTGGGCATCGCGGTGGGCAAGTTCGTGGCCTTCGCCTTCACCCGGTCCTCGTCGATGCTGGCCGAGGGCGTGCACTCGTTGGCCGACTCCGGCAATCAGGTGCTGCTCCTGGTCGGCGGCAAACGGGCGCAGCGCAACGCCACGCCCGAACATCCCTTCGGCTACGGCCGCGAGCGCTACATCTACGGCTTCCTGGTCTCCATCGTGCTGTTCTCCGTCGGCGGCATGTTCGCGATCTACGAGGGCTACGAGAAGATCGCCCATCCGCACGAACTGAAGAGCTGGTACTGGGCGGTCGGCGTGCTGGTCTTCTCGATCGTGCTGGAGGCCTTCTCCTTCCGGACCGCGATCGCCGAGTCCA
This sequence comes from Embleya sp. NPDC020886, assembly GCF_044333915.1. NCBI lineage: Bacteria > Bacillati > Actinomycetota > Actinomycetes > Kitasatosporales > Streptomycetaceae > Embleya > Embleya sp. NPDC020886. The sequence continues at coordinate 7,787 of NZ_JBIRRX010000015.1, read as the reverse complement.
ACCTGCACCGGGGCGCGCTGAGTTGGCCGCAGTTCATCCGCCGGGCCAAGTCGCCCGAGCTGCCGATCGTGCTGCTGGAGGACTTCGGCGCGCTGATCGGCCTGGTCCTGGCCCTGGCCGGGGTCAGCCTCGCGGTGGCCACCGGTGACGGGGTGTGGGACGGGATCGGCACGCTGTGCATCGGCGTGCTGCTGGTGCTGATCGCGATCGTGCTCGCGCTGGAGACCCGCAGCCTGCTGCTCGGCGAGGCCGCAGGGGTGGAGACGGTCCGGGCGATCGAGGCGGCCATCGTGGCCGGTCCCGACGTCGAGCGGCTGATCCACATGCGCACGCTGCACCTGGGCCCGGAGGAACTGCTGGTCGCCGCGAAGATCGCGGTCAACCACGACGACACCGCGGCCGAGGTGGCCCGGGCGATCGACGCCGCCGAGGCACGTGTGCGCGCGGCCGTGCCGATCGCCCGGGTGATCTACCTGGAGCCGGACATATACCGTCCGGACGAGGCCGCGCGCGGCGCCGACCCCGAGGCCACGCCCGGGGGCAAGGACCCGCACATCGCCGACCACTGAGGTGTTAACGTCGTTGGCGCACAACGACAGTCGCTGCAGAGGGCGGTCGGGTCCGGGACCCGTAGGCACAGAAGTGTCCGACTGGATGGCACGGCATCGGCGCCCGCGGCACCGGTGTGTCTCCAGTCCCATCCACCCCCTCCGCAGAAGGATCCAACCATGGCTTCGCAGCTCGACGGCGATTTCAAGGTCGCCGACCTCTCCCTCGCCGCGTTCGGCCGCAAGGAGATCACCCTCGCCGAGCACGAGATGCCCGGACTGATGTCGATCCGTCGCGAGTTCGCCGCGTCGCAGCCGCTGGCCGGCGCCCGGATCATGGGCTCGCTGCACATGACCGTGCAGACCGCGGTGCTGATCGAGACGCTCGTCGCGCTCGGCGCCGAGGTGCGCTGGGTCTCCTGCAACATCTACTCCACCCAGGACCACGCTGCCGCGGCCATCGCGGTGGGCCCCGAGGGCACCCCCGAGGAGCCGCGCGGCGTGCCGGTCTACGCCTGGAAGGGCGAGACCCTGGAGGAGTACTGGTGGTGCACCGAGCAGGCGCTGAACTGGCCCGGCCAGGACGGTCCGAACATGATCCTCGACGACGGCGGCGACGCCACGATGCTCGTGCACAAGGGCGTCGAGTTCGAGAAGGCCGGCGCCGTCCCGGACGCGACCGACGCCGACTCCGAGGAGTACACGGTCTTCCTGGCGCTGCTGCGCGCGAGCTTCGCGGCGAACCCGGGCAAGTGGTCCGCGATGGCCCCCGGGATCATGGGCGTCACCGAGGAGACCACCACCGGCGTGCACCGCCTGTACGAGATGTTCCAGGCCGGTTCGCTGCTCTTTCCGGCGATCAACGTCAACGACTCGGTCACCAAGAGCAAGTTCGACAACAAGTACGGCGTCCGCCACTCGCTCATCGACGGCATCAACCGGGCCACCGACGTGCTGATCGGCGGCAAGGTCGCGGTCGTCTGCGGCTACGGCGACGTCGGCAAGGGTTCGGCCGAGTCGCTGCGCGGCCAGGGCGCCCGGGTGATCGTCACCGAGGTCGACCCGATCTGCGCGCTCCAGGCGGCGATGGACGGCTACCAGGTCACCACGCTGGACGAGGTCGTCGAGATCGGTGACATCTTCGTCACCACGACCGGCAACTTCAACATCATCATGGCGTCCGACATGCAGCGGATGAAGCACCAGGCGATCGTCGGCAACATCGGCCACTTCGACAACGAGATCGACATGGCCGGTCTGGCCAAGATCCCGGGCATCGTCAAGGACGAGGTCAAGCCGCAGGTGCACACCTGGACGTTCCCCGACGGCAAGAAGCTGATCGTGCTGTCCGAGGGCCGGCTGCTCAACCTGGGCAACGCGACGGGTCACCCGAGCTTCGTGATGTCCAACAGCTTCGCGAACCAGACCATCGCGCAGATCGAGCTGTTCACCAAGCCCGAGGAGTACCCGGTCGGCGTCTACGTGCTGCCCAAGCACCTGGACGAGAAGGTCGCGCGCCTGCACCTGGACGCGCTGGGCGTCAAGCTCACGACGCTGACCGAGGAGCAGGCCGCCTACATCGGCGTCAAGGTCGAGGGCCCGTACAAGACGGACGCCTACCGCTACTGATCCCGACCGTCGGTGCCGAGCACCGACATCGACCTCGATCGGTTCGACACCGATCGTTTCGACAGGCCGGGCGGCGCACGGATCGTGCGCCGCCCGGCCTGTTTCCGGACCACCATCGGGCAACGACACCACGACATCCCTCGGGGGGCGGTCGCATGCAACGGCGCGCGCACATATCCATCTCCGTCCTGCTGGCCGGCGCCGCACTGACGGCTTGTCAGGGCGACGGCTCCAAGGCCGAACCCGCGGCCGGCGCCGAGTCGTCCAAGTCCGCCGCGGGCGCCTCGGCCCCGGCCGGCGGCTCGGCGGTCGACCCGCTGCAGAACGAGCAAGGCACCGGCCCGGGCCTGGCGCCGCTGACCTCGGCCGCCGACCTGACCCGGGCCCGGACGCTGATCGGGCGGGTGAACACCAAGGCCCGCGGCCCGCAGACCGGTTACGACCGGCAGAAGTACGGGCCGGCCTGGACCGACAGCGTCACCGACGTCCCCTTCGGCAGGAACAGTTGCGACACCCGCGACGACATCCTCAAGCGGGACGGCCAGGGGACCCGGTGGAAGGACGACAAGGGCTGCGTCGTGAACACGATGACGCTGCCCGATCCGTACTCCGGCAAGGACATAGCGTTCACCAAGGCCAAGGCGTCCGCGGTGCAGATAGACCACGTGGTCCCGCTCAGCGCCTCCTGGCAGATGGGCGCCGCGCAGTGGGACGCCGACAAGCGCCGCCGACTGGCCAACGATCCGCTCAACCTGCTCGCGGTGGACGGCCCGATCAACGGCGGCAAGGGCGATTCGAGCCCGGCCACGTGGCTGCCGCCGAACAAGGTGGTCCGCTGCTCGTATGTGGTGCGCTACGCGCAGGTCTCGATCAAGTACGACCTGCCGGTGACCGACGCGGACAAGCAGGCGATGCTCGCGCAGTGCGGCGGGTGAGCGAGTAGCGAGCCGGTCGGGTCGCGCCGAAGCTCGGGCCGTGCCCCGAGGCGAACGCTCGCGGCGGTCGAGCGAGCAAGCCGGCCGGGCCGCCTACGGTCGCAACACGACCTTGCCGAGGTTGGCGCGCGCCTCGATCACCGCGTGCGCCTTCGCCGCGTCCGCGAGGGCGAACGTCTCGTGCACCGCGACCCGGAGCCGGCCCGCCGCCGCCAGGTCCCACAGTTCCCGCCCGTGCCGTTCGTACCGCTCCGGAAACGCGGTGGCGAACCGCGCCATCGACATTCCGGTGATCGTCCGCGCGCCCGCGAGCAGTTCCCACGCGGGCACCGTTCCGCCGCCGGAGTTGAAGAAGACCAGCCGTCCGAACGGCGCGAGCGCGGCCACCGCGCGCGGCAGTACGTCACCACCGACCCCGTCGAGCACGACGTCGACCGGCTCGCCCCACGACCGGGCGTCGTAGGGCACCACGTCGTCGACGCCCAGACCGCGCAGGAAGTCGGCCTTGTCGAGCGAGCCGACGGCCGCCACCACGCGCCGGGCGCCGCATACCCGGGCCAGTTGCACGGCCAGATGACCGACCCCGCTCGCGGCGCCGGTGACCAGGACGGACTTCCCCTCGACCGAGCCGGCCGAGGCCAGTGCGGCGAGCGCGACCTGGCCGCCGCGCACCAGCGCGACCGCGTCCACGGTGCTCGCGGCGGCCGGGATGTGCGACGCGGTGAAGATCGGTGCCGGGGCCAGTTCGGCATAGGCGTTGGTGAACGAGATCGCGACCACCCGATCCCCGACCGCGTATCCGGTGACGTCCGCACCGATCGCCGCCACGTCGCCGGCCACCTCCCCGCCGAACACCCCGGGCAGCGGCGGCCCACCCTCGCGCACCTTCCGCACGCTCGGCAGGCCCACCCCGATCGCCTCGGTACGGATCAGCAATTCGCCCGGCCCCGGCTCGGGCGCCTCGGCCTCCTCCACCCGCAACACTTCCGGACCGCCGTACTCGTAATAGCGAACGCGACGCACACACACCTCCGAGAACCTGGCGAACATCATGGGGAACCCCAACGATATGCACTCGGTCGTGGGAAAGTCCAACGATTCTCCGGGTAGGCTGCCCCCATGGTCGACAAGCTGCCCGCCCCCGCCCGGATCCGCGCCCTGCCCAGTTGGCTGCTCGGTCGCGCCGCCGCCCACGGCCGGGGACTGGTCCGGGAGGCACTGGCTTCGGACGGCATGCCGATGCTGCACCACCTGGTGCTGATCGCGGTCCGCGAGTACGGCCCGGTCGCACAGGCCGAACTCGCCCGCGCGGTGGGCATCGACCCCAAGGACATGGTCGCGATCCTGAACGCTCTCCAGACCGACGGCCTGGTCACCCGCACCCCCGATCCCCGCGACCGGCGCAAGAACGCGATCACCACCACTCCCGCCGGCGAACAGCGGCTGGTCCGCCAGGAACCGCTCGTGGACGCCGCGATGGACGAACTGCTCGCCCCGCTCGACCCCGCCGAGCGGGCCACCTTCACCGCCCTGCTCCTGCGCGTGGTGGCCGCCGGCGAACCCAGCGTGTCGTAGGGTCCGCGCATGCCCTCAGGCACCTACTCCTTCCACGACCCGCACGACGGCACCCCGCTCGGCGAGGAACGCTTCTCCTGCGCACCCGGCCCGATCGGGTGGCGCTACACCGGAAGCGGCATCGACCTGACCCTGGACGCGCGCGGCCGGCCACTGCGCCTGGAGGCGCTCGCCGGTGGCTGGCGGGTGCGCGGCGGCGCGACGGTCGTGGACGGCGCGGCCGGGGTGGTGTGGTTGCGCGGCGCGGCCGATCCGAACGTGGACGAGCCGGCGATCGAGGCCGAGGCGAAGGCCGCCGGCTTCACCGGTCGCTCGCCCGCCTTCCTGATCGCCACCGCGACCCTGCTGAACCTGGCCCCCGGCGGCTCCGCGCGGCTGCGCCTGATCGCGCTGACCGAGCCGGTGCTGGCGGCACACACGGTGGACCGCTCCTGGACCCTGGCCGAGGTCGAAACCCACGACGGCCTGCTCGTCGAACGCTACGAGGTGGACGACCTGGCCACCGGCGAGCGCACGACCGTGCACCTGAGCGGCGACGTGGTCCTCGCCGCCCCCGGCATCGAACTCGAAGCCCTCGACACACCCCCGAACAGGCGGATCACGACGGCGGGGTGAACCCGGGTCGCGGTCCGCGCTCGGGATCGGCGGGGGGTACGACCGGGGCGGGTCGAACCTCGGGTGTGGTGCCGGCAGGGGTGGCGGGCGGCTGAGCGGGCTCGGGCGCGGGGGCCGGCTCGTGGACCGGCGCCCAGGCCGGCGTCCGACCCGGAGCCGGCTCCGACGGCCGTGCCGCGGCGGGTGCCGCCGGCGGCGCGGGCATCCACGCCGCGGCCCCGGCACCCGCGGGAGCCTCGGCGGCGAAACCACGCGGCCCGCCCGCGTACCGCTCCCAGTCCCGCCGCTGCCGCTCGGCCAATACCGCGGCCAGATACACCACCGGGTGCATTCCGGGTGGCGGGCCGATACCGATCCGGTTCGCGGTATCCGCCGTCAGCCGCAGGCCCAGCGACGCCTCTATCGCCGGATCCAGATCACCCCGCCGCGACAGGAATTGCCGAATGGCCAAGGCCAGATCGTCGGACAGCCCCGACAACTCGATCCCGGTCGCCCACGCCGACGCGGCCGGATGCAGCGGCAGCGGCAAGTGCCGCGCGCCGGGAGTGCGCTCCCGCACCACGAACGTCCCGGCCACCATGTCGCCGAGCCGCTTGCCGTTCTTCGAGGCGAGCGAAGAGAACACCGCGCCACACCCGAACGTGGTCCAGAAATCCGCGAAGAAGCCGATCAACGCCCGCACCAACGCGTGCCGGAACCGAATCGGCCCGCCGTCGTCGCGAACCACCCGAAGCCCCAGCGCCATCTTCCCCGGCGACCGCCCGTGACTGGTCGTCTCCCACGCGACCGGCCAGCCGACCACGACCAACACCAGAATCGACAACAACAACGCCGTCGCGAGCGCCTCGTCCGCGACCGGCACCGCCAGCGACACCAGCCAGACCGCGAGCAGCAGCAGCGCCACCTGCGCGACCACGTCGATCGCCATCGCGATCGCCCGACTGGGCAACCGGGCCGGCCGCAGGTCGAGCGCGACCGCCTCCCCCGTGACGAGCTCGGACACGTCCACCTCCAGTGTGTGCGTCGATGCCACTCCCAGAGAGGATGCACCGTATGGATGTCGACGTGTTCGTCGCGGTACACCGCCACGAGTGGCAACGCCTGGAACAACTGACCCGCCGCCGGCGGCGATTGTCGGGCCCCGAGGTGGACGAGCTGGTGACGCTGTACCGCCGCACGGCCACCCACCTGTCGACGATCCGCTCCGCCGCGCCCGACCCGGTGCTGGTCGGCCGACTCTCCACCCTGACCGCGCGAGCCCGCTCGGCGGTCACCGCCCCCCGTACTCCGGCCTGGCGGGAGGCGGTGCTGTTCCTGACCGTTCGATTCCCCGTCGCGGTCTACCGCAGTCGCCGCTGGTGGGGCGTCACCGCGTTGGTCTTCGTCGCACTGGCCTCGATCATCGCCGCCTGGGTGGCCCACGACCCGGCGGTCCGCGACGCGGTCGCCGCCCCGGAGGACATCCGCCGGTTGACCCGCCCCGGTGGGGACTTCGAGACCTACTACTCCAGCGCCCCCGCGAGTTCCTTCGCCGCCCAGGTGGCCACGAACAACGCGTGGGTGACGGCCGGCTGCCTGGCCCTGGGCATCCTGCTCGGCCTGCCGGTGATCTACATCGTCTTCAGCAATGCGATGAACGTCGGCATCTCGGCCGGCCTGATGGCCGACGCGGGTCGCCTGGACGTGTTCTTCGGCCTCATCACCCCACACGGCCTGCTCGAACTCACCGCGGTCTTCATCGCGGCGGGCGTGGGCCTGCGCCTGGGCTGGACGGTGATCGACCCGGGCCCCCGCACCCGGGCCCGCGCGATCGCCGAGGAGGGCCGCATCGCCCTGGGCATGGCCCTCGGCCTGGCCCTGGTCCTGGTCGTCTCCGGCGTCATCGAGGCATTCGTGACCCCGTCGGGCCTGCCGACCTGGGGCCGCATCGCGATCGGCGTGACGGCCGAGGCCCTGTTCCTGGGCTACGTGGTGATCCTGGGCCGCCGAGGCCAATTCGCCGGGGAGCAGGGGGATGTGGCATCCTCGGACGTCGCGGACGAACTGCCGATGGTCGCCTGAAGGGGTGATCTTGACAGTCCACCGGCCGCACACGTAGATTCGAAGGGTTGTCGCAAAGTTGTTCAACGGCGCGACAGTCTGGTAGTCTCTGCCAGAGTCGAGCGGGGCGTCCGTCAAGGATCGCATTCCTGCCGCAGCATCACCATCGAATTACTCGATCATCGGTCGCGTTCATTCGCGACGGGTTGGGCTATTTGCTGTTCTTGTGCGTGTGGTTTTGGAATTCCCAATCGGCCGGAGCGTGGCAGAAACGGGTTACCGAATCTGCTAAGCTCGAAGAGCCGGAAGCCGAAGAAACGAAAGTTTCGAAGGCGGAAAGCAACGGACGGAAAGCGGGTCGCAGGATCTGCTAGAGTCCGGAAGGCGGAAAGCGCGGAAACGCGGTGGAAGCCGAAAGCGAGGAAAGCGAAGCCGCCGAAACGGT
>NZ_JBIRRX010000014.1:108621-234460 GCF_044333915.1 Embleya sp. NPDC020886 | reverse complement strand
TCGATCACCCCGTTCTCCTCCGCCGTCCCCACCAACGGCCGCGCCGCCTCCGCCAACGCCGCCGCCGGCACCCGCGCCAACTGCTCCGGCGTCGCCTTCTCGTTGCCCTCGTCGTCGAGCCCGCCGCCCGCCAACAGATACGGCGCCTTCGCGTACGCGTGCTCCCGCAACGACATGATCAACAACTTCGGCGACAACGGCTTGCCCGTGTTCCACGCCGGACACTGCGACTGACACCGACCACACTCGGTACACGTCGAGAAGTCCAACAACCCCTTCCAGGTGAAATGCTCCACCTGCGAGACCCCGAACACCGCGTCGTCCGCCGGATCCTCGAAATCGATCACCACACCACCCGACCGCATCGGCTGCAACGCACCCAACGCGACCCCACCATCCGCCTCACGCTTGAAGTAGATGTTGAAGAACGCCAGGAACCGATGCCACGCAACACCCATGCTCGGGTTCAGACCGATCGTCACCGCCCACGCGCCGGTGGCGGTCAACTTGATCATCGCGGTCAGGTAGACCAGGTTCTCCAGCGTGGACTCGCTCAGGTCCTGGAACGCCAGGCTCAGCGGATACGACGCGAAGAAGCCCGCCTCGTAGTGGTCCACCCCCAGCAGGGCGGCCTCCAGGGCGCGCAGCGTCAGGATCGCGAGGCCGATCACCAGGATCGTCCACTCGACGTAGTACGCCTGCCAGGACACCGAGCCGGCGAACCGCGACTTGCGGCCCGGACGCGAGGGCAGGCTGAGCTGCCGGATGACCATCAGCACCACGATGCCGACGAAGGTGGCCAGCGCGATGAACTCGGTGAAGAGTTCGTACGGCAACCAGTCGCCGATCACCGGGAACACCCAGTGCGCGTCGAAGAGCTGGACGATCGCGGTGACGATGGTCAGGCCGAGGGTCAGGAAGCCGACGGCCACGAACCAGTGGGCCACGCCGACGACGCCCCACTTGAGCATTCGGGTGTGGCCGAGGAACTCCCGGCCGAGGGTCGCGGTGCGCTGCGCGGGTTGTCCGGTTCGGCTGCCGTCCGGCTGGCCGACCTGGACGAAACGATAGATGTGCGCGACGGCGCGCGCCGCGAGCGCGGCGCCGACCACCAAGGTGACCAGCGAGATCACGATCGCTGCGAGCTGCATGGGCGTTCGGCTCCTCCGGTGGGACGTCCCTTCCGGGGCGTGTATCGGCCGACAGCGTATGGCCGTGCGGGCATCTTACCCACTGGTAACTTAACCACTGCATCGATGATATCCGTCACGCTGGACGCTACCGGCTTCGCGGGTTTTGTCCGCTTCGCTCGGCCCTGGGTGATCTTGTCGTACCGCGCGTGTCGTGCCCGGCCCGACCATCGCCTGACGCCCCGTCAGATTCGTGTCCACAGGCATGCTGCCACGCCGAGGCGCCGGGACCCCCACCAGGTCCCGGCGCCGTGACAGGCCCGCCCGGCCGCGCGCCGAGCCGTTCGATCAGAGCGTCTTCGCGCCCGCCGGCTTGCGAGGCTGCACGACCAGGGTGTCGCTCGCCTCGTCCAGGTCGACCACGACCGTGTCGCCGTCGCCGATCTCGCCCGCGAGCAGCGCCCGAGCCAGCTTGTCGCCGATCGCGGTCTGGATCAGCCGACGCAGCGGGCGCGCGCCGTACGCCGGGTCGTACCCGGTCAGCGCGAGCCACTCGCGGGCCGCGTCGGTCACCGTGAGGGTGATCCGGCGGTCCTTGAGCCGGGCGCCGAGCCGGTCGACCTGGAGTCCGACGATGTGCGCGAGCTCCGCGGTGCCGAGCGCTTCGAAGAGCACGATGTCGTCGAGCCGGTTGAGGAACTCCGGCTTGAACGCGTTGCGCACGACGTCCATCACCATGCCCTGCTGCTGCTCCCGGGACAGCGCCGGGTCGACCAGGTACTGCGACCCCAGGTTCGAGGTCAGGATCAGCACCACGTTGCGGAAGTCGACCGTGCGGCCCTGGCCGTCGGTCAGTCGCCCGTCGTCGAGCACCTGGAGCAGCACGTCGAAGACCTCGGGGTGCGCCTTCTCCACTTCGTCCAGCAGCACCACCGAGTACGGCCGACGGCGGACCGCCTCGGTGAGCTGGCCGCCCTCCTCGTAGCCCACGTAGCCGGGCGGCGCACCGACCAGGCGCGCGACCGAGTGCTTCTCCGCGTACTCCGACATGTCGATCCGCACCATCGCGCGCTCGTCGTCGAAGAGGAAGTCGGCGAGCGACTTGGCCAGCTCGGTCTTGCCCACCCCGGTCGGGCCCAGGAACAGGAACGAGCCGGTCGGCCGGTCCGGGTCGGCGATGCCGGAGCGGGCCCGGCGGACCGCGTCGGACACCGCCGCCACGGCCGCCTGCTGGCCGACCAGCCGGCGTCCCAGCTCGTCCTCCATCCGCAGCAGCTTGCCGCGCTCGCCCTCCAGCAGCCGGCCTGCCGGGATGCCGGTCCAGGACGAGACCACATCGGCCACGTCGTCCGGGCCGACCTCCTCCTTGACCATCGCGGTGCCGTCCGTGCCCCGGTCCCCCTCGGTCGCGGCGGCCTCGGCCAGCTCGCGTTCCAGGGTCGGGATCCGGTCGTACATCAGCTTCGACGCGGTCTCGAAGTCGCCGTCGCGCTGGGCCCGCTCGGCCTCGCCGCGCGCGGCGTCCAGGCGCTCCTTGAGTTCGCCGACCCGGTTCAGGCCGGCCTTCTCCTGTTGCCACCGCGCGGTCAGGCCGCTGAGTTGCTCCTGCTTGTCCGCGAGGTCCTTGCGCAGTCGCTCCAGCCGCTCCCGGCTGGCCGCGTCGGTCTCCTTGGACAGCGCCATCTCCTCCATCCGCAGCCGGTCGACCGAGCGCTGCAACTCGTCGATCTCGACGGGGGAGGAGTCGATTTCCATCCGCAGCCGGGACGCCGCCTCGTCGACCAGGTCGATCGCCTTGTCGGGGAGGAAGCGCGCGGTGATGTAACGGTCGGACAGGGTGGCCGCGGCCACCAGGGCCGAGTCGGCGATCTGCACCTTGTGGTGCGCCTCGTACCGGCTCTTGAGCCCACGCAGGATCGCGATGGTGTCCTCGACGCTGGGCTCGCCCACGAACACCTGCTGGAACCGGCGTTCCAGCGCGGGGTCCTTCTCGATGTGCTTGCGGTATTCGTCCAGCGTGGTCGCGCCGACCAGGCGCAGTTCGCCGCGCGCGAGCATCGGCTTGAGCATGTTGCCCGCGTCCATCGAGCCGTCGCCGCTGGCACCCGCGCCCACCACGGTGTGCAGTTCGTCGATGAAGGTGACGACCTGGCCGTCGCTGGACTTGATCTCGTTCAGCACCGCCTTGAGCCGCTCCTCGAACTCGCCGCGGTACTTCGCGCCCGCGACCATCGCGCCCAGGTCGAGCGCGATCAGCCGCTTGTCGCGCAGCGACTCGGGTACGTCGCCGGCCACGATCCGGCGGGCCAGCCCCTCCACGACGGCGGTCTTGCCCACCCCGGGTTCACCGATCAGTACCGGGTTGTTCTTGGTGCGGCGGGACAACACCTGGACCACCCGGCGGATCTCCGAGTCGCGGCCGATGACCGGGTCGAGCTTGCCGTTGCGGGCCTCCTCGGTCAGGTCCCGGCCGTACTTCTCCAGTGCCTGGTAGGTGTTCTCCGGATCCTGCGAGGTGACCCGCGCGCTGCCGCGCACCGCCTTGAAGGAGTCGAGCAGTGCCTGCGGGGTGGCCCCCGCGTCGCGCAGCGCCTCGGCGACCGGGCCGGAGCGGCCGGACGCGAGTCCGACCAGGAGGTGCTCGGTGGACACGAACATGTCGCCGAGCTTGTCCGCCTGCTTCTCCGCCTCGTCCAGCGCGAGCATCGTCTCGCGGGCGAGCTGCGGCGCGGCCACCGTCGATCCGGACGCGCTCGGCAGGCGATCCGCGATCTGTCCGGCCGCGACCTTCAGGAGCGGCACGTCCACACCGGCCGCGCCGAGCAGCGGGACCGCGATCCCCTCGGGCTGTTCGAGCAGGGCGAGCAGCAGATGCGCGGGCTCCACCTGGGGGTGTCCCGCCGCGGAAGCCTTGCGGATGGCGACCGAAAGGGCCTCTTGGGCCTTGGTGGTGAGCTTCTGTGCATCCATGTGAGGTGTGCGACTCCTTCGATTCGGGCACGCGCTGTCACTGCCATCATCCCGTCCGTGCCGCGCGTGTACCGCACCCGAACGGTTCGTTGACTGTGAGAACCACAACTAAGTTGAGTCTATTCCACTCAACCGTGCGTCGGTGTGCATGCCTAGACTGCGGACATGCCAGATGTGTCCGGTGCCCTCGAAACACTCGACGCGCTTGCGGATGCGGCGGTACGGCTCATCCCGGCGGCGCCCGGGGCCGACCGTGTCGTGCTCGGCCTCGCCGGTCCGCCGGGAGCCGGGAAGTCCACGCTCGCCGGGCGCCTGGTGCGCGCGATCGAGCAGCGGGTCGGCGTCGGTACCGCCGCGTACGTGCCGCTCGACGGCTTCCACCTCTCGAATATGCAGCTCAAGCGGATCGGCCGGTTGCATCGCAAGGGCGCGGTGGACACGTTCGACGTGTGGGGCTACGCGACCACGCTGGCGCGCGTGGTGCACGAGGTGGACCGGGACGTGTACGTGCCGGACTACGACCGCACGCTGCACGAGCCGGTGGCCGCGCGGCACGTGGTCCGTCCCGGCACCCGGATCGTGGTGACCGAGGGCAACTACCTCGCCCTGGACGCCCCCGGCTGGACCGACGCCTACTGCCTGATGACCGAGGTCTGGTACGTGCACGCCTCGGACCGGGTCCGCGACGAGCGGTTGACCAGGCGTCAGCGCCGGGGCGGTCGCAGCCCCGGCGAGGCGATGGCCTGGGTCGCGGGCAGCGACCGCCCCAACGGCGAACTGGTCAAGCGTTCCAAATCCCGCTGCGCGCGGGTGGTCACCGTGGTCTGGTGACGGGCCCGAGCGGCGCGCCGATGCCGCGCGCCGAACCCCGCCGGCCGCGCCCGCTCTAGGTGAGCCACCCCGGCGTCGGCACCAACAGTTCCACGTTGCGGTCCTCCAACCGGCCCCGTCGGCCGTCCACCTTCGAGTCGGGGCGGTCGCGCTCCTGCCAGTCGTTGCCCGCGAGTTCGCGGGCCAGCGCGGCCAGCGCGACCGGGCTGTCCAGCTTGCCGCCGTTGGACTCGGGCCCGGCGGAGTCGACGATGGTGCCGTAGATGGAGAGCGTGCCGTTCTTGTTGTCGCCGATCTCCACGATCCGCGCCTGCGAGGGCCAGTCGATGTGCGACGCGGTGTTGATCTCCCAGAAGCCGCCGGGGACCGCGCTGCCCGCCGGCCGCGGGTAGGGCTTCACGTTGTTGTCGTGGGTGTGCCCGTTGACCCACAACACGACGTTCGGGAAGCGCAGCAACAGCGCCTGCACCTGCGGGCCCAGGATCCGCGCGGGTTGTCCCGAGGGCACCGTCTTGTTCACCAGCGTGTCGATGGTGTGGTGGCTGAACAGCACGAACAGCATGTCCTGGCCGGTGCCCTGGACCACCTTGCCCTGCTCGTCCAGGTAGCTGGAGCTGCCCTTGACCAGGTGGTCCTGGAGCCAGGCGAACTGGGTCGGGTCCAGGCAGCCGGAGTCCAGGCCGTACTGGTTCACCGTGTCCAGGACCAGGCAGCGCACCCGACCCTGGTCGAAGCTGTAGTACGCGGTCTTGGCGTCCAGGTTCGCCTGGGTGAAGCCGTGGCCCTTGGGCAGGCCACTGGTGTTGAAGTGTTCCTTGATCGTCTCCGCGCGGTCGATCAGCCGGCGGTCCGGGTCGGCGGTGACCTTGCGCTTGGGCCCCGACAGCAGCGCGGCGAGCGCGTCCGGCTTGCCGCTCTGCAGCCCGAGTGCGAGCGAGACGATGGTCTGACCCGCGGATATGTCGAGCACCTTCTCGTCGCCGACCGCGACCTTGGCCAGCAGTTCGTTGACCGGCAGGTTGCCCTGGACCAGGCCGTCGTGATTGCCGTACGCGCTGTACCAGGGGGTCTTCAGGCCGGTCGCCTCGAACGGACGCCGGCACGCGTCGAGCAGGCCCGGCACGGTGGGGAAGCCGTAGTCGCGCCGCGGCACGTCGTCCTTCTGCCCGGCCGGCGTGCCGTCCGGGTGCCAGTAGCGCTCGTGGTACGCGACCGCGTCCATCGGGCCCTCGTACTTGTTCCGGTCGCCCGAGTCCGGGGTGACCTTCTTTCCGCCGTCCAACACGTCGATGTACCAACGCAGTTCGTTGAACTGGATGTTGTCGGTGTTGTCGCCCGTGCAGATGGTGAAGGCGAGCGGCCGACCCAGCGCCGGGCCCTTGCCTATCCGGTTCAGCGACTGCACCATCGCCTCGGCGATCTGTGCGGTCAGCACCTCCTGCGGGCGATACGACGACTGGAACGGCAGCAGCTTCGCGAACGGCTGGTCCTTGTCGCTGTGCCGGTCCAGGAAGTCCACCCGCGCGGTCGACTGCGAGTCCTGGATGTGGATGTCGGTCAACTGGGTGAAGGCGACCAGCGGTTCGCTCTTGGCCTTGCTGCCCGGGCCGGCGCCCGGGGCCAGCTCGGTGCGCAGCAGGTGTGGTTCGCCGGGTCCGGCGACCACCTTGCGGTAGCCGCCCGCGCCGGGCGGGCCGAGCACCAGGGTGCGCTCCAGCGTGGTGCCGGCCGCGCCCGCCGGACCGCCGGGGCTCGGGGCGCCGGATTTGGGCGCCTCGCTCGACTTCTTCGTGTCCGGCTCGTCCTTGGCGTCGGTGCACGCCGCCGCTCCGAGCAGTGCCGCGCTCGCGGCCGAGTACTTCAGGACGTCCCGACGATTCGGCTTCATGCGGCGACCCTACTGACGCGTATCGAGCGGCATCAAGGTTGCTCGGAACCCCACCCGCGACCGCTCGGCCGGCCGAACCGCATGCACGAACGAGGGGCGCGGCCGAAGCCACGCCCCTGGGGGATCGCCGCCCGGCCGTGCGTCAGTCGGTGCGTCCGCGCCTGGGTTTCCAGACCACCAGCGCGGTGCCCGCCTGCGGTCGGACCGGGACCAGATCGCGCCGGTAGGAGGCGTGTACGGCCGCCTCGCGGCGGGCGCTCGCGTCGGTCGCCTCGTGCAGCCCGTGTTCCAACTCGGCCACGCGCATGCGCAGCGCGAGCACCTGGTTCTCCAGTTCCAGGATGCGTTTGATCCCGGCGAGGTTGATGCCGGCCTCCTGGGAGAGCCGCTGCACCTCGCGCAACTGCACGATGTCGCGGGCGGAGTAGCGCCGCCCGCGACCGGCCGTGCGGTCCGGCGAGACCAGGCCGAGTCGGTCGTACTGGCGCAACGTCTGCGGATGCAGGCCGGACAGTTGTGCGGCCACCGAGATCACGTAGACCGGCGAGGTCTCGTCGATCTCGTAGCCACGCCGCCCGCCGATGCCGCCGTCGCCGCCCAAACCGCCCGGTCGCATGTCATGCCCCCTTCGCCGCGTCCAACAGATCGGCTCGGGGATCGTGCGCGACGGTCGCCTCGCGGAACGCCTCCAGCGCCTCGCGCGCCTTGTCGTTCAGCAGTTGCGGAACCGTCACCTCGATGGTGACCAGGAGGTCGCCCCGAGTGCCGTCCTTGCGTGCCGCACCGCGCCCGCGCACGCGCAACGTGCGGCCGTTGCCCGTGCCCGCGGGGAGCTTGAGCGTGACCGGGACGCCGCCCAGGGTGGGCACGGTGATCTCCGCCCCGAGCGCGGCCTCCGGAAAGGTGACCGGCACGGTGACCGTGAGGTTGTCGCCCTTGCGGCCGAATACGGCGTGCGACTTGACGTGCACCACGACGTAGAGGTCGCCGGAGGGGCCGCCGCGCTCGCCGGGAGCGCCCTTGCCTTTGAGCCGGATCCGCTGGCCGTCCTGGACCCCGGCCGGTATCCGGACCTGCATCGTGCGCGAACTCTTGGCCCGACCGCTGCCGTTGCACACGATGCACGGGTCGTCCACCAGCAGCCCGCGGCCCTTGCAGTCGCGGCACGGCTCGGAGAAGCCGAAGCCGCCCTGCGGCCGACTGACGTTGCCGGAACCGGCGCAGGTCGGACACATCCGCGGGGTGGTGCCCGCGGCCGCGCCCGTGCCGTTGCAGTGCCGACACGGCTCGGAGCTGGTCAGTCGGATCGGCACGGTGGCGCCGTCGACCGCGTCCGCGAAGCCGAGGGTGACCTCGGACTCCACGTCCGAACCGCGCCGGGGCTGCTGGCGTCCGGTCTGGCGACCGCCGCCGAACAGCCCGCCGAAGATGTCGCCCAGCCCACCGGCGTTGCCCGCACCGCTCTGTTGCTGGCCACCGAAGATGTCGCCGAGGTCGAAGGGGAAACCGCCGGCGCCGCCCTGGCCGCCGCCGGGGCCGCGGAAGCCGCCCCCGCTGCCGAACAGGGTGCGCGCCTCGTCGTACTCCTTGCGCCGCTTGTCGTCGGCGAGCACGTCGTAGGCTTCCGAGATCTCCTTGAACCGTTCCTCGGCCTTGGTGTCACCCTTGTTCTTGTCCGGGTGGAACTCGACGGCGAGCTTGCGGTAGGCCTTCTTGATCTCGGCGGTGCCGGCGTCCTTGGGGACGCCGAGCACCTTGTAGTAGTCCTTCTCCAGGTAGTCCTTCGTACTCATGCGCCCCTCGCCGATCGGGTCGGGGAGCCCTCGTGCTCCGAGCGCCCGTTTCCGGATCCACTCCACCCGCGCATCGGCGTCCCTCCTCTCCGCTTCTCGTCGTCTGGTTCCCGGTGACGGTTCAGCTTCCGGCCGCTTCGCCCGACTCCTCCGGACCGCCCTCGGCTTCCGCCGTGGGTTCCGCGACCGCCACCCGCGCCGGTCGGATGATCCGCTCGCCGACCTGGTAACCGGGCTGCAGGATCTCCACGCACGTGGGTTCGGTGACATCGGTCGCATACGAGTGCAGCAACGCCTCGTGCACCGTCGGGTCGAACGCGTCGCCCTTGGAACCGAAGCTCTGCAGCCCCATCTTGGCCACGATCGACTCCAGCGATTCGGCGACCGACTTGAAGCCGCCCGCCAGTTCGCCGTGGTCACGGGCCCGACCGATGTCGTCGAGCACCGGGAGCAGTTCGCTCAGCACCTTGATGGCGGCCAGTTCGCCCGCCACGTTGCGGTCCCGCTCGACGCGCTTGCGGTAGTTCGCGTACTCGGCCTGAAGCCGTTGCAGGTCGGCCGTGCGCTCGCCGAGCTGGTTGCGCAGCTCGGCCAGCTCCGCCGCCCCGGGGGCCGGGGCCGCCGCCGAGGCGGCGGTCCCGGTTTCCGGCTTCGGCTCTGTCTCTTGGGCGTCGCCCGGGACGGCGCCGTGGTTCGAGCCGGTCCCTTCGGTCACGCAGCACCGCCCTTACGGTCCTCGTCGACGATCTCGGCGTCCACGACGTCGTCGTCGGCAGTGTTGCCCGCCGCGTCGCCGGTCGAACCGGCCGCGCCCTCGGCACCCGGCTGGGCGTTCGCGTACATCGCGGTGCCCAGCTTCTGGCTCGTGGTGCTGACCTTCTCCGCGGCGTCGCGGATGGCGGCCAGGTCCTCGCCCTTGAGCGCGTCCTTGAGCTCGGTCAGCGACGTCTCGACCTCGGTCTTGACGTCGGCCGGCACCTTGTCGCTGTTGTCCTTGATGAACTTCTCGGTGGTGTACACCAGTTGTTCGGCCTGGTTGCGGGTCTCCGCGGCCTCGCGACGCTGGTGGTCCTCCTCCGCGTGCGCCTCCGCCTCGCGCATCATCCGGTCGATGTCGTCCTTGGGCAGGCCCGAGCCGCCGGTGATGGTCATCGACTGCTCCTTGCCCGTGCCCAGGTCCTTCGCGGACACGTGCACGATGCCGTTGGCGTCGATGTCGAAGGTGACCTCGATCTGCGGCAGCCCGCGCGGGGCCGGCGGCAGACCGGTCAGCTCGAACATGCCGAGCTTCTTGTTGTAGGCGGCGATCTCGCGCTCGCCCTGGAACACCTGGATCTGCACCGACGGCTGATTGTCCTCGGCCGTGGTGAAGATCTCCGAACGCTTGGTCGGGATCGTGGTGTTGCGCTCGATCAGCTTGGTCATGATGCCGCCCTTGGTCTCGATACCGAGAGACAGCGGCGTCACGTCCAGCAGCAGGACGTCCTTGACCTCACCCTTGAGCACACCGGCCTGGAGCGCGGCGCCGACGGCGACGACCTCGTCCGGGTTCACACCCTTGTTCGGCTCCTTGCCGCCGGTGAGCTCGCGCACCACGTCGGCCACGGCCGGCATCCGGGTCGAGCCGCCGACCAGGACGATGTGGTCGATCGCCGAGAGCGGGATGCCCGCGTCCTCGATGACCTTCTGGAACGGCACCTTGGTGCGGTCGAGCAGGTCCTGGGTGAGCTGCTGGAACTGGGCGCGGGTGAGCTTCTCGTCCAGGTGCAGCGGGCCCTCGGCCGAGGCCGTGATGTAGGGCAGGTTGATCGAGGTCTCCATCGAGGAGGACAGCTCGATCTTGGCCTTCTCCGCCGCCTCGCGCAGGCGCTGGAGGGCCATCTTGTCCTTGGACAGGTCCACGCCGTGCGCGTTCTGGAACTGCTTGACCAGGTGGTCCATCACCCGCTGGTCCCAGTCGTCGCCGCCGAGGTGGTTGTCACCGTTGGTGGCCTTGACCTCGACCACGCCGTCGCCGATCTCCAGGAGCGACACGTCGAACGTGCCGCCACCGAGGTCGAAGACGAGGATGGTCTGCTCGTCGGCCTTGTCCAGGCCGTACGCCAGCGCCGCCGCGGTGGGCTCGTTGACGATGCGCAGGACCTTCAGGCCGGCGATCTCGCCGGCTTCCTTGGTCGCCTGGCGCTCGGCGTCGTTGAAGTACGCCGGCACGGTGATGACCGCGTCGGTGACCTTCTCACCGAGGTACGCCTCGGCGTCGCGCTTGAGCTTCATCAGGATGCGGGAGCTGATCTCCTGCGCGGTGTACTTCTTGTCGTCGATCGCCACGGACCACGTGGTGCCCACGTGACGCTTGACGGAACGGATGGTCCGGTCGACGTTGGTGACGGCCTGACGCTTGGCCACCTCGCCGACGAGCACTTCACCGTTCTTCGCGAAGGCAACCACGGACGGTGTGGTCCGCGACCCCTCCGCGTTGGTGATGACGGTCGACTCGCCGCCTTCCAGAACGCTGACGACGGAGTTCGTCGTACCGAGGTCGATACCGACCGCACGTGCCATGATTCGCTTCCTCCACGGAAAGAGTTGAGTGGTTGTCGCTCAAGGATGAGCCGTCGGGTGCAACCGGTCAAATCGCTTGAGTATTCCTGACTCAACTTTAGTGCCTCGTGGCCTGTGAGGGGCGGCTTCGGGGCGATGATCCGATGGTCGAGACGCTTGACGTCATCGAAACGTTGTGCGCCCCGGGAGACTTATTTAGGTGAATGTCGCCACAAACGACACCCTTGACCGCTGCGGCCCCACCATGCACATGGCAGCATGTCTCAGCGCCTGCTGCCTGCACGAAAATCGCCAGGCGAAGCCGAGATCCGAGGGGGACCTCCCGATGAGCGATGGTCAGGGCTATCCGCCTGTGCCGCCGATGCCACCCGGCCCGCCGGGACAACCGGGACAGCAGGGACAGCCGGGCCCGCCGCAGGGTGGCTATCCGCCGCAGGCCGGCTTTCCGCAACAGCAGCAGAGCGGCTTTCCGCAACAACAGGGGCAGCCGGGCGGCTTCCAGGAGTCCGGCGGCTATCCGTACCCGCAGTACAGCCAGTACGGGCACTACCAGCAGTACGCGCAGAACCCGGTCCCGTTGGGCCCGGACGGTCAACCGCCGCGCGGGGGACGCAGCAAGAAGGTGATCGGCACCTGGATCGCCGGTATCACGGGTGCCATCGTCGCGTCCGTCGTGGTCGCGCTGGTCGGTTTCGACGACCCGACCGACAAGAAGGACCCCGAGGCGCAGAAGACCACGGCCGCGCCGATCGTCACCGGCAAGGCGCCCGCGCCGGAGAACACCGCCGCGACCGGCCCCAAGAAGGCCGACATCACCAACCAGCTCAAGATCCCGGACGCGCTGCCCGCGATCACCGGGCCCAAGTTCGGCAATGTCTCGGTCGACCCGAAGTCCTGGCCCAAGGCCTGCGACCTGTTGACCGACGAGGAGATCAAGCAGGTCATCCCCGAGGCGACCATCCGCGAGCGCAAGAGCTTCATGGGCCGCTACTCGAACATCTTCGGCAAGAACGTCAACGACAACGAGTGCGACGTCCTGCTCGACCTGCCGAACCTGCAGTCCTCGGACTACCCCGCGAAGATCAACGTCACCACGTACGGCTACAAGCCGTTGGCCGACGAGAAGGCCTCCTTCGACAAGGAGAAGACGCGGACCGAGACGGCCGCCAAGGCCTACCCGGACCAGTACGACGACATCCCGGCCGCCAAGCTCGGCGTGGACGGGTCGTTCCGCGACAACCGCACGGTGCAGATCTCCAAGAACGGGTTCCGGGTGTGGGTCACCCTGGACGCCCAGATCGAGGACTCGCAGGGCAACCCGCTCAAGGGCTCCACCATGGCGCGTCAGTACGGTCCGACCGTGGCCGCAGTCGTCGGGCAGAAGCTGTGAGCGGGGGTTGGCCGCAGCAGCCCGGGCAACAGGGCGGTGGTTACGGTCAGCCCGGGCAGTACCCACAACACCCGCAGCAGCAGCCGCCCTTCCCGCAGCAGCACGGCTATCCGCAACAGCCCGGCCACCCGCCGCAGCAGCCCGGCTACCCGCCGCCGGGGGCGTACGGACCGCCCGGCCACCCGTACGGGCAGCCCACCCCGCCGCCGCGGCGGAACAACCGGATCGCGCTGTGGGCCGCGGTCGCCGTCGTCGTGGTCGGCGCCGCCGTCGGCGGCTTCGTGCTGCTGAACAAGGACGACGACGACAAGGACACCGCCAAGTCCGGCCCGACCTCGGTCGGCACCGCGAAGCCCGGCGCCTCCGGCGGGGGCAAGAGCGGCCAACCCGGCCAACCCGGCCAAAGTGCCGAGCCGATCGATCGCCCGATGGTTTTCCCCGCAGCGCCGCCCACCGACGCCGGGGCAAAATTCAACGCGACCAACGACGGCAAGACCTGGCCGAAGGCGTGCGAGATGTTGTCGGACGCGCAGATCGGGTCGGTCGTCAAGGGCGCCACGATCAAGACCAGGAAGCCGGACACGACCGTCTCGGTCAAGTACGACTTCCCGGGCGCGGCGGACAACCAGTGCAACTTCGATCTCGCTGTTCCGGACCCGAACAATCCGAAGTATCCGACGTACGCCAAGATCGAGCTCACTCTCCACGAGGTGAGCACGCCGGCGATCGCGAAGGGCCACTACGGCGACACCAAGAAGAGCCGCGGACGCAAGCCGTTCGGCACGTTCGAGGAACTGGGCACGAAGCTGGGCACCGACGACGCGTTCCGCGACGACGCTTACATCTACTTCCACAAGGGCCCGTACTACGTGCAGTTGTACATGGCCAGTGGACTGAGCGGTCCGGGCGGGGCGCGGCTGCCGAGCGACGACGCCGTCAAGCAGTACGGGCCGACGCTCATCGGCTACCTCGTGGCACGGATGTAAACCGCGGTCCGCGCGGCAGGGCAGCAACGACAGCGCATCGGAACAGCGCATCGGATCAGGTATCGGGAGGAACACGGGGATGGTACGAATCGGGAACCCAGGAGGGAACCAGTACGGCGGGCCGCCGCAGCAGCAGCCGCCGTACGGTCAGCCCGGGATGTACCAACAGCCGTACCCCGGTGGCCCGATGCCGCCCCAGCAGCCACCGCGCCGAAGCAAGCTGAAGCCGATCCTGGGCTGGATCGGCGTGGTGGTCGGCGGTGTGCTGGCCACGGTCGCGGCCTCGTACATCGTCGACGAGATCAACAAGAAGAACGACAAGGGCGACAAGCCGGTGGCGGAGAACGGCATCGCGTTCCCCGAGGGCTACACGCCGCCGCCGGGGGTGGCGGTCGTGGACGGCCCGAAGTTCCGCGCGTCGGGGGACACCGGGACGTGGCCGGACGCGTGCACGATGTTGTCCGACAAGGAGATCCAGAACGCGATCCCGGACGCGAGCATCGTGGGCTCGCGGCAGGGGCGCAAGGGCGCCAAGACGCCCCGGAACTTCGAGTGCTCGGTGCAGATCAAGTTGCCCAACCTGCAGAGCCCCACCGAGCTCGGCAAGCTCACCATGACCATCAAGGCGATCGGCGACGCCGGACCGGTCAAGGACGCGTACGAGAAGGCCAAGGCGGAGGCGGCGCCGTTCGCCGGCTACGAGGACCTGGGCAACAAGCTCTTCGTCCAGGACGCGTTCCGTCAGAGCGGCAAGCTCAACTTGTACAAGCAGGGCGCCAAGCCGGACTCGCCGGGCTACTACGTGGTCCTGGAAGTCCTCGCGATGACCAAGGATTCGACGGGCGCCAACGACGCACCCGACACCTGGACGAAGAAGGCCGGACCGGCTCTGGTGCGCGTCCTCAACATCAAGATGACGGACGACTGATCCGCCGCTGTCCCACGACGGTTCGTCCCCACGGGAGCACTCGATGACCGGCCAATACAACAGCCCGAACTCCGGCCAGTACTCCGGCCAGGGGCCCGGCTACCCGCCGCAGGGCGGCTACGGCCAGCAGCCGCCGCCGGGCCAGTACGGCGGGCCCGGCCAGTACGGCGGGCCGCCGGGCTACGGCCCGCCCGGCTATCCGCAGCCGTATCCGCCCGAGCCGCCGCGGCCCAACCGCCGCAAGCAGGTCTTCAGTTGGCTGGCCGTGCTCGCGGGGGGCACGGCGGCGACGGTGATCGCGGCACTGCTGATCAACGGCACGGACGGCAAGAAGAACGAAGCGGTCAAGCTGCCCCCCACGGAGAGCGTGCGCAAGCTGGAGAGCTTCGACCCGAACGCGGTCGGCGCCACCCCGACCGAGGCGGCCTCGAAGGCCGCCTCGCGTCCCGAGGCGCCGCCCGCGCCCAAGAGCGGCGGCAGGTTCGCGCCGGTGGCGAGCGACATGTCCACCTGGCCGGACGTATGCGATCTGATCCGGCCGGAGGAGATCGCCAAGGTCATCCCCGAGGTGATCACCCAGGAGGAACAGGGCACCGCCAACGCGGTCGGCTCCTACAAGTCCCGGGGCCCGGCGCTGCGCAGCACGACCTGCCTGTACACGATGACCTCCAAGCGCGGCTTCGGCTACAGCAACGTGATCAAGGTGAACATCCAGTTCGACAACATCGACGCTCCCAAGGAGCTCGACTACTCCTGGAACCTCGGCAAGAACAGCGCGCAGCGGGTCGCGTCCGACTTCAAGGCGATCGGTACGGCGGGGGGCGCCGACGACGCCTACTACTCGAGCAACACCCTGCGGCTGCGCAAGGGGCAGTACGTCCTCCAGATCGGCGGTACGGGCAGCCTCACCAAGGAGGGCACCGACTCGCCCTGGTCCGGCTGGCAGGGCGAACTGCTGCCGAAGTTCATCTCGACCATCACCGCCAAGATCTGAGCCCGTCGCACCGGGCGCCCGGCGGGGCGGCGACCGCCACCCGCCGGGCCACAGGTCTACTCGTCGCGGTGCACCGTGTTCGGCGCGAAGCCCGGGAGGCAGACGGCGATGTAGTCGGCGCCCTCGGTCGTCCTGGTGCTGTAGCGCACCCACTCGCCGGCGGCGGTGTGGATGCCCTGGCCGGCGGCGACCTCCTGGCTGCCGCCCTCGAACTCGACGGTCAGCACGCCGCGCAGGACGACCGTGTACTCGTCGAACTCGGGGCGCTGGCCCGGCTCCTCCCAGCCGCCCGGGCTGGTCATGTGCGCGATGCTGAGCGCCTCGTCGCCGGTGTTGACCCGGCCGACGAACTCGCGAATGGTCTTGGGGATGTTGCCCGCCGCCTCGACGACCGTGGGCTTTTCGATGAAGTTCGGCATGGGCCCATCCTGTCCCAGAGCGCCGATAAATCGTTGGCGGCCCCGCCCGGCCGCTTGGGACCGTGTCGACGGCGCGGATTCACCGCCAGGCGAGCGCAGGGAAGGGGCGGGGCATGTCCACACTCAGGGTCACGGTCGAGCGGTTGGTCGTGCACGCACACCCGAACGCCGACGCGCTGGAGCTGGCCCAGGTCGGGCTGTACCGCGCCGTGGTCGCCAAGGGCGCCTATGTCACCGGTGACGTGGCGCTGTACATCCCGGAGCAGGCGGTGCTGCCGGACCCGCTGATCGAGGAGCTCGGGCTCACCGGGCGGCTCGCCGGGTCGGCGAAGAACCGGGTCCGGGCGATCCGGCTGCGCGGCGAGCTGTCCCAGGGCATCGTGTGCCGGCCGGCCGCGTTGGCGGGCCTGGACCGGGCCGCCGCGCTCGCCGACGACGAGGACTTCGCCGAGCTGCTGGGCATCGTCAAGTGGGTGCCGCCGATCCCCGTGCACATGAGCGGCGACATCGTGTCCGCGGCCGAGTTGCTGCCGTGGGTCGACATCGAGAACGTACGGCGCTACCCGGCGCTGTTCACCGCCGGCGAGCCGGTGGTGGCGACCGAGAAGATCCACGGGACCGCGTGCCTGTACACCTATGTGGCCGACACCGGCGAGAGCTTCGTCTCCTCGAAGGGCTTCGGCGCGCGGTCGCAGGCGTTGGTCCGGGACGAGTCCAACCTCTACTGGCGCAGCGTGCTCGCGCACCGGCTGCCCGAGGTCGCCGCGGCGTTGGCCGCGCGCTTCGGCGCGGCCCGGGTGGGCGTGTTCGGCGAGGTGTTCGGGCAGGGTGTGCAGGACCTGGCGTACGGCGCGCAGGGTCGATCGGAGCTGCCGGGCTACGCGGTCTTCGATGTCGCGTTCGCGGACGCCGCCGGTGTGGTGCGCCGGGTGGACGCCGAGCAACTCGCGGACCTGCTCGCCGGCTTGCCGGTCGCGCCGCCGGTGGTGCCGACGTTGTACACCGGGCCCTACGACGAGGCCGCGCTGTTGGCCCTGGCCGAGGGCCGGGAGACGGTCTCGGGCACGGGTGCGCACCTGCGGGAGGGGCTCGTGGTGCGCCCCGCCCGGGAGCGGTACAGCGACGTGGTCGGCGGGCGGGCGATCGGCAAGATCGTCTCCGCGGCCTACCTCACCCGCAAGGGCGGCACCGAGTACGAATAGGGGCTCGGGCGTGGCCCACCGCCCTGGGCCGAATGAGAGAGGATGGCGTGCATACGTCTGGAGAGGATCCTTCATGAGCATCGACCCGTCCTCGCTTCCGAGGTCGACCTTCGTTCCGGCCGCACCGGTCGTCAAGCCGTCGGCGGATCTGATCAATCAGGTCCTCGACGAGCTTCAGGTGAACCATTTCACCGACGAGGAAGGTGACATCTGCGCGCCGTGGGACGGCTTCCGCGTCTACTTCATGCTGCGCGGTGACAAGCACGAGATCTTCACGGTCCGGATGTTCCTCGATCGTGCGTTCGACCCGGCCGAGCGGCCGCGGATGCTGGAGCTGCTCGACGAGTGGCACCGCCAGTTCTTCTGGCCCAAGGTCTACACGCACGAGCACGAGGACAAGCTGCGGCTGATCGGCGAGGCCCAGCTCGACTGCGAGCCCGGCATCAACCGCGAGCTGTTCGTGTTCACCACGCGTGCGTGGATCAGCACGTGTATCTCGTTCGGGAACTGGATCAACGAGCAGTACGGCCCCGAGGACGAGCCGGCCGCCGACGACCAGGCGTAACCGCCGCGCCCGTGTGTGGGGGCACCCACCCCCACTCACGGGCGCCGGTTTCCGCTCGGCCGGGCCCGCTCAGCCGGTCGCCGCGAGCCGCTTGGCCGCCTCCTCCAACACCTCGACCCGCTTGCAGAAGGCGAACCGCACCAGCGGCCGGCCGACCTCGACGTCGTCGAAGAAGACCACCTCGGGGATCGCGACCACACCGCGCAGCTCGGGCAGCCGACGGCAGAAGTCCAGGCCGTCCGTGTAGCCGAGTGCGGTGATGTCGGTGGTGGTGAAGTACGTGCCCTGCGGTTCGTACACGGTCAGCCCGGCCGCGCGCAGGCCGCCGCCGAGCAGGTCGCGCTTGTGTCGCAGATCCTCGCGCAGGCCGCCGAAGTAGTCGTCCGGCAGCCGCAGCGCGTGCGCGATGGCGGGTTGGAACGGCGCGCCGGACGTGTAGGTCAGGAACTGCTTGGTCGTGCGTACCGCCGCGATCAGTTCCCGGGGCGCGCACACCCAGCCGACCTTCCAGCCGGTGAACGAGAAGGTCTTGCCCGCCGAGGAGATGGTCACGGTGCGCTCGCGCATGCCCGGCAGGGTGGAGATCGGGATGTGCTCGCCGGTGTAGACCAGGTGTTCGTACACCTCGTCGGTGACCACGATCAGGTCGTGTTCGATCGCGATCTCGGCGATCGTCTCCAGCTCGGCCCGGGTGAGCACGGTGCCGGTCGGGTTGTGCGGGCTGTTGAGCATGATCACCCGGGTGCGCTCGGTGATCGCCGCGCGCAGCTCGGCCGGGTCCGGTCGGAAGTGCGGGGGGCGCAGGGTGACGCCGACCCGGCGTGCGCCGGCCATCGCGATGCAGGCCGCGTACGAGTCGTAGAAGGGTTCGAGCGCGACCACCTCGTCGCCCGGTTCTAGCAGTGCGAGCAGGGCCGCGGCGATCGCCTCGGTCGCGCCGGTGGTGATCAGCACCTCGGAGTCGGGGTCGAAGGTCTGCCCGTAGAAGCGCTGCCGGTGCTCGGCGACGGCCAGGCGCAGGTCGGGGATGCCGTCGCCCGGTGGGTATTGATTCGCGCCGTCGCGCATGGCGGCGACGGCGACCTCGATCACCTCCGCCGGGCCGTCGGTGTCGGGGAAGCCCTGGCCCAGGTTGATCGCGCCGGTGCTGCGGGCGAGGGCGGACATCTCGGCGAAGATCGTGGTGCCCAGGCCGTCCAGGTGTCGGGCCAACAGCGGTCGGTTCATCCGTACGGCTCCTTCGCGGGGTTCGGTCTACCCGCCCATCCTCGCGTGCGGGTCGGGGCCGCTCACAGGGTGTCCTTCACCCATTCGTGTCGGTGCCTTTCACCTTCACGGGTGACGACGTTGCGCCTTTGGGCGCCTACCGTGAGTCATGTCCCCTGGTTTGCAGCCGATTGTCGCCCCCGGGAGCCTCCCGTGGGGTCTTCCCCGTTGCCCGGACAGATGAGCGCGAGAATGCACGCCACACTCACCACCACGTACACCGACACCCGTGCGGACGCCCTCGGCTGGTGCCTGGGCCTGCCGCCGCTGCCCGCGCTGGCCGAGCGCACCGTCGAACTCGGAGGGCTGACGCTGGAGCTGCGGCTGCTGGGCGCGTCGCACCAGATGTTGATCAGTCCCGTCCGGGGGGAGGACGCGCCGGTGTCGGAGACCGTCGCGTGCGTGCCGGGCGCGGCCGGCCCGCTGCCCGCCCGGGCGGCCACTCGGCTCGGCCGCTGGGAGTACGAGTTCACCGCGCTGACCCAGGGTTTCGAGGATGCCGCGTTCGTCGCCCGGGTGCGCGAGATCGTCACCCTGGCCGGCGGGCACCGGTACGGCCTGATCGGCCAATATCCGGGGCTGCCGTACGCGGTCACCGCGATGGTGGTCGAGGGGTGCGGGGCCGGCGCGGTCTGGTCCACCTGGCACACCTATCCGCAGGAATGCCGGATCGTGAACACTCGGAGCCGCGCGATGTGACGATCGCACGAAGGGATCCGACACAATGACGCCCCATCAGGTGATCGGACGACGATGGGGGACGGCGGCATGTTCAGGGACCTTGCCGAAGGGGTCGGCTACGCGTTCGCGTTCGGGGGAGTGGGCATCGTGCTCATGGTCCTCGGCTTCGTCCTCGTGGACGTGTTGACGCCCGGCAACCTCGGCCGACAGATCTGGATCGAACGCAATCGCAACGCGGCCCTGGTGCTCTCCTCGGCGCTGCTGGGCGTGGGCATGATCGTCACCACGTCGATCGCGACCACCTACGACGAGTTCGGCAAGGGCCTCGCCTCCACGGCGATGTTCGGCGTCTCCGGATTGATCCTGATGGCCATCGCCTTCCTGGCGATCGACCTGGTCACCCCGGGCCGACTGGGCGCCACCGTGGTCGAGCGGGAACCGCACCCGTGCGTGTGGGTCACCGCGTCCTCGCAGATCTCGATCGCCGCGATCGTGTCGGCGTGCATCGCCTGACCCGGGGTCGACCCGGCCGCGCGCCGGGTCGGTGAGCCGCGCTCCTTCCCCTGCCTCCCGAACTAGCCGGTTCGGGTGAACCGTCGGCGCGTTCGACGCCATCCGCTTCCTTCGGCCCTACCGTGCTCGGGGTGAACTCCCCCGTGCCGGGCGCGCCGACCATCGCGCGCGTGTCCGCGGTCCGCCCGCGCCCGGCCGCGATCGCGCCCGGGCCGGCGCGGTTCGTGGTCCTGCTCGCGGTGCTGGTCTGCGCGGCGTGCGGGTTGATCTACGAGCTCGCGCTGGCCGCGCTCGGCGGCACGCTGGGCGGCGACCCGGTGGTGGAGACCTCGATCGTGCTGTCGGTGATGGTCTTCGCGATGGGCGTCGGGGCGCTGGCCGCCAAGCCGTTCGCGCGCCGGGCCGCGGCGGCGTTCGTCGCCGTCGAGATCCTGCTCGCGGTGTGCGGCGGGATGTGCGCGACCGCGCTGTACGCCGCGTTCGCCTGGTACGACGTCTACCGCTGGCCGATGATCGCCGTCTCGGCCGTGCTCGGGCTGTTGATCGGGGCCGAGATCCCGCTGCTGATGACGCTGGTGCAGCGCATTCGCCCCCAGGAGGCGGGCAGCGCGGTGGCCGACCTGTTCGCGGCCGACTATGTGGGCGCGCTGATCGGCGGCCTGCTCTTCCCGTTCCTGCTGCTGCCGCACCTGGGTCAACTGCGCACCGTGTTGCTCGCCGGCGTGGTCAACGCGATCGCGGGCGCGCTCGTGGTGTTGTGGCTCTTCCGCGTCGACCTGCGGCTTCGGCTGCGGGTGGGGATGTACGCGGCGGTGGGCGCGGTGCTCGCGCTGCTGGCCGGCACCTGGCTGGCCACGCCGGCCTTCGAACGGGCCGCGCGCGACGCGCTCTACGACGGGGACGTGGTGTCCGCCCGGGAGGACGTGGTGCTCACCCACACCGGGGCCGGACCCGAGTTGTACGTGGACGGCGAGCGTCGGGTGGCCGCCCCGGGGGCGAGCGAGGCCGCCCAGGCGCTGGTGCACCCCGCGATGGCGGGCCGGCACGAGCGGGTGCTCGTGCTCGGCGGCGGCGACGGGCTGGCGCTGCGCGAGGTGCTGCGCTACCCGGCCGTGCGCGAGGTGGTGCTGGTGGTCGCGCGGGTGGCCGAGACCGCGCCCGCGCGCACCGATCCGGCGCTGCGCGCGTTGGCCGGTGACGCGTTCGCCGATCCGCGCGTGCGGGTCGTCGGCGCCGACGCCTTCGCGTGGGTGCGGGCCGCCCCGGCGCGCTTCGACGTGGTCGTGGCCGACCTGCCCGGGCCGACCACGGGCGCCGCCGCGCGGCTGTACACGCAGGAGTTCTACGGCCTGACCCGGACCGTGTTGCGCCCGGCCGGCCGGATCGTGGTGCACGCACCCGCGCCGGACGCGCACCCGCGCGCCTACTGGTGCGCGGAGGCCGGGCTGCGCGCCGCCGGACTGCGCACGGTGCCGTATCGGGTCACCGTGCCGGGCCCGGCCGACCGGGGCTTCGTGCTCGCCGCGGTCGCGCCCGGCACCGGGCTGCGGGCCGCCGACGACGCGCCGGACGCGGCCGCGGTGCCGTTCCTGGCGGCCGAACGGCTGGCCCGGGCCGACTGGTTCCCGCCGCACGAGGCGCGGGTGGACGTGCCGCCGTCCACCCTGAACCACCCGCGCATCGCCGACTACGTGCGCGGGTGAGCAGCCCCCGCCCGTCTCTGGGCGACCTCGTCCCGGCGCTCAGCGGATCGACATGTACGCCCGAAACGCCTTGTGCAGCGTCGGTACCACCGGGTACTCCCACTCGCCCAGGTTCTCCACGACCCGGCCGTTGGTACCCAACTTCCAGCGCAGCACGCCGAACAGCCGGTCGTCCGGGTCGATCACCGCGCTGACCCCGCGCATGTCGTAGACCGGCACGCCACGTTCGTACACGTCCTGGATCATCCGCCACTGGAGCGCGTGGCTGGGGCGCACGCCGCGCCCGTGGTCGGTGGACGCGCCGGTCTGGTACCAGACCCGCGAGCCCGCGCTGATCAGCGTGTGCGCGGCCAGCAGCCGGTCCTCGAAGCGGGCCAGGTAGAGCTTCATCCGGCCTGCCGACTCGGTGTTAAGGGCTCGGAACTGTCTTTCGTAGTAGGGCAGTTCGCGGCCAAGTCGGAAACCGTTGCGGCGCTCGGTGACCTGGAGCAACTCGAAGAACGCGGGCAGGTCCTCGTAGCCGCCCACGGTGATGTCCACGCCCGACTTGCCCGCCTTGGCGATCGCCCGCTTCCACTCCTGGTTGAAGCCCGCCTTGACCTGGTCCAGCGACCGGTCCTCGAAGGGCAACTCGAAGGTGTACCGGGGCTGCGCGTCCGCGCCGTCGCCGGACGCCCGCCAACCCAGGTCGCCCAGTCGCAGTGCGACGGTGGCGCCGAGCGGGTCGATCTCGTCGGGGGTGACCCGGTCCAGGTGCTTGAGGCCGTGCTTGACCGCGTCCTTGACGGTCTGCGCCTGCCACCGCCGGTGGGCCAGCGGCGGACCCATCCGCACGGTGAACACGTTCCGCTTGCGCATGTGTTCGATCAGCGGGTCCAGCCAGCGTTGTGGATTGGGATCGACCCAGTCGATCACCGGACCCTCGGGGAGGTAGGCGAACCAGTACGGCACCTTGGGCATCTTGCGGTACAGCACCAGGGCCGACCCGACCACCGCTCCGTTCGCGTCGTACCAGCCGATCCCCTCGCTGCGCCAACCCTCCTTGACCACGGCCCAGGACGGGTATTGCAGGAAGCCCGCGTCGCCGCGTCCGTCCAGATGGGCCAGGTGCGCGTCGGAGGTCAGCGTGGCGACCCGCAGCCTCGAACCGCCGGGCGCGGCGGATGCGGGGGTGCCGGCGGCGGGTGCGGTGGGCGCCGCGGCGGGAACGTTCGAGCGCGCGGGCGGCGCCGGGAGCAGCGTGACCACGGGACGTCTCCTCGGGGACGGAGGGATGCGGGGGAGCCCCGCATTTCTTTAAGAGCCCGTGGCAGCGGGTTTCGTCACCAAGAAATTCGAATGCAACGGAAGTGGTCTCCCGAGGACTCAGACAACGGGGGAGCATGTCGCAAACCCCGATCGAGGCCGAATTGGAGTCGTTTGTGAGCCATGTCGTCTCGGCGCCGCCCGGGGGCAGGCACGCTCGCGATGAGAACCGCGACGCCGCGTCCGGGACACCCGCCGCCTCGTCGACGCGGGTGCCCGTGCCGGTTCGCGCTCGGGCCGCGGGGGGCGCCGACACCGCTCGCGGCCGGTCGGTGCTGCGCGGTGGCGCGAGCCTGGCTCTGGGCTCCGCGGTGTCCCGGCTGACCGGCTTCGTGCGCAGCGCGACGGTGGTCGCGGCGCTGGGCACCGGCTTGTTCGCCGACGGCTACAACGTCGCGAACACGGTGCCCAACATCCTCTACATCCTGCTCATCGGCGGCGCGCTCAACTCGGTCCTGGTGCCGCAACTGGTGCGCGCCGCCCGGCGGGACGCGGACGGCGGAGCCGGCTACACCGACCGGCTGCTGACCGCGGTCGGCTGCGTGTTGCTGGTGCTGACCGTCGTGGGCGTGCTCGCCGCGCCCGCGATCGTGTCGGCCTACGCGGACTACGACGGCGCGCAGCGCGATCTGACCATCGCGCTGGCCCGGATGTGCCTGCCGCAGATCCTCTTCTACGGTGTGTTCGCCCTGGTCGGCGAAGTGCTCAACGCACGGGGGCGGTTCGGGCCGATGGCCTGGACGCCGATCCTGAACAACATCGTGGTGATCGCGGTCTTCGGGTCCTTCCTGTTGGTCGCGCACGACGTGCGGGACGCGGCGGGCATCACCCCCGCGCAGGCCCGCCTGCTCGGCCTGGGCACCACGCTGGGGATCGTGGTGCAGGCGGCGGCGCTGCTGCCGTACCTGCGTGCCGCCGGGGTGCGTTGGCGACCGCGGTTCGACTGGCGCGGGCACGGCCTGGGCACGCCGCTGCGGATGGCCGGCTGGGCGGTCGCCATGGTCGGTGTCTCCCAGTTGGGCTACTGGCTGGTCACCCGGCTCGCGGTCGAGGTCTCCGACAAGGCGGTCGAGTCCGGGCTCGGCCACGGTGTGGGCTACACCGCGTACGCCAACGCGCAGTTGTTGTGGATCGTCCCGCACGGCGTGGTCACCGTGTCGATCGTGACCATGCTGATGCCCCGGATCAGCCGGGCCGCGGCGGACGGACACCCGGCTCTGGTCCGCGAGTCGATCTCCCGGGGCCTGCGGCTGAACGCGCTGGTGATCGTGCCGGTGTCGTTCCTGTTCCTGGCGCTGGGCCCGCAGGTGACCGCGGTGGTCTTCCAGCACGGTGTCACCACCGAGGCGGACACCCGCGCGATGGGGCTGATGCTGACCGCGTTCGCGCCCGGGCTGATCGCGTACTCGGCGCAATACCTGATCCAGCGCGGGCTGTACGCGATCCAGGACGCCCGCACGCCGTTCTGGGCCAATGCCGCGATGACCGCGGCCGGGGCGTTGTTCTCGCTGCTGGCCTACTGGACACTGCCCGCCGAGTGGGCGGTCACCGGGATGGCCGCCGGGTACAGCGTGGCGCAGCTCATCGGGCTGGTCTGGCTGGCCCTGGTGCTGCGCCGGCGGCTGCGCGGCCTGGACACGATCCGGGTCGCCCGCACCCACCTGGGCCTGGCGATCGTCTCGGCCGGCGCGGCGGGCGGGTCGTGGTTGTTCGCCCGCTGGTGTGCGCACGCGTTCGGCGCCGGGCCGGTGGGCGCGGCGGTCGCGTTGGCGGGCGCCGCGGTGTTGTTCGCGGGACTGGTCGTACCGGTCGCCTATCCGCGGGTGCGCCGGTTGTGGTTGCCCGCCGAGCCGGCGGTCCCGGACCCCGATCCGGTCGAGACGCCGCGGGTGATCGACCCCGACGCGCCGACCGGGCGACACCGCCGGGTGTGATGGGGTGGGTGGTAGCCGCCGACCGTCCGGGTCGGTCCACGGGCGCGCCGGTCGAGCACCGTGCGCCGCCATGAACGGGGAGAACGGATGCAGTACGAAGTCGTCGTGCCGATCCCGGTGCGATCGGTCTGGGACACCTTCCACGACGCCGAACGCCTGGCCCAGTGCGTGCCCGGCCTGCTGTTGGACGCGCCGGCCCGGACGGGGGCCGAGGGGATCGAGCTGACCGGCCGGTGGCAGGTGCGGGTCGGCGCCGACACGGTCACCTATCGCGGCAGGCTGCGGCTCGCGGACGCGGTCGAGCCGCTGGCGCTGGTCGCGAGTGTGGCGGGCACCGAGGGCGCGGGCGACGACGGCGCGGGTTCCTTCGACGCCGAGTTCACCGTGCGGCTGGACGACCTGGCGGCGGACGAGGAGGACGAGCCGAGCGAGACCCGGATCGTGTTCGCCGACACGGCGAAGCCGACCGATACGGGTGACCCGGACGCGGACGGCGATGCGGGGGCGCGGGCCGCCGCGTTCGTCCGGGCCGCCGACCTGTTCGCCGCGGCGCTGGCCGACGAACTGGCCCCGGAGCCGGCGGCGGACACCCCGTTCGAGCCGGTCGAGCCGATCGTGGATCCCTTCGCGACGCCGCGGACCCGGTCCCGGCAGCCGCAGCCGACGCCGCGACCGGCCGTGCTCGATGGGGAGCCGGATCTGTGGTCCGAGGCCGGCCACGGCACCGGTCGGGCCGCGCGGCGCGCGCTCCGGGCCTTGGTGCCCGCCCTCGGCGCGCTGCTCGTCTGGCGTCTGGTGCACGTCCGTCGCCGCCGCGCCGGTTAGGCTCCGGTGCCATGAATGCCGACCGCGATGCACTCCTCGACCAGATCAAGACCAAGGCCGTCGTGCACGGCAAGGTCGTCCTCTCCTCCGGCCGGGAGGCGGACTACTACGTCGACCTGCGCCGGATCACCCTGGACGGCGAGGCGGCCCCGCTGGTCGGCCGGGTCATGCTGGAGCTGACGTCGGACCTGGAGTTCGACGCGGTGGGCGGGCTGACCCTGGGCGCCGACCCGGTCGCCGTCGCGATGTTGCACGCCGCCGCCGCGCAGGGGCGCAAGCTGGACGCGTTCGTGGTGCGCAAGGCCGGCAAGGCGCACGGTCTCCAGCGCCGCATCGAGGGTCCGGACGTGAAGGGCCGCCGGGTGCTGGCCGTCGAGGACACCTCCACCACCGGCGGCTCGGTGCTGACCGCGGTGGAGGCGCTGCGCGAGGCCGGCGCCGAGGTCGTCGCGGTCGCGGTGATCGTCGAGCGCGGTGCCGCGCCGACGGTGGAAAAGGCCGGCCTGGAGTATCGGGTCGCCTACCATCTGCAAGATCTCGAACTCGATTAGTACCGGGCGAGTACCGGGCGCGTACATTCCGTCGACGGCCGCACCGTGTGATGCCTTGCGCATTCACCGGGCGGCCGTTGCTTTTTTCGTGGATTTGGATATTGTCGAAGCAGTTCCGACGTCGGCGCATCCGCCGACCGGACTTCCCGGGGGGGAAGTATGAATTCGTCGTGTATGTCGTCCTGCGCGCACTCGCCGCGATCTCGCGGCTGAGTCGATTCGCGCCGAACAGGACGTGAACACCTCTGCCCTTTCCCCTCGGGCCGCCGGGTCGGTTCCCCGTCCGACCCGGCGGCCACCTTCGCCGACGGCACCGCGCCCGGCGTGTGTGCCGGTCTCCCCGGTGCCTCCCGGCGCCGCGGGAACCGTGGTGCTCCACCGGACGGTGGACACCGCACCGAAAGCCGCCCTGCCTCCGGTCCCCGTCCGGGGGCAGGGTGTTTTCGTCTCCCCGTAATAGTCGCGGACCGACCCGACGCACGGCGACGGAAAAAGGTTGTACGCCTGGGCATTTCAATATGGGTGATCTCGACGCCGGCCCGGACAACGAAAAGCGGCGGGGTGCCAATGGCACCCCGCCGCTTCGCAGCGTATGTGTTCAGTTACCCGACGACGAGGACGTCGCTTCGCGCTTCGCCTCCCGCTTGCTGCGAATGACCTCGATGATGATCGGGAGCAACGAGATCAGCACGATGACGAACACCCCCGGCAGCAGGTATTTGTCGATACTGCTGCCGATCGAGTCGCCGAGCTTGTAGCCGAGCAGGATGATTCCGTCGGTCCACACCAGGCCGCCGATGACGTTCCACACGAAGAACGTCCGCGCGGGCATCTCCAGGACGCCGGCGACGGGGTTCAGGAAGGTGCGGACGATCGGGATGAACCGGGCGAGCAGCACGGCCTTGGCCGGGCCGAACTTCTCGAAGTACTGCTCGGCCTTGGTCACGTACTCGGCCTTGAACAGCTTGGAGTCCGGTTTGCTGAACATCTTCGTGCCGTACCGGGCACCGAGGAAGTGGCCGAGTTGGGCGCCGGCGATCGCGCACAGCGGTGCGCCCAGGAGCAACCAGGGCAGCGAGATGGACGTGCCGACGATCTCTTCGGCCGACGAGGACGCGGCGACGCCGGCCAGGAACAGCATCGAGTCGCCGGGGAAGAAGAACCCGACCAGCAGACCCGTCTCCGCGAAGATGATCGCGAGGATGCCGATGAGTCCGAACGTCGAGATGAGGGACGTCGCGTCGAGGACGTTGACAGCTTGGAATTCCACCTCTGGAGGGTAGTCCGCGCGACGCGCGCCTTGTCACCCGTCCCCGCCTGGAACCCCGCATCATTACCAGGTCGGGACCTTGTCGGCGGGGATCGTGCGCTCGGCGAGGGTGCCCGGGTACACGCGGACACACGTCCGCACACACGGTCAGGGGTAGCACGTGGGCATCGAACGGCTGGTGGTGATCGGTGGCGACGCCACCGGAATGAGCGCGGCGTCCCAGGCCCGACGGCGGCGTGGCGAGGACGACCTGGAGATCGTCGTGCTCGAACGCGGCCGGTTCTCCTCGTACTCCGCGTGCGGCATCCCCTATCTGGTGTCCGGCGAGGTGGACGGCCCGGACGCGCTGATCGCGCGCACGCCGCAGGAGCACCGCAAACGGGGGATAGACCTGCGCCTGGGGGTCGAGGCGGAGGAATTGGACCTGGATCGGCGTCAGGTGGCGGTCCGCGACCTGGGTACCGGGCGGGCCGACCGGATCGGCTTCGACCAACTCGTGCTCGCCACCGGCGCGGTGCCGATCCGTCCGCCGCTGCCGGGCATCCAGGCGCCCGGCGTGTACGGGGTGCAGACCCTGGACGACGCGCGCGAGCTGATCGAGTGGCTGGCTCCCGAGCACCGTACGGCGGTGGTGATCGGCGGCGGCTACATCGGCATCGAGATGGCCGAGGCGCTGGTGAACAAGGGTCTGCGGGTCACCGTCGTGGACCGCTCCGCGCACCCGATGTCCACCCTCGACCCGGACATGGGCGCGCTGGTGCACGAGGCGATGGAGGGTCTGGGCATCGAGGTGGTGACCGAGACCGAGGCCCGGGAGATCGAGCTGGTGGACGGTCGCGCGAGCGCCGTGCTGACCGACGACGGCCGCTTCCCCGCGGACATCGTGGTGCTCGGCCTGGGCGTGCGTCCCGCCACCGAGCTGGCCCGCGCGGCGGGCCTGCCGCTGGGCGCGAGCGGTGGTCTGCAGACCGACCTGCGGATGCGGGTCACCCCGGACGGCATCTGGGCGGGCGGGGACTGCGTCGAGGTGCTCAACCTGGTCTCCGGCCGGCGGCAGCACATCGCGCTCGGCACCCACGCGAACAAACACGGCCGGGTGATCGGCACCAACATCGGCGGCGACTACGCGACCTTCCCCGGCGTCGTGGGCACCGCCGTGAGCAAGGTCTGCGACCTGGAGATCGGCCGGACCGGGCTGCGCGAGAAGGACGCCGCCGCCGCGGGCTACGAGTTCGTCACCGCGACCATCGAGTCCACCGGCCGGGCCGGCTACTACCCGGGTGCGCGCTCGATGACGGTCAAGATGATCGCGGAGCGGATCACCGGCCGGCTCCTGGGTGTGCAGATCGTCGGCCGGGACGGCGCCGCGAAGCGGATCGACACCGCGGCGGTGGCGCTCACCCACCGGATGACGGTCGAGGAGATGACCGCGCTGGACCTCGGTTACGCGCCGCCGTTCTCGCCGGTGTGGGACCCGATCCTGGTGGCGGCGCGCAAGGCGGCACAGAAGGTGGCCGAGCAGCGCTGACCCGCCGCCGACCCGCTCGGCGGCGCCGTCGACACGGCGCCGCCGAGGACGGGGTTCAGCCTCCCGCGGGGGCCTTGAAGCCGGAGAGGTCCAGGGACGCGACGATGCGATCGGCGATGTCGTCACCGGCCGGCAGCCCGGTCGTGTGCACGTACACCCCCTGTTCGACCAGCCACCACAGCCGGACCTGGTAGGACCCGATGCCGGCGCAGGTGACGGTCCAGGAGCGGTACTTCGCGGGATATCCCGCGACGGTGACCGTGGACTTGGTGTCCAGCACCGAGACGGCTCCGGTCGGCGGCGGCGTGACCACCATGCCGTCGCGCAGGCACAGCGGCTGGGTCAACGCGCCGGCATCGGTGTCCACGAACGGGTCGGACGGCCACAGGCCGGACGGGTCCGGCACCGGCTGGACGTTGATCCAGGCGCCGTGGCCCAGGCAGTCCCCGGCATACTTCGCGTTCGCGAGCACGCACTGGTGTGCGGCGTCCTCGCGCACCACCGTCCAGGACGGCTGCCTGGCGAACTTGATCGCCGAGACGTCGGGGGACCTGGGCCTGGTCAGGAAACCGGGCGGCTCGCTCGTCGGGGGCGTCGACGGCGGTCGGCTCGAAGCCCGGGTATGCGTTGCCCGGCCGGTCTCGGGGGTGTCCGATTCCGGTGCCTCGGGCGACTGCGCGCCCGGTGCGGTGGTGGTCCGCTCCGGCGTCGCGACGGTCGTGGTGGGGGTCGGCCGCACACTCTGGGTGGGCAGCGGCGAGGGCACCCGGGACTGCATCGGCGCGCTGGTCTTCGTGTCCGGCGCGCCGACCAGTGACACCCCGCCGAAGGCCGCGGCCACGATGGCCAGGATGGCGAGCGGGATGCCGATCGTGTGGCGCCGGCTGCGGTGCTCGCGCACCGACCCGGGCGGTCCCGGCGGGCGCAGTGAGCCGAGCGTGACGGAGTCCGCGCGCGAGGCCAGGGCCGCGCGCAGCAGATCCTCCATCGATTCGTCGCGCGCATCGCGTTCGGTCACGACTGTTCGTCCTTCATGAGTTTTTCCAGGGCGTCGATGGCACGGCTTGCCGTGGACTTCACCGCTCCACGGGAAAGCCCGAGGGTCTCGGCTATCCGGGCCTCCGTCATATCGGACCAATAGCGCAGCACCAGCACTTCGCGCTGTCGCGGGGCCAGGCGTTGCACCGCGCCGAGCACCCGTAGATGCTCCTCGGACAGGACCACCGCGTCCTCGGGCGAGGAGGCGTCGGGTTCGTGTGGCGGCACGTAGGCGCGGGCGGTACGCCGACGGCGCAGCACGGAACGGGAGAGGTTGACCACCGAGGTGCGCAGGTACGCCAGCGCGTTGTCGACATCCTCCAACTCCTCGCCGAAGCGTCGGTACAGCGCGGTGAAGGCGTCCTGGACGACGTCCTCGGCGGTGCCGAGGTCGTCGACCAGCAGGATGGACAGCCGGACCATGCCGAGCCGTTGGGCGTGATACAGCTCGGTCAACGTCGGGCGGGCCGGCGGTTCCTCGCTGCCACCCTTGAGGATCCGAAATCGCGACCGACGCGGTATCTCGGGCGACGTCGTTTCCTCCGATGGGGAGCCGGACGACTGCTGGTCGCCCCCGAATGCCGGCATGCTCAGCAGCGCCACAGCTCCGCCGCCCCCTTCGCTGTCATGAAACCGCCCCCACCCTCCGCGCACAGCCTGTGTCCTGGTGACGCCCCGCCCCCCGAAGGGTTGCGTGGGCGCCCGAAGTTCTTTTCCCCACGGCTCAGTTCGCCGCCACGCCGGTTCAGTTCCGAACGCGACGACGCCGTGTCACGGCGAGTCCGACACCTCCGACGAGGACCAGCACGGCTCCGGCGGAGGCCGGCGGGGCGACCATGGAGCCGCCGGTCTTCGCGAGCTCGGCCCGGTCGGCGGCTTGCGCCCCGGAGGTGGTGGCCGCCGCACCCGTCGCTTCGACGGAAGTCTTCGTCGAGGGCGTGGCGGTGGGCTCCGGCTCGGTCGACGGCTTCGTGGAGGGCTTGGTCGACGGCTTGGTGGTGGGCTTCGTCGAGGCCGTGGTCGACGGGCTCGCGTTGTTGAGCACGTCGAAGTACGCGGACTCGCTGCGTGGCTGCCGGCCGGAGACGTCGATCGAGGCCGAGAGGTGGCTGTCCACGGCGTTGGCGGGCAGCGAGGACTTGATCGTGAACGCCAGGTCGATCGTGGTGCGGGTACCCGGCGCGCCGCGTCCGCTCAGGGCGAATCGGCCCGCCAGTACGCCCTGGCACTCGCGGCGCAGCGAGAGCTTGCTCGTGACGCCCGCGTACGAGTAGCTCACCGCGACGTCGGCCGGCTTGGCCGCGTACTTTTCGGTGCTGCCCTTGGGCGGGTTCGGGTCCAGGCTCGACTTCCCGTCCACGGAGAAGTACACGGCCACCGGGATCCGGCCCGTCTGCGTGCCCGAGCCGTTGACCACGGTGATCCGGGCGTGCACCAACCGCTCGCGGGTCACCCGGGTCGGCACCCCGCTCAGTTGGATGCCCACCTTCGACCAGTCCGTCGTCACGGTGGTCGAAGCGGCGCGCGCCGGTGCGCCGGCGGCGGAACCCCCTTTGTCGGAGCCGCTCTTCGCGGCGGCGTCGGTGGCCTGCTTCGGGTTGTCGGGCGTCTTGGCCCCGGCGTCGGCGCCCGCGCAGGCGTATGCCGTGCCCGCCATCCCGGGCACCAGCGGCAGGCCGACGCCCAGCAGCAGGGCGGTGGAGACGACTGCGGCCGCCTTCTTGCCAAAAGTGTTCATAACGGTCACGCGCATGACAGGGGCGTCCCTTGGGGAAGGTTGTGGGAAAAGAAACGAGGATGAACCGGGGCTCGGGCGTCACGAAGGCCGGTGCCGCTCGGCCCCGCATGTCGTTCCCGCCGCGTCCCTGCTTGCTCTCAACGCCTAAGACGCGCTTCCAATGGGATGGTTGCGTTCGATGGGAAATTTCGTGCGGAGGTTTCCCGAGAGCCCGGTGCCACCCGCATGCCGAACTGACGCTCCGTCAGATATTGCATCCGGTCCCCCGAACGGGGAGGGCGGGATGCGGTGTCGTCCGGGGTGGTCTGCCAGGATGGGCGGCAAGCGGGGATACGGCCATCCGTGTCCGAAACCCTCATATCACCGCTTGGCCGAGCAACGAGGAGCAGACGCATGCCCATCGCAACTCCCGAGGTCTACGCCGAGATGCTCGACCGGGCGAAGGCCGGTCGATTCGCCTACCCGGCGATCAACGTGACCTCGTCCCAGACCCTGAACGCCGCGCTGCGTGGCTTCGCCGAGGCGGAGAGCGACGGCATCGTCCAGGTGTCCACGGGCGGCGCGGAGTTCCTGTCCGGCACCACCGTCAAGGACATGGTCGTGGGCTCGGTCGCGTTCGCCGAGTACGCGAAGGTGGTCGCGGAGAAGTACTCGGTGAACATCGCCCTGCACACCGACCACTGCCCCAAGGACAAGCTCGACGGGTTCATGCGCCCGCTGATCGACATCTCGGCGCAGCGGGTGGCCAAGGGCCAGGACCCGCTGTTCCAGTCGCACATGTGGGACGGCTCGGCCGTACCGCTCGACGAGAACCTCGAGATCGCCCGCGAGCTGATCGCCAAGTGCGCCGACGCGCGGATCATCATGGAGCTGGAGATCGGCGTCGTCGGCGGCGAGGAGGACGGCGTCGACAACGAGATCAACGACAAGCTCTACACGACCCCGGCCGACGCGCTGGCGACGGTCGAGGCGATCGGCCTGGGCGAGAAGGGCCGGTACATGCTGGCCGCGACGTTCGGCAACGTGCACGGCGTGTACAAGCCGGGCAACGTGAAGCTGCGCCCGAGCATCCTCAAGGACATCCAGGACGCGGTCGCCGCCAAGCACGGCCGGGAGAAGCCCTTCGACCTGGTCTTCCACGGCGGCTCGGGCTCGCTCCTGGAGGAGATCCGCGAGGCGCTCGACTACGGCGTGGTCAAGATGAACGTCGACACCGACACCCAGTACGCCTTCACCCGCCCGGTCGTGGACCACATGCTGCGCAACTACGACGGCGTGCTCAAGGTCGACGGCGAGGTCGGCAACAAGAAGCTGTACGACCCGCGTTCGTACGGCAAGGCGGCCGAGACCGGGATGGCCGACCGGGTCGTCGTGGCCTGCCGGGACCTGCGCTCCGCGGGCACCCGGCTGAAGTAGCCGCCCCGCTTGCCGCACCCGCACCGCCGAAGCCCGCGACCACGAGGTCGCGGGCTTCGCGTCGTGCCGGGCAATCGGTCCCGATGGGCAATCATGGGGACCATGACCATCGATCAGAACCTTTTCGGCGGACCCGACCCCACCTACCTGCCCGAGGAAGCCGAGCCGCTGGCGTTGCTCGTGGACGGGGTGCCGCCGGCCGAGGTGGCCGCGAAGTTCCCGACCTTCTCGCTCGCGTGGGCCGACCTGGCCGACGACGCGTTCGCCAAGGGCAACGTGATCGAGTCCTACGCCTACGCCCGGGTCGGCTACCACCGCGGCCTGGACGCCCTGCGGCGCTCCGGCTGGCGCGGCCACGGCCCGGTGCCGTGGGAGCACGAGCCCAACCGCGGCTTCCTGCGCTCGCTGCACGCGCTGGCGCGGGCGGCGGGGGCCATCGGCGAGGAAGAGGAGTACTCGCGCTGCACGATCTTCCTGCGGGACAGCAGCCCGGCGGGTGCGGACGCGCTCGAAGGCTGAGACCCGACCCTCGGTCGGGATGCCTCGAACGCCGGCCGGACCGGATGCTCCCGGTCCGGCCGGCGTTCGGCCGCCCCTGCGGGGCTACGCCGGGACGAACAGCCGCCAGCCCGTCGGCCGCACCGTCCACGTGCGCAGCCGTACCGGTCCGGTCGCCATGCCGTCCGCCGCGTAGGTGAAGTCGCGACCGCACACGGTGATCTCGTGGGCCCGCAACTGCACGAGCGCGTCGCGGGCCTGGGCCGCGCCGAACCGGACCGCCCCCGGATGCCCGGTGATCATCACGCTCGCCAGCCCGGCACCGCGAACGCCGTCCGTGCGATGTGCGCTCTTCGTACCATTCGACCCGTTCGTGCCGCTCGATCCGTCGCCCCCGCCGGGTCCGTTCGACGTGACTTCCGTCATCTTCGCCCCGGGGGTCGCCGCGCCGTCGCATCCCAGATGCACCGAGAACACCGGCCGATCCATGTCGGCCACGACACACCCGTCCGCCTCGATCCGCAGCCGGTGACCCGAGGGCCCCACGGCCGCGCCGACGGTGCTCGACACGCTCCGCACGGCCTGGTCGACCAACCCGCGCCAGCCGCGCCCGATGGCCGGCCGTACCGGCGCCGGACGGGTCGCACGCACCCCGTGACCGATCCGCACCGAGCGCAGCGCGAGCCCGCCCAGGTCGTCCGACATC
Source organism: Embleya sp. NPDC020886 (assembly GCF_044333915.1). NCBI lineage: Bacteria > Bacillati > Actinomycetota > Actinomycetes > Kitasatosporales > Streptomycetaceae > Embleya > Embleya sp. NPDC020886. The sequence continues at coordinate 199,830 of NZ_JBIRRX010000014.1, read as the reverse complement.
AGGTCGAAGGAACGTTCGTTCTCGCCCACCGCCACCCGTGCCGCCTTGGCGGGCTCGGTCGGCAGGCCCAACGCCTCGGCCAGTCCGTGGCCGCTCCCGGTGTCCACCGGGACGATGCCCAGGGGTGTGTCGCCGAGCTCGCCCGCACGATCGAGCAGCCGGGCCACGGCGTGCACTCCGGCCTCTCCGCCGATCACCACGACACGCCGACGACCGCGCCGCGCGAGGGCGCGTTGCAGGTCGGCGGTGTCCGTGGGAATGACGATCTTGCTGGGGGCGCAGGCCCGCAGAACATCGAGCGCGACCCGGACGGATTCGCCGTCCGCCGAGCGAGCCGCAGGGTCCGTGATCACGAGCAGCGAGCGCTCGGCCGACACCGGTCGTCCTTCCTCAGGTAACCTCTCCCCGCAAGAGCCCCTTGCCGCGCACCGCGTCAAGGGGCTTGGACCGTCCGGGGCTCCCGTTGTCAAACATGCCCCGCCTGGAAGGGGTGTACGCCTCATGCCCGCACTCGTACTCGTCGGCGCCCAATGGGGAGACGAGGGCAAGGGGAAGGCTACCGACCTGCTCGGCGGATCCGTCGACTACGTGGTCCGGTACCAGGGCGGCAACAATGCCGGCCATACCGTTGTCATCGGCGATCAGAAGTACGCCCTCCACCTGCTGCCCTCCGGCATCCTCACGCCCGAGTGCACGCCCGTCATCGGCAACGGTGTCGTGGTCGACCCGGGGGTGCTGCTGCACGAGATCAGCACCCTGGTCGAACGCGGCATCGACACCTCCAAGTTGATCATCTCGGGCAACGCGCACCTGATCACGCCGTACCACCGCACCCTCGACAAGGTGACGGAACGGTTCCTCGGCAAGCGCAGGATCGGCACCACCGGGCGCGGCATCGGCCCGGCCTACGCCGACAAGATCAACCGGGTCGGGATCCGCGTCCAGGACCTGTTCGACGTCGGCATCCTGACCCAGAAGGTCGAGAGCGCGCTGTCGGACAAGAACCAGATGCTGGTCAAGATGTACAACCGCCGCGAGCTGCGGGTCGAGGAGGTGGTCGAGGAATACCTCGGCTACGCCGAGCAGCTCAAGCCGTACGTCGCCGACACCACGCTGGTCCTGAACCAGGCCCTGGACCAGGGCAAGGTCGTCCTGCTCGAAGGTGGCCAGGGCACGCTGCTGGACGTGGACCACGGCACGTATCCGTTCGTCACGTCCTCCAACCCGACCGCGGGCGGCGCGTGCGCCGGATCCGGCATCGGCCCGACCAAGATCACCGGCGTGATCGGCATCCTCAAGGCGTACACCACGCGCGTGGGGGCCGGCCCGTTCCCGACCGAGCTCTTCGACGAGGACGGCGAGGCGCTGCGCCGGATCGGCCACGAGCGCGGGGTGACCACCGGTCGCGACCGGCGCTGCGGCTGGTTCGACGCGGTCATCGCGCGCTACGCGACCCGGGTCAACGGGCTGACCGACTTCTTCCTGACCAAGCTGGACGTGCTGACCGGCTGGGAGGAGATCCCGGTCTGCGTCGCGTACGACATCGACGGCGTACGGCACGACGAACTGCCGATGTCGCAGACCGACTTCCACCACGCGAAGCCGATCTACGAGAAGCTCCCCGGCTGGACCGAGGACATCACCGGCGCGCAGACGTTCGACGATCTGCCGAAGAACGCGCAGGCGTACGTCCGGGCCCTGGAGGACATGTCCGGCGCCCCGATCTCGGCGATCGGCGTCGGCCCCGGCCGCACGCAGACCATCGAGATCAACAGCCTGCTCCGCGGCAAGTAGCGGGCGGGCGGAGACGGCGAAACGCCCCCGGGCCCCGGCCGACACACTGTCGGCCGGGGCCCGTGATCGTTGACAACCTGACGCTTCGAGCGGCGTTTGTCCGGCCGTAGGGTGACCGCATGAGCACTCTGGACCCGGCGGCCGGGCAGGCCGTCTACGACGCCGACCGCGCCCATGTCTTCCACTCCTGGTCCGCACAGGGGCTCATCAGCCCGCTGGCGGTCGCGGGCGCCGAAGGTTCCTACTTCTGGGACTACGACGGCAACCGATACCTGGACTTCGCGTCCCAACTGGTCAACACCAACATCGGTCACCAGCACCCCAAGGTCGTCGCCGCGATCAAGGCGCAGGCCGACAAGCTGTGCATGATCCAGCCGGCCTTCGCCAACGACGCCCGCAGCGAGGCCGCCCGGCTGATCACCGAGCTGGCCCCCGGCGACCTCAACCGGGTCTTCTTCACCAACGGCGGCGCCGAGGCGAACGAGAACGCGATCCGGATGGCGCGCCTGCACACCGGTCGGCACAAGGTGCTCTCCACCTACCGCTCGTACCACGGCGCCACCGCCAACGCGATCGCGCTGACCGGCGACCCGCGTCGCTGGCCGAACGAGACCGGCGTGTCCGGCATCGTGCACTTCTGGGGCCCGTACGCCTACCGCTCCGCGTTCCACGCGGACGGCGAGGCGCAGGAGTGCGAGCGCGCGCTGGCGCACCTGGAGAACACCATCGTCTTCGAGGGCGCCCAGACCATCGCCGCGATCGTGCTGGAGACCGTGGTCGGCACCGCCGGCATCCTGGTGCCGCCGGCCGGCTACCTCGCCGGGGTCCGGGCGCTGTGCGACAAGTACGGGATCATCTTCATCGCCGACGAGGTGATGGCCGGCTTCGGCCGCACCGGCGCGTGGTTCGCGGTGGACAACTGGGGCGTCACGCCGGACCTGATCACCTTCGCCAAGGGCGTCAACTCCGGATACGTCCCGCTCGGCGGCGTGATCATCTCGGACCGCATCTTCGAGACCTTCCGCGAGCGCCCCTTCCCCGGCGGCCTGACCTACTCCGGTCACCCGCTCGCGTGCGCCGCCGCCGTCGCGACGATCACCGCGATGCGCGAGGAGAAGATCGTCGAGAACGCCAAGTGGCTCGGCGAGAGCGTGATCGGCCCCGAACTGCGCGCGATGGCCCAACGGCACGCGAGCATCGGCGAGGTCCGCGGTCTCGGTGTGTTCTGGGCGATCGAGCTGGTCAAGAACAAGGAGACCCGCGAGCCGCTGGTCGCCTACAACGCCGCCGGCCCGGCCGCGCAGCCGATGAACGAGTTCACCGCGGCCTGCAAGGCGCGCGGCCTGTGGCCGTTCGTCAACATGAACCGCACCCACGTGGTGCCGCCGTGCACGAGCACCGAGGCCGAGGTCAAGGAGGGCCTGGCCATCCTGGACGAGGCACTGACCGTCGCGGACGCGTTCTGCGAGTAGGCACCCGCCGACCGCCTGCGCGAACGAGCCGTACCCGCACCCCGACCGGTGCGGGTACGGCTCTTTTCGGCATGCGGGGCCCGCTGTTACATGATCCTTACGTGCAACTCCCGACGTTGCGGGCGAAATCGGATGGGCACGTTGCTCCCCAAATCGGATATCCGTTCATATGATCGACGCGATCGACTTGATCGCACGGATGCCCGTCGGCGCGACGGCGTCGACGGCCGGCGGGAAGAGACCGCGTGCAGTCGGCACAGGGCAGTGTTTTAGACGGCGGCCTGCTTCTCGGCGCCGATCCGATCGGCGCGAGCGCCCCGTTGCGGCGGATCAGCCTGCGCCAGGAGATCGCCGAGGTGCTCAGCGACGACCTGGTGACCGGGCGGCTTCCGGCCGGTACCTCGCTCACCGTCAACGAGACCGCACAACGCTTCGGCGTCTCGGCAACCCCCGTACGGGAATCGCTGATCCAACTGGCCGCGCAGGGGCTGCTGCTCGGCGGCCACCACCGAGGCTTCCAGGTGTGCACCTTCACCTGGACCGACTTCGCCGAGATCGTCGAGTCGCGTCGACTGCTCGGCGTGCCGCTGATCGGCCGGGTCGCGCGCACCGCGCCGGAGGAGGCGATGCCCACGCTGCGCGCGCTCGGCGATCGACTCGACGCCGCGCGCTGGAACGGCGACGTGTCCGAGGTGGCCCTGCTCGATCGCCGTTTCTTCGGCGAACTCGGGCGCTGGAGCGGCAATCGCCGACTCGCGGACGTGCTCGCCGTGCTGCGGGTCCAAGCCTGGATGTACATCGTTCCCTACCTGCGCGACGCACCGCCGACCGCGTCCGGCTGGGGCCGCTACCGCGAACTCGCCGACCGGGTCGCGCGGCGCGACGCGGAGGCGGCGATGGCGCTGATGCGCGACTACACCTCGGTCGGTCGCCGGCTCGCCCGCGAACTGGCGGACGCGCGCTGACGATCGCCCTGCCCCAGGACGGTACGGTGGCGCCCTGACCCGCCACCCGCACCGACAAGACCGGGAGCTGCACCGTGGATTGCGACGTCTGGCTCGTTCCGTTGGTGGACGCGCTGTGTCACAACCCGGAGAATCCGTTCCGCGACGAACTGGCCGCCTACGACGCCGCGCTCGTCGGCAACGGCCTGCCGGCGGTGCCGGTGCGCACGTGGCAGCCGGGCACCGCCGAGGTGCGGTTGGCGGGCGCGTTCGACCACGAATCGCTGCACTACCTGCGGCGCGCCTACCTGCTGCACCGCACGGGGTTCCCGGTCACCCCGGTGGAGCAGCTCGGCGAGGACTACGACCGCCTCCTGGAGACCTTCGAGGCCGCCGCCCAGTTCTCCCACCTGGTCTGGCACTACGACCACGCGGGCGCCTACCTGCCGGTCGACTTCCCGCAGCCGCTGATGGACGATCCGCTGCCCGAGGACGGCGGCCCGTTGGGCTCCAGCCTGGGCATGCTGCGCGAGCTGGAGGACCTGGCCCCCTACATCGGCGTGGACCTGCTCGACCCGCCCCGCCCCACGCCCACCTACGACGGCGCGCCGTTCGCCCGCGAGCGCTTCGTGTGGGCGACTTTGTACGCCGCCGCGCAGGAGAGCGTGACGCTGGGCGCGATGGTGGTCTTCGCCTGAGTTCGGTGCTCGTGGCGCACCCCACTAGGCTGCCGGTGTGAAGGTCCTCGTGATTGGCAGCGGTGCCCGTGAGCACGCGCTGTGCCGCTCGCTCTCCCTCGACTCCGCGGTCTCCGCCGTCTACTGCGCGCCCGGCAACGCCGGCATCGCCCAGGTGGCCGAGCTGCGCCAGGTCGACGCCCTCAACGCCGGGGACGTGGCCGACCTCGCGCAGCGGCTCGGCGTCGACCTCGTCGTCGTCGGCCCCGAGGCGCCGCTGGTCGCCGGGGTCGCGGACGCCGTGCGTGCCCGCGGCATCGACTGCTTCGGCCCGTCCGGCACGGCCGCCCGGCTGGAAGGCTCCAAGGCGTTCGCCAAGGAGGTGATGGCCGCGGCCGGCGTGCCCACCGCGCGCAGCTACGTGTGCACCACCCCCGAGGAGGCCGAGCACGCGCTGGACGCGTTCGGGCCGCCGTACGTGGTCAAGGACGACGGCCTCGCCGCCGGCAAGGGCGTCGTGGTCACCGACGACCTCGACGTCGCCCGCGCGCACGCCGCGTCCTGCGACCGGGTGGTGATCGAGGAGTTCCTGGACGGCCCCGAGGTCTCGCTGTTCGTGCTGTGCGACGGCAACGACGTGGTGGCCCTGCAGCCCGCCCAGGACTTCAAGCGGGTCGGCAACGACGACGCCGGTCCCAACACCGGCGGCATGGGCGCCTACACCCCGCTCCCGTGGGCCCCCGAGGGCCTGACCGAGGACCTGGTGCGCACCGTCGCCCAGCCCACCGTGGACGAGATGCGCCGCCGGGGCACCCCGTTCTCGGGCGTGCTGTTCATCGGCCTGGCGCTGACCTCGCGCGGCCCGCGCGTGATCGAGTACAACTGCCGCTTCGGCGACCCGGAGACCCAGGTCGTGCTGGCGAGCCTGGCCACCCCGCTGGCCGGCGTGCTGCACGCGTCCGCCACCGGCCGCCTGGGCGAGCTGGAGCCGCTGCGCTGGCACGAGGGCGCCGCGGTGACCGTCGTGGTGGCCGCGGAGAACTACCCGGCCACCCCGCGTACCGGCGACCCGATCAAGGGCCTGGCCGAGGTGGCCAAGCTCGCGCACACCTACGTCCTGCACGGCGGCACCCGCCGCGGCGAGGGCGACGAGGTGTTGTCCTCCGGCGGCCGGGTGCTCTCGGTGACCGGGACCGGTGCGACCCTGGAACAGGCCCGCGAACGCGCCTACGAGGGTGTCGCGCTGATCGGCCTGCCCGGCTCGCACCATCGCACCGACATCGCCGCCAAGGCGATCCGCGGCGAGATCAGCGTCGCCGGCGGGGTCGCGAACGGCTGAATTCGGCCGTTCGCAGTCCTCACCGGTCGGCTCGAACACACGCAGCCGTCCGGCCCCGGATCTCACTCGCAGGGATGGTGTTCGGCCCGAAGGGGCTGAACACCGGAACTCGTCGCATTATCGTGCGAGCACCGCGGGTCGTGACCGACGACCCGGACGAGTGATCCCCGGATCCAGGATCGGATGGGGGCGATGCGTGTGGGCGAGTCGGCCGAACCACTGGCGCTGGCCGAGGCGCGCGCACGGGCGCGCGCCGTGCTGTGGGTGCGCAACGGCGCCGTTCTGGCCGCGCTCACGGCCGCCGGCCTGCTGCTGTACGGCGCTTCGCGCAGCTACGGCGCAAGCGCCCCGGGAACGCTGCTCGCCGTCTCGGCGGTGGCCCTGGTGACCGTGCTCGCCTGGGTCGCGCTCGACCTCGCGCTGGTGCGCAGGACCGGTGTCCCGGCGATCACGCTGGACCCCGGGGACGCCCCCGAACTGCACACGATGGTGCGCGAACTGGCCGAGGAACTGCGCGTCCCGACGCCCGACGGCATCCGGTTGTGCCCGGAATGTGACAGTTGGCTGGAACCCGACCCCCGACGGGCCCGACGCACCGTGCTGGTGATCGGCGCACCGTTCCTGTGGTGGTTGCGGGTGGGCGAGCTGCGCGCCCTGCTCGCCCCGGTCGTGGCGGGCACCGAGGCATCCGCCGAACCGGCCGTCGCGGGCGCCCGGCGCTGGGTGCGCAGGCTGGACGCCGTCGCCGATGTGCGCCGTCCACCGGGCCCGCTCCCGCTGCGCCCGGCACGCCGCGTCTCCCGCGCGTTCGCCCGCCAACTGCTGGGCCTGTGCCAGGGGCACGCCGAGCTGATGGAACGCGAGATCGCGGTCGGCGCGGCGGCACTGGCCATCCCGCTGGAGCCGGAGCTGCGCGCCGCCGCGCACGAACAGGTCGGCCTGGCCTACGCGGGCTGGGACCGGCTGCTGACCCGGCTCGCGGCCCCCGCCTGGACGATCGGGCGCCGCCCGGACGCGCTGATGGCGGGCGTCGTGTCGGCGCTGACCGAGCTGTCCCGGCGGGACAAACTCGCGGACGCCTTCGGGGCGCGGTTGGCCGAGCGGCCCGCCAGCGACCTGCTCGTCGACCCGGTCGGCATGGACGGCGAGATCTCCCGCCTCGCGGCGGGCATCTTCGCGGACAACCCGACCCCGGACCCGGTCCGCTGGACGGACTACCCGCAGGCGGTCATCGAGCCGGTCTGGCGGGCCCGGGCCGAGGCGTTCGCGGCCCCGGTCGACGACGCGCTGGCGGTGCTGCGCCGGGATCCGGACGAGGGCCGCCGCAAGGCCGCCGAGCACCTGTTCGCGGTGGTCGCCTGCGCGGCCCTGGACACCGGTCGGATGCGCCCGGCGGTGGACTGGCTGGACGGCCCGGTCCTGGTCGACGGGGCGGGCCGGGCGGTCGACCTGGCGACGCTGATCACCCGCGCCGTCGACGAGGGCAACGACGCCCCGCTGCGCACCTGGCTGGCCCGCATCGGCATCCCCACCCGCGAACCGGTCCACCCGGGCGGCTCGGCCGCCTAGGCCGTGTCCGGCACGCCCCCGCCCAAGCCCGCGCATACCGGCCTCGACCGGGGCCGTGAAAGACTCGGCTCGCCTCGCCCGGGCGCAGACGCGGCGAGTCCACGACCCGAGAAAGTGCTGGTTTCAGTGAGCGGATTCGTCACCAAGCCCGAGCCGGTCGAGGTTCCCGGCCTGACCCACATCCACACCGGCAAGGTGCGTGATCTGTACACCGACGCCGAGGGCAACCTCGTGATGGTGGCGAGCAACCGGATGTCGGCCTTCGACTGGGTCCTGGACCCGGAGATCCCGGAGAAGGGCCGGATCCTCACCAGCATGTCGCTGTGGTGGTTCGAACTGCTCGCGGATCTGTATCCCAACCACGTGATCTCCACCGAGGTACCGGCCGGCGCCCCCGCCGACTGGGCCGGTCGCGCGCTGGTGTGCCGGCGCCTGGACATGGTGCCGGTCGAGTGCGTCGCGCGCGGCTACCTGGCCGGATCCGGTCTGGCGGAATACCGCGCCGAGCGCACGGTGTGCGGGATCACGCTGCCCGAGGGCCTGACCGACGGCTCCGAACTGCCCGCGCCGATCTTCACCCCGGCCACCAAGGCCGAGGTCGGCGAGCACGACGAGAACGTCTCGTACGAGTACGTCGCCGAGCACCACGGCGCCGAGCTGGCCGCCACGCTGCGCCGGGCCACGCTGGCCGTCTACGGCCGGGCCAGGGACATCGCCCGCGAGCGCGGGATCATCCTGGCCGACACCAAGTTCGAGTTCGGCTTCGACCCGCAGGGCCGCCTCGTGCTGGCCGACGAGGTGCTCACGCCCGACTCGTCGCGCTTTTGGCCGGCCGACGAATGGCAGCCCGGGCACGCCCAGCCGTCCTTCGACAAGCAGTACGTGCGCGACTGGCTGGCCTCGCCCGAGTCCGGCTGGGACCGCGCGGCGGACACCCCGCCGCCCGCCCTGCCCGAGGAGGTCGTCCGGCGTACGCACGAGAAGTACGTCGAGGCGTACGAACGGCTGACCGGCCGGCGCTGGGCCTGACCGGCATCCCCGATACCGCCGGACCCCATCGGGGTTCGGCGGCGGTATCGCGTGCCGATCCATCCGCATGTCCGCGCGAATGCCCCACGCACAGCAAAAAGGCCGGATCACCTGAGTGATCCGGCCTTCGCATGGAGCGGACGACGAGATTCGAACTCGCGACCCTCACCTTGGCAAGGTGATGCTCTACCAACTGAGCCACGTCCGCACGACTCGGGGTTTCGGCCCCGCGTTGTGTCCCAACCCTACCCGATCCGCGGAGGTGGTTGCCACCAACCTCGGGTTCGGGGGATCGAGCAGAGCAGGCGACAGGAATCGAACACTGCGTCTCCCCCTTGGAAAGGGGGCGCTCTACCACTGAGCTACGCCTGCGTGTGTTCCCCGGTTTCCCGGGTGCAAGAGAACTCTATAGGACCCTCGGAGGTGCCGAGTACGCTCCGAAGTCGGATCGTTACGGATGTCTGGCTTTGTCCGGGAAAGTTCTTTCGCAGTCCCGGCCCCCGTCCCTCCTGTGGCGCAGGACGGGGGTCGGGTGGGCCGCGTCCTCAGTTGGCCGTGTTGGCGGCCTCGAATTCCGCGTAGACGCGGGCCGGGATACGCCCGCGGGCGGGTACGTCCATGCCCCGCGCCCGGGCCCAGGCCCGTACCGCCGCGGGGTCGGAGGTGACGGTCGTCTGCCGGAACGGCTTTCCCGTGCGCGCGGTGCGCCGGGCGACCGCGAGATAAGGCGCCAACGCGCCCCGCATCTGCTGAACGTGCTCTTCCGAAAGGTCGATTTCATACGACTTGCCGTCGAGGCCGAAACGGATGGTTTCCGTGGCCTCGCTTCCGTCGATGTCGTCGTGCAGGCTGACGACTACACGCTGGGCCATGGCGGTGTCCTCTCGGGTGATAGCACCGAGGCGAAAAACAAAACTACATTGCCGAGTCTAAGCGCTAAACGCGAACCGTCGCGGTGTGGTCCGCTCTTCTTCGGTTCGGTAAGCGCTAATTTACCGGTCGGCGATTCGTTTTCACGATACGCGAGATATTCCTCTCGCCGCGCGCGGGCGGGCGTGTCCGTCGCTCGGACGACCCTGGATCCACAGCCTGTGGACAACATTCGGGCAGTCCCGCCGCCCGGGACGGCTCGACGGGGCACATTGCCCGTTTGGAGGCGATTTATTGATATCAAGGCCCGGCGAACCTGCCTGTGGACAACCCCAAAGCTGTGGATAACTTGGCGTTGGGGCGGTCCCCCGGAGGCGGCCGGTACCCTGATACCGCCGATCCATCGGGTGCCGGCGTCGACCGACCCGATCCAGCAGCAGGGTCCGAACCCCCGTATCCCGGATACGGCCCGGCCCGAACCATCACAGTGGGAGTGCCTGTGGCACGCGTCGTCGTCGACGTCATGCTCAAGCCGGAAATCCTCGATCCCCAGGGGCAGGCCGTGCAGCGCGCGCTGCCGGGGCTGGGATTCGACGGAATCACCGACGTCCGCCAAGGCAAGCGTTTCGAACTGGAGCTGGAGGGACCGGTCGACGAGGCCGCCCTCGCCCGCATCCGCGAAGCCGCCGAGTCGTTCCTCGCCAACACCGTGATCGAGGACTTCGTGGTCCGCGTCGAGGAGGAGGGGAAGTGACGGTCCGCGTCGGCGTCGTCACCTTTCCCGGCTCGCTCGACGACCGTGACGCCCTGCGTGCGGTGCGTATCGCCGGTGCCGAGCCGGTTGCGTTGTGGCACAAGGACAAGAACCTCCAGCAGGTCGACGCGGTCGTCCTGCCCGGCGGATTCTCCTACGGTGACTACCTGCGTTGCGGCGCGATCTCGCGCTTCTCGCCGGTGATGGAATCGGTGATCGAGCAGGCGCAGGCCGGCCTTCCGGTATTGGGCATCTGCAACGGTTTCCAAATTCTTTGCGAATCCCACCTGCTGCCGGGTGCGCTCACCCGCAACGATCACCTGCACTTCATCTGCCGTGATCAAAAGTTGCGCATCGAGAACGTGTCCAGCGCATGGACCTCGGACTTCGCGCAGGGGCAGGAGATCACCGTTCCGCTCAAGAACGGTGAAGGCGGTTTCGTCGCCGACGAGCGCACCCTGGACATGTTGGAGGCCGAGGGCCGCGTGATCGCGCGATACCTCGACGTCAACCCGAACGGATCGCGCCGCGACATCGCCGGGATCAGCAACGCCGCCGGGAATGTGGTCGGTTTGATGCCGCACCCCGAGCACGCGGTCGAGCCGCTGACCGGTCCCACGACCGAGGGCCTCCCGTTCTTCACCTCGATCCTGAAGCGCCTGGTGAACGCCTGATGAGCCTGGACACCGTCAAGAACGCGCTCGACCACCCCGAGGTCGAGCAGCCCTTCGCCGAACTCGGCCTCAAGCCGGACGAGTACACCCGCATCCGGGAGATCCTCGGCCGTCGGCCGACCTCGTCCGAGCTGGCGATGTACTCGGTGATGTGGTCCGAGCACTGCTCGTACAAGTCGAGCAAGGTGCACCTGCGCCAGTTCGGCGACAAGATGCCCGAGAACGACGCGATGCTCGTGGGCATCGGCGAGAACGCCGGCGTCGTCGACGTCGGCCAGGGCTACGCCGTGACCTTCAAGGTCGAGTCGCACAACCACCCCTCCTACGTGGAGCCCTACCAGGGCGCCGCGACCGGCATCGGTGGCATCGTGCGCGACATCCTGGCGATGGGTGCCCGTCCGGTCGCGGTGATGGACCCGCTGCGGTTCGGCGCGGCCGAGCACCCCGACACCCGGCGTGTGCTGCCCGGCGTGGTCGCGGGCATCGGCGGCTACGGCAACTGCCTGGGCCTGCCCAACATCGGCGGCGAGGTCGTCTTCGACCCCTGCTACCAGGGCAACCCGCTGGTCAACGCGCTGTGCGTGGGCGTGATGAAGCACGAGGACATCCACCTCGCGCAGGCGTCCGGCGCGGGCAACCTGGTGATCCTGTACGGCGCCCGCACCGGCGGCGACGGGATCGGCGGCGTCTCGGTCCTGGCCTCGGAGACCTTCGAGGCGGACGGCCCGGCCAAGCGCCCGGCGGTCCAGGTCGGCGACCCGTTCCAGGAGAAGCTGCTGATCGAGTGCACCCTGGAGCTGTTCCGCGAGCACCTGGTCGCGGGCATCCAGGACCTCGGCGGCGCGGGCCTGTCCTGCGCCACCTCCGAGCTGGCCTCGGCCGGCTCCGGCGGCATGCGGGTCGAGCTGGACACCGTCCCGCTGCGCGACCACACGCTCTCGCCCGAAGAGATCCTGATGAGCGAGTCGCAGGAGCGCATGTGCGCGGTCGTGGAGCCGGCCCACGTGGCCCGCTTCATGGAGATCTGCGACAAGTGGGACGTGATCGCCACCGTCGTCGGCGAGGTCACCGAGGGCGACCGGCTGGAGATCTACTGGCACGGCGAGCAGATCGTCGACGTGCCGCCGCGCACGGTCGCGCACGAGGGGCCCGTCTACGAGCGTCCGTACGCCCGCCCGCAGTGGCAGGACACGCTCCAGGCGGACGCCGCCGAGCGGCTGCCGCGCCCGGGCACGGCCGAGGAGCTCAAGGCCACCCTGCTGAAGGTCGTCGCGTCGCCGAACCTGGCGGACAAGTCCTGGGTCACCGCCCAGTACGACCGCTACGTGCTCGGCAACACCGTGCTGGCCCAGCCGGAGGACTCCGGCATGGTCCGGATCGACGAGGAGACCGGCCTGGGCGTGGCCCTCGCCACCGACGGCAACGGCCGCTTCTGCAAGCTCGACCCGTACATCGGCGCGCAGCTCGCGCTGGCCGAGGCGTACCGCAACGTGGCCACCACCGGCGCCAAGCCGCTGGCCGTCACCGACTGCCTGAACTTCGGCTCGCCCGAGGACCCGGCGGTGATGTGGCAGTTCGCCGAGACCACCCGCGGTCTCGCGGACGCGTGCCAGATCCTGGGCACGCCGGTGACCGGCGGCAACGTGTCCTTCTACAACCAGACCGGCGAGACGGCGATCCACCCGACACCGGTGGTCGGCGTGCTCGGGGTGATCGACGACGTCGAGCGGCGCACGCCGATCGGCTTCGCCGAGGAGGGGCAGATCATCCTGCTTCTGGGCGACACGCACGAGGAACTCTCCGGCTCGGCCTGGGCCCAGGTGGCCCACGACCACCTCGGCGGCCTGCCGCCGAAGGTCGACCTGGAGCGCGAGCGGCTGCTCGCCGAGATCCTGATCGCGGGCTCGCGGGACGGCATGATCGACGCCGCGCACGACCTCGCCGACGGCGGCCTGGCCCAGGCCCTGGTCGAGGCGTGCCTGGCCGGCGGCCACGGCGCGCGTGTGGTGCTCGCGGAGGACCTGGACCCCACCGTCGCGCTGTTCAGCGAGTCGGCGGGCCGGGCGATCGTCGCGGTGCCGCGGAGCGAGGAACTGCGCTTCGCCGACATGTGCAAGGTGCGCGGCCTGCCGTGCGCCCGGATCGGCGTGGTCGACGGTGACACGCTCGACTTCCAGGGCCACTTCACGGTGGCGCTGGATGAGGTGCGCGCCGCCCACGAGGGAACCCTGAAGAACCTGTTCGGCTGAGCCGAGCACCCCTGGGAGGCCCGTGCGACGTGCCCTACGCACACCGCACGGGCCTCCCGGGTTTCCCGAATCGGGCGCTACCGCCCCAACCGATAGGGGCGGAACGTGCCGTGCCCCGGCCAGTACGGGTAAGGGACGGTGCCGTAGTGCGCGCCCTTGGCACCGCTCTCCTCATACGCGTGGTAGGTCGTGTGCGCCGCGTCGGCCCACCCGGCGAAGATCAGCGTGTGTCCGGCCGCCCCGGGCGCGGTGTTCAGCAGGATGTCGCCCGGCTGTAGGTCGTCCCGGCCGATCGGGTGCGACACCTCCGGCAGGGTCACCGTGGTCAGTCCCGGCGGCGGCAGGCCCCAGGCCATCGAGACCAGTCCCGAGCAGTCCGTGCGGTAGCCGTCGTGCAGCCCGCTCATGCTGTAACCCAGGCGCAGGTCGGCCCATCCTTTCGCGCGGGCCACGATCGCCTCCCCACTCGACGCCGCCGCCGAGCCCGGTGTGACCGAGGCGACCGGCGCGAGCCGGGTGATCCCCGCACCGCGGCCGATCGGCCGGACCGTGACCGGCCCGTCGTAGACCTCGGGCAGCGTGAACGGCGGTTCGGCGACCCGGACCGAGGCGGCGGCCGGCGGCGGGGGAGCCGGGCCGGCCGGGACCAGGTCCAGCAACCGGGTCGCCGCGGCCGTGTCCACCTCGGTGTACGCCCGCGCGTTCTCCGCCAAGCGATCGGCCAGATCCACCCCGGTGCGTTCGGCCCGATCCAACGTCTCCACCGCCTCGCGCAGCCGGGCGCGCACCGCCTCGAAGGTCTGCGGCGCCAGCGGCCGACTCGCCGCCACGTCGACCGCCGCGACGCGCTCGCGCAGCGCCCACACCTCCCCGGAGACCGCGCGCAGCCGCCCCGCGAGCGCCACCAGCGCGCCCGGTACGGCGGCGAACCCGCCGCTCATCGCGGCGCCCATCGCTCGTCCAACCAGGCCGCGCTGCCGCCGGCCGGAAAGTGCTCGTGCGCACCCGGCCCGGCCGCCTCCCGGGCGGCCCGCTCGTTGGCCGCGATCCGAGCGAGCGCGGCCCGCATCGCCCCCGCGTGCGCCCGCAGCGCCTCGACCACCGCGAGCACGGCCGGCTCGGTCGCCGCACACTCCCGCCGCCAGCTCTGCGCGCGCACCGCGAAGGCGTCCGCCGCGCCGCCGTGCCAGTCGGCCGCGACGACCGGCCCGGGGCGCACCCGCTCGGTGGCCGTCGCCAACTCGGCCGCGATCGTGTCGACCCGGCCGGGATCCCCGTAATTGCTCATGCGCCCAGCGTCACCGATTCGGCGCCGGGTCGGGCGAGCACCCGCCGAATCTGTGCAGAAACGAATCGCCTACTCGCTCTCGGCCGCGCGCTCTAACCTGCACCCATGACCAGCCGCCCCGCCGCCCCCCGCCCCCGCAAAGTCGACCCGATCAAGGTGCGTGCCGCCCTGATCGCCCAGTGGCGGGCGATCGTGGACGTCACGGCCCGGCTGACCCCCGCCCAACTCGCCGCTCCCTCCGACCTGACCGGCTGGTCCACCGCCAACCTGGTCGGCCACCTGGCCGCGAGCATCCAGGCGGTGCCGCGCTGGCTCGCCGAGCCGGTCCCGAACGGCCCGGTGATCACCGTCGAACAGTGGGCGAACGGCACCTCCGCGTACGCCGCCGTGATCTCCTCCCTCGCCGACGAGATGGCCGAGGCCGGCCACACCCCCGCCGACTACGCGGACGCCGCGATCGCCGCCCTCGACGGCGTCCCGGACACCCGGGTCACCATCACCCGGATCGGCCCGATGCGCGTCGCCGACATGCTCGTCACCCGCCTGGTCGAGGGTGTCGTGCACGCCGACGACCTCGAACGCGCCCTCGGCGAGCCGTTCCCGCACGACCGGCACGCACTGGGCACCGTGGTCCGGGCGCTGGCCGACGCGTTGGCGACCCGGGTGCCCGGCCACTCGGTCGAGGTCCGCGTCCCGCCGTTCGCCGTAGTGCAGTGCGTCACAGGCCCCCGGCACACTCGGGGCGTTCCGCCCAACGTGGTCGAGACCGACCCAAGGACCTGGATCCGCCTCGCCACCGGCCGCCTGACCTGGGCGGACGCGATCGAGGACGGTCGGGTGCTGGCCAGTGGCGAACGCAGCGACTTGTCCGGATACCTGCCACTGATGGGGTGATCCGCGATCGATCCCGCCCTGTCGTAGACTCGATCACGTGCCACGTGGCGATGGACGACTCAACCACGATCTCTTCCCCGGCGAGAAGGGCCCGCAGGATGCCTGCGGCGTCTTCGGCGTTTGGGCCCCCGGCGAAGAGGTCGCAAAACTCACCTACTTCGGTCTCTACGCATTGCAGCACCGCGGAACGGAATCCGCCGGCATAGCTGTGAGCAACGGATCCCAGATCCTGGTCTTCAAGGACATGGGCCTGGTTTCCCAGGTCTTCGACGAAACCACCCTGGGCTCGCTCCGCGGGCACATGGCCGTCGGCCATGCCCGCTACTCGACCACCGGTTCGTCGGTCTGGGAGAACGCCCAGCCGACCTTCCGGGCAACCGCGACCGGCAGCATCGCGCTCGGCCACAACGGAAACCTCACCAACACGGGTGAGCTGTCCCGTCTGGTCGCCGAGCAGGGCCCCGATCGCGGCGAACTGAAATACCCGTACCAGGGCCGGATCGAGGCCAGCAGCGACACCGATCTGCTGACCTCGCTCCTGGCCGGCAGCCCGGACCTGTCCCTGGAACAGACCGCGATGCAGGTGTTGCCCGAGGTCAAGGGCGCCTTCTCGCTGGTCTTCATGGACGAGACCACGCTCTACGCCGCGCGCGATCCCCAGGGCATCCGGCCCCTCGTGCTCGGTCGACTCGAGCGCGGCTGGGTGGTCGCCAGCGAGACCGCGGCCCTGGACATCGTCGGAGCCTCGTTCATCCGCGAGATCGAGCCGGGCGAGCTGATCGCCGTCGACGAGCACGGCCTGCGCACCCGACGCTTCGCCGAGGCCAAGCCCAAGGGCTGCGTCTTCGAGTACGTCTACCTGGCCCGCCCGGACACCACGATCGCCGGCCGCGGCGTCTACGCGTCCCGGGTCGAGATGGGCCGCCGACTGGCCCAGGAGTACCCGGTCGACGCCGACCTGGTCATGCCGACCCCGGAATCGGGCACCCCGGCCGCGATCGGCTACGCCGAGCAGTCCGGCATCCCGTACGGAAACGGCCTGGTCAAGAACTCCTACGTGGGCCGGACCTTCATCCAGCCCAGCCAGACCATCCGGCAACTCGGCATCCGGCTCAAGCTCAACCCGCTGCGCGAGGTCATCCAGGGCAAGCGACTGGTCGTCGTCGACGACTCGATCGTGCGCGGCAACACCCAGCGTGCCCTGGTGCGGATGTTGCGCGAGGCCGGCGCGGCCGAGGTGCACGTGCGGATCTCCTCGCCGCCGGTGAAGTGGCCGTGCTTCTTCGGCATCGACTTCGCCACCCGGGCCGAGCTGATCGCCAACGGTCTCTCGGTCGACGAGATCGCCAAGTCCCTCGGGGCCGACTCGCTCGCCTACATCTCGCTCGACGCGATGGTCGAGGCCACCACCATCCCCAAGGACCGGCTGTGCCGGGCCTGCTTCGACGGCGAATACCCGATCGAACTGCCCGACCCCGAGCGGCTGGGCAAGCACCTCCTCGAAGGCATCGAGCAGACCGTCCGCACCGACGTGGACGGCGTGCAGGCCCTCCTCGGCGGCGGCGGGGCCGAGGACGCGCTCCGCCGTCCCTGATCAGCCGAGTCCCCGAGTTCTCTTCTTCGGATCGCCGCGTCGCGTTCCCCCATGCGGGGGCGCGGAGCGGTGGCCGAGGAGATCCACCGACCCGACCCGAAAGGGCCGCCGCCGTGAGCGACCAGTCCACCTCCACCCCCCACACCGCGACCTACGCCGCGGCCGGCGTCGACATCGAGGCCGGTGACCGCGCCGTGCACCTGATGAAGCAATGGGTCGGCCAGGCCACCCGGCCCGAGGTCGTCGGCGGCCTGGGCGGCTTCGCGGGCCTGTTCGACATGTCCGCGTTCAAGCGGTACGAGCGCCCCCTGCTGGCCACCGCGACCGACGGGGTGGGCACCAAGGTCGCCATCGCGCAGGCGATGGACAAGCACGACACGATCGGCCACGACCTGGTCGGCATGGTCGTCGACGACCTGGTCGTGTGCGGTGCCGAGCCGCTGTTCATGACCGACTACATCGCCACCGGCAAGGTCTTTCCCGAGCGCGTCGCGGCGATCGTCAAGGGCATTGCCGAGGGCTGCGTGCTGGCCGGCTGCGCGCTGATCGGCGGCGAGACGGCCGAGCACCCCGGCCTGCTCGACCCGAACGAGTACGACGTGGCGGGCGCCGGCACCGGGGTCGTGGAGGCCGACGGGCTGCTCGGCGCGGAGCGGGTGCGCGAGGGCGACGTGGTGATCGCGATGGCCGCCTCCGGCCTGCACTCGAACGGCTACTCGCTGACCCGGCACGTGTTCTTCACGCTCGCCGGCTGGAGCCTGGACCGGGACGTCCCGGAGCTGGGCCGCACGCTCGGCGAGGAACTGCTCGAACCGACCCGGATCTACTCGCTGGACTGCCTCGACCTGGCCCGGCGCACCGACGTGCACGCCTACTCGCACGTCACCGGCGGCGGCCTGGAGGCCAACCTCGCGCGGGTGCTCCCGGCCCACCTGGACGCCCGCCTGGACCGCTCGACCTGGACGCCCGCCCCGATCTTCGGCCTGGTCGGCGCGCTCGGCGACGTGGCCCGCGCCGAGTTGGAGAAGACGCTGAACATGGGCGTGGGCATGGTCGCGGTGGTCGCCGCGGACGCGGCCGACGCGGCCCTCGCGGTGCTCGCCGAGCGCGGGGTGCCGGCCTGGATCCTCGGCGACATCGTCACCGGCTCCGGCCGGGCCGTACTGACCGGCGATCACCGGGCATGACGAAAGCACCCGCGGCGGTGGCCGTCGTCCCGGATCGGGACGGCGGTGCCACTGCGGGCGCGTTCGCGAACACGCCAAACGGCCCGGGGTCGAGTAGTCCTGCTACTCGGTCCCGGACCGGGCGGTGTCACCGTGCACGGGCGCCCCGGCTGAAGAGGGCGTTACGTCCCGTGCCCGACGACGAAGATCGCGGGGTCAACGATGGCGCGATCGGCCGTCGTCTTCCTCGTCTTCGTCATCGTTGTAACGAGCCGAGTACCCCGCGTAGGGGTCGTCGAACTCGTCTTCACTCGTGTCGTCGTCAACCTCAGGCTTGCCGATCGGCAAGTCGGTTGGCGACGACGCGCCCAGCTCTTCAGCCAGACGGCTCAGATCCGTACCGCCGCTGTTGTACTTCAGCTGGCGGGCGACCTTTGTCTGCTTGGCCTTGGCCCGGCCGCGCCCCATGGCTCGACCCCCTCAACGACGGGGCTCACGGCCCCGGGTCTTGACACGCGTTCATAGTCAGGGACGGTTCGATGGCACTTGAGAACCGGCCCGTAGGGGATTAACGGTACCTGCTTCCGCTGCCGGACGGTACGTCGCATGGGTGACAGCGGGGCTCGGACCCCGACCGGGCTGTACCGTTCCGGCTGGTCAGGGGCCTGGTCTGGGGTCCTTTGCCGAGTCTGACGATACCGTGTCGGTCAGCTTTGGAGGTAGATGTCACGCAGGCGGCCCACATCCGCCATGCGTCGCTCGGCCAATCGGTCCGCCGCGAGGGCCGGTGGCACCCCCTCCTCGTCGGCCAGGGCGAAGATCTTCGCGGTCGTCGCGCGGATGCCCGTGGCCTTGCGCTTGGCCCGCTCGAAGTCGAATCCGTGCCGCTCGTCGGCGACCTGGACCACCCCGCCGGAGTTCACCAGGTAGTCCGGCGCGTAGAGCACGCCGCGCTCCGCGAGCGCCTTCTCGATGCCGGGATGGGCGAGCTGGTTGTTGGCCGCGCCGCACACCACCGAGGCGGTGAGCACCGGGACCGTGTCGTCGTTGAGCGCACCACCGAGCGCGCACGGCGCGTACACGTCCAGGTCCGAGAGTCGGATCAGGGTGTCCGTGTCGGCCGCGAAGTCCACCTCCGGGTGTTGGTGGCGTACGTGCGCCACCGCACGCTCGTCCACGTCGGTGATCACCACCGAGGCGCCGTCCGCGACCAGGTGTCCCACCAGGTGCCGGCCGACCTTGCCGACGCCCGCAACGCCCACCCGCCGCCCGCGCAGCGTGGGGGTGCCCCACCGGTGCTCGGCGGAGGCCAGCATGCCCTGGAAGACCCCGTAGGCGGTCAGCACGGACGAGTCGCCGGCACCGCCGTTCTCCGGGGAGCGGCCGGTGACGTAGGCGCACTCCTTGGCGACCACGTCCATGTCGTCGACGTAGGTGCCCACGTCGCAGGCGGTGATGTAGCGACCGCCCAGCGACTGCACGAACCGCCCGTAGGCGCGCAGCAGCACCTCGGTCTTGTCCCGGGTCGGGTCGCCGATGATCACCGCCTTGCCGCCGCCGTGGTCGAGGCCGGCGAGGGCGTTCTTGTAGGCCATGCCGCGGGAGAGGTTGAGGACGTCCGCGACGGCCTCCTCCTCGGTCTCGTAGGGGTGGAACCTGGTGCCGCCGAGGGCGGGTCCCAGGACACTGGAGTAGATCGCGATGATCGCGCGCAGTCCGCTTGCGCGGTCCTGGCAGAAGACGACCTGTTCGTGGCCGGTCGACCTGCCGAACACCAGGCCCGACGTCGTGCCGTCCGAGCCATCCATCCTGTCGGTCACTGTGGTGACTCCATGGGATCGTGGTGAGCTTTCCGCCGCGCGGGTGCGCGCGGCGATTCAAGCCTAGAACCCGTCCGGATCACCGGGTTGGACCTTCTTCACCTCGGGGCCCATCCGACGTGCCAAGATGCGTTCGTGCGGACTTCGGTGGTTGCCCCCTACGCGGCGTACCTGCGGGTGTACGAGCCGCTTGCCGCGTTTCCCGAGCCGGAACGCGGGCGGTGGGCGGCCTACGCCGCCACACGGCCGGCAGGCCCCTCCGCGTCGCCCGAGGCGTCCTCGCCCGCCGGGCTGACCGCGCAGGAGCACCGGAGCGGCCTGGAGAACCTCCTGGCCACCCCTCCGGTGATCGCGCCGCCGCACGAGAGCGAGGACGCCTACGTACACGTCCTGGACGGCGTCACGGTGATCTGCCCGCGGCAGACCCGGCTGCGCTGCTGGACCGCGCTGGCCGAACTGCGTCGGGAGTATCCGGCGACGGTGCTGGACGTGTTCTGGCCGCGAATGGTGCTCGACCAGGCGCACGTGGAGCACGAGCGGTGGAAGTCCGCGCACCCCGACGTGCATCCGCACATCCACAGCAGCACGTGGCACGTGCCGGTGCGCTGGTTCGTGTTGTTCGCGCCCGACGAGCGGGTGCTGGTGCCCGCGGCCGGGAACGCCTCGGCGGGGCCCGGCGAGCTCTACTACCGCACGCCGATGGTGCAGGCCCGGCGTCGGGTCGCCAGGGCGCTCAAGGTGCTCCGCGAGACGGTCGAGGACGGGGCGCTGATCACCGGCCTGGAGAGCGTGGGCCGCTGGCTGGAGGAGTTCCATCCACGCGCGCTGGTCGAGTTGGACTACGGCGGTCTGGTGCGACTGCTCGGATCGGGTGATCCGGCGGCCGAGAACTCGGTCGCGGACGTCGCCGAGGGCATCGCCGCGCTGGGTTCCGGTGACGGAGCGCGAGCATCGGCGGCCTACCGAAGGATTACGGAGCGTTGGCAATCGGTACGTGCCCTGGAGCACGCGAGCTGAGCAAGCGTCCGCATTTCATGAAGTTTCGGCGTGACCGTCGTCACTCTTTCGTGTTCAGTCGCCCTGCGATCTGAAAGCCTCTCAACCTGCTGGTTCGAGTTGTGGGACTCCCAGCCCTCCAGGTTGTTGGAGATCGACTCACAACAAGGTGCATACGCCAGCGAATGGTTCGTATATGATGAAAAGGACAAACCAGATGTAGTCGGTCTGGCCGGGTCGGGTCATCGGGGATACTTCGTTGCTGGTGGGACGGGGTGGACACGAGGGGTCGATCGGGCCCGAGTGACTCATCGTCACGGTCGGGTGACTGTCCGCTATGCCTGGTCCTTCGGGATCGCGTGGCTTGAACCCTGGGATGCCAATTCCGGCGGTTTGACCAACCGGGTGCGGCGGATGGTGTACTTGTACTGTGAAGGACAAGCCGTTCGTCCTATAACCGACTTGGCCCTCATGAACTATTTAGGACATCGTGGGTCAAGGTGCAGAATTTGAAGAAAGAACCGTGTTGGTTCGGTTCTCCCGAGGAGGCCGCTCATGACCGCTCGTACGCCTGATGCCGAGCCGCTGCTGACGCCGGCCGAGGTTGCCAGCATGTTCCGCGTCGACCCCAAGACGGTGACGCGCTGGGCCAAGGCCGGCAAGCTCACGTCGATCCGCACGCTCGGCGGACACCGTCGCTACCGCGAGGTGGAGGTCCGCGCCCTGCTCGCGGGCATTCCGCAGCAGCGCAGCGAAGCCTGAGGGCTGCGTCGAAAGCTTTTCCCCTGAGTGCTGCACCGGATCCCGCCGGGTCCGGTGCAGCACTCTTTTGTGTGCCCGGAGGGTGTCGATCCGCGGGCCGCTCGGCCCGGCGTCGCGTCGGTGTCGCGCTGCGGTCGGCCCGGGGTTCGGGCGGCGCTTCCGGCGACGGTGGGGCGGCGTGCGACGCGGTGGGCCGGGGGTGCCGATGGGGCCCGATCGGCCGCTTTCGCGGCGGATCCATGACGACGTCCAGTAAAATATCACATAGAATGCACAGTCGATTTCCGGCCGCCGACGAAAACCTTCTCCGGTCAAAACAGTGACCTTGGTCACACTGGTGTTCGCGGCCCGTCCGCGTGATCGCTCGCGGCAGTGGTTCGGACCTTTCCCCGGTCCGGCCGATCCGTGAGGTCGCCGGCGGCCGGCGGCGACCAGGGGAGGACTCCGATCGATTCCCGGGTACCGAGGGCATCGCAGGGCCCGTGTGGGGCCGTCGGGGCCGCTGTCGGGGCAGAGTCGGCCAAGGGGTGTCGACGCGGTGGGCTCGGCGGGTCGGGGGCCGACCCGGTCCGCGTCGAGCGGGCGCGGCGGTCGGGCATCGGGGTGGATTCGACGGGCCCGGCCCGAAATCGCCGATCGAACACGCTGAGTGATGATCGGACGATTCGCGGCGCGATTTCGATCTCGCCGATTCGCCGGCGTTCGTCACTGTGTGCAAGCACGGTGACCGTGCGCGCGGTGCCGTGCCCGGTCAGTCCTCGTCGAGCCAGGCGAGCCGGGTGTCCTCGTCCGGGGCCGGGCCGTCGATCAGGTGCGGCAGGAAGCGGGCGTACCCGTCGGTGACCGGGCCGCTGGACTCGCGGATGCCGACGCCCGCGGACTTCCCGTCCACCACCCACGCGCCGAGTACGGGCTTGTTGCCGTCGAAGTCGGGGAGCGGCACGTACTCCTGGAAGCACCAGCCCTCGTCGCCGTACGCCTCGGCGGGCTGGATGTGCTCGCCGGCGGGCGTGACGATGCGGATCGCGTCGCCCTCGCGCCCGTGCAGCGGCTTGGCCACATACGACTCCATGCCGCGCGGCGAGTCCAGGAAGGCGGGCAGCAGGTTCGGGTGGCCGGGATACAGCTCCCACAGCACCGCGAGCAGCGCCTTGTTGGACAGGATCGCCTTCCAGGCCGGTTCGACGAACAGGCACGAGCGGGGATGGCTCATCAGGTGCTTCCCGAACGGCTCGGCGAGCATGTCCTCCCACGGGTAGAGCATGAACATCGTGTCGATGCCCCGCTCTTCCAGGTCGACGAAGCGCAGCCGCTCGCTGTCCCAGCCGATCTCGGCGACCTCCAGGCCGATGGTGGTCAGCCCGGCCTCGGTCGCGGTGTCGCGGAGGTAGGCGGTGTGCAGCCACTCCTCCTCGTCCTCGGTGCCCTCCACGTGCGCGAAGTGCATGGTCTCCGAGCGCAGATAGGGCTTGATCCGGCGCCAGGTGCGGACCAGCCGCTCGTGCAGGCTGTTCCACTGGTCGCGCTCCGGGAAGCAGTCGCGCAACCAGTACCACTGGACCAGGGATGCCTCGATCAGCGCGGTGGGGGTGTCCGCGTTGTATTCGAGCAGCTTGGCCGCGCGGCCGTCGCCGCCCCAGGCGAGGTCGAACCGCCCGTAGACGCTCGGGTGTTCCTCCTCGAGCGTGATCCGCAGATAACCGCGGGCCTCGTCGGGCAGGCCGAACGCGGTCAGGTCGCCGTGCTCGATCACGTGCCGGGCGGCGGCGAGCGACATCTCGTGCAGTTCCTCGGTGACGTCCTCGAGCCGGTCCACCTCGTCGAGGGTCAGCTCGTAGTACGCCTCTTCGTGCCAGTACGGCACCTCGGTGCCGTCGTCCTCTTCCCAGGTCGCATAGAGCAGCCCCTGCGACTCGACGAGCGGTTTCCAGCCCGGTCGAGGCGTGCTGGGTATACGGCGCATGGCTCAAGCCCTCCCCGGATGTGACACCGCGTCAGCTTGAACTCTTCGACGGGCACGAGCCGAAGCCGCCGCGTTCCACTTTGCCCTTGCGCGGGCGATCGAAGGATCCCTGCCCGGCGAGGAGAGTCGTACCCCTGGCCGGGGTGAGGGTCTGTCCGCACGAATGCGGGACGTAGTACCAGGACAGGGTCGGGTCGGTGCGGCCCAGGCAGCGGAAGTCGTCGACGCGCACGTTGTGCGTGCGATCCGCGCAGACCTCGGCGTAACCGCTGCGGGCCGAGTTCTTGCCGCCGCCGCTCCCGCACGCGGTGAGCGCGCCGGCGAGGGTCAGGGTCAGGGTCGCCGCGACCGCGGTCGACTTCATGCCGCCCTTGCGCTGCGGGCGCGAACCCGACGACACGAGCCTGACGATACGAGTGGGGCCGGCCACGAGTCCTCCGTCCGGGGGATGTCGACGACGGTCCGATGCGAACCGACTCCGAGGACGGTATCGAGACCTGCGGGCCCGCGGTGGCCCGGTGAGTGGGAAAACACGGAACTCGCGACGAGGCCGGGTCGATTTGTTCGACGGTGGCGGGGATGCCCGATCCCGGTCGCCCGGCCGGGGCCGACCCGGCCATCACCGTGGCGCAGGAGGGCGGTGCTCCACGTGCGGGCGGGAATACGCGGCGTTACCACTGGAAGGAAAGCGCGTGATCACATTGATTCGCGATGAATCGGGCGACCTGTTCCGGGCGGCGCCGCGGCTCAGACCCCGCTCGCGTCGAGCAGGCTGCCCACTCCGTAGGTGACCGCCATCGCCAGGGCCCCGCCCGCGGTGGTGCGCACGATCGCGCGGGCCGGCGACGCACCACCCAATCGGGCCCCGCTCCAGCCGCACAACACCAGGGCGACCAGCACGGCGGCGACCGTGATCGGCAGCCGGGTCGAGGCGGCCGGCAACACCATCGCGAGCAGCGGCAACAACGCGCCGACGGTGAAGGCCAGGAAGCTGGCGCCGGCCGCGTGCCACGGGTTGGTCAGTTCGTTCGGGTCGATCTTGAGCTCGACCCGGGCGTGTGCGGCGAGCGCGTCGTGGGCGGTGAGTTGCTCTGCCACCTCGCGGGCGACCGGCCCGGTGATCCCCTGCTTCTCCAACAGACCGGTCAACTCGTCGAGTTCGGCCTCCGGTTCGTCGGTCAACTCGCGCCGCTCCTGGATCAGCGCGGCCTTCTCCGCGTCGCGCTGGGTGCTTACCGAGACGTACTCGCCCGCGGCCATCGACAACGATCCGGCGAGCAGCCCGGCCAGCCCGGCGGTGAGCAACTGGGCGCGCTCGTCGGTGGCTCCGGCGACACCGACCACGAGACCCGCGGTGGAGACGATGCCGTCGTTGGCGCCCAGCACGGCCGCCCGGAGCCAGTTCAGCCGGGTCCCCATCGCCTCGTCGTGCGCGGGATGGGTGGGCATCCGGTCGGGGGTGTCCGCGGCGCTCATGACCGAAGTATCACGACGAAGTCCGGTTCGGGCGGCGCGGACACGAGCACGGGCCCGAGCCGAACCCGACCGGGTGAGTCGCTGCACCGCGTCGCCGGTCCGACCACGCAAGAACGCCCCGGACGATGAATCGTCTGGGGCGTCGGGTTCTCCGGCTGCGGTGGCCAGGGGCGGGGTCGAACCGCCGACCTTCCGATTTTCAGTCGGACGCTCGTACCAACTGAGCTACCTGGCCTCGATGGATCAGGGCGCCTTTCGGCGCCCCGATCTTTACCATCTTGCGGTCCTGACGGGATTTGAACCCGCGGCCTTCACCTTGACAGGGTGACGAGCACTCCAAACTGCTCCACAGGACCTCTACCCGCGTTTCCTTGGGCTTCCTTCGTGTTGAACCCTACCGTACTGGCTGTCCGGCTTGTTGCGGCCCCCGGAGGGGGTTTGTTGCGTGCCCCCAACGGGATTCGAACCCGTGCTACCGCCTTGAAAGGGCGACGTCCTAGGCCACTAGACGATGGGGGCTTGTTGGCCGTGTCCGGCGTCTTGTTGCCGTCGGGGACGTCCCGAACTATACGGGGTTTCCGGCGGCGCTTGCAAAGCGGATAACCGGGGGCCGTCACGGGCCTGCGGCAGACCCCGCGAACCGGGGTGCGAAGCCGCAGAATGGGTGGGTGTTGGAGATGTCGCGCGAAGAGTTCGAGGAACTGGTGGCCGAGGCCCTGGACCGGATCCCGCCCGAGCTGACCGGGATCATGAACAACGTGGCGATCTTCGTCGAGGACGAACCCGCCCCCGACGGCGAACACGGGACCAACCTGCTCGGCCTGTACGAAGGCATCCCGCTCACCGAACGCGGGGACTGGTACGCGGGCGTCCTGCCGGACCGGATCACCATCTACCGCAACCCCATCCTGCGGATCTGCGAGACGTACGAACACGTCGTCGAGGAGGTCGAGGTGACCGTCGTGCACGAGGTGGCGCATCACTTCGGGATCGGGGACGAGTGGTTGCACGAGCACGGGTACGGCTGATCGGTCAGTGGGCCGCGGCGTATCCGAGCGCGGCCGCGGCCAGGCCCAGGACGGCGCTGAGCAGGACGTAGCCGACGGCGACGGGGCGGCGGTCGTGCATGTACATCTCCACGGTCGCGTAGCCGAAGGTGCTGAAGGTGGTCAGGGTCCCGCAGAAGCCGGTGCCGATCAGCGCGGCGATCCGCTCGTCGGGGGCCAGGCCGGTGAGCACGCCCAGGATCAGCGAACCGGCCACGTTGACGGTGAGCACACCCCAGGGGAAGGCCGATTGGATCCGCGCGGACACGTGCAGGTCGGTCAGGTAGCGCAGCGGGGCGCCGATCAGCGCGCCCAGGATCACCATCAGCGGGATCATCCGGCGGCTCCGCGCGGCCGGTGGGCCAGGACGAGGCCGAGCCGCACGGCCGCCAGTCCCAGGGCGACGCTGCCCACGACGTAGAGGCAGGCCGAGGCCCACGCGTGGCCGGCCGCCAGGGTGCGGGTCTCGACGGCGAACGTGGAGAACGTGGTGAAGCCGCCGAGCACGCCGGTGCCCAGGAAGGGGCGGGTCAGCACGCCGGGCAGGGGCAGGCCCATCAGGATCCCCATCAGCAGACAACCCGTGACGTTGGTGAGCAGGGTCGCCCACGGGAAGGCCGTGCCGCTGTGCGGGAGCGCCTCCGCGAGCCCCCAGCGGCCCAGTGCTCCGATGGCGCCGCCGATCGAGACGGCGGTGAGTACTCCGGTCTGTGACACCCGAACACGCTAGTGCCGGGGTCGGGTTCGAAAATCGCGCGCGCTCCCGTCGCGCCTTCACGCGCTGCGGCCGAACGGGTGACGTGCGGAGGTGCGAAATTGGAGCCGGTGTTCGCCCGTGCCCATGCTGAGGCGGTGACCACGCAGGGGGACATCGGGCCGATGCCGGACTTCGCCGACGACGAGCCCGAGTTTCCCGGGACCGGATCGACCACCCGGCTGGGCGAACCCGCGTCGGCCGAGTCGGCCGTGCCGCGTGCTCGCAGCGGGTGGCGGCGTTCGCCGGCACCGCAGGCGTACGAACCGGTTCCCGGTCAGGCGTGGGGGGATCCGCCGGCGCGGACCCGGGAGACCGATCGGGTGTCGGCGCCGCCGGACGGTCCCGGCGGCGAGTCGGATCGGTTCGCCGAGCCCGACACAGTCGCCGAGTCCGACCTGTTCGCCGAACTCGACGTGTTCGCCGAGTCCGCCGAGCGGCACGGGCAAGTCGTCGGGTCGCCGGCCGAGTTCACGCCGTTCCGGGCGACCGGCAACCTCGCGCCGGAGCTTGCCGAGGTGTCCTGCGGCGCGCCGGTCTCGATGCTCACCCGGTGGTTCGGCGAACCGGCCGGCACCGGGCCCGCGCCCGTGGTGGAGCACGGATCCCCGCTGCCGGATCGACGGGCGACCAGGCGGCGCAAGTCCGCGCATCGGGCCCATCGGGCCCATCGGGTTGTCGAGACGGTCCGCACCGAGGTTGTCGAGGGCGGCGCCGCGGAACGGCGATCGGCAAGCCTCGGCGGCGAGTTCGCGATCGTCTTCGTGGTGATCGCGCTCGTGGTGGCGGGGTTGCTCTGCCACTTCGGCTGGGCCCGTGCCTCGGCTCGGGCGAACTACCTCGGGTTCGACGAGAGCGTGCTGGACACGTCGCCGGCGGAGTATGTGGCGGACGGCCTGCGTGCGCTGTACCGGCCGCTGCTGGTGCTCGTCGCCGGGCTGCTCGCGGTCCGGGTGGTGCACTCTCGGCTGCCGGCGTGGCTGCGCAGGCACCGCCGGATCGGCGCGTGGTGCGCGTGGTCGCTGCGTTGCGCGTGGTTCGTGCTGCCGGGCGCGATCTGGAGCGCGGTGTACCGGTGGCCTGCCCGGGGCGCCCAGTGGTGGCCGCTGCTGTTGCCGTGCGCGCTCGCGGCGGGGCTGTTGCTCAGTGCCTACGGAGTGTTGCTCTCGCGTCGGATCGGGTCGCGTCGGCGCGGTTCGGCGAGCGGTTCGCGGCCGTGGTCGCCGTCGGTGTTGCTGACCGGCGCGGCCGTGGTGCTGTGTCTGTTCTGGGCGTCGGGGGCGTACGCGAAGGTGTCCGGGCGGGACGCGGGCAAGGCCGTCGCGCGGCAACTGCCCGGGCGGACCGGTGTCGTTCTGTACTCGGTGCAGGATCTGCGGATGCGCTCGGGGGACGGGATCGCGGTCGAGGAAGAAATCGGGGCCTCCTACCGTTACCGGTACACCGGACTGCGCCTGTTGCGGCATGCCCCGGGGACGCTGTTCCTGCTCCCCGAGCACTGGTCGTGGCAGCGTCCGAGGCTGCTCGTCGTACACGAGGACGCACGCCTGAGGGTGGAGTACGAACGCACCCGATAGGCGTAAACGAGTAGTGATCGGGTACGCTGGTGAATCGCTTTGCCCATATCCAGGCGCCGCCATGAGTCGCGGCGCCTCGTAGGCTCGTTCTGGTGCTCCGCAGAAGTGTCGCTTTCTCGTGCGACCACATTTCGGCTGCGGACCTTCGAGACGGGCCGCATCCGGAAGGTTTTGCATGCCCCCCTATGCCAATGACACTGCTACGCCCATGCCCGGTACCGAAGGTGCCGAGGTGCAGGAGGGTGTGGCGGGTGCGCAGGCAGCCGAGGTGACCGAGGTCGCCGCGGAGATTACCGAGATCGCTCCCGAGGTCGTCGAGAACGACGACACCAATGACGGCGACACCGAGCTCGCGGCGCAGGACGAGGCCGCGGCGGACGCCGATGTGGACACCGACACCGACTCCGACACGGATGTCGACGCGAGTGTCGAGGACGACGCAGCCGACGAGGCCGGGCTCGACGAGGCGGACGAGGCCTCGGACGAGGTCGAGGCCGAATCCGCTCCCGAACCGACCGGCCCCAGCTTCGCCGAGTTCGGTCTGCACAAGGACGTCGTGGACGCGCTCGCGCGCCGCGGCGTGACCCACCCGTTCCCGATCCAGGCGGCGACGCTGCCGGACGCGATGGCCGGCAAGGACATCCTGGGCCGCGGTCGTACCGGTTCCGGCAAGACGCTGGGCTTCGGGCTGCCGATGTTGACCCGGCTGTCGGGTCGCAAGGCGCGCGCCCGTCGTCCGCTCGCGCTGATCCTCACGCCGACGCGTGAACTCGCGATGCAGGTGCACGACGCGCTGGAGCCCTACGGTCGCATTCTCGACCTGCGGATGAAGACGGTCACCGGCGGCATGTCGATGCCGAAGCAGATCTTCGCGCTGGAGCGCGGCGTGGAGATCCTGGTCGCCACCCCCGGTCGGCTCCAGGACCTGGTGGACCGCGGTTCGGCCGTGCTGGACAACGTCGAGATCACCATCCTCGACGAGGCCGACCAGATGGCGGACATGGGCTTCCTGCCCGAGGTCACCGCGCTGCTCGACCTGATCCCGGCCGGCGGTCAGCGGATGTTGTTCTCCGCGACGCTGGACAAGGGTGTGGACGCGATCGTCCGCAAGTACCTGGACAACCCGGTCACCCACTCGGTGGACCCGCACGCGTCGTCGGTCACGACCATGTCGCACCACGTGCTGGTCGTGCAGCCCAAGGACAAGACGTACGTCACGGCGGCCATCGCGGCCCGTCGCGGGCGCACGATGATCTTCGTGCGGACCAAGTTCGGCGCCGACCGCGTCGCGCAGCAACTGCGTGAGGCCGGTGTCCGCGCCGAGGCGCTGCACGGCGGGATGACCCAGGGCGCGCGTACCCGCACCCTGGCCGAGTACAAGGAGGGCCGCACGCCGGTCCTGGTCGCCACCGACGTCGCCGCCCGCGGCATCCACGTCGACGGCATCGACCTGGTCCTGCACGTGGACCCGGCGGCGGACTCGAAGGACTACCTGCACCGCGCGGGTCGTACCGCGCGGGCCGGCGAGGCCGGTGCGGTGGTCACCCTCGCGCTGCCGCACCAGCGCCGCACGGTGGACCGCCTGATGGAGGACGCCGGCGTCGAGCCGACCCGTCTTCGGGTGCAGGGCTCCAACGACCCGGAGATGCGCAAGCTGACCGGCGCGCGCACGCTGTCCGAGGTCAAGGCGCAGTCCGTGGCGGACGCCGCGGTCGAGGCCGAGGCCGAGGCCGAGCGGCTCGCCGGTCGGATCATCGAGCTCAAGGCCGAGGCGGCCGAACTGCGCCGCAAGGCGGCCGAGTTGGCCGAGGCGGCGAAGAACGGCGACGTGCCGGTGCGGACCGAGCGCTACGAGCGTTCGGACCGCGGCGACCGCGGCGGCGACCGTCGTGAGGGCGGCTACCGGGGCGACCGGGACCGCGGCAGCGACCGTCCGCCGTACGGCGGCGACCGCGGCGGCGACCGTCGTGGTGGTGCGCCGCGTGGCGACCGTCCGTCCTACGGCGACCGGGACCGGGCGCCGCGTTCGGGCGACCGTCCGTCCTACGGCGGCGGCGACCGTCGTGAGGGTGGCTACCGCGGCGACCGTCCGTCGGGCGACCGCGGCCCGCGTGCCGAGCGTCCCGCGTACAACGACCGTCCGGCGTACAACAGCGGCGACCGCGCTCCGCGCACGGGTGACCGGCCGGCCTATGGCGACCGGGCGCCGCGCACCGGCGACCGTCCCGCGTACGGGGACCGGGCGCCGCGTTCGGGCGACCGTCCGTCCTACGGCGGCGGCGACCGGCGCGAGGGTGGCTACCGGGGCGACCGTCCGTCGTACGGGGACCGCGCGCCGCGTACCGGCGACCGTCCCGGCTACGGCAGCGACCGCGCTCCGCGTGGTGACCGTCCGACGTACAACAACGACCGTCCGTCCTACGGCGACCGCGACCGTTCGCACGACCGCGCCCCGCGTCGGGAGGGTCACTACGACCGTCCGGCCGGTGGCCCGGCGGGCGACCGCAAGCCGCGGTGGAAGCGCGACGCGTGAGCGTCGGGTGACCGGGCTATAACTGACGTGTAGTCAAAAACATTGGGCGGGGCGGGATCGATCGCGTATCGATCCCGCCCCGCTCAGTAATGTGGCGACATGAAGCGGACCTCGTTCGGAACCTGGCCGTGTTCCATCGCGCGTGTCCTCGAGTTGTTCGGCGACGGCTGGACGCCGCTCGTGCTGCGGGAGGCGTCCTACGGCGTCCGGCGGTTCGAGGACCTTCAGGAGAACCTGGGCATCGGTCGCAACGTGCTGGCGCAGCGCCTGAATCGGCTGGTCGAGGAGGGTCTGCTCGATCGGGTCCCGTACGAGGAGCGGCGCCCCCGGCACGAGTACGTGCTGACCGCGAAGGGCCGCGACTTCTTTCCGGTGCTCGTCGCGATCGGGCAGTGGGGGGACACCTGGCTCGCGGACGAGACCGGACCGCCGGTGGTCTACCGGCACGGCGGGTCCGAGGGGCACGAGGCGGAACCGGCCGTGGTCTGTTCGGTGTGCGGCGATCCGCTTCACCTGGAGGACGTCGAGCCGTTGGCGGGACCGGGTATGACGCCGCGTCAGGCGCATCGGGCGGTTGCCGAGGGGCGCTGTGGATCGCGTGCCTCGGCGGTGCCGGCGCAGCGTGGGAACTGGTTGCCGCGGATCTGAGGCCCTTGCGGGAGGGGAGGCGCGGCCTACGGGCGGGCCGGCTCGCCGCGGTTCAGCTTGTCCCGCAGGCCCAGTTCGGCCCGGTCGGCGGCGGCCTGGCCGTGTCGCCAACCGTCCGCGTCCCGGCCGCGCAGGCGGTGGGTGGTCTTGGTCGGGAACATCCGCTCGGTGGTCTCGCGAACGGCGACGTCGCGTGCGGCCAGGACCGGCAGCAGGCGGTTCTCGGCGGCCTCGTTCGCGCTCGCCTCGGCTTCCTCCCTGGCGGCGGTGAGCCGCTCGCGGATCCGGTCGGCGTAGGCGATCAGGAACGACTGGCGGAAGGTCTTGGTCCGGCGCGAGCGGCCGGACTCGTGGTAGCGCGAGCCGGCCCGGTTCATCGCGGCGGTGGCCTGCACCAGGAGCGAGGTGTAGAGCAACTCGACCGCGTCCAGCTCGGAGTCGAAGCCGACCACGGTGGAAAAGCCCAGTTCGCTCGACCAGATCGCCTGGCAGCCGTTGGCGTCGGCGACCGCGTCCAACAGCAGTGCCTTCGCGCCCTCGTACGGGTTGTCCACGCCGATTCGGCAGGCGGCGGGCGCGTGTCGCGAGCCCTCCTGCGCGCCCAGCAGCGCCTCGTCGATCCGGTGCCGGGTCATCAGCTCCTGCGCCTTGGCGGTGAACGCCTCGGCCTCCTCCGGGAACTCGCTCGACTCGGCCTTGGCGAGCAGGGCACGCACCCGGCCGAGTTGGCGGGGTTCGCCGGTCGCGGGTCGGCTGTGGACCGGCTCCTGGAAGGAGGCGGCGGTGAGCGGCTCGATCGAGGGCAGCCGGGCGATCGAGCGGAGCAGTTCGAGCACGCGCGCGGCGGTGCCGAAGCGGTCCAGGTTGTCCCGGGCGCCCAGCTCGGTCAGGTAGGCGTCGTCCGAACTCCACCACGGGGTGCTCGCGTCCAGGTCGCGCAGTTGCGCGGTCCACCGGCGGCCGGTGCCCGGGTGGCTGCGGGCCTGTGCGGCGACCAGGTCGGCGGCGATCGGGGCGTGCCGTTCGCCCAGCTCGCGGGTGACCGCGCGGACCACGTCGGCGGGTTGCCAGCCGCGCCGCCAGCAGCCGTCCGCGGTGCGCTCGTACAGCGCGAGCACCGCACGCGAGATCTGCGGCCAGTCGCGGGCGGAGGCCGCGAGCAGGGACGCGCCGAGGTCGATCGTGTCCTCCAGGGCGTCGTCGGACGCGCTCAGGACGGCATGGAATTGGGTTTCGACGAGCGTGGTGGGCACCCGTCAAGGATTGCATTTTCGGCGCGCGGACGATTCGGGCCTGCGCGGGGTGGGATGGCGAGCGCTCAGATCCTGGCGTAGCGGCCCGGTGCGGTGCCCACCGCGGCGGTGAAATCGCGGGTCAGGTGGGCCTGGTCGGCGTAGCCCAGGTCGGCGGCCAGCGCCGCCCAGTCGATGCCGGCGCCGTGCTCGGCCCGCTCGGCGACCTCCTGGAGGCGGGCCCGGCGAAGCACCCACTTGGGGCCGACGCCCACGTATTCGGCGAACAACCGCTGGAGTCGGCGGACCGGGACGCCGACCTCGTCGGCCAGGTCGTCGACGCGGAACAGGTTCGGGTTCGTGGTGATGCGCTCGACGATCGTGGCGACCTCGGCGATCGTCGGGTCGACGTCGGTCGGGCCGGCGGCGGGTGCGGGCAGCACGCCGCGCAGCCAGGACTCCACGATGGTGACCCGATCGCACTCCTCGACGGTGCCGAGCACCCGGTCGCACACGGCCGACACGTCCGGGCCGAACAGGTCGGCCGCGGGCGGCACCCGATCGGTCAGCTCGGCTACCGGACCGGTCAGGAACGGCCGGAAGCCGCCCGCGCGGAACCGGACCCCGAACACGTGGCCCGCGCCGCTCAGCTCGCGCTCGAACACGTGCCGCACCACGCCGTAGACCGCCGGGCGCGGGTGTTCGAAGACCACGTGCACGTTGGGGTGGGAGAGCACCTTCTGCCGGTGGGGCGCCCGCTCGCGCAGGTCCCAGCGCACGATCCAGTGGTATTCGACGAAGGGCGCCAGGTCGGCGGCCGGCTCGTACAGGCTCAGGTCCCAGGCGCCGGGTGCGACGCCCGCGCGCAACACTCCGCGAGGGCGGTAGGGAAGCCTCATCCCGCCACGGTAGGGGGTGGGTGTGACAGGGGCCCGGTGTGGCCGCGGGGCGGCGGGCGGGGGTGTCGCGTTTGTTCAAGACCGGCTTCCGGGGGGCGGCATAGCGTGCGGTCCATGAACATTCACCACCTTTTCGTCGAAGCCTCCGCCGAAGCCGATCGACTGGCCCACGGCGTCGCTCCCGAGCGCATCGCCGGGCCGACGCCGTGCCCCGAATTCGACACCCGGGCGCTGCTCAACCACTGGATCGTCTACACCTCGCACGGCATGGAGCACCGGGCCCTGCGGACGACGCTGCCCGAGGAGACGACCGCGCGCGACTTCGTCGCCGAGCCGGACTGGGCCGACGCGTACGGCGCACAACTGCGCCGCGCGGTGGCGGCGTGGGCGGAGCCGGCCGTGTGGGAGGGCGAGATCGACTTCGGGGGCGGCCAGACGATGCCCGCGACGGAGATCGCCGCGATGTTGCTCCTGGAGCTGGTGCTGCACGGGTGGGACGTGGCGCGGGCGACCGGGCAGGACTACCGGGCGTCGGCGGAGCTGGGCGAGGCGGTCGAGGGCATCGTGGCGAGGTACGCGGAGATGTACCGCGAGTACGCCGGCTTCGCCGTGCCGGTGGCCGTGCCCGAGGACGCGAGCGCGTTCGAGCGGGCGCTCGGCGCGTCCGGCCGGGACGCGCTCTGGAAGCCCTGAACCGGATCGGGCGCCCCATGGCGTGTCTTCGATCCTCCGTCCACGACGCCCGGCACCGCACCTCGCCGCCCGGAGAAACACCCGAATGGAATCACTATGCGAGTGCTTCTCCGGCACGCCGATGCACGTCACCGGACGCCGCGGAGCCCGACGGGGGATTGAAGACACGATCTAGGGTGGCGGCCGAGCCCATTCGGAGGTAGGCGTGACGGCGTTGGCGACACTCGACGGTTTCGGTTGTACGGTCCGGTACAGCCCGGGCGCGCGGGAGCGGGCCGTGGTCGTCGCGGAGCGGGTGGATCGTGCCGCCGGCTGGCTGACCGAACGGCTGGGCTTCGCGCCGCGCATCCGGTTGTCCGTGGCGGATGCCGCGGACTGGGACGCGGTGGCGACGGTGCCGCTGTACGGCACGCCGCAGGGCGCGGAGGACCACCTGCGGGTGGCCGCCGACGACGGTTGGTTCGGCGCCGAGCTGTTCGCGGCGATCCGGCCGCACCTGGGGGCGGGCAGTATCGCGGCGCTGCGTGCCGAGTACGGGGAACCGCCGGCGTTGCGCCCGTACTTCGACCTGGTGGCCGTGCACGAACTCACCCATCTCTTCCAGGACCAGGTCTGGCCCGCCTACCCGGGCATGTGGATCGCCGAGCTGCACGCGAATCTCGCGATGGTCGGCTACGCGCACGAGGTGGAGCCGGAACTGCTGCCCGCCCTGCGGGCCTTCACCGCGACCGTGGACGAGTTGCCGGTCGAGGTCACGCCGATTCGCGAACTCGTGGACATGGAGCGCTCGTTCGAGCGGGGCGCGATCAACTTCGGGTGGTATCACTTCTCCCTGACCCGGGTCGCGGAACGGTTGTGGGCGGCGGCCGGCGCGGAGGGGCTGCGTGCGTTGTACGAGCACATCCGCGCCGGTGGCAACGCCGAGCATCCGGTGCTGCGCGGGGTTGCGGCGGAGTGGAATCGGCCTGCGCGGATCGGGGCCGGGGGCTGATCGCCGCGGTTTGCGGGGGCGGTGATCGGTGGTCCGGGCCGGTGGGTCGGGGGCTTCGGGTCAGCCGGCGAGTGCGGCCAGTTCGGGGATCGTGCTCAGTTCGGTGCGCGAGACGATGCCGAGTTTGGGATACGCCTTGTAGAGGTGATGACCGACGGTGCGCGGGCTGAGGAAGAGTTGGGCCGCGATGTCCCGGTTGGACAACCCCTGCGCGGCGAGCCGGGTGATCTGCAACTCCTGCGGGGTGAGCAGTGCGAGCACACCGGCGGGCCGTGCGCCCCGGGGGGTCGCGCTGCCGCCGATCGCGCCCAGTTCGGTGCGTGCCCGATCCGCCCAGGACCGGGCGTCGAGGCGTTCGAACTCCTCCAGTGCGGTACGCAGCCGGTCGCGCGCGTCGGTCTTGCGGCGCATTCGACGCAGCCACTCGCCGTACAGCAGCCCGGTCCGGGCCCGCTCCAGCGGTCGGCGCTCGCTCTCGTGTCGGGCCAGCGCGGCCGCCCACGACTCCTCGGCCGTCTCGTCGCTCGCCAACAGCGCGTGGCAGCGCAACACCAGTGCGTCGGCCCAGCGTTGGTCGGCGCGACCGGCCCATTGCTCGAAGCGGGCCAACGGCTCGCGGGCCCGCTCGGGGGCGCCGGACCGCACGGCCGCCTCGACCAGGTCGGGAATCGATCGGGTCGCGCTGATGTGATGCCGCAGCGGTTCCCGGGCGAGCCGCTCCAGCCGGTTCAGCGCCGACTCGGGGCGGCCCAGGCCCAGATCCAGCAACCCCAGCGCCCATGCGGACCACGGCGCGCCCGCCGGCATCGCGCTGCCCACGCCGCCGGCCAGGGCCGCGTCCGCGTGCCGGTGGGCGGCCTCCGCGTCGCCCGAGACGCCCGCCAGGTAGGCCAGCACGCTCTCGAACTGGCTGATCCACTGCTGTTGTCCGCTGTCCTGCGCGATCCGCAGGCCCTCGGACGCGGTGGCCAGCGCGTCGGTGTGTCGGCTCTCGAAGATCTCGGCCTCGGCCACGAAGAACAGGATGGTGGGCAACCGGCCGATGCCGCCGCGCAGTCGGCTCTCCCGGGCGAACAGCGACGCGATGTGGTGCGCGTCCGCGTCCTGACCCAGGGCCAGGCCGACGCCGCAGGCGAGCAGTAGGTCGCGTTGCTCTTCGGTGTCGGTGCGCGGGGCGACCCGGATCAGGTCGCCCAGGCTCGGGCGTTCGGTGTGCAACGGATCGGTGTCCGGGCGCGGGCCGTCCTGCTTCGGGGGGAAGGCGGCGATCATGAATTCGACCACCGGGGTCACCGAGGCCGTCGGGGGCAGCTCCAGGGCAGCCAACTCCAGGAGCGTGGTGCCGAGTTCGGCTTCGCCCAGGTACCACGCGGTGTGGATGGACTGAAGCAGCAGGCGCGCCGCGCGCTCGGGTCGACTCCCGGCGGTGAGCGCGGCGCCCTGAAGCAACAGCTCGTGTGCGTTGGTGAACGCGCCCTGCCAGAAGTCGGACAGCGCGCGCACGTGCAGCAGCCGCGCCCGGATCGCGTCGTCGGCCGCGGCCGACCCGGCGCGTTCGGCGAACGCGCGGGCCTGGTCCAACTCCCCCGCCTCGGAGGCGGCTTCGGCGGCGAGTACCAGGCGGCGGGTGCGCGCCGGCACGTCCTCGCTCAGCCGCGCGGCCTTCTCGTAGGCCAGCGCGGCGGCGAGGTGGCCGCTGCGCTCGCGGGCCCGTTCGCCGGTGCGCTCCAGGGCGCTCGCGGCCGGCTCGTCGACGCCGGTCGCGGCGGCGGCCAGGTGCCAGGCGCGGCGATCCGCGTGGTCGGGCGCGTCGAACGCGTCGGCCAGTGCGCGGTGTGCGGCCAGCCGGCGGTCGATCGGCGCGCGCTGCTGGACCGCGGCCCGGATCAGCGGGTGCCGAAAGCGCAGCCGGTCGTCGTCGACGACGATCAGCGACGCCTCCTCCGCGGCGGCCAGTTCGGGGGGTCCCGCGCCGAATCCGGCACCGGCTCGGAGCAGGATGCCCAGGTCGCCGGAGTCGTCGATCGCGGCCAGCAGCAACAACATCCCGGTCCCCTCGTCGAGCCGGGTGACCCGGCCGTGGAAGGCGATCCGAAGTCGGCTGGTGAGTGGCAGGGCGCCCGGGCGCAGGGTGTCGCCGGCCCGTTCGCCGGTCAGCGAGACCGGCAGTTCGATCAGCGCGAGCGGGTTGCCCCGGGACTCGGCGAGTACGCGGGAGCGGGTGGTCGCGGAGATGTCCCGGGCGTGCTCGTCCAGGAGCGCGCCCGCGTGCTCGGGCTCCAGCGCGGCCAAGGCCAGTTCGGGCAGGCCCTGGACCGGGAAGGCGTGTGCGTCCTCGCGGGCGGCGAAGATCAGCGCGATGCCCTCGGCGTACAGCCGACGGGCGGCGAACACGAGGGCGTCACGGGAGGCCCGGTCCAGCCACTGCGCGTCGTCCACGACGCACAGGAGCGGGTCGTCGCTGGCGTACTCGGACAACAACGACAACACCGCCAGGCCGACGAACATCGGCTCGGAACGCTCGCCCGCGGCGAGGCCGAAGGCGGCCGCCAGGGCCTGTCGTTGCGGGTCGGGCAGCCGGTCCAGGTGGTCCAGGGCCGGGCGGAGCAGCAGGCTCAGCCCGGCGTAGGGGAGTTCCGCCTCGTACTCGACCCCGGTGCCCCGGATCGTGCGCAGGCTCGTGTCGGCGAGCACGTGATCCAGGAGCGCGGTCTTGCCGATGCCGGGTTCGCCGCGCACGACGAGCACGCCGCTGCGGCCTTCCCGGGCGTCGGCGAGCAGGCGCTCGATGGTCCGCAGTTCGGAATCTCGTCCGTACAACATGCCTTGGCGTCCCCCGTGTCCTTCGAGCTTTCGTGCCGATCTCGGTGCCTTGGTCGCGGTGCCGATACCGACTTCTTCGGTGCTCGGGTGCGACGTCGGTACCGGCTTCGATATCGACCCCGATACCGACCCCCGTACTGATCCCTCCTGCGCCAAAGTACCTATGCGGGACTGATTCCGGTCGGTACGCGGCTCCGTAGGTTCATGGCAACGGAGCTCGCCGGAACGGCCGGGAGCCCGGAGGAAGCACAAGGACGGTCGCCATGACCACGAACATCGACTTCACCGCCCTGGCCGAGCGCTACATCGCCACCTGGAACGAGGCGGACCCGGCCGCCCGCCGCAAGCTGGTCGAGGAGGTGTACACCGAGGACGCCCGCTACGTCGATCCGCTGGTGGTGGCCGAGGGCCACGACGCGATCGACGCCACGCTCGGCGCGGTGCAGGGGCAGTTCGGGGGCCTGGTGTTCACGCTCGGCGGTGCGGTGGACGGTCACCACGACCTGGCCCGTTTCACGTGGAACCTCGGCCCGGCGGGTGCGGAGGCCGTGGTGGTCGGGTTCGACGTGATCCAGGTCGCCGCGGACGGCCGGATCGCCCTGGTGAGCGGCTTCCTGGACAAGGTCCCGGCCGGTCTGTGATCCGCTGAGGTCCCCGCTGGACGGATCCGGGGCCGGGGCACGGTAGCGCCCGGCCCCCCGGTGTCCTCGCGGTGACGCGTTTCGCGTCCTCCTCGCATATTCCGCGCGAATTCCGCGCTTTCCTCTCGCGCCGCTCGGCGCCTTCGCCCGGAACGGAAAGGAATCACCCATGTCCGCCACCACGACGGCCACGGCTTCCGCAGCACCGGCATCGACGCCCCGGCAGTCGTGGGGTGCGCTGCTGGTCCTGCTCACCGGAATCTTCATCACCACGCTGGACTTCTTCATCGTCAACGTCGCGATCCCGGCCACCCAGGCGGATCTGCACGCGACGCCGGCCGCGACCCAATGGGTGGTCGCGGGCTTCGGCCTCGCGGTCGCCGCCGGGCTGATCACGGCCGGTCGGCTCGGTGACATCTACGGCAGACGCCGGATGTTCGCGATCGGCCTGGGCTTGTTCACCGCCGCCTCGGCGGCCTGTGGGTTGGCCGGGAACGCGGAGATGCTGATCGCCGCCCGGGTGCTCCAGGGTGCGGCGGCGGCGCTGTTGATGCCGCAGGTGCTCGGGATCATCAACGTGCTGTACGTCGGCGAGCAGCGGATCAAGGCGTTCACCGCGTACGGGCTCGCGATGGGCTTCGCGGGAGTGTTCGGTCAGCTCATCGGCGGTGCGCTGATCCAGGTCGACCTGTTCGGACTCGGCTGGCGCAGCATCTACTGGATCAACGTCCCGGTGGGCCTGATCGCGCTGGCCCTGACCCCGAGGTTGGTGCCGGAACGCCGGGGCGTGGGCGGTACCCGGCTCGACCCGGTCGGCACCGCGCTGATCACGCTCGGCCTGGTCGCCGTGGTGTTGCCGCTGGTCCAGGGCCGCGAGCAGGGCTGGCCGCTGTGGACGTGGCTGTCCCTGGGCATCGCTCCGCTGCTGCTCGGCGCGTTCACGCTGTACCAGCGCGGGCTGGCCGACGGCGGCGGCGCGCCGCTGGTGGACCCGGTGCTCTTCCGCGAGCGGCCGTTCTCGGTCGGCATCACGATGGCGCTGGTGTACGGCCTGGTGAATGCGGCCTTCTTCCTGATCCTGGCGCTCTATCTCCAGCTCGGACACGGGATGTCGGCGCTCGACTCGGGGCTGCTGTTCATCGCGCTGGGGGTCGGCTACTTCCTGTCCTCGGCGATCTCGGGCCGCGTCGCGGAGAAGCTGGGTCGACAGGTGCTGACGGTGGGCGCGCTCGTCCAGGGCCTGGGGCACGTGGTGCTGGTGGAGACGCTGTCCGGGACCCACGCGACGTTGGCGCTGATTCCGGGGCTCGCGTTGACCGGGTTCGGGATGGGCCTGGTGATGGGGCCGATGGCGGCGACGGTACTGGCCGGGATCAAGGCCGGGCACGCCGGTGCGGCGGCGGGCCTGCTCTCCACGGCTCAGCAGGTGGGCGGCGCGCTCGGGGTGGCCCTGGTGGGCATCGTCTTCTACGACACGCTGGGTGACGCGCCGACGGCGGACACCTTCGGGGATGCGTTCGTGAATGGTCTGTGGTTGCTGACGGTCTTCTGCGTGGCGGTGGCGGCGCTGGTGCAGATGTTGCCGGGGCGGCGGCGGGGGGACGGGGCGGAGGTCGTGGGGGACCCGGGGGCCTTGGCGGCCTCGGAGGAGTCGGATGGCTCGGCGGTGAAGGTGGACGTTCCGGTGTGAGTCGGAGCAGCACGAGCGTGTGTGTGGCGATGGGCCCCGGCCGGGTGGTCGGGGCCCGTTTGTTG
The DNA here is from genome assembly GCF_044333915.1 of Embleya sp. NPDC020886. NCBI lineage: Bacteria > Bacillati > Actinomycetota > Actinomycetes > Kitasatosporales > Streptomycetaceae > Embleya > Embleya sp. NPDC020886. Next base: position 158,908 of record NZ_JBIRRX010000014.1, on the reverse strand, counting down.
GTGTTGTGCCGTGGGTGGGCGGGTTGATCGGGGCCGGTGGGTTATCGGTCCGTCGGGTCGTCTGCGGTGGTCGTTTCGGGCCGGGGCGGCGCACCGTGTTTGGCGGCGTAGCGGCGGGCCTTGGTGCGGTTGCCGCATACGCGCATCGAGCACCAGCGGCGGCTGCGGTTTTTGGAGACGTCCCAGAAGACCCAGGCGCAGGCGTGTTCCGCGCAGCGCTTGAGCCGGGTCGATTCGCCGGAGCCGGCCAACTCGCCCCAGGCGATCACCAGTTGGGCCAACGCTCGCTGTACCGGAGGGAGTTCGGGGCTCGGCGTGAAGCCGCCGGGCCGGCCGTCGGGGCCGAGGACGAAGACCACGGGCAGGGTGCGCAGCACGTCGTCGGCCTGCCGGAGCGGCTCCGGGGCGGGGGTGGTGCCGACGGGTACGCCCAGTTTCTCGCGCAGGCCGACGCGTAGTCGCCGGGCCGCGTCGAGGTCCGTGGGGTCGACTCGGGTGTCGGGGCGCCGGCACCTCGACCGACCCCGACTCGGTTGCCCGGCAGATCGGCGCCGGGCTGCGCTTCCTGTGGCGGGATCGGCTGCTCCGCACGATGTCGCTCATCCTCACCGTGCTGTGCGCGAGCTGGGGCGGCTGGTTGGCGCTGATGCCGTTGGTCGCGCACGACGTGATGCGGCTGTCGGCCCGCGAGTACGGGGTGGTGTTGAGCGCGCTGGGTGTCGGCGGTCTGCTCGGCGCGTTGTTGGTCGGGTGGCTCAATCGCCTGATCGGCCACCGGCGGGTGATGCTCGCCGATCTGGTCGGCACCTTCGCGATGATGGCGGTGCCCGCGGTGACCACCGACCTGCGGGCGGTCGCGGGGGGCGGCCTTCGTCGGCGGTCTGGGTGGCACGTCGTGGTCGGTCGACGCCCGGCTGATCGGTCGGAACCTGGTGCCCGAACACATGATGGGCCGCTACAGCGGGGCCGCCCGGCTGCTCGGCTGGGGGGCGATGCCGCTCGGTGCGGGCCTGATCGGCGGGCTTGCGCAGTGCTTCGGGGTGCGCGCCGCGTTCGTGGTGTTCGCGGTTGCCGTGGCGGCCGCGATTCCGGTGTATCTGCGGGTCGTCACCGAGGAGCGCCTGGCGCCCGCCTTGCGGGTGCCGGGGGCGGCGGATGTCGGCTGAACCGGGCCTACCCGGGCGGCTCCGGCCACATGCGCCCCGCCGGCGTGTCCGGGCCGTCGACCACCGCGGTGATCATCCGCAGGTTCGCCGCGAACACCTCGGCCTGCTCGGTGCCGATCGCTCGGCTGATCAGGCTGTCGGCCTCCTTGATCACCCGTCGTCCCTCGGCGACGCCCGCGTTGCCCAGTGCGGTCAGTTCGAGCAGGACCACCCGTCGGTGTACCGGGTGCGGGCGGCGGACGATCCAGCCGGCCCGCTCCAGCGCGGCCACCGCGGTGTTCACGCTCTGCGGGGTGATGTGGTGGGCGCGGGCGAGGTCGGCCGCGGACATCGCGCCGTTCTCGTCGAGTCGGCCGGCCAGGCCCAGTTGGTTGATCGAGACGCCGATGCCTTCCAGTCCCTCGTTGAGCAGCCGGTGCATGGACTGCTGCGCACGCCAGAGCAGATGCGGTAGCTGCTCGCTCCACGCGGGTTCGACGATTTCGTGGTGGGCGGGCATCGCGCGCTTCCCTTCTCCGACTGGCCGGGGCCTGCGCCGCACGGGCGCCTCACCCCGTCACCGTAGGGCACGCCGACGGGCGGCTCGGCACTCGACACCTTGGCAGACGCCGAACAAGATGGCAGTTCTCATACATGTTCTAAGTCTTCTGATAACTTAACAGCCTACGGATAACTTGGAAGGCTGTCGCACCATGCCCACGAACCCCCAGCCCGCTGCTTCGCCGGCCGCGCATGCGCCGCCGACCTCCACCGCGACCCGCCCCGCGCTCACCGTCGTGCTCGCGTGTCTGGGGGTCTTCGCCTCGTACGTGCCGATCGGCGGCGTGGCGGTGTCCCTGCCGACCATCCAGCGCGGGTTGCAGGCGTCCACGAGCGATCTCCAGTGGATCAGCGACTTCTTCATCCTGCCGATGGCGGCGCTGATCCTGACCTTCGGCCTGATCGGCGACCTGTACGGGCGCAAGAAGGCATTCCTGGCCGGCCTGGTCCTGCTCGCGGCCGGCGCCACCACCAACCTCACCGCGCACAGCGTTGCCCAGGTCTGGGTGGGCCAGGCGCTCTCCGGCGCGGGCGGCGCCGCCCTGCTCACCTCCAGCCTGGCCCTGATCAGCCACGCCTACCCGGACTTCCGGGCCCGCGCCAAGGCCATCTCCGCCTGGGCCGCCTCCCTGGGCCTGGGCATGTCGCTGGGCCCGCTGCTGAGCGGGACGATCCTCGAACACGCCTCCTGGCGCTGGATCTTCGCGCCCATCGTGGTGGTCTGCCTGGTCGGCGCGGTGGTCGCGGCGGTACTCCTGGAGGACTCCCGCTCGCCGCACGGCCGGGCGATCGACGTCCCCGGCCAGATCGCCGCGATCATCGCGATCACCAGCCTGATCTACGGCGTGATCGAGGGCGGCACCGTCGGCTGGACCGACGGCCCGGTCCTGGTCGCCTTCGCGCTGGCGATCCTCGGCCTGGCCGCGTTCATCGTGATCGAACACCGCTCGGCGACCCCGATGTTGTCGCTCAAGCTGTTCTCCTCGCGCTCGTTCACCGGCGCCGGCGTGGTCACCATGATCACCATGTTCGGCCTGGTCGGCATCGTCTTCTCACTCAGCCTGTTCTTCGGCAACGTCCAGCACCTGAGCGCGCTCGACGTCGCCTACCGGTTCCTGCTCATCAACGGGCTCACCGTCGTGCTCGGCCCGATCGTCGGCCGGCTGATGGGCCGGATCCCCTCGGGCGCGCTGCTCACCTTCGGCCTGGTGTGCACCGGGATCGGCATGTTGACCCTGAACACCCTGGAGCCGGACACCGGATTCGCCGCGCTGATCGGCCCGCTCGTGGTGATCGGTGTGGGCTTCGCGTTCGTGATGACGCCGATCACCTCGGTCGCGGTGAGCAGCGTCCCGCACCACCTGGCCGGCATGGCCAGTGCGGGCAACAACACCCTGCGCCAACTCGGCGGCGCGCTCGGTCCGGCCGTCCTGGGCGTGGTGCTGACCAACCGCATCACCGCCGCCCTGCCGGAGCACCTGACCGCCTCCGGTCTGGCCCCCGCCGACCGCGAGCACGTCACCTCGGCCGTCTCGGACGAGGGCCTGTCGGCGGCCGGCCATCTGGGGCTGGCGCCCGAGGCCACCGGCAAGGCCCTGTCCGCCGTCGGCGACAGCTTCGCCGACGCGCTGCACCTGTGCATGACCATCGCGGGGCTCGGCATGTTCGTCGCCGCCGCGGTCGCCGTGCTGACGATCGGCGTCCGCCGGCCGAGGACGCCCATCGGCGCGACGGCCTCGCGGGTCCCGGCGTCGGCGTCGGCGTCGGCCCCCGTGGTCGACTCCACCCGAGCCTGAGCCGGCGCCGCTCGCCGATCCGGGTCGATCGGCGAGCGGCGCCAGGCCCTTCGTGCAGCGGCACCGCGCACTATGCGACCGGCACCCGCACCCGCCTGCGCAACCCCACGACGGTCACCACCGCGCCCAGCAGCGCGCCCGCCAGCGGCACGGTCAACGCCACCCGGAAGCCGTCCAGTTCCGAACCGCCCGCCCCGGCCAGCACCGCGGTCACACTCGACAGGCCCAGCGCCGCGCCGAACTGGAAGGCGGTGTACAGCAGTCCGCCGGCCAGACCCTGCTCGTCCTCGTCGATGCCGTCCGTGGCGGCGATCGTGAGCGGCCCGTAGGCCAGCGCGAAGGCGAGCCCGAGCAACAACATCGTCGGGAACATCGCCGCGTAGGAGGTGTCCGCGTCGATGGACAGGAACAGCGCGTACGCCACCGCGGCCAGCAACATCCCGCCCAGGATCACCCGCAGGTTGCCGAACCGCTCGACCAGGCGCGGCGTCACCGTCGGCGCGAGCACCGCGTCCGCGCCGACCGCCAGCAGCGCGAGACTGGTCTCCAGGGTCGACCAGCCGCGTACCTCCTGGAGGTAGAACACCGCGATGAACTGGAAGCCGAAGAACGAGCCCGCGAACAACATCGCCCCCAGGTTCGCCCGCACCAGCGCCCCCGAGCGCAGGATGCCCAGCCGCACCAGCGGGGTGCCGGCGCGACGTTCGGCGGCGACGAAGGCGAGCAGCAACGCGATCCCGCCCGCGAAGACCGCGATCGTCCAGCCCCAGCCCCGCGCCGGGTGCTCCAGCCGAACCACGCCGTACACCAGCAGCAACATCGAGCCGGTCACGCTGATCGCGCCCGCCACGTCGAAGCCCTGACCGGCGCGATCGGGACGCTCGTCCTTGGGGATCAGCGCCAGGGCCGGCACCAGGATCACCGCGGCCAGGGCCACCGGTACGAAGAACACCAGCCGCCAGTCGATCGCGGTCAGCAGGCCACCGATCACCAGCCCCAGCGAGAAGCCGCCCGCGGCGGTGCCCGCGTAGAACAGCAGCGCCCGGTTGCGTCGGGGTCCCTCGGGGAAGCTCGTGGTGATGATGGCCAGCCCGGCGGGCGTCATGAAGGCGGCCGAGGCGCCGGTCACGAAACGCGCGACGATCAACATCCAGCCCTCGTCGGCGAATCCGCCCAGGCCGGAGAACACCAGGAAGACGGTCAGCCAGAACAGGAACATCCGCCGCCGGCCGAGCAGATCGGCGGTACGCCCGCCCAGGAGCATGAGACCGGCGTAGGCGAGTACGTACGCGCTCATCACCCAGCTCACCGCGCCGGTGGACATGCCCAGGTCCTCGCGGATCGTCGGCAGCGCGACATTGAGCATCGCGACGTCGATGCCCTCCAGGAAGATCGCGCCGCACAGCACGATCAACATGCCCCACGCGCGGGCGCCCATCCCCCCGGCGTCGTTCTCCGGCGGCGTGTGCGGCGTTCTGGGCGCTTGCGCCGCGCCCGCTCCGGAAGCGGAGGCGGGCGAGGCGGTGGTGGTGGACGAGGACGTGGATGCGGACATGCGGCAGCCCCTCGGGACGCTGGATGCGGGTGGATGGTGGCGTCGAGGCGCGGGGTCGGTTATCCGACCGAACCCGGTTCCCTCTTGTAACCACCCCCATCCTTCGGCAGCATCGACGTCCATGGAAGAAGGCACTTCAAAGGAACCGACCCCCTGCGTGAGTAACCAGGACGACTACGACGCGCTCCAGTGGGACGTCCGCGAAGGGTGCGAGGTGCGGCAGATCCTCGACCGGGTCGCGGACAAGTGGTCGCTCCTGGTGATCGCGATCCTGGAGAGCCGCACGCTGCGCTTCACCGAGCTGCGTCGGGAGATCGACGGGATCAGCCAGCGCATGCTCACCGTGACGCTGCGCCAGCTCGAACGCGACGGCCTGGTCCGACGCACCGTCTACCCGGTGGTGCCGCCGAGGGTGGACTACGCGCTCACCCCGATGGGCACGACGCTGCACACCACGATCCGGTCCCTGGTCACCTGGACCGAGGAGCACCAGGAACGCATCGCGGAGGCCCGGGCCCGGTACGACGCAAGCGTCGACGCGGAGCCGGCACCCGCCGGTCGCTGAGTCGGGCCGGCCGCGCGGGCGATCGGGAGGGGGCCACCAGGGCGGGTCGGCAAGTGGCGAACGGGGGCGGCCCGTTCTTCGCGCCGATGACCACGGGCCGGATCGGGCGGCGCACCCCGATCCACCGGATCCCGACGGCCGGTCCTGCGACCGACGGACGAGACGACGACCGGGGCGGCGAGTTCGATCACCCCGGCCGACCAGCCGCCGCCGACGTGGGCGCATCGCGACCGTGCGCCGTCGATCGTGGGCGGTCAGATGCGGAGGCCGTCGGTGAGGATCCGCAACTGGCGGTCGTACAGCTCGACCAGGTCCTCGATGCCCTCGTGGTCCACCCAGTACCGCATCACCGCGGTCGAGACGCCGATGATCGCGGCGGAGGCGCACCTGAGTTCCAGGTCGCCCGGGTCGCGGCCGGTGCGCTCGGCCAGCAGCGCGGTGATCCCGTCCTGGGTGCGCAGCAGTTCGTCCATCGCTCGGGCGCGGAGGGCCGGGATGGTGAAGATCATCCGGTTCCGGTACAGGAGTTCGTCCCGGTCGGCGGTGAAGATGTGGGCCAGCGACTCGGTCATCGCGTGCCGGATGGCGGCCACGATCGGTTCGTCCGCCGGCCTGGCGGCCAGCGCGTCGCCGAACACCGAGTCGTACTCGTCGGTGAGGACCACGTCCTCCTTGGTCGGGAAGTAGCGGAAGAACGTGCTGCGGGAGACGTCGGCGGCGGCGGCGATCTCGTCGACGGTGGTCGCGTCGTAGCCGTGTTCGGCGAACAGCCGGTACGCCTGGTGGCGAATGCTTTGGCGGGTCTTGAGCTTCTTGCGTTCGCGCAGACCGGGGGCGGCGGGGCGGTGCGCGGGCTCGGTCGGGGTCTCCCTGGGGCTCATGCGAGCAATTCTCCGTGGCGGGAAGCGAGGGCCGGCGGCGTGGGGGCGGGCGTGTCCGTGCTCTCGCCGGGCAGGCGGACGGCCGCGAGGGCGGCGGCGACCAGTGCGATCGCGCCGCAGACCACCAGAACCAGGTCCATGCCGTGGACGAACGCGTCGTGCGCGGACGCCAGGAACGCGGGATCGTGCGTCTGTACCGCCACCGCGTTCGCGCCGGACAACGAGTCCCGGGCCGCGTCGCCCGCCGGTTCCGGCAATCCGCCCACCGCGAGTCGGTCCAGGTAACCGGCGCTCAGCACGCTGCCCAACACGGCCACCCCCAGCACCCCGCCGACCTGTTGCACGGTCTCCAGGAGGCTTGCGCCCGAGCCGGTGTTGTCGGCGGGCAGCGACCCCATCACCATGCTGGTCGCGGGCACCACGGCCATCCCGAAACCGAGCCCGGCGAGGCCCAGCCAGCCGGCGGTGAACCCGTACCCGTCGCCGCCGTCGGTGCCGGCGCCGAGCAGCGCACCCGCGCCGAGCAGTGCCAGGCCGACCGAGATCACCGGACGGCCGCCGAACCTGGGCACCAGCGTCTCGCTCAGCGTGGCGGACACCAGCAACCCGCCGATCAGCGGCAACATTCGCAGCCCGGTGCCGAGCGCGTCGTTGCCGAGCACACCCTCCAGGTACTGCGGCACCACGAACAGGATGCCCATCACCGCGAAGTTCACGAACACCGCGATCAGCGTGCCCCACCGGAACCGGGCATTCGTGAACAGCCCGAGATCGACCAGCGGACGTGCGAAGCGCCGCTGCCGCAGCACGAATCCGCCCAGCAGCAGCGCCCCGCCGAGCAACGTGCCGAGCACCGGCGGACTGCCCCAGCCGTCCCGCGGCACCAGGATCGTCCCGTAGACCAGCGCGGTGATGCCCGACGCACTCGTCACCATGCCGAGTACATCGACCGGCGCCCGCCCGCCTGCCGCCACCCGCACCCGCTTCGGGTCGGCGGGCAGGAACACCGCGCTCAGCACCAGGGCGAGGGCGACGACCGGGATGTTGAACAGGAAGATCGACCCCCACCGGAAGTGATTCAACAGCCAGCCGCCGACGACCGGCCCGATCGGCATGCCCAGCGCGGTGGCCGCGGTCCAGGTCGCCACCGCCTTCGGCACCTCCGCCGGCCCGAAGATCCTGGGCAGGATCGCCAACGACAGCGGCATGATCATCGCCGCCCCGAGCCCGAGCACGGCCCGCACGGCGATCACCTGCCCCGCCGAACCTGCCCAGGCTCCGGCAGCCGAGGCAAGCCCGAAAACCGTCATCCCGGCAAGCAGCACGCGCTTCAACCCGTACCGGTCGCCCAACAGCCCGATCGGCAACATCGCGGCCGACAAGGCGAGCAGGTAGCCGCCGCCGATCCACTGCAACTGCGCACTGTCCGCGCCCAGTTCGCCGGCGAGGGTGGGCAGCGCCACGTTGATGATCGTGCCGTCGAGACCAATGATCAGCGCGCTCGACACCAAGGCCGCGAGGGCCCACCAGCGGCGGGGGGAGAGGGGCACGGGCGGTGGCGGGGTCATGTCCATCTCCGATTCCATGGGTGACACTCGACATTAGGTCACAACAGAACCTTGGTATCAATAGAACCTGAGTTTCACTTTTAAGTTGTGGCGGCGCGACCTGGGCCTGTCGCGTGACGCAGAACGGGCCATGCGCGACCTGTTGACCTCGATCGACCCGCGAAAGAGGAACGATGAGTAGCAAATTCCTGTCCGCCACCTGGTCCGGCGGCGCCGTGCCGCCCGCCCTCTCGGTCGCCCGCGCGCTGCGCGAACGCGGCTACGACGTGCGGGTGTCGGCCGACAGGTCGCTGCACGACCAGGTCGCCGCCGTCGGTGCGGAGCCGATTGCCTGGCCGTGGACCCGGCGACGATCCGCCCGCCCGGCAACGTCCTGGCCACCGCGGTCGCCGCCGAAACGACCCCCGGCCGCGCAGTCACCGAACTCGAAGCCCTGGTCCCGCAATCGCCCCACCACGCCGGGGCCACCCTCGAACCCGACCCGACAGGGCCCGCACACACGCTGTCGGCCTGACGCGGTGGAACACGGTGCGCGCCCGGGTGGCGGGGTTGTTCGGGCGTGGTGACGCGGCGAGGGAGGCGGTCTCCGGCGTCTTCGCCGAAACCCCGCCCCCACCGGCGGACCGCGGCACGGGGTGGCGCGGCGCGGGGCGGGAAGGCGGCGCGGGGGACGAGCGAGAGCGGGCCGGCGGGCGATTCCGTGGTACGAGCAGACCCTCCACGTGCGGGCGGGGTAGTCGTGACGTTCGAGGTCTTCACCGCTATTCGAACGTGCGTACGATATCGGTGTGGGCAAGGAGAGCGAGTCGGGTGCGCCGGCAGCGGAGAGAATCACCGCCGACCGGCGTGCTCGCGATGCGCAAATGCGGGCCAGGGCGAATGTCACGCGCCGGATCGGCACCGTCCGGCGGCATTCCTGGACGCGAGGGGACGCGGGCACGCGTCCGGTCGTCACCGCGAAACGATCACTGCCGCCCACCGACGACGACCCTTGGCCGGCCGTCGACCCGGTATGGACGGAGCGCACGTTGCCGGGTCTGCTCGACGACGCCGGCATCCCCCACTACCGGCGACACGGGGTGCTCTTCGATCACCCCGCCGTTGCCGCCCACGTGGTCCGCATCCAACTCGCCGCAGACCTCGAAGAGTTGCGCCGAGGCTACGCCACGGCCCGACTCTGGTGCACCGAGAACGGGCTGCCCCCGCAAGCCACCGAGGAACTCCTGACGCTGTACGCGACCCTCGGCCGAGCCCAGCGCGCAAGCATCGACCGCGCCATCGTGTGGGCGTGAGCCCGCCGGGCCACGATCGTGTCGGTGGGCGCGGGCAGCGTTCTGCTGCGGCCTGAGACCTTGCCTCCCGGAGCGCCGGCCCGTGTTGGCGTCCGCGTTGGCGCGGGCGGCCCTGGATGAGCTCGATCCGCGCGGATTTTCGACAGGTGCGGGGCCAATCGTCGGTCCCGATGACCGGCCGGCGACGGGGCGAATCGGGCCTACCACCAAGAAAGACACCCGATTCACCCTCCTGACACAGGCCCGGAGAGCGGCCCTGGGTGTATTCACCTGTGAGGTTGGTGACGCGGCCGGCGGGTGGGTGGCCGTCGAGTGCGGTGTGGCCGCGGTGGTGATTGTAGGTGTGGAGCGGTCCGCGTCGGCGTCCGGCGCGGGCTGCGGTGCGGCTTGGAGGAGCGGTTGATCATCCCGGCCTCGCCGGGCGGGCGGCCCATCGGGCGGCGGTGGTCACCGACACCTGGAAGCGCTCCGCGGCCCGTCGCAACGGCCATTCGTCGTCGACGACACAGCGGGCCGGACGCAGGCGCCCGGGAGCTCCGGTCACCCGGCCCATCATCGATCGTGGGGTGAGCCGTGCGCGGCGCCGGTGGGGCCGAAGGCCACTTGCACGGTCAGGCCGCCGTGAGGGTTTGCGTCGGCGGCGACCTGGGCGCCGTGGGCGCGGGCGATGGCCGCGACGATGGCCAGGCCGAGGCCGACCCCTTCGTCGGGGGCTTGGCGGCGCTGTGTGCTGCGGTGGAACGGTTCGAAGAGGCGTGGCACGGCGTCGGGGGCGATGGTCGCCCCGGTGTTGGTGATGGTGAGTGCGCCGTGGCCGGTGCGGACGGTGACGTGTCCGCCGGGGTGGTTGTAGTGGATGGCGTTGCTGACGAGGTTGTGGGTGAGGCGTTCGAGGAGCACCGGGTCACCTTCGGCCCGCAGGGGTTTCGCGTCGAGGGTGAGGGTGATACGGAGCCGGTCGGCCTCGGGGGCGAGGGTGGCGGCAACGGTGCGGGCGATCTCGTCGATTCGACAGGGGGTGCGTCGGTCGAGTCCGCGTTCTGAGGTGGCGAGGAGCAGGAGCCCGGCGATCAGGTGTTGGCTGTGTTCGCTGATGTCGACGAGTTCGCGGCGGATGTAGGCGACCTGGTCGTGGTCGGGGTGGCCGGCGAGGCCGATCTCGGCGGCGGCGCGTTGTTGTGCGAGCGGGGTGCGCAGTTCGTGGGCGGCGTGGGCGGCGAAGCGGCGCTGGGAGTCGACGAGGTGTTCGATGCGATCGAGCATGTCGTCGAAGGTGTCGGCGAGTTGCTTCAGTTCCCCGGGCGGGGCGTCGAGATCGATGCGTTGGTGCAGCGTGGTCGCCGAGAGCCGTTGGGCGGTGCGGGTGATCGCGCCGACGGGCCGCAGGACCCGGCCTGCCATCCACCAGGCCAGCAGCACGGAAAGGGCGGCGAAGATCGCGAGGGCGATGAGCGAGGCGGTGAGGAGGCGGTTGAGGAAGGCCTGTTCGATGGTGCCGGCCAGGTCGAGGGTTCCGCCGCCCTCGCGCGGGACGCGGGACGCGGGTTCGGGGGTGTTGGGCGCCGGCTCCTCGCCGCCGGTCATGGAACCTCGGATGATGACGTCGGTGATGCTCGCGTAGAGGCCGTGCCGCAGCAGTGTGTACATCACCGCGATGAGCCCGCCCCCGGCAAGGAGCAGCAGCCCGGCGTACGGGAGCGTCAGGCGCAGCCTCTCGTCGGCGTGCGGCCACCACCGCCAGGGCTGCGCTGTGGGCCGGGTCGTCACCGGGGGTCCTCGTCGTCGGCGAGGCGGTAGCCGGCCCCGGGCACGGTTTCGATCACCGGGGGGTCGCCGAGTCTGGTGCGCAGGCGGCTGAGGGTGACGCGGACGACGTTGCTCTGGTAGCCGGCGTCTGCGCCCCAGACGGCCTCGACCAGGTCGTCGTGGCCGACGACGCCGCCGGCCGCGCGCATCACGGTCTCCAGGACGGCGAACTCTTTGAGGGACAGCGTCAGGGGGCGACCGTCGCGGGCGGCTCTGCGGCTGCCCGTGTCGAGGCGGATCCCGGCGCGCTCCAGCACCGGGGGCAGTGCGGGATGGGTGCGGCGGCCCAGGGCCAGGACGCGGGCGAGGAGTTCCTGGTAGGCGAACGGCTTGCCCATGTAGTCGTCCGCGCCCAGGCCCAGACCGGCGACCTTGTCGTAGACGGTGTCGGAGGCGGTGAGCATCAGGACACGGGTGAGGAGTCTTTGGGCGACGACGCGTCGGCATACCTCGTCGCCGTTCAGGCCGGGCAGGTCGCGGTCCAGGACCATCACGTCGTAGGCGCCGAACCGCAGTTTTTCCATCGCGTCGAGCCCGTCCGCGCTCACGTCGACGGCCAGGGCCTCCCGGCGCAGCCCCTCGGAGATCATCTTGGCCAGGAAGGCGTCGTCTTCGACTACGAGCACGCGCATGGGTCCTGTCTACCGGACGTGGGCGTTGCACCGGTGTAACAGCCGCCGTTAGGGAAGCGAGAGCGCGCTGTCGCCCAGCCTGTGGTGCCACGACACCGACCACAGGAGGCGACGGCCATGCGGACCACGCAGATCACCACGACCATGGGGGAGAAGACCGAGAGGGTCACGAAGAGGTACCGGGTACGCCTGGCGGCGGCGGGCGGCCTGTCCGCGCTGGTCCTGTTGGCCACTGCTTGCGGCAGCGACGGCGAGTCCGGCGGCGGATCCGGCGGCGGGAACGGCGGGTCGGCCGGGCAGGACGCCGGGGCGGAGCAGGCCAAGCAGATGGACTGTCTGCGCGGCAAGGGCATGAAGATCGAGGACGCCAAGCCCGGTCAGAAGGGCGCGATCTCGCGGGGGGATCTGACACCGGAGCAGATGGCGCAGGCGCTGGCGGACTGCGGCATCCGGGACAGCTCCGGTCGCGGCGGCGCCGGCGATACGGGCGGGGGTGGGCTGGGCCGGCAGGAGAAGGACAAGTACCTGGCGTATGCGAAGTGCATGCGTGAGGAGGGCATCGACATGCCCGACCCGCAGTTCGTCGACGGCTCGGTCAAGTCGGAGGTCACCGGGGCGCAAGCGGATCCGGCGAAGTACGCGGCGGCGGACAAGGTGTGCGCGCAGAAGGCGGGGTTCTGATGCGGCGGCGTGTGGCGTCCGCCGTGGTGGCGGCCGTGGTCGCCGTGTCCGGCGGCGCGGTCGCCGCGTACTCGCTCGAGGACGGCAAGGGTGATCGCGGGCACGAGCAGGCGGGCCCGCTGCCGCAGGCGGTGGCCGATGTCACCCGGGGCGACATGAACGCCGCGGTGCAGGCGCCGGGCAGGCTCGGCTTCGCGCGCGGGCAGAAGGTCGGCTCGGGCGGCGACGGCGTGCTGACCTGGCTTCCGGAGGCCGGAGCGGAGGTCGGCCGGGGCGGGAAGCTGTACGCGCTGGACGCCGAACCGGTCCACCTGATGTATGGCGCCACGCCGGTGTATCGGGAGATGAAGGCGGGCGACGAGGGGGAGGACGTCGGCCAGCTGAAGCAGAATCTGAAGGCTCTGGGGTTCGGCCCGCAGCTGGCCGCGGACGATGAGTTCACCCCGGGCACCGTCAAGGCGGTCAAGGCCTGGCAGAAGGCGGTCGGTCTGGAGCAGACCGGGACCGTCGGTCCCGGGGAGGTGGTGTTCGCGCCCGGCCCGCTGCGGGTGGACACGTCGGAGGCCCAGGTCGGCGACCGGCTGGTGCCGGGCAAGACGGTGTATTCCGCGTCCGGGGCGGCGCGGCTTGTCGAGGTCGATCTGAAGGTGTCCGAGGCTGGGCAGCGCAAGCCCGGCGACAAGGTCACCGTCCAGCTTCCGGGCGGGGTGAGCGTCCCGGGCCGCGTCTCCTCGGTCGGCGCGTCGGCCGAGGCGCCCCAAGGCGGCCAGGGAGGCGGCCAGGGCAGCGGGGGCGGCAGCGATCCGAAGATCAAGGTGACCGTGGAGTTCGACGACCCCGCGCAGGTGCGGGGCGTGGACCAGGCACCGGTCACCGTGCTGTTCGCGGGCCGGTCGCGGACCGGTGTCCTGTCGGTGCCCGTCGAGGCGCTGGTGGCCCTGCCCGGCCGGGGCTTCGGCGTCCAGGTCGTCGAGAACGGGCGGGTGCGCGACCTGCCGGTCACTCTCGGCCTGTTCGCCGACGGCCGCGTCGAGGTGTCCGGGGACGGCCTGGCCGAGGGCCTCGACGTGGTGGTGCCGACATGACCGCCCACACCACCGCCGACACGCGGGGCCACGCGGGCCCGGTGCGTGGTGGCGAGCCGTGGGAGGGCCGGCCGGTCGTCACGCTCAGCGGGGTGACCAAGGAGTACCCCGGCGGGGTTGCCGCGCTGCGGGGGGTGGACCTGGTGGTCGGCGCGGGCGAGCTGATGGCGATCGTCGGGCCGTCCGGGTCGGGGAAGTCCACCCTGCTGCACATCATCGGCACGCTGGACAGGCCCACTGCGGGCACGGTTACGGTGGCCGGGCACGAGGTGACCCGCATGGCGGACCGACGCCTGTCCGCGTTGCGCGCCCAGCACGTGGGGTTCGTTTTCCAGGCGTTCCACCTCGTGCCCGGCGCCAGCGCGCTGGCCAACGTCGCCGAAGGGCTGCGCTACTCGGGGTTGCCGCGCAATGAGCGGCGGCGGCGGTCCGTCGAGGCGCTTGACCGCGTCGGGCTCGGCGACCGCGTACATCACCGGCCGCACGAGCTGTCCGGCGGCCAGAAGCAGCGCGTCGCGATCGCCCGCGCGGTCGCCGGCGCACCGGACATCCTGCTCGCGGACGAGCCGACCGGTGCACTGGACTCCGCGTCCGGCGACGCGGTGCTGGCGCTTCTGCACGAACTGAACGCGGACGGCGCCACCATCGCGGTGATCACCCACGACCGGGAACTCGCGGCGGCGCTGCCGCGCTGCGTGAGCATCCGCGACGGCGAAGTCGTCGACGACACCCGCACGGTCCGGCCGAAAGAGACGCGATGAACCATGGCACCCGACTGACCCCGGCCGCCCTCACCGCCCGCGACATCGCCCAGGTCGGCTCCGCCGGGCTGCGCGGCAGACCGATGCGGGTGATCCTCTCGGCGCTCGGGATCGCGCTCGGCATCGCCACCATGATCGCCGTGGTCGGCATCTCCTCCTCGTCCAAGGCCAAGCTCATGGACGACCTCGACAAGCTCGGCACCAACATGCTCGTGGTCACCCCCGGGCAGTCGATGCTCACCGGGCAAAGCGCCGTACTCCCCCAGAAGGCACCACAGATGATCGGGAAGATCGACGGCGTCCAGAACACCGGCGCCACCGGCCTGACCGACGCGCACATCTACCGCTCCGAACACATCCCGGTCACCCAGACCGGCGGCCTGTCCGTTCAAGCCGCCACCGAAGATCTCTTGGCCGTCCTGCGCGGCTCCATGGCGGCCGGCACCTGGCTCAACGCGGCCAACGGCCAGTTCCCGGCCGTGGTCCTCGGCGACCAGGCCGCCGCCCGACTCGGCGTCACCCAACCCGGGCAGCAAGTCCTCATCGGCGGCGGGTACTTCACCGTCGTTGGCATCCTGCTCCCGCTCCCACTCGCGGAGGACATCCGCACCTCGGCCCTGGTCGGCTGGCAGGCAGCCAAAGACTTGCTCGGTTTCGACGGCCACCCCAGCGCCGTCTACGCACGCTCCGCGGACGAGGCCGTGGCAGATGTACGCGACCTGCTGGCCCGCACCGCCAACCCCCAGGCCCCGCACGAAGTCGAGGTCTCCAATCCGTCCGACGCGCTGGAAGCCAAAGCCGCCTCCGAGGGAGCCTTCAACGGCCTGCTCCTCGGCCTCGGCGCCGTCTCCCTCCTCGTCGGCGGAGTCGGTGTCGCCAACACCATGATCATCTCCGTGCTCGAACGCCGCCACGAGATCGGCCTGCGCCGCTCCCTCGGCGCCACCCGCGGCCAGATCCGCATCCAGTTCGTCACCGAGTCGTTGGTGCTCTCCAGCCTCGGCGGCCTCGCCGGCATCGCCCTGGGCTCCCTGGGTACGTGGATCTACGCCACCTCCCGCGGCATGCCCTGGGTCGTAGCCCCGACTGCCGCAGCGGGCGGATTCGCCGCCACCCTGCTCATCGGCATCATCGCCGGGCTCTACCCCGCCATCCGAGCCGCCCGCCTGTCCCCGACCCTCGCCCTCCACGCCGTATAACCGACTGCGACACGGCGTGCGGCTCTTCCCCGGCCACCACGTGGGACGAAGGTGAGCCCGAGCCGCCCAGGGGCGCGACCGGGCTCACCTTCGTCGATTCGGGATCGATGGCACGTGCGAGGGAGAACCGATGGCCGGATAGTCGGGCCCTGGATTCGCGCTCGACGGCACGAGCAGGATCGCGTAAGTGGGACGCCCGGCCGGCGTCGGCTCGACATGAAGACGCCGGCTTCGGATGACGACTCGGACCAACCGTCGTGCTCGCTATGTCGGCGTCGGAGCGACTTCACCGGCCACGGGTAGTGACGAAACTCCCTCCATGGCGTGCCCGGTCAGAGGATGCAAGTGAGCACGCAGGTGAGCACGGACGCCCACGGATGAGCTCGACTCGCGCGGATTTTCGACCCCTCGCGCGGATTTCCGGTCCTCGGTCGAATCGGGCGCGGCCCCTCAGGGGGCGCCCAGACAGGTCGGATTTGTACACCTCGGGTGTTCATGGCGCCTGTGGGTCTCAACCGTCCGGATCTACATCTACGCAGGTCACGGCGTGTCCGGGGATACTCGCAGCATGTTCGATCCGATACCGGTACTCTGCCGGTGGGCAAAAAGCGGATCACCGCCGGACGCCCAACGGGGCCGTTAGCTCAATTGGCAGAGCAGCGGACTTTTAATCCGCGGGTTCAGGGTTCGATCCCCTGACGGCCCACCCGCGTCAGGGCCGGGTTTGGGCTGCTGACCAGCAGAAACACTGCGAACCGCAGTCTTTTTTGCCGCCCTGGACCTCTGGTCCGGGGCCGTCTGCGTGAGCGGTTGCGCGCCTGGTCAGCCTGCTGCAGCACTACCTCGACGGCGTCCACAGCACTGATCCACGCGATCTGATCGACGCTCCAGAGGGGGAGTCGTCGCGGTGTCGGTCTCGACCCGTCCGCCGTCCGCAAGCTGGGAGCCCGTCTCGTGCTCAACGCGGAAGCCGGGCCGAAGCGCGGGCAGCGTTCGACGACGTCCCGGCAGTATGGCGCCGGCCCGGCGTCGCGTGCTGACACGCGTCTCGGGCCTGAGTTCCCGCTGACCAGGCGCCTGCTGTCGAGGATCGCGTCGCGCCTGCGCACGGCTGGTGCAAGCCGCGGCGCCGACGAGCACGATCCAGTCGTGCAGATGACCGGATCACGGGAATCGCCTGCGCAAAGGCATCGGCCTCCGGACGGTCCGACCGCGTCCAGGGCCTGCAACACATAGTGCATCGCGTCCCTGGCCTGCACCCTCGAACCCTGGTCCTCCGGGTCGACGGCAAGGGCGTGGTGACGTGCTGCTTGACCTCAACCTTCGTTGAGGTACGAGGGTCGTGTCATCGAACGGCGAGACGAGGAGATTCCGATGACACAGCCCAGGATCCTGGTGACCGGCGCGACCGGAAAGGTCGGCGGCGCGGTGGTGACCCAACTGCACGCGGCGGGCGTGCCCGTGCGGGCGCTGGTGAGAGGGGAGGCGGATTTCCCGGAAGGTGTGCAGGCGGTACGCGGCGATCTCGGTGATCCCGCGTCGCTGGACACGGCTCTGGAGGGCGTCGATTCGGTCTTCCTGGTGTGGCCGTTCCTGAGCGCCGAGGGCGCGTCGGAGGTGATCGACGC
The DNA here is from genome assembly GCF_044333915.1 of Embleya sp. NPDC020886. Lineage (NCBI taxonomy): Bacteria > Bacillati > Actinomycetota > Actinomycetes > Kitasatosporales > Streptomycetaceae > Embleya > Embleya sp. NPDC020886. The sequence goes on along the minus strand of NZ_JBIRRX010000014.1, from coordinate 141,753 downwards.
GATCGGGAAGCACGCCCGACGGGTGGTGTACCTGTCATCCGCCGGCGTCGGGAGCCAGGAGGAGAAGTCGGGCGAGGCGATCACCATGTTCCACACGGAGTTGGAGCGGCTGATCGAGGCATCGGGCCTGGAGTGGACGGCGCTGCGGCCCACCGGGTTCGCGAGCAACACGCTGGGCTGGGCGGAGGAGGTCCGCACCACCGGTGCGGTACGGGCGGCGCCGGCAAGGTTGGCCCGCCCGCTGATCCACGAGGCGGACATTGCCGCAGTCGCCGTTCAGGCGCTGACGACCGACGCCCTGCTCGGCGCCCGCCCCCTGATCACCGGCCTCGAACTGATCACTCAGGAACGGCAGGTGGCGCTGATCAGCGAGGCGATCGGGCGGCCGGTGCGGTTCGAGGAGATCACTCTGGACGAGGCCGCCGAGCAGATGAAGGCCGCAGGCTACCCAGCGGAGCTGGTGGAGGCCGTGCTGCCGGCCCAGGCGGAGATGCTCGACAATCCGGAGCCGGTCAACGATGAGGTGGAGCGCATCACGGGCACCCCGGCCCGATCCTTCCTGGAGTGGGCGGTGGACCACGCGGCGGACTTCCGCTGAGAGGGACGTCGATACCCGTTGACATAGACGACCGAAGCATCGGATCTCGACTCCGTGTCCCACACGCTTGACGCCCCGTGGTCGGGCTCCCCGCTCAGGCAAGCCCCGAGCGGTTGAACCGTGTAGGTCGGGAGGCCATCTCGCGACCATGGCGTGCCGGACTTGCCGCTGGTGCGCCATCGCTCCCCTGTGGTGTCCAGCCCGGCGACCACCGGTCCGTCGAGGCCGACGACGACGTCCGACTTCCACGTACGCAGGGCAGCCACCGGGGACGGACGGCGAGATTCGGCAGCGTGGACGAGATCTATCGCATCGAGGCTGGACGGGACATTCTCACCGAGCCCACTCTGCTCTTCGCCGACGCCGACGCCGACGCCGACGCCGACGCCGACGCCGACGCCGACGCCGACGCCGAATGCGAAGGCGAAGGTGAGGCGGACGACGAAGCCATGCCGGAGGTGGGCCGCGTAACTCCCGAGCCTGCCTGAGGACTTCCTGCTGCCGCCAGGGAAGGAAGCCCGAGTCCCGGGCGCCCTCGGACCGACGAGACGAGTGGTTCGGGCTGTCGGTCTCCTCGATCGGGGACAGGATCGACCGCCGCCGGCGTCCTGTGCCGGTTCCATCGGGTCCGGGCGGGATTACGTTCCCGTGTGGGCCTGGATGAGACCGTATTTGCCGCTGGTGCGCCACGGCTCCCCGGTGGCGTCCAGCTCGGCGACCATCGGTGCGGCGAGGCCGACGACGACGTCCGACTTCAACGTACGCAGGGCGACCACCGGGGACGGGAAGTGGTCGACCCGCTCGGCGAACGGGGTTGTCGCATCCCAGAGTCGATCTCCGACGAGGCGGCGGTAGTTGAGGTCGCCCTTGCCGATCGTCATCGTGGCCCCGGACAGCTCTGCCCTGAGGTCGGCGGGCATGTCGTGGAACGGCAGCGGTGCGCAGAAGAACCGGTGGGTGCGGACCATGAGGATGTCGTCCTTCATTGCCCGGTGGAGTCGACGGCCGATCAGTCGTGCCTCCTGCCCCGGTGCGAAGCGGAGGCGGTCGAGGGTCGCGAGGACGTCGGCGGTGGTCGCATCCGACACGTAGTAGGGGGCGGGCTTGACGTAGAGGACGACCTCGGCGGCCGGTCCGCTCGTGAGGAGATGGTCGATCAGGACGAGGTCGGGCAGCAGTTCCCGTCCCGCGTTGTCCGCGATGACACAGACCCTAGGGTTGTTCGCGGCAGCGAGTGCGGACCACAGGAGCGGGCTGTCGTCCGCGATCAGGGCGGGGGATCGGGTGTCCGGCGCCGAGGCGGTGATTCGGAAGCCGAGGTCCGCCCGGTTGCCCCAGAGAGCCGACGAGAGCAGCACCTTTGCCCGCTGGTCGGCGGACAAGGATGGCAGGTCGTCGAGAGCCGCCGACTCGGCGTCGACGGCCGGGCCGGCCAACTCGGCGTTCTTCAACGGCGCGAACGGGTCGATGCCCTGCCAGGTCCCGGGTCGGAAGTAGCCGGTGGCTTCGAGCAGCCTGCGGTAGAAGTAGCTCTCGGCCCACAGGAACGGCGCCTCGCCCCACGGCCGTCCGAACAGGCCCTCGCCCCACTCCAGCCACTGCCGATGATCGTGGGCGCTCTCGCCGAGCGGCTCCAGCACGCCGCCGGTGCTCTCGGACAGGAGTTCCTCGACCGCAGCCCGCTCGGTCGGTCCGTATGGCAGAGCGTCGAGTACCCGGCGAATGAGTTTCGGGTGCCGCTCGTGGAAAACGCCCCAGGCGAAGGAGCCGGGGACATCACTCAGGATCGTGGGTGCAGTGGACACGTTCGGGCTCGTCCTTCTCCTCGTCGGCCGTCACCGGGACCCGCGAGCGGACCGGCGCCGGCTCGGTCGACGGCGGGCATGGCGTGGCTCGGCGGCGACGCCGGGCCGGCCGGGCTGCCGACAAGCACCCGACCGGTACCAGGATCGGCGGCTGCGCGGTCCGGCGTTGCATCGACACGGAACTTGGGCACGCTGCCCGCGCAGGGGCCGGAGGTGGGTCGTTACGGTGCCGCGCTCGTGTCGGGAATGTCGTTCGGACGGGCCGTCGGGGGAGTCGGCAAGGCGGCTTCCGGGCGGCCCGGTTGGTGGACGGTCCAGTGGGCGGTGCGCCATGGGTGGGGGTCCAGGTCGTTGGGGAGGTCGACCAGGATCGGTTCGGTGGGCAGGGGGTGTAGGGCGCGTGGGTCGGCGTGGCGGAATTGGGGCCAGGCGGTGGCCAGGACGATGACGTCGGCGCCGTGGCAGGAGGCTTCGAGGTCGGTGGCGTAGTCGAGTTCGGGGTGGCGGGCGGCTGCGGTGGTGTTGGCCTGCGGGTCGTGGACGCGTACGTGGGCGCCTGCGCTCGCGAGTCGGACGGCGAGTTCGAGGGCAGGGGATTCGCGGACGTCGTCGGTGCCGGGTTTGAAGGCGGCGCCCCAGATGGTGATGGCGGCATCGCGCACGGGTTTGCCGTGCAGGGCGTACACGATCAGGTCGAGGGCGCGGGCGGTGCGGGCGTTGTTGATCTGCTCTGCGGTGCGTAGGAGGGTCGCCATCTCGGGCACGCCGAGTCGTTCGGCGTCCGTGGTGAAGGCGCGGATGTCCTTGGGGAGGCAGCCCCCGCCGTAACCGAGGCCCGGGCGCAGGCCGGCGGTACCGATCCGGGAGTCGTGGACGAGTGCTGCCGCGAGGGTCATGGCGTCGGCGTCCGCCGCGGCGCACATGTCGGCGATGGCGTTGATGAAGGAGATCTTGAGACCGAGGAAGGCGTTCGCGGCGCCTTTGGCGAGTTCGGCCGTGGCGGGGTCGGTGACGAGCAGCGGGACGCCGGCGTCGAGGAGTGGTGCGTACACCTCGCGGATGAGCTTTTCCGCCCCGGCATCGGTGACGCCGGCGATGATGCGGTCGGGGTACAGGCTGTTTTCGAGGGCCTCGCCCTCGCGCAGGAATTCGGGATTCCAGACCACCCGGATGTCGATGTCGGGGGCGATGTGTTCGACGAGCGCGGTGAGGCGCGCGGTGGTGCCGACGGCGACCGTGGATTTGCCGATGATCGTGCAAGGCCGGGACAGGTGGCTCGCGAGAGCGCTCGCAGCGGCGAAGAGTCGGCCGGTGTCGTACGTGCGGCCGTCGGCGTCGAGCGGCGTGTCCACGGCGAGGAAGTGCACGTCGGCGAACCACGCGGCCTCGGCGAAGTCCGTGGTGAACCGCAACCGCCCCGACGCCGTGTGCGAGGCCAGCAGTTGCGGCAGGCCCGGTTCGTGGATCGGGGACTCGCCCAGGTTCAGGTGCCCGACGCGAGCGGGGTCGATGTCGACGCCGACCACCTCGTGGCCGAGTTCGGCCATTGCCGTGGCGTGCGGAACGCCGAGGTGACCGCAGCCGATGACGGAGACGCGCATCGTGATCCCTTTCGATGGGGGATGTTGCGGGACGGACCGGCCGACCTCTCGGCCCGGGGCATCGGCGCGGTTCGGTGTGGCGCGATGGGATGGGCGGGTGAGGCGTGGGGTGGAGGAGAGCAATCGGCGGATGCTTCGGGCTCGGGATGTGATGGATCGGGAGTATGCGCGGGCGTTGGACGTGCCGGCGTTGGCTCGGGTCGCGCATGTGTCGGAGGCGCATTTCGCGCGGACGTTTCGGGTCACGTTCGGGGAGACGCCGCACCGGTATCTGCAGCGGCGGCGGGTCGAGCGGGCCATGTTCCTGTTGTGGGAGACCGAGCGGAGTGTGACGGACATCTGCTTCGAGGTCGGGTTCGCGAGTCCGGGGACGTTCAGCCGTACGTTTCGGGACATCGTCGGGCGGTCGCCGCGGGAGTATCGGAAGGAAGCGGTGGCCGCGGGTGTGCCCACCTGCTTCACGATGGCCTGGACGCGGCCGAGCGGGTGAGCGGCGTACCCGCCGGCGAGTGCGCAGTTTTGGATAAGTTTGCAGGTGGCGTGGCGGCCGGCGTTGCTGTCGTGTTCAACGTCATCGCGCAATCGCAGATCTACGTGCTCGACCAGGACGAGGCCCTCGACTTCCATGTCGCCCCGGAGCCCCGCATCCGGGGCGGGACAAGGCGGGCCGGGCGTCGACACGGCCGAACGGCGCCGGCAGGGTGTCCCGATGCGAATACCGAGGCAGGCGGCTCGTGTTGCGGTGCTGGACCCGGGCGGAGCGGTCTTCATGTTCCGGTACGACAACGAGGAAGTCGGCGTGCACTGGGCGATGCCGGGCGGGGGACTGGAGCCGGGCGAGGCACCGCTCCGGGCGGCCGAGCGCGAACTGCGCGAGGAGACCGGCTGGACCGACGTCGAGGTCGGCGCCGTGTTCTGCCTCTGGGAGCACGACTTCACCCGCGCCGGGATCCCCGTCCGGCAGCGCGAACGGATCTTCCTGGCCCGGGGCCCGCGCCGAGACCCGATCGGCGATCTCGTCGCGGCACACGCGGCGGACCGGATTCTGTGGTGGCGCTGGTGGACGCCCGAGGAGTTGGCCGGCGACACCGAGCCGCTGTGGCCGCCGCAACTGCCGGAGTTGCTCGCGGCCGTGACGAACGCCGGCCCGCCGGTACCGCCGATCGACCTCGGTTACGTCCGCAACGGCGCCCCGGGCCCACGATGATGCCCCCGGTTCGGCCGGTGCCACGATCGGCCCCAAAAATCGGTTGGTTCACGACCGGAGCTCGGGGTAGCGTCGATCACATGCTTTTCGTACAGATCTACGGCTGACATCGGCGAGGGCTGTGCCCTCGATCCGCCCGCACCGGGCGGCGCGTGACGTGCGTGCCGACACCCGGGGCGTCGGACTGTCGTGTCCATCCGCCGTAGATCCGAAACGAGAGTGCTCATGTCTCAGCGTCGCCGTGCCCACATCGCGATGATCGGCATCCCCGCCGTCAGCCATGTCCTGCCCAGCCTCGAAGTCATCCGCGAACTGGCCGATCGAGGCCATCGCGTCAGCTACGCCAACGACCCCGCCGTCGCCGACCTGATCGCGCCGACCGGGGCCGAGTTCGTGCCGTACCGCTCCACACTTCCGGTCGCCGACAACGACTGGCCGGCCGATGCGATCGGCGCGATGGGCGTGTTCCTGGACGATGCGATCAAGGCGCTGCCGCAGTTGCGTGCGGCGTACGACCACGACCCCGCGGATCTGTACCTCTACGACATCGGCGCGTATGCCGCCCGGGCACTGGCCGAGAGCCAGGGGCGGCCGATCGTACAGCTCTCGCCGACGTATGTGGCCTGGCAGGGCTACGAGGAAGAGGTGCTGCCCGGGATGAAGCAACTGCCGGGCGCGGACGCGTATTGGGCGCGATTCGCCGCCTGGCTCGCGGACTCCGGCGCGACCACCACGGACGTGGACCTGTTCGGCGGCCGGCCCCGCCGGGTCGTGGCCACGGTGGCGCGCGCGATGCAGCCGAATGCGGAGCGGGTGGACCCGGACGTGGTCGACTTCGTCGGTCCGTGTCCGGGTCGGCGTGCCGATCAGGGGGAGTGGACCCGCCCGGCGGGCGCCGAGCGGGTGTTGTTGATCTCGCTGGGTTCGGCGTTCACCCGGCAGCCGGAGTTCTATCGGCGGTGCCTCGCGGCCTTCGGCGACCTGCCGGGGTGGCATGTGGTGCTTCAGATCGGCCGGCATACCGACCCGGCGGGCCTCGGGGTGATTCCGGACAATGTGGAACTGCACACCTGGGTCCCGCAGTTGGCCATCCTGCGGCAGGCCGACGCGTTCGTCACGCACGCCGGCATGGGTGGTTGCGGCGAGGGACTGACGACCGGTGTGCCGATGATCGCCGTACCGCAGGGTGCCGAGCAGTTCGCCAACGCGGATCGCCTGGTCGAACTGGGCGTGGCCGAGCGCCTGGACACGGCGGACGCCACGCCGGAGGCCCTGCGCCGGGCCCTCCTCGCCCTGACCTCGGACCCGGAGGTGGCCGCCCGCTCGGCCCGGCTGCGGGACCAGGCACGTGCCGAGGGCGGCGCGGTCCGCGCGGCCGACCTGATCGAGGCCGAACTGGGCTGATCCCGGGGCGGCCGGCCGGGCCTACTTCGCTGGGCCGGCCGCTCGGGCTCGGTCTTCCATCGTGCTCTTGATCAGGTCGGCGCCGTGTGCCATCGCCTGCCGCATCGACTCCGCGAGAGTGTCGGGCTGCACGTCGCGGGTCCAGGAGAAGGTGCAGTGACCGGTGGTGGCCGGTCGTACCCGCATGGTTGCCCGGTCGTGGGTGGGTGTGGCGCTGCCGCCGATCACCGCGTAGGTGAAGCTGCGTTCTTCGGGATCGACCTCGATCAGGCGTTCGCGGGCGGTCGTGCCGTTGGCGAAGGTGACGAATCGAATGCCGGGCTCCTCCAATCGACTCTCCACCACGAAGCCCGGAGCCATCCGGACCGGCCCCGTCTCGAATTCGCCGACGATCGCCCAGACGTCCTCGGCGTCGGCCTCGACGATGCGTTCTTCGTGGATGTACGTCATGGGAATTCTCCGGTTCGGACGGGGGCTTCGGCGCGATGTGCGCTCATTTCGAGCCTGCCGGCCGGACCCGCCCGGGTCTTGAACATCCTTGCGCGTAGCGGACGCGGACGCGAAGCGGATGCGGCGCCGAGGGGCGCGGGGCGTGCGGCCTGCGCTGCCGCTGTCGGTTCGCGCGCGTAGCGTGGAAGCGTGTTGTCGTCCGTCGATCTCGTCGCCCGGCCGGCGTTCGTGGTGAGCGCGGTGCGGTGCCTGAGCGACCATCGACACTGGACACCACCCGAGGAACACGACGGTCACCGCATCGTGCTCGTGCGCAGTGGTCGGTTCCGGCGTCGGGTCGACGGTGTGGACGCCGAACTGGATCGGACCGTCGGCTACGTCGGAGTCCCGGGCCAGGAGGAGTGTTTTGCCCACCCCGCCGGCGGCGACGTGTGTACGTCGGTGCGGGTCGCGCCGCAGGTGTGGGCGGATGTGGCGGGCGACCCGGGCCGGCGTCCGAGGTGTTCGGCGCTCTACGTCGACGCGGCGCTCGATCTGGCGCATCGACGTTGCCTGTCGGCCGCCGAGGGCGGAGATGTCGACTACGCGCTCGCCGAGCGGATGTTGACCCTGGTTCGGCATGCGGTCGATCGGGTGGTCGTGCGACCGCGACCGCGTTCGCTCGCGTCGGGGTCCGACGACCGGCGCCTGGTCGCGGCGGCGCGTGAGGCGATCACGAGTGGAGACGCCGCCTCCGGCGCGTTGTTCTCGTTGGCCGAGTCGATCGGGGCGTCGCCGTATCGGCTGAGCCGGGTCTTCTCCCGGGAGATGGGCGTCTCGATCACCCGATACCGGAACCGGGTCCGGCTCGGCCGGGTGCTGGATCGTCTGGCGGCGGGCGAGGGCGACCTGGCCGCGCTGGCGGTCGACCTCGGCTTCGCCGATCAGGCGCACCTTTCCCGGACCGTGCGGACCGAGCTCGGGTACACCCCCACGGCGCTGCGACGACTGCTCGGGCCGGTACCGGGGGAGCCGCACCCGCAGTGAAGCGGCGCGGCCGACGCGCTTCGTCGGCGGGCACCGGGACCGGCCGACCCCGCCACACCCGAAGCGCCCCCGCCGCGGCTCGATGCCGCGACCGGGGGCGCTTCCTCGTCGCCGGTGTCCGGCTCAGCCCTTCAGCGCTGCCGCGACGGTGTCCGCGAGCGGCGTGGTCGGGCGGCCGAGCAGGGTGGACAGGTCGCCGGTGATGCCTTCGAGCGCGCCTTCGGCGATCCGGAGGTCGGCGTCCACGAGCAGCTCGACCAGGAACGAGGGGAGGCCGACGCCGTTGAGGATGCCGGTGTACTGCTCGGCCGGCAGGTTCGCGTACGCGACCTCCTTGCCGGTCTGCTTCGCCGCCTCGGCGGCCAGCTCGGGCAGGCTCCAGTTGTTGTCGCCGGTGAGTTCGTACACCTTCCCGGCCTGGTCGTCGCTCAGCAGCACGATGGCCGCGGCCTCGGCGAAGTCGGCGCGCGAGGCGGAGGCGATCCGGCCCTCGCCGGCGGAGCCCGCGACCGCACCGCGCTCGACGGCACCGGCCAGCGAGCCGGTGTAGTTCTCGGTGTACCAGCTGTTGCGCAGCAGTACGGCGGGCAGGCCGGTGGCGGCGATCCGGGCCTCGGTGTCGCGGTGCACCCGGGACAGGCCGAGCGGGCTCTCGCTCGCGGCGTAGATCGAGGTGTAGATCAGTTGCCCGACCCGGGCCTCGGCGGCGGCGGCGACCGCGGCGGTGTGCTGGGCGATCCGGTCCGCCTCGGGGCCGTTGGAGGACACGAACAGCAGCTTGTCCGCGCCGGTGAAGGCCGGTACCAGGGTTTCGGGCCGCGTGTAGTCCGCCTCGCGCACCTGGACTCCCCGGGCGGCGAGGTCGGCGGCCTTGGCCGGCGTCCGTACCGCGGCGACGATCTCCGAGGCCGGCGTGCCGCGGTCCAGCAGGGCGTCGATGACGAGGCGGCCGAACTGCCCGGTGGCTCCGGTGACGACGATCATGACGAGTTCCTCTCTTCCGTGCCGAACCCGTCGTTCGGCCGCTGCCCAAACGATTGCACTAACTTTTCGAAAGTGCAAGCTGTGAGAAAGTGCAGTACTTTCGAAAGTGCCGGCCCGGGGGTAGCCTCGATCCATACAGACGCGGAAGCAGCCGCAGCAGCCGCAGCCGCGGAGAACGAAGGGGGCAACGATGGAAACCGTGACCGAGACCGGGCCGGATCCCACCCCGGAGTTCGAGTTCGACGTGTTCGCCAAGGAGTGCGTCTCGCGGGCGGCCATGGAGCACATCACCGGCCGCTGGGGCGTGCTGGTCCTGGGCGGGCTGTACGACGGCCCGATGCGTTTCAACGCGCTGCGCCGTCGGGTCGACGGGGTCAGCGAGAAGATGCTGGCGCAGACCCTCCAGGCGCTGGAGCGGGACGGCTTCGTGCTCCGCGAGGTGCACAGCGCGATCCCGCCCCGGGTCGAGTACACGCTCACCGAACCGGGCCACGCGACGGCGGCCAAGCTGCTCGATCTGATCAAGCACCTGGAGAGCCACATGCCACAGGTACTGGCCGCGCGCGAGGAGTACGACCGGACACACGCCTGAGCGCCGCGCACCCGGCCGACGGCCGCGTGGCCGACCGCCGGGCGCACGACGAAGGGGCCGGGACCACGAGATGCACTCTCGTGGTCCCGGCCCCTCGGCCGTTCCCGCCGATCCGGCGGGTCCGCTCCTCAGATGCTCCAGACCCCCGCGCCCAGCATGGACTTGATCTCGCCCGCGAGACCACCCTCCGGGTTGACCCGGAAGTCGAGGTTGTAGCGGGTGCGCATGCGGGCGCTCTCCAGGATCAGGTGCACCGGGTTGTCCCCGGGGTGCGAGGAGAGCACCCGCTTGATGTCCTTCACCAGCTTCTCGTTGACCTTGGTGGTGGGCAGCCGCAGGCACACCGGAGCCTTGCCGCCGTGTTCGGCCGAGCCGATGTCCAGCGGTACCAACTCCGAACCGAACACGCTCAGCGCGCCGTCGCGTTCGTTGAGCCGGCCCTTGATGCTGACCGCGACGTCCTCCTCCAGCGCGTGTGCGACCAGCGTGTAGGACTGCGGGAAGAACAACACCTCGATCTCGCCGTCGTGGTCGGCGAGATTGATCATCGCCCACGGCGAACCGCTCTTGTTGACCTTGCGCTGGATGCCGGTGATCAGGCCCGCCAACTGCACCTGGCCCTCGGTGCGGCCGGAGTTCTTCAGCTCGGTGATCGAGGTGTCGCGATGCCGGGACAGGATGTGCTCGGCGCCGTCGAGCGGGTGCGCGGAGACGTACAGGCCGAGCATCTCGCGCTCGGTGGCCAGCTTGAGCTTGCGCGGCCACTCCTGGTCGGTGAGCGTGAAGTCGAGGCCGACGGCCGGTTCCGCGGCGGTTTCGTCGCCGCCGCCGAACAGGTCGTATTGTCCCGCCGCCTCCTGCTTCTTCAGGCCCACCACCGCGTCCAGGGCCTGCTCGTGCACGTCGACCAAGGCGCGGCGGGTGTGCCCGAGGGCGTCGAACGACCCGGCCTTGACCAGCGATTCGACCGCGCGCTTGTTGCACGCGGGCAGACCGATCTTGGTCAGGAAGTCGGCGAAGGAGCTGAACTTGCCCTTGCCGGTGCGTGCTTCGACGATGTCGTTGATGACGTTGTCGCCCACGTTGCGGATCGCCCGCAGGCCGAACCGTACGTCGGAGCCGACGGCGGTGAAGTCGGCGACGGATTCGTTGACGTCGGGCGAGAGCACCCGGATGCCGGCCGACCTGGCGTCGGCCAGGTACATGCCCATCTTGTCTTTTTCGTCGCCCACCGAGGTGAGCAGGGCGGCCATGTACTCGGCCGGGAAGTTCGCCTTGAGATAGGCCGTCTGGTAGGAGACCAGGCCGTATGCGGCGGAGTGCGACTTGTTGAACGCGTAGCCGGCGAACGGGACCAGCACGTCCCACACCGCCTGGATCGCCTCGTCGCCGTAGCCGCGTTCGCGGCAACCCTCCTGGAACGGGATGAACTCCTTCTCCAGGACTTCCTTCTTCTTCTTGCCCATCGCGCGGCGGAGCAGGTCGGCTTGGCCCAGGCTGTAGCCGGCCAACACCTGCGCGGCACGCTGCACCTGCTCCTGATACACGATCAGGCCGTAGGTGGGGCCCAGGACTTCGGTGAGCGGCTTCTCCAACTCCGGGTGGATCGGCGTGATCTCCTGCTGGCCGTTCTTGCGGAGCGCGTAGTTGATGTGCGAGTTCATGCCCATCGGGCCGGGCCGGTACAGCGCGGAGACGGCGGAGATGTCCTCGAACTCGGTCGGCTTCATCAGCTTGAGCAGTGCGCGCATCGGGCCGCCATCGAGCTGGAACACGCCCAACGTGTCGCCGCGGGAGAGCAGTTCGAACGTGGTCGGGTCGTCGAGCGGAATCTTCTCGATGTCGACGTCGACGCCGCGGTTGGCCTTGATGATCTTGATGGCGTGATCGATGATGCCCAGGTTTCGCAGACCCAGGAAGTCCATCTTGACCAGGCCCATCGATTCACACGACGGGTAGTCGAAGCCGGTGATGATCACGCCGTCCTTGTCCCGCCGGTGCAGCGGGATCAGGTCGATCAGCGGGGTCGAGGACAGGATCACCGCGGCGGCGTGCACGCCGGTGCCGCGGGTCAGGCCCTCGATACCGCGCGCGGTGTCGATCACCATCTTCACTTCGGGGTCGGACTCGTACAGCGCGCGGATCTCGCCGGCCTCGGTGTAGCGCGCGTGATCCTTGTCGAACATGCCCGCCAGCGGCATCGACTTGCCCATGATGTCCGGCGGGTACGCCTTGGTGATCCGGTCGCCGGTGGCGAACGGGAAGCCCAGGATCCGGCTGGAGTCCTTGATCGCGGCCTTGGCCTTGATCGTGCCGAAGGTGTTGACCTGGGCGGTGTAGGCCGAGCCGTACTTCTCGGTGACGTAGCGCACCATCTGGTCGCGCTGGCGGTCGTCGAAGTCGATGTCGACGTCCGGCGGGTTGATCCGCTCGGGGTTGAGGAAGCGCTCGAACAGCAGGTCGTAGTCGAGCGGATTCAGGCCGGTGATGCCGGTGAGGTAGGCCACCATCGAACCGGCCGCCGAGCCTCGACCGGGTCCGACCGGGATGCCGTTGTCCCGGGCGTACTGGCAGATGTCGGCGACCACGAGGAAGTAGGAGTCGAAGCCCATGGGCGTGATCACGCCCATCTCCAACTCGATCCGGTCCAGTACCTCCTGGCTCGGGTCGTCGCCGAAGCGGTGCTTCAGGCCCGTGGCGATCTTCTTGCGCAGGTACGTCGCCTGCGTCTCGCCTTCCGGGACGTCGAACTGCGGCATCCGGTTGACCTCGGCGAACACCTCGTCGTAGGGCTGGATGCGTTCGGCGATCGCGAGGGTGTTGTCGCACGACTCGGGCAGTTCGCCGAACAGCCGGCGCATCTCGTCCGAGGTCTTGATGTAGTAGCCGGTGCCGGCGAACTTGAACCGGTTCGGGTCGGCCTTGTTCTTGCCCACGCCCACGCACAGCAGCGAGTCGTGCGCGTCGGCTTGGTCCTCGGTGACGTAGTGCGAGTCGTTGGTGGCCAGGAGCGGGATGCTCAGCTCCTTGGCGATCCGCAGCAGGTCCTGACGCACCGTGCGCTCGATGTCGAGGCCGTGGTCCATCAGTTCCAGGAAGTAGTTCTCCTTGCCGAAGATGTCCTGGTACGCGGAGGCGGCCTTGATCGCCTCGTCGTACTGACCCAGGCGCAGCCGGGTCTGCACCTCGCCGGAGGGGCAGCCGGTGGTGGCGATGATGCCCTCGTGGTGCAGGGCGATCAGCTCGCGGTCCATCCGGGGCTTCATGTAGTAGCCCTCGATGGACGCGAGGCTGGAGAGCCGGAACAGGTTGCGCAGGCCCTGCGCGTTCTCCGCCCACATCGTCATGTGGGTGTACCGGCCGCCACCGGAGACGTCCTTGCCGCCCTCGCCGTCCTCGCTCGGCGCGCGCTTGCCGCCGGGGGCCCAGAACTCGGGGCGGCGGGCGTGCCGGGTGCTGGGGGCGACGTACGCCTCGATGCCGATGATCGGCTTGACGCCGTGTTTCTTGGACGTGCCCTGGAACTCGTAGGCGCCGAACATGTTGCCGTGGTCGCTCATCGCCACCGCGGGCATGCCCTGACGGGCCACCTCGGCGAACAGCTTGTCGTTCTTCGCCGCTCCGTCCAGCATCGAGTATTCGGTGTGGACATGCAGGTGAACGAACGAGTCAGACACGGTGTGTGAGGCTCCTCGGAGGGGGCGGCGGGGACCATCCACCATAACGCGGCGGAGGCCGGCAACCGGGTGTCCGAGGCAGGTGTCCGCAGCCGCCGGCGAAGGCTTTTCCGGGTCGTTTCCGAGCTGTATCCGAGTGGCCCCACAGTGGCCTGCGACGGGGTTTTCGTGGGGGTTCGTCGGGGTTTGGTGGGGCTGTTGCGCGGCTTTTGCGGAGCGCCGCGCGGGTTGTGAGGGGTGCGGGGCGTCGCGTCGCGTCGGGCCGGTCGCGGGGCCGTCAGTGCGTGTGGGCGGGGGCCTCGGCAGGGGTCTCGGCGGCGGCTCGGGCGGCGGCTTCGCGGCGGCGCAGCGGGGGGAGGGTGGGGGGTGGTTGGCGGCGCTCGGGGAGTTCGGCGAGCAGGGTTCCGTGGCCTCGGCGATGGCGGCCACGGCGCGTTCGACGGCCTCCTCGGTGCGGGGTGACGTGGTCTGCACGCCACCTACTTTGCGGACGTATTGGCGGGCGGCGGCTTCGATCTCCACGTCGGTGGCGGCGGGGTCGAGTCCGCGGAGCGTCGTGATGTTGCGGCACATACCTTTCAGGCTAGGCGGGGCCGGTGACATTCGCCGGGGGCGGCGGTGGCGGGGTTGGCCGCCCTGCCGGTCCTCGCGCCGGACGGGCCGAGTGGATGGCCTGGCCTGCGGCGCTTGTCCTCAAACGCCGGACGGGCTGGATTCGGGTTGGTGGGTTGGGTTGCGGTGGGTTGCCGTGCGGGCCCGTCGGGGGTTGGCCGGCCTGCTTGTCCTCAAGCGCCGGACGGGCTGGGTGTGGGTGGGTTCGCGGGTTGGGTTGGGGTGAGTTGCCGGGTCGGGCCCGTCGGGAGGCCGGCCTGTGGCCCGCTTGTCCGCAAACGCCGGACGGGCTGGAGGTGGCTGCTTTGGCGGTTCGGGGTGCGGTGGGTTGCTGGGTCGGGCCCGTCGGGAGGCCGGCCTGCGGCCCGCTTGTCCGCAAACGCCGGACGGGCTGGAGGTGGCTGCTTTGGCGGTTCGGGTTGTGGTGAGTTGCCGTGCGGGCCCGTCGGGGGTTGGCCGGCTTGCGGCCTGTTTGTCCTCAAGCGCCGGACGGGCTGGAGGTGGGTGGGCTGGTGGGTCGGGTTGCGGTTGGTGGGCGGGGCTTGGTTGGGGTGCTGGTTTTTTGGTGTCGGGCGGGGTGGAGTCGGCGGTTCGGGGTGTGGTGGGTGGGTGTTCGGCGTAGTGGCCGTTGCCTTGTGGGGGTTTGGGCGTTGGGCCTGGTGTGGCGGAGTCGTGGATGGGTGCGGTGGGTGCGGGGCCCGGGCGGCTGGTGGTTTCTTCGGGGACGCGTGATCACCGGTACGACCCGGCGACGGCCTGGCGGGTGTATCAGGGCGAGGACGGCAGCCTGACGGTCAGCACGGACGCGTGGCAGGAGGATGCGCACACGCTGATGGCGATCCGCACCGACTGGTACGCCGACGCCGCGGCGGCCTCGGCGGCGGGCGGCCTGCCGCCGGACGTGGCCGGCCGGGTCACCCGCGCATTGGGTGCCGAGCCGGTTCCGCCGCCGCCGTACCGCGACTTCGCGGAGGCGTTTCGCGCGGGCGTCACGCCGTCCCACCCGGAGCCGGTCGCCGGCCTCGAACTGGCCGTCCGGCACCGACCCGCGCAGGACGAGTTCGGCGTCGGCGGCGACTGGTACGACGTCTTCACGCTGGACGACGGCCGGGTCGCGCTGGTGGTCGGCGACGTCCAGGGCCACGGCGCGGGCACGGCGCCGATCATGGCCAGGATTCGTACCCTGCTGCACGCGTACGCCGTGGTCACTCCCGATCCCGGCCGCACGCTCGCGCTGGTCAACGACTTCCTGGACCGGTTCCCCGGTCCCGCCCACGCCACCTGCACGCTGGCCTACCTGGACCCGGCGACCGGCAGCCTGCGGGTCGCGCGGGCCGCGCATCCGCCGCTGCTGCTCGCCGATCCGGCCGGGACGCCGCGGATCGAAGACGTCGAGGGCGGCCTGCCGCTGGGCATGCTGGCCGATCAGGGCTATCCGTGCACGACGCTGGCCGTGGCGCCCGGGGAGACCCTGGTCCTGGTCACCGACGGCCTGGTCGAGGGCCCGCAGTTGGCGCTGGACCGGGGCATGGAACGGCTCGCGCACCGCTTCAAGCGCAGCCGGGGCCTGGATCTGGAGGCGACCGCGGAGCGGTTGTTCGGACTCGCCGACCTGACCGGTCATCGGGACGACGTGACGTTGTTGCTGGCGCGGACGAAGGCGGGCTGACCGTGCCGCATTTTCCCGTGTCACAAGATCTCGGGTAATCGGCGCCGGTGATTGTCGATCACCCTTCGATTTCGGGCCGACCGGTGTTTTCCCACGCGTTTCCGGGCCGCTTCCGTCGGGTGCGATCAGGGGTGTCGCGGGCCACAAAAGGCCGTTCCCCTGGATCTTCCGTCTTGGGCGCGAGAGGATCTGACTATGCGTCAGCTCGATGTCCCGGGCGGCGCCTGGCATCTGACGTGACGTTAGCCACGTGTAAACAAAGTTCCGGCCGACGCTCGCATACTGTCCCGTACGCAGACCTCATACAGGCGTATGCAGCGCTGGTTGAACCAGGCGATTTTGGGAGGCTCCACGTGGAGTTCGGCATCTTCCTGAACGGGTACACCCCCGGTCCGGCCGCTCACGATCGCGCGAGCGAGCACCTCGTGCTCATGCGCGAGATGGAATTGGCCATCAAGGCCGACAAGCACAACTGGAAGTACGCCTGGTTCGGCGAGCACCACGGTCTGGTCGAGTACAGCCACATGTCGGCTCCCGAGGTCGTCATCGGCTACGTCGCGGGCAAGACCGAGCGCATCCACCTGGCGACCGGCATCAACAGCCTGTCGCCGCGCAAGGAGCACCCGGTCCGCTACGCCGAGCGCGCCGCGATGATGGACCACATCACCGAGGGTCGCTTCGAGTGGGGCACCGGCCGCGGCGCGGGCAGCCACGAGATGGCCTCGTTCAACATCATGGACAAGAACTCGACGAAGACCGAGTGGGACGAGGTCGTTCGCGAGATCCCCCGGATGTGGGCGCAGACGGACTACACGTTCGAGGGCGACCACTTCACGGTGCCGACCCCGCACGACATCCACCCGAAGCCGTACGGCGAGTCGCACCCGCCGATCTGGGTCGCCTGCGGCAACCCGGCCACCTTCGGCAAGGCCGGCTCGATGGGCATCGGCGCGATCGCGTTCAACTTCGAACCGGTCTACAACCTCAAGGGCCGCATCGAGGCCTACAAGGAAGCCGCCGAGAACCCGGTCGAGATCATCGGCGACTACCAGAACAACAACGTGATGATGACGAACGCCGTCATCTGTCTGTCCGACCGCAAGCGCGCTCGCGAGATCGCGCTCAGCAAGGGCCGCGGCTACCTGGTCACCCTGGTGAACCTGTACCACGACACCATGCCGAAGTCGGCGGACGCGATCACCTGGCCGTCGCCCACGTTCGACCTCTCGATGGGCGGCGACGAGCTGCTCGACCAGCTCATCGAGGGCGGCTTCATGCTCGTCGGCACCCCCGACGAGGTGTGCGAGCAGGTCAAGGCGTACCAGGAGGTGGGCTGTGACCAGCTCGTCTTCGGTATCAACGACGGCATGACGCACGAAGAGAACCTCGAGATGATCGAGCTCTTCGGCAACCAGGTCATCCCCGAGTTCGACAAGGACCCGGAGCACTCGACCACCAAGTACCGCCGTACCGCGGTGCCGAAGTTCGGTCGTTTCCAGGGCGCGGGCCCGGACCCCGACCTCAAGGTCGAGGTGCTCCCGACGAGCGCGGTGCTGCCGCTCCCGTACCCCTCGGCGTAATCCGAGCGCACATCGAACAGGTCCGAGGCCATCGGGGAAATCCCGGTGGCCTCGCGCTTTTTCGGATCGAATCCTCGTTTCGGAAAGGGCCGGCGAATCCGCCGCGAGCCCTCATCCGGCGCGTGGTTCGATCTCCTCGTGCGATCGGCCGTCCGGACTCTCGCCCCGCTCGGCGCCGCGCCGCCTGCGTCGATTGCGGGCGGCGAGGATCCGCCGGACGACCTCGACCAGCACGGTGATCAGTGCGGCGGTGGCCAGGCCCGCGCCGACGCCCTTGATCGGGCTGTCCTTGAACGCCGTCCCGCCCCAGAAACCCAGCAGCACGCCGTAGATCGCCCAGGTCAGGCCCGCGAACGCGGTGAACGCCCGAAACCGGGCGGGCGGATACCCGACCATGCCCGCCACCAGCGAGACCGCGGTGCGGCCGCCGGGGATGTACCGGCCGACCACGATCATCACGCCGCCGCGTTCGGTCAACCAGCGTTCCGCCCGGTCCCGGGCCCGTCGGCCGCGCTCGCCCTTGAGCATGTGCCGATTCGCGAACGGTTCGGCCCGGCGGCCGATCGCGTAGGTGATGTTGTCGCCGAGGAACGCGCCGAGCGCGCCGGCCAGGATCAGCAGGAAAAGATTGGGCGAGAAGCCGGTGACGGTGGCGAACACGCCGCACGCGATCAGCGCGCTCTCACTCGGCAGGATCGGCAACATCGCGTCCAGCAGCGCGGTGAGGAAGACGATCGGGTAGGCCCACGGGGAACCCGTGAAGGACATGATCGGATCGAACCACGCGTCCACGATCGCTCCCTCGCAGGTGTTCGGAACCGGTTCGTGGGCGACCGCGACGGTCGTCGCGTCTGGTCGCCCGTTCGGCGGCTACCCACCGCGCGCACAAACCAGGCACCGTGCGCCGATCGGTTCGGCGTCTGTCACGCTTGATCCCTTCGACTCGACCTCTCATTCGAGACGGATCATTCGACGCACAACGAACAACGCGAGGGACGTGGCATGGACGCCGTTCACGAAGGTCTGGACGCCGTGCGGGCGGAGCTGGTCGGCCTCGATCGCCCCGTCGTGCGCCTGCTGGAACCGGGCCTGCCGGCCGAGGCGGTGCGGACCCGGGTGGGTGCCGAGGTGCCCGCCGAGCTGGTCTCCTGGTTCGGCTGGGCGGACGGCACCCGCGAGGAGCCGGACCAACTGGTGGACGAGGCATCGTTCATACCGGGCTACGTCCTGGTCAGCCTGGCCGAGGCGCTGGAGTTCCGGGACGAGGTCGAGATGGACCAACCGGAAGGGGTGCAGTGGCTGCCGCTGCTCGTGTCGCCGGCCGCCGACTTCTACGCGGCGGTCTGGGACGGCGAGGACGTGCAGGTGGCGAGCTACGTGCAGGGCGCGGACGAGCCGATGGTGTACGCGTCGATCCCGCTGATGTTGCGCACGGTCACCGAGAGCTTCCGGACCGGGGCCTTCGAGGTGGACGAAGAGGGCTACTTCGACATGCATCCCGAGCTGTGCGACCGGGTCTATGAGGCCCTGAACGGCTGATTCGTTGCACGCGGGTGAGGTAATTCACGTCACGCTCGGTCGTACGTACGGGCGCGTACGTCGCTGGGCTACCTTGTCCGCGTGCATATACCCCGCCGCCGGTCCGTCGCGCTCGGCCTCGCTCCGTTGCTGATCGCCGGTCTCGCCTCCTGCGGGCTGCTGTCCGACTCCGACGACTCGCCGGGCAAGACCGAGAACGCCGCGGACGCGAATCCGGTGGTCGGTACGGGCGGCTCCTCGGGGGCGCCGGGCACCGGGTCCGCGGCGCCGTCGGCTCCGGCCGTACCGGGCACCGCGATCTCCGTCGCGTTCGCGGGTGACGTGCACTTCTTCGAACGCACCGTGCCCCGCCTGAACGCGGGCGCCGAGGGTGCGCTGGGCCCGATCGGCAAGACGCTCTCGGCCGCCGATCTGGCGATGGTCAATCTGGAGAGTGCGATCACCGAGCGCGGCACGCCGGAGAACAAGACGTACCACTTCCGGGCCCCGGCGAAGGCGCTGACCGAGCTGAAGGCGGTCGGGATAGACACGGTCAGCATGGCCAACAACCACGCCGTGGACTACGGCAAGGTCGGCCTGGAGGACTCGATCGCCGCGATCCAGGACCCGCCGATCGGCGTGGTGGGCATCGGCAGGGACGCGGCGCAGGCGTACCGCCCGGTGATTCGGGAGGCCAAGGGCGTCAAGGTCGCGTTCCTGGCCGCGAGTCAGGTGCAGGACATCACCAACCAGCTCTATCAGGCCGGGCCGAACAAGCCCGGGATAGCCACCGCGTTGCAGACCGACCGGCTGGTGCAGGCCGTGCGGGAGGCGAAGAAGCAGGCCGACGTGGTGATCGTCTACATGCACTGGGGCATCGAGGGCGACAAGTGCCCGAGCGCGGACCAGAAGAGCGTGACCCGCAAGCTCGCGGACGCGGGCGCGGCGGCGATCCTGGGCACCCACGCGCACGTGATGCAGGGCGCCGGTTGGCTGGGCGACACCTATGTGGGCTACGGCTACGGCAACTTCCTCTGGTACGGCACGTCTCCGTACCCGAACTCGAACGACACCGGCGTGGCGACGCTGACCATCAAGGACGGCAAGGTCGTCGACGAGAAGTTCACCCCGGCCTCGATCGACAAGCGCGGCGTGCCGATGCCGGTGACCGGCGCCGAGGCCAAGCGCATCCTGGACCGCCGGGACACCTTGCGGCCGTGCACCGGATTGACCGCGGCCCCGAAGAAGTAGGTCCGCGAGGGGGCGCCGATGTCGGTGCGGCGGGCCGAAAACGGGCCGGCCGGGGCCGGGGCGCGCTTGGTAGGTTGGCGGGCATGTTCCTCCTGTGTGCGTAGGACCGCCGCGACCGGGCCCTGACGGGGTCGGTCGCTTTCGGCGTCCACGCAGGCCCTTCGGCGCGGCTCTCGTCGTGCCGACTTCGCGGAGGAACTCCCGACATCGTGGCTGCCAAGCCCTCTTGCGTTCCTGCCGACGCGCGTCGTGCGCCGGCTCCCTCCTATGCCGCCGTGTTGCGGATCCCCGGTGCCCGACGGGCGTTCGGGGCCGCGCTGGTGGGGCGACTGTCCTACGGGATGATCGCGTTGTCGTTGTTGTTGGCGGTCAAGGCCGGCACCGGGTCGTACGCGGTGGCGGGCACGATCATGGCGTCGTTCGGGGCGACCAGTGTGTTCCTGTCGCCGATGCGGGCCGCGTTGGTCGACCGGTACGGGCCGCGGCGGGTGTTGCCGCCGCTGGTCGCGGTGTACGCGACGCTGCTGGTGGTGATCGCGGTGCTGACCTGGCGGCCGGGGGTCTCCGGGGTGTGGTTGGGGGTCACGGTCGCGGCGGCCGGGGCCTGTACCCCGCCGGTCGGACCGGTGATGCGGGTGTTGTGGAGCGAACTGGCGCCCGATCCGGGGTTGTTGCAGCGGGCGTACAGCCTGGACGGGGTGGCCGAGGAGATCCTGTTCGCGTTCGGGCCGTTGCTGGTGGGCGTGTTGGTGGGGCCGGCGCCCGCGGCGGCGGGGGTGGCGGTCAGCGCCGGGCTGATCACGGTCGGGACGCTCGCGCTGGTGACGTCGCCGGCGGTGGGCCGGTCGACGGCGCGGGCCGGACGAGTCGACGGGGAGGGAGCCGGGGATCATCCCGCGCCGGTCCGAACCGGGTTGTGGCGTGCGGTGGTCGTCGCCGCCGGGGTCGGGCTGTGTCTGGGTGCGATCGACCTGCTCGCGGTCGCGTTCGCCGACGCGCGGGGGCACGCGGCGGCGGTGGCCTGGATCCTGGCCGCGCTCTCGATCGGCAGCGCGGTCGGCGGCCTGGCGTACGGCGCGGTGCCCTGGCGGATCGCGATCGACCGCCGCCTGCCGCTGCTCGCGCTCGGGCTCGGCCTGTCCCTGGGCGCGGCCGGCCTGTCCCCGAACCTCTACGTCCTGGCCGCGACCGTCGCGGTCACCGGCCTGTTCGTGGCGCCGGCGATCACCACGGCCTACCTGCTGGCCGACGCCTGCGCCGCGGCGAACACCCGGACCAGGGTCGGCGCCTGGGTCAACACCGCCCTCAACGCGGGCGCCTCGGGTGGCACGGCGGCCGGCGGCCTGTTGATCGACCGGGCCCCGCTGCCGTTGGTCTTCGCGGTGGCCGGGTTGCCGGCGCTGATGGCCGCCGCCGCCACGGTGCGGCCGATCGCCCGCCCGGCACTCGAAGAGCCGCGAAACGAGGTGGCCTCGCCGGCTTCGTGACCCCCGGGGACCGTGCGCCTTCGTGGGGGATCGGGCGGTTGTCTCCGTCTGCCGCGTGCTCGCCGCGATCTTGCTTCGGAAGCGAAAGGCGAGGCGGTACCGGCCCGTTCACAGGGACCAGGAGGCCGCTTCGCCACCGCGACCGGTCGGGCGCGGGGCGGTGGATTCGGGTACTCGCGCGTGCTGTTCGCCATCTGCGGACACCGTCCAGCCGAAGGCTTCGATGCCGGGGCGGCCCGCGGCGCACCAGCGGGACCACGCCGCCTCGATCTCGTTCCACAGGTGGCGCGGGCCGTGTTGGCGGACGGCGAAGTCGGTGAGTCGGTGTCCGTCGTGGTCGACGCTCGCCCACGACGTGCCGGCCTCGTCGCCCAGCCACAGGCGGGTGTGTACGCCGTCGACGTCGCCGTCCTCGTCCCAGTGGTGCCAGACGCCGGGCGCGCTCAGGCCGATCGCGAACTCGGCGACGGGGTCGCCGCCGGCCACGGCCCAGGGGGACAGCGTGGTGGTGCTCGGTGTGGCGGCGTGCTCCGGGGAGACGACTCGGCCGATGTCGGTGCTGCGGGAGCGGTGTCCGCGCAGGTGCATGAAGGCGCCGCCGGTACGGAAGCGGCCGTGCGCACGGCCTCGATCGTCGACTTCGGCCACCAGGGTGCCGTTGGCGGTCCACGCGCTTGCCCAGGGGGTGACGATGACGGCTCCTGGCCGGCACTGCCGAATCCAGGCGGGCGGGAGGTGGGTCACGGCGGCGGTGCACACGATGCGGTCGTAGGGCGCGCCGGTCGCCCAGCCCTCGGCGCCGTCTCCCCACACGACGGTGGGGTGCCGGTCCAGGGCCGCCAACCGGCTTCGGGCGATTCGGGCGAGATCGGCGTGCACTTCGATCGTCACGAGGCGGTCGTCGCCCACCCGGTGGGCAAGCAGTCCGGCGTTCCATCCCGTCCCGGTACCGATCTCCAGCACGCGGTGTCCGTCGGCCACGTCCAGCGCAACCAGCGTGGCCGCCACGATCGAGGGTTGCGAGGCCGCGGACGACGGCCACTCGGGCCCGCCGGGCCGGGGCGCGTCGCCGTCGCACACCTGCACCACCACCGGAGTGTCCGCGTACGCGGCCGTCCACCAGCGCTCCGGCTCCGACACCCGCTCGCAGCGCTCGTGCCGGTCGCCGTCGGGGCGGCGCAGCCACACCACGTCCGGGAGGAAAACGTGCCTCGGCACCCCCAGAAACGCCTCCCGCCACACCTGGGGCAGCACCCCGACGGCCACCTCGACCCGCCGCAGCAAATCGACCCGGGCCCGCCACAGGGCCCTCGCCTCGACCGACATCCGCCTCACCGCCCCTTCGACGAGCCGGGATTCGCCCGCGGAGCGAGCTTTTCCGGCTGGTGTCCGTCGTCGGTCGCGGGGTTTCGGTGCTTTCCCATGGAGATCTCCCTCTTGCTTGAGATGCCCATCAAGCTAGCCGCGGCACGGGCGCTTCACCGACCGATTTCCCGCTCCGTCAAGAACTCGTCTCGAATTCCCTCCAGGGCGGAGCGCATAGGTTCGCCGCACAGAGCCGAGGCGGCGAAATCTTCGAATTTTCGGACGTACAGCTTGATATCACGGGGATCGGTGACAACGAGCTCGGCGTGAATGGCCTCGATCGTCACCAGGTGGTCGTCCCTGATTACGAACGAGTGATTGGCGATATCGGTCTGCGTTGCGTTCATGGGGACGACGCGGATGTCGACGTTCGGAAGACGGGACACCGAAACGATCCGGTCGAGCTGACCGGCCATCATTCGCGCCGGGATGATCCGCCATCGAAGGACCGATTCCGTGACGACGAAGCGCAAAGACTTGGTGCCGTCATGCAGGATGCCTTGTCGCTCCAGGCGCCCGGAAATCGTTCGGGTGAGAGCGTCCTCGCTCAGTCCGTGGCGGCCGAGAACCGCACGAATGTACTCGGGTGTCTGGAGCAGTCCGGGGACGAGTGCCGGTTGAAAGAGCCGGAGCATCGACATCTGCGCGTCGAGTGCCTGCGCCGCCTGCTGCCCCCGGTGGGCGCCGGCGCGCTTCAGGTGACGCCAGGCGATCGCCTCGGTGGCCGCTTCTCGGGCCGCCTCGATGTACTCGTGCCTGGCCTCGGCGGATATCCCGATAGCGGCCAGAATGCGTCCGACGTCGGTCACGCTCGGTGTCAGTCCGGCGTTTTCGATCTTGCTCAGCTTGCTTTGCGACATGAGGGCGCCCCGGGCGACGACCTTGGCTTCCTTGCCGGATGCCTGTCGTACGGCCCGGAGCGCTGCGCCGAGCTGCCCCTTGTTCACTCCCCGTACTCGGCCCACCAGGTGGTGAACGGTACGGCGTGATCGAGGGCGGTGTCGCGATGCGCCACGAACTCCGGCGTGCGGTCCTCGGGCAGCACATCCGCGCCGCTGAAGCCGCCCGCACCGTCGTAGTTCATGACCGCGGTGACTTCTGCGTCGAAGAGCCAGAAGTCCGGGACCCCGAGCAGTGGATTCGGACGATCCGTGACATCGAGGATGAAGAACTCCTCGCCGGCGGTCATGTTGGTCCGGTATCCCCAGCCGAGCTCGAACCTCAGGTAGGAAGACAGCGGGCGGGACACGATGTGGACGCGGTACACGCGTTTTCCCGCGCCGGTGTGTGCATTCAGCTCGGACAGCCAGCCGGCGTTGTAGCCGTCGGGCTTGGGTCCGCCGGCCAAATATGTTTTGTAGGCGTTCACATTTCCTGATCGACCGTAGTCGTCCAGCGTCTCCAGCCGGAAAGCTTCGCGGTCGAATGTGTCGAAGAGGTCGGTGAAGCCGCTAGATGAGGTGGTCACGAATTGCCCTCCGAACCAGATCCATGGGGATCTCGACCAGGGCTTCGTGGGCGGGAATGGTCAGGCCGTGGTCCGACGGCGTTTCCCCTTGGACGAGAAGCGTGTCCCGGTCCGTGGCATACAGCGTGGGGCAGTCCTTGAAATCGCACGTGCTTACGAGCTTGGTGACCTTGACAGGCATGGTCCGTCCCATCGCCGAAATCTCCCACCTTCCCGCTCGATGCTCCTGGTGCGGCGGCGGGAACGTCAAGGCGTTCCGATTGAGACAACGGGAAATCGGGAGAACCCTCGCGATCACCGAGAGAAACCTTGCCGTCGGCTCAGCTTTGGGCCAAGCGGGTCAAGGCGGGGCCGGTGAGGCGGTAGCCGATCCATTCGCGTTCGGGGGTGGCGCCGAGGGAGTCGTAGAAGGCGATGCTGGGGGTGTTCCAGTCGAGGACCGCCCATTGGAGGCGGGCGTAGTCGCGGGTTTCGCAGATCGTGGCGAGGTGGCGGAGCAGGGCTTTGCCGTGACCGGCGCCGCGGGCCCCGGGGCGGACGTACAGGTCTTCGAGGTAGATGCCGTGTACGCCCTCCCACGTGGAGAAGCTGAGGAACCACAGGGCGAAGCCGACCGCCTCGCCGGTGGTGTCGTCCTCGGCGATCAGGGCGAAGGCGGCCGGGTTCGGGCCGAACAGGGCCGTGTGCAACTGGGCCTCGGTGGCCTTGACCTCGTGCAGCAGCTTCTCGTAGTCGGCGAGTTCGCGGACCAGGGTGTGGATGGCGGGGGTGTCTGCTGCGGTGGCTTCGCGGATCATGCTCCGAAGCTACCCCGGCCCGCTACGCCGTCGGCGCGACGTACATGTAGGACTTCTCCTCGCTGCGGGAGGCGATCCGCCACTCGCCGGCCACCCGCGTGAAGGTGTCGAGGTACCACAGGCCGCAGAACATCACCGGGCCCGGCGTCTGGTCGTCCTCGCCCTTGAAGACCATCGGGTTGTGGCACATGGTGCGGCCCGTGGCGGTGTTCCCGTCGACCGTGATCGACGAGTTCGATATCAGGTGTTGGTAGGCGCCGAAGCCCGGCATCACCGAGGCCAGGAACTCCTTGGTCTCCTTCAGGCCGCCCTTGGAGCCGCCCATCGCCGAGTAGTCGATGTGCGCGTCGGCGGTGAAGACCGTGTCCAGCGCGTCCCAGTCGCCGGTGTCCACGGCGTGCGAGTACCGGACCATCAGGTCCTGGATCTCCATCCGGTCCGAGATCTCCTGAAGCGTCAGCATGTGCGTGCCCACCCTCTCCGGCGCTGCGGCGTCGTTCCGTGCTCGCGGGGACGACGTGAGGGGCCAACTTGACACGAACAAGCACATGGCGAAAGGGGCATGACCTCGGCGGGACGGTGAAAAGTCCGATCCCGGGGTTAGTACGAAGAATGGCCGGGGGACCCGCCCCGCTATCGGCAACCGAGCCGTCGCCGGCGGCAAGGCGGCAGCCGCCGTACCCGAGGGAGACATCGTGGGCAGGACGACGCGGCGACGGGCCACGGGCGCGCTGACGGCCATCGCGATCGTGCTGGGCGGCGGGCTGAGCGCGTGCAGCGACGACGACGATTCGAAGAAGGGTTCGAGTGCGAGCAGTGGCACCGCCGCGTCCGGCTCGACCGCGCCGAGCAACGGGCCCGCGAACGACCTCCAGGCGCAGTACCAGCAGGTGGTGCGCAACGTGTTGCCCTCGGTCGTGCAGATCACCACGACGACCGGTCTGGGCTCCGGGGTCGTCTACGACGACAAGGGCAACATCGTCACGAACGCGCACGTCGTCGGTCAGGCCACCAGCTTCGAGGTCACCCTCCCGAACGCGAGCAAGCCGGTCACCGCCAAGCTCGTCGCCGCCTTCGCCCCGGACGACCTCGCGGTGATCCGCCTGGACAACCCGCCCAACGACCTCAAGCCCGCCCGGTTCGGCGATTCCAGCAAGCTCCAGGTCGGCCAGATCACCATGGCCATGGGCAATCCGCTGGGTCTGGATTCCAGCGTCACCGAGGGCATCGTCTCGGCGATCGGCCGCACCGTCAGCGAGCCGCAGGCCGCCGACTCGCCGGGCGCGACCATCTCCAGCGCGATCCAGACCTCGGCCGCGATCAACCCGGGCAACAGCGGCGGCGCGCTCGTCGACCTGGACAGCCGGGTGATCGGCATCCCCACCCTGGCCGCGACCGACCCGGAGAACAACGGGGCGGCCCCCGGCATCGGCTTCGCCATCCCCGCCAACACGGTCAAGTCGATCACCGACCAGATCATCAAGAACGGCAAGGTGGACAACTCGGGCAAGGCCGCGCTCGGCGTGACGGTGCGCACCGTGGCCGGGCCGAACGGCCGGCCCGCCGGCGTCGGCGTGGTCTCCGTCCAGGACGGCGGCGCCGCCAAGGCCGCGGGCATCGCCCCGGGCGACGTGATCACCGCGATCGACGACCAGGAAGTCCCGGACGTCGCGGCCCTGTCCGAGGTGCTGGGCGGCAAGCAGCCCGGCGACAAGGTCAAGGTGAGCCTGATCCGCGCCGGCGACGGCGACAAAACCACCGTGGAGGTGACCCTGGGCGAGCTCAAGAGCTGATCGCATCACCGAAGAACAGGTCCCGAATTCGTCCGCCGACCCGACGGAAGGGACGATCTACGCGATAACGTCCCGCTCATGACGATCCCCCAGCCCCCACGCGGGCCAGGGTCGCCGTACGGGGAACAACCAACCGTCGACGGTGATCCACACCTGTCCTGGCACCAACCGCCCGCGGCCGCACCGTCCCTGATCCCGGGTCAGGGACAGCCGCTCGCAGTGCGGCCGTTCGCCCCGGGCCACCCGCCGCCCGGCACGCCGCCGCCGTTCCCGACCTCGATGCCGGCCGACGCCGACCGACTCCCGCTCGCGTCCCGCACCATGCGCCTGATCGCCCGCACCGCGGACTACCTGCTCACCACCGCACTCGTGCTGCCGCTGTGGTTCCTGGCCTACCACTACCTCCAGACCAAGGCCGCGGATCTGCCCACCAAGGTGGTCCGTACCGCGTTCCTGGACGTCGTGTTCGGTCGAGCCGGCGAGGCCCAACGCGCGCCGCTGGAGGCGGTGGACGGCCTGTGGGGCACCACCAAGACGCTGCTGCTCCTGCTGATCCTCGCGCACCTGCTGGTGCCCGCCCTCTACGACTGGTTCATGCACGCGCGGTTCGGCCGCACGTTGGGCAAGATCATGGTCGGCGCGAAGGTGGTACCGGTCGGCACGTCGGCGCAGGCGGTCGGCGGCCGGGTGCCGGTCGGCGGATGGCGGGCGGCCCGGCGCACCCTGGTGGCCGTGGTGGTGCCGTGGGCCGCGCTGTTGCTCACCTGGTACGAGGTCGCGCTGCGCCAATGGGGCACGGCGGGCCTGTTCGCGCTGCTGACCCTGATCGGCTTCCTGGACCCGCTGGCCGTGCTCGGGCCGCGTCGACGCACCTGGCACGACCGGACCGCCGGCACCGTCGTGGTGAACGTCCGGCTGCTCGCCCGGGGTTGGTCGGCCACCCGCAACGCGTCCGCGGCGATGGTCCAAGGGGCGCGCGGCGCGTCCGGGATGATGGCCCAGGGCGCCCGCGGCGCCCGCGACCGGTGGCAGTCGAGTCGAACCGCCGGGGCCCGGCCCGAGGACGTGAACCGGCCCGGGGAGGGCTGACGCCCCGCCCCGACCCGGCACCGCGTCACTCCTGGATCGAGATGGCTCGGGTCGGACAGACCCGGGCCGCCTCCTCCACCTGCGACCGCAACTCCCGCCCGGGGTTTTCGTTCAGGATGTAGAGGAAGTTGTCATCCCGGACCTCGAACACCTCGGGTGCCTCGGCCATGCAGAGTGCGTTGCTCTTGCACTTGTCGAAGTCGACGACGATCTTCACGTTCGGCCCTTCGGTCGTGGAAGCGGAGCGATGCGGCATTACCTCGAAACGCTGCCGGACGACGGCGGTCCCAGCCGGTGCGTCCCGAAGGTCGCACCGGCCGATCCGCGAACCGTCGTCCCACGCCGAGGCGTTGCCACACCCGGCGCAACCGCTGGCCTATCACGCACCCCCTCGGGTAAGGCGAGCCTTTTCGCCCGAACGGGGAACCAGCCGGTGCCCTGGGGAGGTCACAAGACCGGATGAGAGGATTCCATCCCGGTACGGCCGCAGCGGCGGGCCGGCGAACCAACACGGGAGGCACGTCCATGACGGCCGATGGCGGCGCCGAGATACGTTCGTTGCGTCCGGGTGATCCGCAGCACATCGGACCGTTCCGGATCACCGGCAGACTCGGCGCGGGCGGAATGGGCGCGGTGTACGCGGGCCTGGACGACTACGAACGCCGGGTCGCGGTCAAGGTGGTGCACGCGCAGTACGCGGACGATCCCGAATTCCGGGCCCGGTTCACCCGCGAGGTCAACCTGCTGCGCGCGATCAAGGGCACCTGTACGACGCCGGTGCTGGACGCCGATGTCGACGCCGAGACACCGTGGTTCGCGACCGAGTACGTGCCGGGGCCGACCCTGGACGTGCGGGTCAACCAGGGCGGCCCGATGCACGGCGACGAGTTGCTGGGCCTGGCGGCCGGACTCGCCGAGGCACTGGTCGCGTTGCACGACGCGGACGTGATCCACCGCGACCTCAAGCCGCAGAACATCATCTGTTCGCCCGCCGGGCCGCGGGTGCTCGACCTGGGCATCGCCCGGTCCATGGAGGACAGCGGGCTGACCCGCACCGGCATGATGATCGGCTCACCCGCGTGGATGAGCCCGGAGCGCTTCAAGGGCCACGACAGCACGCCCGCCGCCGACGTGTACGCCTGGGCCATGCTGATCACCTACGCCGCCACCGGAGTCATTCCGTTCGGCACCGGCGCACCCGAAGTGGTCGCGCTGCGCGTGCTCCAGGAGGAGGCCGACCTGTCCGGCGTGCCGGACGTACTGCGCCTGATCGTCAAGCGGGCTTCCGACAAGGAACCGCACTACCGCCCGCACGCCCGTGAGTTGCTGGCCTCGGTCACCCACGTGTGGCGCGGCGCGCTCGGCAACGCCGCGGCGCCCTCGCTCGACCCGGTGGCCGATGCCACGTCGTTGATCGGGCAGTTGTGGACCACGCCCGCGACCGGCGGCCCCTGGCAGGTTCAGCAGAGCCCGCCGCCGCAGACGCCGCCGCCCGTGCAGCCGCGGGTGTACGAGCCGCCGCGCGGTCCCGCGCGCTCGGGTGGCACCGCCGCGTTCGGCGCGCCCGCGGTGCCACCGCCGCCGGCCGGGCCCGGCCGGCCCTCGCACGACCCGTACGGCGCGTCCCCGACGCAACCGCCGCTCTACCGAGACACCCCGACCTCGGGCGCGCACGGCGTCCCGCCGCAGCCCTCCGGGCAATACGGGGCGTCCTCCGGCCAGTACGGCGCCCCCTCGGGCCAACACGGCGCCGCTTCCGGCCAGTACGGTCCGCCCTCCGGTCAGTACGGCCCGCCGTCCGGTCAGCACGGTGCGCCCTCGGGCCAGTACGGAGCCCCTTCCGGGCAATACGGCACCGCCGGGCAGGGCCACCCGGCGAATGTCCATCAGGCGCCCACCGCCCACGGCGCCCACGGCACGCCGCCCACCGGTCGGGCCGCGGCCCGGCAGGGCGGCTCCGGCGGCTCGGGCGGCGGCTCCGGCCGGCGGCGCCTGTTCGTCCTGGGCGGCAGCGTCATCGCGGTCCTGGCGATCGGGGCCGGCGCGGTGTTCGCGCTGCGCGGCAAGGACGAGGACCCCAAGAAGCCGGAGACGAAGAAGAGTCCGACCGCCGAGGCCCCCAAACTCACCGGCAAGGCGGGCGGCTTCACCCAGGACATCAAGGGGATGAAGTTCGCCGTGCCGGCCACGTGGGAGCTCAAGCAGGTCAGCGACACCGAGGTGTGTGTACTGCCGAGCGCGACGCCGGCCGCGCAGCGCACCACGTGCGAGCGCGCCGGCCTGCGGATCTGGGTCGGCAAGTCCGGCGAGCGCAAGGTCGACTTCAAGGATCAGGCGGGCTGGACCCTGGGGGCGAAGCCGACCTGCATCCCCAAGACCGCCGACACGGCGCCGCCGACCAGCCGGAGCGATGGGAAGAAGTTCGTCGAACCGGGCAAGAACAGCCTGACGTTCGAGTACGCGTCGTTC
The DNA here is from genome assembly GCF_044333915.1 of Embleya sp. NPDC020886. NCBI lineage: Bacteria > Bacillati > Actinomycetota > Actinomycetes > Kitasatosporales > Streptomycetaceae > Embleya > Embleya sp. NPDC020886. Next base: position 111,311 of record NZ_JBIRRX010000014.1, on the reverse strand, counting down.
ACCGTGACGTGCAAGGGCGGCGACTCGTTCCAGCCCCAGGTGTGGTGGCTGCCGCAGTCGATGATCTCGTTCTCCACGGCGGGGCTGTCCCGCGAGTACGACACGGACCTGAACAAGATCCTGGCGTCGGTGAGCCTGACGGGCTACAAGAAACCTGCTGCGTAACCCGCCACGCCCAACGCAACCAAGACGCCGCGGAGGTCGAGGCTAGAAGTCGGCCGCCGCGGTGACCGGCAGGAACGGGTTCTCCGGTCCGGCCGGGAACGAACTCCAGCTCTGCTCCTCGTACAGGTTCATCAACTCGTGCTCGGACTCCTCGGTGTCCGGCCACTCGGCGTTGACGACCACGTGTACCGAGGGCTGGGGATACTGCTCCCACCACTGGACTATGTGGCCCTCGCCGTCCACCGGAACCGGGTGGTGCTCGACCCGGTGGACCATCATGTATGGACCGCCGGTCCACGGCCCTATGTGCGCACCGCCCAGCGGGATCGCCGAGATCGAGTCGCCGCCGCGCGGCAGGGCCGGTCCGGCGAAGTCGCCCGAGAGCAACGAGCCCACGTACCCCGTCGGGGGACGGTCCGGTGGGACGTCCTGGTAGAAGTCCACCCGGACCCTGTACCGGATCACTCGCGTCCCCTCCGCTTCCACTTCGTATCGTGCTCGCATCGAGCCCGGCCAGCTTGTTGCGATCGGTAATACGTATACCAGCCGGCGACGGTTCCGTTCCTCCGATCGGGTGGGGGCTGGACTTCCCGACGGGGCGCGGGCAGGATCACGCGCACCGGAGGCGGCAGGCAGCGCCCGGAATTCTCCGGGCGTCCGACCCCGCCGGGACCGATGCGGGGAGGCACGATGGGCGGCACCCGGGACGAGGCGGCGGCACTCGCGCGGAACGAACCGGTCGACGGCGATGTGGGCGCCTGGGTGCGCCGATTCACCGAATGGACGATGATCGACGGCGATCTGACCTGTCGCTACGTCTGGCTCAACCTGCCGGACCCCACCGGGGGCACCGTGCGATACACCGTGCCCGGCACCGAGATCGTGCGGCGCCTGGGCGCCGGTGATCGCTTCGAGACGGTGGGCGAATTCCGCAACGGCGACGGCGTGGACGCGATGATCGCGCGCTGGCGGGGGGCGGGCGGCCCGGCGGCCGGGCACGACGGCGCGGAACTGCGCGGCATCGTGGGCTGGGCGCCGGAACCACTGTCGGTGCCGATTCCGCGCGAGGAGATCCGGCGGGCCTTCGGCGACTTCGCGGCGCGTCTGGCCTCGGCCTCGGCGGGCGGCGAATGGGCGCCGCTGGCGGCGGTGTTCACCGACGAGGTGCGGGTGCGCGACCACGTGGTCGGCTTCGTCGAGGGCCGGCACGCGTTGAGCGCGTACATCCGGGACGGCGTTCGGCGTTCGCCGTTCAGCCGCTACCGGGTCCGGCTGCGCATCATCGACGGCAACCGGGTCTCGACGGTGCTGCGCGCCGAGGGACCCTTTGGCGGGCTGGACGTCAACGTGGTGTTGCACTACGCGGGCGGACGCCGCTGGTCGTATGTGGAGGTCGTGTACAACCCGCAGGAGATCGTTCGTACCGGAGCCTGACAGGGTGTCGGTTCATGGACGACGTACAACGGCTGCTGGCCCATGAACAGATCCGTCAACTCGCCGCGCGCTACGCGCTGGCCCTGGACAGCCGGGACCTGGACGCGTTGTGCGGGCTGTTCGTGCCCGACGTGCGGGTGAGCCGGGAGGAGCACGGGCGCGCCGCGTTGCGTGCCTCGTTCGCGGCCCAACTGGCTCCGTTGGGGGTGACCATCCTCAACGTCGGCACGCACGTGATCGACCTGCTGGACGCGGACCACGCGACCGGACACGTGTACTGCAAGGCCGAGATCCAGGAGGGACCGCGCTGGTTGCACCAGGCGATCCTGTACCGCGACGTGTACGAACGGCGGGACGGCGTGTGGTACTTCGCCCGCCGTCGGCACGACCTGTGGTACGGCGCGAATGTCGGCGCGAACCCTGCGGGGCTGCCGCCGGCGAACTGGCCGGAACGCTCGTTCGGCTCGGGCACGGTGCCGGCCATCTGGGAGACGTGGCGGGAGTTCCATCGTTCCTCGGACGAGTCGGGCGGATCGGGTTCCGTCCACGCATGACGGGGCAGGCGAGGAGCAACCGGTTACTCGGCGGCAGACTGCCTACTCGGCGGCGGGAAGGTCGGCCATGGCGCGCGACAGGCTTCCGGACGGCGCGAGAAACGCGGCGGCGCGCACCGGTGTGCTCCTGGCGCTGACCATCGTCGCGGCGATGGTCGCCCTGCTCGGCGTCTGGGCGCACACCTGGTTCTGGGTGTGGGCGATGCTCTTCGTCGGCCTGGGCATGCTCGGCATGGCCTGGAGCGCGCTGGAGATCCTGATCGCGCTCCAGGTGGCCGAGGAACAGCAGGACCGGGACCGCGGTGTCTACCGGGTCCGACCGGTCGAGATGCGTCCTCGGCGGCGCACCGACCGCTGACACCGGCCCGGCGGGCGGCCCGACCGGGCTTTGTCGGACCGGGCACAGCCGGGGCGGGGGCCCCGGGGGGGGGGCGCCCCCCCCCCGGGGGCCCGGGGGGGGGGGGGGGCGCCGCCCCCCCCCCCCCGCCCCCGTGGGGCCCGAGGGGGGGGGGCCCCCCCCAGTTTGTATCGGGGAGG